>CAWCII010000036.1:0-126845 GCA_963795575.1 uncultured Actinomycetes bacterium | reverse complement strand
GCCAAAGCGGAGTAACCACGCTGCCGGGCAACCTGACCGGGGAGTGGGATGACGCGATCGCCGAGCTCGAGGCAAGCTTCGAGCTGGCGGACGAGATTCCAGACGGTTGTAGCTCGAGCGCACGGCATCCTGTCCCTGATCAGCCTTCACCGCAACGACCTCAGCCGCGCCGAGGAGGCCGCCGGCGCCGCCGCCCGGGATCTCGCCCGCTGGGGCCCCGGGGTTGAGGAACAACGGAACAGCCATTAGCGGTGAGAATGATCTTGAAGTTGTTGGCCCCGGCCGCGTGGCAGCCGTTCGGGTAGCGCATACACCCGTATCAGCCTGTTGCGTTGAGCTTCAGGAAGTGAGTCCGGCTCCTCTCCGGGCGGTAAGCGGCCGGGCTTCGTGGTGCTCAGGGCGATCGGCGTCCTGCGGGATGGTGATCGCGTCGGTGCGCTCTCGTCAGGGGTCTGCCGGCTGACGAGCACAAGACGAGGGCCCGGGCGCTCAACCGCGCACTGATCACGCGGCGCTGGTCGGCTCGTCCGCCCGCTGGACAGCGCGGTAGATGGTGGAGCGGGCGACGGAGAACAGCTCGGCTAGTTCGGTGCTGGTGTGCTTTCCGGCGCGCCACAGTTCGATGAGGTGCGCCTCTTGCGCGGGCTTGAGCTTGGGCTGTTTGCCGCGCAGCCGTCCCTTGGCCTTGGCGACCTTCATTCCCTCCCTTGTCCGCATCCTGATGAGGTCTGACTCAAACTCGGCGATCATCCCGAGGACGTTGAACAGCAGCCGCCCGACCGGGTCGTGAGGGTCGTGTACCGAGCCGCCCATGTTCAGCGTCACCCCGGCCGTCGTGAGTTCCTCGACGATGTCGCGGGCATCCTTCAGCGACCGCGCGAGCCGGTCCAGCTTGGTGACCACGAGGGTATCGCCCGCCCGGCACGCGGCCAATGCCTCGCGCAGCCCGGGCCGGGCACGGTTTGCGCCGGTCAGGCCGTGGTCTACGTAAATCCGGTTCGGTTTGACCCCGAGTGCAGTGAGGGCGTCCCGCTGGGCGGTGAGGTCCTGGGCGTCGGTGGAGCAGCGGGCGTATCCGATGAGCACCTTGGCCACCGGATGACTGTAGCGGTTGAGCTACCTTCACCGGGCATTTGCGCGGGCGGGCCTTGCGGGAATCCGCGGTGCCCGGCGAGCTGGCATTGCCACGATCAGCGGGCACCAGCGCCTGGCGTCCCGCTGGGGGTTCTATATCCGGGACGTGCCTGCCTTGCACCGGAGGATGCCCATGCCACGGCGTGTTCGTTCCGCGCTGCGAGGTGACGCGTTCACGGCTTCAGCTTGCAGCGGCGTATGCCTCGGCGAGCTGTTCGATGACGCTGGGACCGGTCCGTTCTGGCGCTGCGGTCCCAAGGTGGATGGCCCGCAGCTCGGCCATGAGTTCGGCCCACAGCGGCGGGCCGCCCGCTGCAAGCACTTCGGCGCGCACCCGCAGCCGCTTCGTCGTCGGGCGGTGTCGCAGACCCCACTCGCCAAGCTGCGCGAAGACCGGTACGAGCTGGATGGACGCCTCGGTCAGGCTGTAGGCCGCCCGGCGCCCCGGCCCCGCATCCTCTCGTGTCAGGAGACCGGCGCTCACCAGCCGCTTGAGCCGGTCGGCCAGGATGTTGGAGGCGATTCTCTCCTCGGAGCCGGCGAGGAGCTCCCGGAAGTACCGCCGGTTTCCGAACATCACGTCGCGCAGCACCAGCAGGCTCCAGCTGTCCCCGAACGCCTCGACCGCGGCGTTGATCGGACACCCCGACCGCGCTTCCTGCTCCACCCTCTTCCTCCCGTCCTAACTGGTTGCAATCTACCATCAGATGTCCTAGTGTCTGACCTACCGATTGCAAACCGCAACCAGTAAGCAGGAGGCGAGAATGGACGACACCGAACCGCAGACTGCAGCCGCGAAGGTGCTCTGGCACTTCACGATGTCGCTGGACGGTATCGTGGCCGGCCCGGACCACGACATGGACTGGCTGACCGGCGTCGCCGTCAGACCCGGCCTGATCGAGGAGTACACCCGCACGACGGGCGCCGTCCTGGCCGGCCGCGACGGCTTCGACAGTGCCATCGGTGATGCCCGCCCCTACGGCGGCGCATGGCAGGGCCCGATCTTCGTACTCACGCACCACCCGGAGGACGCCCGGCCGGCCGACGGCATCACCGTCCTCAGTTGCCCGGTCGAGGAGGCGGTACAGATCGCGCTCGACGCGGCGGGCGGGAAGAACGTCGAGGTGTTCTCGCCGACCATCGGGCGGCAACTGCTCGAGCGAGGCCTGATCGATGAGATCGACCTGCACATCGCGCCGATCCTCCTCGGCGCCGGCATCCGCCTCTACGACAACCCGGCTGACGACAGGATCATCCGGCTTCACCGGGTCGGCGACGGCGATCCCGCTTCGACGGTCAACGTGCGGTACCGGCCCGTCGCCACCCGTCGATCCACAACCGGCTCTCCGGGCGCGGCCCAGGCCCTCGACCGCGAGGGGATCCCGTGCTGAGGCAGGTCGCGGAGGGTGTGCTGATCCACCAGAGCGAGTTCTGCCAGAGCAACGCCGTTGTCGTGCACGGCCGGGCTGGCGTGCTGCTCATCGACCCCGGGGTGCTCGGCTACGAAATGGCCGCCCTCGCGAACGACCTTCGCGAGCTGGGCCAGCCCGTTGCGGCAGGCTTCTCGACGCATCCGCATTGGGATCACCTGCTCTGGCACGCCAGGCTCGGCGCGGCGCCCCGTTACGGCACGGCCCGCTGCGCGGCCACCGTCCGAGATCAGCTGTCGGACGCCTGCTGGACGGCCCGCATCGCCGAGTGGATACCGCCGGACATCGCCGGGCAGGTACCGCTGGACCTGCTCGGCCTCATTACCGGCCTGCCCGCCGAGATGGCGCAGATTCCCTGGGATGGCCCTCAAGTCCGGATTATCGAGCATCAAGCGCATGCCCCGGGCCATGCGGCGCTGCTGATCGGAGAACGCGGGGTTCTCGTCGCCGGCGACATGCTTTCTGATGTCGTGATTCCGATGCTCGACCTGAACGGCACCGCTGACCCGATCGAGGACTACCTCGCCGCGCTGCGGCTGCTCGAGGGCGTGGCGGGCGACGTCGATGTCCTCGTCCCCGGCCACGGGTCCATCGGCGGAGCTGATCAGGTACGCGCACGGATCGACCAGGATCGGGCGTACGTGCACGCCTTGCGTGACGCCGGTGTTCCCGGCGACCCGCGGGTCGGCCCGGCGGCCACGTACGGCAAGGACTGGCTGCCTGGCGTGCACGCACGGCAACTCCAGCGCCTCGCCCGAAGAAGCGAGCGCGACGGGACGCCCGGCTAGCGATCCCGCTACGGGTCCTGTCGGACAGACGCTGAGCACGCAATCCAGAGCGGGTTCGGCTGCGGGATGCGTCTCTCACGATCCGTCGGTGCAGGCTGGCAGGATGCTGACCATGACTGATCCTGCACCTGCTGTCGACGACCGGCACCCTGCCGACGTCGTCACCGCGATGGTCGGCCACGTGCTTGAGCTTGCCGAGACCTGGCCGCGATGGGACGGCAAGCCAATCGAGGTCACAGTCGAGGGCCAGCCACCCCGGACATACACCCCGCACAAGGCGGTGCGACGCGTCGCGGATCACCTTCTCGACCATCTCGCCGAGATCGAGGCGCGAGTCGCCGGGCAGGCCACCGAGCCAGACGCCTGGCACGGCTCGATGGTCACGACGGCCGCGGACCTGGCTGCGTTCACCGACGAGGATCTGGACGAGGCCCGTAGCCGGCTGCGCCGCCTCGCCCAGCTCTGGGACATCCGCCTGCGAGCCTTGTCCGATCATCAGCTCGACGCCGCCGACGGCGACGCCTGGACCCTGCGGCAGGTTGCCTTCCACGTGACTGAGTCGGCGTTCTACGCCGACTCAGTGGGAACGCTGGGACCGTAACCGCCCATCCCGCTGACCGGTCGGCTATCGGACAAGTTGCACGCCACCAAACGACCGGGGTCTGGCCGATAACAGCGCGCACGGGGCTCTGAGAGATGAGCCCGGAGACCGCGAGTGTCGGCAGATTCACAAGCTTTGCCGGTTAGTCGGCTCTGACGGCGGCGAGCCAGTCCACGGCTTTCGAGCCACGAGGAGGTCACGGCCAAGCTCTCTGGGTATGAGCGCTTTTCGTGAGCTAGGGATTGGTGGGCGCCGCGTCCATTGGGACGGTGGCGAGGAGAGCACGCGTCTCGGCGACGACCTTGTCTTGGAATTCGGGGTCGCGCGCGAGAGCGGAGCCGAGCATCGGCAGGCCATTCTCGTCGTAGTAGACGCCGGTCTGGCTCGTGTCGTCGGTCAGGACCGTGGTGATCACGCGGGCGGCGCGCTTGGGAGTGCTCCAGTACTTGATGAGCGGTGCGAGCGGGGATAGAACGTACTTCGACAGGACGCGGAGCGCGACGTTCGCGTCACGTCCGAGGTCCGAGCCGGGGCTGAAGCCGGGTTCAACGGCGTTGAAGCGCAGCCGCGGGTTCTCCCGCGCGAAGGCGAGCACGGTGGCGAGGTTGCCCTGCTTTGAGGTGGCGTAGGCGTCGAAGCCGGGCTTCGACGAGCCGCCGGCCTCCGATTCGCCGCGAGCGCTGGCCTCGGCGGAGATGTAGCGGGCCCCGCGGAAGCCGGCGACGACGGCCGGTTTGCGCTCGGGATCCTCCACGGCGGAGCAGATGAACACGACGTTCGCTCCGTCGGGTAGGGAAGGGATGAGTGCCTCGGTCAAGGCGAACGGTCCGAGGTGGTTGGTCGCGAACGTGCCGTCCCAGCCCTGTGCGGTCCGGAAGGGGCTGGTCGGAAAGATGCCCGCGTTGTTCACCAGGCCGGCGATCGGCAGATCGAGCGCGGCGATCTCCGCGGCCGCGCGGCGGGCGCTCGTGATGTCGGAGAGATCGCTGACGAACGACACAGCGTGGCCGCCCTGCGCTTGGATCTCCTTCTTGACCTTGTCGAGCTTGGCGCGGTTGCGACCGGCCAGCACGACGGTGCCGTGCGCGGCGAGTTCGAGCGCAGTGCGCCGGCCGATGCCCGAGGTCGGCCCGGTGATGATCCAGGCCTTGGCCGGGGATGGGCTGCGGGCGGTGTCTGCCATGTTCACTCCTGTGCGGTCGGATCTGTCGGTCGTGGTTCGCGGGAGGCTGGATTCGGGATTAGGCGAGCATTCGCCAGACCACGTCGAACGCGATCCGGGCATTGGTCTCGGCCTGGTCAGGGTCATGGATCATCGCGTCGATGGTCGCGTCGGCGATTGCGCTCGTCAGGGTGAGGACGAAGCTCAATGGCGCGTCCCGCATCGGTCCGTTGACCCGGCTTCGTTCCAACAGGTCCGCGATGACGCTGAACGCAGAGCTCACGATCTGGTGGCTGCCGGCGGTGATGTCATCTGATACCTCGAGCTGGGCGAGTGTCCGTCGTTTCTCCGGGAAGGACGCGGCCCAGCCAAGCCAGTGGTTCCACATGTGGAGGACCTGTTCGCGCGCGTCGCTCTTGGCCGGGAGCCCGTCAACTGCGGCTGCGCCCATCTCGGTCTTGAGGGCGACGTAGAGCTCATTTAGCAGCATCGCCTTCGTGTCGAAGTAGACGAACAACGACCCATTGGAGACACCCGCCTCCTTGGCGATCGTGGCTGTCGCGGCGCTCAGTCCCTGTTCGGCGATGACGTGTGTCGCCGCCGACAGGATCGCGTCCCGTCGATCAGCGCTCCTTGGCCTGGGCATGCCTCCACTCTATGAGAGAGTGACTAGTCAGTCAAAACCGGTCGCGCGACTGGTACGCGCTCACGGCCGCACCTCGTGCCACCGCACCCTCATGGCTCCGCCGCGCGCTTCCGCACGGTCAATGCCGCAGAGTGCGCGTGATGCCCCAGCCAAGGATCCGCGACTGGGACGGAGGCGCGTTGCGAGCGAGCGGGGCGGCGGCGATGAGTTCCGACGCGGCGCCCCGTCTGTAAGGGTGACAATGCTCAACACCAGGAGGCAGGCATGACCGCTACCACCGCACGCATCAGCAAACTCGCGAACGTCGTGATCCCGGTCGCCGACGTCGACCGGGCGATCGAGTTCTACACCGGTCCGCTCGGGCTGGAGAAGCGCACCGACATCCCGTTCGGCGGCCAATACCGCTGGGTCGAGGTGGCACCGGCCGGCGCAGACACGGTGATCGCGATCGCCCCTCCCGGGCCGGACGGGGAGACCGGCGGCCGGCAGACCGGCATCAGCCTGCAGACCGACGATGTCGACGCCTTCCACGCCCAGCTCAAGGCCGCGGGCGTGGACGTCGACGCCGAGGTCAGCCGCATGGGCGGCCCGGTGCCACCGATGTTCTGGCTGCGCGACCCTGAGGGCAACGTGCTGCTGGTCGTCGAGGTCCGCTAAGCGGCGCGCCGGAGCCAGCGCAAGCGTCCACGTGACAAGGCCCAGCCGCGCAGCGGCCCGTTGAGGTTCAGCGCGACACCCACACTCCGCCCCGCAAGCCAACGACCAGCGGCACGGCTTCATGCCGTCTGGCAGGTCTTGGCCGGTGCCTGCAAGCCGATCCCCTTGCGGGCGACGTCAGGACTCTCCGTCGTCCTCGCCATCGCGTGCGTTCGGGTCGCGCAGCGGCCGCAGCTCTGCAGGCGGCTGGGTGGTGAAGGCGTAGCGACCCAGGCAGTTGAGGTGCGCGTGCCCGAGCGGGGACAGCCGGGCGACAGCCTCCTCGCGCACGGGTTGGCCGCTGCCGCGCAGGCTCTCGACGATGGCGTCGAGGTAATGGGTATTCCACAGCACGACGGCGTTGAGGACCAGGCCGAGGGCGGCGAGCTGATCTTCTTGGCCTTCGCGATAGGCCTGCCGGATCTGGCCGCGGTGGCCGTGGCAGATCTTGCGGCCGAGGCGGTGGCGGGATTCCTGCACGGTGAGTTGCCGGTTCATCCGCCGCTGGTAGCTGCCGTCAACGGGGTTGACGAGCGCGAGCAGGTGCAGGGTCTTGGCGATCCGGCCGTACTCGATGAACGCCTGCCCGAGCGGGGTGGGGTGTCCGTCGCGGCCGAACATCCGCAACAAGTCGTAGGCGCGGACCTCGTTGGTGACCAGCGACCCGGCCACGCGCAGCATGTCTGGCCATTGGGTGGCGATCTTGGCGACGTTGACCGTGTTGCGGGCGATCGGCTCCAGCGGGCCGTAGCCACCGATCGCCTGCTGCTCGGGTGACAGGTTGACATTGGCCGGTAGCGGTTCGGGCAGCGCCGCGCGCCAGTATCGCTGGTCGGGCAGGTCCGCGAAGCGGGGCGCGAAGCGGTAGTTCAGAATCGCGAACACGCCGAAGACCATGTCGCTGTAGGAGGCGTTGTCGGTGGCCACGACCTCGGGCTTCGGACCGGTGTCGAGGTTGAGCAGGGTGTCCAGGATGAACAGCGAGTCACGCGAGGTGCCGGGCACCACCATCTGCCCGATGCCGGCGACTTGGTCGTTGACCGCGTTGAGCCAGGTGATGCCGCGTTTGCAGCCGAAGTACTTCGGCGACGGGCCGGCGTTGATGGTGCGAACGGGCACGACGAACCGCAGCCCGTCGACCGAGGCGAGTAGCCCACCGCCCCAGGCGCGCGCGATTGGGATCTGTGCCTGTGCGTCGATGAGCACCCCGTTGGCGGCGGCATGGTTCTCCGCGCGCACGTAGTACTGGTCCACGTGCGCGAGCCGGGCGCGGCTCAACGCCGGCTCACCGGGCTTGATCACGGGGGTCAGCCCGACGTTGCAGGCCTCGGCCACCAGCAGCGCCACACTCACCGAGAGGTCCTTGGTGCGCGTCGAGACGTCCGCGAGGTGGGTGTAAGCGTCCAGAAACCCGGTCCAGGCGTGCACCTCCAGCAGCAGTTCAGGCAGGTCGCCGCGCGGCATCATCGTCTGCGCCGTCGCGCGCAGCCAGACCAGGCTGTCGGGTTCGTCGGGCGCGTCAAGGTGGTTGACGACCAGCCGGGCGCGGCCATTCGGGCCGGGCACGACCCGGGCCCGCGCGTCGTCGCCGGCTTCCCCAAGGCGGGCTGCGGTCTGCTTCCAGGCCGCGTCCAGCGTGATCAGCTGACGGGCCAGGTGCGTCGGCGCCGGGTCGGTGAGACTGAGCCCAGCCAGCACGTCCTCGCGGACCGCCTCCCACCGCTGCCCGTCGAGCAGCAGCGCTCGCGGGTCGGCCCAGCGATGCGAGGGCCGGGCATACACGTCGCGCCGGCCCAGCGCCCGGTGGAGCGCTTCGAGCACGCACACCACGTACGCGTCGCGGTCCACCGCACCGGCCGGCAGCTCGGTGCTGGCGTACACGGCCCGCTTCCAGGCCGGTGTCACCAGCTCAGAATCAATCTCCTCACCGGTGAGCGGTTTCTGTGTCACGCGGCGCCGGGCCAGCTCGGGCAAGGCGCGGACCGCGGCAAGCACCCGCTCGCCGCACCTGGGCCGCGTGGCCGCGCGCGCTCATCCAGGAGGCCGGCGGCGAGCTTGGACAGGCGCTCGCCACCATGACCGGCGCGTGGGACACGTGCGCCCGGCTGGGACTCTTGCTGGATTACCCGGCAGTCGGGGCCGATCTTGTCCGGCTCGCGCTGGCCGCGGGTGATATGGGACGGGCCCGGGATGCCTCGGCGGCGGTCACCGAGGTAGCGGCACGCAACGAGGTGCCCTGGATGACCGGCGCCGCGCTGCGCTGCCGGGGCCTGATCGAGGACGACGCCGAGATCCTGCAAGCCGCCGCTGGCGCCTGCGCGGGCGGGTCGCGTCCCCTGGGGCTCGCGCTTGCCTGCGAGGACGCGGTCGCCGCGCCGCCGCCTGACCGCGCCCGCCCGCTCCTCGATCGGCGCTCGGCATCTACGAGCGGCCCGGCGCCGCCTGACCTGGCCGCGCCGAAGCCCATGCGCGAGGCGGGCTCCGGCGCGGCCGCCGCGGACACCGCCGGCCGCATCCTCACTCACCCCTCGCCGGCCTGGTCGCCGAGGGACTGTCCATTCCCCAGATCGGCGAGCGGCTGTACATATCACGCCGGACCGTGCAGACCCACCTCGCGCACATGTTCGCCAAGCTGGACATCGCCACCCGTGCCCAGCTCGCCGTCGACGTGACCCGCCATCGGGGCAGCGAGCCGGCGGACACCGCGGACTCCGCCGGCGGGTAAGCACGCGCAGGTGCTGAGCAGGCCGCCCGCGATCAGGCCGGCCGCGCCGTGACGCTCATCGCGGCGCAGGTACCCATCGCCCGGTGGGGGTGGCGAAGCCGCCAGCCACGAGGCCGCCGTGAACCGGCCGGATCTTGCGCCCGGCGAGACCGCCGTGGCGATGGGCCCGCCGGTACTCGGCGCAGGCCCGTCCCGGGGAACGACATCGGCCATCCGGCGGATGTCCCCAAGGCCGCGTCGCAGTCAGGCTCGCACTATGCGATCCAAGCCCATGTTCGCCGGTTTCGCCCGGGGGCAGCTCCTGCAGTTCCAGGAGATGGGCTTCGGCGTGGCGGTAGCCCTGATCCTGGATGCCACCCTGATCCGTCTGGTCATCCTGCCGAGCACCTTGAGCATGCTCGGTCAACGCAGCTGGTACCTGCCGCGCTGGCTGGACTGGCTGCCGCACCTCCAGGCGGAACCACCCGAGGCACCCTCCTCCGATGAGCCCGTAGCCGTCGCGCGACGCCTATGACGGAAGGAGCAAGCCATGGCAGACGCCGGGTTCACGCATGCGGCGGGAGCCGATATCCCCCATAGCACAACGAGCAGGCGGGGGATGCTGCCCGCGCTGGCCGGCCTCGCGGTCGGGCTGGCTTATGCCGCGATCAGCGTCTACTGGGCCGTCGGCGGCAGGTGGCCGCTCAATACGGTAGGCATCTCGCTGAGCCAGCCGGGGCAGGCCGGGCACCTGGCGGCGCTGCTCGCGGTGTCGGGAGCAGCCGCAGTCAAGGCCGTCGCCGCACTCCTGCCGTTGCTCGCCATAGGGTTCTGGCCGCGAACCGCGAACGGTGACCTGCGGAGGCTGGCTCGCGTGCTGACCTGGATCGAGGCGGCGATCCTGACCGGCTACGGCCTAGTCCTGACCGCGAGCGGGCTGCTGGTCCAGGCCGGCGTGATCAAGGCGGCCGCCCATGCAGACCTCCTGGCCCTGAAATGGCACGCATACCTCTGGGACCCCTGGTTCCTGATCTGGGGCATCTTCGTCTTCCTGGCGCTATGGCGGTCGCGGCCGGCTAGCCAAGACCATTTACCAGGCCGTGCACCCGGGGCAGTCCAGGGTGCTACAGCACCGCGCCGGCGAGCAACTCAAGCTGGCCGGGGCGAGGCCGTGGCGCGGATGAAGATGAGCTCGTCGCCGCCGGCCGACTCGAACGCAGCGGCGTAGCCCTTGACCATATCGGTGCTGATGGGGGCGCGCCCGCCGCAGATCTCGTACGGCTGCCAGGCTCAACCCGGGCCTCCTCGCCTTCACTCAGCCAGCAAGACGAACGAACGACCCAGACGATAGACCTTCAGAAATCCCGAGATCGCTTCAGATGACTGAACTCGCATAGATCGAGCAAGAAGGCCCAGGTCCTGGGTCTACAGAGATGCGGGAGACCTCAGGGACTCTGGGGTTATTTTTTAGTCCTGGGACGGCTCCCTGCCTATTCTGCGTTCATGGTGAGGCCGCCGTCGGCTTCGACTTCACCGCGAAGGAAACGACCCGGCCCTCTTCCCAAGCCCATTGCCCCTTTCGGGCTTACTTGGTCTGCCCCCCATATGGGCGTGGTGGCCGCGCAATCCCCGCTCACCGGGCAGCTGATCTCCTGGACCGCCTGCCGCCTCGCCGGCAAACCCGCCTCCAACCCTGCTAATGCGACCGGCGGCCGTGTTTCACAGGTGAGGACCTATGAAACAGCCCGCGCGGCACTGGCCGATGCAGGGCAATCATGTTTCATGGGTTGTTGCATCGGCTGGACAGGTGAAACACACCCATGAAACGATCCGCAGGTGAACGACGGCGACTTCCTGCGCGTGGAGGCCAGCGACTGCCCGATGTCCTCTTGCACCGCCCCGGCCGGGTCGCCGTGCCGGACCAGCCGGGGCAGGGTGGCCGCCCAGTACCACACCGCCCGGTTCCGGCTCGTGCCCCACCTCGCGAAGGCCCTCAGCGTCCCGGTCCCGCCGCTTCGCAGGCCGGGCTCGGCCTGGACGGAGCTGCCCCGTCCTGCGGCGGCCGCGCCGGGCAGGCGGGGCACGTGCGGATCGGGTACGCCCGCGCCTCCACCGTCCGCCAGTCGCTGGACACCCAGGCCGACTCGCTGCGGGCCTCCGGCGTCACCCGGATCTTCGCCGAGAAGATCTCCACCCGCGCCGTCACCCGGCCCGAGCTCGACCGGGCCGTCGCCCTCGCCCGGGAGATCCGCGCGTCCGGGGCCGCGGTCACGATCGTCGTGCACGAGCACAAGCGGCTCGGCCGCGGCATCGAGCTCGCCGCGCTCGCCGAGCAGCTGAGGGCCGGCGGATATCGGGCTGGAGTTCCTCACCGGCGAGCTGCAGGGCTCGCATGACCCGTCCGGGGTCGTGTTCACCGTGCTCGCCGCGCTGTCTGGGATGGAGCGCGAGTACATCCGCGACCGCACCCTGGAAGGCCACGAGTCGGCCCGCGCCCGCGGCAAGGCCATCGGCGGCGCGGCCGTCACCGACGACGCCATGCTCGCCGTGGCCCTCCACCTGCGCGGGCAGGAGCTGAGCCTGCGCGACATCGCCGCCCGGCTCGTCATCGCCACGGGCAAGAAGAAGGGCCAGCACCCGTCCCCGGCGACCGTGCTGCGCATGCTGCGCGAGCACGACGAGAAGGCCGCCGCGGCGGCCGTGCCGGCGGGCGGCTGACCCCACGTCCCTGCCGTTCACTCGTCCTCGTCGGCGGCGTCCGGGTCGCGCAGGTCGCGGATGGCCCCGGGGGCCAGGTCGGGGAGCACGAAGCTGTAGGTGCCGTGGACGCCCAGGTGGCTGCTGACGAACGGGGACAGGCGGGCCATGTCCTCCTCGCGCACCGGGTAGCCCTGGGCCTTGAGCTGGCGGACGGCGGCGTCCAGGTAGACGGTCGTCCACAGCACGACGCAGTTCAGGACCAGGCCGAGGGCGCCGAGCTGGTTCTCCAGGCCGCGCTCGTACCGGTGGTACAGCTCGCCCTTCTTCCCGTGGCAGATCTTCCTGGCCAGGGCGTGGCGGCCTTCCTGCAGGTTGCGGATGCCCTTGATGTCGCGGCGGTAGGTCTCGTCGACGTCGATGTAGCTGAGGATGTGCAGCGACTTGAAGATCCGCCCGTAGGATCGCGATCGCCTCGCCGAGCGCGGTGGGGTGGCCGTCGCGCTGCAGCATGGTGACCACGTCGTAGGCCCGGACGGTGCCGGTGTAGATCGAGGCGACCACGCGGAGGATGTCCTCCCAGTTCCGGCGGATCTTGCGCCAGGTCGATCTTGCCCCGGGCGAAGGTGTCCAGCGGGCCGTAGCCGGCGTCGGCCTTGATCCGCCAGCCCTTCTGGTCGGGCAGGTCCGCCAGCGCGGGCCGGTAGGAGATCCCCAGCAGCTCCAGCAGGCCGAACACCAGGTCCGAGTAAGAGCCGGTGTCGGACACGACGATCTCGGGCAGCTCGCCGCCGTCCAGGCCGAAGATGACGTCAACCATGTGCAGGGAATCCCGCACCGTCCCCGACACGACCTTGGCGCCGCGCCCCATGCCGTGGTCGTTTACCGCGTTCAGCCAGGTCATGCCCCGCTTTGACCCGAAGTACTTGCGGTTGGGCCGGGCGAACGCGGCCGGGACGGGCACGACGAACCGCATCCCGTCGACCGCGGCGACCAGGCCGCCGCCCCACGCCTGCGCGAGCGGCAGCGCCGGCCTGGCGGGCGACCAGCGGGGCGTTCGCGGCGGCGAGGGTCTCGGGCCGGAAGTAGTTCTGGAAGACGTGCGACAGCCGCGACCGTTCCAGGGCGGGCACGCCCTTCTTGGCGATCGGCCGGTATCCGACGTTCATGGAGTGGGCGGCCAGGCACGCGGCGATCGAGGTCGGCAGGTCATCCAGCCGGGACCGGCCGCCGGAGACGGCGGTGAACGCCGCCGCCAGCTCCGGCACCCACGACATGACCTCCAGGATCACCTCCGGCAGGTCGACGCGCGGCAGCATGGCCGTGGTGCGGCTGCGCAGGTCCACCAGGGACGGCGGTTCCTCGACCGCCTTCACCCCGGTCAGGTGGATCTTCCCGGCGTCATCGACGCGGACCTCGGTGTTGACGGCCAGCCGCCCGCCGACCTCCCGGTAGGCGGCGTCCAGCGTCCGGGCGTGCTCGGCGAGCAGCGCGTCGGGGTCTCCGGCAGGCCGAGCGTGGTCAGCACGTCGCCGCGGATCGCCTGCCACGCTTCGCCCTCCAGCAGCTGGGCCTGGGGGTTGCGCCACCGGGTGGAGGCGCCGGCGTAGATCTCGCGGCGCTTGAGGTGACGCCAGAACTGCTCCAGCACGCAGAAGGTGTAGGCGTGCCGGTTCACCGCACCGTCCGCGTGCGCCGGGTGGCCGAACACCAGGCGCCTCCACGGCCCGTTCACCACGCCGGCGTCGATCAGGCGGCCGGGGATCAGCGGGGCCGGCAGGCGGCTGCGGTAGGCCAGCACGTCGGGCAGCGCCCGCATCGCCTCCAGCACCGGCGCGCCCTCGGCGTTCGCGCCGAAGAGATCACGCCGCGGCAGCAGCTTCAAGAATCCCGACACCGTGCTGTAGCGGCCCAGCAGTTCCGGCCCGCCAGTCGTCCGGCTCGGCCGCGGCCGCTGGCGGCACGGTCTCGTTCACCAGCACCAGTGCGGCGCGCAGCTCGGCGCGGGAGACGACCGCCTCGATCGCCTCCCACACCTGCGACACCCGCGGCTCCTCGTCCGGGCCGCCCCAGCCGTCGGACTCGAACAGCGCCTCCACCGCCACCGCCAGCCTGGCCGAGGCCCTGGCCAGCTTCGGGTGCTTGCGGACCTTGTCCTTGTCCGATGCCGTCTGCGCCTTGTTCACCAGCTCGGCCGCCATCAGCAGATCCAGCAGCTCAAGGGTGTCGTCGACCGACTTGGCCTCCAGATGCCGGACCGTGGCCAGCAGCGTCGCCAGCCGGCGCTGTCGCGGTGGCGGCGGATCAGCGAGGCGTCCGCGCTCATCCCGTACCTGGCCAGCTCGCCCAGCCGCCGCGGCGGTACCAGCGCCTCGGCGCCGAGCCCGGCCAGCCCCAGCGCCGTGATCTCCGACACCTGGTCCAGCGCCTTGATGATCGCCGGGCCGCTCCCGCGCGGCGGCGGGCCCTTGCGCCACCGCTCCAGATCCGACACCCGCGACCCCGGCGGGACCTCCAGCAGCTGGTCCAGCACGTACCGCTGGCCCGTCGTCAGCAGCCCCTCCAGCTACGGCCCACAGCCGGCGCGTCGTGTCGTCGCGGACCCTCGCGACCAGCCGCGCCAGCGTCGTCACCCCCGGCAGCAGGACCTTCCGCTCCCGCAGCCACGCCACCCCGTCAAGGAAGATCGCCTTGGGCCCGTCCCCGGACGTCCACGAGCGGGCCGCCACCCAGCCGGCGAACTCCTTCTCGACGTCGGCGAACTCCTGCAGCCCGCAGGCCCGGCGGATCTCCCACTGGTGATCGAACCGGGTCTTCGCTCCGCTCGGTGTACCGCTTCACCTGCGACGGGTCCGCCACCCCCAGCTGCCCGGCCACGAAGTCCAGCACCGCACCCGGCACATCGAGCGGGTCCTCCAGGAACGTCCCCAGCCAGCGCACGGTCACCAGCTGCAGCGCAAACCCGAGCTTCATGTGCTCCCCGCGGCGCCGGTCGACCAGCGCCCGGTCCTCGTCATCGAGGAAGAACACCCGCTCCAGATCCGCCTGCGACGGCGCGCCCGCGTACCGGCCGTACGCCGCCGCCTCATCATCCGTCAGGAACTCCACCGGCATAGACCGCAAAGTAAGGCGAGACCACCACCAGCCCACCCACAGCGATCAAACCGTTACAAGATCCCTGCCGCCCGCCGCCCACCCACATCCGAACGGCCAGTGGCGGTAACCTCGCCGGTCTTCAGCCCCTTATCGCCACTGGCCGTTCCGTTGTTGCTCAACCCCCGGAACAGCACGATCCCGAGCTCGGGCTCGCGGATCAGCTCCAGGTTGTCCCGGGCCCGGATCTCCGCCGCGGCCTGGCCGGCCAGCCCGATTGCCGCCTCGACCGCCTCGGTGTAGGCGTCGAACCCCGTACACCGACAGCGAGAACCACAGCGGCAGGCCGCGGGCCCGCCTGGTGAGGTGGTGGGCGTAGTCGGTCGGATTCCACTCGCCCGGCGTGCCGTGGATGACGTCGAGATAGGAGGCGTCCTGCGTGTGCACCGGGCGGGCCAGCGACGGGTCGCGGTGCGGCGCGGCAAGGGCACGCGGACCCGGCTCGCGCCGCGTCCCGGCTTGCCCCGCGTCCGAGTCCCCTACCGGGGCCGGGGCCGGGGCTTCCCCTGCGGGTCCCGGCTCAGTCCAGGGCCGACATCACGTGCTTGACCCGGGTGTAGTCCTCGAACCCGTACATCGACAGGTCCTTGCCGTAGCCCGAGTGCTTGAAGCCGCCGTGCGGCATCTCGGCGACCAGCGGGATGTGGGTGTTGATCCACACGCAGCCGAAGTCCAGCCGCCGCGCCATCCGCATCGCCCGGCCGTGGTCGGACGTCCACACCGAGGACGCCAGCCCGTATTCGGTGCCGTTCGCCCAGGCCACCGCCTGGTCCTCGTCGCTGAACTGCTGCACGGTGATGACCGGGCCGAACACCTCGCCCTGGATGATCTCGTCATCCTGGTGCAGCCCGTCCACCACGCTGGCCTCGAAGAAGTAGCCGCGGTCGCCGGTCTGCTTGCCGCCGGCCAGCACCCGGGCGTGATCGGGCAGCAGGCTGACGAATCCGGACACCCGCTCCAGCTGGCTGGCGTTGTTCAGCGGGCCGAAGTCGGCGTCGGGCACGCCGGGCCCGGCCACGGTCTGGTTCCTGGCCTGCTCGGCCAGCGCGTCGACGAACCCGTCGTGCACGCCCGGTCCGGCCAGCACCCGGGTCGCCGCGGTGCAGTCCTGGCCGGCGTTGAAGTACCCGGCGATGGCGATCGCCTCCGCCGCCTTGACCGGGTCGGCGTCGTCGAACACGATGACCGGGGCCTTGCCGCCCAGCTCCAGGTGCACCCGCTTCAGATCCTCGGCGGCGGCCGCGGCCACCTCCCGGCAGGCGCGCACGCTGCCGGTGATCGACACCATCTGCGGCACCGGGTGCGAGACCAGCGCCCGGCCGGTGTCCCGGTCACCGCAGATCACGTTGAGCACGCCGGGCGGCAGGAACTCGCTCATCAGCTCGGCCATCAGGAGCGTGGAGACCGGGGTGGTGTCCGACGGCTTGAGCACCATCGTGTTGCCCGCCGCCAGCGCCGGGGCCCACTTCCAGACCGCCATCATCATCGGGTAGTTCCACGGCGTCACCGCGGCGCAGACGCCCACCGGCTCGCGCCGGATGAACGAGGTGAACCCGGGCATGTACTCCCCGGCGGACCGGCCCTCCAGCATCCGCGCGGCGCCGGCGAAGAACCGGATCTGGTCCACCATCGGCGGGATCTCCTCGGACCTGGTCAGCCCGATCGGCTTGCCGGTGTTGCGCGACTCGGCGGCCACGAACTCGTCCGCATGCGCCTCGAGCGCGTCGGCGATCCGCAGCAGCGCCAGGCTGCGCTCGGCGGGGGTGGCATCCCGCCAGCCCTCGAAGGCCGCGGCGGCCGAGGCCACCGCGGCGTCCACCTCGGCCTCACGTGACACCGGCGCGGTGGCGAAGACCTCCCCGGTGCTGGGGTTGATCAGTTCTGCGCGCTTGTCGAACGAGGTGTCCGTCCACTGCCCGCCGATGAAGTTGCGCAACTCGTCCACCGCGAGTCCTCCGTTCTGAATCGTCTGCAGGACTCCATCTTCCAGGGCCGCCCCGCCGGATGCCAGCGCCGGAGACGGCCTGGCCGCGGAGGATCGGCCAAGATTAGCCCGGGAGGGGCCCTGATCTGCCCGCTGAATACCAGAGCCCACATCGATGTCGGGTAACCGGGCCCGAAGGGGACCCCGGGGGCGCCGCGAGGCTCAGCCGGACGGTGCCGGGCGGACCGTGGTGCCCCCGGGCAGGTCAGCAGCCGTCGTAGGGCGCCCAGTTGGACTCCCCGCCGGCGGCGAGCGCGTTGGCGAACACCTGGTTCTGCTCGGCCACGCTGGCATCGCCGAAGTCGGCCGGGCTGCCGCCGTACGCCGCCCAGGTCGAGGCGCTGAACTGATAGAGGCCGTAGTGGCCGGAGGAGTTCATGACCTGGGGGTTGCCGCCGGACTCGCGGGCGACCACGCATTGGCCGAACGCGCCGCCCGGGTAGCCGCCGGCCGCGGTCGCGGTGGCCTCCACCGGAGCCGGCTGCGGGGCTGCCTGCTGGGGCTGCGGGCTGGCGTGCCGCGGGACGTACTGCGCGGCGGTGTGCACTGGCGCCGGCGCCAGCGCCTTGGGCGCGCTGGGTATGCGGGCGGGTTCGGCGGGGATGCGCAGCACCTGCCCGGTGTTGATCACGTCCGCCCAGCGGATCTGGGAGTGGTTGCGCCAGTACAGCACCGGCCACGCCGCCGGGTTGTGGTACACCTTCCCGGCGATCGAGGACAGCGAGTCACCCGACCGGACGGTGTACCAGGACGGCAGGCCGGCCCCCGCCTTCTGCGCCTTGGCCTTGGTGAGCTTGGCCAGCAGCTGCGCCGACGAGGGGTGCTGCTGGTAGGCGCTGGGGACAGCGGACTGATGGGCGGTCGTCTGCGCGGCCGGCACGGTGGCGGCCGCGGCCGGTGCCTGCGGGGTCAGGCAGATGGCCGCGGCCACGCCGGCCAGCGTGGGACCGGCGGCGGTCGATGCTGCCTGCGGCAGCCGGATGCGGGAGGGCTTACTGTGGCGGCCCAACGGGTTCCTCTCCGAGCAGGACGCGCTCCTCGGGAAGCCACCGGGGAGGTGCTTGGCACGCTTCGGAGCGCCTGACCCGAGGGAGCCTAACGACGACTTCTCCGGCCTATGAGGTAAATCCGTCAAAACGGATCAAACCCGCCGGTGGCTGCTAAACTCCGCCCGCACGGCTGCCCGAGGACAGGCCGTTTCGACCCCGGACAGGCCTCATCCGTCGCCCCGCCTCACCGCCTGCGGCTGTCTGGCCGACCGGCTGACCAGCAGAAATGTCCTGATTTCGAGCACTGGGAGGATGACCCACCCCGGCCGGGCCGGACGCCGAGCCGATCACCCGCGGGCGCACGCGCCCATCCACGACCTCGCCCGGTTCGCCTGACAACCGACATGCCCAGCCGGACCGGGCGGCCATCGCCTCGCACACGTTGCGTGACCAGTCCGGCCGACTTACCGGATCCCGGCGGGATCGCGCGGGCGTCCCGGGCGTGCGCGGCCCGGGCGGCCCCATGGTCCCGGGCGGGCGTTACGCCTGGCGCCTGCCATCCAGGAAAACACTTTGCCCACATTCGACCGGGAAATCCCGGATAATCACCACGGAGCCTGGTCGGAATGCGGGCAAGGTGCGAACTCAGGACTGCGGTTGCCGGCAGCGTAGGGGGCGGAGCGGCGGTCAGGTCCCGGTGAACCGCGGCTGGCGCTTGTGCGCGAAGGCGGTGACTCCCTCGGCGAAGTCGCTGGAGGCGGCCATTTCCTGCTGGATCCGGGCCTCGAACTCGAGCTGCCGGCCCATCTGCTGGTAGAGCCAGTGGTTGAGCTGGCGCTTGGTTCCCGCGTAGGAGCCGGTGGGGCCCTCGGCGAGACGGGACACCAGCGCCTCGGCGCGGGCCGCGAGCTCGTCGTCCGGCCACACCTGGTTGATGAGTCCCCATTCGAGCGCCTGGCGGCCCGCGATCCGCTCGCCCAGCATCGCCATCTCGGCGGCCCGCGCGAAGCCCACGCGCGAGGGGACCAGGAACGAGGACCCGCCGTCCGGGACCAGGCCGATGTTGACGAACGCGAGCAGGAAGTACGCCGACTCGGCCGCGATGACCAGGTCGCAGGCCAGGGCGAGCGACAGGCCGATCCCGGCCGCCGCGCCGTTGACCGCGGCCACGACCGGCTTGGGCATCTGCCGGATCCCGGTAATGATCGGGTGGTAGCGGACGGTCAGCACGCTGTACAGGTCCGGCTGGCCGGCGGGCGTCTGCGGCGCGCCTTCCCTGAGGTCGGCACCGCTGGAGAACGCACGGCCCGCGCCGGCGATCAGCACCGCGCGGACCTCTGGGTCCTGGCCGGCGGCGGTCACCGCGTCCAGCAGGTCGGCTCCCATCCTGGCGTCCAACGCGTTCATCCGCTCGGGCCGGTGGAGCTCAACCTTCGCGGCGGCGCCACGGCGGTACACGTTGACGGTGTCGTACTGGCGGGCCAGCTCGTAGTCACTCACGATCACGACCCTATCCGGCCCCCGTCAGCAGCCGACCGGGGCCGCCGTTTCGGCGCTGCTCCGGATGCTCTTTTTACCCATGTTTGAGGTCACGGTCCACGGGGAGCCGTCGGGAGCGAAACCGGCAATAGGAGGTTCCATGTCAACGGGAGCTTTAGTGGCCATCATCGTAGTGGTCGTTATCGTCGCCGTGGTGGTGATCGCAGTCATGGCGGCCGCGCGTCGGCGCAGGCTGCAGCAGCGATTCGGCCCGGAGTACGATCGCGCGGTCGGTGAGCGGCAGAGCCAGCTAAAAGCCGAATCCGAGCTGGCCAGCCGGGAACGGCGGGTGCGCGAACTGGACATCCGCCCGCTGAGCGAAAGTGCGCGGGCGAATTACGCCGCCGAATGGCGGACCATTCAGGAGCAGTTCGTCGATCAGCCCTCCGATGCCGTGGTCAAGGCGCAGCGCCTGGTCACCGCGGTCATGAGCGACCGCGGCTATCCCACCGAGGGTCACGACCAGATGATCGCCGACCTGTCCGTGGAACATGCCGGGACGCTGGAGCACTACCGCTCGGCGCACGCCATCAGCCAGAACGCGGCGCAGGGGAACGCCTCGACCGAGGACCTGCGCCAGGCCATGATCCAGTACCGGACGCTGTTCAGCGACCTGCTCGGCGATCCGGCCGCACGGGAAGCCGAGGCCCGCGGCGCATCCGGCTCCGCGCCGGCGGCCGGGGCCACTGCGAAGAACCCGGATATCACGAATCCATCCGCCGAGCGAACAAACACCGACGGCGTAGCGCCGGACCCCGCGCCGGTCAGGGAGGCCACCCCGCCTGCGGATGCCGCTCCGGCCAAAGATTCCGCGCCGGTCACAGACCCCGCGCCGGTGACGGATCCTGCGCCGCCCGCGGATGCCGCGCCGGTCACGGACCCCACGCCGGTAGTGGCCCCCGCGCCGGTGGCGGATCCCGCGCCGGTCACGGATCCCGGGCCGGCCACGGATCCCGGGCCCAGCGGGGACCCCGCTGGCGAACTGCCCGAGGAGTCGGCCCCCCGGACGGGAAGGAGGTAACGGGATGCAGTCACCCGACGAGATGCGGTCACAGGACGGCATCCCGCCCGAAGACATGATGGTGATCGAGGAACGGATGGACGTCAGGGATGCGGGCGCCGCAATGCCGCAGGCGGAAGCCGAGGAAACGGGCGCCGGTCCGCACTCCGCGCACGGGCACCCGGACGACGCGTCCCAGCAGGCGTACGGCGACGCGGGCGCCGGTCCGCAGCCGTACGGTGATGCCGGCGCCGAGCCGCAGCAATCGCACGGTGAGGCAGGGGTACCCCCGCAGCAGGCGGCCGGCGGCGCGGCCGAGTCCCAGCAGGCGCATCGCGGTGCGGACGTCGCGTCCCAGCAGGGGCATGGCGACGTAAGCCCCGGATCGCGGCAGGGTTACGGCGATGCCGATGCCGTGCCCCCGCGAACTGCTGACGATGCGGCCGCCTCCCGGCAGGCCGCTGACGATGCGGGCGTCGCGCCTCGGGCCGCTGACACCGAACGGCGGTGGAGTGAGATCCAGGCGATGTTCGTCAACGACCCGCGCGGCTCCGTGCAGCAAGCGGCCGGCCTCATCGACGCCGCGATCGAGGGACTGTCAACTCGGTCCGCCAGCGGCAGGCGTCCCTGGCCTCGGCCTGGCAGAACAGCAACGCGGACACCGAGAAGCTCCGGGGGACACTGCGGGATTACCGCTCCTTCTGGGGCATCGTGCGGGACATGCCCGCGACCAGCCTGACCGGCGGGCGGGCCGAGGGCGCCGCCGGCCCGCAGGCCGCCGATGGCTCCGGCGCGCCGGCCGGAGCCGTCGTGGACGAGCCCGGACCGGGCGCGCCAGCCCAGGCGGTGCCGACCCAGACAGCTCGGTACGACAGTCAGGTGCCGGCCTCAAACACGAACGCCCAGCCACCGGCGGCCCGCTGACCGCGCCGCGGCAGCATCGGCCCCGCCTGCCGTCTCGGTAGCTTGCAGCGACCCGAGGCCGGGCGGGGCCTGCGGCGTAACTTCGCGACGGCGCTTCCTCGGAGGGAGAGTTAGATGGGGATCGAGGCCAGGGTGAACGATCCCCGGCCGGGGAGGCGGCGAGGCGGAGGCGACCGAAGTCCAGGCGCAGGAAAACGTGCGGACCCGGAACAGGGACGGGGACGAGTCTCTGGAAGGAGAGCGGATCCAGGAAGCCGTCCAGACGGCGGCGGCCGTAGCCGAGGAGACGGGCGGCCTGGGGGAGCCCGGGCGGCCGATCAACCGGCGCTCCCCGTTCATGATCGGGATGATGGCGGCGTTCGGCGTCGCGGTGACCTACGGCCTGGTCGAGCTGATCATCCGGGCCCGGTCCGTGCTCATCATCATCGGCCTGGCCGTGTTCATCGCGGCTGGGCTGGACCCCGTCGTCAGCTGGCTGGTCCGCCGCCGCGTGCCGCGGTGGGCGGCCGTGGTCGCGGTCATCATCTGCGTCCTGGGGGTTATCGCGGCGTTCGTCGCCGCGGCGATACCGCCGATGACCTCAGAGATCACTGCGCTTGCCCACCAGATCCCGCATTACATGCACAGCCTGCAAGATCGCAGCTCGGAGCTGGGCAAGCTCAACGTCAAGTATCACGTGCAGCAGCGGCTGACCAGGCTGGTCACCAACCGGGGAAGTTCCCTGATCGGCGGGGTTCTGGGCGCGGGAGAGCTGGTGCTCAGCACGGCCGCGGCCATCCTCACCGTCCTGGTGCTCAGCGTCTAC
Organism: uncultured Actinomycetes bacterium; assembly: GCA_963795575.1. GTDB lineage: Bacteria > Actinomycetota > Actinomycetes > Streptosporangiales > Streptosporangiaceae > PALSA-505. The sequence goes on along the minus strand of CAWCII010000036.1, from coordinate 104,593 downwards.
TTCCTGGCCGGCCTGCCCCGGATCAAGCTGTTCGCCTACCAGCTCGTGCCGCACTCACGGCGGCCCAGGGTGATCCTGATCGGCGACGAGATCCTGGCCAAGATCGGCGGCTTCCTGCTGGGTAACTTCCTCACCTCGGTGATCGCCGGCGTCGGCACCTTCCTGTGGATGCTCGCGTTCGGCATTCCCTATCCGATCCTGCTGGCCATGTTCGTGGCCCTGCTCGACCTGATCCCGGTCATCGGGTCAACCATCGGCGGCGCCGTGGTGACCCTCGTCGCGCTGACCGTGTCGCTGCCGGTGGCCATCGCCACCCTGGCCTTCTACATCGGCTACCGGCTGGCCGAGGACTACCTCATCGTGCCCCGGATCATGGGCCGCACCGTTCGGGTGCCCGCGATCGTCAGCCTGGTAGCGGTCCTGCTCGGCGGCGTCCTGCTCGGCATCGTCGGCGCGCTGGTCGCGATTCCCGTGGCCGCCGCCATCCGGCTGCTGCTGGACGAGATCACCATCCGGCGGCTTGACCGGAGCTGAGCCTGGTCCGGCCGGCGGCCGTTCGGCGGAGTCTTCCTGCTTTTCCTGCCGAACGCCGCCGCGGGACATCATCTCCGAAACCGCGTGCCGGGCGGCCTTCAGGCCGCCACCCCGGGGCACCTTGAGCGAGACGTAGGCCGCGGCGCCCGCGGGAATGGGCAGCCAGAAGTTCACCAGCCGCCAGGCCAGCACGCCGAGGGTGGCGACGCTGCGGGTGACGCCGAAGCTGACCAGCAGCAGCGGGGCGGTGCTGTCGATGACACCCAGGCCGCCCGGGGTGAGCGGCACCACGCCGAGGACGTTGGCGATCCCGTACGCGGCGAACAGCTCGGCCGGGTTCACGAAACTGCCGAACGCCGCCAGGAAGGCCCAGAGCGACGCGGCATCGAGCAGCCAGTTCAGCGACGCCCACAGCAGCGACGCCCTCAGCACCCGCCGGTCCCGGCCCAGGTCCCTGATCGACGTACTGATCCGCAGGAACAGGCTCTCGAGCTGGTCGCCGTCGGTGCCCGGGATCCTGCGGCCGACGGCGTGCACGATCCGGCTCGCCCGGCCCTCGCCCCGGGTCAGCCCGAACGCGAGCGCGGCCACCAGGGCCATCGCCACCGCGCCGACGCCGGCGACCGACACGTAGATCGGGTGGAAGCCCGCGAGCGGGATCGAGATCACCAGTGACAACCACAGCAGGACGTTGAGGACGACCGTGGATCCCATGCCCTTGGTCGCCATCATCACCGCGGCGTCGGGCCCGGGTACTCCTTCGGCGGTGAAGAGCCCGTACCCGACGCCCGCGCTGCCCACCGTGCCCGCGGGGATAACGTGCGCCACCGCGGCCGCGGCCAGGTCGATCCGGAACAGCCGGGACAGCCCGGGCTGTCCCTCCGGCGGCAGCAGCGCCCGGGTCAGCAGGGCGTAGCAGAACAGCGAGACCGCCTCCAGGGCGAGGCCGGCGATCATCCAGCCGATGTTCAGGCGGCCGAGCAGGTTCAGATCCTTGCGGGCGCCCACGAGCTCCGGGATGACCAGGTACTCGATGACCAGGAGCAGGACGAAGATGACCAGGCCGCGCCGGAGCGGAGCCGGGATCCTGGACTTCAGGCTGCGCCGCGCTGGCTCGCCCGGCCGGCCGGATGCTCGGTCGGAGCGCATCTGGATCCTCTTCCCCGGCTGGAAGGCGTCATGCCGGCCAGGTGGCTTGGCACCGGGCTGGGCCTGGCACCAGGCCGGGCTTGGCATCAGGCCAGCTGCGGTGGCCGCGCCGGTCCGCGAGCCGGTCATGGCGTGGCGCCGACGATGTCGGCGCCACGCTCACTCGCCGGGGGGACTGCGTCCCGCACCCGCTCATCGGTCAGCCTTGCCGGGCCTTCCAGCGGGGGTTGGCCCGGTTGATCACGAAAACCTTCCCGCGCCGCCGGACCACCACCGATCCCGGCTTCTTCTTCAGCGACCTCACCGAGTTACGTGCCTTCACGGCTGCCTCCTCCTGGCTGATGGCCTGAAGCTTGCCGCACTCTTGAACACGATTTTCATTCTCAATATTCCGCCGGGGATCCAGCCGGAAGGCTTACCGCTCGGGGTACCGGGTATGCGGCGCGCGGCCGTGCTCAGCGCAGCAGCAGCGCCATGGCTGCGTACTGGCACCCGGCGGCAGCGCAGACGTAGGCGTGAAAGACCTCGTGGTAGCCGAACACCGACGGATAGGGATCCGGCCACCGGCGGCGGTAGCACACCGCGCCGACGGTATAGAGCAGCCCGCCGGCCAGCACCAGCACGCCCGGCACCGCCCCGGCGTGGATCCACACGCCCGGCACGCCGGCGCGGGCCATCCAGCCCAGCCCGACGAACGTCCCGCCGACGATCAGCTCGGGCGCGTTCATCCACGCCATGTGCACCGTGGCCGCGCTGACGGCCAGCGCCCACACCGCGATGAGGCCGGTCAGCCCCACCGGCCCGGGCATCGCGATCAGGAAGGCGGGAGTCGCCGTGCCCGCGATCAGGAAGAAGATCATCAGGTGATCCAGCCGCTGCAGGCGTTGTCGCCAGGCGGCCGTCCAGTTGCCGCGGTGGTACAGCGCGCTGGCTCCGAACAGGCCGCTCACGCTCGCCGCGTAGATGGCGCCGGCCGTGATCCGGGCGTCGCCTCGCGCCCGGACCAGCAGGATGACCCCGAGCACCAGCGACGCACCGAAGCAGAGCAGGTGCAGCCAGCCGCGCAGCGCGGGCTTGGTGTAGTAGACGCCGCGGCGGGCGTCATAATAGGGGCCCGCCGGGGACAGCGGGTCGGGCGTGGAATCAGCGAACGTCACCAGCGGCCTCCGTTCCGTGCTCGGGCGCGCGGGTGACCTGGCTGGTGCCATAGATCAGGCCGGGGACGCGGCCAGGCGCCTGGGAGGGGAGCACCCGGCGCGCCGTCCGGCTCAGCTCATCGTGGCCCGGCCGGACGGGGACCGGCAGGGAGAAGCTCGAGATTGGCACGGCGTTGCCCATCGGGGCAGCTCCTTCGGGGACGTCGCGTGCCCGGACACTACCCAGATGAGCGTCTTCATGCCGGGCTGGCCGGGCGTCCTGCCCTGGCCGGGCACAGCGCCGCCCGGCCGGGTCCGGCGGGAGCATGCCGAAGTAATGCCGGAGTTAGCTACCCAGAGCGGCGAACCCCAGGTCAGCGGCCTGCTCTTTGATCGGGAGCAGTCTATTTCAGCAGCTCCCTAGACGAGGCCGGCCTCCAGGGCGAGCCTGGTCAGGTCGGCGCGGCGGCGGCAGCCGGTCTTGTCCCGGATCCGGTCCAGGTGCGAGCTGACCGTCCGGACGCTGATGAACAGCTGCCCGGCGATCTGGGTGTTGGTCTGCCCCCGGGCGACCAGCGTGACCAGTTCCCGTTCCCGGGCCGACAGCCGCGGCAGGCCGGCCAGGGCAGGCGGCTGGCCCGCGGCCCCGGGGCTCACCAGCATCAGGGCGTACTCGGCCGCGGTGACCTGTCCCATCGATGCCCCGCGCTGCTCGGCCGCCCGGGCCTGGCGGGGCCCGAGCGCCTGCCGGGCTCGGCGCATCGGTTCCTGCCGCCATCTCAGATCCAGCGGCAGATCCGGCATTCCGCTGTCGCGCAGGCACGCCGCGTACGCCGCCCAGACCGCGAGGGCGTCAGCGGGCCGATCCGTCCGCGCGCAGAGGTGGCCGCACTGGTCGAGGCAGTTGACCAGGAGCACGCCGTAGCCGGTGCGGGCGGTGAGTTCGATGGCCTCGCGCAGCTCGGCGGCCGCCTCCGGCAGGCGGCCTTCCAGCACGTCGATCTGCGTCATGAGCAGCAGGACATTGCCCTGCTCCCGCGGCACGCCCGCCTGCCGGGCCAGGGCCAGGGCCCGGGTACAGGTGCGCCTGGCCTCGTCCAGCTCGCGGACTTCGATGAGCGCGAGGATCAGCATGCTCGTGCACTCGCGGAGCACCCGGCCCGGGATGGCGGCCGGGTCGATCCGCTGGGCCTGCCGCAGCCAGTCCAGGCTGGCGTCGATATCGCCGGCGTAATGCGCGGTGAGCCCGAGCAGGCGCAAGGCGCGTGCCTCCCCGGCCGGATCGGCGAGCTCCCTGGCCAGCGCGAGCGCGCGGCTCGCCTCCTGCACGGCCTCCGCGAGCCGCCCCAGGTTCGACAGGCACCCGGCCCGCCCGACCAGGGCCGAGGCCAGCAGCGGCGACGGCGGGGCGGCGGCCAGGCGGTCGCAGGCCGCGGTGTAGTGGCCGAGCCGGACCGACTCCCGGGCCCCCATGGCCAGCAGGCCGAGCCAGAACTGGGCGGTACACCACTCCGGGCCGCCCGCGGTCGCGTGCCCGGCCGCCGCGGTCAGCAGCTTGTATCCCGCCGACTGCCGCGCCCGCAGCGACCACCAGGGAGCCAGCGCGATGGCCAGCCGGACCGCGGCGGCCGGGTCGTGTTCCAGGGCCCAGGCCAGCGCCTGGTGCACCGTCGCGTCCTCGGCGTCCAGCCACCGCGCGCCGTCGAGCTCGCGGGTGCTGACCTGCAGGGCCGCCGCGGCCTGCTCGGCCACCCGCAGCGCGTACCCGGCCAGCCCCGCGGCGGCGGCCGCCTGCTCCACGCCATGCTCGGCCAGCCGGTCGGCCCCGTAGCCGCGCAGCGTCTCCAGCATCCGGTACCGGGACCGCCCGTCCGCGCCGTGCTGCGGCGGGGCCAGCAGCGAGCAGTCCACCAGGTGCAGCACGGCCCGCCCCGCGCCGGCCCCGGCCACCGCCTCGGCGCCGTCCAGCGTGAACGGGCCGGGGAACACCGTCAGCATGCGAAACACCGCCTGCTCCCGCTCGCCCAGCAGCCGGTAGCTCCACTCGGCGGTGGCCGCCAGCGTCCGGTGCCGGCCGGGCGCCAGCCGGTCCGTGCCCACCAGCAGGCGGAATCCGTCATCCAGCAGGTCGGCGAGCTGGGCCACGCCCAGCGCCTCCACCCTCGCCGCCGCCAGCTCGATCGCCAGCGGCATCCCGTCCAGCCGGGCCACCAGCCGGGCCGCCGCAGGCCCGGACTCCGGGCTCAGGGTGAATCCCGGGTCCGCCATCCGGGCCCGGTCGGCGAACAGGGCTACCGCCTCGGAAGTGGCGTATTCCGCTGCGTCACCCGGCCGGCCTGGCCTGCGACGTCACCCGGCCCGCCGCGGCCGGCCTGACCGGGTTGCGGCAGCCGCAGCGGCCCCAGCCGGTACCGTGACTCGCCGGTCAGCCCGAGCGGCTCACGGCTCGTCGCCAGCACCCGGACGTCATCGGCGGCCGGCAGCAGCCTCCCGCACAGCTCCGCCGCGGCCGGCAGCAGATGCTCGCAGTTGTCCAGCACCAGCAGCAGCTGCTGCCGCGCCAGCATCGTGATCAGCGAGTCGGTGACCGGCTGCCGGGGCGGCAGGTGCAGTCCCAGGGCGCTGGCCACCGCGGCGGCCACCAGCGACGGGTCCTGCACGCCGGCCAGTTCCACGAGCCACACGCCGTCGGCGAACCCGCCCGCCACCCGCCGGGCGACCTCGGCCGCCAGCCTGGTCTTGCCCACCCCGCCCGGTCCGGCCACGGTCACCAGCCGGTGACCGGCCAGCAGGCCGGTGATCTGACCAACCTCGTCGGCGCGGCCGACAAAGCTGGTCAGCACGGTACCGAAGCCATGTACCCCGGCCGCGCCGCTGGCCACCTGCGTCACGGCCGTAGCCTAACCTCAGACACGACAGGGAGCCCGGATGGACGAATCGGTGATCCGCCGCAAGGTGGCGCAAGCCAGGGTGGCCCGGGTGGGCACCCTGAACCAGGACGGGAGCGTTCACCTCGTCCCGGTGGTGTACGTCGTGGACGGGGACACCTGGTACTCGCCCAGCGACCCGGGCCCGCGCCCGGTCAAGCGGCTGCGCAACGTCATCGCCGACTCACGGGCCACCATCCTCATCGACGACTACGACGAGGTCTGGTCGCGCGTGTGGTGGGTGCGGCTGCGCGGGCTGGGCCGTATGGTCGAGTCCGCCGCCGAGAGCAACCGGGCGCGCCGGCTGATGGGGGAGAAGTACCCGCAGTTCGCCGGCGGCTCCGAGTCCGGGACGGCGGGTCCCGTCATGGCCATCGACATCAGGGAATGGAGCGGGTGGGCCTACTCCTCGTGACCACCGGCCCGTCCGGACCGTCGATGACCAGGCTGCTGCGGTGGAAATGGTCGAGGAACAGCCGCGGCAGCGACGCCAGTACCGGCCGGTCCCACCACTGGTCGGCGACCGCCGCGATCGCGTCGTAGTCATCCGCCCGCGTCCGGCCCGAGCGCAGCCGCCCGGCATCGAGTATCCGCACCGCACCTTCTTACCTCCTCGCGGCCGTTCCTGACAGAGCCATGCCGTACGGTGCCGTCATGACCAGCACACCGGGTCCGACGGCGGGCGAGAGTGCCGAGATGCTCACGGCGCTGGCCGGCTACCGGCAGCGGCTGCGGCACACCGTCCGCGACCTCAGCGACGAGCAGGCGGCGCAGCGCACTACCGTGAGCGAGCTGTGCCTGGGCGCCCTGATCAAGCACGTCACGGCCGTCGAGCGGATTGGGCCGAGTTCATCACCATGGGCCCGTCGGCCATCGGCGACTGGGACGAGGCGCACGCCGGTGCCCGGTCGGACGACCTGCGCATGCTGCCGGGCGAGACGCTGGCCAGCCTGCTGGGCCGTTACGAGCAGGCGGCCCGCCGCACGGAAGAGGTCGTGGCCGGACTGCCCGACCTGAGCGTCTCGTACCCGCTGCCGCGGGCCCCGTGGTTCCCGCCGGGCACGCGCTGGTCGGCGCGTCAGGCCCTGCTGCACGTCATGGCGGAGACCACCCAGCACGCCGGGCACGCCGACATCATCCGCGAGTCCCTCGACGGCGCCAAGAGCATGGGGTAGTGACGTGAGCCTTGAGGCATATGAGCTCGTCATGCTGCGCAGGCCCGCCAGCGCGCCGTCCTATGACGACGAGACCCTGGAACGGATCCAGCGGGAGCATCTTGCCTATCACGCCCGGCTGCGCGCGGCCGGCCAGGTCGTGACGAACGGCCCGCTCACCGACCAGCCCGACGAGTCGCTGCGCGGCCTGACCTTCTACCGGACCGGCTCGCTGGCCGAGGCGCGGCGGCTGGCCGAGGCGGACCCGGCGGTCGAGGCGGGACGGCTGGCGGTCGACGTCATGACCTGGTACTGCCCCGCGGGCACCATGCGCGAGCCCGGCCGGCCCGTTTCGTCGCTGTAGTCCGGCCAGGCCGTTTCGCGCGGGTCCGCAGGCCGGTTTCGTCGCTGTAGTCCGGCCAGGCCGTTTCGCGCGGGTCCGCAGGCCGGTTTCGTCGCTGTAGTCCGGCCAGGCCGTTTCGCGCGGGTCCCGCCGGCCGTAATCCCGGGCCGCCTGCCGCCACCCGGGTATGCTGGAGTCATGACGTGCGAGCCAGCCCGGCAGTGGCGGACCGCCTGACCCGGCGGCCCTTCGACGTCATATCCCCTGACCATCCGGCCGCCCCGGCGCGGCATCCGGATGCGTCCGGCGAGTTGCGCGGGGCAGGCCCCTGACCCCTGGAGGCCGCCATGGCCCGCACCCTCTCTCTTGTCGTGCCGAGCGGCCCCCTGACCCTCGGCAACCTGCTCGGCGCCATCCGGCACTGGGTCGCCGACCAGCGCGGTGCCGACACGCTGTACGGACTCGCCGACCTGCACGCGCTCACCACCCCGCACGACCCGGCGGCGGTCCGGGCGGCCACCCTCGAGCAGGCCGGGCTGCTGCTCGCGGCGGGCCTGGATCCCGGCCGCTGCACCGTGTTCGTGCAGAGCCACGTGCCCGCGCACGCCGAGCTGCTCTGGCTGCTCGAGGCGACCGCGCACGACGGCGAGCTGCGCCGGATGATCCAGTACAAGCAGAAGGCGGCGGGGCACCAGGAAGTGCGCGCGGCGCTGCTCACCTATCCGGTGCTGCAGGCCGCCGACGTGCTGCTGTACGACGTCGCGGCCGTGCCGGTCGGTGACGATCAGCGGCAGCACCTGGAATTCGCCCGGGATCTGGCGCTCCGGTTCAACCGGCTGTACGGCCAGACGTTCGTCGTGCCGCGCGCGGTCACCCCGCCGGTCGGCGCCCGGGTGATGGACCTGCAGGACCCGGCGGTGAAGATGAGCAAGTCGGCGCCGCCGCAGGCGGCCGGGGTGATCCGGCTGCTCGATCCGCCGGACGTGGTGCGGCGGAAGATATCGCGCGCGGTCACCGACAGCGGTCAGCGGCTGGAGCCGGGCCCTGAACCCGGCCCGGGTGTCGCCAACCTGCTCACCATCCTCGCCGCGAGCACCGGCCGCACGCCGGACCAGGCTGCGGCCGGCCTCGGCTCCTACCGGGAACTCAAGGAGGCGTGCGCGGAGGCGGTCACCGAGCTGCTCGGCCCGCTGCAGGAGCAGTACGCCGCGCTCGCCGCCGATCCGGGGGTCCTGGCCGGGGTACTGCGGGACGGTGCCGAACGGGCACGATCCCTGGCGGCCGGCACGCTGGCCCGGGCCAAGAGCGCGATCGGCCTGCTGGCGCCCTAGCCCGGATGCCCCGGGCGGTCACAGCCGGCCGATGTGACGTGACGACTGCCTCTGGCCGGCGGCTGGCCGGCGAGGCGGCCCGGAGCTGGCCGGGTGAGGGTGCGGAGCGGGTCAGCCGTCGCCGGGGACCGCCATCTCGCCGAGCCGGGACCAGTCGTCCTGCGGGACCTCGAAGTTAACGATCCTCGGCGTCTCGGCCAGGTGCGGGGGCAGCCCTTGCTGCGCCTTCTTGAAGTGCTCCGACTGGACATGAGCAGCGCCGGCCGCGCCGTCACGGAACGCCTCGACCAGGACGTACTCCTCCGGGTCCTTGACGCTCCGGGACCAGTCGAACCACAGGCATCCCGGCTCATCGAGACATGCCTGGGTGAACTCGGCGGTGATCTGGGGCCAGTTGTCGGCGTGCTCGGGCTTCACCTTGAACTTAGCGGTGATGAAGATCATCGGGCTCCCTCATCCGGTCACTCGTGCCGCTATCCTCCCGCAGGCCGCGCCAGCAATGTCAAGCTCCGGCGGCACCCGGTCCGTCTCAACTGGCGACACTGCCAGCGCACTGGCCGGCGGATGGCAGCATGAAAGGGTGACCCAGTCGCTGGACCGCGCCCCGGGCAGCCCCCGGGCCAGTACCCGAGACCCTGCCCTCGGCGTTCTCACTGCCGGCCACGACACGCGCGCCTGCTCGTCCGGAATGCTGGCCGGTCTGGTCGCCGCCGGGGGCGTGCTGATCCTGAGCGGGGCCGGGCTGTCCACCGAATCCGGTATCCCGGACTACCGGGGCCCGAGCGGCCGGGCCCGGCGGGCCGAGCCGATGACCTACCAGACCTTCGTGGCCACGGCGGCGGCCCGGCAGCAGTACTGGGCGCGCAGCCATCTCGGCTGGCGGCACGTGGCCCTAGCCGTGCCGAACGCCGGGCACCGGGTCATCGCGCGGCTCGAGCGCGGCGGCCTGCTTACCGGGATCATCACGCAGAACGTGGACGGCCTGCACCAGGCTGCGGGTGCGCGGCAGGTGATCGAACTGCACGGCAGTCTCAGCCGCGTCGTCTGCCTCGGCTGCCGGGAGCGGACCCCCCGGTCACGGCTCGACCAGCGGCTGCGCGCGGCGAACCCCGGCTGGGCGGTGCGGACGGCCGAGATCACCCCGGACGGCGACGCGGTACTGGCAGATGACGATGTAGTCGGCTTCCGGGTGACCGGCTGCGAGGGCTGCGGCGGCGTGCTCAAGCCGGACGTGGTGTTCTTCGGCGAGAACGTGCCGCCGCCACGGGTGCAGGACTGCTACCGGCTGTTCGAGTCCACGCGTGCGCTGCTGGTTCTCGGCTCCTCGCTGACCGTGATGTCCGGCTACCGGTTCGTCCGGCACGCGGCGAAGCTCGGGATCCCGGTCGTGATCATCAATCAGGGTCGGACGCGCGGCGACGCGCAGGCCGCGGCGATCATCGACGCCCCGCTGGGCGCGGCGCTCAGCGCCCTGCTCGACCGGGTGCTCCCTGGCGCGCCGGGGCCGTAGCGGGTAGAGATATCAGCAGGCTAGATCTCCGGAGGCTGAGGGGAGTCCTGATGAACTGGCGGCTACTGGTAGTGGCAGGGTGCGTGGTCCTCGCGGGCGTGGCCATTCTCGGCGGTAAGGACGATATCGATCGATATCTCAAGATGCGCCGAATGTGACCGGGGGCGGGCCGTTAGCCGGACCTGGCTGCGGCCGTGGTGGCTGGTCCCGGGCCTGGCCGCGCGCCGTGGTGGCTGGTCCCGGGCCTGGCCGCGCGCCGTGGTGGCTGGTCCCGGGCCTGGCCGCGCGCCGTGGTGGCTGGTCCCGGGCCTGGCCGCGCGCCGTGGTGGCTGGTCCCGGGCCTGGCCGCGTGCCGTGGTGGTTAGCCCGGAGGTAACGGCGGGTCGGGCGATTAGCCCGGGACGTGGCGAGGGGCGGCTACCCGGTCCGGTAGCCGCCCCCGCGCGCTCGGTGCGGTGCGCTTACTTTTTGGTCGTGGAGGTCCGGCCGTTGGTCGTGGAGGTGCGGCCGCTCCTCGCAGAGGCAGAGCGCTGGGCCTTGCTGGCGGTGTGCTCAGCATCCGCGGCGACGTTCTCGGTCTTGGCCGCGACGTCCTCGGCCTTGGTCGCGAAGTCCTCGACCCTCTTCGCGGCGGTGCGCTCGGTCTTCATGACGAAGCGCTCGGCCTTACTCGGGGCCGCGCTGAGCGTCTCGGTCAGCGGTGCGGCGTAGCCGATCAGGTTCTTCGCCAAGTCGCGCTGCATGGCGAGCAGCTGCACGCCGAAGTCGTACGAGCGGTCTACCAGGTCATCAAGGGTAGGAACCGTGGACTTCAGGCCGAGGTTCGAAACGATCCACTGCATACCGTCGGTCCAGGTGCGGACGGTGGCATTCACCGTGTCCTGGCCGCGCCGAACCGCGCCGACGACCCGGTCCTGGGGGGTGGTCATATCGTGCTCCTTCAGATTTCGTCTCCTGTTATGCAAACTAAAGTACGCGAAAATGCTAGCTGTGTCAAGCGAAGGTGCTAGCTGCGGCAAGCGGCTTAGAAGGGCCGCGGCGACCGCCCGGCCCGTCCCGAACGGACTCTCCGCGCTACCACTCCTCCGGCGAGCCCTCGGCAAATGGGCCGCCCCCTATGCAGGCGGCCCGCCGCGCGGCCAGGCCCGCCGGGCCGAGCCCGGGCGGCTCAGCCCCGGCACAGGTGGGCCGCCGGGCGGTTAGCGGGAGCCGCGGAAGCTGCGGTACACATTCAGCAGCGCCTCGCGCTGAGCGGGAGTGAGCCGCGGATCGGCCTTGATGGCCGCCTCGGTGTCCGGCGGTCCGTCCGCTCCCGCAGTGTGCTGTGCCGTAGCCGCCGTCGGCGGCTGACATGAAGTTTGCCCGCCGGAGCAGTTCCTCCGGAGCGATGCTCAGCGCCTGCGCGATCGAGCGCAGTACCCGCAGCGACGGCTGGTGCAAGCCGCGTTCTACCTGGCTGAGGTAGGCGTTGGACACGCTGGTGAGGGCGGCCATCTCGCGTAGTGACATGTCGGACAGCCGCCGCTGTACGCGGATGAAGCCGCCGAGCGCAGCCAGCTGCTTCTGCCACAGCTCGCTCGCCGCGTCACCCGCGCCTCCCATGTCATCCGCGGCCCCCGTATCATCCGCGGCCCCCACATGATCGGTGCTCTCCGCGCCGCCGGCGTCCCGCTGATCACTGCTTGACATACCGATCACTTTAGCCCTGGCGGCCCGTTAGCGGAATCGGAGCATGATCATTCCGACTCTTTATGGGTTGCGATCACTTCCTGCCCGGCTTTGTCGCGGTTCGTCACCCGGCAATGCGTGATAAGTCGAGCTGATCATGGGAACGAGCGGCCGGCGGCACGGGATGCGGGGCGCAGGGTTGCGGGGAGGAGGAGGGGAGCGCGGGAAGGTTCGTAGGGCGCGGGGGCCGGGAGCTGGGGCGCCGGGGGAGGGCGCCGGGCGCCGGGTCCATTAGGGCGGGGGGCAGGTCGCGGCCAGGAGGTGGCGGCCCTGCGAGCCGGTGATGACGGCGGGCTGCCGCTGCGACCCGAACGGGAGCCAGCGGGCCGTCATGTGCACTGCCGCCCCGCGGAGCAGGCGGACCACGAGGCTGGCCGTGGCCACGCCGGTCTGCTGGTCGAACGCGGCGGTGCCGCTGATCGCCGCATCGCTCACCCAGCGGGCGTCGTGGAGCCGGATGCCCAGCGCGCGGCGGCCGGACGTGAACGTGACCCGGCCGCCGCGCAGGCCCAGGTCCTTGTCGCCGTCCAGCAGCTCAAACCGGCTGATCTCATCGGCCACGCTGGCCACGCCGACGGCGGCCGCCTGCCGGGCCGCCCGCCCGGCGGTGTTGCCGCGGGTCGCGGTGGCCGGCACCGCGTCCGCCAGCAGCCGGGGGTAGGACCCGACCGTGTGGACCGGGCTGACCCGGGCCGCGCACGAGGTGTTCTCGCGGTGCAGGCGGCCGGGGTGCAGCACGAAGCGCTGGTAGATGGACGCCGGGCAGGCGTCGTTTCGATCCTGCAGCGTGACATGGGTCAGGTTGGCCACGGTGACGAGCCGGGCCGACGGCCCCATCTGGCGGGCCACCAGGGTGGCGCCGCCCAGCCGGGGGGTCAGCGAGTCGAGCGTGCCGGACAGGATGAGCACCGGCAGCCGGCGCGGCACCAGCGGCGGCCGCCGGGTGATCGGCGGGACCAGCCGGGCAGGCGCCGGCCAGTCCAGGCAGGCGCTGTAGGCCTCGGTGTACTGGTCCAGGCTGGTCCACTGCCGGACGCTGAACGGGGCGAAGGTCCGCGGCGGCTCCCGCCGCAGCGCCGCCCGGTACTGCCGCGCCCGGGTCGCCGGGGCCGCGGTCCGGCTGAACAGCTGCACGTAATCGGTGCAGCCCACCGCGAAGTACAGGCCGTCGCTGAACCCGTCCAGCGGCTCGTTGGTGTCGTCGAAGCCCAGCGACAGGGCGGCGATGCGCAGCAGCGGCGCGGCGTCGCGGTGCTGCAGCAGCGCCCGCCCGGCCGCGTCCAGGTCCCGGTAGACGACTGGGTCGAAGCCGGCGTTGTTGACCAGGTTGACCAGGGTGAGCGCGGTCACCGTGAGGCGGGTCCTGGTGCCGGCCACGGACGTGGTGGAGCCGGTCACCGGCGCCCGGGCCAGCCGCCGGGCGAGCTGCCCGATGCGTGCCCAGGACGAGCCGGGAGCGGCCCGCGCGCAGGCCCGGGCCAGCCGGCACGCCGCGTCGAACGCGCGCCGGGCGGTGACGACCGTCGTGGTGTACCAGGGGTCGAGGCCCAGCACCTGGTAGGTCGAGTCGAGCGTCACCGAGCGCAGCAGGCCCGGATAGCGGGACGCGAACACCTGGGAGAACCAGCTGCCGTAGGAGTCGCCGTACAGGTCCACCCGGTCCAGCTCCAGGTGCCGCAGCACCGCCGCGACGTCCCGGGCCGAGTACGCGGTATTGAACAGGTCGGAGGCGTGCACCCAGCCGCCGCCCCGGTATCGCCAGGTGTGGTTGAGCTGCCGCCCGCAGGCCGCCACCAGCTGGTTGAACCTCGCCCCGTGCTGCCTGGGCCCGGCGTGCTCGAGCCCCGGGCAGTTCACCGGCGTGGAGTTCCCGGTGCCGCGCAGGTTGACCAGCAGCAGGTCGCGGGTGCGCAGCAGCGGGCCGGCCATCGCGATGTAGAGGTTCTGCGAGCCGGCGGAGGAGTAGCCGGGGCCGCCCTCCACGGCCAGGATGGTTCCGGTCGCGTGCCCGCTGGCGGGCAGCCAGCGGAAGCCGATCCCGATGTCCGGGCTGGCCGGCGACGAGTAGTCCAGCGGCACCTCGATCCGGCCGCAGTAGGACAGCAGCTTCTGCTGGCACCGGCGCAGGCGGACCTGGCCGACCCTGATCGACGCCGGGGCGTTCGGCGGCCTGGTCACCGTGCGAGCCGCGGCGGTCAGGGTGGTGGCGGCCGCAGTGGCGGCGGTTGCGGTGGTAGTGGCGGCGGTTGCGGTGGTAGTGGCGGCGGTTGCGGTGGGCGGCGGTTGCGGTGGTGGTAGCGGCCATGGCGGCGGCACCGGAGACGAAGACGATGACGGCGGCGAGCGCGGCGACGCCCCGCGGCCTGCGCGGGCCCAGGCTCCGCATTCTCGAGGTCACGACCGAGATCGTAGATTCCGGCACGCCCGGCGGGCAATGCCCGTGCTGTCCCCGGGAAATCCCGTCCCGCGGCCGGGTGCAGTGCCGGTGGGCGTCCCGGACCGGATCGCGGCCGGCCACGTCCGTACCCCTCCCGGGAGCGTGCTGTTCGCCCGCAAGCACTACGTCACTGGCGCGGGCCGCGCTGCCACACCCCGAGCACATTGCCCGCCGGGTCCCGGAAGGTCGCGACCCACAGGTCACCCTCGGGATACGGCGTCCGGACGACCCCGCCGCCGTGCTCGTTGACCTGCCAGAGGGTGTCGTCCACCCGGTCCACGTAGATGTAGGGCAGCACGCCCGCCTCGCCGGCCACCGGGAGGTCGGTCAGCCAGTGACCGATCACGTGCCCGGTGCCGTCCTCGAAACTGGGAGAGTCGGGACTGCCGCCCACCTTCCAGCCGAACACCGCCTGGTAGAACGCCGCGGACTGCCGGACATCCCGGGCGGGGATGCGGACGTAGGAAATCCCGCCGCGCCGGAAGACACGAGACTCGCCGCCGGTCGCATCGGCTTTCCCGGGCTGGGCTTCGTCCGGCGGAGTTGTCACGCTTTCACCCCTTCGACGCCTGGGCGGGCCCTCCTGGGTCACTGTAGTGCGCGAGGGTCACTGCGGTAGCGCGCGGGCGCACCGGACAGTAGGCGTGACCGGTACCCGCGAGCGGGTAGGAGGAGATCATCATGACGGAGCCGGCGCCGCGTCAGCGATCCGTCCCGGCCGGCGCGTGCCCGGGATGCGGGAGGCCGGGCTGGTGAGCCTGGAAGAATATCGGCGCAAGCGGAATGCGGCGCGGACCCCGGAGCCCATGCCGTCCGGCGCCGGTCCGGCACCCGCGGCCGGCCAGCGCGGCCGGCCAGGCCAGCGCCAGCCCGGCCGGCCAGCCCGCGGCCGGCCGGTCCTCAGCCTGCCAGCCCTCTCCCGGCGGCATCTTCGTGGTGCAGGAGCATCACGCCCGCGCGCTGCACTGGGACTTCCGCCTGGAGCACGAGGGGGTGCTCGTCTCGTGGGCGGTGCCGAAGGGCATCCCGGACGATCCGGGCCGCGACCATTTCGCCCGCCGCACCGAGGACCATCCGCTGGCCTATGCCGGGTTCAGCGGGGTGATCCCGCGCGGTGAGTACGGCGCAGGAACCGTCGGCATCACCGATCGCGGCCGCTACGAGCTGGTGAAGTGGAAGCCGGGCGAGGTCAAGGTGGTGCTGCACGGCCGCCGCCTGTCCGGCGGGTACACGCTGTACCGCACCCGGGACGAGGACTGGATGATGCACCGGGAGCGGGTGGGGCTGCCGGAGTGGGTGCCCCCGATGCTGGCCGTCAGCTCCGCGCTGCCGCCGGACGACGGCGGCTGGGCGTACGAGATGAAGTGGGACGGGGTGCGTACCTCCGCCTACCTGCGCGGCGGCCGGCTGCTGCGGCTGGTCTCCCGCTCGGGCAAGGACGTGACCGTCGCCTACCCGGAGCTGCGCGCGCTCGGGCCCGCGGCGGGCTCCCGGCAGCTCGTGCTGGACGGCGAGATCGTGGCGTTCGACGGCGGCCGGCCGAGTTTCGAGGCGCTGCAGCCGCGCATGCACGTGACGTCGGCCGCGGAGGCGGCCCAGCAGGCCCGCCGGACTCCGGTGACCTATGTGGCGTTCGACCTGCTGTACCTCGACTGGCGGCCCACCCTCGAGCTGCCGTACCGGCAGCGGCGCGAGCTGCTCGACGGCCTGGGCCTGGCGGGCCCGTCCTGGCAGACGCCGCCCGCGTTCACCGACGTCGCGGGGGAGGACGTGCTGGCCGCCGGGGTGGCCCAGGGCCTGGAAGGAGTCGTGGCCAAGCGGCTGGAGGCCCGGTACCGGCCCGGGGCCCGGTCGGCCGACTGGCTCAAGGTCAAGCCGGAATTCAGCCAGGAGGCCGTGGTCGGCGGCATCAGCCCGGGCCAGGGCAACCGGGCCGGGACTATCGGCTCCCTGCTCATCGGCGTGCAGTCCGCGGCGGGCCTGGCCTATGCAGGCCGGGTCGGCACCGGGTTCAACGCCCAGTCGCTGCGGCTGCTCGATCAACGGCTGGCGCCGCTGCGCCGGGCGACCTGCCCGTTCGACACGCCGGTCCCGCCGGCGCAGGCACGCGGCGCGCTCTGGGTGGAGCCGCGGCTGGTGATCCAGGTGGCCTTCGCCGGGTGGACGCAGGCGGGCCGGATGCGCGCCCCCTCCTACCGCGGGCTGCGCGCGGACAAGGATCCGGCCGAGGTGGTGAGGGAGCAGCCGGGTCTGGGCACCGGTACCACTGGACGCGGTACCCGGCCGAAGCAGGGAAGATAGGGCCATGCGCCTTCCCGTAAACCCGCCGGTCGCACCGATGCTGGCCAAGCCGGTCAACCGGATTCCCGACGGCCCCTACTGCTTCGAGCCCAAGTGGGACGGCTTCCGGTCGATCATCTTCCGGGACCGCGGCGAGGTCGAGATCGGCAGCCGGAACGAGCGGCCGATGACCCGCTACTTCCCGGAAATCGTGGCGGCGATCCTGGCCAGCCTGCCGGAGCGCTGCGTGATCGACGGCGAGATCGTGGTCCCGGACGCCGAGGGCAGGCGGCTGGACTTCGATGCGCTGCTGCAGCGGATCCACCCGGCGGCCAGCCGGGTCGACCTGCTGGCCGGCCAGACTCCCGCCCGCTTCGTGGCCTTCGACCTGCTTGCCCTCGGTGACGCCGACCTCACCGAGCAGCCGTTCGGGCAGCGCCGGGCCGCGCTGGCAGACGCCCTCGCCGGGGCGCGGCCGCCGGTCCACCTGACCCCGGTGACCACCGACCGCGACCAGGCCACCGAGTGGTTCAGCCAGTTCGAGGGCGCCGGGCTGGACGGGCTGGTCGCCAAGCCGCTCAGCGTGACCTATCAGCCGGACAAGCGGGTCATGCTCAAGATCAAGCACGAGCGCACCGCGGATTGCGTCGTGGCCGGGTACCGGGTGCACAAGAGCGGCGGGGACGCCATCGGGTCGCTGCTGCTCGGCCTGTTCACCGAGGCCGGCGACCTGGCCAGCGTCGGCGTCGTGGGCGCCTTCCCGATGGCGCGCCGGCGGGAGCTGTTCACCGAGCTGCAGCCGCTGGTCACCACCTTCGACGACCACCCGTGGAACTGGGCCAGGCACGAGGCGGGCCAGCGGACCCCGCGCAAGGCGGAGGCCAGCCGGTGGAACGCGGGCAAGGACCTGTCCTTCGTCCCGCTGTCCCCGGAGCGCGTCGTCGAGGTCCGGTACGACCACATGGAAGGCCCGCGGTTCCGGCACACCACGCAGTTCGTCCGCTGGCGCCCGGACCGCGAGCCGCGGTCGTGCACCTACGCCCAGCTCGAGGAGCCGGTCAGTTTCGACCTCACCGAGCTGCTGGCATGATCGAAAGTCGCCGGCCGTCCCGGGAGCGGTCAATCCCTTCCCTGAGACAGCCGGGGCCGCATGCTCTGGTCAATCGCGGCGCCGGGGCAAATACCACGGCGGCCCGCTCCGCCGATGCGCCCGGCGGGCACACGCAGGTGTGCCCGCCGGGCGGCGGTGATCAGACGGTGCTCCTTCCAGGCTGGTTACCTGGCCAGGTCGGTGATGAAGTTCTTTCCGGGAGCACCGACCCCGGTCATGCTGTCGTAGCCCTTCGCCGTACTGAGCGTGTTGGGCCGGCTCGCGCAGTTGCCGGTGCCGTCACAGTAGACGATGGGCCCTTCGTAGGTGAGCTGGCGGAACGAGTGGAGAAAGCCCTTCGCACCGGGGCCGAGGTAGGTGAACGCGTGATCCACCCGGAGCTGGGCCTGCTTGCCACCCGGCCGGATGTCGTCGATCGCGCCCGCACGGGTGACGAGCCGGTAGACCGCCGGGTTGATGAACCCGAGGGCCGCCCCGCCGGCGTCGATCGCGACCTGGTCGGCATCCGCGATCACGCCGGCCAGCAGCGGCGAGGCCAGGCTGGTCCCGCCGTAGCGGGTCTCGGAGTACTTCGCCTTCCCGCTCGGGAACGTCTGGTGCAGGCCGATGAGGAACCCGGTGGACGGGTCGGCGTCCATGGAGACGTCCGGGTTCACCCGCATCAGGCGCGTACCGGTCAGCGCCTGGTTCCGGAGCGCGAGCGAGGACGGGACGACGGGTGCCTGGTACCACGGCTGGCCGTAGTTGTAGCTGGTGAACCCGCCGCTGCCGCCGTCGTAGGTGGCCGGCAGCCAGGTGTTCAGGGTCGACTTGGAGCAGCCGGGGAAGATGCCCACGGCGTTGGCCGTGCACTTGAACGAGCGGCCGGTGGCCCAGCCGAGCTGGCCGATCTGCTGGCCCTTCGAGCCGATCTGGAGCGACGTGCCGCCCACGGACGGTGACGTAGGGGCTGCTCGTCGGGAAGTCGGGCGACGAGAAGCCGAACAGGTTGAAGTTGTCGCCGTTGTCGCCGGAGGAGAACTGGATGGTCATCCCGGTCGAGTTCGCGAGCAGGAACAGGTCGTTGTAGGCCGTCTGGGTGGCGGGGCTGTCCAGGAGGTCGCCCGCGTCGTCGCCCCACGAGTTGGTGACCACGTCGGCCAGCCGGCCGTCGATGACCTTCTGCTCGGCGGTGAACAGCCCGGTGTTGAGGCAGTTCTGGGCCCCGACGTAGAGGATGTGGGCGTGCCGGGCCATCGAGTGAACGGCCTGGACGTCGATCGCCTGCTCGGTCAGCCAGCCAGACGCGGCGCACAGGGCCTCGTGGTTGAACGGGGTGAACCAGGCGCTGGCTGAAGTTCGCGTTGGCGAACGGGTTGCCCGGGTCGTTCATCTTGAAGTACCGGGCCGAGTCGCTCGCGATGGTCGCCGAGCCGTAGGCGTCGATGATGGCGACCGTGACGCCCTTCCCGGTGGCGGCCGAGCCGACGTTGTAGGCCGAGCGGAACTGAGCCGAGGCTTGTAGCCGCACACGTTGTAGGGCGCCCGCTTGGGATAGCCCTGCCCGAACGGCGGCTTGACCGTCGTTATCTTCTGGTTGTAGTAGCTACCGCACGGCCGCGCGGTGATGAACGCGGCCGGCGCTGGCGGGAAGTTGATGGCCTTGGAGGCCGCGCCAGTCTGGGCGGTGGCCGTGCTGCCCGCCGCGCTGTCCGGCGTGGCGACGTTCTCGTTGATCCCCATGGCACCGAGCACGGTGCCGGCGATCGACGTCGGGACCGACATCTCGCGGGTAGCCAGGCGCACGGTGCGGCCGTCCAGCTTGTAGTTCGCCAGCCCGGTGCCGAATGCCCGCTCCACCTGGGCGGCCGTTCCGGACGCGGAGATGGTGATGCGGTCCTTGGACACCGCGCCGACCTTGAAGCCCTCGCTGGTCAGCCACGTCCGGGCGCGACTGACCGCGCCGGCGGCAGGCGAGAACCTCGACTCCCACTGGGCCGTGGTGAGGTAATGCCGGTAGCTCGCGCTGCCCGGCGTGCTGACCGCCTTCACCAGCGCCTGCGCCCCGGCGGCGTCTCGCAGCTTGAGCACCAGGTCGAAGTCCACCCGGGCGGACCTGGACACGCCGCCCGCCGGATGCTGGCGGGCAGCAGCCGGGACGAGAGTCCCGGCCAGGATCGTCCGGCCGGACGTGGCGGCTCCGGCCGCCGACGCTCCGACGGTCCCGCTGACCGTAGCCACACACAAAAGACCGGCCGCCCCGGCGGCCGTGACTGTTGTCCTACGTCTCTTACGCACCATTGCGCCCTCCTGAAGAGCCATGACGAAATGCCTTTAGGGACACTAACCACCTGGTCGCCATCCCGCAATGGTCCACGTGCCGCCGAGCAATCGGCCTATGCCCAGCCTTGGCCATCATCGCGACCACGCGGAGTCACCGGCCCGGCCAGGTCGTCACGTAGGGTTGCGCCATGGCCGGCGAAAAGATGATCTTGGAGGTCGGCGGGGCGCGAGGTCAGCGTCAGCAACCCGCACAAGATCTTCTTTCCCGGCACCGGGCACACCAAGCTCGACCTGATCCGCTACTACCTGTCGGTGGCCGACGGCGCGCTCCGCGGGGTGGCCGGCCGGCCCATGGTGCTCAAGCGCTTCGTGCACGGCGCCGGCGGGGAGGCGTTCTTCCAGAAGCGGGCGCCGGCGAACCACCCCGCCTGGATCGAGACGGTCGAGCTGCGCTTCCCGTCCGGCCGCACCGCCGAGGAGGTCGTGGCCCGCGACGCCGCCGCCCTGGCCTGGGCGGTCAACCTCGGCTGCATCGACCTCAACCCGCACCCGGTGCGCGCGGCCGACCTCGATCACCCGGACGAGCTCCGGGTGGATCTCGACCCGGTGCCCGGGGTGGGCTGGGAGCAGATCCTGGACGTGGCCATGGTGGCCAGACAGGCGCTGGAGAGCTTCGGCCTGGCCGGCTGGCCCAAGACCTCGGGCTCGCGCGGGTTCCACGTCTACGCCCGGATCGAGCCGCGCTGGCCGTTCGCCGACGTCCGCCGGGCCGCCGTCGCGCTGGCCAGGGAGATCGAGCGCCGGGCGCCGGACCAGGCGACGAGCAAGTGGTGGAAGGAAGAACGCCGCGGCGTCTTCGTCGACTACAACCAGAACGCGAAGGACAGGACCGTCGCGTCCGCGTACTCCGTGCGGCCCATGCCCGACGCGCGGGTATCCACCCCGCTAGCTGGGAGGAGGTGCCCGGCTGCGACCCGGCGGCGTTCACCATCGACACCGTTCCCGCGCGGTTCGCCCAGGCCGGCGACCCGTGGGCGGGGATGGACGAGGCCGCCGGCTCGCTGGAGCCGCTGCTCGAGCTGGCCGCCAGGGACGAGGCGGCCGGGCTGCCCGACGCCCCCTGGCCGCCGCACTTCGTCCGGCAGGCCAGCGAGGAGCCGCGGGTCCAGCCGTCCAAGCGCCGCCGCGGCGGGGGTTCGCGCGCGCGAGGCGCGGGTCCCGCCGCCGGCCCCGGCAAGTCGCCGGGCCCACCGGCCGCCGCCGCTCGTCCATGCCGCTGATCGAGATCGCCCGCGCGGCCACGAAGGCGGAGGCGATGGAGGGGCTGGAGCGGTGGAAGGCGCGCCACGCGGACGTGTGCGCTACCTGGCGCCCGAGGACGTGCTGGTCGACTCGATGCGCGGCCGCAGTTCCACCTGGACCCGGATCCGCTCAACCTGCAGCACGTGCCCGAGGCCGAGCGGCCCGGCCAGGAGGACGCTGGAGGTGGACTACGACCCGTGGGCGCCCGGCGGCCGGTAAGTCCCCGCGGCCGCGAGTCCCCGGGCGGCGGTGAATCCGGGCGACGGCCGCTCAGTCCCGGGCGGTCGGCGAGCCCACGGGGCCCGTCGGCGGGAGAGAAGCGTGACCGGGACCAGCCCGAAGTAGCACTGGGCCGCGTCAGCCCGTAAGAATGATTCATGAGCAAGCAGCCGATGCCCCCGCCGCCTGGCGACCGGCCCACCCCGCACGGCCCCGCCGCCGCCCCCGGCGTGGCGCCACTGGCTGTGGCCGGTGGCCATGGGGCTCGTCCTGCTGGCGTGGTTCTTCCTGCCGGCCGTGCACACGACCCCGCAGGTCACCCTCACCTACTCGCAGTTCCTGTCCGACGTGAACGCGCACAAGGTGAAGACCGTCACGCTCGCGCTCGAGCACCACCTCCAACGCCACCGCCACCGGCACGCTGACGAACGGCAACACTACACCACGGTGATCCCGGTCCAGCTGCCCGGCCCGCGCTGCAGAGCAAGCTGCAGGCGGCGGGCGTGCAGATCACCGCGGCGGAGCCGAGCTCGTCGTTCGGCTCGGTGCTGCTGTCCTGGCTGATCCTGCTGCTGCCTGTTCCTGCTGTCGCTCTGGTTCTGGCGGCGGCTGTCGCGCGGCGCGGCCGGCGGCGGAGGGCCGCAGGGCGGTGCCTCGGGGTCGGCCAGTCCCGGGCGAAGGTCTTCGACGCCGAGCGGCCGAAGACCAAGTTCAGCGACGTCGCCGGCTACGAGGGCGCCAAGGCGGAGATCAGCCGAGGTGGTGGACTTCCTGCGGAACCCCGAGCGCTACCGGCGGGCCGGCGCGATGGCGCCGCGCGGGGTGCTGATGGTCGGCCCGCCGGGCACCGGCAAGACGCTGCTGGCCCGGGCGGTGGCCGGGGAGGCGGAGGTGCCGTTCTTCTCCGTCACCGGCTCGAGCTTCGTGGAGCTGTTCGTCGGCGTGGGCGCCGCCCGGGTCCGGGACCTGTTCGCGAGGCGCGCAAGCGGGCGCCGGCGATCATCTTCGTCGACGAGATCGACGCCATCGGCCAGCGCCGGGGCGGCACCGGGCGCGGTCGTCTCCAACGACGAGCGCGAGCAGACGCTGAACCAGCTGCTGGCCGAGATGGACGGGTTCGACATGGCCGCAGGGGATCGTGGTGCTGGCCGCCACCAACCGGCCCGAGTCCTCGACCCGGCGCTGCTGCGCCCGGGCCGGTTCGACCGGCAGGTCACGATCCCGCTGCCCACCCTGGCCGAGCGGGCCGCCATCCTCGCGGTGCACTGCCGGGACAAGCAGCTCGGCCCGGACGTCGACCTGGATGTGGTGGCGCGCGGCACGCCCGGCTTCTCCGGCGCCGACCTGGCCAACCTGGCCAACGAGGCGGCCATCATCGCGGTGCGCGACGGCCGGGACGTGCTCACCGCCGAGGACTTCAGCACGGCCCGGGACCGGATCCTCCTCGGCCGCCGGGAGGGCTCCAACGTGCTGCTGCCCGAGGAGAAGCACGCGGTGGCGGTGCACGAGGCCGGGCCACGCGCTGGTCGCCGCGCTGTCCGAGCACGCCGACCCGGTGGCGAAGGTCACGATCCTGCCGGCCGGGCAGGCGCTCGGGGTCACCGAGCAGCTGCCGCTGGTCGAGCGCCACCTGTACGGCGAGGACTACCTCACCGACTCGCTGCGCGGTGCGCCTCGGCGGCCGGGCCGCCGAGCTGGTCGAGTTCGGCCAGGGCTCCACCGGGGCGGCCAACGACCTGGCCGGGGCCACCGACCTGGCCACCAAGATGGTCCGCGAGTTCGGGCTGTCCCCGACGCTCGGCCCGGTCGGCTACCCGGAGGGCGGCTCGGTGTTCCTCGGCGGCGGCGGCCACGGGCTGTCCAGCCGGCCGTTCGCCGAGGCCACCCAGGCGGCGATCGACGCCGAGGTCTCCCGGCTGCTGCGCGAGGCCGAGGAGCCAGGCCACCAGCCTCATCCGCGCGCCACCGGGCCGAGCTCGACCAGCTGGTCGACCTGCTGCTGGAGAAGGAGACCGTCGACGGCACGGCCGTCTACCAGCTGCTCGGCAAGCCCGTGCCCGAGCGCCACCCGGACGGCCAAGCGATAGCGCCGCGCCGGGCGGCCGCCACCGCCGACGAGCTGGCGAAGGCCCCCCGGCAAGCGGACTGACCAAAGCTCCGCCGGCGAGCGGATAGGCCTTCCTGCCCAACGGGCACGCGCCTGCCCGTCGCGGACCGCAGGGTCCCGCTCGCGGCGGCCGCGTCCGGCGGCCCGCGTCCAGCGCGTCACCACCGCCGGCCGCAGGGCGCTTGATCAGGGCGCGTGCCTCGGTCACACCGCTTCCGCGATCGTGCGGGTGAGCAGGATGGCCGAGCAGAACGAGCGGTAGACCGACAGCAGGTCGTCGCCCTCGATCACGATCTGCCTGGGGCCCGCGCGGCGCACCCCGCGCACCCACGCCGCCGCCTCGGCGATGTCGGTGGTCCGGACCGAGACCTCCAGGGTGACGGCCGGCCCAGCGGCGGCGGCCCGGCCCGGGCCGCGGTGGCCACCGCCTTCTCCGCCACCTCACGGATCAGCGCGCAGGCCCGGTCCGGGTGCAGGCTGTGCGCCGCTATCCGGCTGACCGGCTCCTTCACGACCGCCGTGTGGATCCCGGGCAGCAGCGCGGCGGTCTCCTCACACGCGCACCGGTCCCCGGTCACCAGGACCACGGGCACCCGGTGGTGCGCGGCCACCAGCGCGTTGATGCCCGCCTCTCCGGTGACCGTCCCGTTGAGCCGGACCTCGGCCACCGCCCGGGGGTTGTAGGTGTGGGACAGTCCAGCCGGGGCGCCGATGGACCCGTGGTAGGAGACGAAGAGCGCCGCGCCGAAGCTATCGTCGAGCCCCTGCATCATGTACAGCGGCTTGTGGCTGCCCGAGATGCAGGAGGCCTGGCCCGCCAGGTCCTGCGGCGGCAGGTTGCGCATATGCGAGTGCGAGTCATTGACCACGATCTCGGTGCCGCCACCGGCCAGCGCGCCCTCGATGGCGGCGTTGACTTCGGCGAGCAGGAGCTGCCGCCCGGCCGCGGCCTGCGGGCCGTCGCCGGTGCACTGTTCCCAGGCGACGACGCCCGCCGTGCCCTCCATGTCACTTGACACGAAGATCTTCATGGTGCCCTCTCTGCAACAGGTCTCTGTCCCTGCCCCACGGTACGAACTAGCGGCCGTGCGGCGCCGCGCGCGCGCCGCGGGCAGGAGCGGTCGCGCGCCCGGCCCGGCATAGGGGAGCAGTAACGTTGGCCCAGATCTGGCAGCACGCTGGACCGGCGCTGACGAAGGGACTGGGCCTCATGGCAGCGACGACGACCCGCCGCACGCTGGATCTGGCGGGGCTCGAGGTCCCCGCCGCGGAGGTCACCGGCGCGTTCGACGGCCCCAGGCTCACCGTGGTCGCCGGGGTGCACGGCTGCGAGTACGCGCCGATGGCCGCGGTGCGCCGCTGGATCACCGAGCTGGACCCGGACCGCCTGCGCGGCCGGGTGCTGGCCGTGCCGGTGCTGAACCTGCCCGCGTTCTGGGCGAGGAGCCCGTTCGTCGTTCCCGAGGACGGCAAGAACCTGAACCGCTGCTTCCCTGGCAACCCGGCGGGGACTTTTACCGAGCGGCTGGCCCACGCGGCGTTCACCCAGCTCATCGAAGGCTCGGACGCGGTCGTGGATGCGCACGCCGGTGACCTGGTCGAGGCCCTGGAACCGTTCACGCTCTACCACGCCGGGCCGGCCCAGGACCGGGCGCGCGAGCTGGCCACCGCGTACGGGCTCCGGTACGTGGTCCGCCAGCAGCGCAAGCCCGGCCGGGCCCTGACCGGCATGACCAGCTCGGCGGCCGCGGCGATCGGCGTGCCGGCCATCATCGCCGAGGCCGGCGGCTGCGGGCTGGTGGACAGCGCAGCCGTCGAATTGCACCTGCGCGGACTGTACCGGGTGCTGGACATGCTGGGCATGTCGCGTGGCGGGGCGCACTGGGAGGACGACAGGCCGCCGACCAACCTGCGCGACTTCGACTGGCTGTACTGCCGCAAGGCGGGCTGGTGGGAGCCGCGGGCCCAGGTCGGCGAGCACGTCGGCGAAGGGCAGGTCGTCGGCACGGTGACCAGCATCGACGCCGCGACGGTGCAGGAGGAGATCCACGCCTCGGCCGATGGCACCGTGCTGTTCCTCACCAGCTCACCCGCCGTCTCGGACAATGGCCTGCTGCTGGGCATCGGCGCTCCGTGACCACAGTAGCCCGGTGCGTTCGGAACAAATCTCTTGCTGTCTGGCTTATCCGATCAGATCGTTGTCTTACCGAGTCCGGCAGGGCGGCGAAGCGGGAACCCGGCAGATCCCGGTAGGCTAGGTCAGGCCCTGCAGGTCCTGCTCGCTTCGGCGTGCGGGCAGATGCGGGGAGCCAGGCGGCGGAGTAGCTCAGTCAGGCAGAGCAAGCGGCTCATAATCGCTGTGTCGCCGGTTCAAGTCCGGCCTCCGCTACGAGCATGCTGCTCGTCGGCCCGTTGGGGCCGACTTCGCCGGCTGCTTCATGTTGGCCCGGGGGGGCGACCCTCCGGACCGCTGGGGGCGACCCCTGGGGCGACCCGACGCGGGCTCGTCTCGTTAGCTGTTGTCCAACCCGAAGAAAGGCACTCCCAGTGGCCGCTACTGACGTTAGGCCCAAGATCACTCTGGCATGCCAGGAGTGCAAGCACCGCAACTACATCACCCGGAAGAACCGGCGCAACGACCCGGACCGGATGGAACTGCGCAAGTACTGCCCCAACTGCCGCTGCCACCGGCCGCACCGCGAGACCCGGTAGCGGCTGGCCCGCGATGGCCGTCAACCAGGACTACGTCGGCCGGACGTTCTCGCGCGGCCGAGCCCTACGAGGTCAGCCGGGTCAAGATCGCCGAGTTCGCGGACGCGATAGGCGACCCGAACCCGCTCTACCGCGACCGCGATGCCGCCCGCGCGGCCGGCCACCCGGACGTGATCGCGCCGCCGACGTTCGCCATCGTGATCAGCATGACCAGCAGCAGCCGGGCGCTGGCCGACCCGGGACTGGGACTCAATTACGCCAGGGTCGTGCACGGGGAGCAGCGGTTCGAGTACTCCCGGCCGATCGGGGCCGGGGACGTGCTCGCCGCGGCGTCCACGATCTCCGACATCAAGGAAGCCGGGCGCCTGACCATGCTCAACACCAGGACAGACATCCGGACGGTGTCCGGCGAGCACGTGTGCACCGCGTACTCGACCGCGGTCGAGCGCGGCTAGCGGCTCGCGCGGCCGAGGGCGCACCGGGAGGCGGCGTGAAGCTAACCTACGCGGATGTGGCGGAGGGCACCGAGATCGCCCCCGTGAGCTATCCAGCCACCCGGCTCAGCCTGGTCAAGTACGCGGGCGCGTCCGGCGACTTCAATGTCATCCACTGGAACGAGCGGATCGCCCGCGCGGCCGGCCTGCCGAACGTCATCGCGCACGGCATGTTCACGATGGCCCAGGCCGGCTCGTCACCGACTGGGCCGGCGACTTCGGGACGGTGCTGGAGTTCAGGGTCAGGTTCACCGCGCCCGTCGTGGTTCCGGACGACGACCAGGGCGCGACGATCGAGGTCGGCGGCACCGTCGAGGAGAAGCTCGACGGCAACCGGGTGGTGCTCGCGGTCACCGCGACGTCGGCCGGGGTCAAGGTGCTCGGCCGGGCCCGCGCGGTGGTCCGGCTGCCCTGACCCGCCACCCGCCGGCGGCCAGGCGGCCAGCGGCCAGGCTCCCGGTGCGGCTGCCGGTCTCCGCGGGTGCGGCTGGCGGCTGGCTTGCTATCGTCTAGGCCCTAGGTGACCTTCGTCACCCCGGCCAGCCGGAGGCAGCCATGGATCACCAGGTCAAATACGTGCTCGACGAATCCGATCTGCCCGCCCAGTGGTACAACATCGTGCCGGATCTGCCCGCCCCGCCCCCGCCGCCGCTGCATCCGGGCACCGGGCAGCCGGTCGGCCCCGACGACCTGGCGCCGCTGTTCCCGGGCGCGCTGATCGCGCAGGAAGTGTCGGGGGACACCCGCATCGACATCCCCGGCGATGTCATCGACGTCTACCGGCTCTGGCGGCCGACGCCGCTGTACCGGGCCCGGCGGCTGGAGCGTGACCTCGGCACCCCCGCGCGGATCTACTACAAGTACGAGGGCGGCAGCCCGGCAGGCTCGCACAAGCCCAACACCGCGGTGCCGCAGGCCTACTACAACGCCGCCGAGGGGGTGCGGCGGCTGACCACCGAGACCGGGGCCGGGCAGTGGGGCAGCGCGCTGTCGTTCGCGGCCGCGGTGTTCGGCCTGGATCTCGAGGTGTGGATGGTGCGCGCCTCCTACGACCAGAAGCCGTACCGCAAGATGCTGATGGAAGCCTACGGGGCGACCGTGCACCCCAGCCCGTCCGCGGAGACGTCGTCCGGCCGGGCGGTGCTGGCCACCCGCCCGGACTCGCCCGGCAGCCTGGGCATCGCGATCAGCGAGGCGGTGGAGAAGGCGGCGGGCGACGACGCGGCCCGGTACTCGCTCGGCAGCGTGCTGAATCACGTGCTGATGCACCAGACGGTCATCGGCGAGGAGGCGCTGAAGCAGCTCGCGCAGGCCGGCGACGTGCCCGACCTGATCGTCGGCTGCACCGGCGGCGGCTCGAACCTCGCCGGGCTGGCCTTCCCGTTCCTGCGGGAGAAGATGGCCGGCCGGATGAGCCCGGTCATCCGGGCGGTCGAGCCGGCCGCGTGCCCGTCGTTCACCCGCGGTGTGTACGCCTACGACTTCGGCGACACGGCCGGGCTCACCCCGCTGCTCAAGATGCACACGCTCGGCCACGAGTTCGTGCCGGACCCGATCCACGCCGGCGGCCTGCGCTATCACGGCATGTCGCCGCTGCTGTCGCACATCTACGAGCTGGGCCTGATCGAGGCGGTGGCCAAGCCGCAGTCCGAGTGCTTCGCGGCCGGGCTGCGGTTCGCCCGCACCGAGGGCATCCTGCCCGCGCCCGAGCCGACGCACGCCCTGGCCGCCTGCATCGAGGAGGCGCTGCGCTGCAGGGAAACCGGCGAGGAGAAGGTCATCCTGACCGCGCTGTGCGGGCACGGCCTGCTGGACCTGACCGCTTACGCGAACTATCAGGCCGGCCAGGTGAAGGACTTCGATCTGCCGGAGCAGGTGCTCGAGGAGGCGCTGCGCGGGCTGCCCGCCCCGGTGTAGGCCGCAAGCTCACGGCGGGACGGGATCCCGCTGCCGCGGCGCGAGGCGGGCAGGCAGCGCCGCTCGTCCCGGCGGCTAGCCCGGGCCCGGCCCGCGAGAGCGACTGCGCGGAGGCGCGACGGCGTAGGCGGTCACGGCGGCGACGAGGCCGCCCAGGGCGAGCCAGGGCGAGGCGCCGGGCACGGTGGCGAGCGCGGCCAGCACGATGCCGGTCACGGCGACGGCGGCCAGCACGGCCGGCACCCGCAGCCGCAGCCAGGTCCGGACGGCGCCGCCGGCCAGGCCGGCCGGCCGGCCGAGCAGCAGCACGAAACAGAGCAGCAGCAGTCCCTCGCCCGCCATCGCGGCGGTGTCCAGCCGTGACACCGCGCACCCGGCGATGGCGGCGACCGCGGCCGCCATACCGGCCGCCGCCCGCACGCCGCGGTCCGCGTCCCGCCCGGCCGGATCCCGCCCGGCCGGATCCCGCCGGCGGCTCGGCCCGGCGCGATGGAGCGCCCTGCCGTGCCCGCGGCCGGGCCTGCCCGCCCGCCGGCCGCGGCCGTCCGCCCGCCGGCCGCCGGATCGCCGCGATCCGCCACCTGCCCGTGCATGATCGCCGCCCGCACGCGGCGCGCCGCGGACGCGCCGTGCCGTGGCCACAGGGTGACGAGCGCGCAGCCCAGGCCGGCCACGGCGACCGGATACGCCCACGCGGGCTCGGCGGCCACCGGGACGAGCACCAGCACGACCCCGGCCAGCGCCGTGGCGAGGCGCATCATGGCCGCCTCGCGGCGGCCGGCACCCGCCTGACCGGAGCCATGACGGCGTCGAGCTCCTGATCGGAGGGCCAGATGATCACCGGGATCCCGGCGCTGTCCAGCCTGAACCGCAGCGCCTCCCGGTCCAGCCGCCAGATTCCGCAGCGCCAGCTCCGACATCCGGGACCGGGCGAGGGCCGGCGGCTCCCGGCGCAGCACGTCCACCACCACCAGCGGGAAACCGCGCTCGCGCAAATCGGCGAGGGCACCGAGGGCGCGCTTGTCGAGCAGCGGCGAGAAGAAGATCACCAGGGCGCCCGGCGGCAGCGCGGTGCGCGGTATGCGGTCCAGGTCGGGGGTGACGTCGCTGGCGAAGCGGGCGCCCAGCACCATCTCGGCGATGCGGTAGAACTGCCGCTGGCCCGGGGCCGGGCCCAGCCAGCGGAGCATGCCGCCGAGCGTCACGATCCCGGCCCGGTCGCCGGTCCGCAGGTAGGCGGTGGCCAGCGCGGCAGCGCCGCGAACCGCGGCGTCCAGGGTAGTCTCGCCCGGCGGCCCGATCTCCGAGAACGCGTTGACCATCACGACCAGGTCGGTGGCACGCTGCGCGGTCCGCTGGTTGACGTGCAGGGCGCCGCGCCGGCTGGTGATCATCCAGTTGACGTCCCTGAGCCGGTCGCCGGGCAGGTAGCCGCGGACGCCGGCGAATTCGATTCCCTCGCCCGCGGCCCGGCCGGCGTGCTCGCCGATGCGGCGGAGCAGCTCGGGCGGGACCAGCCTGGGCCGGACCGCAGGCGGACGGGGATAGACGTCGATCGGCTCGGTGCGCGCCTCCACCGCCGTGGACCAGGTCCCCCCGCGGCTGTGGCAGGACACGTGCACGGGCCCGATCCGGTAGCGCCCCCATACGGCCGGCCGCACCGTCCAGTCGGCCTGTGCCGTGGCGGCGTCCAGGGTGACCTGAGCGGCCGAGCCGGTAACCAGGCCGAACTGCGCGGGCAGCTCGAGCCGGAAGGCGATTTCCTCCATCGGCCCGGCCGCCGTGACGGTGACCCTCAGCTCGATGTCCTCCCGCTCGAAGCAGCGCCGCGCCGAAGTCGCCGCGGTGATCCGCACCTCGTCCGGCCGGCGTGCGCGGGGAGCGGCCGCGAGCGCGGCGAGCAGCGGGGCGGCCAGCAGCAGCAGCCCGGCATGCCCGGTGATCAGCGCGGCCGCCAGGGCCAGCAGCGCGATCGTGGCCAGCCGCCGCGTCCCGCGCGAGGGATGCCAGCTGACCTGATGTCTCACCGGGTGATCCCGCCTGCCGGCGCCTGCGCCCGCGGCACCGGCAGCCGGCCGAGCAGCTCGGTCACGATGTCCTCCCCGGTGACCTGCCGGACCCACATCTCCGGGCGGAGCACGAGCCGGTGCGCGAGCGCGGCCACCGTGACCGCCTTGACGTCCTCCGGCGCCACGAACTCGCGGCCGGCCAGCACCGCGTGCCCCCGGGCCAGCTGGACGACCGCGAGCGTCCCGCGGGGGCTGGCGCCGACCATGACCTTCGGGTGCTCCCGGGTGGCGGCCACCAGCGTCACGACGTAGCCGAGCACGTCGGGATCGACATGCACCGACTCCAGCGACTCCCGCATGGCCAGCACCCCCGCGGCGTCGGTTACCTGGCGCGGCTGCGGCGGCGCCGAGCCCCTGGCCAGCCGCCGCCGGACCACCTCGGCCTCGCCGTCGTGGTCCAGGTAGCCCAGCCTGACCCGGGCGGTAAACCGGTCCAGCTGCGCCTCGGGCAGCGGGTAGGTGCCCTCGTACTCGATCGGGTTGTCGGTGGCGAGCACGACGAACGGCGCGGCCAGCACGTGGGTGGTGCCGTCCACGCTGACCTGCCCCTCGGCCATCGCCTCCAGCAGCGCCGCCTGGGTCTTCGGCGGAGTGCGGTTGATCTCGTCGGCGAGCAGCAGGTTCGTGAACACCGGGCCGGGCCGGAACGCGAGCTCTCCGCTGCGCGGATTCAGGACGGGCGCCCCGGTCAGGTCGGCGGGCAGCATGTCCGGGGTGAACTGGACCCGGGTGAACTCCAGGCCGAGCGCGGCGGCGAACGTGCGGGCGAGGAGCGTCTTGCCCAGCCCGGGCAGATCCTCGATCAGGATGTGACCGGCGGCGAGGATGCCCAGCAGCACCATCGTCACCGGATCCCGCTTGCCCACGATGACCTGCTCCACCTCGGCCAGGATCCGCGCGCACTGCTGCGCGGTGTCGCCGGCCCGGCCGTTCCGCTCGCCGGTCACAGTTCCTCCAGCCTGGTCACGATCCGGGCCAGGGTGCCGAGGCTCACGCCCGGTGCGTGACTGTCGTTCGAGGGCGGCCGTGACGTGTCGACCAGCGGCCACAGCTCCGCTCCGGCCAGTTCCCTGGCCTGCTCCGGCTCGGCCGCCGCGTCCAGTCCGTACCGCTGTGCCAGCCGGGCGTCCAGCAGCCTGGCCAGCCGGGCCCGCAGGCCGTGGTCGTAGTGCCGCCGCGACGAGCCCGCCCAGTACAGGTCGGAGGTGATCTCCCGGTAGGCCGGGAAATCCGCCTGGCTGCTCTCGCCGGACCGGCGATCGTCCCGAACGGCCCGGGGCGGCGGCTCTTCGCTCGCAGCGATGACGGCCCGGGTGGCAAGCATCGCCAGCAGGGCCAGCAGGGTGCCCGCGACAACGAACCCGGCAGGCCCGGCCGCCAGGTAGCCGTCGGCCAGCAGGACCGCCGCCACCAGGCTGAGCGCGGTCACGGCCACGATCCGGTGCGGCAGCTGGGCCTCGCCCGTGACGGCGTCGACGGTCCCGGGCGCTCCGGTCTCGCCCGCGATCCCGCTGCTCAGCGGGAGCGGTTCATGGTCATCCCCGGCCCGGGCCGCCGCGCCCGGCGGCGGTCCCGGCCCGGCCCTGGTCGCGCCCGGCTGCGGGCTGCCCCGCCTGCCCGCTCTCCTCACGTCGCGCCGCCCAGGTCGGCCTGGAGCCGGCTCAGGGCGCCCTGCGCGGCGGCGCGCTCGCTCTCCGCCATGTCACGGTTCCCGTAACGCGCCTGGCGGAACAGCCCGGTCAGCTCGCCCGCGGCGGCCGAGCGGATCAGCCCGCCGGAAGCCGCCCGGGCGAGGATCTCGTCCGGGGTGTCCGCCGCGGCGGGCGCCGCCCCGGCGCCGGCCAGGTTCTGCTCCATGGCCGCGTAGCAGGCGATGATCGCGGCCCGCGGATCGGTCACCTCCCGCAGGGCCGCGGTTCCGGCTGACAGCGCGGCCCGCAGCGAGGGCTTGCGGTCCGGCTTGCCGGGCCGGCTGGCCGGCCAGTCATCCGCGGCCTGCTGCCTGCGGGCCAGGACGGCGGCGATGATCAGCGCCAGCACCGCGAACGCCATCCCGGCCGCGAAGGCCCAGTTGCCCGATGCGTTGCTGCCCAGCAGGTGACCCGCGTGGCGGTGCAGGAACGCGGGCAGCGCGGACCCGGCCAGCCGACGCCGGGGGTGGTGCAGTGCCCGGTAGATCAGCACGATCGGGCCGCCGATCACGGCCAGCGCCAGCAGTACGGCGAGCATCCGGCCCCACCACGGCAGCGGCATCGCCGCGGACGGGTTGTTGCGCCTGCGCTTGCGGCGGATCCTGGACAGGATCACGAAGAGGACGATGCTGGCCACGGCGCTGGCACCGGTGACGGCGCCGGTGATGTCGTAGAAAGCCTGCCCGGTGGCTTCGGCCGCCCAGCCGCCGCCCCTGGTCGGCAGCGCGGCGCGGGCCTGCAGGCCGATCGCGGCGACGGCGCACAGCGCAGCCACCATGGCCACCCGGCGCACCTGGGCCAACCCCTGCGGCATGCTGCCTCCCGCTGGCCGGGACCGTCAGCGGCCTGCCAGGTTGGCGGACCCTGTCGCCTATCGCCGATTGTGTCATTCCGGGAGGATGAGCCCGAGTGCCCCCGGGTACTGATGCCCGGACGTCACGAAGTCGTGACCCCGGCGTGCTGAACTCCGGGGCGGCGGGCGGTTACCTCCGCCAGTTGTTGTCCCGCATGATCCTTTCCTTCCGCCGGGGATGTTGTTGCCGTTTCGCGCGTGGCGCGGGTGCGTTCGGGACGGGCGTTCGGCGTCTTTACCGAGGTATGTCATGACAAGCAGTCGCCGGATGTGTACCGTACGTTGTTACATGGCACCGTCCCGGACGCTTCATGACGATGTTCCGTAACTGGCCCTTCTGGTCTCTTCCGCGCCGCGTGCAGGCCGCCGTACTGCTGGTTGATGGCGCCGCAGTCACCGTGGCGGTCCTCCTGCTGCTGTTCTACCCGATCCATGCGCGGGATATCGCGGGAATTGCCTGGTTTGCCGCCTGCACCGCGGCCGGCGTCGAATCCTCGCGGCGAGCGGAGCGGTTCCGGGAGCGGCACCGCGATACCCCGCACAAGTCGCTCAACGCGATGTGGTTCCTGCCTGCCGCGCTGTTGTTCCCGCCCGGGCTCGTCTGCCTGCTCGTGGCCCTCACCTATGCCTGGCTGTGGCTGCGCGTGGTCCACCACAGCCCGCACCGGTGGATATACAACGCCGCCACGGTGTGCTATCGGCTACGCGACCGCCAGCGTCGTCTTCCATGCCGTAACCGGGAGTGCGGCCGGTGCCCCCGGGCTGCCCAAGAACTCGGCGGTGCTGGCGGCCTGCTTCGCCGCTGGGGCGATCGCGCTGGCCGTCAACTTCGCGCTGGTCTCCCTGGTGATCGCGCTGACCACGCCGGGGGCGACGGCCCGGCAGCTGTTCGGCGGGCCGTCGCAGTACCTGACCGAGTCGGCCGCGATCTGCCTGGGCGTCCTCGGCGCGGCGGGCTACACGCTGGCGCCCTGGCTGGTCCTGGCCGGCGTCCCGGTGGCGGCGCTGCTGCAGCGCACGCTGCTGTTCTCCCAGCTCCAGCGGGCCGCGCACACCGACTCCAAGACCGGGCTGGCCACCGCGGCCTGGTGGCACGAGCTGGCCAGCCGGGAGGTCGAGCGGGCGCTGCGCCGGCACGAGGAGGTGTCGGTCCTGCTCGCCGACCTTGATCATTTCAAGCGGGTCAACGACACCTGGGGCCACCTGGCCGGAGACGCGGTGCTCGCGGCCGTGGCCAGCGAGTTCGCCGGCAACCTGCGCACCTATGACGTGGCCGGCCGGTTCGGCGGCGAGGAGTTCGTGGTGCTGCTGCCGGGTACCGGGCCGTCCCGGGCCCGCACCGTCGCCGAGCGGCTCAGGTCCAGCATCGCCGGGCTCAAGGTGGCGGTGCCGGCCGGCGATGATCCGGG
This sequence comes from uncultured Actinomycetes bacterium, assembly GCA_963795575.1. Taxonomy (GTDB): domain Bacteria; phylum Actinomycetota; class Actinomycetes; order Streptosporangiales; family Streptosporangiaceae; genus PALSA-505. The sequence goes on along the minus strand of CAWCII010000036.1, from coordinate 69,918 downwards.
CGACAGGGTGCTTGCCGACCAGGTGACCGTGTCGATCGGGATCGCGGCCCTGCCCGTCCAGGCCCGGGATCTCACCTCTCTGCTGGCCCGCGCCGACATGGCCCTGTATGCGGCCAAGCAGGGCGGCCGCGACCTGGTCTGCTACCTGGACGGCTCCGGCGAGGCATCCGACGTGGCGCCTCCGCGGCCGGGCTGACCCGGCCGGCCCGCCGGTTCGGTCGGCCTAGCCGGTTCGGTCGGCCTAGCCGGTTCGCCGTCTGCCTAGCCGCGCCCGGCTGCCCTACCGGCGCCAGACGATGTGGCTGGTTCCGGGTGGTCGGCGGCCCTGGCCGGTTCTGGTTGCCTGGCCGGCCCCCGTGGTGCGGCCGGCCTCGCTGGCTCCGGCGGCCCGGCGTGCGGCGCCGCGTGCGGCCAGATGGCGGCCACCGCGAGCACGGCGATCACGCCCGCCGCCCCGCTGGCCCCGATCACCGAGGTGGCGGCGTGGTGCGCCGCGATCACGCCGGCCAGGATCTGCGCCAGTCCCTGGGTCGCGCTGACGCCCGCCACCGCGATGCCGAATGCCCGGCCCCGGTAGGCGGCGGGCAGGGCCCGGCCGAACAGCGGGTTCAGCAGCGTGCTGAACGTGCTGCCCACACCGGCCGCGCAGAGCAGGCCGAGCAGCACCCACAGCGGCGGGCGGAGCCACACGAACACCAGCACCGCGCAGCCGAAGGCGGCGAGCGGGACGATCAGCCGCGACCGGACCGGCGGCCGTACCAGCGGGGGCAGCACCGCGCTGGACACGCTCATCCCCAGCGGCGCGGCCGCCACGATCAGGCCGCCCGTGCCCGCGCCGCGGCCGTACAGGCTGGACAGCGGAGCGACCAGGCCCTCGCTGGCGTACATGAACCCGGACGCCAGCCAGAACAGCAGGACGTAGGCGCGCAGGGTCCGGTCGCAGAGGACAAGCGCCGCGCCCGCCGCCAGGCCGCGCTGCCTCTTTTCGCCTGCTGCCGCCGGCCGCCTGGCCACGAAGGTGTAGATCAGCAGCCCGGACACCGCGAAGGTGACCGCGTCGAACCCCAGCGCGCCGCGCGCGGTGAGCAGCGCGACCAGTATCCCGCCGCCGGCGAACCCGCCGACCGTGCACAACTGGTAGATGATGCTGTCCAGCGCGGTGCCCGCCACGTACCTGTCCCCGGGCAGGATTTCCGGCAGCAGCGCGGACCGGGCGGTCTGGAACGGCGGGCGGAACAGGCCGGCCGCGAACAGCATGCCGATCAGCGCGCCCGGAGGCAGGCCGGGTAGCACCATCGCGCCGATCAGCACCGCGCGCACCGCGTCGCACCACACCATCACGGTCCGCCGGGGGAGCCGGTCGGCCAGCGACGACAGCAGCGGCCCGCCGATGACCCAGGGCGCGTAGGAGATCGCGAACGCGGCCGCGGCCAGGCCGGTCGAGCGAGTATCGTCGAACACCAGGAAGGACAAGGCGATCTTGGCCATCTGGTCGCCGGCCAGCGAGAGGCCCCAGGCGGCGAACAGGTACCGGTACTCGTGCACGCCGAGTACCTCGCGGTAGGTCACCGCGGAATCCGCCATCCGTTCCTCCCGGAGCGTTACTTCCTAACCTCCCGGCATAGCACGCCGCAGTCGTGCCGTCACCGCCAGTTCCCGATTCCGGCGGAAATAATCGCGGGCTCGCGGCCCGCCCGGCCGGCTTCCATCCACCGGTCAGGCCGGTCGCCGCAGAACCTATGCGGACGGAGAGCCGGGCGCCTCTCCCGCGCCGCGGACCATCCATGATTGTCCGGCTTACGGACTCGTCGTGGCATGACCCGCCGCCTCCCGCCGCGCCCCCACGTTGGCGACCTGCGTACGCTCATCGCATCATCAAGATCAGGTGCGGGGTCATGCCCGGCGCGCACGTACCCTGCGCTAGCGGCGACATGCCGGGCGAAATGGGTCACGAATTGGTCGTACAGGATGAAAAGCCATAATGGTCATGAACGAGGGTCCTCCGCGTGCGCTATCGAGCCGATGACCGCCGCGCATGCCGGGGCGGGGCCGGCCATCTACCTGGAGCGGCGCAGCCCGGCCGCCGGCACCGGAGCATGACGCCGATGGGCAGGCCGCCGAGCCCATCATGACCCCGAGGCTCGTCCTCGAGCCGCTGACCGTGGGGCACGCCGCGGAGATGGTGCAGGTGCTTCAGGCGCCGCAGTTGTACCGCTTCACCGGCGGCACCCCGCCCACGCTGGCTGAGCTCACCGAGCGCTACCAGCGACTGGTGGCCGGCCCGCCGCCATCGTGCCGCGAGGGCTGGCTCAACTGGGTCATCCGGCAGCACGCGGACCGGCGGCTGGCCGGCACCGTGCAGGCCACGGTCACGGCCGGCCGGCCCGCCGCGGTCACGGGCGATGCGGCCTCGCCGCGGTCACGGGCGATGCGGCCGGCTCCGCCGCGGTCACGGGCGATGCGGCCGGCTCCGCCACGGTCACGGCCGGGCCGGCCGGCTCCGCCACGCTCACGGGCGATGCGGCCGGACTGCGGGCCGCCGTCGCCTGGGTGGTCGGTGCCGCCTGGCAGGGTCGCGGGTACGCCAGCGAGTCCGCGCAGGCCCTCGTCGGCTGGCTGCGCGAGCACGGCGTCGTGACCTTCACCGCCACGATCCACCCTGACCATGCGGCATCGGCCGCGGTCGCGCGGCGGGCCGGGCTGGCTCCGACCGCGGAGCGTGCCGACGGGGAGACTGTCTGGCGGCTGGCCCGCTGATAATGCCACCCCGGCCGCCGCCGGGTCGGCCGCCGCTGCCGGTCTACGTCGGCGAGACCGTGACCAGGCTCCCGTAGGTCAGGTAGTGGTAGGCGACGGCCGACTGCGCCAGCGGCAGCTCCACGCAGCCCAGGCTCTGCGGATATCCGTACGACCCGCGCGGGAAGTAGTGCACCGCCTCACCGCCGTCGAAGTACGCGACGTTCTGCACCGGGTCGGCGTAGTGGCTGCCGTCCGGGTTCGTGCCCTGCATGATCTGGAAGGGCAGCCGCTCGAACACCGGGTAGGTGCCGTCGGCGGTCGGCGCCACCGCGATCCCGGTGTTGGCGAGGGAGCTGCAGGACCACGTGCCCGTCGTGCCAGACGGTCAGGGTCTCCGGGCTGCCCTTGCTGGCCAGCGCGTAGGTGTACCCGTTGGGGTTGTGCTGTCCCTTGGCCTCCGCGCGCAGCAGGTCCCGCCAGACGGTGGGCCCGGCCGCGCCGTCCATGGGCAGCCCCTGCACCGACTCGAAGGCCCTGATCGCGCCGACGTCGATCAGGTTCGGCGCTCCCGGCGTCCACAGGCTGGTCAGCGAGCCCGGGTAATTGCCCTTCCAGTGGAACTTCCCGTGCGGCGGGTGGAATGCGGCGCCGTACTGGGCGGACCGGTCGGAAGCCGGGGGGGCGGTCCCGCTCGGCTTCCAGCGCAGCGGCAGATAGCCGAGCTGGGCCAGCAGTTCCTGCAGCCGCAGCGTGGAGTAGGTCTTGGTCCGGAACCGGTCGGTGACCGGCGTGCCGAGCACGCCGCCGGCGGACGACCTGACGCCGGACGCGCCGGCCGGAATGTGCACCGTGACGGCGGTGTCCGGGCTGAACGCGGTCTTGGGGGTGAACACCGCCGTGTCGCCCTTCGTCACGGCCCAGGTGCCGGGCACCGCGGGCGTGATGCGCGGCATCGCGGAATCGGAGGCCAGCGGGGCGGAGAACACGACCTCGACCGGCTCCGCGCCGTTGACCTTCCGCGCGGCGCCGGCGGGGGTGACGGACACCACGCGCAGCGGCGGAGCGGGCTTGGCCGACGGGGAGTGCCGTGACCGGACCGCCGCCGAGGCCGACGCAGAACCGTCCGCCCCGAGGCGAACAGCCAGGCGAGCCCGCCCGCGACGACGGCCAGCGCGGCGACCCCGGTCACCAGCAGGGCCCGCCGCGCCCGCGGCGGCCTGGTGCCGCCCTCTTGCTCGCGATTGCTCTCGCGCACCGAACAAGTTCTCGCTCCTCTGCTCAGCCTGCCGTGCGGCCGTGCCGTGTATCGTCGCGCCGGGACCACGGAACTCATCACCACGGCGCGGTTGTCATCTGTTCCCACCCCTGTGACGCGCGACAGGCCCGGAAGGTTCGGTTTCTTCCGGCTCTTCGGTGCACTACAGGCTCGTCCGTCCCTATTCTGTCGGGTTCCGGGGCCGGTCTGCGCGCCTTCCCGCGGCAACTTGACCGAACTGCGCCCTAAGGGTTGCGGTTACGCAGCCGCAGCGTTGCCCCAATTCGCCGTCTGCAGCGGGGCGTTCGCGTGCACCTGCGGCAGGGTCTTCGGGTCGACGAACTTGCTGCCGTTCGGCCCGGCCTGCACCGCCTCGTGCAGCGCGCTGCCCGCCACCAGCTGCTTCCAGGACAGGAACCAGTCGGTCCAGCCGTTGCCCCAGGTCCCGGCCGCGCGGGCTGCCGGTGATCGTCACCGGATCGCCGGGGACGGCCATCTTGTAGTAGAGCCTCGGCGTCGGCCGGGCGGCATGTTGACGCAGCCGTGGCTCACGTTCGTGAAGCCCTGCTCGCCCACCGACCAGTACGCGTCGTGCAGGTAGTCCCCGCTCCAGGTGAACCGGACCGACCACGGCACCTCGATGTTGTATCCGGGGCCGACCATGTCCACCGGGTTGCCCTTCTCGATGGTCAGGTACGTCCCGTCCGGGGTGTCGTCGCCGGGCCTGCCGGTGCTGATCGGCCAGTAGTGGATGCGGTGGCCGTTGTAGTACACGCTCATGTGGTGCGTGGCGGTGCTGGCCACCACGATCAGCGACGGGCCGATGCGGAACGACTGGGTCAGCGTGTGGTCGCCGTACACGCCCGGGGCGCCCTGCACGCCGTCCAGGTGCCCGGTGAAGCTGATCTTGGTGTGCGGTGGCCAGTAGGTCCGCGGCCGGAAGTCGAGCTGCTGGTCGCCCGTAGCCCAGTCCCAGGCGCCGACGACCGGCTTGGACGTCGTGATCTGCAGTGACCGCTCCACCGCCGGCCCTGTCGGTGATCGGCGCGGCTGAACGTGAGCAGGATCGGCATGCCCACGCCGTAGGTCTGGTCGGATCCCTCGAAGATCTGGGTCTGGAAGGTCTGGCTGGGGGTCAGCGTGCGGAACGAGCTGGTGGCGGTGACCGTCTTGCCCGCGGGCTGGTGCGCGGTGGCGGTCACCGTGTAGCGCTCGGAGACGTTCAGCGCCCACCGGGTGTGCCACACCGCGCCGCCGTGGGTCAGCACGCCGGCGACCGGGTCGCCGTGCGCGGTGACGGTGACATGGCTGATCTTGCCGTTCGCTACCTTCACCCGGACGCCCTGGTCCGGCGCGGCATTCTGGCTGCCGTTCGCCGGGCTGATCGACAGCTGGGCGGCCGGGCCGGGGGAGCGCGGACGACCTCTGCGTGCCGTGCGTGCCGGATGGCGTGCCGCCGCCCGAGCACGCGGTCACGGCGAGCACGCTCAGCGCGGCCGCAACGGCCAGCCGCGGCCGGGCTCCGGTGAAGGTGAAGCGGCGGTGCCGCTCGCTGGCGCGGCCGTTGCTGCTCCGCACGCCGGACCTCCTCAGATCGATCGGGATGTCGGCCGACTCCCGATGACTGGCCAGTGGGCGGTGAGAGGAATCTTCCTGGGCTGCACGTCGCCCAGGACTCCTCTCACAGGCCACCAGGAACCGTGTCATCCTGGTTACGCCCCGCCATCACGCCGCTCCTAGACGAATCCACCGAGGAGGAAACGGACGGGCCGCGCCGATGGTTGCCCGGCCAGGATATCCGCCGGGGTTTCCCCCCGTAACCGGACCGGAACAGGGCGATGACCGCGGTCACCAGCGCGATCCCCACCGCGGTCCAGGGCACGTAGTCGCCGAGCCGGTCATAGGGAGTCCGCACCCCGGCCGGGGGAAGGCCGAGGCGGACCACGTCGATGCCCCGGCGGCCGGGGCCGAACCAGGACAGCAGCCGGCCGCGGTCGTCGAAGGCGGCGGAATCCCCGGTCAGCGCGGCCTGAACCACCGGGCGCCCGGTCTCCGCGGCGCGCAGCGCGCCCAGCGAGGCGTGCTGCGCGAGCTCCCAGGTGTCCTGGAAGGTCGAGTCGGCGGTCTGGTAGATGATCACCTGCGCGCCGTGGTCGGCATCCACCCTGGACATGTCGGGGAACGCCGACTCGAAGCAGATCAGCACCCCGATCCTCAGCGGGCGGCCGCCCGGCACGGCCGCCACCAGGTTGCGCGCACCGGTGCCCGGGATCATGTTCACCGTCGCGGCCTTGCTGATCGAGGTCAGCCAGGACAGCTGCTGACGGAACGGGATGTACTCGCCGAACGGCACCAGCCGGGTCTTGGTGTACTCACCCGCGATCCCGTGCGGACTGACCAGGACCGCGACCTTGGTGTGCTTCCCGTCCTGCACCGAGTCCTGGTTGACCAGGAGGTCCGCGTGACTCGCCGCCGACAGGGCCTCGATCCCGTGCAGCAGCGCGGCGTCGGCGCGCAGGTCGCGCGCAACGCTGCTCTCCCCCCACACGATCAGGCCGGGGCGGTCGCGGCGCAGGATGCCCGACTGGCCGGACGCCGCAGTGAGCCGCTGGCTGGCGTGGTCCCCGATCACCCCGTCCGACTGCATGCCCGGCTGCACCAGGGCGACCGTCAGCTGCCGGGCCACCGGCGCGGCCGGGGTGAGTGCGAACGCGACCGGCCCGGCCACGATGACGACCGCGGTCGCGACCGCGCCGATCACCCGCGAGGCGGCCGTGCCGGAGACCAGCACGATGACGACGCCGGTGTTCGCGGCCACGAGCGCGAAACTGATCAGCCATACCCCGCCGACCGCGGCGAGCGCCAGCACGGCGGGATGCTGCCACTGGCTCGCGCCCAGCACGGCCCACGGGCCGCCGAGCGCCTGCCAGGACCTGATCCACTCGATCACCAGCCAATAGCTCGGCACCACGACCAGCGCGGCCAGCACGCGCGGCACGCTGACCGGCGGCCGCAGCAGCGCCCAGGCCGCGACGGCCACCCCGGTCCACAGCGCGCCGAACACGATCCCGATCAGCAGCAGCCCGGGCCCGATCTCCGGTGCCAGCCAGTACAGCGCGGCCATCAGGAACCCGGCGCCGAACCACCAGCCGCGCACCGCCGCCTCCCTGGCCGTGGGCGCGGCCCGCATCAGCAGCAGCCCGGGAACCAGCCCGAACCAGGCCAGGAACTCCAGGTTGGGATCCGGGAAGGCGAGGGCCGGCAGCGCGCCCGCGGCCAGAGCCGCATACCGGACGGGCTTCGCCAGTCCCCGCAGTAGTCGCACAACTAGATTGTCCGCCACCGGCTGCGCTGCGGCGAGCCGGCGTCGCAGCCCTCGCGAGGCGACACGGCGGATCACCCTCCTACGCCAGGGTCGTCGATGGCACATCGCCTACGCCATAGGGGCGGTAATGGCACATCGCGGACCCTGCGGAGACCAGGCGCGGCCGGGCGGCAGAGTCAGCGGCCCGCGCCAGCCCGTACGACCCGCCCGGTAGCCACCCCGGCGGTGTCGCCTCGACGATGGGACGCCGGCGGTGTCGCCTCGACGGTGATGGAGCGCCGGCGGTGTCGCCTCGACGGTGATGGGGCGCCGGCGGTGTCGCCTCGACGGTGATGGACGCCGCTGTCGCCTCGACGGTGATGGACGCCGGCGATGTCGCCTGGACCATGTTGGGGCGCCGGCGATGTCACATCGACGGGGTCCGAGCCGGCGCCGGGCGGCGACGGCGCCTGCCGCGGCGGCGATCAGCGCCAGGACGGTCAGGGCGGTGATCACGTACTCGGGCCACGCGCCTACCCGTTCGGCGAGCGTCCGGCCGGACAGCAGCGGAACGCGCGCCTCCAGCACGGCCCGCTGCCAGGTGCCGCTGCGGGCGATCAGGCGGCCGTCCGGCGCGATGATCGCGCTGACGCCGGTGGTGGAGGCGACCACGACGCTCCGGTCGAACTCGACCGCCCGGATCTGGGCCATGGCGAGCTGCTGCAGCGACTCGCCGGTCTGCCCGTCCACCTCGAACGTCGCGTCGTTGGACTGCGCGCTCAGCAAGTTCGCGCCCGCCGCCACTTCGGACCGCACCAGGCCGTCGAAGCCGACCTCGTAGCAGATCACGTCGCCGAGCCGGATCCGGCCGACCCGGAACACCACCGCCCGGTGGCCGGGGGTCATGTTGACCGGCTGCAACGAGGTCAGCGACGTGATGTGCGATATCAGCCCGCGGAACGGTATGACCTCGCCGAACGGCACGAGCTGGCGCTTGGCGTAGATGGTGGCCGGCCCCGGCCCGGTACCCAGAGCTGGCCCACGTTCCGCACCGGGTTGTCCAGGAGCTCGCCCACCAGGACCGGCCGGCCGATGGCCCGGACGGCGGCCATGATCTCGGTGTAGATGGCCGGGTACTCGAACGGATCGAGGTTGGTGGAGTTCTCCGGCCAGACCACGATGCCGGGCGCGGGCCGGACGCCGGCCCTGACCTGGGCAGCCAGCTGCTCGGTGGCCGTCGCGTGGTTCTGCGTGATCTGGGTGTCGTTGAACAGCGTGGGCAGGTTCCGCGCGTGCGGCACGTCGCCCTGCACGGCGGCCACGGGGGCGCTCACCGGGCCCGATGTGGTGACCGGCAGGGCCGCGCCGGCCAGCGTCACGCCGGCCGCGCAGGCCAGGCAGGCGGCAGGCAGCACCCGGCGCTCGATGGCCAGCCAGGCCAGGCAGGCGCCGGTCAGCGCGACCAGGAAGGTAAGCAGCGGCGGCCCGCCGGCCGACACCCAGCGGAGGCTAGGCGCCTGCGCCTGGCTCATCGCCAGCCTGCCCCAGGGGAAGCCGCCCCACGGCCACCGGTCGCGGAAGGCCTCCGCGGCGACCCACCAGCCCGCCACCGCGACCGGCCAGGCACGCAGCCGGAGCAGCAGCCGCTGGCCGACCGCGAGCACCGCGAAGATGACGGCCTCGCTGACCGACAGGGCCGCCCACGCGTACCAGGCGACGTTCACCACCCAGGACAGCAGCGGCACGAAGAAGGCCAAGCCGAAGACCAGGCCGGCCGCGAGCGCTCCGCGCAGGCTCTGCCGCCACAGCGCCACCGCCAGCAGGGCCGGCCCCGCGGCGGCCAGCGGCCAGATTCCGTACGGGGGGAAGGCGGCCGTCAGCGCCGCCCCGCCGGCCAGGCCCGCCAGCAGCGCCCAGCGCAGCCGCAGTCGCCCAGCCGGCCCCGGGCCGTCCATCCCGGTTCCGGTGCGGCCCGCCGTTCGCGGCTTCTCCGCCGCGCCAATCGGCTCTGCGCTCAGGCTGCCCGTCCCGGCGGCCGCCTCGCCATCGCCCTCGCTGCGGACGGCACCGCCGCGCAAGTGGTCCGACCCGCTGTCCAGGGTGTCCGGCCGGCCGGCGGCGCTCCCACCCGCGATCCCCGCCCCCACGGCCGCGCCGTCACCGTCCCCGCCGTGGGCGGTCCCGCCGCGCAGGCGGCCCGGCCCGCCGTCCCGAGTGTCCTGCCCGCTGACGGCGTCGCCGTCCTCGATTCCCGCTCGGCCGGCCGCGCCGTCACTGGGTGGCCCGCTGTCCGCGGCGATCGCGTCGCCGGCCGGCGCGCCGCCGCCGCCGGGCGCGCGCTTCAGCCGCACCAGGCCCCGGGCCAGCCGCTGTTGGTGCGATTCCCTGCCCATCTCACGTCGACACTAGCCGCGCTCGGCCGCAGGCGCGTTCGGCGCGGAACGGCCGCCGAACGTGCCGTCGGATATCCGCGCGCGGCCGAGGGCCGGAATACGAGACGATCGGGACGTCGGGCCGGAATACGAGACGATGGGGGACGTTGAGCCCAGCAGTAGCCGAGCCGAGCGGAGGACGAGTTGAGCAGGGGAGAGGTGACGTGAGCCGGCGGGGCTGGATCCTCTTCACCGCGATGAGCGTGATCTGGGGCGTTCCCTATCTGCTCATCAAGGTCGCCGACGAGGGTGTCTCGGTCCCGGTGCTGGTGTTTTCGCGCACCTCGGTCGCCGCGGTGCTGCTGCTCCCGCTGGCCCTGCACCGCCGGGAGATCCGGGTCCTGCTGCCGTACTGGCGGTGGCTGGTGGTGTTCTCGCTCATCGAGATCGTCGGCCCGTGGCTGCTGCTGTCGAACGCCGAGCGGCACCTGTCCAGTTCGACCAGCGGCCTGCTGGTCGCCACCGTCCCGATCATCGGCGTGCTGCTCGCGCGGCTGACCGGTGACGCCGAACCGATCACCGTGGTCCGGTGGTCGGGCCTGCTCATCGGGCTCGGCGGCGTGGCCCTGCTGGCCGGGCATGTCACCGGCGGGGGGGCCTGGCCGGTCGTCGAGGTGCTGCTGGTCGCCACCGGTTACGCGGCCGGCCCGCTGATCGCCAGCCGGAAGCTGAGCGATCTGCCCGGGCTCGGCATGACCGCGGTGTGCCTGGCCTTCGCCGCCGTGGTCGTCGCGCCTGCCGCCGCCCTGACGTTGCCGCACGCCGTCCCGCCCGCGCGGGTGATCGGTTCGCTGGTCGGGCTGGCCGTGATCTGCACCGCGCTGGCCTTCGTGCTGTTCTTCCGGCTGATCGCCGAGGTCGGCCCGGCCCGGGCCACCGTCATCACCTACGTCAACCCGGCGGTGGCAGTCGCTCTCGGCGTCGCGGTGCTGGGCGAGCCGCTGACCCCGGTGATCCTGCTGTCGTTCGCCCTGATCCTGTCCGGCTCGGTGCTCGCGACCCGGGCCGGCCACCGGGCCGCTCCCGCGGGCCCGGCCGGAGAGATCCCCGAGACGGGCAACCCGGAGGCTACAGCGGCAGACCCGCCTCCAGGCGAGCCAGCCCGGCATCCATCAGCTCAATGACGTCCGCTTCCGGATCCTCCATCCAGATGACCATCACGGACAGGCCGACGCCCACGACGGCACCGGCCAGGGTACGGATGGCGAAGTCGTGCGGGTCGCGGCCGAGCCGCTTCGCGATCAGCTCGGCGGTCATCCCGCCCGATCTCATGTACTCCTCCAGGGCGCGGGCGCGCAGCTCGGGGACCGCCATGGTCAGCATGTTCAGCTGGCGCCACTGCTCGATCTGCTCGGCCGGCGCCTCGGCGAAGGTCTCCCGCATCGCCGCGCGCAGCGCGGCGACCGGGCTCATCCCGGGTGGCTGAGCCTCGAACTTCGCGATGGCGATGGGGTCGAAGTCGTCCTGCAGCACGACGTCTTCCTTGCTCGGGAAGTACCGGAAGAACGTGCTCGGCGAGACCTCGGCGGCCTCGGCGATCTGCTCGACCGTGGTCTGCGTGTACCCCTGCTCGCGGAACAGCCGGAGTGCGTGCTGCCTGATGGCAGCGCGCGTCCTGGCTTTCTTCCGCTCGCGCAGCCCGCACGACCCCGCCGGGTCGGCGTCCGGCCTGCCGCTCACCGTCCCAGCTCCGCCCGCTGCGCCTCGCCAACGGGCCGGCGACGCCAGCCGCCGGCACCGCAGGCTGGTCCGTGCCGCCCGCCCTCGCGGGCAGGAAGGCCAGGGCGAGCAGCGCGCTCGCCAGCGCGATCCCTGCGCATACCCACAGCATGATGTCCAGACCGTGTACGTACGCGTCCCGCACCAAGCCGAGCAGGGCGGCCGAGCGGCCGCGTGTGCTACCTGCACCCCGGCGCCGATGCTGCTGCGGATGGCGCTGGCCGCCGCGGCGGGCAGCCCGGCCAGGTGCAGCCGGCTCCGGTACGCATCGCTGATCACGGTGCCCAGCACGGCCACCCCGACGGTGGCCCCGACCTGCCGCATCGCGGTGATGAGCGCGGTTCCGGACCCGCTCCGCTCCGCCGACAGGGCGCCGATGGCGGCGTTCATCGCCGCCGGCATCGCGATTCCCAGCCCGAGGCCGGTCACCGCGAACCAGGCCACGGTGAACCCGGTGCTGCTGCCGGCGTGGGTGAGGGTGCCGATCGCCAGCCCAACGCCATCACCAGGTAACCGGTGGCGACGAGGGCCTTGACGCTGACCCGGGGAGGAGCAGTCGGCCGTCGGGGCCCTTGCGCGGGCTCTGCAGCCGGCTGCCGCCGAGCATGCCGATCACCATCCCGCCGATCATCGGCAGCAGCCGCAGGCCGCTGCCCAGCGCGTCGAGCCCGCGGACATCCTGGAAGAACAGCGGCATCGCGAACAGGATCCCGAACAGCGCGAACGAGATCAGAGTGGTCAGGATCGTGCCCCAGGTGAAACCCGCCGAGGAGAACAGCGACAGGTCGACGAGCGGCTGGCCCCGGCGGCCGCGGACGCGGCGCTCCCAGGCGACGAACCCGGCGAGCAGGACGACCCCGGCCGCGATCGTGGCCAGGCTGGTGCTGTCGCCCCAGCCCTTCTCGCCGGCCTTGATGAAGCCATAGGTGAGCGTGGTCAGGCCGAGGCCGGCGATCAGCACTCCGACGAAATCCATTCGCGGTCGCTGCTGGCTGCGCGACTCGGGCATCAGCAGCGCCACCGCGATCAGGGCCAGCACCACGACCGGCACGTTGATGAGGAACACCGATCCCCACCAGAAGTTGTCCAGCAGCCAGCCGCCCAGCAGCGGCCCGACCGGGAAGCTGACGAACGTGGCGGACGCCATGATCGCGATGGCCTTCGGCCGCTCGTCGGCGGTGAAGAGGACGGGAAGTATCGACAGCGACAGCGGCAGGATCGCGGCCGCGCCGAGGCCGAGGACCGCGCGGGCGGCGATCAGCTCGCCCGACGAGGTCGCGTAGGCGCAGGCGGCCGAGCTGACGCCGAACAGGACCAGCGCGGCCAGCAGTACCTTCTTGCGGCCGAGCCGGTCGCCGAGCAGCCCGGCGGGCAGCACCGCCGCGGCGAGCACCAGGCTGTACGCGTCGGAGAACCACTGCAGGTCGCTGGTGGAGGCGTGCAGGTCGCGGGCCAGAGTGGGCAGGGCCAGGCTCAGCACGGTCAGGTCGAGACCGACGACGACGACGCTCGCGGCTATGGCGATGAGCGCCCACCAGCGGCGGGAGTCAGAAGCCGGCATGACACTTACATCCTTTCGGCAGTCACATCCTTTTTAGATTAACTTCTAAACGGGAGTCTATGTCAAGTTTTAGCGCAATATTACCGGAAAGTCGTAACGCTTCCAGAGGTTCAGACGCCCGGCGAAGGTGACCGATCATCAGCATCCGTGACGACATACCGCTCGCGCAGGCGCCGACGACGCCCCAGGTCATCACCGACCTGATCCGCGGCCTCATTCACCGCGGCAAGCTCGGACCCGGCGACCGCCTGCCACCCGAACGCGTGCTGGCCGCGGCTGGGCGTCGCCCGGGTCTCGCTGCGCGAGTCGCTGGCCCAGCTGCAGCAGGAGGGTTACCTGGTCGCGCGCCGCGGTGCTCTCGGCGGCACGTTCGTGACCGAGCTGGTCGAGCCGCGCCGCCGCTGGCTTCGCCGGATGCGGGAGAACCTCGCGGATCTCGAGGACGTCATGGACTACCGGATCGCGGTCGAGGCGCACATCGTCAGGCTCGCGGCCGGGCGCCGGGACGAGGCCGACCTGCGGGCCATCGAGGATGCCGTCCGGCGCCGGCCCGAAGCGCCCGACGCCTCGTCGTTCCGCGTCGCCGGCCGGGCCTTTCATCGCACGATCGCCGCGGCCGCGCGCAGCCCCCGGCTGGGAGCGGCGATCGACGAGGCTCGCGTGCTGCCCTTCCCGCCGCCCGGTATCCTGCTGAACCCGCCGCGTATCCACCGGTCGCTCGGCGATCACCTCCGGATCGCCGCGGCCGTGCGGGAACGCGACGGGGACTGTGCGGCCGCCGTGATGCGCGAGCACCTCGAATCCGCCCGCGACTGGCTGCGGCACGTCCTGACCACGCCGGACGCCGCCAGCACCCTGGACGCGGCCAGGCGCTAGGCATCCCGGCAGACCGGGATGCCCCTAGCGGGCGCCGCGGACCTCAAGCTGGTCGAGCAGCCGCTGGGTGGCGGCCGCGACGGCGTCCACCGCGTGATCGAACGCCTCCGCATTGTGCGCGGCCGGCGCCCGGAACCCGCTTACCTTCCGGACGTACTGCAGGGCGGCGGCGCGCACGTCGGCCTCGGTCACGTGCTCGGTGTACGGCTCGCGCAGGGTCTTGATGCTGCGACACATGAGACGACTGTACGAAACGAGCCCGGTTCGCGCCGCCGGGCCGCCAGCGACCACGCCGGCCCGCCCTGACGCGCGGGCCGCGTCAGGCCGGGGAGATACCGGGCGCGCTTCCCGCGGCGAAGACGCGGTTGACCCGCCGCCGCCACTCCCCGAACTCCGCCTCGTCCATCACGTAGGCGATGAACAGGGCGCGCATCGCCTCGAACAGGTCCTCCGCGTCGGCGCGCTCGTGACCTGGCCGGGCCACCCGGTGCAGCAGGAACCCGTCGATCAGGGCCACGAACAGGGGAGCGGCCCGTTCCGGCTCGCGAGCGCCGAGGAAGCCCAGCGCGGACTCGGCGATCTGCTCGAACGCGCACAGCGCCTGCTCGACATGAGGGCGCAGCTCCGGATTGCGGCCGGCCTGCAGGTACACCTCGAACTGGGCGATGGCGATCTCCGGCGACCGGGTGATCAGCGTCTCGGCCAGGACCCGGGCGATGTCCTCGGTGCTGCCGCCCAGGCCGACGGCCGAGGCGATCATCGCCTGCAGCTCGGCGGTCCGCTCGGAAAGGTGCAGGCGCAGCGCCTCGTCGGTGAGCTGCTGGATGGACTCGAAATAGTAGGTGGTAGACGCCTGCGGGACGCCTGCGCGAGCGGCAACGGCCCGGTGCGTCACCGCCCGGGGGCCGCCGTCGGCGAGGAGTTCGACCGCCGCGCGCAGCAGCAGCTCCCGGCGGCTGCGGCTGCGCCGCTGGACTGGTTCCACGCGACTGGTCATTGACGCACCGTAACAGGGTTGGTACGTTCTTCCCACTCGCTGGACCTGGGCAAATGTGCACGTTCCCGGTCTTAGTCCGGCTCGGCACGCCGTGGGAAGGAGGCACGGATGACCGGGCGCTGGGAGTTCTGGATCGACCGCGGCGGCACGTTCACCGACGTGGTCGGCCGGGCGCCGGACGGTACCCTCGCCGTCCACAAGCTGCTGTCGCAGAACCCGGGCCGCTACCGCGATCCCGCGGTCGCCGGCATCCGGCACCTGCTGGCGGTGCCGCCCGGCGAGCCGCTCCCGGCCGAGCGCATATCCGTCGTCCGGCTCGGCACCACGGTGGCCACGAATGCCCTGCTCGAACGCAAGGGCGAACCGACCGTGCTGGTCATCACCCGCGGCTTCGCGGACGCCCTGCGGATCGCCTACCAGGACCGGCCGCGGATCTTCGACCGGCAGATCGTCCGGCCGGACATGGCGTACTCGCGGGTGATCGAGGTCACCGAGCGAGTCGGCGCCCGCGGCGAGCTGATCACCGCGCTGGATGAACAGGCCGCGGAGCGCGAACTGCATGCCGCCCGCGCCGACGGCTTCCGGTCGGTGGCGGTGGTGTGCATGCACGGCTACCGCTACCCGGCGCACGAGGCGCGGATCGGCGAGCTCGCCCGCCGGGCCGGCTTCACCCAGGTGTCGCTCTCGCACGCGACCAGCCCGCTGATGAAGCTGGTCTCCCGCGGCGACACCACCCTGGTGGACGCCTACCTGTCGCCCATTCTCGCCCGCTACGTGGACCAGGTCACCAGCGAGCTCGGGGATGTCCGGGTGCAGTTCATGCAGTCGAACGGCGGGCTCACCGACGCCCGGCTGTTCCGCGGCAAGGACTCCATCCTGTCCGGCCCGGCGGGTGGCATCGTCGGCATGGCCCGCACCGCCGAGGCGGCGGGTTTCGGCCAGGTGATCGGCTTCGACATGGGCGGCACCTCCACCGACGTCTCTCATTACGCGGGCGAGCTCGAGCGGCAGTACGAGACCCAGGTCGGCGGGGTCCGCATGCGGGCGCCGATGCTGAGCATCCACACCGTCGCCGCGGGCGGCGGGTCGGTGCTGGGATTCGACGGCAGCCGGTACCGGGTCGGGCCCGACTCGGCGGGCGCGGACCCCGGGCCGGCCGCGTACCGCCGGGGCGGCCCGCTCACCGTGACCGACGCCAACATCATGCTGGGCCGGGTCCAGCCCGCCCATTTCCCTGCGGTCTTCGGCCCCGGCGGGGACCAGCCGCTGGACGCCGCCGTCGTGCGCGACCGGTTCGCCGCGCTGGCCCGCGAGATCGGCCGGGCCACCGATGCCCGCGCCAGCCGCCGGCGGAACGGGTCGCCGCCGGCTTCCTGGAGATCGCGGTGGCCAGCATGGCGAACGCGATCAAGAAGATCTCGGTGCAGCGGGGCTACGACATCACCCAGTACGTGCTGGCGACGTTCGGCGGCGCCGGCGGTCAGCACGCGTGCGCGGTGGCCGACGCGCTCGGCATCACCCGGGTGCTGATCCACCCGCTGGCCGGGGTGCTGTCCGCGTACGGGATGGGCCTGGCCGACGTGACCGCGATGCGGGAGACCGCCGTCGAGGCTCCGCTCACCGCGGCCCTGCTGCCGGAGCTGGACCAGGTGGCCGGCCGGCTGGCCGCCGACGCCCTGTCCGAGCTGGCTGAGGAGGGCATCGAGCCGGGCACGGCCAGCACGGTGCGCCGGGTCCACCTGCGGTATGAGGGCACGGACACCGCGCTGCCGGTCCCGCTGGGCCCGCTGCCGGACATGGTCGCCGCGTTCGAGCAGGCTTACCGGCAGCACTTCTCGTTCCTGATGCGGGACAAGGCCGTCCTGGCCGAGGCGGTCTCGGTCGAGGCGGCATCGGCACCGCCCCCGCTGGCCGGGCAGCTTCCGGCGGGCCGGCCGCAGCCGCCTGACGGGGCTGCTGGCGGGGAGGCGTCCGTTCCGGTGTACGTGGGCGGGGGCTGGACCGAGGTGCCGCTCAGGCGGAGGCGGGACCTGCGGCCCGGCCAGCGGGTGACCGGGCCCGGCGCTCATCGTCGAAGACTTCGCTACCACGATGGCGGAGCCGGGCTGGCGGGCAGAGGTGACCCCGCTCGGGGATCTGCTGCTGGCCCGGGTGACGGCGCGGCCGCGGCGGCGCGGCGCGGGCACCGCGGTGGACCCGGTGCTGCTGGAGATCTTCAACAACCTGTTCATGTCGGTGGCCGAGCAGATGGGGGTGCGGCTGCGCGCTACCGCGCACTCGGTGAACATCAAGGAACGCCTGGACTTCTCCTGCGCGATCTTCGACCGCGAGGGCGGCCTGATCGCCAACGCGCCGCACATCCCGGTCCACCTCGGCTCCATGGGCGAGAGCATCAAGATCGTCGCCAACCGCAACGCCGGCCGGATGCGGCCCGGTGATGTCTACGTGCTGAACGACCCCTACCACGGCGGCACCCACCTGCCCGACGTCACCGTGGTCACTCCCGTGTTCGATGACGCGGGCCCGGAAATCCTGTTCTACGTCGCCTCCCGCGGGCATCACGCCGAGATCGGGGGGATCACGCCGGGGTCGATGCCCGCGTTCAGCACGCGGGTGGAGGAGGAAGGCGTGCTCATCGACAACTGGCTGCTGGTGCGCGGGGGCGAGCTGCGGGAAGCCGAGACGCTGCACCTGCTCCGGTCCGCGCCCCACCCGTCCCGGAACCCCGCCGTCAACGTGGCCGACCTGCGCGCCCAGATCGCCGCGAACGAGCGGGGCGTGGCCGAGCTGCGCCGGCTCTCGGGGCACTTCGGGCTGGACGTGGTCCAGGCCTACATGGGCCATGTCCAGGACAACGCCGAGGAAGCGGTGCGCCGGGTGATCGGCGGGCTGCCGGACGGCGAGTGCGACTACGAGCTGGACAACGGCGCCGTGATCAAGGTGGCGGTCCGGGTGGACCGGCCCGCGCGGGCCGCGGAGATCGACTTCACCGGGACGTCGGCTCAGCTGCCGGGCAACTTCAACGCCCCGTCCTCGGTGGCGATGGCCGCGGTGCTCTACGTGCTGCGCACGCTGGTGGCGGACGAGATCCCGCTGAATTCCGGCTGCCTCAAGCCGGTGCGGGTGATCATCCCGCCGGGCTGCCTGCTGGCGCCGCAATACCCGGCGGCGGTGGCGGCCGGCAACGTGGAGACGTCGCAGGCGGTCACCGGTGCCCTGTACCAGGCACTGGGGGTGATGGCCGGGGGATCGGGCACCATGAACAACCTCACCATCGGCAGCGAGTGCTACCAGTACTACGAGACCGTCGCCAGCGGGTCCGGCGCCGGGGACGGCTTCGCCGGCACCGACGTGGTGCAGACCCACATGACCAACTCCAGGCTCACCGACCCCGAGGTGCTGGAGTGGCGCTATCCCGTCCGGGTGGAGCGGTACGAGATCCGCCGCGGCAGCGGCGGCGAAGGCCGGTGGCGGGGCGGTGACGGCGGCCGGCGGGAGCTGCGCTTCGGCGAGCCGGTGACGGTGACCACCCTGGCGAGCCATCGCCGGGTGCCGCCGCGGGGGATGGCGGGCGGCTCGCCCGGGGCGCTCGGCCGGCACTGGATCCAGCACGCCGACGGCTCGGTCACCGCGATGCGGGGCTGCGACTCGGTGCAGGCCGGCCGCGGGGACCTGTTCGTGATCGAGACCCCGGGCGGGGGTGGCTACGGCTCCCCGTCCTGAGCCGCGCGACGGCCTCAGGGCGGCTCTCAGTCTCCGGCTTGCCCGCCGCGGCGCAGGTCAGAACGGATGTCCTGGCCCAGCCGGCTCGTCTCCCGGCGGTTGAGCATGGCGCCCGCGGCGGCGCCGGTGAACAGCGGGGCCAGCGAGAGCGCGCTCCGGCTCGCACGGGCGGCGAGTCGCCAGCGCAGCCGCCGCGCCAGCGGTGAGCCCGCGGCCAGGATCAGGCCGCCGGGGACCATGAACACGCCGCGCCGGTGCGCCCACGCCGCCACATAGGCGGTCATCCGTTCCACCCGGGTGCCAGGGGCGGCCATGCCGTACGTCTCGTGCAACTCCGCCACCAGCTTGATCTCGATCCCGATCAGGGCCAGCGTCTCGGTGGCAATCTCGGCCGGCCAGGCGGGCAGTACCGGCAGCGCCGCCCACGCGCCGACCGCCCCGCCGACCGCTGCCGACGCCCGCGACGCGCCCTCGATCAGGGCGTCGGCGATCTCCTCGGCATTCCGCCCGGGAAACTGAGCGCGCAGCGCGGCCTGGTCCCGCACCCGCAGCCGAGGGGCCATGGCCGCCACCTGCGCGGCTAGCCAGCCGGAACCCGCGCCCATCCGGCGGCGGGCAGACCGCGCCCCGCGGCCGGCCGACCGCACCCCGCCGGCGGCGCGTACCCTCCGGCCGGCCGACTGCATCCCGCGGCCGGCCGACCGCACCCCGCCGGCGGCGCGTACCCTCCGGCCGGCCGACCGCGCCCCGCGGCCCGTCGCCCGCGCGCCGGAGAGCATGCCCGAACGAGTGGCCGAGGCGAACCGCGCGGCCAGCCGGCGCTGCTCCTCCGGTACCTGTGCCTCGCTGATCTCCGTGGCCAGGCTGGCGGCCTGCTCCGGGATCGTGTCCGCAGTCGCGGGCGGCAGCTCGCCCGGCCCGCTGCCAGAAGTCGCGGGCACCAGCTCGCCCGGCTCGCTACCAGAATCGGCCATGAAAGCCCCCTACCCCACCTCGACGGCAATCACCGCATCCGCCCGCCTGCCCGGGACCGGACCATCCAATGATCGTTACGGCTCCCCCGTATCATGACCGCGGGGTCACCGGCAGCCCCCGGAGCGTCCCGGCCGCATGGCTGAGCACAGTAAATGTGATCATGGAATTGCGGCCGGGATGCGTGCAGCTGCGGATCGCGCCGCGCCGACGTGGCGCCGTTAGGAAGGATCTCCTACCCGGGGAAGCGCGACGCAGAGGTGGGGCGATGACAGCAAGCCGGGCCGGCGACCGCGCCGAATGGCTTCATGTGAACCCGCAGGCTCAGGAAGGAACCACATGAAACCCTTCAGTCGCATCGGCTCCGTGACCGCCCTTACGGCCGCGGCCCTGGCCGGGATCGCGGCCCTGGCCGGATCGGCCGGCGCCGCCGTCACGCCCGGCGGCCACTCCGGCGGTGCCAGCCACGCCGTGTTCGTGCAGACCGACAACACCGCGGGCAACCAGGTCGTCGCCTACCACCGGGCCGCCGACGGCACCCTGGCGCTGGCCGGCAGGTACCGCACCGGCGGGCTCGGCGGCCAGCTCACCGGCTCGGTGGTGGACCACCTGGCCTCCCAGGGCTCGCTGACCTACGACCCGGCCCACGGCCTGCTGTACGCGGTGAACGCCGGCAGCAACACGGTCACGGTCTTCGCCGCTCGCGGCGACACGCTGGCCCGGCGGCAGATCATCGGCTCCGGCGGGACGTTCCCGGTCAGCGTGACGGTGCACGGCAACCTGGTCTACGTGCTGAACGCCCTGAAGGGCGGGTCGGTACAGGGCTACCGGGTGACGGGCCGCGGCCTGCGTCCCGTCCCGGGATCGAGGCGGCCGCTGCACCTGGATCCCTCGGCCACTCCGCAGTTCACCAACACCCCCGGCCAGGTCGCGTTCTCGCCGGACGGCTCGCAGCTCATCGTGACCACCAAGGCCAACGGGAACGACATTGACGTGTTCGGCGTGCGGCCGGACGGCCGCCTGTCGGCCAGCCCGGTGGTGAACAGCGAGCCGAACGCCGTGCCGTTCGGCATCGCCTTCGACCCGGCAGGCCACCTGGTCATCGCCGAATCAGGCACCCCCACCGCGGTCGCCACCTTCACCCTCGGCGCCGACGGCACGATCAGCCAGATCGACCAGGTGGCGACCGGGCAGGTCGCGACCTGCTGGGTGACGGCCGCCAACGGCCGGCTGTACGCCTCTAACGCCGGCAGCGCCTCGGTGAGCCGGTATGACTCCAGCTCGTCCGGCCAGCTCACCCTGCTCGGCCAGACCGGCACCGACCCCGGGACCGTGGACTCCAGCGCCACCCCGCACGGAAAGTACCTGTACGTGCAGGCCGGCGCGAACGGGATCGTGGACGAATTCCACGCCCGGCACGGCAACCTCACCGAGATCGGCAGCGTGACCGTGGCCAACGCGGCCGGCGGCGAAGGGATCGCCGCCGCGTAAGGCGGCGGGAGAGGTAGCGGGGCGGCGGCCTGCGGCCATCCCCAGGGACGGCCGCAGGCCGCCGTCTCCGCCGGGAGCTGGCTGTCCCGCCGCGGGGCCATGCGGGCCCGGCATCAGCACGGGCCCGCAAGGTGCCTGGAGCTTACCGGCTTGCGGCCCCGGGCCACGATCAGCAGATGCGACATGACCAGCGTGCGGGGGTCGGCCAGATGCTGGCGGACGGCCTGGTCGATCTCGGTCAGCTCGCGCTCGCTGGCCAGGCCCAGCTCAACGATGGCCGGGCGCAGGCTGCGCACCAGGTCGGGCAGTATCGTCCGGCGCGAGTGACCGGCCGGGTAGAGGCCGGCGTGCGCCACCGCGTCGATCTTCTCCAGCCCCGCCTCCCGGTACAGCTCTGCAGGTCCGCCTGTCCGAGCTGCGCCGGGTGCTCCGCTCTGCCGGGGAGGCGGACCGGCTGGCGACCCGGCCGCCGGGTTACCTGCTGCGCGTGGCGCCGGGGGAGTCCGACGCGCTGCGCTTCGAGCAGCTCATGGCCGAAGGGGATGCCACGCTGGCCGCGGGTGACGCCGACACGGCCGCCCGGCGGCTGGACGAGGCGCTGGGCCTGTGGCGCGGGCCGGCGCTGGCCGGCGTGGCCGTGGCCGCGGACGTCCGAGCGGAAGCGAGCCGTCTGGAGGAGGCACGCCTGGCGGCGCAGGAATCGCGGGCGGAGGCGCTGCTGGCGTGCGGCAGGCACCGGGAGCTGATCGCGGAGCTGGAGGCGCTGACCGCAGCTCATCCGCTGCGCGAACGGCTCTGGTACCGGCGGATGCTCGCGCTCTACCGGGCCGGGCGGCAGGCGGACGCGCTGCGCGGCTACCGTGAGCTGCGCGCGATCCTGGTCGGCGAGCTGGGGATTGAGCCGGGCCCGGAGCTGCGAGGCCTGCACGCCCGGATCCTGCGCCAGGATCCCGGGCTCGACGGCCCGGCCGGATCGCGTGCGGGCCGCGAGCCGGAGGCCGCCGCCCCGCAGACCCGCTATGTCCAGACCGATGACGGCGTCCGCATCGCGTACCAGATCCTCGGCCGCGGCGAGCGCGACATCGTCTTCGTGCCGGGCTTGATGAGCCACCTCGAGCTGCTCTGGGAAGATCCGGAGACCTCCAGCTTCTACCGCCGCCTGGCGGCGTTCGGACGGCTGATCCTGTTCGACAAGCGCGACACCGGCCTGTCGGACCGGGCGCCGGGCGCCTCCTCGCTCGAGGAGCGGATGGACGACGTGCGGGCCGTGATGCGCGCCGCCGGGTCGGATGAGGCCGTGCTGTTCGGCTACTCCGAGGGCGCGCCGATGAGCATCCTGTTCGCTGCCACCTATCCCGGGCAGGTCAGCTCGCTGATCCTCGGGTCCGCCGCCGCCCGCTGGTTCCCGGCTCCCGACTACCCGTGCGGGCCCGGGGCGGAGGACATGTACGCCGCTCTCGACGAGATCGCCAGGCACCGCTGGGGTCAGGGAGCAAGCATCGAGTGGTACCTCCCCAGCCGGGCCGGCTCCGCGCACGCGCGCCGGCTGTTCGCGCGGTTCGAGCGGATGGCGATCAACCCCAGCGCGTTCCTGCGCATGATCCAGATGATCCGCGACATCGACGTCCGTCCCGCGCTGCCCGCGGTCCACGTGCCGGTCCTGGTGATCCAGCGTCTGGACGATCGCATCACGCCCCCGTGGTACGGACGCTACCTCGCCGCCCACATCGCCGGCGCCCGCTACTTCGAGCAGCCGGGCGACCATTCGCTGCGGTTCGCCGCCGGCGGCGACAGTGATGCGCTGTTCGCCGAGATCGCAGATTTCCTCGCCCGCGCCCGCCAGCCCCGCAGCCCCGACCGGGTGCTGGCCACGATCCTGCTCGCCACGGCGGTCCGCGCCGGGACGGCCGGGGCGGGTGACGGGCGGCGCGGTCCCGCCGGTCACCTGGACGATGCGGCCGCCGGGCAGCAGGTCCGGTATCATCGCGGCCGCCTGCGGCACAGCTCCGGCGGAAGCCTCCTGGCCACCTTTGACGCGCCCGGGCAGGCCATCCGCTGCGCGGCCGCCGTCCGCGATCAGGCTGCCGCGCTCGGAGTCCGGATCCGGGCCGGCGTCCACACCGGCGAGGTGGACCTGGACGGCGACGACATCGCCGGGATGTCTGTGCACATCACCGGCCGCATCACCGCGCTCGCGCGGCCCGCCGAGATCCTGGTCTCGCGCACCGTCAAGGACCTCGTCACCGGAACCGGGATCTCCTTCACCGACCGGGGCAGCCACGAGCTGACCGGCCCGCCGGACCAGTGGCCGCTGTTCGCCGTGGCCGGGCTGCAGGCCGCCGGCCGCTGAGCGGGCCGGCTCCGGGCCGCGGCCGCGGCACCCCCCGGCGCAGCCGGCCGGCGTATGGTTCAACCTGCAGCCTGCCGGCGGGAGGCCACAGCCATGGACCGCAGCATTCGCACCCCGGACGGCCGCACGCTGGCCGTCGAGATCGACGGGGATCCAGACGGCCGGCCCGTGCTCATGCACAACGGCACGCCCAGCTCACGGCACCTGTACGGCCCGAACGCGCACGACGCCCGGGAACGCGGCCTGCGGCTGATCGGCTACGACCGGCCCGGCTACGGCGGCTCGTCACCCCATCCCGGCCGCACCGTGGCCAACTGCGCCGCCGATGTCCGGGCCATCTGCGCCGCACTGGGCATCGACCGGCTGGCGATGTGGGGCATCTCGGGCGGCGGCCCGCACGTGCTGGCCTGCGCGGCCCTCCTCCCGGACCTGGTGGCGGCCGCCGCCTCGCTCGCGGCCCAGGCCCCGTTCGGCGCCGAGGGCCTCGACTGGTTCGACGGCATGGGCCAGGCCAACGTGGAGGACACCCGGCTGTTCTTCGCGGACGAGATCGCGTCCCGGGCCCAGCTGGAGAAGGACCGGGAGGAGATGCTGGCCACGTCCGCGGACGAGGCGGCGGCGGGAATCGAGTCGCTGCTGACGCCGACCGACAAGGCGGTCCTGCGGGGCGGGATAGCGGAGTACCTGACGCATGCCGTGCACGACGGGCTCGCGTCCGGCGTCGAGGGCTGGTGGGAAGACAACTGCCTGCTCCGGCCGTGGGGATTCGAGCTCGCCGACATCACCGTGCCCGTGCTGCTGATGCACGGGCGCGAGGACAGGTTCGTGCCGTTCGGCCACGGCCAGTGGCTGGCCCGGCACATTCCCGGGGTCGAAGCCCGGCTGCTCGACCACGACGGCCACCTGACGCTGCTCGAGCACCGCATCCCCGAGGTGCATGCCTGGCTGGCCGGCCTGCCTGTAGCGGCGTCAGCCCTCCGGGCGCGTCGCGAGCCAGGCCAGCCCGACGGCCAGCAGGTACCCGGCCGCCGCCACGGCCAGCGGCGCGTGCAGGCTCAGCCCGTGGCCCCGGTCCGATCCTGATGTGTCATCCGGCCTCGCGCAGCTACCCGACGCCGCCCTCCCCGGCACCGCCCTGGCTGGGCTCCGCCTCCACCCGCCGGGCGCTGGCCTGCGCCTCCGGGTCGCCCGCCTCCACGGCGGCCTGGCGTTCGAGCTCGGCGTTGACCTCGGCGCCGAGCAGCACCGCGATGCCGGCCAGGTAGAGCCAGAAGATCAGGACGACCACCCCGGCGAACACCCCGTAGGTCTTGCCGTACGAGCCGAACTTGGCCACGTAGAAGGAGAACCCGAGCGAGGCGGCCAGGAAGATCACCGTGCCGAGGATTCCGCCGGCGCTCACCCACTTCCAGTGCGGGGTCTCGCGGTTGGGTCCCAGGTAGTAGTACACGGAGAACAGCAGCGAGATCACGATGACGGTCGCCACCCAGCGGACCACGGTCCACAAGACGATGAAGGCGGTGTGCCCGAACGGCAGGTGCCCCTCGATGCCCGACCCGATCGAGGCGCCGAAGACGATCAGCGCGGCGCCGATCCCGCCGAGCACCACCGTGGCCAGCATCAGCGGGATCGTGATGAGACGCTTGCCGATGAACTTCCGGTCGGGCACGTCGTAGGCGATGTCCAGGCCCATCTCCAGCGCTGCCATCCCGCCCGAGGCGCTCCACACCGCCAGCACTATGCCGATGATGAGGGCGGTCACCGAGGAGGATGATGACCGGGTGGTCGCCGACTGGACGGCCTGGGTGAAGACTCCCGCCGCGCCCGGCGGCAGCGCCTTGTCCAAGCCGTTCACCAGGTGCTTGAGCGTGCTGGAGCCGATGTTGATGAGGGTAATCAGGCCCAGCACCGCGATGAGGGCGGGAAACAGGGCGAGGAACCAGTGATAGGCCAGGCTGCCGGCCGTCATCGCGCACCGGTCCTGGTTGAACTGCTTGGCGGAGCGCTTGAGCGTGTCCCGCCAGCCGGTCTTGCTGATCTCCAGCGGCGAGTCCGGTCCGGGTGACCCCCCGGTTTGCGCCGGTATGGCCTGCTGGCCTCGTTCCGTCATCTTCTGCCCACTCCCCATGGCCATTCCCGGCCAGGCCGCCACCACGGCCGGCCTTGCCCGCTGCCGCTCTCACCCGAGCGTTAGCAGCTAATACCCGAGGGCCAGCAAGTAAACGCGGAGGGTTCAGATCCTGACCACGCCCGGCTCGGGTAATCCTTCGTCGCGCCTGGCGCGACTGCCGTCGCGGGCTGGCGCGTCAGGCCGGCGATGCGGGCTAGCCGCCGGCGGCCCGCGATAAGATGCCCCGGGCCACTCGGCGGGCTAGTCGCCGTCGAGGGAGCGCCGCTGGAGGACGATGCCGGTGAAGCTGGCCTGGGTCAGCGGCCTGGGGTTCAGGTGCTGGGCCCGGATGGCCTTCAGCAGGCTGGCCAGCTGGCCGCCCAGGCCCGGGACCCAGTGCAGGAGCACGATCTCGCCGGGCTCCAGGCCTCTGCCATCCCAGGTGTGGATGCCGTCGCTGTTGACGACGGCGCTCCAGCCGACCAGGATTTGCAGCCCCGCCCGGTGGGCCGCCGCCTGCACGGCGGGATCGAATGCCCCGTACGGCGGCCTGCCGAGGAAGGGGGTCTGGCCGAGCCACCGGCCGAGTGTCTGCCGGGCCTGCGCCCACTGGGTCGTGGCCTGGTCCAGGGTCAGCTTGGTCAGGTTGGGGTGGGAAACCGTGTGGTCTCCCACCTGGCCGCCCGCCTTGACAAAGTCCCGCCAGTACGCCAGGTGCTGCTGGGCGGCGCGCTCGATGAGGAAGGCGGTGACCGGCACGCGGGTCCGGCGCATGATGGCCAGCACCAGCGGGCTCGGGGTCCAGCCGTCGTCGATGGTGATGTAGATGGCTCGCCCGGCGGAGTGGGCGAAGGAGTACACCGGGGTCTCGGGCAGCGCGGGGACGTCCACCGGGACGACCGCCTGCTCGCCGTCCGCGCCGGTCAGACTCAGCCTGCCCCGGCACGCGCCCGGGCCGGGGGCCACGGCCACCTGCGATGACCCGGGGAAGCTGACCGGGTCCCGGCCGCACAGCGGCCCGGGCGGCGGGCGGCGCAGCGGACTGGACACCGACAGCCGTAATCCGCCGGGGCTACGCCGGGACCGAAGCACCCGCAGCGCCGGCGGGACGCTGACAGTGAGCGTCTGGCGGGCCGGCCGGGGGCCTTCCACCCGGACCAGGAGACGGGTCTGCCGGCCGGGCGGGACGGGCACCCGTACGGTCGTGCCGTCCGGGGACTGCCTGGTCAGCTGCCTGTCGTCGTCCTCGGACACCACGAGGCGGCTGCTGGCCAGGATCCGGTGGCCGGACGCCCCGCCCGCGGGTGTCAGCCGTACGGTCACGGTGTTCGAAGCCGCGGAAAGGGTCCACGCCACGCCGGGTGACACCGCGACGGCACCGAGGTGGGCGATCCTGGCCACGCAGGCGGTCACCAGGACCAGCGCTCCCGCCACGGCCCAGGCGGTGATTCGCCGCGGGAATGGCCGGACTCCCCTCATGACCACCAGATTCGCACATTCTGCCGGGTACGCCGGCCTGCCACGCCCAGCCAACCGCCTGTAGCCGGCAAACCGACGGGGTACGCTGACCATAACGATTTCGCACGGCGGGTTTTCGTGGGTTGCTGCTTCCGTCTGCTGGGACGCAAGGATGGGGTGCCAGGATGCCCCAGAGGGTGGACAGGGCCGGCCGGCTGGCGCGCAGGGGGCGGCCAGCGCGACGACAGCCACGGCCAAGCAGCTGTCTCTGGCTGGCCGGGCCGCCCGGGAAGACGCGGCCGCGGCCGGCTTCGGTGCGGACGGCCAGGAGCCGGACGGCCGGGGCGGCGGGCAGGGCCTGGCCTCGCGTGCGGTTCGGCCGCCGGCCCCAGGGCGTCCCGCCGGAGGAGCCGTCGTTGCCGGAGGGAACGGTCACCGAGCCCCGGATCGAGCTGTCCCCCGACGACCCGATGGCCGGCTACCTGATGAACGTGGCCGGCGCCGTCGATATCCGCGACCTCGACCTCGACTCGCCCGCCCTGACGGCGTTGAAGGACGCTGGCGCGGTGCTGGTCGTGCCGCTGATCTCGGCCGGAGCCCTGGTGGGCGTGCTCGGCCTGGGGCCACGGCAGTCGGAACGGGAATATTCGGCCGCGGACCGGCGCCTGCTGAACGCGCTGGCCGGGCACGCGGCGCCCGCCCTCCGGGTCGGTCAGCTGATTCGCGAGCAGCAGGCCCAGGCGCGGCGGCGGGAGCGGATCGAGCAGGAGCTGAAGGTAGCCCGGGCCATCCAGCAGCAGTTCCTGCCGAAGTCCCTGCCGGACCTGCCCGGGTGGCAGGTCGCCGCCTTCTACCGCCCGGCGCGGACGGTGGGCGGGGACTTCTACGACTTCATTCCGCTTCCGGACGGCCAGGTCATGATGGTCATCGGCGACGTCACCGACAAGGGCGTCCCGTCCGCGCTGGTCATGGCCAGCACGCACGCGCTGCTGCGAGCCGCCGCGCCCCGGCTGGCCCGCCCGGGGCGGGTCCTGGCCCGGGTTAACGACCTGCTGTTCACCGACACCCCGGCGAGCATGTTCGTCACCTGCCTGGCGATCGTCCTGAACGGCTCCGACGGCGAAGTCACGTTCGCCAACGCCGGGCACGACGTGCCCTACGTGCACAGCGCGGGCGGCGTGGCCGAGCTGCGGGCCAAGGGCATGCCGCTGGGGCTCATGCCCGGCATGACCTACGAGGAGAAGACGTTCGCCTTCCGGCCCGGCGACTGCGCCCTGCTGCACAGCGACGGGCTGTCCGAGGCTCATGCCGCCGACCGGGAGATGTTCGGCTTCCACCGGGTCGCCGCCCTGGTCGGTACGGGGACGTCCGGCCAGGCCCTGATCGACCTCTGCCTGGCCGAGCTGGACGCGTTTACCGGCCCCGGCCATGAGCAGGAGGACGACATCACGCTGCTCTCGCTCGAGCGGACCGCCGCTGCCGTTCGTCCTGGCCAGACGTCATGACCTCGGCCGTCCCCCGGCAGCCGCGGCGACTGGCGTCGTTCGCCGTGCCGAGCGTGCCGGGCAATGAGCGCATCGCGCTCGAGCAGGTCGGCAAGAGCGTGGCCGGCCTTGGCCTGCCGCCGGCCCGGGTGGACAAGCTCAAGACCGCCGTCGCCGAGGCCACGATGAACGCCATCGAGCATGGCAATGGCAGCCGCCCCGAGCTGCCCGTGGACGTCGAGGTCTTCCACGCAGGCGCCGAGGTCGTCGTTACGATCAGTGACCGCGGCGGCGAGAACGACATCGGCCGCCCCGAGTACGGCGCCGAAGTGCCCGACCTGGCCCGCAAGCTCGCCGGCGAGCAGAGGCCGCGCGGCTGGGGGCTCTTCCTCATCCGCCGTATGGTCGATGCCATGGACGTGACGACCGAGGGAGAGCGGCATACGGTCCGGCTCATGATGCGGACACCGAGCACCTAGGGAAGGATCAGATGGACGAGCCAAGGACGAGGGCGGGCGTCCGGCCGGTCGGGCCGGCCGCGGTGATAGACATCAAGGGCGATATCACGGCCGCATCCGAGCCCGTGCTCATGTCCGCCTACGAGGAGGCTGGCCGGGAGGGCGCCCGGCGGCTGGTGCTCAACTTCGGAGGCCTTGAGTACATGAACAGCGGCGGCATCGGCATGCTCGTGACCCTGCTGGTCCGCGCCAACCGGCACCGCCAGGAACTCGCTGCCTTCGGCCTGAGCCCGCACTACCGGGAGATCTTCGAGATCACCCGGCTGGACGAGGCCATCACCATCTATGACAGCGAGCAGTCGGCGCTCGCCGGCACGGCCGGCGAGGGAGTCGCCATGACCGAGCCCCCGGGACCCGAAGACACCGCGCCGGCGGAGCGAGCCAGGCCGGGCGTGCCGCCTGAGCACCGCGCGACGGCCGGGGACGCGAGCGTCACGCCGGCCTGCCCGCCGCCCCGCGATGCCGGAAGCTGGGCCGCCAAGGTCGGCCGCCTGGCCGTGCCGCGCAGGGGATTCCGCGGGGCCAACGTAGACGGCCGGTACCTCACCGGCCCGATCCAGGGCTTCGGGAAGATGTGGCAGAAGACCTACCGCCTGGAGGTCGGCGCGGGCGTCTCGCCGAAGGCCGCCATCGTGACCTGGAAGAAGCACTTTGCCGAGTTCTGGCCCAGGGGCAGCCGGTTCGACGGACCCCTGACCGGGCTCCGTCCCGGGGAAGTGGCCCTGCTCGACGTCGGCATCGGCGGCGGGATGAGGCTGTCCACCGGGGTGTTCGTGCTCTACGCGGACGAGGAGTCGTTCACCCTGATGACGCCGCAGGGGCACATGTTCGCGGGGTGGATCACCTTCTCCGCCGAACGCGCCGGCGGCGGCGATCGCAAGGCCCTGGCGGACCGGCCCACCGTCCTGCAGGTCCGGGTGCTGATGCGGGCCAACGACCCGCTCTACGAGCTGGCCATGAGCCTCGGCGGACACCGCAAGGAAGACCGGTTCTGGGTGCAGACGATGACCGCGCTGGCCAGGTACCTGGGCGCCCCCGCCGGCCAGGTGCACACCAGCACGGTGTGCATCGATCCCCGGCGGCAGTGGGGCCGCGCGGGCGGCGTGTGGCACAACGCCATGGCGCGCAGTGCCCTGCAAGCCGTCGCCGAGCCGTTCGCCGCGCTGGCCCGGCGGCGCCGGGACGACGGCCGTTCCGCGCATCCCCGGCGATCGTGACGCGGTCATGGCCGCGCGGGCCGGAGGCCGGGCGATGACCGCTCGTATCCGCGGCCGCCGCCCGTCGGCGGCCGTCATGCTCGGCGGCGCCCTGGTGCTGTTCACCATCGCGCTGGTGGAGTTGTCCTTCCTCGCCCGCCAGCCGGGGTACCCGCTGCAGCCGATCATGATCGCGGTACCTTCCGCGGCGGTCGGCGTCCTGGTCGCCCGGCGCCAGCCGCGCAACCCGAACGGCTGGCTCCTGTTCGGGATAGCGGCGGCCATCCTGCTGAGCACCGGCGCCGGAGCGTATTCATTGCTCGTCTACCGGCTCGGCCGGGACCTTCCGCTCGGCCCCGCCGGGCTGGTGTTCTACCAGCTGTGGTCCCCGGCGCTCGCGCTGTTCCTGCTGGTGATCTTGCTCTTTCCGGACGGCCACCCGCCGTCACCGCGATGGCGATGGGCTGTGCGGGGGTACAGCCTGCTTTGCGTCGGCTACCTGGGCCTGCTGATCGGAGTGGCGGTCAACGCGATCGGCGGGCACCGGATCCGGGTTGACGGCTACGGCGGGCTGACGGTGGTCGACTATCCGGCGGGCCGGTTCGCGATCGCCCAGAACGTCATCCTCGTCCTGATCCTGGCGCTCGGACTCTGTTTCGCCGGCCTGGCAGTTCGTCAGCTGGCGGCACTCGGCCGGGATCCGGCGCGAGCAGCTGAAGTGGCTCATGTTCGGCTCCGCCGTCTGCATCGTCTGCGCCGGGCTGAGCATCCCCGGCCAGACCGCTCCGTCCGGGTTCTGGGCCGCGCTGAACAGCGTCCTGGCCGTCGGCTTCATCGCCCTGCCGATCAGCATCGGGGTGGGGATCCTGAGGTACCGGCTGTACGACATCGACCAGGTGATCTCCAGGACGGTGGCGTACGCGATCGTCACCGGGCTGCTGATCGGCGTGTACGCGGCCCTGGTCACCATGGCGCACAGCGTGCTCTCGGACCGGTCGCCGTTTGCCGTCGCGGCGGCGACGCTGGCCGCCGTGGCCCTGTTCAACCCGCTGCGCCGCCGCGTCCAGCGGGCGGTGGACAAGCGGTTCAACCGGGCCCACTATGACGCCGAGAAGACGGTAGCGGCCTTCGCGGGCCGGATGCAGGACGCTGCCGACCTGGACGAGATCCGCGACGATCTGCTGGCCGTCGCGTACCGGGTGATGGAACCCGAGCGCATTGCCCTCTGGGTGCGCGGCGGCCGGGGCTAGCGATCCGGGGCGACGGTCAGAGCACGCTCAGGGTCTCGGCGGCCAGGCAGGCCGTGGGACAGGGCCAGTGCTGATGACAGCAGCTGCAGGTGCCGTGGTCGCTGAGGTGACGGTCGAGCTTGTGCCGGGCGATGGCCAGGAGCTGGACCAGCTCGGGCGTGACAAATTCGGCGGGGACGGTCCTGGCGGACGCGTCAGTCCGGCTCATCGGACCCTGCCTCATGGGCGACATGCCTTGTCCTCCTTCCTTGGTGTTGACGTGTGCCATGAACTGGAGGTTCGAATCGCCGGAAAAATACGGCGGGAACCTGATGTCAGCGCCGGGTGAGCGCCGTGACGTCAGGCAGCGGCCGGTGCCGCCCGATCAGGACTACGAATGGGCCATCCGGGCCCGGCCATGACGAAGCACGCCGGCCCGGCTCGCTGCGGGCCAGCTCGCAGGCTCGGCGAACCTCGCCGAGACAGCGGGCATGCGGGCCTCGCTTTCAGATGCCGTGCCGGGCCCGCTGCTCGATCAGCCGGCCCGCGTTGCGCAAGGCCAGGGCGATGATCGTTTCCATCGGGTTGATCCCGACCGGCCCGGGGAACAGGCTCGCGTCGGTCACGAACAGCCCCGGCACGCCGTGGAAGGCGCCGAAGCTGTCCACGACACCGCGGCCCGGATCCTCGCTCATCCGCGCGGTGCCCATCAGGTGCACGGTGAACAGCTCCAGCGACCGCTTGGCCACCGGGCGGGCCAGCAGGTCCTCCAGCTGGCCCGGGTCGTGCACGTCTGGTGCGTCGTCGAAGGGGAGCAGCACGCGGCGGGCGCCGGCCGCGAACATGGCCTGGGCGGTCAGCCGGACGCCGCGCACCACCCGCGCCGCGTCCTCGTCGGTGATCTGGTAGAAGACCTGCGGACCGAGGCCCGGGAGGTTGCGCACCCGCCCGGTCCCGGTGCCGGTGACCAGGCAGCCGGCCGTCACGATGCGGTTGTAGTCCGCCATCAGCTCGCCGAGTTCCCGGCCGTGCGGGCGCACGCCCGCCGCGAGCAGCGACGGGGCCAGGTTGACCGCGGTGATCAGGATGCCGTCATCGATGAACTCGCGGATCTGGAAGGCCTGGTGGACGCCGTGCCATCCGGTGACGTCCTCGTCGAAGAACGCGACCACCATCGCGTTCGGGTGCAGGTAGAGATGGCGGCCCAGCCGCCCGGACGCGGACCTGAGCCCGGACCGGGCCAGCAGCGCCGGGGTCTGGATCGCGCCGCCGGCCACGACCACGACCGGGGCGCGGACGGTGAGCGCCGGCCCGGGCCGGCCGCCGGGCCGGACGAAATGACCGGACACTCCGGTGATCTTGCGGCCGGCCCGGGTGATGCGGTCCACCCGGCAGTCGGCGAACAGCCGGGCTCCCCGGGATAGCGCCCGGGGCACGCTGGTGACCAGCATCGAGCGCTTGGCCCCGGTCGGGCAGCCGTTGTTGCAATTATTGGTGCCGGCGCAGTGCAGCTGGTTGCGGAGGTTCGGGACGATCCGCCAGCCCTTCGCGTCGGCGCCCTTCTTCAGCAGCTGCGAGTCGCGGCCGACCGTCTCGGGGTCCTGGAGCGCTACCGAGATCCGGGACTCGGCCCGGGCGAAGTACGGGTCCATCTCGGTCTCGCTGATCGCCGTTACGCCTTCCTCGGTGGCCCAGCGGTGCAGCACCTGCGGGGGGGTGCGCCAGGACATGCCGCCGTTGACGACCGTGGACCCGCCGACGCACCGGCCCTCGGCGAACAGCACCGAGGGGCGGCCCACCGCGATCCCGCCGCCGCCGTCCCGGTACAGGGTGCGCAGCGCCCGGCTGCCTTCGGCGGTGAACGACTCGGTCGGGTGATAGCCGCCTTCCTCGATGATGACGACGTCGATCCCGGCATCGGCCAGTTCGGCGGCCATGGTGGCGCCGCCCGCGCCGGAGCCGACGATCACCACGCCGCATTCCGCGTACCGGCTCCCGGTGACGTCGCTCTGCTGGGTCAGGCCCGCCAGGATGCTCACCGGCGTTCGTCCTGGCCCTGCGGCCCGGGCTGGCCCTGCGGCCCGGGCTGGCCCTGCGGACTGGCCTGGCCCTGCGGACTGGCCTGTCCCTGCGGACTGGCCTGTCCCTGCGGACCGGCCTGGCCCGGCGAACTGGCCTCTCCCGGCGTATCGACCTGCCCCGGCGGCCAGGCCTGACCCGGTGAATCGGGAGCCAGCACCGCCGCCTCGCCCGCGCGGATCTCGGCCTCGTAGGACTCCACGCGGCGGCGGGACACGGCCGCGATGTAGGGGCCGGGCCGGTAGCCGATCCCCTCCTTGACCTCGGGCAGCTCGTAGTAGCACATCACGATCAGGCCGCGCAGCCGCCGGATCAGGTCGGCCGCGCCGTCCCGCCGCCGCAGCAGCGCCCGCAGGTAGGCGTCCGCGACCTGGTGGTCCAGCCGGGCGAACCGCCGCCCCCGGGCCGGCGGGTACAGCCGGGCCCCGCGGTCGAAGGCCAGGAACGTGACCGCCAGCATGCGCTGGGTGGCCGCCGGAATCGCCCCTAGCATTAGCTCGAACTCGGCCAGCACCCGCCCGGTCTGGTGCCCCGTCCGCACGTCCGGCGGGCAGACGACCTCGGCGAACCTGGCCACGACCTGCCGGGCGGGCGCGCCGAGCCGTCCCGCGGCGGTGCCCGGATCCGGCCGCTGATCACCCCGCTGCCCGCTCACCCTCAGCATGCTCGGGCGCGGGCTCCGCGCCGTCAAGGCCCGGGCCCGTGCCCGGCCTGCCCGGGGACGGGCGGTCGGTGACGTGCGCGGCCACCCTCGACGGTGCGCCGCCGCGTCCCGGGACAATGGTGCCCGCCCGTCCGTGCCCCGCGTGAGTTGGTTGACTCAAGCGGCGGGCCGGCCCGGCACGCGAGCATAGGAGCAGCCGGCGGCGCACCATCAGGCGGCAAAATGATCATGGCCGGCGAAAGCGGTGAACATCCGTACCGCCGGGGGAAGACAATTGCGTAGTCCGCTGAATCCCCGCGGGCTGCGGTACAGGCGGAAGGCGAGACATGAGCACCCTGGACAACCCGGCGGTGGCCGCCGGACCGCCCGCGCCCCCCGGCCTGGTGTTCAAGAGCGGGCCGGGGCGCTGGGTCCTGCTGGCCACGGTGCTCGGCTCCGCCATGGCCTCGATCGACGCGACGGTCGTGGGCATCGCGCTGCCTTCCATCGGCCGCGATTTCGGCGCCAGCCTGGCCACGCTGCAGTGGGTGGTCACCGCCTACACGCTTACCCTGGCCGGGCTGCTGCTGTTCGCCGGGGCGCTCGGCGACCGCTACGGGCGCAAGCGGTTCTTCGTCATCGGCGTGATCTGGTTCGCGGCGGCGTCGCTGCTGTGCGGCATCGCCCCGGACGCGCCGTTCCTGATCGCCGCCCGGGCGGTGCAGGGCGTCGGCGCGGCGCTGCTCACCCCCGGGAGCCTGGCCATCCTGGAGGCGTCGTTCCGGCCGGACGACCGCGGCCGGGCGATCGGGGCCTGGTCCGGGTTCAGCGGCGTCGGCACGGCCGTCGGCCCGTTCCTGGGCGGCTGGCTGATCCAGGCGGTCTCCTGGCGGCTGATCTTTGTCATCAACCTGCCGATCGCGGCCATGGTGGCGGCGGTGGCACTGCGGCACGTGCCCGAATCCCGGGATCCGATGATCACCGGGAAGCTCGACGTGACCGGCGGCGTGCTGGTCACGCTCGGCCTGGTCGGGCTGACCTACGGGCTGATCGAGGGCCCGGCGAAGGGCTGGTCCAGCGTCGGCCCGCTCGCCGCGCTGATCGCCGGCGTGGTACTGCTGGCCGCGTTCATCGCCTGGGAGCACCGCAACCCCGCGCCGATGCTGCGGCTCAGCCTGTTCCGCTCGACCCAGTTCACCGCGGCCAACATCCTGACGTTCGTCGTGTACGGGGCGCTGGGCGGCGCCCTGTTCCTGCTGCCGATCCAGCTCCAGCAGGTGTCCGGGTACACACCCTTGCAGGCCGGCATCGCGCTGCTGCCGGTCACGGCGGTCATGCTCGTGCTGTCGGCCCGCTCCGGCCAGATGGCCAGCCGGATCGGCCCGCGGCTGCAGATGAGCGTCGGGCCGGTCATCATCGGCGTCGGCCTGGCCCTGTTCACCCGGATCGGATCCTCCGGGAACTACCTCGTCGAGGTGCTACCCGCGGTACTGGTCTTCGGCCTGGGCCTGGCCGCCAATGTCGCGCCGCTCACCGCCACCGTCCTGGCCGCCGTCCCGGCCGAGCACGCCGGGATGGCCTCCGCGGTCAACAACGACGTCGCCCGGGCGGCCGGGCTGATCGCGGTGGCCGTGCTGCCGGCCGCGGCCGGGCTGACCGGGAACGCCTACCTGCACACGGGGACGTTCTCGTCCGGGTTCCACACCGCGTCGCTGATCTCGGCCGGCCTGTGCTTCGCGGCCGGCCTGCTGGCCGCGTTCACCATCCGCAATCCGCGCCAGGCGGCGCCCGCGCCCGTTCCGGAAGAGCGGAGGCCGGTGCTGTCCTGCGGCCTGGACTGCCCGCCCGGGCGCATCCGGCAGTAAAGTCCATCGACGCAGGCTGCCGCGCCAGCCTCTGGCCAGTGCCCGGAAAGCCGCCGGGCCGCAGTCTGCGCGACGACGACACGGAAGGTCACTCTGACGCCGTCCGGCCTACCCGGAGGCCGGCCGTACGCTGTTGGTCATGTCGCCAAGGCCGCGGCGCGCGCGGGTCGAGGATGTGCACGACCTGGCCATGAGCATGCCCCACGTCACGGTCTGCCACGGCACCGGCGGCAACCCCATCTACCAGGTGGGCGGCAAGTCGTTCGTGTTCTTTCGTAACCGGCGGCCCGACGCCGTTGACCCTCAGACCGGCGAGCGCTACGCCGACGTGATCATGTTCTGGGTGCCGTCGGAGTCCGACAAGCAGTCATTGATCCAGGATCAATCCTCGCCGTTCTTCACCACGCCGCACTTCGACGGCCATCCATCGGTGCTCGTGCGCGCGAGCCGGATCGGCGAGCTGGCTGTGCCAGAACTGGAGGAGGTAGTCCAGGACGCCTGGCTCACCCGGGCGTCGCCCGCGAGGGCGTCGGCCTGGCTCCGCGCATCTCACGGCGGGTAGGACAGCGGCCGAGCTCCCGGGCTGGCTTGAGTGCCGCTCCTGGCCCCGTGCCAGTCAGCGAGCCGGCCCGCATGCGTGTGAACTGACCGGTCAGGAGCCCTGGCGTTCCCGCGGGGCCTGCGCGGCGGCGGCGTGCCTGACCCGGCCGGGCCGTCGGTTGACCGGGTCGAGCGCGTAGTAGAGGGCGAACGCGGCCTGGAGGGCGAGAAACGCATAGGCATTGAGGAAGGCGACGCCGATGGCCAGCGTGTACATGACCACGCCGATCGTGAACAGCAGCGTGGCCACCGCCCGTTCCTCCTCGGGGAACGAGGCGTGCAGCAGCCGCCGGTGATACGAGCCGTAGAGCCAGAGCGCTCCCCAGGCGCAGGCGTTCACCGCCATCGTGACGGCGTAGAAGACCGCGGCGGTCCGCGTGCCGCGGCCACGGGCCAGCGCCTCGCCCAGCACCCCGGTCGGGTAGGGCAGGAACGTGATCGTCAGCAGCAGCAGCAGGTTCAGGTAGAACAGGCCCCGGTCGATCCGCTCGAAGCTGGTGAACAGCGAGTGGTGGTTGAGCCACATGATCCCGATGACCGCGAAACTGACCACGTAGGCGGCGAGCGAGGGCCAGCGAGTGGCGAGCTGGTGGGCGAGCACCCGGTAGTCGGTCGGCTGGGCGATGGTCAGCACGAGCAGCGTGATCGCGATCGCGAACACCCCGTCGCTGAACGCCTCCACCCGTGACTTGTTCATCGCCGCCGATGCTAGGCCATGTCTCGTCGATCTTCTGCGGCGCGGAGCCGCACCTCCACGACGACAACATCCGCCCAGCCACGCGGACAGCATCCGCCCAGCCACGCGGACAGCATCCGCCCAGCCACGCGGACAGCATCCGCCCAGCCACGCGGACAGCATCCGCGCAGAGCCATGCGGCAAGGCGCAGCCGCTGGCTGTCGGCTCTCAGCGTAATTTATCCCCTTTGGCGGGAAGGTCCGGCGAGTTAACGTCGGGCTACGTGTTCAGGCTGCGGGCCTATCCGCGTTATGTGTTGGCCGAGGCCGCTGGCCCGGCCGACAATGGTGACTGGCGGGCCGCGGACCGGCGCAGCCGCGGGAGGCAGGAGTAGCCGATGAAGGCAGGCGACGATGTGTGGCAGGTCCGGCCCACGCCGCCGGCTGAGGTGTCGCGGCGCCTGCTGGACGCCGCGGTGAGCCAG
Source organism: uncultured Actinomycetes bacterium (assembly GCA_963795575.1). GTDB lineage: Bacteria > Actinomycetota > Actinomycetes > Streptosporangiales > Streptosporangiaceae > PALSA-505. The sequence goes on along the minus strand of CAWCII010000036.1, from coordinate 32,157 downwards.
GCCACCGCGATGTCCGTTCCGGTCACCGTGGTGACCGTGGACGAGTCCGGGGGGGTCGAGGATTTGCCCCGGATGGACGGCGCTCCGCTGGCCAGCAGCAGAGCCGATCAGTGGAGCGCGTGATGACCGACAGTGCAGCACAACCCGCCCCGGGACCGGGCGCAGGCCGCGGCAGGCTGGCCCAGGTGATCGCGACCAGAGGCGGTCGCGCGGCGCCGGAGGCCCCGTTCGTGATCGAGCACCGGGAAGCGCTGATCTACATGCTGTGCGAGGCGGCCGAGCTGGAGCACGGCATCATGTGCCAGTACCTGTTCGCCGCGTTCTCGATGAAGCAGGCCGCCGGCGAGGGCCTGACCCCGGACGAGCTGGCCGCGGTCACCCGCTGGCGCAAGCAGATCTCGCGCGTCGCGACCCAGGAAATGCTGCACCTGGCGCTGGTGCAGAACCTGCTGTCGGCCATCGGCGCGGCTCCGCATATGACCCGGCCGAACCTGCCGCACCAGGCCGGTCACTATCCGGCGGGCGTCCAGCTGGCCCTGCTGCCGTTTGGCGAGCGAGCGCTGCGTCACTTCATGTTCCTGGAACGTCCCGAGGGGATGGACCTCGGCGACGCCGAGGGCCTCGCTGCGGTCGGCCGGGCGATCCCGCACCTGAGCGAGCGGGACATCGTCCCGACCGGGCAGGACTTCGCGACCGTCGGCCATCTCTACCGGTCGATCGAGGCGGGGTTCGCGCACCTCGCGGACAAGTACGGCGAGCGCTGGCTGTTCGTCGGGCCGCCGCGGGCGCAGGCCACCCAGCAGCAGTTCAGCTGGCCGGAGCTGGTCGCGGTGACGGACCTGGCTAGCGCGCAGCGCGCCATCGACACGATCCTGGAACAGGGCGAGGGACCGCGCGGCGACTGGCAGGACGCTCACTTCGGGCAGTTCGTCGGGATCCTGGACGAGTTCGAGCAGATGTCGGTGGCCAACCCGGCCTTCAACCCAGTCCGGCCGGTGATCGCCGCTAACGTGCGCCCGTGCGCGCCGCCGGCCGAGATGCCGCTGATCACCGAGCGGCTGACGGCCCGGGTCACCGACCTGTTCAACGTGGGCTACGAGATCCTGCTGCAGATCTTCGAGCGGTTCTTCGCGCACACCGAAGAGACCGACGAGCAGATCAAGGTGCTGGCCGACGCGACGATCGCGCTGATGGCCGGGGTGATCAAGCCGCTCGGCGACCTGATCACCACCCTGCCCGCCGGACCGGAATACGACGGCCGGACGGCCGGCCCCAGCTTCGAGCTGTTCTACGAGAACGACTACCTGATGCCGCACCGCGAGGCGGCCTGGACGCTGCTGGCCGAGCGGGTTGATCAGGCGGCCTGGCTCTGCCAGGAGATCCAGGCCGGGCCGGGCACCGGGATCGCCGCCGGGCTCGCGCCGGTGGCCGCTGCGCTCACCGGGATCGCCGCGACGCTCGCCGCGCATCTTCCGGCCGGCCACCCGCAGGCCCAGCAGGCCGCCGCGGCCCGGTCCCTCGCGCCCGGCGATCTGCGGGCCGCCCGGTCCCGGGCCGGCGAGCTGGCGGATGCCGTCGACGGCTCGGCCGGCGAGCTCGCCGACCTGTTCCGGGCGGCCCACGCGGCGGTGACGGCGGCCGGGGACCGGCCGCGCCGAGGCGATTTCGTGCCCCGGCTGGTCGACAGCGTGCTGCGGCCGCTGGCCGCGGTCATCAGCCGGATTCCGAACGGTGCGCGGCCAGCCGCCGGCGACGGCCCGCGACGCGGTCCGGGGCAGCTCGCGCCCCAGGCCGGAGAAGCGGCGGCCGGAGAAGCGGCGGCCGGAGAAGCAGTAGCCGGAGAAGTAGTAGCCGGAAACGCGGCGGCCGGTAACTCCGCGGCGCGGGGCGCAGCGCCCGGGGGTACGCCGGCCGGGGTCGCCACGGCCGGAGGCGCATCGGCCGGAGGCGTGTCGGCCGGGGACGCGGAGGCCGACGACCGGGTGTGGCAGGCGGCGCGGTCGGCGACCCGGCTGCGCACGTCGCTCGGCCAGGCCGGGGACTGCCCGCCGGAGCTGGCCGAGGCCACCGCCGCGCTGCAGGCGCTGGCCTGCGACCTGGCCGCCGGGGCGGAGGCCGTGCGGCGCGCGGCGGAGCTGCGGCAGCTGCAGGCCGGCCTGCCCGCCTCGGTCCAGGCGGCCCGCAACGGCCCCTACCTGGTGACGAACGTCCCGCGCGTGCTCGACCGCCTGGGCGAGCCGCTGCCGGTCCCGCCCCAGCTCGCCCTCTGCCGGTGCGGCGGCTCGTCCCGCAAGCCATTCTGCGACGGCACTCACGCGGGCAACGGGTTCGATGACGACAAGGACCCGGACCGGGTGCCTGACCGGCGGGACACCTACCCGGGCCAGCAGGTCACGATCTTCGACAACCGGGGCCTGTGCCAGCACTCGGGCTTCTGTACCGACCGGCTGGCCGCCGTCTTCCGCACCAGCCAGGAGCCGTTCGTCGCGCCCAGCGGCGGCCGGATGGACGAGATCATCCGGGCGGTGCGCGACTGCCCGTCCGGGGCGCTCAGCTTCGGCGTCGACGGCACCGAGGCCCGGTCCCAGAGGGACTGGGGCAACGCCAGGGAACCCGCCATCGAGATTACCCGGGACGGCCCGTACCGGATCACCGGCGGCATCGACCTGACCGACGCCGACGGCAGGCCGATGGGCCGTAACGCCGGCGCGTCGCTCGAGCACTACGCGCTCTGCCGGTGCGGGCATTCGCAGAACAAGCCGTACTGCAGCGGCATGCACTGGTACATCGGCTTCCGCGACCAGCAGCCCAGCGCCGAGCCGACGCTGTTCGAGTGGGTCGGCGGGCTGCCCGCGCTGACCCGGATGACCCGGCTGCTGTACGAGAAGCTCGTGCCCGCCGACCCGCTGCTCGCGGCCGCGTTCGCGGACATGCCGCCCGGCTATCCGGAGCAGGAGGCGATGCGGCTGGGCGAGGCATTCGGCGGCCCGGTGGCCGGCCAGGACGACGCCGGCCGGGCCAGCGGCAGGCAGGACGTCGGCGGGCTGGACGTCGGCAGCCGGCCCAGCGGCGATCAGACCGACGCCGCCCTGGCCGGCGCTGGCCCGGCCAGCGGCGGGCGGGACGGCCGCGCCCAGGCCGGCGGCAACCCGGGCGACATCAGCGCGACCAGCGATGGGCAGCACGACGTCAGCCGGGTCGGCGGTGGCCAGGTCAGCGGCGGCCCGGAGGGCGCGGGTCGTCGGGAGTTCGCCGCCGGGCTGACCGAGGAGCAGCGGGCTCGCTGGGTCGTCCTGGCCGGCCAGGCCGCCGACGAGGCCGGCCTGCCCGCCGATCCGCCCTTCCGGGCCGCGCTCGCCTCCTACCTGGAGTGGGATTCCCGCCAGGCCGCGGCGTCACCGCAGGGCGGCCCGCAGCAGCCCGGCCGCGTCCCGGCCGGTGCCGCGCTGGGACTGGACCGCCGGCGGCCCGCCCGACGTCGCGGCCGCGGGTGCCGACGACAGCCAGGACAGCCAGCCTGCGGAGGTCCCGCTGCCGGGACCCGGCGAGGCGGTGAGCTTCGAGGCACACATCCGGCCGCTGTTCCGCGAACAGGACCGGCAGTCCATGTCGTTCGCCTTCGACCTGTGGTCGGCCGACGACGTCCGGGCGCACGCGGCAGGGATCCTGGGACGGCTCCGCGACGGCTCGATGCCCTGCGACGGCGACTGGCCCGAGGACCGGATCGCCGTGTTCCAGCGCTGGGCAGAATCCGGCCAGCAGGACTAGGTTATTTCCCGTAGATCTTCAGCGCGGACGGACGCCGCCCGAACCCGCCACGATGCACAGAAACGGCCTGGCGCGGCGGCGGGAGGAGCAGACATTGCGTTCGCCGCCGGACTTGCGAGACCGGGCCCGGGCGCTGACCAACCGGCGGGTCAACCCGCCGGTCGTGGCCCTGCTGACGCGAGGCCTGGGGCCGCCCACGTACGCGGTGGTGGAGACCATCGGCCGGCGGACCGGCCGGCGGCGGCTGGTCCCGGTGGCCAACGGGCTGGACGGTGACACCTTCTGGCTCATCGCGGGCCTGGGCGAGCGGGCCAGCTTCGTGCACAACATCCGCGCCAATCCCCGGGTCCGGGTCAGTGCCCGGCCCGTCCGGATCCGCGACGGCGTACGCGTGCGCTGGCGGGCGGGCACCGCTCATCTGCTGCCGGACGACGATGCCCGGCTGCGGCACCGCCGGCTCGGCCGCGGCCGCCCCGTCTACCAGCTCGACGGCATAGTGCTGCGCAGCCTGGCCGCCGGCGGCGACATGCTCACCATCCGCATCGATCTCGACTGACCGGGCCGTGCCCGGCGCAGCGTCAGCACGCCGCCGTCAGCCGCACGGCCCGGGCTGTCAGGCCGCTGGGCCGTACGCTGCCGCCCGGCGATCATGGGCACATCAGTCGCATCTGTCGTAAGTGCTTACCCTGATGGCTGGGCGGAAGGCGCCCCGTTGAGGCGAAACTTCTCGTGCTGTTGGCATATCCAATACTTCGGCTTCTGGAAGGCACCAGGCGCATTCACGTTATCTCTCGGCACTGCTGATTGTCTTGCGATGCTTGTCGCAGCTCTTATGGTCTGGAACAATACGCCGTGGCATACCCGTACCGCTGATCCGCAGGCTCGCAAAAGGGGTGGCATATATGAGATTTTCCGTGCTCAGCAGGCTGTCCGGGGTCAGGAGGAGGGTGACCTGGCTCGCCGGGGTGACGGCTGGCGTCGTGGTGGTCGCCCTCAGCGTGCCCGCCGTCACCGCTACGGCGGCGTCGTCTGGCTATGGCCACGGTCATAGGCCCTACATCAACTGCTCCGACAACACCCGCGGACTGTGTCAGGAGGTCGGCAACTCCTATCAGGCCTTCGGGCGCTACGTGGGTCACGACGAGCCGACCGTGCTGTTCTACTCACATGTCCGCGGTTCCGGGAACCAGATGGTTTACAAGGGCATCCTCCCGAAGGAGCCGCCGCCGACCAACGTCCCGGGGAAGCACACCTACGATTTCCAGCTCTACCCGGCCTTCTGGTTCGGCATGGTCATGTGCGCCACCCAGTCGGCTCCGCTGACGGTGAAGAGCTGCGCGCCCGACAGCGACCGCAACATCACCCGGCCCGGGAGATCCGTACCACGCCGGAGCGGCCTACATGGAGCTGCAGTTCTACCCGCCCGGATACGTCAAGCAGTGGAACGGCTTCAGCTGCTCGGCCACCAAGTGGTGTGCCGCCCTGACCATCGACAGCTTCGCCCAGAATTTCTATACCGGCCAGCAGCTTAATCGCGCCTGCCAGGCCAAGGTGGGCCTGGAGTACGCCAACTTCGCCTACCTCACCCACACCGGCGTCCCGCAGGGACCGCCCAACCCGGTGCAGTTCACCCCGGCGGCATCCGGGATCCCCAACCGGCAGAAGGTGTTGTTCCTCAACCAGGGAGATCACTACAAGCTCACCCTGCGCGACACCCAGCACGGGCTGCAGGCGATCGTGGCCGACAGCACCACCGGCCAGTCCGGCTCCATGACCGCCAGCGCCGCCAACGGCTTCGGCCAGGTCAAGTTCGCGCCGAAGGGCACGAGCTGCGTGAACATGCCTTATGACTTCCACCCGATGTACTCGACGTCCACCCCGGCCACCAGCGCGGTCTGGCCGGCCGCCACCTACAACGTGGCCGTTGACACCGAGGTCGGTCACTTCGACTTCTGCAGCAAGGTGAAGAAGACCGTCTGCGTGGGCGATGAGGGTGCCCCGCCCAACCGGGAGCCGGCCGACGCCGACGATTACGGGCTGCTTCACGCCGGCCCAGTCGAGCTTCATCAAGATAGGCGGCTGCGAGGGCGAGAACCTCGGCTACGACGGCCCGTCCTACCTGACCGACTGGCCCAATGGCGGCACGGCCACGCGTCCCACGCCCACCCTGTTCTCCAGCCCGCTGACCGGCTCGGCGTTCAACCGGAATTACTCACGGGTGGCGTTCAATACCGACCTGCCCGCCATCGAGGGACAGCTCGGTACCTGCAACATTCACACGGGAGCGGGCTGCAGCCTCTATCCGCCCACCGACGACAACGGCGCCCCCGCCCAGCACTATCCTTACTACACGACCGGCACCAAGGGCGGCACCTGCTACTGGTCTCCAGGGCAGGTGGTGCGGGGGTTCAGCACCAACGACTACGGCAAGAACACCCAGTACGGGCACCTGCTCAAGGTGGTCTACCCCGGTGTGGGCGGCACCACCTCCGCCTTCTATCAGGACTTCAACGGACCGCTGCCCGACAACCCCTGCCGAGCCTGACGGTCGGGTGACCTGAGCCGCCGACGTCCGCGCCCGGCCGCCAGCCCGGGCGCGGACGCGGTGAGGGGGGCCGCCCCGCTCCGGGGCGGCCCCCCTCGCTGTTCGCTAACGCCCGAAGGCTTCCGGCGTCAGCAGGGCGCTGCCCCTACGTGCACGGGTTGGGAATGATCTTCCGGAAGTCCACGTAGGACTCCGCGCTGGCGCCGCCCTTCTGGGTGTAGGACTGCTGCAGCAGCGTGCCGTACTGGCCGTTCTGCCCGAAGTCGCTGGTCTGTCCGGGAATGTCATTGCCGAACTGCCAGTAGCAGCGGCCGGCGGCCTTGGTCGTGGAGTAGAAGGGGTAGAACGCGGCCGGCTGGCCTTCGTCGGTTTGCGGGATCAGCGTGCAGCCTGCTCCGGTGAGCTCGTTGCAGGTGGGTTCGATCGCCGGCAGGTCGGTCTCGAACCCGATCTGCGAGTACTGCTTGGTGTAGCCCGGGCCAGTCGTGGGGCTGGTGAACTTGAACGGCGTCGGGTGCAGCTTGGTGTTGCCGTTCGGCCACAGCCGCTGGTACGAGGCACCGTCATAGCCGGGGACGTTGGTGTAGCTGCAGCCGGTCACCTTGTATACGAGCGCCTCCTTGCCTGGGAAGCAGAAGAGGTCGTCGCTGTCGGGCGGCTGCCTGTTGATCCCCCGCCCCTCGGTGTCGCCCTTGGGACAGGTGGTCGGGTTGCCGTTGGGCAGCAGGCCGAACGGGGTGGCCGGGATCTTCTTCGGCCCGGTGCAGAACTGGAAGTGGCCGATCTCGGTGTCGAATGCGACGTTGTACGAGCCCGCGGCCCAGGTGACGCGCGTCTTGGTGGACGACGTGCTGTACATGGGGTGGAAGTCGTACGGGATGGCGGTGCAGGACGAGCCGGTGGGGGCGTACTTCACCTGCGCGAACCCGTTGGCCTTGCTCGCCGTCATCGACCCGGTCCCGCCCGTGGTGAGGTCGTGCAGCGTGACCTTCAGGCCGTTCGGGGTATCGGTGAATGACGTCTGGATGTGGTCGCCGGAATTCATGTACAGGTCTTTGGAGCTGGGCGTGAATGTGCGCTGGTGGTCGCGTCGATCGGGTTGGCGGGACCTGTCGACTTGCCGTTCTTGGTGATGAAGGCGAAGTTGAGGTACTCCTCGCCCGCCTTGGCCAGGCAGGTCGGGTTGTTCGCCTTCCCGGTCACCGGGTTGAGCGACAGGCTGTCGATGTTGAGCGCGGCGCACCACTGGGTCGGGTTGCATGCGCTGGCGCCCACGGCCACCCGCCAGGCCGGCCACGGCACCCAGCCGGGCGGGTAGAACTGCATCTCCATGTAGGCCTGGCCTACGTGCTTGGGAGAGAACGCAGGCTCACGGATGTTCTTGTCGCTGTCCGGCGGGCACGTCTTGAGCTGCTCCGGATACGACTGGGTGTCGCACATGGCCATGCCCAGCCACTCGGCCCCGCTGAGCTCGAAGGCGTACGACTTGTTCACCTGGTTGGGGTGGCTCGCCGACGGGTCCTTGGGCAGCACCAGGTTGTAGCGCATGTGGTTGCCCGACCCGGGTGCGCTCGAGTTGAACAGCACCGAGGGCTCGTCGTGGCCGACGTAGTGGCCGAACACGCTGTCGGAGTCCGCCACCTCGGTGCACATGGCGCTCGCGCCACGCGCAGTTGACGTGCACGTGCTGATGCGGGTTCCGGTACTGAGGCACGTTCAGGTGGCGATGCGCCGACCAGTTGCTGGAGCGTGTTCGCGTGCTGGCGGGCGTGCGAGCTGGTGCCGGCCTGCGTGACGGCACCGCCGAACGCGACGGGCGCGATGGCCATCGCGCCCGCTACCGCCACCGGCAGCAGGGATCTGAGCGGTTTCATGCACCCACCTCCTCGTGGATGGCACCACGGGCCCGGGATCCGCCGGGTCCTCGCACCATCTGCCCCACTTGGGCTCATTCGCCAGCATCGCACCAGGCGTTCGGCCCGTCCATAGGCCGCAGACGGAGGAATTACCGGGCGGTCAGCGGGGGCGGTGGGCCGGGAAGGACACCACCTGCTGGAAGGTGGGCCGGTTCTGCCAGGGAATGTCGGGCTGGCCGACAATCCCCAGGGTCTGGAAGGCGATGGCGTCGTATTGCGGCATGGTCACTCCGGCCGCGGCCGTGTTGGCGTCCGCCGTCCACGAAGCCACGTCGGATGAGCCCTTATTGGCCTTGACGAGGGTCCGGTACGTCGATTTCAGGGCAGCGTCCAGGGCCGGGCCGCAGTGCCGCAGGCCGCCGCGGCCGCAGAGCCGGGCGGTCACCGCGGAGCTGAACGGCCGGGCGACCGGCCGGCCCGTCATCTGGTCGAGGGCCTTGACGGTGTAGCCCTCCCAGCCCCCGTCGTAGGCGCTGCCGAGATGGGCGCCGCCGTTGTCCGGATCGTTGACGAAGCCCATCGGGAAGACGTTGTAGCCGTTCGGGTTGGTGCCGCCGGCGGCGAACAGCGGGTCGAAGATGGCCTTGATGACGGCCGGCATGAGCTGGTCGCTGATGGCCACGGCGGCCGCCTGCTCGTATTGCCTGTCGCCTGCCGAGGCCAGGATCCGGTGCGCGCCGCTGGCGTACCAGACCTTCAGCGCCGAGAGCATCTGGCGGACCCCGGCCGGCTCGCGCCGCCCGCGGATCGCGTCGAGCATCGCCGGCAGGATCGTGATGCCGTCCAGGTCCTGGGTCGCCGCGGTCTCCATCGCCTGCACCAGGTCCGCGCGGGTGATCTTCCCGTGGTGGATGGCGAACTGGTGGCGGATCTGGTCGGTGAGCATCTGCACCCGGTACACCGGCCCGTAGCCGTACTCGTTGTCCGCGGCGGAGAAGAGCGGGGCCGGCTTGTTGTTCCAGCTGTCGAAGAACCCCTGCGGCGGGTCGATCTCGTGCACGTGCTTGCGGGCGGGCAGGAACCCGCGCCACTCGGTTCCCCCGGTGCCCCAGGTCGGCAGGTTGGGGTCCACGTCCGGCGGGCGCACCGGGTCCCGGCCGCTGACGTAGTAGGCGATGTCCCGGTTGTCGACGTAGAACCAGTTGAAGGTGTAGTCGATTTCGCTGGCCCCGGTCATCCACGACCTGGCGCTGTAGGTGAGGGCCGGCTGCCCCCAGTGCAGGAAGCCGATCACCGAGTCCACGTCGTGGTTGTAGGTGGAACGCTGGTTGACCACCGCCACGGGCCTGCCGTGCCGGGCGGTGGTCCAGCCCTGGACGACGCCGTGCACGGTCAGGTGGATCTTGTGGGTGGGCCCCTTCCCGTCGGGGAACTGCTCGTTGACCATCGGGATGCACTTGCCGTCGTACCGGTAGTAGGTTCCGGTCGGCGACGCCGGCCCGCCGTTCGGGTTGCAGATCAGTTCCAGCCGCTGGTCGGTGAGGTCGCTGCCGGCCGAGGTGGCCGACCACGCGTAGTCCTCGCCGCGGCCCAGCTCCACGAAGCCGGTGCCGGGGAAGGATGCCCCCTCGGCGTCGTAGCTGGGCGAGTGCAGGTCCTCCTGCATGAGGATCCCCGGGGCGAAGTAGGACACCTGCGGGCCGAAGACGGCTATCGGATGCCCGTCGGCCGAGTGCCGGGCCCCGACGACGAGGGCGTTGCTCATCTGGGACGGGAACCGCAGCAGGTCCGCGATGTACGCCAGCCCGAGCCTGCTGGGCCCGGCGCTGGCCGTGCAGCCGTGCGTGGTGTCGGCGGGCCCGCCCTTGAGCGGCGCACCGGGGTGGTCGGGGATCGCGATCGTCGCCGGGTTGACGTGCCGCGGGATCTCGTACGGGAAGGACTTGTTCACGACGGTCGTCGGGGCGGCCGGGTCGTTCTGCTCCTTGAAGTCGGTGAACGCGGTGGCTCCCGCGGACTGGCCGAGCTGGCCCTGCAGGTACCTGAGCAGGGCCGCGTTGGCCACCTCGCCGCCGCCGCCGTCGCCGAAGATGCCGCCGATGAGGGCGCTGACCGCGACGACGTCGGCCGGGGTCCACGGCTTCGGGGCGCCGAACACCGAGTACTCGACCGGCATGAGCGCCGGGTTCTTCTCGGCCTGGGCGATGTAGGAGTTGATGCCCCGGACGTAGCTGCGGATCATGGCCAGCGCGAGCCTGCCCTGCGCGCCGTACTCGGCCGGCAGGTTGTCGATCTGGGCGTTCGCCTGCGCGGTGGTGTAGGGCGCGAGCAGCAGCTCGTCGTGGTCCATCTGCTCGTCGGCGCATGACGGGCCGAGGAACGAGGTGAGCGTCCCCGACCCGTAGTGGCGCAGCACGTCCATCAGGAACAGCCGGTCCTGGGCCTGGGCGTAGCCGGCGCCGAACGCCAGCGCCGCGTTGGTCGCCCCGTAGACGTGCGGGATGTCGTGCTTGTCGCGGTAGATGACGACCGGCACGGTGGGCGAGGGGTGCTCGGTGCGGGTGACCTGGCCGCGCCGGATGCCGAACGACTCGTCGAGGTAGTAGCGGCCGAGCGCGGAGTTGGTCAGCGACGGGTAGCCGAACTCCAGGTTCTCGTACGGCGCGAGCTGGTCCTGGCTATGCGGCGGGCGCTGGCCGGTCTTGATGAACCGCTTGAACTGCTGCCTCGTTGACCAGCCCGTTCTCGCCGGCCGGCAGGATGCTCATGGCCTGGCCGTCGGCGAAGTCGTCCGCCCGGTAGGTGGGCCGGAGCGAGAACCCGCTCGTGCCCCGCGTTCCCGTCGCGCCCAGTGCCGGCGGGCTGGCCAGGCTCACGGTGATCGCCATGACGGTCGCGACCGGCCACCACGAACGTCCCATCGTGCGCATGGCTCGCATGGTAACGGCCGGCCTGCGGAAGATCGAGGGCCCGGGGCCCGCGGTTATCGAGTTATAACTTGACTTCATGAAGGTCCGGGCATACTCTGCCGATATATCGTGATCGTATCGTGAGAGGCGGGGAGAGCGGATGATGGCGGCAGCGGCCTGGGGCGCGGGTGACGCCGACTGCGACCTGGCGGGGCTCTTCGCGTGCGCAGGCGACCTGCTCAGCCGGCTTCGCCGGGGGATCTGGGCCAGGTCCGGCGGCCACTGGCACGGCGGGCCGGAGGAGCGCGGCTTCGGCGGCCGGAAAGGCCCTGGGCACTGGGGCGGCGGCTTCGGCGGCCCGCGGGGCGGCTGGTGGCCGGGACCGCCCGGGCCGCCGGGTCCCGGACGGGGCACGAAGGCCGGCCGCGGCGATGTCCGCGCCGCGATCCTGGCCTTGCTGCGGGAAGGCCCGCGTAACGGCTACCAGATCATGTCCGAGATCGAGGAGCGCAGCGGCGGGGCCTGGCGGCCGAGCCCCGGCGCGGTCTATCCCGCGCTGTCCCAGCTCGCCGACGAGGGGCTGATCGCCGGGGAGGAAACGGCGGGCCGGCGCACGTTCAGCCTGACCGGCGCCGGCCGCGAGTACATCGAGCAGAACCCCGAGATGGCTCGCGGTGCCTGGGAGTCGGCGGCTCAGCAGGAGGCCTGGCAGGTGCCCGGCCTGTTCGCCGAGGCCGCCCGGCTCGGCGGCGGGATCGTGCAGATCGCCCACTCGGGCACGCCCGATCAGGTCCTGGCCGCCGAGCGGCTGCTGGAGCAGACCCGGCGACGGCTCTACCGGATCCTCGCCGAGAACGCCGACGCACCGGACCAGGACGAACAGGACGAGTAGACAAGGCAGGCAGCACGATGGACGATCGCATCCGGATTTCAGACGCCGACCGGGAGCGCGTGGCGGCCCGGCTGCGCGAGCACTTCGCCGAGGGCCGGCTCTCCTCCGAAGAGCTGGACGAGCGGATCTCGGCGGCGCTCAGCGCGAAGACCGCCGGGGATCTGCGGCGCGTCATGGCCGACCTGCCCGATCCCGGGCTGGCCGTGCCGCCGGGCCGCCCGTCCCCGCCCTGGGCGGCCCGCGGCCCGGTCTTCCGCCGCGGCCCGCGGATCATGCCGCTGGCGATCCTGGCGCTGATCGCTGCCCTGGTCATCCCGGGCGCGGCGTGGTTCTTCCTCTTGTTCTTCCAGGTCATCCTGCTGTTCGGGCTGATGGCCTTGGCGGCCGGGGTATTCGCGGCGGCCCGGTTCCGACGGCAGATGCGCCGCTACCGGCAGTCCGCTGGGGGCAGCTACTGGCGCCAGTACCAATGGCACGGTCCCGCCTAGCGGCCCGGCCCGGCTGACCAGGGCGTGACCGGCCGCTCGAGGCGCTCGCCGTCCAGGCTGACGTCGGTCCGCTCGTCGAAGAACGCGACCAGGCCGCGGACCCGCTCCGCGTCGTGCAGCGGATTCTCGTAGGTCCAGGCGATATCGGCGACCAGCTGGTCGCCGATGCTCACCGACCAGTACGAGGCCTGTCCCTTGTAGGCGCAGTAGGTCCGGGTGCTGCTGGGGATCAGCTCGGCCCGGATGTCCTCGCGGGGCAGGTAGTAGCGGGTGGGCAGCATGGTCTCGAACAACAGCGCCGGGCGGGAAGACCGGGCCAGCAGCTGGCCGTCCAGCTCCAGGCTGACCTGCCGGGAGCTGGGCAGGACGTCGATGCGGTGGAACGGGTCACGCGGATGGGCCACGTTCGGCTCGTCTTCCTCGTACCAGGAGTCGAAAGCGCCGAAGTCCAGGACCACGTATCCGGCCAGGTCCGCATCGGCGAGCCGGAACCCCGCTCCGGGGCGCCGCTGGCCGCCTGCCCGCACGTCAACCACCTGCCCTTCTGCCGTGTGGACGGTGAAGGGAATCGACGGGTCGAGCACGGGGCGTTCGGATACGGCGGGCATCGCGCAGCCGATCTCGTCGGCGGCGGCGGCCGCCGGGCCGGCCGGGGCCAGTTCACCGCCGATGTCGCCGGCCGGGACGGCGTAGGACGGCACGACCCGGCGCGGTTCCCAGACCAGGACGGCCCTGGTGCTGTCGAGGACGGTGGCACCGCCCAGCACCGCCCGGATGCGCTTGGCCGTAGGCTCATACCGGAGCCGGCCGAGCTCGCTGGTCAGCAGGCTGTGCACCGCAGTACTCATCGCGCCGTTCCCTCTTTCTGGCCGCCGTGCTCGCGCCGTTTCCGTCGTCGCTGCCGCCACGCCTGCAGCCCGGCCATCAGCGACCTGGCGTACCGGGCGTCGGCAGATTGCGTCATCCTTTCGCCTGTCGCTAGCTTCGCTCATCGCCGGGCGCGGGGTCGAACAGGCGCAGCCGGTGCGCGGCCGCGGCCGCCTCGCCCCGGCTGCTCACGCCGAGCTTGGCCAGGATGTTCGACACGTGCACGCTGGCGGTCTTGGCGGAGATGAACAGCTTGGCGGCGATTTCCGGGTTGGTCCGCCCGGCGGCGACATGGCGCAGCACCTCGAATTCCCTGGCGGTCAGGCCCCGGTAGCCGCGGTCGCGGGCCTCGCCCGGGCGGTTGTCGTCGCCGCCGCCGGTGAGGCTGATCCGTCCGTTCCGCGCCAGCGACGTGATCTCCCGGCCAAGCGGCTGCGCGCCGACGGAGCCGGCCAGCCCGGCCGCGCGCCGCAGCCGCCGGGCCGCGCCGTCCCGGTCGCCGGCCGTCAGCGCGGCCTCGGCCGCCCGCAGCAGGGCCACGGCCAGGGGATAGGGCTGCCCGACGCTGTCCCAGGCCGCGACGGACGCGTCCCAGTTGGCCAGGGCTACCCGGCCCGCGGCCGGCCCGGCCAGGCCGGGATCCGCCTCGCCCGCCGCCTCGGCCGTGAACGTCAGCCGGTTCGCCAGCTCGACCGGACCGGAGGCGGGCATCTTCTCCGCCAGCGTGCGAAGCCGCTCGAGCAGCCCGAGGGCCCGCGCGGCCCGGGTACCGTCCCGGCCGGCCACGGCCGGCCGGGACGCGTCGGCGCAGGCCCGCGCGGCGACGGCGAGCAGCGGCCAGGAATACCTCGGGTGGCTGGCGAGCTCGAGGGCATCGGCTGCGGCCTCGGCCGCGGCCACCGCGCCGGCGGCCCTGCCCTCCGCGAGCAGCAACTCGGTCTCGAGCTGCGCTAGCGGCAGCTGGAACTGCAGCGCCATCTTGCCGCCGTACCGCTCGCGGCTGATCGAGGCCCGGGCGGCCACCGCCAGTGCTGCGGCACCGGGCAGGTCGCCCCGCCGCAGGGCGACCAGGCCGGCGAGCAGCTGGAGCGCGCCCCGGGTCGCCGGCGGCGGGGACAGGGCGAGTGCGTGCCCGATCACCTCGGTCGCCTCGTCCCAGCGGCCCAGCGATACCAGCGGCTCGGCCACGTTGATCGCCAGCAGCGCTCCGGTCGCCCGGGGCAGACCGTGGTCCCGCGCTCCCGCGATGGCGGCCTGGGCCGCCCGGGCCGCGTCCTCGTGCCTGCCCATTCCCTCCAGGACGTGGGACTCGGCGACCGCGACGTCCAGCCGCGGCTCGTACCCCTCGGCCTGCTCGGCCGCGGCCCGCGCCTGGGCGAGCAGATCCAGGGCCGTCGCGTTGGCGTCGGCCGGCCCCGACTCGATGAGGGCCAGCTTGTACAGCGCGGCAGCGAGCGTCGCGGGGTTGCCTGCCTGCCGCGCCAGGACCAGGGCCTCCTCGGTGGCCGCTCGCGCCCCTGGCCCGTCCGGATCGCGCAGATGGCCGGCCAGGCTCAGCAGCACCCGCGCCCGCGCCACACCCTCCCGGTCGGCCGGAACCAGTTCCAGCGCCGCCTTCATATCCGCGTAGCCGTCGTCGTGGCCCAGGTGGCACCTCATGTGACCGCGCGTCTCCAGCAGCCTGGCCGCCCTCAGCGGCTCGGCCCGCGAGTCGGCCTCTTTCAGCGCGGCCGTGGCGTAGGAGCTGCCCTGCTCGTTCTCCCCGGCGGCAAACGCGGCATCCGCGGCCTGCTCGAGGACGTCCAGGTGGCTGGCGCCGATGCGCTGCGCGGCGTCCGGCACCTTGTCCCACAGTTCGAGGACCCGGGCGAGCAGGGTGAGCTGCTCGGCGTGGGCGAGCGCGTGCCGGGCATCCCCGGCGGCGTGCCAGGCGCTGATCAGAGCCCAGGTGGTGTCGTGCGCGTGATACCAGTGGTGGGCCTGCTCGATCACCGCCCGGCCGGGCGGCACCAGCCCGGGATCGGAACGGAGGATCTCGGCGAGGCGGGTGTGCAGGAGGGTGCGCTCGCCGGGCAGCAGGTCGTCATAGACGGCCTCGCGGATGAGCGCGTGCCGGAAGGCGTACCCGTTCCCTCCGGCGATCAGCACGTTAGCGGCCACCGCCGGGCGCAGCGCGCGGGCGAGGGCGTCGTCCTCCAGGCCGGTCACCGCGGCCAGCAGCGCGTGCTCCATCCCGGGCCCGGCCGCGCCGGCCGCCCGCAGGACATCCTGCGTCTGTTCGGGGAGCCGCCGCACCGCGGCCAGCAGCAGGTCGCGCAGCGACTCCGGCAGCTCCGTCCCCGGGCCGCCGTCGCGGCTCAGCAGCTCCTCGACGAACAGCGGGTTGCCCTCGGCGCGCCGGTATATCTCGTCGGCGAGCGACGGTTCCGGCTCGCGGCCGAGGATCCGCGCCGCGAGCTCGTCTGCGTGCCGCCGGGCCAGCCGGGGCAGCTCTATCCGCTCCACCCAGCCGAGCCGGCCCAGCTCGGCCAGCAGCGGGCGCAGCGGATGAGTGCGGTGCAGCTCGTCGGACCGGTAGCTGATGACGATCAGGACCCGGTCCAGCACCTGCTGGCTGCCGACCAGGAACGCCAGCAGGTCGCGGGTCGAGCGGTCAGCCCAGTGCGCGTCCTCGATGATCAGGACCACCGGCTGCTCGTCGGCCAGCCGTTCCAGCAGGGCCAGGATCTGCTCGAACAGCCGGGCCCTGGCCGCGCTCGCATCCGTGTCCCGGTCCGCCGCGCCGAACTCCGGCAGCAGCCGGGCGACCTCGCCTGTGGCCCGGCCGGGCAGCAGGCTGGCGACGCCGTCGGCGCCCATCTCGCGGACGAGTTCGCGCAGCACCGCGGTGAACGGCGCGAACGGCAGCCCGTCCGCGCCCATGTCCAGGCATGCGCCGGCGAGCACCCGGGCCCCGGCACCGGTCGCACGCCCGGCGAACTCGCCCGCCAGCCGGGTTTTCCCGACCCCGGCCTCGCCGCCGATCAGGACGGCAGCCGGCTCGCCGCCCCGGGCGCGGGCCAGCGCGGCATCCAGCGCGGCCAGGTACTCGCCCCGGCCAACCAGGACCGGGCTGCTCGCACGCCCGTTCATGGCCTCCAGCATGCCATCGGAAAGTGGCGGCTGATCCCGGGCCGCGGCCGGGGACGCGGCGGCGAGGGTCACGTCAGGCCGGCCGGGTGCGGGCGGTTCCGCTGTCGGTCGCAGCACGTGGCGGCGTTCCCGCCTGCCTGCGCAGGCCGGGCAGCAGCCGGGCCAGCCCCGGCCAGGCCTGGCCGCCGCGCGCCGGCGGTGACCACCTGCCGGGCGCGCTGCGCCCGGGCCGCGCTTTGCCGTAGCTCGCGCTGCCGCTCGGCGACGAGGGCCCGTGCCTGGTCTGTGTTCATCGCGTCCTCCTCGGGACCGGGACCCGGTCGGTCCCGCACTGCCGAGGCTCGCCGTAAGGCGTGGCCGGCCGCATCGGGCAACTGCCCTATCCTTCCGGGCCGGGCCGCCGGGGCCCATGCCTAGGACATGTCGCGCAGAGCAGCCCCGGCTGTCCCTTTTGGCGGAAGTTTGGCGTTTCAGGGCACATCGCGGACGGGTATCACGCGGTATAAAGGCAACCATTGATAGCTCATCACCGTCGTTCGGCCGCAGTGGCAGGAACGCGCCTCGATGAGGGGGCATTGTCCATGAGCACATTTCCGCCTATCGGCGACTATGCCTTCCTGTCCAATTGCGAGCAGAGTTGCCTCCTCGCGCCGGACGGCGCGGTCGAGTGGTTGTGCCTGCCGCGCCCCGACTCGCCGAGTGTTTTCGGCGCGCTGCTTGACCGGGCCGCCGGCTCCTTCAGGTTCGGTCCGGCCAACGCCCAGGTGCCGCAGAACCGCAGGTACGTCCCGGGAACCATGGTGCTGGAGACGACCTGGCAGACCCCGACGGGCTGGCTGACCGTGCACGACCTGCTGGTCATGGGGCCGACCCAGCGCGAGAAGCGGCGGACTGACTACCAACGGGCCCCGACCGATTTCGGGGCTGTCTGCGTGCTCCTCCGGATGGCGACCTGCATCAGCGGCCGGGTCGAGGTCATGGTGAACTGCGCCCCGCTCTTCGACTACGGCACCACCGGCGGCACCTGGAGCTATCAGGGTGACGGGTACGAGTCCATGACCATAACGCCGCACAAAGGGGATCTGCAGCTCAATGTGACCGGCAGCATCCGGCTCGGCGTGCTGGGCGCCCGCTGTTACGGCCGGACCACGATCGCCGACGGGGAGTCCGCCTTCGTCTGCCTGTCCTGGGGAGATGCCGATGTCCCCGGCGACCAGGATGAGGCACTCACCGCCCTCAACGGCACCATCGGCTACTGGCGCGACTGGCTGAGCACGGCCAGGGTGCCTGACCACCCGTGGCGGATCTACATCGACCGCAGCGCCCTCACGCTGAAAGGACTCAGCTACGGCCCTACCGGCGCCATCATGGCGGCGGCGACCACCTCGCTGCCGGAAACGCCCGGCGGGGCACGCAACTGGGACTACCGGTACACCTGGATCAGGGACTCGGCGTTCATGCTCCGCGCGCTGTACCGCCTGGGGTTCGACTGGGAGGCGGTCGAGTATTTCGGCTTCATCATCGACGCGGTCAGCGGCGGTGACCTCAACCGGCCGTTCGAGCTGCAGATCATGTACGGCATCGGCGGGGAGCGGGATCTGACCGAGAAGACCCTCGACCACCTGTCCGGGTACCGCGGGGCGCGCCCGGTCCGGATCGGCAACGGGGCCTGGAACCAGCAGCAGCACGACGTGTGGGGGATGATCGCGGATGCCCTGGATTTCCAGTTCCGCCGGGCGGCCGCCCAGATCGTGATGCCGGTGTGGGAGGGCTTCGCCGGCTTCGTGGACGCCGCCCTCCAGCTCTGGCGTGAACCCGATCAGGGCATCTGGGAAGTCCGCGGCGACCCGAAGCACTTCACCGGATCCAAGGTGATGTGCTGGGTGGCGGCCGCGCGCGGCGCCGATCTGGCCCGGGAGCGCGGCGACGACGAACGTGCCCAGCGCTGGCAGGCAGGGGCCGACGAGATCAAGGCCGAGGTGCTGGAGAAGGGCGTGTCCAGCCGGGGCGTCTTCCGGCAGCACTACGAGACCGACGAACTCGACGCGGCGCTGCTGCTCATCCCGATCGTGGGGTTCCTGCCGCCCGACGACGAGCAGGTCAAGGCGACCGTGCTGGCCATCGCGGATGAGCTGACCAAGGACGGCCTGGTCCTGCGCTACAAGGTCGGGGAAACCGACACCGGGTTCGAGGGCGAGGAGGGCACGTTCACGATCTGCTCGTTCTGGCTGGTGACCGCGCTGGCCATGATCGGCGAAACCGCGCGCGCGCGTGCCCTGTGCCAGAAGCTGCTGTCGTTCGCCGGCCCGCTGCTGCTGTACGCCGAGGAGATCGACACCACGACGGGCCAGCATCTGGGGAACTTCCCCCAGGCGTTCACCCACCTGGCGCTCATCGAGGCGGTGTCGCTGCTCATCGCCTCCGAGTCAGGCGCGCACGACTTCGCCTTCGCCTTCTGACCAGAAGGCCGGTGGCGGCCGCGCCGGGCCGCCCGGGATCTCGCCGCTCATGACGAACGGGTGGCCAGGGACCTGGCCGGCGTCAGGCCCGCGCCCGGTAAGCGATCGGTGGCCCGGCCGCAACGCGGGCCATCGCGCCGTCCGGCGACCGGTGCTAGCGTGGGCAAATGCCGTACGCACCGTACAAACCTGGTCCGGCAGCGGTCGCCGTGGCCGCGCTCGTGGCCGCGATTGCGCTGGCATTCGGCATCGCCATGCTGGCCAGGCATCGCGTCACGCTCGGTGTGGTGATGATAGCTGGGGCGATCATAGCGGCGATCGTCGCGGTGCTCTCCCGCTCTCACTGATCCGCGAGGCCGCCGGCCTGCCAGGCGTGGCGGGCCGGGGATGCCGGAATTCAGCACGTGGGCCGTCGTGATCGTGAGGCGGCCGGCCGGTGAAAGTACAGTGAAGTAGTCCGCGGATGCCCACGGCCGCTCTCTTCAAGGCGGCTGAATGCGGCCGGGCCCGCGGACGGGTACCTGGGCACCTGGCGTCCGGCGAATGGGCCGTTCGCTGTCGGCCCGGGCCGCGTTAGGCCTGCGGCGGTGCGGGTAGAGCGGTCCTGAGCAGGAGGAAAGGCGGGCATCATGGGGCGAGGCGGCCGACGTGACGCGGCCTGCGCTGGTGCCCCGCCGACGACCGGGAAAGCGGGTAACCGGTCGTGACCGTGGGGCCGGTCTTCACTTCCCGGCTGAGCGGGCGGCAGCTGCTGGACAGTGAGGGCCTGGCCATCGGCCGGATCCGCGACGTGGTCATCCTGCCGGCCGCTGGCGGCGAGCCGCCCTGGGTCCTGGGGCTGATGGTCACCCTGCATCGGCGCCAGATCTTCGTCAACCTGGGGCGGGTCGCGGAAATCTCCGTTGACGGTGCGCACTTGCGGGGCGGCACGATCGACCTGAGGCGGTTCAGCCGGCGAACCGGGGAGATCCTGGCGTCGGAGCTGTATGGCCAGCCGACGGGCGCAGGGAGCGTGCTGGACGTCGGGATCATGCCCTCCGAGCGCCGCCGCGGGGGCTGGGAGGTTTCGACCCTGGCCATCGGCCGGAGCCTGAGCCTGCGGCCTGGCTCGGTGAGCGTGGTGCCCTGGGACAAGTACCCGGAGCTGTTCCAGGCGGGCGCGCTCGCCGAGCAGCTCGTCCAGCTGCGGGAGATGCACCCCACCGATCTGGCCAGCGCGGTCGAGGTTATGCCGGCCGTGCGGCGGCGGGAGCTCGCCGAGGCGCTGCAGGACGAGGAACTGGCCGACTTGCTCGAGGAGATGCCCGAGCAGGACCAGGTCCGGCTCCTCGCCGGACTCGGCCTCGAGCGCAGCGCTGACGTCGTGGAAGAGATGGAGCCCGACGACGCCGCGGACCTGCTCGCGGAGATGCCGTCCGAACAGCGGGAACGGCTTCTGGCCGCGATGGAGACGGTCCAGGCTGCCGATCTTCGCCGGCTGCTGCGTTACGACGCGACTACGGCCGGCGGCCTGATGACCTCTCATCCGCTGATCGTCCCGCCGGATGCGCCGGTCGCACAGGTGCTGGCCCAGATCCGCGAACCTGAGATCGCCGCGACCGTGGCCGCGCAGGTTTACGTGTGCGAACCTCCCTCGGTGACACCTACCGGCCGCTACCTCGGCACCGTCGGATTCCAGTGCCTGCTGCGCCAGCCCCCGGCTACCAACGTCGGCGGGTGCGTCGAGGAAAGCGGCTTCGTCCGGCCAGAGCTCGCTGAGAAAGAGGTAGCCCGGCGCATGGCCGCCTATAACCTCATCGGCGTTGCCGTCTGCGACGAGGCCGGCCGCCTGCTGGGCGCGATCACCGTCGATGATGTGCTGGATCGTATCCTGCCTGCAGGCTGGCGCAACAAGAGTGAGGCCCGATGAGGATGCCGGTGCTTTTTCCTCGTCGCCTCGGCGACAGCTCAGATCTGAGCGCTCCCCGGGGCATGGCGCCGCCGCGCGTGGGCGCCCGCTACGACGCGGACGCCTTCGGCCGGATGTCCGAGAGCATCGCCAGGTTTCTCGGTACCGGCCGCTTCCTGGCCGGCCAGACCGTGATCGTCATCTTCTGGATCATCCTCAACACCATCGGGCTCGCCAGGCACTGGGATCCCTACCCGTTTATCCTGCTCAACCTGGCCTTCTCCACGCAGGCGGCCTACGCCGCCCCGCTGATCCTGCTGGCCCAGAACCGGCAGGATGACCGTGACCGGGCCAGCATCGAGCGGGACCGGGAGGTGGCGTCCCGGACCCAGGACGATACCGAGTTCCTGGCCCGGGAACTCGCGGCCGTACGCCTCGCGCTGGCTGACGTGGTCACCACCCAGGACCTGGATGACCGGCTCGGCCAGCTCGAGAAGCTCATCGCTGACCGGCCGCCGTCCGGCCCGCCGGATCAGCGGACCCGCTCACCTGATGAGCGCGACCGGAGTACTGCCCGCGCAGATTAGGCGGGTCCGCGTGCGATCTCGCGGTCGTGGGCGCGCGCGGCGACCCGCACCACATGGGCCTGCGGCTGGCATGCGGGTGCCCGAGACCCATGCCCGCCTGCACAGCCCCGATCTGTCAGATCGCCGGCGGCGCGGTGTTGTGGCGCGGGGAGCCGGACTCGGAGCCGGTAGCTTGGACAGAAAACGATCGATGCGGGCAAGCCCGGCGAGCCAAGTACGGACGGCCCGCCCCGGCCCAGGGAGCGCAAGGCGCCGACGGGTCGTGAGCGGTCAAGCCCGGCCGATGATTCTCGGCCCGTGCCGGCCGTCTGCCTGATAGATCACGCCGGTGCCGGCGGCCTGGCTGGGAGGGGAGAGCCGATGGGCAAGGTTGTCGCAGGGATCACCATTTCCGTGGACGGTTTCATCACCGGGCCCGGTGATGGCCCTGGCTGCGGGCTCGGGGCCGGCGGCGAGCGCCTGCACTACTGGGTGTTCGGCGGGCCGTGGAGCTATGACTCGCCCGGGCGCGGGGAGCCGGCGGCGAGGACAAGGCCTGGCTGGAGGAGACAATGGCCGCCAACGGCGCGGTGATCGCGGGCCGCGGCACCTACGAGGCGGCCGGGCACTGGGGCGGCAAGAACCCCTGGGGCATCCCGTTCTTCATCGTCACCCACCGCCCCGCGGAGCAGCCGCCGGGCGGCGGCTTCGTCTTCGTCGGGAGCCTCGCCGAGGCGATCGATCAGGCCAGGGCCGCAGCCGGCGGCAAGCAGGTGCATGTGATGGGCGGCGCCGACCTGATCCGCCAGGCCCTGGCGGCCGGGCTGGTTGACGAGCTCACGATCATCATCGCCCCGGTGACCCTCGGCGCCGGCAAGCGCCTGTTCGACGGGTTCGGCAAATCGGTGGAACTCGAGCACCTCGGAGTGCGCCAGTCGCCGTACGCGACGTTCATCGGCTACCGCGTGAAGAAGTGACGGCGGGCAGTCCTGATGGCCAGGCTGGTTGACGAGCTGCAGCTGTTCCTGGTTCCCATCGTCGTCGGAGGTGGCAAGCGAGCGCTCCCCGACGGTGTCCGCTCGGATCCGGAACTACTGGACCCCCAGCGGTTCGCGAGCGGTGCTGTCTACCTCAGGTACCACCCCAAGTCAGCGTGATCACCTCGCAGGCGTGCCGCAGGCCGGTCACTGCGCCCGGACTGGCCACCCAACCGTGACCGCGCCTGGCCCTGGCCGTCGGCGCGCCACTGGTGCTGCTCGCCCTGTCCCGCGCGGTCCGCACCGTCACCGGGGTGGCGTTGCGGCCGGTGCTGTCTGCCGGGAAACCTCACCGTCATCCCCGCGCATACGAACTTCTCCGCGTTCTCACCCACCTACCTGGCGGTGTTCCTCACCGCGGTGACCGTGGTCCCGTTGCTCATCTACGTGGCGGGCCGGCCGCGTGCGGACAGCGTCACGGTGCCCGTCTGGGACGGCGGGATGGTCGCCTTCAAGTCCCGGATGCAGGACTCGGCCATGACGTTCTCCGCGCCGACGCGGGTCGCCTTCGACGCACTGTACCGGCCCTCGGTGTCGCTGCACCGGGCCTCCGACGACCCGGCGGGCCGGTCAGGACCGGTGCACTACGAAACCGAAGTCACCCCCCTGTTCCAGCGGTACCTGTACCGCCGGTGATCCGCGCCGCCGGGTCTTGGCCGCATCCTCGGGACATAGCCCAGCTAAGCCGCCGAGGAGGCCGCGATGCATCCCACCACCATCCACGCCTAGCCGATGCCCGGCACGCCGACCAGCGCCGCCAAGCCCAGCGCGATGAGCTGGCCCGGCGCCGCCCGCACAGCCCGCCGCGCGTCAAGGCAACACTCCACACGCCTCGCGCCCGGGCTTGTGACCATCGTCAGGTACCGGCTGCCGGGATCCTGAGGCTCCTTGCCGGCTCCGCCACGCCGCCGGCTCGCCGCTTGGCTTTACGTCATAAAGTTCTGTGGCCCAAGCCCTTGACTTTATACCGTAAAGCAGGGTCTACTTTATGACATAGAGTAGATCGAGGGAGACACCATGAACCCCACGCCCGACACCACCACCGCCGGCGACGGCGGCAGCTTCGACCCCCGGCAGGCCGCTGCCCTGCTGGACCAGACCACCCAGCAGGCGCGGCGCCGGATTGAGCCCTACCCGCCGTGGCTCCTGGCGATCAGGGCGTTCATAGCCCTGGCCGTTTACGGCGCGGTCTGGCTCTCGGTGCGCGGACAGCATCCCTACAATCACCCGACTGCCGCGGTCATCCCCGTTGTGGTTGTGCTTGTGATCGTCAACTTCGTCGCGACAGTCACGGTTGCCAAGCGCGCGACCGCCGGGGTGAGCGGGAGATCCCGGCTGCGCCCGGCCGAGATCGCCGCCATGGCGGTCGTATGGGTCGGCGTGTTCGTGGTCCTGGGGGCGCTGGCTGGCGCCGGAGTGAGCCGCGCGATCGTCTACGGGATTTACCCGGCCACGGTGCCGCTGATGGCCGCCGGCCTGGCCTGGGCGGCCATCATGGCGGCACGGGCAAACTGGCGCGCGTGCGGCACCGCGGCTCGCGGTCGCCGCCGCCGGCGCCGTGGCAGCGTTCGCCGGACCGGCCGGGGCGTGGGCGGTCGCCGGCGTGGGCCTTTGCGCCGTGCTCCTCGGCACCGCCGCCGCCATTGCCTGGCGGCAGCGCCGCGGCGTCGTCCGGTCATGACCAGCGACGAGCTCGACCCGCTGATCCACGTGCCCACCCGGCTGAAGATCGTCGCGACGCTGGCGGCGCTGCCCGACGGCGACGCCCTGTCCTTCACCCGCCTGCAGGACATGATCGGGCTCACCCCCGGCAACCTGATCATCCACCTGCGCAAGCTCGAAGAAGCCGACTACATCAGCAGCAAGAAGGCCAGCAACGGGGCCGTGCCCATCACCAAGGTCGCTCTCACCGGCCACGGCCGCAAGGCACTCGGCGCCTACACCCACGCGCTGCGCGACCTGCTCGACGGCCTGTAAACGGCCGGTTGGCCCCGGTCTTCCCCTGACAGCCCCTCGACGAGGGGCTGTCAGCCGTTGCCGAGAGCATCTGCACCACCACCACAGGCCCCGGCCGGATATCCGGAACCAGCCCTCCCATCCCCTACCACCATGGTTATGAAGCCATGTGGCCTGCGGCCTCACCGCTATCCCGCCGATGCGCTGATCCGGCTCTACCACGAGCGGTGGCAAATCGAGTCTGCCTTACCTCGCGCTGCGGCACACGCTGCTGAGCGGCCGCGTGCTGCGCTCCGGCGACCGGCCCGGCGTCGAGCATGACCTTCGGGCCCTGCTCACCCTCTGCCAGCTGCTGCGCATGGCCATGGTCACCGCGGTGGAGACCCGGCCCGGCGCCAAACCCCGACCGGGCCAGCTTCACCACCGCCCTGCAGACTGCCCGCGACCAGCTGACCGCCGCCGCAGGCATCTGCCCCGACCAAAGCGGCATAGGTAGCGACTCGTGACTGCATGCGGGGCAAGCGCTCAACAGGTGTGGCACGGAGGGTCGTGACTGCGGGTGCTGAGGCGGAGCCGTCCGCACCGCTTACCGGGCAGCGCCACGCGCGGCGGTCGCGGCAACGGTCAGGAGACCGCAGCCTTCACCAGCTCGGCGACCTTCTCTTCTACCACGGCGCTCCACTTCTGCAGCGCGTACGACACCGGCCACAGGTCCCCGTCGTCGAGGTTGGCCGCGTCCTGGAAGCCCAGGGTCGAGTACCGGTAGCCGAACTTGCCGGCGTCCTGGAAGAAGACGACGACCTTGCCGTCCGCGTTCGCGTAGGCGGGCATCCCGTACCAGGTCTTCGGCGACAGATCCGGGGCGGTCGCGGTCACCGTCATATGCACGCGCTCGGCGAGCGCACGATCCGCCGGCGCCATCTGCGCGATCCTGTCGAGGACCGCCTGCAGCCCGTCGGCCTTCTTGGCGCCCTTCTTGCCCTCGGCGCGCAGCTCGGCGGCGCGCTCCTTCATCGCGGCACGCTCGGCGGCGGTGAAGCCGCCGGACTTGGTATCGGAATTCTGCGCAGGCATTCTCGGGCTCCCTTCCCACGTTCAAGGCTCGGCATGTCGCCGGCCGTCTGGGTCAGGCTAGGCCCGGCGACACCCTGGCGCTTCTCGATTCCTGATCGGATCGGGGCCCAGCGGCGCCGTCGCATCGGGAAGGTGGCTTTTGATCTTTCCCGGCCGCGGCGGTCATGCTGAGCCGCTGCGGAGACGCGATCAGCGGGCCTGGCCCGATCAAGAACGGCGTGATCTTGAACACGGAGCTGGTCAGCTTCTGGGGCGCCGAGATAGGTATAGATGGTGAGCGCTTCCTGCCGGTGGCGGCGGCCCTTGGCTGGGCTCCCGCTGGCCTGGCGGGCGCTGGCCAGGCCAGCGTGTGCGCGGGCCCGCTCGTAGCTGTCGTCGGCCTGGGCCGCCAGGTCAGCCGCGGCGGCATACTGGGTGCGGGCGGCGGCGGGACGCCGGTGGCGAGGAGTGTTTCGCCGAGGCCGTTGAGCGCCACCGCTTCACCGTACGCGTCGCCCATCTCGCGGTAGCTGGTCAGTGCTTGCTGGAGCTGGCTGGTGGCCCGCTGGTGACGGCCCTGCCGTAGGTCGATGAGTCCGAGACTGGCCAGGACGCTGGCCTCGCCCTGCCGGTCACCGAACTGGCGGTAGCAGGGTCATGGCCTGGCGGAGATGACCATTGGCCTGCTGGAGCTGGCCCGCGTTCTAGGTCGATGAGCCCTAGCCTGCTCAGCACGCTCGCCTCACCGTGCCGGTCGCCCAGTTCACGGAATAGTGCCAGGGCCTGGCGCTGATGGCTGGCGGCCTGCCGGTAGCGGCCCTGCCGCAGGTCGATGACTCCCAGGTTGCTGAGCGCGTAGGCCTCGCCGGTCCGGTCCCCGGTTGCGCGGAACAGGGCAGCCGGCGCTGGAGGTCCTTGGTGGCTTGCTGGTAGCTGCCCTGGCTGGCTGTCGGACGAGCCCGAGGTAGTTCAGCGCGCGGGCCTGGCCATCCTGGTCGCCGGTCTCGCGGCATAGGGCAAGGGACTGCCCGAAGTAAGCAGCGGCCTGCTGAATGGCGTCCCTGGTGTCCGTGCGCAAGACCCAGGCCGATCAGCGCGTCTGCCTCCGCCGCTTGGTCGCTGCCGTGCGCGGGCGGCGCGGCGGGCGTGGCTGTGGATGATGATCGCTTCGGGGAAGTGGCCGCGGTGTCGAGGTAGCGGAACAAGATCGCGGCCAGGCGGGTGGCGTGGCTGGGCCAGCCATGGCCGGCCGCGTGCACGGCGGCCGCGACCAGGCTGGGCAGTTCGGCCATCCAGCCACGCCAGCGCCGCGGCCTCACCTGTGAGCGGATGGGCCCGGCGTGGCCGGACGCGCGGGATGCTGGGCCGCCGGTGCCGCTCGGCGGGGAACACGGCGTCCATCGCGGCCGCGGCGGTGTGCAGGTAGTAGTCGAACAGCCGGGTCAGCGCCGCCTGCGCTCCTGGCCGCCGTCGTGGCCGGCGGCCAGTTCGCGGGCATAGCCGCGCAGCAGGTCATGCAGGCCATACCGGCCCGGCCCGCTGGGCTGGATCAGGTGCGCGCGGGCCAGCGGGTCGAGAGCTGGCTGGCCTGGGCATCGCGGTGCCGGTGAGCGCGGCGGCGGCGTAGCGGTCGAGGTCGGGCGCCGGGATGCAGGGCAGCAGCCGGAACGCCCGCGCGGCCGCGGAACCAGGTGCCGGTAGGACCAGGAGAACACCGCCCGCACCGCGGTGCGCTGATCCTCGCCGGTCTCCAGCGGTCCAGCCGGCGCCGCAGGTCAGCCAGCTCAGCGGCCAGGTCGGCCAGCGGGACACCGGGCCGGGCCACCGCGCGCTCGGCAGCTACCCGCAGCGCCAGCGGCAGCCGGCGCACTGGCTGGCCAGCTGCCGCGGCCGCGCCGGGTCCGTCGTCCACCCGGCCGCCGATCAGCGCCCGCAGCAGGCCGACCGCCTCGGGCAGCGGCAGCAGGTCCACGTCCAGCCGCACGGCGCCGTCCCGGGCCACCAGCCCGGCCAGGGCATCCCGGCTGGTCACCACCGTCATGCAGGCCGGGGCTGCCCGGCAGCAGCGGCCGGACCTGCTCCACCGTCACGCGCGTTGTCCAGCACCACCAGCATCCGCCGGCCCGGCCAGCAGGCTGCGGTACAGGGCCGCGCGCTCGTCAGCATCCGCCGGGATGTCCGCGGCCGGCCACGCCCAGGGCGCGCAGGAAGCCGGCCAGCGCATCGCCGGCCGACACCGGCTGGCCGGGGTCGTAGCCGCGCAGGTTGACATACAGCTGCCCGTCGGGGAAACGCTCGGCGACCTGGTGCGCCCAGTGCACCGCCAGCGCGGTCTTGCCCACCCCCGCCGTCCCGCCGATCGCCGAGATCACCACCGCCGCCGGCGCCGGGCCGCGTCTCCAGCAGGCCGGTCAGCGCCGCCAGCTCACCGCTCGGCCGGCGAACTGCCGCACCGGGCCCGGCAGCTGCCGGGGCACGCCCGCGCACCGTCGCGCCCGGCCGCCGTGCGCGGCACCGCGCCGGATGCCAGCGGACGCCGGCCAGCCGCCGCCCTGCGGCCGCGACGAACCGGCCCGCGCCGCGCTGCGCAGTTCCAGCGCGTCGGCGAGCCGGTGCACCGTGTCCGGGTGCGGGCCACCGGGTCCGGCCGCGCTCCAGGTTGCTGATCGCGCGGATGCTCAAGCCCGACCGCTCCGCCAGCTCTCCTGGGACAGCCCGGCTGACCGGCGGCAGGCAGCAATCGCGCTCCGAACGCTACGACGTCGCCAGTCATCCCGGGCCTTGCAGTCTCGCGGTCTCGTGACAGGTGAGGCCCGGCGCAAGGGTCAGGCGGGCCGGGCGCATCTCAACGCGATCAGTTCGTCCGGCCGCAATTTTACCATGAAACTGCCGTGAAAGTTCCTGGTTCCGCGTCACCGTGGAGCGTTATGTTTTGCTTTGGCGCGTCACGATGAGTCCCTTTTGCGGCCCCGCGGGCGAGCGCCTCCGAGAACGCTGCCGGCCGCCCGGCCTGGCCTCGTTCTTTTTGCCCGGATGAACGTGCTGACCAGCCCGCGGTCAGGAGGGTGCGGCAGGCTACGCCCCGAATTCCGGCAGATTCCCCGCACAGAGCCTCGTGATGAGGACCGGCGGCATCAGCTCACTGACTGCAAGGTGACTGCGTCAATGGCCAGGAAGCCACTAGAGGAAAGAGGAAGCACATGACTTTACGACGCAAGATGTCTGCCGCTCTCGCCTGTGTCGCCGCGGCCGGGATGTGTGCCTGAGTGCTGGGTCGGCTCAGGCTAGGCCGTATCACGCGCCCCGCGCGCATCTGTCCTGGTCGCAATTTTATGCATTGCCCGCCATGCAGCAGGCCCGGGTGCAGAACCCGCTGATGAACATCGTCGCTTCCGTTCAGTCCGCCGCAGGCAGAGCGGCGGCGCGGGTGTATTCAGGAGCGGCGCTGGACGTGCCGAAGGACGCGGTTGATATCTATGTCACGGATCTGGCCCGGGGCCGCCGGATGGTGGTCGCGTCCGCCCGCAGCAACCGGTCGCTCGACACTCGGCATATCCGGCTGATCAAGGTCCCCACTCGGCCGCCACCCTCCAGGCCGCCGCTGCCCGCCTGCAGGCGGCCAGCCGGGCCGGTCACCTCCCGTTCAGGCTCTACGACGTGGCCGAAGTCCGCCTCGGCGCGTCGCTGCAACTCCGGGTGCCTGACGCCGCGGCGGCGCCCGGCTGTCCACGGTGCATCTTTCCGCTCTCGGCGGCCGGTCGGTGAGGGAGCTGGCCGGAGTGAACCTGACCTTCGCGCATGGCTCTCCGGTGGTACCGCTCAACCGGGAGAACGACAGCCGCCCGTTCATCGGCGGGGACTACCTGCTGGGCTGGGACGGGTCCGAGTGGGTGGCGTGCACCGCGGGCATCCCCGTCGAGGACTCCCACGGGACCGACTATCTCATAACGGCAAACCATTGCTTCCAGAGCGGCAACAATATCTATACGAAGAACTACGGGCACCACGTCGGACTGCAGACCAGCTGGGACAACAGGACCGACTCGGAGCTCATAAACACCGGATACGCCAACGGCGGGGGTCGAACGCTGATGAGGGCGAGTCAGATGTCGGAAACGGAATCCATTACTTTCCGCTGGACGGCACGGATTCCACCTGGGCCGTGGGGGAAGACTTCTGCCAGGACGGGATTTATTCGTATGACAACGGCTACGGGGTACCGTGCGACATGCACGCCACGGGAGTCACTTTCCCGGACGTCTGCGGAGCAAATGGTGCCTGCTATGATGTGCCGGAAGTGAACACAGTAACCAACACCGGTAAGGATATCGCCTTCCATGGAGATAGCGGCGCTGTCGTATTCACAATACGCACGTCTAGCACGAGGAACGCGGCGGGCATGGTCAGTACCGGAACTGGCTGTGGATCGAATGGTGGATGCACGAGCATGGCATTCGTGTTCGCGCCGGCGATCTACGACAATCTCGGAGTACACCTGAACCCGCACACCTGACGCGCCGCCGTTAAGCGTGCCGACGGCGAACGGGCGGGAGCCGGTCCCGCCCGTTCGCCGCGACGGAGCTGGCCGTTGGCCGATCTCCGCGAACATCGGCATCCCCAGGAAGGGCTAGCGCCTCCGCCCATCCCGCGCCGAGCATCCGGCCACCCGGGCCGACCCGCGCCCGGCGCCCCCGGCGGTCACCCGGCTCAGGGTGATTCCGAAGTGGACGCGGTAGGTGCCTAGCACGGCGGCATCGGTGGGCAGATGCTGTTCGGTGCCGGTATCTGCCCAGTCCGGAGCAGGTCCGCTGGCTGGCAAGCTTAGTGCGCGGGCAGGCCAGGTGCCGGTCAGCCGGAGGAGCTGATGATCCGGTATCCGGCGCTCGGTATGGTCTCGATGACCGGTGGCTCGCCGAGCTTGCGGCGAAGCCGGCTGATGGTGACCGAGACCGTGGCCGTGAACGGGTCGGCGTGCTCGTCCCAGGCCTGTTCCAGGAGGTCTTCGGCGCTGAGGACGGCATGATCAGCTCGCATGAGCGCTTCGAGTACCGCGAACTCCTTGCCGGAGAGGTCAAGTTGCCGCCCGTCGCGGTGGGCGGTATGGCGCAGGAGATCTAGTTCGACGCCGGCCGCGCGGAAGACGCGGGACCTGGCCGCGGGCTGGCGGCGGGCCAGAGCGCGGATCCTGAGCACCAGTTCGGGGAAGTGGAAGGGCTTGGCCAGGTAGTCGTCCGCGCCGAGGCTGAGGCCGCTGACGCGGTCGCCGGGGGAACCGGACGCGGTCAGCATGAGCACCATGACCGCCCGGTCGCTGCTGGCGATCATCCGGCAGATCGTGTCACCGTGCACCCCGGGCAGGTCACGGTCGAGGACGACGACGTCATAGGAGTTGACGCCGAGCTTGGCCGTCGCGTCCTGGCCCTCGTAGGCCACGTTGACAGCCATGCCGTGATCCCTGAGGCCCTCGGCGATGCCATCGGCCAGGCTCCGGGTGTCCTCCACGACCAGCACCCTCACGCCGGACTCCAGCGTCGGCTCGCAGCGCCAGGGGAAGCTCGATGATCACACTGGAAGCCGCCGCCGGCGAGGGCGTGCAGTTCCAGCCCGCCGTCGTGCATCTCGGCGATGGCGGCCACGATCGACAGTCCCAGGCCGCTGCCCCGGTCCGAGCCGGTCCGTTCCGTGCCGAGCCGCCGGAACGGCTGGGTCAGCGCCTGGACGTCACGCTCGTCCAGCACCGGGCCGCCGTTCTCCACCGTCAGGCGGGAGGCTGCGCCTGCGACGCCGGCGCTGATGCGAATCCAGCCGCCCGCCGCGTTGTGGGTGATGGCATTGTCCACCACGTTGCCCACCATGCGGGCGAGCAGCGTCTCGCTGCCGGTGACCCGCGCTCCGGGGCACTCCTCGTGGCGGACGTCAAGGCCCTTGCTGGAGATGAGTGTGGCGCGCTCCGCGGTGGCGGGAGGAAACAATGGTGTCGAGCGGAAGCGTTGACTCGTCGGTGGCCGAGCGCTGCTGAGCGCGGGCGAGGACCAGCAGGCCGTCGAGCAGCCGGTTGACGTGATCGAGCTCGTGGCGCAGCCGGTCGCCGAGGTCCGCTATGTGCGGCGGCGCGGGTCCGGGCTTGGCCAGTGCGACATCGAGCCAGACTCGCATGGTGGCGTGCGGGGTGCGCAGCTCGTGCGAGGCGTTGGCGACGAACTGGCGCTGGGACTGGAACGACCGGTCCAGGCGGCCGAGCAAGTCGTCGAAGGTGTCTGCCAGTTGCTTGAGCTCGTCGTCCGGGCCGCTGAGGTTGAGCCGTTCGTGCAGGTTGGTCGCTGAGATGTTCCTGGCAGTCGTCGTCATGGCGTGCAGCGGCCGCAGCAGGCGGCCAGCCACCAGCCAGCCAGCGGCGATAGCGGGGACCGCCATGATCACGAGGGCGATCACGGACACGATGAGGAGCTGGCGCAGGTCGGAACTGTGCTGCAGCGCCGACGCCGATCCTGGGTGGTGCTGGCCAGCAGGATGGGCTGGCGAGCCGTGGGCGGGGGACCCGGCTGGCCCGGTTACCGAGCCGGACGCAGCTCCGGCCGGGGGCAGCTCTCGACCGAGCCGCTGGTCGTTCCCTGCCACAGCGCGACCGTGACGGCCAGCAGGGGAACGCCTGTAACGACGAACACCCCCCAGCAGGCAACGGCGAGACGCACCCGCAGGCTGCGCCGTGGCCGGTGCGGGCCGGGGCCGTGACCGGTGAGT
>CAWCII010000035.1:0-23322 GCA_963795575.1 uncultured Actinomycetes bacterium | reverse complement strand
AGGTCAAAGGCCTATTCCATCAGAATGATCAAGCCAGTGGTGACATTGGTGGGGACTAACAGTAGTTCGGCAAACGGTTGACGCCTGGATCTGCAAGCAGCAGTGACTTCTCCTTGCCCTGCTCAAACAACTCCATGAGCGGCAGGACGTTCATTTCCGTGCGCTCAACGAGCAGCGCCAGCAGCTTGAGCCTCCAGGACCAGTCTTCGCGCTGGAGCATGGTCTGGAACCCGCCGAGTTCGAGTTCCTGCAGGCGGCGGTGCGGGCGGCTGTCGCCAATGGCTTCGGGGCGATCTACCGCACGTGGTGGTTGCCCTTCGTCGTGTACGCCGCGGATGTGGGTTACGACTACGTCGGAAAGGACTACTGGCCACCCTTCGCCGAGCGGACGCCCGGCTGGGAGGCGCCGAATTCGGGTTGGGACGATGGGAGTTGCTGAAGCTTCCATCACCTGGTTCGAAGGAGCACCTGTCAAGTGCGATTGTTGCATGAGCTGGCCAAGATCCATGCGTCGTTTGATGACCCGAATCTCGTGTCGCGGGCGGGCCTGGTGCCGGTGATGGCGCTGGCCCAGCGGGCGGGCCTGGCCGCGCTGTCCGGTGAGCAGGTGCCGATCGCTGACCGGTGCGGGGTGAACGCCGCACCTGAAGGTGGGCTGCCTGGTCGCCGGCATGATCGCCGGGGCGGACAGCATCGATGACATGGACCTGCTGCGGCACGGGGCGATGCCGGCGCTGTTCGGCGGGGTCCGGGCGCCGTCCACGCTGGGCTCGTTCTTGCGCGCCTTCACCTGGGGGAACGTGCTCCAGCTGGAGAAGGTGAACCGGGAGTCCTGGCGGAGCTGGCCCGCCGCACCCCGCTGCTGCCCGGCAAGGACGTGCTCGCGTTCATCGACATCGACTCGATGCAAAAACGGGTCTACGGGCACGCCAAGCAGGGCGCGGCGTTCGGCCACACCAAGATCCAGGGCAAGAGCCTGCTGGTGCGGGGCCTGAACGCGCTGGCCGCCACAATCAGCACGCCGCTGGCCGCCCCGGTGATCGCCGCCACCCGGCTGCGCGGCGGCAACGCGAACTCCGCCCGCGGCGCCGCGTCCTTCGCCACCGAAGCGGTCCACACCGCCCGCGCCACCGGGTGCACCGGGACGGTGGTGGCGCGGGCCGACTCGGCGTTCTACTCCGCCGCGTTCACCGGCGCCGTCCGCCGGGCCGGGGCGTTCTTCTCGGTCACCGTGCAGATGAATCCGCATGTCCGGGCCGCCATCGCCGCCATCGGCGAGGACGCCTGGACACCGATCAAATACCCCCGCGCGATCTGGGATGACCAGCTGCGCTGCTGGGTCTGCGACGCCCAGGTCGCCGAG
Source organism: uncultured Actinomycetes bacterium (assembly GCA_963795575.1). Classification (GTDB taxonomy): domain Bacteria; phylum Actinomycetota; class Actinomycetes; order Streptosporangiales; family Streptosporangiaceae; genus PALSA-505. The sequence goes on along the minus strand of CAWCII010000035.1, from coordinate 21,959 downwards.
ACCATACACCGCGTTCACCTCGAAGAAGGGCAGGCCATCACCGCCCGGCTGATCGTCCGCCGGGTCAAAGACCTCAACCGCCAAGCCGGCGAAGGCCAAGACGAGCTGTTCACGTCTGGCGCTACCACGCGGTATTCACCGACACCCCGTTCATGATGCTCCAGGCCGAGGAGCAGCACCGCGACCACGCCCAGGTCGGAGCAGGTTTTCGCCGACTGGACCGACGGGCCCCTGGCCACCTGCCCTCAGGCTCGTTCCCCGCCAACGCGGCCTGGCTTGCCCTCGCCGCCATCAGCCACAACCTGCTGCGCGCCGCCGGGTCCCTGGCCAGCCTCGCCTGCGCCAAAGCCCGCGGCGCCACCCTGCGCCGCGACCTCATCGACGTCGCCGCCCGCACCGCCCGCCACGGCCGCGGCCACCTCACCCTGCACCTGCCCGAAGGCTGGCACCGCCAGACCGAATGGATGAACCTCTTCGAGGCCGCCTGCGGCCCGCCCGCCGCCGCGGCCTGACCAGCCCAGACCCGGTCACCGCGCCCCCCGCCCAGCGGCCACCGGCAGACCGCCAGCCAGCATCCCCGCAAGAACCTGCGGACAAGCCGCAGAAATGTGAGCGGCAGGAAAACCACGCCCGCCACCCAGCCGCAAGATCAATTCCTACGGCCCAGCCCGGAAAACGATCATCCGAATTCGCGCGATGGATTGAGGCTTATGCATCATCGCCGGATCAGCCAGGCCGCGGCGGCCTGCTTGGCGCTCGCCGCGGCGAGCGCGCTGAGTATCGCGCCGGGGGGTGCCGCGGTGGCACAGGCCGCGGCCCGCGCTAGCGACGCCATGTACACGCTGACCGTGAAGGGGACCACGCTGTCGGGGCAGCCGGACAACGGCGGCGGGGTCATCGTGCAGAACGTCAGTGCGACGGGCTCGTCTGTGTTCCGGTCGGGGTTGTTGCGTCATGGGGTGGTGAGGTTCACGGCACCGGCATGGCCATCGCGCTGCTGGCGATGTTCGCCCAGATGGAACGGATCTACATGCTGGAGCGCGCCGCGGCGCCCGCGCGGCCAGAACCCGAAAGCGCCCGGGCGGCTTGCCGATGGCTCAACTTAGATATGGCAGGAACCTGCAGATGGCTCAGACACGCTGGCGATAGCTCAGATTCGTTGACGCACAGGACACGAGCAGCAGAAGACGGCTTACCGGGCAACGGCGGGCCCACCGCCCGGCCCAGCGGGCGCGTACGGGGGGAAGCGCGCCCCGGGCCAGGGGCGGTGAACCCTGCCGGAACCTGCGCTCCGCAATCACGGCCGTGCGCAGGCTCCATCGCCCATGCAACCAAGCCCCGGCCAAGCCCAGCAAATCAGTCCAGAATCCTCCTGCTGCTCGCCCAATGGCCAACGGCCAAGCCCGTCCTGCTGCCGCCACCAAGAACCGGCCACCCCCTGTACCATCCTAAGATCACCTGCCGTAAGCCCCGGGGCCGCCTTGTCTTCCCTGCCTGGGCGGGGGTCAGGTCAGGGCCCGGTAGAGGGCGACGGAATGAAGAGGGCAAGCAGCGACACGGTGGCGGTGGCCCATCCGGGGGTGATGCCGGCAAGCATGTCGTGGGCGGTTACCGCTACGGCTATGCCCATCACGAGCAGGATGGCGACCACGAGCGCGCGTGCCACCGGCGCGCGTTCGGAGCAGCGGGCCACGAACCTCACGACGCCTGCCTGCCAGGGCGCATGGGCATGCAGCTCCAGGTACATCCGGGCGTCCGGGATGTCGGCCCTGCCCGGATCCGGATCGCCCTCCAGTTTCGTCAAGTCAGTGATCTTGACGGGCTTCGCCATGTGCGTGCTGCTTTCAGAGGGGGCCAGCGGCCCGAGAGGTTGACGGTGACCCTCCGTGCTGGGAGCCCCGGGGACCGGGGGAGCCAGGCGGCATCGTAGCGGGGGCCGCTCTGGTGCCGCGGAGATCAGGCTAGCGCAGATTGGTGTGCAACGTAAGGTCATCATCCAGATGCCGTACGTATTTTCTGGTGTAGAACGCTGGGTGAGATCATGCTAATGATTGACAATCAGCACCTTGTAACCATACCCTGGCGGGGCATCGATGCCCAACCCGCACGGAAGACATCCGCACGTCCCGCGCACCAGCTTCGACGGGCAGGCCGTCGGCACCGCTGGCTCCCGGCGGCAAGCTTCCCCGGCCCCTCGCGGGTGGGACACGCAAAGGAAGGCATCTGCATGGCTCTCCGAACCCCTGCTTCCCCCACCGCTCCCCGCGCACGCACGCCGGGCCGCGGCGCCGGTTCCGGCAGCCCGCTCGAGCGGGTCACAGTCAACCTCACCGCCCGCAGTTCCCACGCCCTCGACGAGGTAGTCCGGCAGACGGGGGACAGCAAGACCGACAGCCTCAACCGGGCGATCCGGATCTACGCCTATATCGAGCAAATCCTCCAGGCGGGAGGAACCATCCACGTCCGCGAGACTCCCGACAGCGAACCCGAGCGGCTGAAGATCTCTGACCACGAACATGACCAAGGGACATCTGCGGGCGGCCGCCGGCCGGCGGCCTTACCGCCACGGCCGGCCTCCGCCAGCGTCCGCCACGTGACATCCCGCCCGCCGCCACTCGCGGCGCCGGCCGAGCAGCCCCGCCTGGTCCAGCTCAAAGCGTGCCAGGCTCAGCTGATCAGGCTCAGCAGCACGCCATCCTCCACATGAGGCGCGAGCAGCCGCCAGCCGGTCACCGCCCGGTCCCGCCGGCCCTCCGGCAACCCGGCCAGGCCTGCGCCGGGATCACCCGACGCACCGGCCCCCCATGGTCCCCCCGGATGCTGATCGTCTTTTAGCTGTCGGCTGTGACGTCCAGGTGGCGGTAGATGCTGGCGCGGCAGACGCCGAGTGCCCTGACGATCTGGGCAGGGCTTTCCCCGCGGGCGTGGCGGGCTCGCGCCGCGGCGAGCTTGTCGCCGTCCATGACGGTGGGCCGGCCGCCGACCCGGCCCCGGGCCCGGGCGGCAGCCAGGCCAGCCATGGTGCGCTCGTGGATGATGTCGTGCTCGAGCTCGGCGAAGGCGGCGGCCCACGGGGAACAATCGAACGGTCAGTGGCGATAGTGAGCCGCTGGGTCGGGGGAGATGGCGCCAGTCGGCGTCCGGATGCGCCCGGGGGCCGTGGTCATCAGATGTTGCGATGACCCGGACCTGGGGACCGTGGGGTCTATCGCAAACGTTCGTCTGTGTTGGAGCCTGGCACCGTCGGCCGGAGTCTGGTGCCTGCGCGGGTCGCGGTCTAACAAAATCGCAGCACGCAATCAAGCTAACGAAACGCTCTTCCCGTCTTGGGTTTCGTTATGATCCTCGCCGTAGGCGACAAGATCGGTTATTCGAGGATCAGTACCGCGGATCAGGATCCGCGGTTGCAGCTCGACGCGCTGGAAACGGAGGGCTGCTTGAAGATCTACACCGACACCGCGACCGGGACAACGGCCGCCCGGCCGGAGTGGATCGCGTGCCTGGCCGACCTGCGGCCTGGTGACACCCTCGTCGTGTGGAAGATCGACCGGCTGGGCCGGAACCTGCGGGATCTGATTGACATCGTTGCCACCCTAGAGGGCCGGGGGGTTGGGGTGAAGTCGCTGACCAATGGGATCGTTGACACCACCACCGCGCACGGCAAGCTCATCTTCGGCGTGTTCGCGCTGATGGCCGAGTACGAGGCAGCGCTGATCAGGTAGCGGACGCTGGCCGGGTTGCAGGCCGCCCGCGCCCGGGGCCGTAAGGGCGGCCGCAAACCAAAGATGACCCCCGCGCTGACCAGCAAAGCCCAGCGGATGTATGACTCCCGGGCGTTCACCATGGCCGAGATCGCCGCCGCCTTCGACGTCACCCCGATGACGGTCTACCGCAATATCGTCACGAGCGGCACCGCCACGCCTGCTGCGCTGCCGCGGGCATCCCGGCCGCGGGCGGCCACGACGGCCAGCGCTGCCCAAGATCATCGGTAGCGCTTTGCGGCTGCGCGTCTCATCCCCGCCCTCGGACCACATCCCCGGCCTGCGCGGTTACTGCGTGCCGGCGGTAGCCGGGGCTTACTGTGTGAGCCTCCGCCCCGCCAGGGGCGCGGCCAGCGTGACCGCGACAAAGGCGGTCCCAAGCGCCCCTGAGCACACAAAACCTGCTGGCAGGCGATGCTTATAGATGATAATTGTGACCGCTGAGGGGCTCTCCTCGAGATGCTCCCCGACGGGCGGGAGTCCACAGCCAAACCCAACTACCAGATGGAGCGTTCTCCCGCCGCCGGTGACGCTCAGCAGCCTCCAGGGCGTCACGACGAGGTGCGCCGTTGACTCCAGTTCCGGCAGGCGGCCCCACTCCGGTTCCGGCACGCGTTTCGGTGGCGTCGTAACACCGGGTGACGTGGCCGCCGAGGGCCCGGTGACCGGTGTCGTCGTGGTCGCTGCGACTCTTACCGACTGCGGGCCGGTCCCGGAGCCGCAGCCGGCCACCAGGCCGGCGAGCGCCACCACGGCCAGGCCGGCCCAGTGCCGTCTTGGCCGGCGCGGATGCGCATCTGAGCTTCCCACCATGGACGCGCCCTCCTGCTATGTCCTGAGCACTAGGCCCTTCACGCCGAGGCGGGAATCGTCTTTCAGGATTTGGGGCATGTCGGCGTACCAGATATCCGAGTAGCACTTCCGCCGGGGGTGGGTGATCTTGGGATAGTTCACGCAGGCCAGCTGGCCACCGGATGAGGCCGAGTCTATGCCCGCCGCTCCGCTGAAGCGGATCACGCCTGACCCGCTGTCTCCTTCCCCGTTGGCGATCTTCCCGCTCGGGTTGTAGGCGTGGTCTTCTTCGCAGGCGGTGCGCGTGGCCGGCGGTGGGATCTCCGTGAAACTGATGCACTGGTTGACCTGGTCAATCACCAGACCGCAGGTCTCGTCCTCGAAGGCCCCGTCCTGGCACACCTGGTCGCCGTCGTATGAGCCGATCGAGCCCGAGTCGTTGACGACCTGCTGGTGGTTGATCGTGCCGGTGAACGCCGCCGGGCTCGAGTCAGCCTTGATCAGTTCGACGTCCAGTCCGCGCTGGGCGCTATCCCGGTTGGTCACGGTGCCGATCGTCCTCTTCGAACCGCCGTAGTACCCGGCACCGGCGAGGCTGTAGGAGTAGTTCTTGATTCCCGTCCCGGTGACCCAGCAGTGCGCCGCCGAGAGAAGATACCTGGTCCCTGAGGAAGTCGTGCACTCCCCACCCAGTCGTGCAGTCGTTGACCCGGCCCGGGCTGACAGGGCCGGTATCGAAATCGCCATCATTCTAGGGTGCCTTGTCGCTCAGCCGGGAGGTCGCCGGGATTCCCGAGGGCGCCGGGGACCGCTCCAGCAGCAGGCGGGCACTACCGCGCCGGCCCTCCGGCGACGCCCGCCTGCTGCACCGACGGGTCGCTGCCTTTGGGGAAGTACTGGCGGAGTAGGCCGTTGACGCTGTTCTCGTTGGTGCCGCGCTGCCATGGCTTGTGCGGATCGCAGAAGTAGATCCTCGATGCCCGCGGCGATGGTCACGTCCTTCCAGTCGCGCATCTCCGGGACCTGATCCCAGGTCAGGGAGCGCCGCAGGGCGGCCGGCAGGGTTGGATCTTGGCCGTCAGGGCGTCGCGGACCTGCTCGGGCTGGTAGCCATCGGGCAGGTGGAGCAGCATCGTGTAGCCGGTGGTGCGCTCCACCAGGGTGCCGATCGCCGAGGCGTTGCGCCGGCCGATGATCAAGTCGCCTTCCCAGTGGCCGGGTACGGCCCGGTCGGCGGCCTCAGCAGGCCGCTCCGAGATGTTGATCATGCCGGGGATCCGGTTCTTGCGCTGGCCGGCCTTGCGCGAGGGCCGGCGCATTGCCCGCCCGGTCCGCAGGCACACTGCTAGTTCCCGGCGCAGCGCCCCCTTGGGCTGCACATAAGCGACTGGCAGCTGGTCTCGGCCGACACGTGCATCTCCGGGTCGTCGGGGAATTCCCGCCGCAGCCGGCCCGCGATCTGCTCCGGCGAATACCGTTGGCGAGATACCCCTTCACTTTGGCCCTGAGCACCACGTTAACGGCGAGCTTGGCCGGCTTGGGGCGGGTTGCCCTATCCCAGGCCAGGGCATGAGCCGTCGTGGCCCGGTACCTGCCATGCCGGTCGGCGTTGCGGCGCAACTCCCGGCTGACTGTCGACGGCGAGCGGCCGATCCGATCGGCGATCATCCGCACGCCCTGGCCCGCCGCGCGCCCGAGGGCAATCTCCTCCCGCTCGGCGAACGTCAGGCAGCGGCCCTTGAGGTTCCTGCCCCGCCGCGGCCTGACCCCGCCCGCCGCCTCGATCCAGCGGGCCCCTTTCTTCCGGTATGTTCCAGCACCCTCCGCCGCGCCGGTGATGAACTCACCACGCTGCATCGCTTCCCAGAACGGCTGCACAACCTCAGGCATCATGGCCTCAGTGAACCGGATCATCGCAACTCCCCGATCACGTGGTTCGTTGCGATCACCGCGTGAACCCGGGGTTCCCGCTGTGGTACCGGCGAGCGCGGTCGCAGCCGGTGAGGCTCAGGGCGTTTGACCTTGACCAAGGGGGAGGCTCCACACTGTACCGGGTCGGGCGTGGCGCCGGACGCTGGAGGAAGATCATGTCGCTGATGACTATCGGCGAGTTCGCCGAGCGGACCCGTCTATCGGCGAAGGCGCTGCGCCTCTATGACGAGTCGAAGCTGGTGGTACCCGAGCGCGTTGACCCTACGACCGGCTATCGCCTCTACTCCGAGACGCAAGTCGCCCACGCCCGCCTGGTCGCCCATCTTCGCCAGCTGGACATGCCCCTGGCCGTGATCTCGTCGGTGGTGTCGATCGACGACGGCGAGGATGCCGCCCGGGTGCTCGGGGAGTGGTGGGGCCAGGTGGAATCCACGGTGACCGTACGCCGGGCGCTGGTCGCCTACCTCCAGGCACAGCTTCGTGGAGAGGAGCCCATCATGTACGAGATCAACCTGCGATCGATGGCCGAGCGTCGCTTGCTAGCGATCTGCCAGCACTTGCATATCGGGGACACCGACGCGTTCTTCCAGGACGCCTTCGCCAGGCTTCGCGGCGCCGGCCAGGGCATCGAGGAGATCGCTGGGGGCCGTTCTTGGTCTTCTATGGCGAGGTCAGCAACGATAGCGATGGGCCGATGGAGTTGTGCCGCCCGATCGACGGCGAGGTGAAGGTTGACGACCCCGCCGGCGGCATTCAAGTCCGTGTCGAGCCCGCCCATGACGAGGCGTACATCCGCCTGCCGATGAAAGAGCTGGGCTGGCCAGCGATGCTGCCCGCCTGCGATGCGCTCGAAACGTGGGTGACCGACCACCGACGTCACCCGGCAGGAGCACTTCGTCAGGTGCTCATCGCTGACCAGCGAACAGCCACACCCGACACCCCCGTGTGTGACTTGAGCGTGCCCCTCCGCTGAACACCAGGACCGGTCCGGCAACTCCTGTTACCGATCCTCTACTGGACGCAGCATGAGGCTGTAGCAGGCCGACCGGTTGCGGCAGGATGGTTGCATGTTCTGCGCTTCCGTGGCCTATCCGCTCGACGCCGAGGCCTTCGACTTCGACTATTTCCGCAACCGCCACGCGCCGATGTTCGCCGAACTGCTCGGCGAGAACTGCGTGCGGTTCGAAGTGCATCGAGGGCTCGCGAGCCCCGGCGCTCCGCCGCCGCCCTTTGTCGCAGCAGCCTACTTCTGGGTCACGTCGCCAGAGGCCTTCGGCGCGACGCTCGCCGAGCACGCTGCGACTCTCTATGGCGACATCGCCAACTTCAGTCAGACACAGCCCGTGCGCGGCTGGGCCGAGGTCACATGACCGATTGACGATCGTCACCGACCTCCTCAAACGCGGCGTCCCTGCACGAGTCGCTGGACACCACCATCGCAGGCGGGCGGCTGGTCTTCCGCCTGTTCGTCGCGCTGCGGAGTTCCCCCGCGAACTCACTACCGAAGGCACCAACGAGGGCCCTCGACGCGGCCTGAGCCCGCGGGCAGCGCCCCGGCCGACCACCCGCGATGACACCCGAGCAGATCGCGTATGCCCGCGAGCTGCTGACCAACCCAATCAAGCCGCGGCGAAGGCATCTTCAGTCACGCAAGCCAGCGCGATCTGACACCACCAGCTGACACCAACGCACCCGGATTTGGACGACCGCCGACGGACTCGCGAAACGAGTCACGCCCGCCTATGCATGACCAGCGACCCGGCAGATGCGTCGCTGTTCCGCAACCGGGATCTGGACCCGGGTCTTCCGGCAATCAGCCGTCGCCTTCATCCAGCACGGCGATCACCAGCTGTCGTAACGGCCAGTCCAGGTCCCACTCGGCGGCCTGGGCTTCCTGCTCGCCGGCGCGGATGAGGTAGACCGGTTCTCCGGGGTCTGGCCGGTAGGGCAGCATCAACCACCAGCGCCGCAGGCGCGTTCTTGCGCGCCACCGCACACGCGAACGGACCACCGGGTACAGCCGCCGACGCCAAGCTCGATCTTGTCCGGTGACGGTCGTTCGCGTTACACGCTCGGATGGTCAGCGTTTCCGCAGGACAAGGCTGTAACGCAACTCGCGTCCGCGCCTTCGTAACGCCGTCGGTGGTTACCGTTACAGTCCCGGAGCATGCGGATTGGCTACGGATGAGTGTCCGCTCGGCACAGCCGGGGGCCGGGAACCGGGTGCATGGCTGCGCGGGGCCGGGGTTACGCCCCGGCCCGCGGATGCTGGGCAGCGGTTAGGTGACGACGATGCCGGCGGGGGCGGCGCCGGCGGGCAGTGGGGTGGGGGAGCTGGCCAGTTCGGTCAGGGTGCCGCCGCGGTGGACCGCGAACGCGGCGACGGCGCCGACCGCGGCCTCGTCGAGGTACAGGGTGCGGCCGCCGGGGCTGAGCCGGGCGTCGACCGCGCCGACTGCGGTGCCGCGGACCGGTGTGCTGCCGAGTAGCCTCAGCGTGCCGCGGGGGGTGATCGAGTAGCGGGAGAGGGAGCCGGATCCGGTGTTGACGGCGAACAGGTACCGGCCGTCATGGCTGATCTCCACCCAGCACGGGGCGGTCTGCTGGTCAGCGAATGGGGAGGCGCCGATCGAGGTGAAGTGCCCGTTGGCGGCGTACGCGGAACGCCGACACCGTGCCCAGCCCGGCCCGTTGTGGGCGTTGGAGACAAACAGCTGGTCCGGATTGGTCGGGCTGAACTCGCTGCCGAACGGGCCGAGGCCCTGGGCGGTGAACGGCGAGCCCGGCGCGGCGGTCGAGGCCGCCCGCCGATCGACGGTGAAGCTGTCGATCAGCGAGGTGCCCACCCGGGTGCCGGCCAGGTGGTGCCGGTGCTGTTGAACAGCACGTCGCCGGGCTGGGAGCCGTCGGGCAGCGCGACGGTGGAGCCGGCGATGGGATCAGTTTGCCGCTCGCGGTCGAGCCAGAAGCCGGTGTAGTTGCTGCCGCCGTCGCCGGCGTTGGCGACGTACACGAGGCTCGCCATGGACTGCGATGCTGACCGGCTGCACGCCTCCGAGGAGAGAGCTGCCGACCAGTGGAGCGATGCCGCCGGGCGCGATCCGCAGCACCGAGATCTGGTTGCTGCCCGCGTCGACCGCCAACAGATAGCGACCGCCGAGGGCCGATCTGCAGCGCGCCCTGGGAGCCGAGCCCGACCCGGTACCGGCGCCCCCGGTGGCAAACGGCGAACCGGCAGCGGGCGCAGCCCGCCGTCCGCGTGACGGTGGAAGCCCGCGACCGTGTTCGCTCCCGGCGGTGTTGTCGTTGACGTAGACGTGCCCGGTCACCGGGGACGCCTGGGTCGAGGCGGACGCGGCGGCGGGCACCGCCACCACCGCGGCCGCCGTCGCGAGGCTGAGTAGTAACGGGCCGGGCCTGCTGAGCGTCAGATAACGCATTTCGTCTCCTTGCGCATTTCGAGGGTTGGTACGTGAGTAAACTGTCGGGACCCGCCGCAAACCGGGCTGGCCGACTGCCATCTTCGGTCCTGCCTTTCTGCTGCACCCTGCACGGCAGCCTTTGGCCGGTGAACATGCCCTGCCGGGACATCCCCCGTCAGGCCACAACGGGGCCGGTGAGGCCGGCCCACCCTGAGCTAGCCCGTGTCGGCCGCACCGCAGCCTGCCGGGGGGCTCGCCGCCTGCCGGGTGCGTGGGTCACGTCAGGTATTCGGCACCCCGCCCGCGCCGTATTGCCCCCGGATAGTCATTGTCTGCCTGCCGTTCCGGATCCTTGGAAGTGGAACACCGTCAAGGCAGTCACACGACGCCGGGCTGCCCCAGGTCAACTCGTTCCGTAAGTCGTTCCGCAACACGCGTTCCGCAATGCCAGTACGGCGCCAGATTCCGGTACAGTCCCCGCATGGAAAATGGCGATCGGCAGCCACCCCGCGGGCTCGACCTCGGTTACGCCCGCGTGTCCACCACCAAGCAGTCCCTCGTGCGCCAGCTCGACGCGCTGACCGTCGACGGCATCCCCGATGGGCGGACGTGGACCGACAAGAAGACGGGCACCAGCATCGAGCGCGAGGGCCTGAACCACCTGCTGGCCTACGCACGGCCGGGTGACACGGTCGTGGTGCACACGCTGGACCGGATCGGCCGCAACCTGCGCGAGGTGCTCGACCTGGTGCACGACCTCGCCGGGCGCGGCATCGGCGTGCGGTCCCTGGCCGACCCGCTGCCGATCAATACCGCCGATGAGGGCATGGGCCGGATCGCCTTCCTGCTGCTGGCCCTGTTCGCCGAGATGGAACGCACCTTCACCGCCGAACGCGCCGCCCACGCCCGCGCCGTCGCCGAAGCCGCGGGCAGCCAGGCCGGCCCGTCGCCCACCCTGCCGACAAGATCGAGTACGCCCGGCTGCTCAAGGCCAGGGCAGCTACCGGCCAGATCAGCGCCAAGACCAGCATCCCGAGCCTCGCTGCACCGCTACCTCACCGCACCCGCCGCCCCGGGCGGCCGCTGATGCCGCTGACCGCAGCCCAGCAGGCCGTCTACGGCCAGCTGGCCGCCGAGCGGGGGCCGGTCACCCGGGACCGGACCGGGCACGCTTGTCATCTGCGGGTCCAGTCTTTTCATTCCAGCCCTTCTTTCCCATACGCAGCAGGTAAACAAGTCTGGCAATATTCAGGGCAGAAAGTGCCAATCCGATCAAGATCAGGGCCCAGACGCCGAAGACGATCCCGACCACAGTAGCCGCTATAAAGCCCGCGGAGCCAAGCAATGTCAGAAATACGACCAAACGATATGAAGGATACAGGCTTGAAGCCTTTGCTCCGCGCCACCTACGAGGCCAACTCAATGCTGTCAACCCTCCTAACTATGAAAGTCCTTCCTCTAACAATAAAGCACACAAGCTATGATCGCGAATCCGACTGCAAAGACGCCGCCAAGAATAGACTCCCGCGGCGATCGCGACCGTGGTAAATAGACCTTCCCAGTAAGCGCTAGTCCGGTTTCTGCAGTAGTTACTGGTATAAGGGCTCCACCTATAAAAAAGTAACTGATGAAGGTTCCAGTCTGCTCCCGTGGGGTCGGTGTTGTTGGCGGGGTTGTCGGTGGCGTAGGGGTAGGTGCTGGCGTCGGCGGGGTTGGCGAGGACGGTCTGCGGGCCTTGAGCGGTGAAGGCGCCGGTCTGGGGGTTGTACGAGCGCTGGCCGAGGTGGACGTATCCGGTTTCGGCGACGCCGGTGGACAGGTTGTCGCCGGTGTCGGTGAGGGCGCCGGTGTAGCCGATCCGGCTGCTGTCGTTGGCGGTGACGCCGTAGGGGTCGTAGGCGTAGGTGTAGTCGGCGCCGCCGCCGGTGTCGACTATGGCGATGACCGAGCCGAGGTTGTCGGTGATGTAGGCGTAGACCTTGCCTTTGACCATGTAGCCGAGGGGGTGCCTGCTGGTCGTGCAGAACGTAGACCGGGTTGACGGTCAGCGCGGGGGTGTAGGACCAGACCCAGGGCTGGCCGTCCTGGCCTGCCAGGCCGTAGGTGATCCCGGCGGTGGTGCCGTCAGACAGCACCTGGTCCTGGGTGTTGTCGGCCTAGGCGGAAGGTTTCCTTGCCGTTGCCGTCGGCGTTGCTGGCGCTGGTGAGCTGGCTGGTGTCGTTGTAGGCCAGGGTGCCGTTGGCCGGGTCCTTGGTGAGGTTGCCGGGCCGGTTGTACTGGTAGGTGGTGGTGCCGCCGGCGTTGGTGACCGAGGTCAGGTTGCCGTCCTTGTCGTAGCCGTAGGTCAGGGTGCCGCCGCCGGTGCTGGCGGTGCGGGAGGTGAGCAGGTTCAGTCCGTCGTAGCCGTAGCTGACGTGCCGTTGGGTCGGTCTCGGTCTGCAGGTTCCCGGCGCCGTCGTAGGCGTAGCTGACGGTGACCGGGTGCGGGCCGCCGCCAGGCGGCCTTGGTGATCCGGTCGGCCTTGTTGTAGGTGTAGGTGACGGTGTCGCCGTCCCCGTTGGCCACGGTGGCGACGCGGCCGAACCCGTCGTAGGTGAGGGTGACCGGCTGCAGGCTGCCGCTGGACGGGCGTGATCGTGGTCGGCGCGGCTACGGGCCGCTGAACACCTTCGCCCGCGGCAGGCTCGACCTGGCCAAGGTGGCCCGGCACTGGGGAGGAAATCCTGCGCCTGGTGGCCACCATCTACTCCAGCACGGTCAGCGCCTCCGAGCTGGTGCGGGCGCAGCAGCGGGGCGGGCACCCGACCGCGCTGGGTGAGGCGATCGCCACCTACGGCCGGATCTTCAAGACCCTGCACATCCCGCTGCCTGGCCCGACGACAATATCGACTACGCCCGGCTGCTGTGCGAACAGGGCAAGAGTCTCGGCGAAATCGCAAACAAGACGGGCATTCCCAAGACATCGCTGCACCGCTACCTCACGCCCGCGACCAGCAGCGGCCGCTACCTGCCTAAACCCGCTCGTTTGCGGCTGGTGACACGATCTTACCGGCACCCCACCATCGGTGCCACATCGGCGAACAAGCCCGGCGCAGGCCAACCGCGTGAATCGCGGTCAGCTTGTGGATCTCAGCCAGCACCGAGGTGCGCTATCGCAGGCCGTTGCCCAACAGCAAGGGTCAGCCATGACCAACGCGGCCGGGGAGGTCGTCCATGAAGATGAGGCCGTGATGCAAGATTGAGGCCATGGCCTCGGAAGGTGCCGCAGTTGAGTGCTTCGTCTGCCGTAAGCACCGTGAACAGGGAGCACTGCTGCCGGGCGGCCCAGTCGGCGAAGATGACATGATCATCGTCTCCCACCTGGCGCCACAGGCACCGGGCCTGGAGGGCCGCCCTGTCTACCTTGGGCACCTTTTCGTAGAACCCCGGCGGCACGCGCTTGGCTTGGCTGATCTGACGGACAGCGAGGCAAGGGCCGTGGGCTGGTGGTGCACGCATGCCAGCCGGGCCCTGCGCGATGTCACCGGAGCTGAGCATGCGTACGCCGCCGTGATCGGCGATGGGGTCCCGCACGTACACGTCCACTTGCTGCCAAGGTACCCAGGTACTCCGCGCGAATACTGGTGGGAACGCGTGGATGAGTGGCCGGACGCGCGGCGTGGCGGTGAGCCAGAAATCGCCAGCCTCGTCCACGACCTACACGCATACCTCGACTCGACCGATGTGTAGTACCAGGCGAGATGACAGCAATACCAGCGCACTTCGTGCGAACTCGCTCACACAACGGCCACCGCAAATTGCCGAGTACGGCGTCTTGACGCTCGACCGGCCAGAGCTGAGCTAGAAGGAAGCGATCACCGGGAGCCAACACTGGAGCCATCCGGGCGAACGATTCCACGCGAGGCGGACCAGTCTGGACAGGGGAAGGTGGCGATCATGCCAGTTCGCAAACCGATCTGGATGACGCTGAACGCGGTACAGGTATCTACGGAGCAGAAGGTCAGAATTGCAAAGCCTTGCGAGATGGGCCATCGGGCAGGAGGGAGAACATCAAGGTGTCCCGTCGGCCATTGGCTGTCGGCATCCAGGAGCGCAGCAGGCCCTCCCGGGTGAATCCGGCGCGTTCGGCGACGCGCTGCGAGGCCAGGTTCTGCGGTGCCGTGCTCAGGTTCAGCCGCTTGATGCCCAGTTTCTCGAAGGCCCAGCTCGACACCAGCGTTACCGCGGTGGTGGCTGCGCCGCGCCCGCGCGCCTCCCGGCGCGCAGCCAGTAACCGACCTCGGCCAGCGCCGGGTCAGCGTGAAGAGGTGCAGCCCGATCGTTCCCAGGCCATCGCCGCCTGGTGCCTGCGCGATCACGAACGACGCGCTGTTCCCTCTGCCCGGCCGCGGGCGGTGTGCTCGGCGAAGGCCCGGCATCGGCCTGTGAGTAGGGGTAAGGGATCGCCGGGACATAACGGCTCAGCTCGCGGTCGCTGCACGCCGCGGTGATCCAGGGAAGGTCATCGGTTTTCAGGCGGCGAACGACAACGCCAGCAGCCGACAGCGCCGGGTCGGGAAAGGCAAGCCGCACGTCCAGCAGGTTACGGGAACGGGATCGGCTCGGCCGCGGGGGCCAGTGCCACGTGCGGGTTAACTCATGCCTGGCGCGAGGAACCTAGCCGCGCGGGATAGCGGCCGCTTTGCTCGTCGCACCGGCCAGCGCGGCCGACGGGCGCCGGGGTCAGAAAGGCAGGGGCGTGGGTGATGGTGATCGGGATGTTTACCTGGCGGGCAACACCGGCGGGGCGGTGCGCGTTGGCGACACGGTGCACCGCGCGACCGGGCCGTGGACTCCCGCCGTGCACGCGCTGCTGGGCTACCTCGCCCCGCGGGTGCCACACGTTCCCCGCGTCCTCGGGCACGACGAGCAGGGACGCGAGGTGCTGTCCTACCTGCCGGGGCGGGTGGCCGACATCGACACCGAGACGCTCAGCGCCGGGCAGATCGTGTCGGTGGCCCGCTGGACGCGCGGCTTCCACCACGCGGTGGCGGGCTTCTCCCATCCCGGGCCGTGGTGGTATGCCCAGGGGCCCGGTCCTCGCTGACCGGGCACAACGACATCGCGCCCTACAACGTGTGCTTCGACGGTGACGACCTGGTGGTCGTGTTCGACTGGACCCGGCGGCCCCCACCACGCCGCCGCTGGAACTGGCGTTCATCGCCTGGACCTGCGCGCCGCTGTGGCGCGACAGCGGTGCCGAGCCGCCGCCGGCAGGCTGCGGGTCATCGCGGCTGGCGATGCACATGCTCTACCACGTGCCGAGCCCGCAGGCCGCAGCGCGGGAACTGCGCCGGATCACGGGCAGCGGCGGACGGGTGCTGGTCGGCCTGAACGGCGACGATCACCTGCGGGAGCTGCGGGACCTGATGGTGGCCCGGCGCTGGCCGACGTCGGCCCGGCGGGCAGGCGGGCAGCACGTTTCGAGCGAATCGGCCTCGACGAGGGGAGAAGTATTGCTGGGCAGGGTGTTCACCACGGTGGTCCGTCACGACTTTGTTTCTCAGCTGCTGTTGCCGGGAAGCGAGCCGATCGCCCAGTACGTCCGCAGCACGCTCGCAGCCCAGAGCATGCCCGATCCGCAACGGCTGGTCGCAGCGGTGACCAGCCGCCTGAAGGCTGAGCCGGGCGGTGTCTTGCGAGTCCGGACGCACAGTGGCTGCCTGGTCTGCGAATGACCTCGGGAGCCAAACCTTGGGAGCCACCCGGGCGAACGACTTCCCCCGCCAGGCGGACGAGCCCGGACAGGCGGGCTGGCGATCATGCCAGGTCGCGAACTGATCCGGACGATGCTGAATGCGATGCAGGTAACTACGGATCAGCTGTTTCCCTTCGGTGGCTCAGGGAAATTCACTCCGGCGGAAGGTGCCGGGACTGGCGTGAGGTTCACCGGTGAGTGACCGGATCACCATCTCGTGGTAGACGGCGATGAGCACCTGGTCGTCGTGCACCGGCGACAGTCGTCTGGCTATCGCGGCGGTCGCCCGCTGCTGGACTCCGGACAGCGGTTCCTAAACGCGGCGCTGCCCGGCAGGCCGCTCCCCGCCGCAGCGCTCGAGACGGTCGGCGGGCCGCATGGGTCACGAACTGATCGACAAAGAGCACAATGTGACGTTACGATTACGCTTCATGACAGGGGGGAAGATTCAGGTCTGCTGGCGCGCCCGGAGGTTAACGGCCGCTGCGGGCGCAGCTGCAGCGGTTGTGCTTGCTGCGGCTGGCTGCACGAGTGCACATCACACCGCATCCTCTTCCGCTTCCAGTGCCACACCCACGCCCACCCCTACAACCAGCGCCGCCGCCACACCGACACTGACCCCGCTCACGTCCAGCGCATCAGTGATCCGCAAGCGCCCCACCATCGGCAAGACGGTGGGCGTCTTGGTCACTACCGTGCCGAACGCGCGGATCACCGTCGTCGTACATTTCCCGGCTGGAGACCGCGAGGAAACCGCCCGCGCCGACGATACTGGCCTGCATACCTTTTGGTTCCAGACCGCTGGCGCCGTACCGCGATACCGGGTCAAGGTGGATGTCCGCGTGTATGCGCACGGTCAGAAGCGATCCACCCGGGCCTGGTTTACACCGCGCCAGAAGCCTCCTCCTCCTCCTCCTCCTCCTCCTCCTCCGTCGCCTCCTTCACCCGCTCCGGCTCCTTCATCTTCAGCCGCGGCGCCATCTGGCTGCTATCCCAAGACAAGCAGCGGCCATTGCTACGAGCCGGGCGAATTCTGTCCGCATGCGGACGAAGGCATGAGCGGCGTGGCCGGGGACGGCGAGGCCATCACCTGCGAGAACAACAACGGCCTGCGCTGGGAGCCGACCTAACTCAGTTGCTACGTCAGACTTCTCGGCAAGCCTGTTACGGGCAGTTAGCGGCAAAGTCACAGCGGAAACGCTGGCGGTCCTAGCGTGTAACACGAACGATCGTTATCTAGAGCTATCGGGGCGGCCGATCCCCGACCTGGGCCGGGTCGTCGAAGACGGTGTCTTCGACGACCGAGCGTTACGGCTGAGACCAACCGTCAGCAGGGGCCGATCGTTATCGAAGAGCGACGTCGCGCGACTGAATGGGACGCTGCCGCAGAGGCCTGTTGGCTTGCGGGGGGCGAGTTGCGGCAGCGTTGCCCGTCAGCCGCGGCAGCGGGGTGTTACGTGTTACCTGCTACGAGCGCGCGGTTCTGCCCTCATGACAGGCCCGCAAGATTGCTGACTACGGGTCTCCAGGCGATCATAGCCCGCCCGGCGGCGGGTTGTGTGATAGTCGAGTGCATGACCTCCGGCGAGGAGCGTGATCTGGGACAGCGGGCATCAGCGGAGCTGCCGCTGTATGGGGTGGAAGGGTGGCCGGGTCAGCGTCAGGTCAGTTCGTCCTCGGGGTTCAGCCGGGCCGACCGCGGCGGCGGGAAAGTGACGCTCGTGATGGCAGGGGTGGACCACAGCCACGGGGACGCGTCCATCACTGTCACTTCCCACCGCCGGCAGGACAACGGTCTTGCGTCACTGCGGCGGTGGGTCTCCCAGAACGCCGTCCGTGCCGCGTTGCGGGAGCACGCCGATGACGAATTCTCTCAGCTTGCAGCCGCCCGGGAGGTGGAGCGGCTCCAATCGGCGGCCCGGCTGGACGAACTGCCCTGGGAGAACGTGACTATCGCCGTCGATGGTCACCCCACGCCGTTCCAGCGCTGCGAAGTGCTGGACGGGTGGTGGTTGGTGGCGGTGGGCCGAAGCGCAGATGCTGATCTGACCCTGGACAGCCTGCATGTCCCCGACCCGCCCGGGCTCGCGCTGGTCCGTGTCACAGACCTGCGCATGCCCGAGCTCCGGCCGCACCTTGAACGGCTGGAAACGCCAGCCCGGCAGTTCCCGGCCGATGCCGATCCGGCTGGCGTCATCATCGCCGACCATGCCCGCGTTGAGCTCACCTTCGAGCGTTCCCGCCTGCTCCGTGGGTCAGTCGGCGGCCAGCCCGTCCGCGTGGACCTGAACGTGCCCACTCACAACGGTGCAGCAACTGGCACGATCGCCGGGATACCGGTGTCGGCCACCTGGGAGAACGGGGACAACTACCGCCTCTACCCGGACGTGCCCTCCGACCTCACAGGGTCGTTCGGGGGGGCAGTCCGTTGAACTCCACGCCACCTTTCACCTTGAGCCCGGCTACTTCTTCGACCATGGCACGATCACCGGCCACGTCGGGGCCGAAACAGTCGACGCCACCGTCCAGACCGCTTCGGGCGGGCTCGGCAGTACCTCGACGGTCGCCGTTGACTGGAACGCCCTGGGCGGCACCGAGTTCACGATCTATGCCGCCATCGACGGCCTGCTCACGTTCGGGCAGATCCGCGGAACAGTGGCAGGCACCCCGATCCGCATCGACGCGGCACGGACCCGCCAGCCAGACGGCGAAAAGACCCGCCTCACTGGCAGCTACCAGGGACCCCCGGCCTTGCTCGCGCTTGCCGCAGGAGCGCTCCTGCACTTCATCTGAGGGTGGGCCAACGATCTCGCCCGCCCCGGATACCGGTGGGCGTCGCCATCGAAAACGCCCCTGACTTGGGCAGGTCCAGAGTGGTGTCGCTGAGCTTTGACAGCGCTCCTCTTCGCGGTGGGACGTTCAACGGTCCCTTCGGTCCGGCGCCGGGGGCTTATCGTCGAGACTCTGGAGGGCGAACTGCTAGCTGCCTGCCGGGGGTTGCTGCAGCAGGGGCTTCCCTGCTTTGTTCCGAGGGAGCTTGACGACGAGCACCGCTTCATCCCGCTCGGAGTGGACATCAACGGGGACGTGGCGGCGACCGTGTTCATCCGGTCGTTGACGCGCTGCCCGCTGGCCGGGCGGCCCGGCCTGGAGAAGTCGGTTTTTCAGCGGCGTGACGGTACCTGGGTATACCTTGGCGGCGGTGCCTCGGCCTTCGAGGAGTATTCGCTCGCTGACCGAGTTCCGGCTGCGGGCCCGGGCGGCTCTCTGCGCGCGATCGGGTATGGCCAGGCATACCTTAAGGAGCCGCGCAGGTTCTCGTGGGGCGCCCGGTATGCCTTCCATGCCTTGCTCCGGGCCGCGGCGGAGGTTCACCGGCTCCAGGCCTGGCGACTGGGTGCTTGATGTGCCGTTCCACGGTCACGCCGTGCTGGCCGGCCGGGCCTGCTGTATGGCTGTTATCGCCCTCGCTCCGGATGATTCCGAGCGGGCCAGCATGGACCTGCGCCGGGATCCTTCGAGGCCGGCCGACGTCGGCTTCCGGTGGGCTAAGCGCCACGGACGGGCCTATCGAGAGCCAGTCCGTGTAACCCGGTGACGCGTAGCTGGCCGAGGGCATGGGCGAGCTGGCGGCGCAGCCGCTGGTTATCTTCGGCGAGTTCCCGGTTGCGCGCGTTGGCGGCCTCGAGCCGGCGCAGCAGGGAGGCGTCGCTGCTGCGCTGGCGGCCCGGCACCGACGCTGCGGGGCTCGGCTGCCGAGATCGCGGAGTCGTTCGATCTCGGCCCGGATGTCGGGCTGGGTGTAGAGCCAGGACCGGGACAGCTCAGCTTGTCTGGGCGACGATCTCGAAGGTCACGGCGGTGCCAGCGGCATCGAGGCGGCGGAGCGCCCGGATGGCCTTGCCGCGGGTGAGTTCGTGCCGGGCGGCTAGTAGCGGTGATCAGGTGGGCGGTGTTGTCAGCCTGCATCGCCGGCGTCCTTGTTCGCGTGGTCGTCTTCCAGTGTGGTGATGATCCGGTCGAGGCTGCCCAGTACTTGCTGGTTCATCTCGGCCAGCCGCTGCTGGCCCCCGGGCCTGGGCGGTGGAGATGATCTGGATGACCTGCTGGCGATGTTCGTGGTGCTGAGGCAGGAACTGCGGGGTTGTTATGAACATCGGGCAGGTCAGACAAGCGTTGGCATGCGGGCAGGCCTTCACCATCGGCAGCCCGCAATAACCGTTGGGCAGAGCCTGGGTGGCCCGGCCCGCTTGTTGCTTGGCCCAGGCGGCCTCGGCCAGCGGCCCGGCCGGATCGAGGGTTACCTGCTGGCCCTTGACGTTGACTTTGCGGGCGGCTTCCCAGTGCCGGCGGATGGTGGTGTCGGATAGCCGGGCGTAGCGGGCCGTCATCATGTGCGCCATGAAAGGGTGCTCCGGCAGACCGTCATCGCCATGGTTAAGGGCGTGGCCCTCGGTGAGCACGAGAATCCGGGCGATGCGAGCATGCATGTCCTGGCCGGCCTGGTCCGGTTGTCGGCCCTGGCGAGCATTCCTGCAGGGGCCTGGCATGGCGACCTGCTGGTGGTGCCCGACTCGTCTCATAGCGTTGAGGCGCTGGAGGATTCGGCCGTGCTGCTGACGGTTGCCAAGCTGGCGTGATCTCTATTTTCGCTGGAGCGGTCGGGTCAATACGCGCTGCTCATCACGATCGTGCCGGTCGGCGTGCTCTTCGGGCTGCTGGCCTCACGCCGCCCGGTCCGCCGGGTACGCCGCCTGGAACGAGCCGTCGTCGCGGTCGCTGACGGCGACTACACCGTCACCCTGCCCGTCTCCGGCCGGGATGAGGTCGGACGGCTGGAGGCGAACTTCACCACCATGGCCCGCCAGCTCGGCTCCGCGCTGGCCGCCGAACGGCAGCGCGCCACCGGCGATGCGCGCTCGCGGCAGCCGGATCGCGCGGGAGGTCCACGACGCGATCTCCCAGCATCTGTTCGGGCTGCGGATGATCGCCGCCGGGATGCGCCGGGCCGACCCTGGCAACCAGCAGGCACAGGCGATCGAGCGCATCAGCGAGGAGGCACTGCGCGACATGCAGGCGCTGCTGATCGAGCAGCGCCCGGCCAGCGTGGACGGTGCCGGGCTCGCCCTGGCCCTGCAGGAGATTTGCGCGGCCTACCATCACCGGCTCGGCGTCACCGTTGACGCCAGCCTGGACGACGTCACCCTATCCGCGCCGCTGAGCACGCCCTGCTGCGCATCACCCAGGAGGCATGCACCAACGCCGTCCGGCACGGCAACGCCCGCCTGCTTGCCGTGTCGATGACCCGCCAGGACGGGCACGCCGTGCTGGCCGTGCGCGACACCGGCACCGGATTCGATCCGGCCGCCCCGTGCCCCGGCTCCGGGCTGGCCCACATCCGGGACCGGGTCGCCGAACTCGGCGGCACCGTGGACATCGACAGCGCACCCGGGGCGCGGCGCGGCGCCCACCGTCCGGGTGCCGGTGCCGTGACGATCCGCGTGGTGATCGCCGACGACCACCGCGTCGTCCGGGACGGGCTGTGCTACCTGCTCGGCCAGGAACCAGACGTCGAGGTCGCCGGCGAAGCCGGAGACGGCCAGCAGACGGTAGACGTCGTCGCCGCCACCCGCCCGGACGTGCTGCTGCTCGACCTGTACATGCCCGGGCTGGACGGGCATGCCGCGCTCGCCGCCCTGCACGACGCGGCGCACCGGCCCGCCGTCGTCGTGCTCCACCTCCGCCGCCGACGACCAGCACCTCGTCCGCGCCATGCACGCCGGCGCGACCTCCTACCTGCTCAAGACCGCCCCGGCCGAGCACGTCATCGCCGCCGTCCGCGCCGCCGCCGCCGGCACCGCCAGCCTCAGCCCCGAGCTGCTGACCCGGCTCACCCAGGCGCTGCGCCGGCCACCGCCGCCGGACCCGCTGCAGCAGCTGTCGCCGCGCGAACGCCAAGTACTCCGGCTGGTCGCCCGCGGTCACAGCAACCGGCAGATCGCCCGGGACCTGGCGATCGGCGAGCAGACCGTCAAGACCCACGTCCGCAGCATCCTCACCAAACTCAGCCTGCAAGACCGCGTCCAGGCTGCGATCTTCGCCCTCCGCCACCAGGCCGACAGCCGCGAGGACCAGCCGTAATCGTGCGGGTTTCGGGATCCGCATGAGCACGCAGATCACCCGTTCCCGCATAGTCAGGCGGCCTACGCGAAGACCCGGCGCAACCCGCATATTGTGCGTGCGCCTGCTCCCGCTCTCGGGGATTGTCCGGGTCGGGCCAGAACCCGTCAAGAGCCCTGCGGCGTCGGCTGCG
>CAWCII010000034.1:0-6272 GCA_963795575.1 uncultured Actinomycetes bacterium | reverse complement strand
CGCCTGCCGCCTGCCGTCCGCCGGGCCGCCCGCAGCCTGCGCAAGTTAACGCCCGACATCTACCGCACCTGCCTGGATAGGGCTAAAGTCCAGCACAGCCCCGTGCGGAATCTCTCCCAGCCCCAGGAGCGTGATCGTGTCTCGCATCAACAGAGCCCTGCGCCTGCTGCTCCCCGCCGCGCTGCTCGCGGCCGTGCTCAGCCCGGTCGCGGCCGCGCCCGCGCTGGCCGGCGCCACGGCGACGGCCGGCACCACGGCGACGGCCGGCGTCACGAAGTACACCGGGAAGTTCCGGGACGGGGCGACGTACCTGATCCAGGTCCCGGCGAAGTGGAACGGCACGCTCTTCCTGTACAGCCACGGGTACGTGGTCCCCGGTGAGCCCAACCCGGCGGTGGACGTCGGCGACCCGGTCACCGGGGCCTGGATGCTCGGCCACGGCTACGCCCTGGCCGGCTCGTCCTACGCGAACGCCGGGTGGGATGTGTCGAACGCGCTGCCGGACCAAATCCACACCCTCAACGTCTTCGACAAGGTCGCCGGGAAGCCGGCCCGGACCATCGCCTGGGGCCACTCGCTCGGCGGCATGATCACGGCCGGCCTCATCCAGCGCTACCCGGCCCGGTTCAACGCAGCGCTGCCCATGTGCGGCGTGGTATCGGGCGCGGTGGCGACCTGGAACACCACCCTGGACTCGGAGTTCGCGTTCCAGCAGCTCATCGACCCGTCGGTCAGCGTGGTGAACATCACCAACCCGGGCGCCAACCTGATCTCGGCGCTGACCGCCGCGCAGAAGGCGCAGAAGACGGCGAAGGGCCGGGCCCGGCTCGCGCTGTCGGCCGCGCTCGCGAACATACCGGGCTGGTTCACGCCGCTGTCGCCGCAGCCCGCGGCCACCGACTACCAGGCGCAGCAAGCCAACCAGTACCTGTGGGCCACCGAGGTGGACTTCCCGTTCGCCTTCGACCTGCGGGCCGACCTCGAGGCCCGGGCGGGCGGCAACCCGTCGTGGAACACTGGCGTCAACTACTTCAAGGACCTGCTGAAGTCGGCCGACCTCAAGGAAGTGCTCGCGCTATACCACACGGCGCACCTGAACCTGTTCAACGACCTGGCCAAGCTCGCCGCCGCCCCGCGGATCGCGGCCGACCCGGCGGCCAAGGCCTACCTGGAGAAGAACATCACCTACAACGGGCACCTGAGCGTCCCCGTGCTGACGATGCACACGATCGGTGACGGGCTGGTGGTCCCGCAGAACGAGCAGGCCTACCGCTCCGTCGTGGCCAAGGCGGGCGACTCGGCCCTGCTGCGCCAGATCTTCGTGCACCGGGCCGGCCACTGCGCGTTCACGCCCGCCGAGACGATCACGGCGGCCAAGGTGCTGCTGAACCGCCTCAACGCCGGCGAGTGGAACGCGGCCTCGCTGACCACCGCCCTGCTGAACGCGCGGGCCCGGGCGCTCGGCCCGGCCTACAACGTGTTCAGCAGCAACGGGAAGCTGGTCCCGACCCCGCCGGCCTTCCAGCGGTTCACTCCGACGCCGTACCTGCGCCCGTTCGACGCGCCGTAACGGCGGCGCGGGCCGCCAGGCGTCACCGGTGCGCCTGGCGGTAGTGGCCGGCGAGCACGTCGTCGCCGAAGTCGCTGCGCGGGCGGCGCAGCACGGTGTGTACGTGATTGCCGTCGTCGCTGGTGTTGTCGTACTCGATCAGCAGGTCGTCGCCCTGTACCCGGTAGTAGTGCCGGGTCCGGGGGGTGACCGGCCCCTCCCAGGCGAAGTGCAGCTGGCCCGCGGAGATCCGGGCGGCCTCCCGGGCCGCCAGCCCGGCGGCCAGTCGGCTCAGGTAGAGCGCGACCAGCTGGCCGAGCACCGCGCGCGGCGCGGGCCCGAGCCCGGCGGCGGCGACGCCGAGCGGCTCGATGCCTTCCCCGGCGCGCGGGCGGGGGCCGGAACGGATGTCACCGGGAGCGTGGTCGGCGACCACGGCGGCGGCCCGCCCGGCCGGGCCCAGCTCGTCCAGCAGCGCCCGCGCCAGGTCTTCCTCGGGGGCGAGCGGCCGGGACACCGGCTGGCCGGCATAGCCGACGCAGGCCGGGTTGGCGCCCAGGAACACCGGGGCGGGGGAGACGTCGTCGCCGAGCAGGGTCATCGTGACCGACAGGTGATGTCCCTCGAACCGCCACGACCACGGCTCGTCCCCGGCCGGGTCGCCGAAGACGCTGACCCAGTAGTCACCGCTATGCCGGCCCCGCCGCCACCCCTCGCGCCGGTCAAGCACCTCCTCCAGGGCGATGATCGCCATCGCCTGCGCATAGGCGTGATCGCTCAGCGCGGTGGCCAGCAGCCGGCAGGCGCCCTTGCGGGCGGCCACGCTCATGTCCGCGACGCATGCCCCGGGCCGCGGCCGGGGCCGGTATTCCATCCACCGCCGCGCGGCATGGTCGGCGAACGGCCGCGCCGCGAGCAGGCGCTGCGAGCCGTCCAGCTCCCTGAGCAGCACCGTCGCGGCGGACCTCATCTGATCGGGTATGCCATCGGCAGCCATGCTCCCGGTATACCAGCGGCCCGCCATCCCGCACCGCCGAGGGACGCAACCGCCCCATTGCCTGGAATTACCGGGACGACACCCCCGCTCCACAGCGAGTCACTTTGACAAATTGGCCGGTGTAGCCCGACCATTAACATATGGCAAAAACTACCGTTGTAACTATCACCGACGACATCGATGGCTCGCAGGGCGCTGAGACCGTTAGCTTCAGTTTCGACGGGCAGAGCTACGAGATTGACCTGAGCAGAAAGAATCACGACAAGTTCAAAAGGGGCCTGCAGCCGTTCATCGACTCCGGGCGGCGGGTAGGACGTCAGGGACCTCGCTCGGCTCGCGCCAGGACGTCGCGGAAAGACTCCAGCGCCATCCGAGTCTGGGCCGCTGAGCAGGGCCTGTCGGTGAGCGAGCGGGGCCGGATTCCGGCCGCCGTCGTGGCGCAGTACGAAGCCGCGCACTGAATTCTCTTTTGACCGCGCCGGCCGCCGTCAATCGCGCTGGCCGCCGGTCATTACGCCACGGCGGGAGCCCGGGCGACGACCCGGCGAACCCACGTCATGCGCCCGACGGCCGCCTCCGGGTGATCGCCGGACTCCTCCGCCGCCCCGGCCGCGGCATCCGTGCCGAGCGCCAAACCGCCGCGCATTCGCCACGGAGGCCTCGGCGGCGGCCCGGTTCCGCGGTTCGGTTACCGTGGGCGGAGCCGGCCCGCGGGCCGCGCTCCGCCGCGAGGGCGGCTACCGGGCCGCGGAGGCGATCCGGGACGCCCTGGCCGCGGCCGGACTGGATCTGCAGGACCCCCCGAAGGGACACGATGGCAGCTGGCGCCGGCCAGCCCGTGACCTAGACCCGTGCGTGCACAGCGCCCGCGACCTGGACAGGTGAGGCATGAACTCCGGTCCGCTTGACGCCTGGCGGGACCGCCCCGCGGCCCAGCAGCCCGACTGGCCCGACCAGGCCGCGGTGGCGGCCGTAGCCAGCGAGCTGGCCCGGATCCCGCCGCTGGTGTTTGCTGGGGAGTGCGACAAGCTGAAGGAACGGCTGGCCAGCGTGGCCCGCGGCGAGGCGTTCATCCTGCAGGGCGGCGACTGCGCGGAGACCTTCGCCGGATCGACCGCGGACGCGATCAACAGCAAGCTGCGGACACTGCTGCAGATGGCGGTCATCCTCACCTACGCCGCCAGCGTGCCGGTGGTCAAGATCGGGCGGCTGGCCGGCCAGTTCGCCAAGCCGCGATCCCGCCCCGCCGAGGTCCGCGACGGGGTCGAGCTGCCCGCCTACCGCGGCGACGCGGTCAACGGCCTGGAGTTCACCGCGCAGGCCAGGACGCCGGATCCGGCCCGGCTGCTGCGGGCCTGCCACTACTCGGCGGCCACGCTCAACCTGTGCCGGGCCTTCACTCAGGGCGGCTACGCGGACCTGCGCCAGGTGCACGCGTGGAACACCGACTTCGTGGCGGCCAGCCCGGCGGGCCGGCGATACGAGCTGCTGGCCCGGGAGATCGACCGGGCGCTGTCCTTCATGCACGCCAGCGGCGCGGACGCGGCCGAGTTCCGGACGATCGAGTTCTACTCCAGCCACGAGGCGCTGATCCTGGAGTACGAGCGCGCGCTGACCAGGATCGACGCCCGCACCGGGCTTACCTACGACATGTCCGCGCATTTCCTCTGGATCGGCGAGCGCACCCGGGAGCTGGACGGGGCGCACGTCGAGTTCGCCCGCCGCCTGCGTAATCCGGTCGGCGTCAAGCTGGGCCCGGACGCCACCGCGCAGGACGCCCTGTCCCTGATTGAGCGGCTTGATCCGGACCGCGAGCCGGGGCGGCTGACGTTCATCACCCGGATGGGCGCCTCCCGGGTGCGGGAAGCCCTGCCGCCGATCGTCGAGAAGGTAGCTGCGAGCGGCGCCCAGGTGGCCTGGGTCTGCGACCCGATGCACGGCAACACCATCGAGGCGCCGGACGGGCACAAGACGCGGCGGGTGGAAGACATTCTCGCCGAGGTCACCGGCTTCTTCGCGGTGCACCGCTCACTCGGCACCCATCCCGGCGGGATACACATCGAATTTACCGGCGATGACGTGACCGAGTGCACCGGCGGGAGCCACGGCCTGACCGAGGACGACCTCACCCACCGGTACGAGACAGCCTGCGATCCCCGGCTGAACCGCAGCCAGTCGCTCGATCTTGCCTTCCGCGTCGCCGAACTCTACCGAGGCTGACCGCCGGCGCCCGCCCCGGACGGCAGGTGATTCACAGCCTGTCGGCCTCGATGCGCTCGAATCCAGTGAACGGCACCAGCGCCCTGGGGATGAGCACAGAGCCGTCGGCCTGCTGGTTCTGCTCCAGCAGTGCGGCCATTGTCCGCCCGATCGGCAATCCGGAGCCGTTGAGCGTGGCGGCGAGGCCGCGCTGGCCGTGCTTGGTCTTGGTGCGTATGGCGGCGCGGCGGGCCTGGAAGGTGCCGCAGTCCGAGCACGAGCTGATCTCGCGGTAGGTGTTCTGGCTGGGCAGCCATACCTCGATGTCGTAGGTGAACGCAGGCCGAGAAGCCCAGGTCACCTGCTGCGAGCGCGACGACGCGGTAGACCAGGCCGAGTTCTGTCAGGCATGCCTCGGCGTGGCCGAGCATCGTCTCCAGCTCGCGGCGGGAGTCTTGCGGCCGGCAGATACGCACCAGCTCCACCTTGGAGAACTGGTGCAGCCGCAGGATGCCGCGGGTGTCCCGGCCGTAGGACCCGGCCTCGGAGCGAAAGCATGGCGTCCAGGCGGTGTAGGCCAGTGGCAGGTTCTCGGCGGGCAGGATTTCGTCCGCGTGCAGGTTGGTCAGCGGCACCTCAGCGGTCGGGATCAGGTACAGTTCCCGGTCAGCCACGCTGGTCTTGAACAGGTCTTCTTCGAACTTCGGCAACTGGCCGGTGCCGGTCATCGTCTGCCGGTTCACCAGGATCGGCACCGAGACCTCGGTGTAGCCGTGCCGGCTGGTGTGCAGGGAGAGGAAGAAAGTGGCTAGCGCGCGTTCCAGCACCGACCCGGGTCCGCGGGTGACCGCGAACCGGGACCCCGACAGCTTCGCGGCCCGCGCGAGGTCGAGGATGCCCATCGCCTCGCCCAGGTCCACGTGATCCCTTGGCTCGAATGAGAACGACGGCGGAGTGCCGTGCCGGCGGATCTCGACGTTGAATTCCTCGTTCGCGCCGTCGGGCACGTCTTCGGCGGGGAAGTTCGGGATGCTCAGCAGAATGTCACGCAGTTCTGTGTCGAGCTTCTCCTGGTCCTGCTCGATCGCCCGCACCTGGTCTTTGAGGTGACGTGCGCGCTCTCTCAGTGCCGATGCATCGTCGCCCGCTTTGGCGGCTTTGCCCACTTGCTGGGCGACCCGCTTGGATTCGGCCCGTAGCTCGTCGGCGGACTTGATGGAGAGATTCCTGCGGGCGAAAAGGTCCTCGATCATAGGCAGGTCGAGCGTATAGCCGCGCCGGGCCAGGCGGCGAACGGCTTCTTCGCCCAAGTCGAGCAGCGTGCGGGCATCATGCATGAGAAGCAGCCTTGTCCTCGGGTCTGTGTGCAACCACGTACTACGCCGACGGTAGCAAGCCGGCCCGTACTTCCTCGGGGAATACCCCCGGTCCGTATGCCAGCCGCTATTCTGCCGCAGCCGCCCGGCACTTCACGCCAGGCGCCGCGCCGAGGTACCGGCAGCTAGCATGATCAGGTCATGGCCAGCC
>CAWCII010000033.1:0-71137 GCA_963795575.1 uncultured Actinomycetes bacterium | reverse complement strand
GCCGACATCGCCCAGGCCAAGGAGCTGTGCCGCGGCTGCCCGGTGGCCGCCGCCTGCCTGGCCGGGGCGCTCGGCCGCGCCGAGCCCTGGGGGGTCTGGGGCGGTGAGCTGGTGCTGCGCGGCGTGGTAGTCGCGAGCAAGCGGGGGCGGGGACGCCCGCGCGGGTCCAGGGCCAGGCATTCCCGGCGGCCCGGCACCGGGCCCGGGGTTTCCTAGGGCGCAGCCATGCACACTCACGGCCTGGCCGCCGGACGGGCGGTGCGCGCGGTGCTCCGCGCGGCGCGCCGGCTCGGCTCGGCGATCGCCGGGATGCACCGCCAGCAGCAGCGGCTCACCATCATCCACGCCTCCGCCGACTCCTACCTGATCAGTCCGGACATCCCGCCCGAGACGTACGCCGAGTTCCTGGCCCGCACCCGGGGACCGCTGCTGCACGAGCCATCCGCGCGGGCCCGCCTGGCCGGCCGCGCCGTCCGCTGACATGACCGTCGTGGCCGGGTGGCGGCGGCCGGGAGCCGGCCGGCCGGGCCCCGGCTGGTAACCAGCCCGGTGCTGGTCGAGCCGCCGGCGAGAGCTGGCCTGGCTGGATGACGCGCTGGCCTGGGTGCGCGGTGGGAGCCCGGCGGCCCTGCTCGTGGGCGGCGACGCGGGGATCGGCAAGTCACGGCTGATCGGCGAGTTCGGCGCGACCGCGGCGCCGACGGCGCGGGTGCTGACCGGGAGGTGCCCGGACCTGGGCCCCGTCGGGCTGCCGTTCGGGCCGTTCAGCGCGGTTCTCCGGGATCTGGCGCGGGACCGGGCCTTCGCTGGCGTGATCGGCGCCCCGGACCGCGAGCTGATCCGGCTGCTGCCCGAACTGGGCGAGCCGGCCACGGCAGGCCCGGCGGCCGGCGGCCCGGCCGCTGGCGGCACCGCCAAGCAGGCCCGCGCCCGGCTGTTCGTCGAGATGCTCTCGCTGCTCGGGCAGCTGGCCGGGCCGCGGCCGGTGGGGCTGGTCATCGAGGACGCGCACTGGGCCGACGAGTCCTCCCGGGATCTGCTCTCCTTCCTGATCGACAACCAGCAGGCCATGCCCGGTGTGCTGATCATCGTCAGCTACCGGTCGGACGAACTGCACCGCGGCCACCCGCTGCGCGCCGTGCTGTCCCGGCTCAGCCGGCGGGGCTGGGTGCAGCGCGCGGAGCTGCCCGGGCTGAGCCGGGACGAGTCGGCGGAACTGGTCGGCCGGCTGCTGGGCGGCGCGCCCGCGCCGGTGCTCGCCGACCGGGTGTACCGCGCCGCCGAGGGCAACCCGCTGCTGGCGGAGGAACTGGTGTGCTGCGACGGCCGGCGCTGCGGCTGCGCGGCCACCCCGCGGGACCTGATGCTCGCCGCCGTCCGGCGGCTGCCCGAGCCGGCCCAGGACGTGCTGCGCACGGCCAGCGCCGGCGGCCAGCGCACCGGGCGCGGGCTGCTCGCCGCGGTGACCGGGCTGGACGCCGGCGCGCTGGCGGCCAGCCTGCGACCCGCCGTGGACGGCGGCGTGCTGGTGCCCGATGGGAATTCCTGCACCTTCCGGCACGCCCTGATCAGCGAGGCCATGCACCAGGATCTGCTGCCCGGCGAGCACACCGCGGTGCACCACCGGTTCGCCGCCGCCCTGCAGGCCGACCCCTCGCTGGCCGCGCCCGGATACGCGGCGATCGAGCAGGCCGAGCACTGGCGGCACGCTCATGACCCGGGCCCGGCGCTGAGCAGCGCCTGGCGGGCGGCCGCCGAGGCGGGCCGCACCCTGGCCTGCGCCGAGCAGCTGGTCCTGCTGACCCGGGTGCTCGAGCTGTGGCCGAGCGTCCCCGATGCCGAACGGCTCACCGGCGCCGGCCACGCGCTCGTCCTGTGGCAGGCGGCCGAGGCCGCCCGGGCCGCCGGAGACAGCCAGCTCGGCACCGCCCTGGCCAGTTCCGCCCGGGACGAAGCCGGCCGGCGCTGATCGCATCGCTGAGCGCGTTCGGCGGGTACCTGGCCGCGCTGACCAGGCACGGCAGCCCGCCGAACGGTGGGAAACTGTCTCTCGGCTTCCCGGTGATGCGCGACAATTGCCCGGTCGGCATTCTCTGGAGGCCCGGTGAGTGATCACGAGATGGCGGGATGGCTGGCCCGGTGGCGCGGCGGGCTCACCCGGTCCCAGGCCAGGCTGGTCGACACGAGGCGGCCGCGGTGGCGGCGCCCGGCCCGGCCCGGCTCAGCGACATCCAGCACGTGGTGATCCTGATGCAGGAGAACCGGTCGTTCGACCACTACTTCGGCACCTTGTCCGCGGTGCGGGGGTTCTCCGACCCGCATGTGCCCACCCAGGACGTCGGCGGAAGCACGTACCCGATCTTCGACCAGTTCGGCTACCAGCCGGGGACCGGCGCCGACCCGACCGGCTACCTGCAGCCGTTCCACCTGGTCAGCGACCCGCCGCTGAAGGACGGCCAGACCACCAACGACATCGCGCACGACTGGGGCACGCAGCACCGCAGCTGGAACGGCGGCGCGCATGGACCGGTTCGTCGCCGCGCACCTGGCCGCCGACGGCGCCAGAACGGCCCGCTGACCATGGGCTACTTCACCCGCCAGGAGCTCGCCTTCTACTACGCGCTGGCCGACGCGTTCACCGATCTGCGACGGCTACTTCTGCTCGGTGCTCGGCCCCACCGACCCAACCGGATCATGGCCATGTCGGCGCACCATCGACCCGGACGGCACGGGCCGGCGGGCCGGTGGTGCAGACGTCGAGACCGGATCGCGCATTACGGCAGGCTCAGCTGGGAGACCATGCCGGAGCGCGCTGCAGGCCGCCGGGGTCAGCTGGAAGGTCTACAACCACCCGCTGGCCGAGCTCGCGCTCAGCCCGCTGCCGTACTTCAAGGCCTTCACCGACCCGCTCTCGGTCACCGGCATCGAGCTGACCAGCCAAGGCGCTCGGCGCCGCCCTGCCCGGACGACTTCCACGACGACGTCGCCGCCGGGCAGGCTGCCGTCGGTGTCCTGGCTCATCCCGCCGCTGGCCCAGTGCGAGCACCCGGCCGCGCCGCCCGAGTACGGCGAGAACTTCGTCCAGGCAGCTGCTCGGCGCGCTGGTGGCCAACCCCGAGGTGTGGGCGCAGACGGTGCTGTTCGTCGTGTACGACGAGAACGGCGGCTTCTTCGACCACGTGCCCCCGGTCACGCGCCCCGGCGGGCACGGCGGGCGAATGGCTGACCGGTGCCCGCTGCCCGCCGGCGCGCCGGCGGCATCGCCGGGCCCGATCGGCCTCGGCTTCCGCACCCCGCTGCCTGGTCGTCTCGCCGTTCAGCCGCGGCGGCTACCTGTGCTCGGACGTCTTCGACCACACCTCGCTGCTGCGCTTCATCGAGACCAGGTTCGGCGTCGAGGTGCCGAACCTGTCGGCCTGGCGGCGCGCGCGCCACCGGCGACATGACCAGCGCGCTCGCCCTGGCCAGGCCGCCGGACACGTCGGTGTCCCGCCGCTGCCCGGGACCAGCCTGGGCGACGTGCGGTGGCCGAGCAGGCCGTCCTTAACGCGCTGGCCGGCACCTTCGACGTCGGCATCCCGTACCCGATTCCCACGGCGAACTCCATGCCGTCCCAGGAGACGGGCCCGCCCCGGCCGCCGCCGGCGGCCCGCTAGAGCCGGTGCCGCCGCTGACCCGTTTCTGCGGTCGCCGGCCCGCCCAGGATCGTGGGCCTGGCCAGGGCCGGCCAATCCTCGTCTGCCACCGCTTTATCGTTCCGCGTGTTGATGTCGAGTACCGGGGCGTTGCCGCGCGGCAGAATGGGCGCAGAGACAATAAGGCGGGACCCCTCCATGCATGAGATAGAGGGGCCCCGCCCAGTCTCGCAGCACCCGCTCCGGTTGCCCGGACGCAATGCGCTCGCGCGACCTGTCACCAGGGCCAGCGACCCGCCTGAAGTGCCGGTTTCCCGAGCTCTTCCCGCGTTCCGGGGTTTCCCCCGGCTGGTCACCGTTTCCGGTGGTGAGTGCATTTCTACTGCCAGCCGAGGGTCCCGCACAAGAGTTTACGGCCAGTATTCTCATGATTTTCTGGCTGTCCACATGCCGTCCACAGAACGGTCGGGGTTATCCCCGGACCCGACGGTTTCTCCACGGGATAATCCACAGCTTGATCCACAGCTGCCGGAAACGGACGCGCGCCGCCGCCTACCCGGTCGGCGGCCCCGCGGCGAGCCGCTCCCGGACCTGCTGCATCCGCTCCTCGGCGTCGTGCGGCATCTCCCAGCGCGTCTCCAGCCACCAGGTGCACCCCGCTTCGGCCCACGGGGCGACCGCCGCGGCCGCCGCCGCGCGGTCGCCGGCCGGCGTCTCCCCCTCGGAGATCATGTCCAGCCCGGGGCTGGCCCCGTGCTCGGTCAGCCACGCCCGCACTTCACCGCGCGTCGCCGGGCGTGCCCTCCCTGCCCTCCAGCTGGTACTGCGGAATGATCCCGTCGCAGCGCAGCACCCGGCGCATGGACTTGGCTCTCGGCCACACGCCGACGACCCAGATCGGGATGCGCTCCTGGACCGGCCTGGCCACCCGGCCGAGATCGATCCGGCCGGTCTCGAAGACATAATGCTTGCCGTGGTAGCTGTGGCGGCCGGCCCACAGCTCGCGGATCAGGTCGATGCCCTCGTCCAGGAGCTCGGCGCGGCCGCGCAGGTTCGTGATCTCACCGGTGTCCGGCAGCTCGGTATCGGTGGCGCCCACCCCGACCGCCAGGATGGCCCGGCCGCCCGACAGCTGGTCGAGCGTGGCCACCTGGCTGGCCACCTTCCACGGCCGTCGCCATGGCAGCGGGGTGAGCATGGTGCCCAGCCGGATCCGCGCGGTGCGCGCGGCCATGGCGGCCAGCAGCGACCAGGCGTCAACCCCGTAGGCGGCCTCCCACACGAAGATCCCGTCCCAGCCGGCCTGCTCGGCCAGACCGCCAGCTCGAGCTGCTCGGCAGCCGTCCCCCCGGGAAGGACGAAGCCGCTGCGCATTCTGTGTCCGGCCATAGCCGCGTTCCTACCAGAACCCGCTGACATTCCGGCTGCCAGGCGGCCCAGGCCCGCTGCAGCCCCGGAGCCGCCCCGGCACCACCGCCGTCAAGTTTCCTTGCGTGATGCAAGTGACGCTGGCTATTCTCGGAAAATGGTCCTTCTCACCGCACAGCGAAGCGCCCGTTTGGGGGCTCTGGCCGCAATCACGGGCCTCGCGCTCGCCGCGGCCGGCTGCAGCAGCTCGCCCTCGAGCAGCAGCGGGGGGAGCAGCAAGCCGGCCGGCACGGCCAATGTCGCCTACGCGTCCTCGCTGCAGTTCCTCAACGAGAAGGCCGCCGCTCCCGCGTTCACGAAGGCGACGGGCTACAAGTTCTCCGGTCACGGCGCGTCGTCCGGCGAGCTCGAGTCGGATATCGCCTCCGGCGAGATCAGCCCGAATGTCTTCCAGAGCGTCGGCGGCGACAACATCACGCCGCTGAGCCGAAGTTCACCAAGTGGTACATCCAGTACGCGGGCACCCAGATGGTGGTGGCCTATAACCCCAACGGCAAGTACGCCAGTCAGTTCAAAGCCATTGCCAGCGGCAAGAAGCCGGTGAAGGATCTGTTCACGCTGCTCCAGCAGCCCGGCCTGAAGCTCGGCCGTACCGATCCCAACATCGACCCGCAGGGCCGGGATTTCATCTACATGCTCGAACTGGCCCAGATGCTATTACCACCTGCCGTCGGACACGGTGACGAAGATCCTCGGCGGCCCGCCGTCCTCGGCGACGTCTTCGCAGATCTTCGCCGAGTCGTCGCTGGACGCGACGCTGCAATCGGGCCAGCTGGATGCCGCCAGCGCGTTCATCACCCAGGCGATCGAGCTGCACCTGTCCTACATCAAGCTGCCGCCGCAGGTCAGCCTCTGCTGCACCCAGTACGCCGCGCAGTACGCCAAGGCCGGCGTCACGATCACGGTTGACGGCAAGAAGACGCCGAAAACCGGCTCGCCGCAGGTGATCGACATCACGACCATCGGCAAGCCCACCTCGGCCGGGACCGCCTTCGTCAAGTACACGCTCTCCCCGGCGGGGCTGGCCCAGTACAAGCAGGGCGGGTTCTCGCTGCCCCCGCCGAAGGCATTCGGCGACAGCAGCGCGATCCCGGCTTCGATCAAGAGTGAACTGGGCGGCTAGCCCAGCCGCGGCTTCCGGCGGCGCCGTCCCGGGAGGCGAGTCTCCCGGGACGCCCGCTCCCCGCCGGCCCGGCCGGACCCGCCCGCGGGCCCTCGGCTCGGTGTGGACGGTCGCGTCCGTCGCCGGGGCGGGCGTGATCTGGCTCGCCCTGCTCGGCCCCGTCATCGCCCTGCTCACGCACCTGTCCGGCAGCGCCATCGCGAGCGCGCTGACCGCGCCGGGGGCACTCGACCCGCTGGTCGTCTCGCTCGAGTCCGGGGCGGTGACCCTCGGCGTCCTGCTCCTGTTCGGCACGCCGCTGGCCTGGATGCTGGCGCGCGGCAGGCTCCCGTTCCCGCGGATCTGGGAAGCCGGGGTGCTGGCCAGCCTGCTGCTGCCGCCGCTGGTGATCGGCCTGCTGCTGATCTTCATGGTCGGCCCGTACACGCCGATCGGCGAATTCCTCGCCCACCTGAACCTGTCGGCGACCAACACCTTCCTGGCCCTGGTCATCGCCGAGGTATACGAGTCGGCGCCGTACTACGTGCTCGGCGCGCAGTCGGCGTTCGCCGGGGTCGATTCGCGGCTGGAGCAGCAGGCCGGGCTGCTGGGCGACCGGCCGCGGCGGGTGTTCCGCCGGGTGACCCTGCCGCTGGCCGCGCCGGGCCTGGCCATGGCCCTCGCCATCGCCTGGGCCCGGGCGATGGGAGCCTTCGGCGCCGTCGTCATCATCGCTTACCACCCGTTCGGGATACCGTTGCAGATCTACACGACACTGCAGGAGACGGGCCTGGCCTCCGCGCTGCCGTTCGCCTTGGTCCTGCTGGTGGTCGCCCTGCCGCTGCCGCTGGCCGCCTACACCTGGAGCGCGCGTGCTGGACGCCGACGTCGAGGTTGAGCGCCGGGATTTCACCGTGCGCGCCGCGCTGTCGGTCGCCCCGGGGGAGCGGCTGGCCCTGTTCGGCCCGTCCGGGGCCGGCAAGACCACGGTGCTGGAGGCCATCGCCGGGCTGGTGCCGCTGCGGCGCGGCCGGATCGAGCTGGGCGGCCGGACGCTGACCTCGGCCGCGCCGCCGCGCGCGCTGCCGCCTTGGCAGCGCCGGGTCGGCCTGCTGCGCCAGGACCCCGGCCTGTTCCCGCACCTGTCGGTGCGGGACAACCTTGGCTACGCCCCGACCGCAGCCGGCCGCGGCTCCGCGCTTACCGAGCTGGCCGGCCTGCTGGAGATCGCCGGCCTGCTCTCCGCCATGCCGGCCCGGCTGTCGGGCGGGCAGCAGCACCGGGTGGCGCTGGGCCGGCTGCTGCTGGCCGACTGCGACGCGCTGCTGCTCGATGAGCCCTACAGCGGCCTGGACGCCGCGCTGCGGCGGGCGCTCACCGACCTGGTGGTCCGGCTGGTCGATGAGCGCCAGATTCCCACGATCATGGTGGCGCACGAGCTGCCCGACGCCCAGGCTTTCGCCAGCCGGCTGGCGGTACTGGACGCCGGCGTCCTGCTGCAGGCCGGCCCCCGCACGAGGTGGTGCGGCAGCCTGCCTCGCGGCGGGTGGCCGAGCTGGTCGGCTATCTCGGCTTCGTCCCGGCCGCGGGCGCGCCGGACGGCGCGACCATCGGCGTGCACCCCGACCGGGTGATTCCCGGCGCTCACCCGGGCCGGGGCATCGTCGTGACCGGTACGCTGGCCGGCTGCCCGGCCGTCCGGGGCGGGCTGGGAGGCGGGCCTGCGGGTAGGCCAGGCGCTGATCGTCTGCCGGCTGGACGATCATCCGGTGGCGCAGGACGGGCAGCTGGTGGTGACCGCGGTGCAGCCGCCGTCCTTCGGCCCCGACGGGACCGCGGAGCAGGCCGCCGCCGGCCGTAGCCTGCTGCCACGTAGCGAGCGCACAGCAACCTGACCCGGGAGATTGCGGATGCGGACGACGAGCTGGGACGGCGGCATGCGGCTGCGGGCCGCCAGGCTGGTGCGCGGCTTCTCACAGCAGCAGCTGGCCGGGATGGCAGGCGTGTCGAGGCAGGCCGTCTCCGCGGTCGAATCGGGTCATCAGTGACCCCTCGCTGCGGGTCGCCCTCGGGCTCGCCAGCGCGCTCGGCATGACCGTCGAGGAGGTGTTCGGCCCGGGCCGCCCGGCCGCCGAGGTCGAGGCGCAGCCGGTGGCCAGCCTCGGCGACCGCGGCGCGCGGGCCTCGCTCGCGGAGGTCGGAGACGGACTCGTCGCCCTGCCGCTGGCCGGCGACACGGCGACCCGCGCGGGTTTCCTGCCCGCCGGCGGCCTGGCCGGCCGCCGGCCGGGCTCGGTCCAGCCGATCGGCCCGCCGCGATCCACCCTGGTGGTGGCGGGCTGCGATCCGGCCCTGCCGCTGCTCGAGGTCCCGCTGGCGCTGCTCGACCCGCCGGTCGCCTTCGTCTGGTGGCCGTGCGGCAGCGAGCAGGCGCTGAGCCTGGCCGCCCAGGGGCTGGTGCACGCGGCCGGCGCGCACCTGCGCGACCGGGCAGGCGAGGAGTACAACACCGGGCGGGCCCGGAGCCTGCTCGGCCGCCAGGGGGCGGACGTGATCGGCTTCTCCGCCTGGCGCGAGGGGCTCGCGCTCGCCCCGGGGCTGGACGGCCAGGTATCAGGCCTGGCTGACGTGGCCCGGCTCCGACTGCGGCTGGTCAACCGGGAGGCGGGGTCGGAAGCCCGGCAGGTGCTCGACCGGGAGCTGGCCAGGCTCCGGCTGACGCCCGCCGCTCTGGCCGGGTATGACACCCAGGCCCGCGGCCACCTGCAGGTGACATCGGCGATCGCGGCCGGGCTGGCGCAGGCAGGCATCTCCGCCGAGCCGGCCGCGCTCGCCTACGGCCTGCCCTTCGTGCCGCTGGCCGACGAGCGCTTCGATCTGGTCATACCGCGCGCGCTGATGGAATCCCGCCAGGTGCAGAGCATGCTGCGGGTGCTGTCCTCGCCCTGGCTGCTGACCCAGCTGGACAGCCTGCCCGGCTACGACGCGGCCCGCTGCGGCGAGCACGTCGCCACGCTCTGACCGCGCAGGCCGCACTCGCCCCGCCCCCGGCCGGCTTCCTAGTGGCCGTACACCGGGACGAGCACGCCGCGGGCGATGGTGTGGAACCGGAGGTTGAACCCGGCCACCGCGGGCGAGATGTCGGAGTCAACGCCGAGGTCGTGCGTGTCGAGCGCGTGCACGGCGAGCACGTACCGGTGCGGCGGGTCGCCCTCCGGCGGCGCGGCCCCGCCGAAGTCCTTGGCCCCGTAGTCGTTCCTGACGTGGAACGCCCCGCCGGGCAGGTCCTGGCCGCCCCCGCCGGCCGCCCCGGACGGCAGCTCGGTGACCGAGGCCGGCAGCCCGAGCACCACCCAGTGCCAGAACCCGGATCCGGTCGGGGCGTCCGGGTCGAAGCAGGTGACCGCGAAACCCTGGGTCTCGGCCGGGAAGCCGGACCAGCGCAGGTGCGGCGAGCGGTTGTCGCCGGAAGCGCCGAAGCCGTTGAACGCCTGCGCTTCGCTCATCTGCTCGCCGTCGGCGACATCGTCGCTCTCGACCGTGAACGACGGGACCTCAGGGTGGAAGTCGTAGGGCAGCGGTGCCCGCTCTGGCATGGTTTCCTCCTCATCGGCGCGCCGCGGGCGGCAGCCGCGCGGCCAGCACAACGCTATCGGGCTTCCGAACGCTGCGGCGGTGATCCGTCCGGTGTAAGCAGCCCGGTCACGGGTAGTCCGCAGCGGCATGAGCACCCGATACGGTTACTTCCTGTCTTC
Source organism: uncultured Actinomycetes bacterium (assembly GCA_963795575.1). Lineage (GTDB taxonomy): Bacteria > Actinomycetota > Actinomycetes > Streptosporangiales > Streptosporangiaceae > PALSA-505. The sequence continues at coordinate 61,217 of CAWCII010000033.1, read as the reverse complement.
GGAGGAACACGACCCGCGCGAGCTTGTGCGCCAGGCCAGGCTGGCCGAGCAGGCGGGCTTCGAAGCGCTGTGGATCTCCGACCATTTTCATCCCTGGCTGGACGAACAGGGGCACAGCGGGTTCGTCTGGTCCGTGATCGGCGCGATCTCGCAGGTCACCTCGCTGCCCGTCACCACGGCTGTCACCTGTCCCACCATCCGCATCCACCCAGCCGTGATCGCTCAGGCGGCCGCGACGTCGGCCCTGCTCACCGACGGCAGGTTCGCCCTCGGCGTCGGATCCGGCGAGGCGCTCAACGAGCACATTCTGGGCAGCCGGTGGCCGTCGGCCGACGAGCGCCTGGAGATGCTGGAAGAGGCCGTCACGGTGATCAGGGATCTGCTTACCGGCACGCTCACCAGCCACCGCGGCCGGCACTACACGGTCGAGACGGCCCGGCTCTATTCGCTGCCGGACTCCCCTCCGCCGATCTACATGTCCGGCTTCGGCACCAAGGCGGTCGAGCTGGCCGCCCGGACGGCCGACGGCTACATGTGCGTCCAGCCCAACGCCGATTTCGTCCGGCGTTACCGGGATTGCGGCGGGAAGGGACCCGCCCAGGGCGGCCTCAAGGCCTGCTGGGCGCCCGACGCGGAGGAGGCGCGCAAGACGGTGCACCGGCTCTGGCCGAACGACGAGCTGCCGGGCGAGGCGGCGCAGGTGCTGCAGATGCCGCGGCACTTCGGCCAGCTGGCCGAGCTGATCTCAGAAGAGGACATCACCGCGCCCTGCGGCCCGGACCCCGACGTGCACATCCGGGCCATCCAGGCTTACACCGACGCCGGGTTCGACGAGGTGTACGTCAGCCAGATAGGACCGGAGCAGGAGGGCTTCTTCGAGTTCTACGCCGATCAGGTGCTTCCCCGGCTCCGTTCGGCGTGATCATGATCAAGAGGGCGGGCTGGGTGAACCGATCCAGGCCGCTGCCGCGGGGGCTGGACGGGTTCGGCAGCGGTAAACAGCTGCGCAGCATCGCCGTGGTCCTCGTGGCCGGGATCGCCTCGCGGGGCGGGCGGGAAGGAGTGATACGGGAGCGGTGTCAATAACGGCGTGTACCGCTGCGGGTTCGCTACCACGCAGAACGCCTACCAGGGTGCTAGGGCCAGCCGCAGGCCTAGCCCAGCCAGCGGCGGTGCTTGGGGGCGGAGGATTTCTTCCACACCCGCCGGGCCTTCTCCTGGAGCTTGCGGATCTGGGCGTCCTCTCGCTCGTACATCAGGCCGTAGGCGAACGCGTTCTCCTCGGCCAGGAATGCGCGCACCCCCAGCTCGCGCACGCAGCCGCGGGTGATCACGGCGTCCTGGTGATCGCCGAGCACCGACTGGAGGCTCTTCATCCGCTTGGCGAACCGCCGGGCCGGGCGCCGGAAGACCGGGCTCACCGCCTCCCCGGCGTAGCGGGCCCGCTTGGCCGCCTTCCGGGCCTCGTGCAGCGCGCTCTCCCGGCCTGAGCAGGCCGGCGCCCGCCGGGCGCGGCGCATCCGCCTGCGCACCCGCCGGTAGGCGCGCGCCACCGCCTTCGGCAGCTCGTCGCCGGCCGGCCGCCCGGCCGCCGCGGTCAGCGGGGGATCGTCCAGCAGCCGCTCCAGGTCGTCGAGCAGGGCCACGTAGCGGTCGGAGTCCAGGGCTTTCAGCGCGGCCCGGCGGGCGGCGGCCTGCAGCGGCGCGAAATGTACCTGGATGCGGGCGGCTACCGGTCCCATGACCAGCTCGGTCGGCGTCTGCCGCACCATATCCTCCAGGCGCGCGGCGAGAATCTCGGCGTCGCGAGCCTCGCCGAGGACCCCGCCGAGCCAGCGCAGCTCGTCGCGCAGGTGCCTGGTGTCCGCTGATCCCAGTATCGTCCCGAACGACTGCAGCGTGCTGCGCAGTCGCCGGGTGGCGACCCGCATCTGGTGTACCGAGTCGGGCTCGTCGCGGCGGACCAGCGGGTCGAACGCCTTCATCGTGTCCGCCTGGGCGCGCAGGTAGGCGAGCACGACCGCCGCCGACGTGGACGCGCGGGTCAGCTGGTCCGGGCTCTCGGTCGCGGGCAGCCGGTCGGCCAGGGCCCGTTCCACCTTGGCCGAGTGGCCGGCCCGGCGCAGCCCGCCGCGCCGCAGCCGCCGGTCGGCCGCCTCCAGCAGCCGGATGTCACCGCCGGTCAGCTCGATCTCCGCCTCCTGCCACCCGGAGATGGTCGTGGACGGCCCGAGCGACTGAGCCGAGACGTCATCGGCTACCACCTCGGCGAGCGAGGCTCCCGCCTCGCCGAGCAGGATCCTGCGCCGCCGTACGGTGGTGACGTGCGCGACCGGCTGCAGCGGCCGGCCCCGGCTGAACGCGCGGACCAGCCTGGCCAGCTCGGCGGGAACCGACCTGCGCTTTCCCAGCGGCAGCCGCAACTCCGCGCGCGAGTCAGCCCCGGCCGGGAGCTTCAGGTGCCAGCCCTCGTCCTCCCCGCCGCGGCGCCGCCGCAGCGTGACCCCCGCGCGGATGAGCCGCAGATCGCTGGTGTCGTAGTACTCGGCCTCCAGCGTCTGCTCGTCAAGATCTGACACCGAGGTGACTTGCGGCAGATCCTCCAGCGGCGGCAGCCTCAGGAAGGCCGAATCGGCCTGGTACTTGCGTTCTGTCTCGCGATGCTCGGTAACCAAGGAAGCGACCTCACCCAGGGACCCGTGGCGGATCCGCTTGATTGCCACGGCGTCCGATCCATTTACCCGGCATCGGCCTCGACTAACGTGCCGGGCGCCGGGCAGCATGGGGTAAGCACGGCAGGCAGGAGTGGTCATGAGTTCTGTTCAGACGCGCGGCCAGTCGCGGGATCCGGGAGATCCGCGCGATGAGTCTCAAGCCGAGCGCGACGACCGCAACCTGGCCGAATTGCTCCAGGAACTGCGGGTGGCCGGCCTGGGCGTCCAGGTGCTCTTCGGCTTCCTGCTCGCCCTCCCGTTCACCAACAGGTTCTCCAAGCTGAGTGCCGACCAGCGCCAGCTCTACATCGCCACCCTCGTGCTGGCCGCGGTGGCCACGGCGCTGCTGGTGGGGCCGGTGGCCTACCACCGCGTGGTCTTCCGGCAGCGGCAGAAGGAACGTCTCGTCCGGGCCGCCAACGTCATGGCGATCCTCGGCCTGATGACCGTGGGCCTGGCCATCAGCGCGGCCATCCTGCTCGTGACCGGGTACGTCGATCACGGGCTGCCTTCCGTGCTCATCACCGCGTTCATCCTCTGCCTGTTCGCCGGCCTGTGGTTCGTGCTGCCGCTGGCCCGCCGGGAAAGGCGCTAGCCCGCGGGGAAGCCGGGCCGCCCGCCGGGAAGCGGGGTCGCCCGCCGGGAAGGGCCGCGGCCGGGCGTGCTTAGCCACCCCGATGCCGGGTAGCTGGGACCGGGACGGGGAGGGACGGCCGATGAACCCGATCGAGCGCGGACTGCGGCGGATCGACCGGGCGCAGCAGCGGCACAGGCCGTCCGCCTTCTCCTTCGGCGTGATCAAGAAGTACGGCGACGACAACGGGGGAGCGCTGGCCGCGAGCCTGGCTCACTCCGCGTTCGTATCGATGTTTCCCGCTGCTGCTCGTCCTGGTCACGATCCTCGGCCTGGTCTCCTCGCTGCGACCCGGCGCTGCGCGGTGAGGTGATGAACGCCGTGGCCAGCCAGTTCCCGCGGTCGGCGGCAAGCTGACCGAGAACGTGCGCGCTGCAGGAATCCAGCGTCGATCGGGCTCGATCGTCGGCCTGCTCGGCCTGATCTGGGGCGCCACCGGGCTGGCCCAGTCCGGGCTGTTCACGATGGAGCAGGTGTGGAACCTGCCGGGCCCGGCCCGGCCCGGATACCTGCCCAGGCTCGGCCGCTGCCTGCTGTTCCTCGGCGTGCTCGGCGTCGGCGTGGTCGTGACGACCGCTGCTCACCGGCGCTGGGCACCTTCGGCAACCACCTGCCCGTCTTCGTCGTGCTCGCCGAGATTCTGGCCGTCGCCGCGAACATCGGCCTGTACTTCGTCAGCTTCCGGGTGCTGACCCCCAAGGGCGTCCCGAGCCGCGTCTCTGCTCGCCGGGCGCGATGGTCGGCGGCGTCGCCTGGACCCTGCTGCAGGTGCTCGGCAGCTACCTGGTGCACCACTACCTGCACAGTGACTCGGTCTACGGCGTGTTCGCCACCGTGCTCGGCCTGGTCGCCTGGCTGTACATCGCCGTGCGAGATGACGGTCTACGCCGCCGAGGTCAACGTGGTGCTGGCCCGGCACCTGTGGCCGCGCGCGCATCGTCCAGCCGCCGCTGACCGAGGCGGACCGGTCCTCGATGGCGCATCAGGCCCTGCAGAACCAGCGCCGTCCCGAGCAGCACGTGACCGTGACCTTCGACGACCGGCCCGCAGGGCGAGCGGCCGGCCCGCGAGACGCCGCAGACGCCCGCCCAGGTCTCACCGCCCGCCGAACCGGCGCTCCGGATACCGGGCGTCTGCACCGCTGGGCGAGCTCGTCCGCTCCGGGCAGCGGTGCCTGGGCGCCGGCGGACGTGCCTCCGGCGTCCAGTCAGGTGCTGCCGTCGGGTCCGGCGCCCGGAAGTGCAGTATCGGTCGACGGCGTAGTCAGACCGGCCGACGCGGCCTGCCGCGAAGCTGGAGGCAGACGCGGGGCCGGACGGGGCTGTGGAGGGCTCCGTGAGCAGTATCTCGCCGGTGACATGGGCGCGCCGTCGGCGGCCGGGTACGGGGAACACCGAGGTAGCCGCGGCGGCTTCGCAGGCTCCGCGGCGTGCCTGCACTCGCCTGGCTCGTGGACCCGCAGACGCTGCTGCTGGTCGAGGACGACGCCGGAGACTATGTGCTGGTCGAGGAACTGCTCGCCGACAGCGGTATCCGCGCCACCCTGACCTGGGCCCGCTCGCTGGCCGAGGCGAAGGAGCGGCTGCAGCACGACGCGTGGCCCGGCTGCATCCTGCTCGACCTGCACCTTTCCGACGCGCACGGACTGGAAGTGGTCACCGGGGTGCTGGCCGCCGCCCCGGCCGCGCCGGTCGTCGTGCTGACCGGCCTGGCCGAGGAGAGACGCGGGGCTGGCCGCGGTCGCGGCCGGAGCGCAGGACTACCTGATCAAGGGCCAGTCCGCGCCGCACGTGTTCAGCCGGGCGATCCGCTACGCGGCCCAGCGCAAGCACGTCGAGCAAGCCTCGGCCGCGCTGCAGATCAGCGCGGTACGGGCCGAGGAGAACGCGCGGCTGGAGCGCGGGCTGCTGCCCACCCCGCTGCTGCGCACCGGCCGGATCGAGGTGGTGGCCAGGTACCGCCCCGGCAACGAGCAGTCACTGCTCGGCGGCGACTTCTACGACGTGGTCGAGACCGCCGACGGCACCGTGCACGCGGTGATCGGCGACGTGGCCGGGCACGGCCCGGCCGAAGCGGCCACCGGGGTCTGCCTGCGGGTCGCCTGGCGGTCCCTGATCCTGGCCGGGACGCCCGCCCCGGAGCTGATCGAGCCTGCTCGAGCAGATGCTCGTCGCCGAGCGGGAGGGCGAGCGCGTGTTCGCCACCCTCACCTACCTGTCCTTCCCGCCGGACCGGCGCAGCGCGCGGATCCTGCGGGCCGGCCACCCCGGCCTGCTGCTGCGCACGCCCGGCCGGGTCGACCTGGTCGAGGGCAAGGTCGGCCCCGCCCTGGGCCTGGTGCCCGGGCACAGCTGGCCGGGCCGAGAGACTGCCGCTGCCCCCAGGAGCGAGCCTGGTGCTGTTCACCGACGGGCTGTTCGAGGGCCGCATCGGGCCGGGCAGCGAGCGGCTCGGCGAGGAGGGCCTGCTGGCCATGGCCCGTGAGCTGGCCGCCCTGCCGCCCGGCCGCGTTCGTGGACGGCCTGATCGAGCGGATCGAGTCAGCCGCCGCGCCCTACGGCGGCCTCGCCGACGACGTCGCCGTCGTCCACCTCGGCTGGCGGGCGGGCGCGATGACCGCGCCGGGCGCCCGCGCACGCCCGCCCCGCTGGCCCGTGCTCACGTCCCGGCGCCCCGCACCCCCGTCCCGAGTGGCGTGTGCTGACCGTCCAGGGCTGGTTCCGGAGTGGTTTTCGTGGTGCTCGCGGTGCTCGCGGTGGCCGCCGTGCTGGTCATCGTCCAGCTGCTCGCGGCGGGCCGCCGGGCGTCCGGCGACCTGGAGAACGGCGTCCTGCCCGCCCAGGCCCAGGCCTACCGGCTGCAGGGCGCGCTGGTGGACCAGGAGACCGGGGTCCGCGGCTTCGGGATCACCGGCCAGGCCGGCTTTCCTCCAGCCGTACACGGCCGGGCTCGCCACCGAGGCCAGCGCGGCGGCCCGGATCACGGCGCTGGTCGGCGGCAACCAGCAGCTCGCCGCCGACCTGGGCCGCCTGGAGGCGGCGGCGAACGCCTGGCGCCGGTCCTACGCGATGCCGCTGATCGCCCTGGCCCGGCGCGGCCCGCTGGGTGGCAAGGACCTGGCCCTGCTGGACCGGAGCAAGGCCTCCTTCGACCACCTGCGGGTACTGTTCGCCGCGCAGAACGCCGACCTCCGCTGCGGCCGCGGTGCGCGACAGCGCCAGCGTGCGCCGCATCCGCAGCTTCGACAACTGGATGTTCGTGGTCGTCGTGGCGGCGCTTCCTGCTCGCCGCGGCGGCGCTGATGCTGGTGCTGCACCGCGCCGTCGTCCAGCCGCTGGCCGGCCTGCGCGCGGCCTCCCGGCGCGTGGTGGGCGGCGACTTCGGCCACCGCATCGAGGTGGCCGGCCCGGCCGACCTGCGGGCGGTGGCCGCCGACGTCGAGGCGATGCGCAGCGAGCTGGTCACGGCGCTGGACGACGCCCGCCTGGCCCAGGAAGTCTCCGCCCGGCAGGCCGCCGACCTGGACGCCCAGGCGGCGGAGCTGCTGCGCTCCAACGCCGAGCTCGAGCAGTTCGCCTACGTCGCCTCGCACGACCTGCAGGAGCCGCTGCGCAAGGTCGCGTCGTTCTGCCAGCTCCTGGAGAAGCGCTACGCCGACCAGCTCGACGACCGCGGCCGGCAGTACATCGACTTCGCCGTGGACGGCGCCAAGCGGATGCAGGGGCTGATCAACGACCTGCTGACCTTCTCCCGCGTCGGCCGGGGGAACGAGGTCCGGGTCCGGCTGCCGCTCGACGACCCGCTGGACGATGCGATCGCCGCGCTCCAGGCCGCCATCGAGGAGTCCGGCGCGGCCATCGAGCGTCCCGGGCAGCTGCCCGAGGTGATGGGCGACGCCACGCTGCTGGCCATGCTCTGGCAGAACCTCATCGGCAACGCGCATCAAGTTCCGCGCCGCCGGACCGCAGCCCGGTCGTCGCGGATCACCGCGCCGGAGCCGACCGTGGACCCGGCGGCATGTGGCGATTCTGCGTTGAGGACAACGGCATCGGGATCCCGCCCGAGTTCGCCGAGAAGGTGTTCGTCATCTTCCAGCGGCTGCACAGCCGCGAGGCCTACCCGGGCACCGGCATCGGCCTGGCGCTGTGCAAGCGGATCGTCGAGCACCACGGCGGCGAGATCAGCCTCGACACCGCGTACGCCGGGGGAACCCGGATCTGCTTCACCCTGCCCCGGATCGATACCGCCGAGCCGGAGCAGGCCACCGAGAACTCGGGCACGTCCAGTACCAGCGCCGCCAGCACCGAAGGGATCCCCGCATGACTACGCCCCCTGCAGCCCATCGAGGTCCTGCTCGTCGAGGACGATCCGGGCGACGAGCTGATGACCCGCGAGGCCTTCGAGGAGAACAAGATCGGCAACCGGCTGCACGTGGCGCGGGACGGCGAGGAGGCGCTGGACTTCCTCTACCAGCGCGGGCGAGCACGCCGAGGCGCCCCGGTCGACCTGATCCTGCTCGACCTCAACCTGCCGAAGTACGACGGGCGCCAGGTCCTGGAGCAGATCAGGTCCGACCCCGACCTCACGCATACGCCGGTGGTGATCCTCACCACGTCCTCGTCCGAGGAAGACATCCTGCGCAGCTACAAGCTGCACGCCAACGCGTTCGTGACCAAGCCCGTCGACGTCAACCAGTTCATCTCCGCGGTCCGGCAGATCGACGAGTTCTTCCTCACCGTCGTGCGCCTGCCCCGGAAATAGTCGTGCGCCTGCCCCGGAAATAGCCGCGCGCCTGCCCGGAAGCGGCACCCCAGACCCGGTCCAGGCCGTGCCTAGTCACGCAGCAGCCGGATGACCGCGGCCTCGAACCCGCCGTGGGTGGCCGGCCAGCCGGCATGCACGTCCGCGCCGAGCCGGTCCATCGGGAAGCTGATCTTTTCGCCGTCCAGGTACCGGTCGATCAGCCGCGGGTCGATGTAGGAGCTGCGGCACACGGCCGGAGTATTGCCCAGGTACTCGGCCACCTCCTTGACGATGCGGCTGACCGCCCGCTTGCGGGCTGTGGCCGAGGCCGCGGCGTGTCCCGAAACGGCCAGGCCCACCGCGGCCAGCACGGTCGCGTGCCAGGTCCTGAAGATCCTTCGCGCTGACCTCCTGGCCGAACAGTTCCCGCAGGTAGGCGTTCAGGTCGTCGCTGTCGAGCTCGTGCCACTGCCCGTGCTCGGCGAAGGCTAGCAGCCGCTGTCCCGGCGGCCGCTTGCGGCGCAGCGCGCACACCGCCGCGCGGACCGACTCGGCCGGGACGACGTGCGCCCGCTCCTTGCCGCTCTTGGCCGGGTACTCGAAGACCAGCCCGCCCCTGGTGCAGTGCACGTGCTCGCGCTGCAGCGTCATCAGGCCATAGCTGCCGTTCTCCTCCGCGTACCGGTCGCCGCCGATCCGGAACAGGCCCACGTCCAGCAGGACGAACGCGGCGGCCAGCACCCGCAGCCGGGTCAGCCCGCGGTCGGCGAGCTGGGCGCAGGCGGCCTGCCTGGCCGCCGGCAGGCCGTCCGCCACCGACAGCACGTGGTCGAACTTCTCCCGGTCCCGCTGGATGCGCCAGTCGGCGTGATACAGGTACTGCCGCCGACCCGCCGCGTCAACCCCGGTGGCCTGCAAGTGGCCGTTGGGGAAAGGGCAGATCCAGACATCGGTCCAGGCGGGCGGGATGACCAGCTGCCGGATCCGGTCCAGGTCGGCGCCCGTCACGGGAGAGCCCGCAGCGGTGCGGTACCGAAAGCCGCGACCGCGCGGCGCTCGCCGCAAGCCTGCGGCCGATGTGTCGCTGCGGCGCAACCGGGCCATACCTTTCCTTTCTTCTCAGGGCGTGTCTCGTGGATCTTGGTGGATGCACGAGACACGCCCAGCCGGGCGCTACCCGGGGCGTGATCGTCTAATCCGCGGGTAGCGAGCCGGGATGAGCGATTCCGTGTCAACCGTCCTCTTCGACGTGGACGGCACCCTCATCGACAGCAACTACCTGCACGCGGTGACGTGGTGGCAGGCATTCGCCCAGGCCGGTCACGACGTGCCGATGGCGCGGATCCACCGCGCCATCGGCATGGGCTCAGATCAGCTCCTGGATGCCCTGCTCCCGGGCGGCCGGGACAAGGCGGAAGACGCCGGCCTGGTGACCGCGCACGAGGCGCTGTACGGGACGTACTGGTCCCGGCTCCGGCCGTTGCCCGGGGCGGCCGGGCTGTTGCGGGCCTGCCATGAGCGCGGCCTGCGGGTGGTCCTGGCCAGCTCCGCGGGACCGCGGCAGCTCGACGTGCTGCGGGCCGCGCTCGGCGCCGGGGACGCGGTGGACGAGGCGACGTCTTCGGCCGACGTGGACGCCAGCAAGCCCGCTCCCGATCTCGTCCAGGTCGCCCTGGGCAAGGCGGGCGTCAGCGCGGGCGAGGCGGTCTTCGTGGGAGACACGGTGTGGGACGTCCAGGCCTGCCGGCGCGCCGGAGTGGCGTGCATCGGCGTGCTCAGCGGCGGCATCAGCGAGGGAGAGCTCCGGCAGGCGGGGGCGGTGCGGGTATTCCAGGGCCCGGCCGAGCTGCTGGCCGCCTTCCCCGGCAGCCTCCTGGAAGACTCGCCGTGAACTGCTAACGGGGCTTTGCCCGGCCCGACGAGCCATGTCGAACTTGGCTATCGAACAAGACTTGACTCGATCTTCGCGTCCTCGGCCGCGCAAGCTATGCCGCACAAGCTGCCTAACGCGGCCTGACCGCCGGGCGGTGTCATCACCAGTGACCGGGCCGCCCGGCCTGGCGGCCGGGGGCCGGTCAGGTCAGCGGGGCCGGTCAGGCCAGCGCCGCCGCCAGCTCTCCGGCCGCCTCCAGGGCCAGGTCCGTCTGGTCCGCCTCCGCCTCGGCCGGCGCCATGCTCGGGGTACGGGACGGCAGGCAGCGCTCATAAGCGGCCACGGTCTCACGGCCGATGCGGTCCCAGCAGTACCTGGCGCTCGCCCGGTCCGCGGCCGCGACGCCGAACGCTTCCAGCCGCATCGGCGTGGCCAGCAGGCGGCGTACCCGCTGGGCGAACAGGCCGAGACGGCCTGGCGCCACGAGCAGGCCCGTGGTCTCGTCCAGGACGGCGTCCCGGCCGGCGCCGACGGCCGGGACAGCCGCGGGAGTGCCGCAGGCCATCGCCGCTATCGTGATCGCGCCGTGCGGGTCATAGGGCGCGGCGCTCACCAGCAGGTCCGCGGAACGGAGCAAGGCGGGCAGATCGGCCGGCCCGACTTCGCCGGTGAAGACCAGCCGGCTGATGCACCTGCAGGCTCCTGGCCAGCCGCATGAGCTTCCGGTAGACCTTGTCCTTGCGCAGGCTGGCCGGGCCCGGGCCGCCGGCGATCACCAGCTCGGCCTCAGGCACGCCCGCCAGCATGCGCACCAGGACGTCCAGGCCCTGCCCTTCGGCCAGCGGCGCGACCGCCAGCAGCCGGGGCCGCCGTCCCCGCTCGGCGACCGGCCCGTCGGGCGAGAACCGCTCGGTGTCGACCCCGGTAGGCACCACGGTAACCGATGCCCGGGGAACGCCCATCCGGATCAGCTCGGACGCCTCGGCGGACGTCCCGGCCAGGACGCGGTCGGCCGTCCGGGCAATGCCGGTCTCCAGCCGGATCCGCCCGGCAGGCCCGCTGGCCGGCAGGCGGTGCCGCCGTTCCGCGGCGGCCAGTGAGCCGAAGGACTGCACGACACGGACGTCCAGGTCGCGCGCGGCCGCGAGAGCGGCCAATCCGCTCATCCAAGAGAGGGGATGCGCGATGTCGGGACGGGTACGGCTCCACCGCTGGGCGAGCTGGTCGCCGAACTCCTTGACGTGCGCCGTGAGCTCGTCTGGGCTCAGCGGCGCCGGCGGCCCTGCGGTCAGGTGCTCGACGGTCACCCCGCGGGCCAGGATGACGCTGTCCGGAAGGTCCTGCGAGTCCTTGCGAGCGTAGATCGTGGTGCGATGGCCCAGCCCGGCCAGGGCCTGGGCGAGCGACGTCACCGCGGCGGCCTGGGCATCCGCGTTCGCGTCCCGGGCGGGAGTAAGCGGGCTGCCGTGCTGTGCGACGAGGGCGATCCTCATCACGCTGCCTCCTCAGTAATGGCCGCAGCTCGGCGTGACTGGGAGGTGATCAGCTAGGAAAAAGGCACACCCACCGTCACGCCATAGCGGCGTAAGGGGTGTGCCTGCGTCATAAGCACCCGTTGGCAGCAACCATAGCGGCTGTGCCGCGACTACTCAAGCCAGGTGCCGGATCGTTTGCTCTCGCTGCCTCCGGCTGATGACGTTGCTGCTGGTCAGAAGGTGTAGAGGTGAGATACACGATCCGGCGCGGCGGCAGGTCGTGGCCGCTGCGCCGGATCGTGCCCGCAAGATCTGCTACGGAGCCTGCGGAAGTTCACTCTCGCGGGCTCCGCGTTCGCGCCCCGCTACCACCGATACCAGCGGCTGCGCCTGCCGCCCGCGCCCTCGGCGGACCGGACCAGGAATCCGATCAGCCAGATCACCAGGATGACCAGGGCCACCCACCACAGCACGTGAATGGCGAAGCCCAGGCCCGCCGAGGATAAGCGCGATCAGCAGGACCGCCAGGATGATGAACATCGCAAGCTCCTCTCGCTTGTGCGGAGCCTGTACTGCCCCCCCGGCGGGGATTAAACAAGGGAGTCCGGCTTCCGGCGGCCTGCCCGGAAGCGCTCTACCGCATGCGCATGTGCAGCCGGACGGTGGTTCCGGCCTTCCCGGACCGCAGTTCCACCAGGTCACACACCTGGTTGACCAGCCAGAGGCCATGTCCGGGCTCGGCTGCGGGCTGGCGCGTGCGCCCGGCCAGCGGATCGGTGATCCAGCCCTGGTCCGCCACCTGGCAGAGGATCTCGTGCTGAGCCTGCCAGACGTGCAGCGTCCCGCCGGCGTCGGTGTGGCGCAGCGTATTGGCGGCGAGCTCGCTGGCCGCCAGTACCAGGCTGGAGATGCGGTCGTCCGACAGCCCGCTGCGCCGGGCCTGGGCCTCCACCAGGTGCCGCAGCGGCCGCAGGTCGGTGCGGTAGCTGACGACCTCGGCCTGAGCGGGCGGAGCCGGCAGCAGGCGCTCGAATTCTTCCGTCATGCCACCGGGGCCGGCGTAACTGGCGCTGGCCTCCGGCGGGCCGCCGGAGGAGAAAATCTCCGGATGGGTGCGCCGGGCCGTTCCGCTCGCCGAGTCCCCCAGCCCGTCGGCCGCGTACAAGCACAGGATGCGCGCCGCCGTTCCGGTGAACGCCAGGTTGATCAGTGCTTCGTGCCTGGCCACCTCGCCTCGCTCCGCGGCCGACCGCCCGGGCCAGAGCGGCTCCTGGACGAAGCGGATCCGCTGCCGGGGATGATGATCGATGAATGACCTGACCGCCGGGATGATCCGCGCCGGGTTGAGACCGGCCTCGGCCATGTCGGCATAGGTCATGTGCCGCCCGTCCTCGCCGAGCTGCTCGCTGACCAGGCGGCCCCGGCGTCCCGGGACGGCAATGAACACCGGCTCGGCGCTGGCCAGGCCGTCGCGTGCGAAGGCCGCGATGCACGCCAGGTAGTCGCGCTGATCGCGATAGAACAGCGCGTGATGGCTCAGGTCACCGCTAACGGCGGCCATCATCGTGCATCGTTCACCCCTCGGCCAGGCCCGCTGCCTCGCCCCGGCGGCACGTCCTGCAGGCTGACGCCCGCCGGAACACGGCTTGTCCGACGCTAGGTTCCCCCAGAATGCCGGGTCATGCGTCCTCACCCGTGAACAACGGATAGTCATACGATTGGGCTCACATCATCTTCTTGCTGGACCGACATCCGGGAGTGTGGGTGGAAGGACTTCAGCTCTCGTCTGAGCGCCGGGGCGACAGCATGGTCGTCGTGGTCCGCGGAGACCTTGACCTCGTGACGGGCCGCCAGTTCGACGACTACCTGACGCGGCCCGCCAGGAGCATAACCGCATCGTGCTCGACCTGTCCGCGGTCGACTTCCTGGACACCAGCTCGCTGGCCGTGATCGTCGGTCACTGGAAGGGGATGCAGGCGGCGGGCGGGACGCTGGCCCTGGCAGGCGCGCGGTACCGGTACACGAAGTCGCTGTGGATCACCGGGCTGGCCGACCGGCTGCCGTTCTACGACACGGTGGACAAGGCGGTCGCCGCCGGGCAAGCCGGCCCGAGCGGGATGCTCACGTAGAACGTGACGCCGCCGACACCGGCTAGTCCCGCTCGCAGCCGAAGCAGTCCTCAGCCTGAGGAGACGACGATGCCCGCCTCGGAGCTGGCACATGAAACCGCGAACCTGCTGAGCCTGGCGAACGCCTCGCAGCCGCGGTCGCTGAACCAGCTGGTGATGCTGGCCACCCGGCAGGTGCGGGCCTGCTCGGGCGCCACCGCCGGCATATGGCGCGCCAGGAGCCGGTGATGCTGGCGGCCAGCCACCCCGATCTGCCCGAGCTGATCGAAGCGCAGCTGGCTTCGGGCCGCGGCCCGGTGCTCGACGCCCTGGCCGGCGGTGAGCCGGTCGGCTGCGCCGACACGCTGGACGAGACCCGCTGGCCGGAGTACGCGCAGCGCGGCACTGCGCCGCGGCGTGCGCTGCTCGATCACCCTGGCCTCCGCGGCCGCGGTCCCGAGGCCGTGCACGCTGTCGCTGTACGGCGCGCGCGCCCGGCTGCTCGAGTCCAGCCAGCTCGAGCTGGCCGAGCTGCTGCTCGCCTTCGGGGATACGGTGGTGGGCAACGCGGCCGACTACGGCGACGCACAGCGGACCGCGCTGCAGCTGCAGGCCGCGGCCGAGTCGCGGACGATGGTGGACCAGGCCAGGGGAATGCTGATGCAGGCGCTGGGCTGCACCGCCGATGAGGCGCATGCGGTGGCTGCGGCGGGCCTCCCAGGAGCGCAACATCAGGGTCGCCGACCTAGCCAGCCGGGTCCTCGAAGCCGGCAGTACTGATAGCTTGAAGCCGGTCTCGGCTCGGTGACCCCGCGGCCCGGCGGTAGCGGCAAGGTTTGCTGAAGCCGGCCTCGGCCGGTGACCCCGGCCGGCCCAGCGGTAGTGGCAAGGTCGTGATGGAGCAGTACCCGAAAACCGAGGTGCCCGAGAGCGAGATCGCCGCGCTGCGAGCGCGGGGCGATGCGCTACGCCAGGCGGCGACGCTCGCGGGGAGCCGAGCTGCGGCCGCTGCTGCAGGCCGCGCTGACCGAGCTCGACGCGGCGCTGGACGCGCTGGACCGGCGGCGGCGGGCCGGCGGCGGGAGGGCGCGAGGGCGACCCGGCCGGCGCCGTGCACGCCGAGCGGCGGCTGCTGCACGCGGTCTTCCAGCAGGCTCCCGTGCCGTTGTTCCTGCTCGGCCGGGACGGTACGGTCCGGCGGGTCAACTCGGCGGGCGGCGACCTGCTCGGCTCGGGGCCGGGCTATGCGACCGGCAAGCTGTTCACCGCGTTCGTCGACCTGCCGTCCCGGGCGGCCGTGCAGACCCAGCTGGCCGCCGCGCTCCGCACCGGCGAGACCCAGCAGGCTGCGCTGCCGCCTGCTGACGGCCAGGGCTGAGGCGGACTGCACGCTCACCGTGCGGCCCGGTGAGCACCCGGGGCGATGCCGGCCAGCTGATCGTGGCTGGCGGCGCCGGGGCGGCGCAGCCCGGGCCGAGGCCGCCCAGGCACGGCAGAAGGACGGGCAGGACACATCCCGGGCACAGGCACGCCCCCGGAGACAGCGGCCGTCCAGGCGATGACCCGCCGGCTGGACCTGGTGACCGCGGCCAACCGGATCCTGCTGGAGAACATCACCTACAGCGAGCAGGTAGCGGTGCAGCAGTACGCACGGCTGCTGGCCAGGGAACTGGCTGCCTGGGTCATCATCGACGTGGAGCGGGATCAGCGGCTGCGGCGGCAGATGGTGGCCGGGCCGGACACCCAGCAGGCGAGGAGCTGGCCAGGCACGGTGGCCGCGGTGGACCCGCAGCCGGGCTCCGCGCCGTTCCAGGTGCATGAGTCGGGCAGCGCGATGCTGATCGCGCACGCCGAGGACGCCGGCGCGCTCGGCGACGGCCCCGACGGCATGCCGCTGCTCATGCTGCTGGGCGCGACGTCGCTGCTGTGCGTTCCGCTGACCGACGGGGAGCGCAGCTACGGGGTGCTCACCCTGGCCGCGGCAGGCGGGTCACGGGCATTTCGCCATGGCCGATGTCGGGCTGGTGGAAGAGCTGGGCGAGCAGCTCGCGCTGGCGATCAGGATCGACCGGCTGTTCCGGCAGCCGCACCGAGGTCGCCGACGCGCTGCAGGCCAGCCTGCTGCCCCGGCAGGTGCGGCAGATCCCCGGCACCGCGGATCGCCGGCCGCGCACGTGGCCGCCACCACCGATGCGGAGGTCGGCGGGGACTTCTACGACGTCTACCCGGCCCGTGACGGCTGGGGGATCGCGATCGGCGACGTCTGCGGGCAGGGCGAGGACGCCGCGGCGGTGTCCGCGGCGGCACGGCACTGCAATCCGGGCGTTCGCGCACCTGGACGCCGGCTCCGGCGGCCGTGCTGCAGGGCACCAACGAGATCATGCTCGCCGAGGAGTTCGGCGGCCGGTTCGTCACCGCCGACCGTCGGCCCACCTGCAGCTGGCGGGACGAGCTGCTGCACGTCGAGCTGGGCAGCGCCGGGCACCCGGCCGGCCTGGTGGTCAGCCCGGACGGCCGGATCCGGGCGTTGGAGGGCGGCGGGCTCCCGCTCGGCATCTTCCCCGACGCCGAGCCGGCCATCCAGCAGGTCGCGCTGGAGCCCGGCGAGGTGCTGTTCCTGTACACCGACGGGCTGACCAGCGCCTGCGGCCCGGACCGGCTGTACTTCGAGGACCGGCTCACCGACGAGCTGGCCGCGCTGGCCGGGAACCGCCCTCGGCGATGGTGTCCCGCGTGCGGGAACTGGTCACGGAGTTCTGCGCGAACGTATTCCGCGACGACCTGACCATGCTGGCCCTGCAGGCCGGCCCGCCCGGCGCCTGACCGCTGCTGCGGATCATCGCGGCGAGCCGGTCAGGCCGTCATCGATCCGGCCGCCACCGGGCCGGCCGGGACGACGAGGACCGGGCACGGCGCCTTGCGCAGCACGTACTGGCTCACCGTGCCCAGCAGCATGGACGTGCTTCCGCGGGTAGCCAGCACGATGAGCTGGGCGTTGACCTTCTGCGCGGTCTCCACGATCTTCCGGCCGGCCAGCCCGAGCACCGCTCGCACCTCTACCCCGTCCGCCTGGTCGCCGAGCACCGCGCGGACCGCCTCGCGCAGGCTGGACTCGGTATCGATCCGCTCCTCCTCGGCCGTGCGCATGATCGACAGCGGCCGCACCGCGGGCGCGCCGAGCTGCCGTTCGCCGCTGTAGGCCTGCACCGCGATGAGCGGTGCGCTGCGGTAATGCGCCTCCCGGGCGGCCAGCGCTATGGCCGCCCGGGATGCATCGGAGCCGTCCACCCCCACGAGAACGGCCTGCACCCCCCTGCGGCTTGATGCCGGTTCGCTGCTGTCCTGCTGGCTCGCTGCTGCGCCGGGCTCAGCTGGCTGCGACGACATGACTCCCCTCCTCTCGGGGTTTTACGTGACCACGTGTCTGCACGTGGTCGTGTGTTGCCCCGGGCCTGGCCGCCGGGCATCCGGGCAGGGTTCGACTGCCCTGATCATGCAGGGCCAAACGCGCGAGCGGATCATTAGGCTGAATGCCGTCACGCCACGCGTTCCGGCTCGCCCTGAGCGGGTAGGGGAGCGGGACCGACGAGCGGGACCGACGAGCGGGTGTTCCGGCGCGGGGCGCCGTCGGACGGAGGGAGCAGATCGATGACGTCACCAGGTGACGCCGGCGGCCGGCCGGGCCCGGGTCCGATCCGGGCACGGCGGCCGCACCGCCGGCACAGTCGTCCCCGGCCGGACGTCGGCGCCGGCGCCGTCCCCCCCGCCGGGACGCCGGGCCAGCCGGCCGCGCCGGTGCGGCAGCATAAGGTGCGCCGGACCCGGGCGGGCGGCGTGTGGGTCGGCCTGGCGCTGGGCGCCGTCGTCTTGGTGCTGCTGCTCGTCTTCATCCTGGAGAACGAGCAGAGGGCGAACGTCGGCTACTTCGGTGCGCACGGGCAGCTTCCGCTGGGCGTGGCCCTGCTGCTGGCCGCGGTGGCCGGAGCGCTGCTGGTGATCATCCCGGGCACGGCGCGGATCATCCAGCTGCGCCGGACGGCCCGGCGTCACCGCGCCGTCGATGCCGCTGCCGCCGCGGCGGCAGCGAGCACGCCGCCGCGGACGTCGGTGGCCCCGGATACCGAGCCGGAGAGGTGACACCATGCCGCAGCGGGTAAGGGATGTCATGGCCCCGGGCCTCATCATCCTGCGGCACGACCAGCTGCTGATCGACGCCGCGCGCGTTATGCGCGACCAGGCGGTGGGATCGGTGCTGGTCACCCAGGAGGACAAGCTCTACGGCGTGCTGACCGACCGTGACATCGTGGTCCGGGCGATTGCCGCGGGCGAAGGCCTGGATACCCCGCTGGCCGCGGTCTGCAGCCGGCACGTCATAGCCGTGAACGCGGACGACGAGGTGTCGCAGGCCGTACGGCTCATGCGGGAGAACGCCGTACGCCGCCTGCCCGTCATCGACCAGGGGCAGATCGTCGGGCTGGTGACGCTCGGTGACCTGGCGGTGGAACAGGGCGGCCGCTCCGCGCTGGCGGACATCAGCACCGCGGACCCGAACAACTGACCGCGCGCCGCCGCGCCGCGCCGCGGTCAGCTGCCCGGGACGGCGGCGCCGCCGTCAGGGCGTCTCGTATAGATCTTCGGCGGCGCGGATCGGCGCCCAGCCGGCGACCGGCGCCAGGTGACGACGGCAGAGTGTCGTCATCGCCAGTAGCCCCGCTATGGGCTTCTCCTCCGCCTGGCCGGACGCCGCCTGGATCACCACCCGCATCCGCCAAGGTCTACACGACACGCCCTAGTCCTCGCGAAGCTGGTCGATGACCTCAGCGTCCTGCTCGCTGTCGTCTGCGACACCCGGCGTCATCACGGCCTGGACGGACGGGTCGGGCTCGATGCTCGGCCCGGCTGGCAGTCCCGGGCCTGCCGGCGCCTCGGCGTTCGGATTGGTCACGACGTAGGGCGGATAGCTGGTTTCCCTGGTTTCCACCATCGTTCCGTTCGGCCAGGTCCGGGTGCGCCGCTGCACCAGCTGCCGGTTGAGCCAGCTGTAGCTCCGGCGCGGGATGAGCAGCCCGGCCAGGCCGGTCAGCATGATCACGACGCCGGCGATGTGCAGGTTGAAAACCGATGTGTTTGTGGTGACGGCGAACGCGAGAATCGCGCCGATGGCCAGCAGGGTGAGTCCGGTGGCGGTTTTCATGGTCGCCCCTTTGCCGTTATGTCAGGAAGGCCTGCCCGGCGGCCGGTAATTCCGGCCTTCGGGTGCCAGGCAGGTCGAGAATGTCGCCGGTTTCATCCTGCTCTTCTTGTCCGGCCAGGCATTCCCGAAGATATCCTAGGGCGCGGGCCAGCAGCCGAGACACGTGCATCTGCGAGATGCCGAGCTTTTCGCCGATCTCGGCCTGCGTCAGGTTTCCGTAGAAGCGGAACAGCAGGATGCGCTGTTCGCGGGCGGGCAGTTCCTTCCAGTGCGCGGTGACCGCCTCCATGTTGACGGTGTGCTGCACTTCGGGGTCCTCGGTGCCCAGCACGTCGGCGAGCTCGCTGCTGTCGTCCCGCTCGGACAGCGGCGCGTCCAGCGAGTAGACGTGGAACACCACGTCCGCGCGGCGGGCCTCTTGCAGCTCTCTCTCGGTCACCCCGAGGTAGCGCGCGAGCTCGGCTTCCGTGGGGTCCCGGCTCAGCCGCTGGGTGAGGACCTCTGACGCTGCCCGGGTTTCCAGCAGCAGTTCCTGGGCGGCCCGCCGGACGTGCACCTGCCAGCGCTTATCGCGGAAGTGCCGCTTGATCTCGCCGGTGATGCACGGCTGCGCGTAGGCCGAGAGGTTGGTGCCGAGCACCGGGTCGAAGTTGTTGATCGCCTTCAGCAGGCCGACGTACCCGACCTGCATCAGGTCCTCGGTCGGCTCGGGGCTGTCCATGTAACGGCGGACGCACGACCGGACCAGCTTCTTATACCGGCTCACCAGGACGTCACATGCCGCCGCGCGGCGGGCGCTGTGCTGGGGCAGCGACCGCATGACCTTGAGCAGCTCCAGGTCATCGAGGCGGTCAAGCTGGTCCGCTGCACGCAGCGGGCTCAACGGCGCTGCTGTTGTCGCCATTGCGTCATCTCCCGGATCGGTCGGCCGTGGTCACTGACCCGGGGAGTCGTGCCCGCCTGCACAGAATTAAACATGCGATCTTTCCCGGCGCTGGCCTGCGCCTTCCGGTCACCGGACCGCCGGTAAGCGTCCGTAGGCGGACGTGCCGCTGATGCTGGCCGGAAGGCAGGAAGGAACGCCCCAGGACCGTCGCGAGTAGGCCCGCAGGCCGGATTGTGAGTAGGCCCGCTGCCCGGACTGGAGGTGAGCCGCGGAGTCGGCCAGGCAGCTCGGCACGGGCTGCCCGCGGCCCAGGACGAACACCATGCTGATCAGCGCGGCCGCGGCGGCCGGGATGAACACGATCGCGCCCAGGTGCTGGCGCAGGGCCCGGAGCTGCCATCGGCCGGTCCGGCCCCGGCCGCGGCCGTCGTGCCAGCGGCCGCCTCGGACGCGGCGGCGGGCGGACGCAGCCCAGCGGAGCGGAGCGGCCCTCACCCGTTCTAGCTGCGGTATCTCCTCGTCCTTGGTGAGCCGGGTGAACATGGCGAACCTGGCCACCAGGCGCGGATCTGAGTGACGCAGGGCATGGCATATCTCCGCGAGGACCCGCCGCTGCCGCCGGCTGGTGAGGATCACCTGGGCCCGCTACCCGGGCGCTCTGGTTTCATCCGGGGCGGCCCGAGATTATGTCCAGGTCGGCGAGTATTTCGCAGCGCTGCGGGCAGGCGGGTTCTCCGATCCCGCCAGTGCCCTGTAGGGGAGGCCCTCCGATGGCACCGGCAGATGGCTCCCTCGGACCGGGAGGTGAGCCCGCCGCGTGGTGAGTAGACGCCGATGACGGGTAGTAAGACCGCCGGAGCAGAGGAGTCCAGATGCCCGAGAGCAGCGAACACGACGAGCACCGCGACCCGGCCCGGCCGGCCGCGCCGAAACCGATCACCGAGCCCGGGTCAACCAGTCCCGGGACGAGCCCATGCCCACCAGCAGCAGGTCCGGAAAGGACCAGCCCGCGGCGGGGGGGAACCAGGGGCAGGCCGCCAGCCGTCCGGAGCCATCCCCGGCCGCCGGGCAGGGTGACGCGGTCAGGGACATGATGGGCGGCCCGCCGCCCCAGGGCGACGTGCCGGACGCGCCCGCGACCCAGATTGCCGCCGCGGACGATGAGGGGGACGGCCCCCGGGCCAGGCGCGTGGCCAACGCCGTGCCCGGTAAGCCGGACGGCGAGGTGGACACGCGCTCCTGACGCGCACCGGGCCGACGCCTGACGGGAGTGCCGATGGTGAGGCTGGGAAGACGCCACCGGTGCCCGGAGCCCGGCGCGCCGCGCGTGGTGGTCGTCGGCGCGGGTTTCGCGGGCCTGGCCACCTTGCGCACCCTGGCCGGTGGCCGGCTGCGCGTCACCCTGGTGGACCACAACGTCTACAGCACCTTCCAGCCGCTGCTTTACCAGGTGGCGACCGGCGGCCTGAATCCCGGCGACATCGCCTACCCGGTCCGCCGGTTCACCCGCAAGTACGGGGTCAGGTTCCGCCGGGGCGAGCTCGCCGCAATCGACGCCGCGGGCCGGACGGTGGTGCTGGCCGACGGCGGCCGGCTCGACTATGACTACCTGGTCCTGGCCACCGGGGTGACGGCGGCTTTCTTCGGCATCGAGGGAGCGGCGAAGTACAGCCTGGAGCTCTATACCCGCCGGGACGCCATCAGGCTGCGCGATCACCTGATGGCGAGCCTGGAGCGGATGAGCATCCCCGGCTCCCAGGAGGACTTCGTGATCACGGTGGTGGGCGGCGGTGCCACCGGCGTCGAGGTCGCGGGCACGCTGGCCGAGCTGCGCAACATCGCCCTGGCCGCCGCCTTCCCCGAGCTGGACCGTGTCCGGGTGAAGATCAGGCTGGTCGAGCTGGGCCCGTACCTGATCCCGCCGTTCCGCGACTCGCTGCGTGACTACGCGTGCCGGCAGCTGGAGAGCCGCGGCGTCGAAGTCCGGCTCGGCACCGCCATCCGCGAGGTCACCCCCGACTCTGTGATCGTCTCCGACGCGACGTCGCTGCGCAGCGACATCACCGTGTGGGCGGCGGGCGTGGCCGCCCCGTCGGCCGTCGCCGACTGGGGCCTACCGCAGGGCAGGAACGGGCGCATCATCGTCGGCCCGGACCTGCGGGTGAAGGGCCGGGAGCGCATCTTCGCCATCGGCGACATCGCCATCGCCTCCGGCGACCCGGCCCCGCAGCTCGCCCAGCCTGCCCTGCAGGCCGGCCGGCACGCGGCCGAGCAGATCCGGCGGCTGATCGCCGGGCAGCCCACCACCGCGTTCAGCTATCACGACAAGGGGATCATGGCCACCATCGGGCGGCGCAGCGCGGTCGTCCAGCTGCCGCACGGGATCCGGTTCGGCGGCACGCTGGCCTGGCTCGCCTGGCTGGGCCTGCACGTGGTCACGCTGCTCGGCAACAGGAACCGCATATCGACGCTGCTCAATCTCTCCTGGCGCTACCTCACCTGGGCTCACGGCGGGGGGCTTATCGTCGGAGACGACCCGCCCGAGAAGGGAGGCTGACCGGATGCCGGAGAAGACAGCAGAGCAGAAGGCGCCGGGCCGGAAGGCGGCCGCCCGGCAGAACGAAGCCGCAGAGCAGAAGGCGCCGGGCCGGAAGGCGGCCGCCCGGCAGAACAAGGCCGCACGGGACCGTTTCGGGACAGTGATCCCGAAGGGGGAGTACCGCGCCGGGCCGGCCCCCGAGTCGGTGAAACCGGGTAGGACGATCAGGGAGCTGGCGGCCGGCCGGGGGCGTGCCGCATGACCGGCACGGTGCCGGACTGGGTCGAGCCCGAGCTCGCCACCCTGACCAGGGAGCGATTCTCCGGCCCGGAGTGGATATTCGAGCGCAAGCTCGACGGCGAGCGCTGCCTCGCGTTCCGGGAGGGCAGCGAGATACGGCTGCTGACCCGCAACAAGAAGCCGGCGAATGCCGCCTATCCCGAGCTGGTCGAGGCGCTGGCGGACCAGCAGGCCGGCGACTTCGTGGTGGACGGCGAGGTGGTGAGCTTCGACGGCGCCGCGACCAGCTTCGCCCGGCTGCAGCAGCGTATCCACGTCGGCCACCCGTCCGCGGGGCTGCGCGCCCGCGTCCCGGTGCACTTCTATCTTTTCGACGTCATGTACTCCGGCGGCGCGGACGTCCGGCCGCGCCCGCTCCGCGAGCGGAAGGAGCTGCTCCGCGGGCAGTTTTCCTATCGCGACCCGCTGCGGTTCACCGCGCATCGCAACACCGACGGCGAGAAATACCTCAAGCAGGCCTGCCGGGACGGCTGGGAAGGCCTCATCGCCAAGCGGGCGGACGCTCCCTACCGGGCCGGACGCTCCCGGGACTGGCTGAAGTTCAAGTGCCAGGCCGGGCAGGAGTTCGTCATCGGCGGCTACACCGACCCGCAGGGCTCGCGCACCGGGTTCGGCGCGCTGCTGCTCGGCTACTACGACCCCGAGGGCCGGCTGACGTACGCGGGCAAGGTGGGTACCGGGTTCAACCACGAGGTGCTGCACGACCTGCACGACGAGCTGGACCGCCTGCGGCGCGACAGGCCGGCCTTCGAGCGCGGCAAACTGCCCCGGCCGGGCGTGCACTGGGTCGAGCCGCGCCTGGTCGCGCAGATCGGATTCTCCGAGTGGACCACCGACGGCATGCTCCGGCAGCCGAGATTCCAGGGCCTGCGGCGGGACAAGTCGCCGGCCGAGGTGGTGCGGGAAACTCCCGCGTGAGGCGGTAATACGCGCATGGCGACGACCGTGACCATCGGCGGAATCAGCGTCGAGCTGTCCAACGCCGGCAAGGTGTTCTTCCCCGACGAAAAGATCACCAAGGGTGACGTGGTCGAGTACTACCAGGCCATGGCCGGCCGCATGCTGCCCTACCTCCGGGACCGGCCGGTCACGATGGCGCGCTACCCGGACGGGATCACCGGCCACCGCATCGTGCAGAAGAACGTCCCCGCCTACTTCCCCCGCTGGGTGACCCGGGCCGAGGTGACCAAGGAGGGTGGCACCGTCCACCACGTGATCTGTGACCAGCCCGCCACCCTGGTCTACCTGGCCAACCAGGCCTGCATCGAGCCGCACGTCTTCCTCAGCCGCACCGGCCGGCTCGACGAACCCGATCAGTTCGTGGTCGACCTGGACCCGCCGGACTCCGGCGGCTTCGACGCGGCCAGGCGGTGCGCGCTGCGGCTGCGCACCCTGCTCGAGGACGAACTCGGCCTCACCTGCTACGTCAAGACCACCGGCGGTCACGGGCTGCACGTGCACGTTCCGCTGAACCGCAGGGAGGACTTTACCGGCGTCCGCGCGTTCGCCCGTGACGCCGCGGGCCTGCTGGCCGGCCAGCATCGCGAGGACCTGACCCTCGAGCAGCGGAAGGACAAGCGCGGCGGCCGCGTGTACGCCGACATCATGCGCAACGCCTACGCCCAGACCGTGGTCGCGCCGTACGCGGTACGTGCCCGTCCCGGCGCGCAGGTGGCGACCCCGCTGCACTGGGGCGAGGTGGCGGACGGCAAGCTCTCGCCGGGCTCGTTCACGGTGCGCACCATCGGCCGCCGGCTGGACCGTACCGATGACCCGTCGGCCGGCATGTCCCGGCGGCGCTATGGCCTGGCCGCGCCGCGGCGCCGCCTCGGCGCGCTTGCGGCGGCCCCGGTGGCAAGAACCGCGGGCACCGGTGAGCGAGCCGCCGCGGCCGCGCGTGGTCGTGACCAATGACGACGGCGTGGGCAGCGAAGGGCTCTGGTACCTGGCGGCGGCGGCGGCCGAGGCGGCCCTGGACCCGCTCATCGCGGCGCCCGCGGGCGAGGCGTCGGGCAGCGGATCGGCGCTGTCCGGCGTCTGGGACGGAAACCGGGTCGAGATCGAGCGCCGGGAACTGCCCGCGCCGGCCGCGGCGATCGCGGCCTATGCGGTCAGGGCCACGCCCGCCTTCATCGCCCTGGCCGCGGCCCGCGGCGGGTTCGGCTTCCGGCCGCGGTTCGTGCTGGCCGGCATCAACAACGGCCCGAACCTCGGCGCGGGCGTCATGCACTCGGGCACGGTCAGCGCCGCCCTGACCGCCGCGGTCCAGGGCGTGCCCGCGGCCGCGTTCTCGCTGGACACCCGGGGATCTGACGGCCGGCTCGAGTGGCGTACGGCCGCGCTGGTCGCCCGGCAGGTGATTCCCGTCCTGCTGGACGAGCCGGATACGGCCGTGCTCAGCGTCAACGTGCCCAACATCGCGCCCGGACAGCTCCGCGGCATCCGTCACGCCAGCCTGGCCGCGCCCGGCGTCGTCGGTGTGGTCATGGCCGGAATCCGGCGAGAACTACCTGCAGATCAGCGTGCCCGGGCCGCCGGGCGAGCCTGAGCCCGGATCGGACTCCGCGGTGCTGGCCGCCGGCTACGCGAGCGTGACCCCGCTGCGGGCCGTCGGTGAGGCTTCGCCCGCCGCGCTGCCCTGGCCGGGCGCGGCCGCCGAAAACACCCCCAGGCCGGCTGATTCCTGAACCCGGCGGCCGCCGCGGACGCCAAGCTCCGGCCGAACCACGAGGACCGGGCAGGCGCCTGGCGCAGGACGTACCGGCCGACGGTGCCGGGGCACCGTGCCGCCGCCGCCCCGGTCACCACGGCATGACGTACCTCCCCCGCTCACTGACTCTGCCCCGGACGGGAAATACTCCGCGACTGGTGTGAACGGGGATACCGCGGGCAGCCGACGGAAGGCAACCGAGCCCGAGGGGGGACAGTGACCGGTCCGCGCGCCCCGGTGACCTAGAGCGTGCGGCGGCGCCCGTGGCCGCCGGCGCCGCCGCACCCCCGGCCGGGCGCACTAGCCTAGTGATCATGGAAAGCGTGGGCGCGGTCATCACCGGGGCCGCCGGCGCGCCATACCCCGGCCGGGCGCACTAGCCTAGTGATCATGGCGAGCGTGGACGCGGTCATCATCGGCGCGGGGCCGAACGGGCTGACCGCGGCCATCATCGCTGGCCCGCCAGGGCCTGTCGGTGCGCGTGTACGAGGCGGCGGGACGGTCGGCGGCGGCGCGCGTACCGAGGAGCTGACCCTGCCCGGAGTTCCGGCATGACCCGTGCTCGGCGGTGCATCCGTTCGGGGTCGGCTCGCCGGTGCTCAGCCGGCTGCCGCTGGCCCGCCACGGCCTGCGCTGGCTGCACCCGCCGCTGCCGCTCGCGCACCCGTTCCCGGACGGTTCCGCCGCGGTGCTGGACCGGTCGGTGCGGCTGACCGCGGCCAGCCTGGGCGAGGACGCGCGGCGGCTACCGGCGGATGATCGAGCCGTTCCGCGGCCGCTGGGATCAGCTCGCCGCCAGACGTGCTGCGACCGCAGCTCGACGGCCTGCCCGCCCACCCGCTGCCGCTGGCCCGGTTCGGCCTGCGGTCGGCGCTGCCGGCCGCGGCGCTGGCCGCGTGGTCGCGCGCGGTCGCGCAGGCCCGGGCGCTGCTGGCCGGGCTGGCCGGCGCACGCGATGGTGCCGCTGACCGTCGCCGGCGACCACGCCGCTGGCGCTGCTGCTCGCGGTGGCCGCCCACGAGGTCGGCTGGCCGGTCCCGGCGGGCGGATCGCAGGCGATCTGCGATGCACTGGCCGGCGTACCTGACCGAGCTCGGCGGCGAGATCGTGACCGGCCACCCGGTCCGGTGCTGGGCGGATCTTCCGGACGCCCGCGCCGTCCTGTTCGACACCTCGCCGGCCACGCTGGCCCGGATCGCCGGTGACCGGCTGCCGCGGCGGTATCTCAGGCAGCTGGCCGCGGTACCGGTACGGGCCCGGGAGTCTTCAAGATCGACTACGCGCTGGACGGCCCGATGCCGTGGACGGCGCCGGCGCCCGCCGGGCTGGCACCGTGCACCTGGGTCCGGGCTACAGCGACATCGCCGCCGCGCTCGCTGCGGGCCGCCAACGGGGCCGCGCCCCGATCCGCCGTTCCTGATCGTGGCGCAGCCGTCGGTGGCCGACCCCTCCCGCGCCCCGGCGGGCAAGCACGTGCTCTGGGTCTACGGCCATGTGCCGAACGGCTGGCCAGGGCGACGCCACGCGGCCATCGAGCGCCAGCTCGACCGGTTCGCCCCGGGCTTCCGCGACCTCGTGCTGGCCCGTGCCGGGCGACGGGCCCGGCCGACGTCGAGGCGCGCAACGCCAACTACGTCGGCGGCGACATCGGCTGCGGCAGCTTCGGCGGCCTCCAGGTCGCTGGCCCGGCCGGTGCTGCGCCGGGTTCCCTACGCCACCCCGAACGAGTCGGCTCTACCTGTGCTCGGCCGCCACCCCGCCGGGTCCCGGCGTACACGGCATGTGCGGCTATTACGCGGCGCGGACTGTCCTGCCCAACGCTCGTTCGGGTAAATCCAAAAACAGAAATAAGACAACATGCGCGGAGGTCACTGCAGGCCCAGCCGGTCAGCGGCGGCCGCCCAGGCCCCGATCGGGCCACTGGCGGCGTGCAGCAGCGGCCGGGACGGTCAGCCGGTCACATCTTGATGGCCCCGCCCATGGCGGACCGGATGAAGTACCGCTGGGTCGACGATGAACAGCGGCCAGTATCGGCAGGCTGGCGATGACGATGCCGGCCGCCAGCAGGGTCCAGTCGCTCTGGTTGGTGCCGAAGAACTGGAACAGCCCGCGGCTGATCGGGAACAGCGCCGGGTTCACCAGGTAGACCACCGGGCCCGATGATGTCGTTCCACACCCCGAGCATCGAGTACAGGAACGTGATCAGCAGGCCGGACCAGGTCAGCGGGGCGATGACCCGCAGCAGGTAGCGCAGGTAACCGCAGCCGTCGCTCCAGGCGGCCTCGTCCAGTTCGCGCGGGACGGCGGCGATGAACCCGGTCAGCAGCACCACGCCGAGCGGCAGGCCGGGCTCGACGTGCAGCAGGATGTAGCCGATCCGGTTGTCGAACAGGTCCAGCTCCTGCGCCTCGATGAACAGCGGGATGATCGACAGCGGCAGGAACAGGCCGATCACCAGCGAGGCGTACAGCGCCGTTGGACCCGGCGACCAGGCGGCGCGCGATGGGGAAGGCGATCAGCAGGCTGAGCACGGTGGTCAGCGCGGCCGCCGACTACCGAGTACAGATCGTGTTGACCAGCTCGGGGCCGAGGTCGCCCTGGTTCCAGACGCCGGAGTAGTTCGCCACGGCCGGGTGCGCCCGAGCGGGGCCAGCGGGTGCTGAGGAAGTGGGCGGGCTGCTCCAGCGACACCATGATGATGTACAGCACCGGCAGGAAGAACAGCAGCACGATCAGCAGGCCGGTGACGAGCCTGGAGCCACGGCGTAGCGCCTGGCCTGCCGGGCGTGGCCGGGAGCCCGCGCCCGCGCGGTGCTGGTCACGGCAGTGATCCTCCACTCCCGCGCCCGCAGGTACCACTGCAGCGGCAGGCCACGATCAGGGTGAGCACGAACAGGGCCACGCTCACCGCGGCGCCGTAGCCCAGGTTGGCCGACAGGCCGAAGGCGTTGTTGAAGGCGAGCATGCCCAGCGTCTGCGTGGAGTACTGGCCGTCGGTCAGGATGTAGATCAGGTTGTAGGTGGTGAACGAGCCGATCACGGCCAGCAGCACGTTGATCGTCATGGCCGGGGCGAGCAGCGGCAGGGTGATGCGGCGCAGCCGGGTCCAGCGGCCGACGCCGTCCAGGCTGGCCGCCTCGTAGATGTCCGGGCTGATCGACTTCAGGCCGCCGATGAACACCAGCGTGGTGAAGCCGAGGTTCTGCCAAATCTGCACGCCGATGACCAGCGGCAGCGCCACGCCGGTCGCGCCGAAGAAGGCCGAGCTGGTGCCGAACGCCGTGCAGCAGCGAGCTGGCGGGCCCCTGCGCCGGGTCGAAGATCAGGATCCAGATCAGCCCGACCACGGTCACGCCGAGCACGATGGGCACGAACACCAGGACGCGCAGCACGCTGTCGATCCGCCTGCCGCCCTGCAGCCGGTGGGCCAGCATCAGCCCGAAGGCGTTCTGCAGCACGGTCACCCCGACCACGAAGACGACCGTGATCCACAGCGCCGAGATGAAGCCGGGCCGCTCGGTGGTCAGCATGGCCCGGTAGTTGGACAGGCCGGAGAACGAGGTGGTCGAGCCGGCCAGCCCGGAGTAGTTGGTCAGCGACACGACCACGTTGGCCAGCGCGGGCACCATCCCGAACAGGGCGTACACGGCCAGGCCGAGCCAGCAGCCCGGCCCGCATCGTCCAGGCCGAGCCGGCCGACAGCAGGCGGGCCTGCCTGGCGGGCGCCCCGGCGCCGGGCCCTGGCCGGCCGGTGCTGCGCCTGGCGGCGGGTGCCGCGGTCGCCGCCAGGCGCCAGGCGCAGCGACGTCACCCGGTCTGCCATCCGCTCTGGTACTTGGCCTCCGCCTGCTGCGGGGTCATCTTGCCCTGGATGACGTCGAGCTGCGGGGTCGACCAGTTGGTCTCCTCGTCCCAGTACGCGCCGCTGGTCGGCAGGGCCGGGAACGCGACGTCCTGGTTGACGCCCTTGCCGAACCAGCTTGCCCAGCACGGTCGAGGAGAAGTTGGAGTAGGTGCCGGTCTTCTCCGACGGGGAGATCCCGGTGATGTTGACGTACTGGTCGTAGATCTTCGGGGTGGAGAAGAAGGCCAGCCACTTCATCGCCGCGGCCTTGTCGGGCGCGTTCCTGAGCACCGCGAACGCCAGGTCGCCCTTGAGGAACGGCTGGTTGTCGCTGGGCGTGTTGCTGCCGGGGAGCGGGAAGAAGCCGACCTTCAGGCCGGGGTTGGCCTGGTGCACCGAGGCCAGGTCCCAGGAGCCGTCGAGCAGCATGGCGGCCGTCCCGTGGGCGAACTGGCCGGGCATGCCCTCCCACGGGACGCCGGTGTAGTTGGGCTCGAGATAGCCGCCGATCGTCTTCTCCTCGTTCATCACCGTGGTGAAGTGCGGGTCGGTCCACTTCGCGGTGCCCTTCTCCAGGGCGAGCGCCAGGTTGTGACCGGGCGCGTACGGGTACCACAGGTCGGCCATCAGCGGCCAGTACAGGAACTGCAGGTAGATGGGCCCGACGTCGCCCAGCCCCACGTACAGCGGGGTCACGCCGTGCGCCTTGAGCGTCCGGCAGACGGCGAGGAACTGGCTGTAGGTGGTGGGGGGGGCCAGGTGGTACTTGGCGAAGATCGCCTTGTTGTAGAAGACGCCTTCCTGGTAGGAGCCGGACTCCAGCGCGTCCGTCTGGCCCTTGTAGCTCTCCACGCTGATGGCGCCCGGCGTGAAGTCCTTGAGGAACGGCTGGCCGTTCAGCGGCTGGAACACCCCGTTGCTGCTCCAGTACTGGAAGTTGCTCTCCTTGCTCCGGGTCGGGCTGAGCGGCATCGGCTGCACCGGCAGCACGTTGGTGATGATGTCGGCCGTGCCGGAGTTGACGCTCGTCTCCTCCAGGGCGGCGTAGGGGCCGTTGACGTTCGCCGCGGTCTGCAGGCTGACGTTGATGCCGGGGTACTTCTGGTGGAACTCGGCGTCGATCTTCTTGATGGCCGTCACGGCCGGGGGGTTCACCCAGGTGATGATCTTGAGGCTGCCCGATCCGTTGCCAGATCCCGACGAGCAGGCGCTCAGCCCGGCCGAGGCCAGGCCGATCGCGCAGGCAGCTCCGGTGACGGCCAGGCTGCGCCGGGCCGGGCGCCCCGGCCGGACCCGGCCGGTGGGCTTGTCATGACCGCTGTGCATCTGCGACCGCTTTCTGTTGGCGGGGCCGGGCCGGCGGGGCGGCGACGCGAGTCGGGACCGAGCGCATCCGGCCGCGGGGGTTTGGTTAAGATATCACGAAGTTTTTCTCATATACATCAAGTGATTACCTAGCCTGGCGGTCCCGGACCCGGGCGGCGGCACCGCGGCGGCGCCGGGCCGGGCCGCCCCCGTCTCTGCCCGCTCCGGATTTCCGGTTACCCGGCCGTGACGGGCGCAAACGGCCGCCGCCGCGCCGGCGCCAGGCGCGGGGGAGAATGCTGCCATGGCACGTCCCAACGACGAGGTCGCCGCGCTGCTGGGGGAGTACGCCGAGCTCATCTCGATCACCGGCGGAGACGCGTTCCGGGCCCGCGGCTATGCCCGGGCGGCCCGCGCCATCAGGGGCCACTCCGCGGACGTCTCGAAGCTCAGCCCCGGCGAGCTGCGGCAGATCCCGGGCGTGGGGAGGTCGGTAGCGGACAAGGTCGCCGAGTACCTGGCGACGGGCAGCATCAAGTCGGTCGAGGAGCTCCGGGCCGGCATCCCGGCCGGGGTCCGCGAGATGACCGCCATCCCCGCCCTCGGGCGCAGCCGCGCCCTGCAGCTGCATGCCGAGCTGGGGGTCAGCTCGCTGCCCGAGCTCACCGCGGCCATCGCAGTCGGGACGGCTGCGCGAGCTGAAGGGATTCGGTGCCAAGAGCGAGGAACGGATCCTGCGCGGCATCGAGCTGCTGCGGCAGTCGGGCGAGCGGGTGCTGCTGAGCACCGGGCTGGAAGCCGCCGGGGAGATGACGGCCGCGCTGCGCGCGGTCCCCGGCTGCGTCCGGTGCACCTACGCGGGCTCGCTGCGCCGGATGCGGGAGACGGCCGGCGACATTGACATCCTGGCCGCCGTGGCTGCCGAACCCGGCCGCGAGGCATCATCGACGGCCCCGCTGATGGCCGCGTTCACCGCGCTGCCCGGCGTGGCCGAGGTGACCGCGAGCGGCGGCACCAAGACGTCGGTGCGCATGCGGTCCGGGCTGCAGGCCGATCTGCGGGTGGTGGCGGCCGGCTCCTGGGGTGCCGCGCTGCAGTATTTCACCGGGTCGCAGGCACACAACGCGGCGACCCGGGAGATCGCGGTCCGGCTGGGGCTCAGGCTGTCCGAGTACGGCCTGTTCCGGGCGGAATCCGGCGAGCTGATCGGGTCGCAGACCGAGGAGGAAATCTACCAGGCGCTGGGCATGAGCTGGGTGCACCCGTGCCTGCGGGAGGACGGCGGCGAGATCGGGGCGGCGCTGCGCGGCGAGCTGCCCGACCTGGTCGGCGAGCAGGATCTGCGCGGCGACCTGCACACGCACACCGACCTCACCGACGGCGTGTCCTCGCTGGAGGCCATGGTGGCCGCCGCGGCCGTTCGCGGCTACGAGTACTACGCGATAACCGATCACGCGCCGGACCTGATCATGCACCGGATGACCGACGAGAAGATGCTCGCCCAGCGCGAGCAGGTGCGCAGGCTCGGCGAGTCGCCGGGCCGCGGGATGACCCTGCTGCACGGCTCCGAGCTCAATATCGGGCCGGACGGCTCGGTGGACTGGCCGGCCGGGTTCCTGGCCGGGTTCGACCTCTGCGTGGCGTCGGTGCACTCGCACTTCGGCCTGCCCCGGCCGCAGATGACCCGCCGGTTCGTCAGGGCCTGCGAGAACCCGCACGTCAACATCATCGGCCACCCGCTGACCAGGATCATCGGCCGCCGCGAGCCGGTGGACGTCGACCTGGACGAGCTGTTCGCCGCGTGCGCCCGCACCGGGACGGCAGTGGAGATCAACGGCTCGCCGCACCGGCTGGACCTGCCCGCCGAGCACGTGCGGCGGGCCAGGCAGGCAGGGGTCAAGTTTGCCGTCAACAGCGACGCGCACGCGACGGTCGAGCTCGGTTACCCGCGCTACGGCGTGGGGGCGGCCCAGCGCGGCTGGCTCACCGCCGACGACGTGATCAACGCCTGGCCGCTGGGCCGGCTGCGCGCGTTCCTGCGCAAGGGCGGTTAGCCGGGCCCGGTCCGGACTCAGCTGTCGCGCGGCGGCCCGGCGACCCGGCCGTCGCGAGCACTCCCGGCCGGTGTTTATCGTCGGGGCCGGAATGGGAACTACTCGCGGCATGCTGCGGACGGGGCGGTGGGTCCGGCCGGCGCTGCGCTGGCTGGCCGGGCTGGCGCTGCTCATGGTGCTGGCCGGCGCGTCGGTCGCGGTCGCGCTGCTGGTGACGCCGATGCAGACGGTCACCGTGGCCGGGCAGGTGATCCAGGTGGGTGCCAGCGCGCCGGACCTCAGCATGTCCGGCCCCGGCCAGGTCGACCTGTTCGGCCAGAGCCTGCCCACCGACCTGCGGTTCACCGGCCCGGTGCGGCCCCGGCTGCAGCTCTCCCAGATCACGATCAACAGCGAGCTGACCACGTTCGTCGAGGGTGCCCGGCACCGGGGCAGCGCGGAACGGATACTCGGCGCCCGGCTCGCGGACGGCTGGAAGCGCTACTTCGCCTGGGAGACGGTGATCACCGGGGCGGGCGCGCTGATCCTCACCGGCGCGGTGGCCGGCTGGCGCCGCCTGCCCCGCTCCACCACGGTCAAGCTGCTGGCCGCGGGGCTGTTCGCGGCCGAGGCCGTCAACGTGTGCGCCATCATGATCACTACTTACTCGGCGCCCGCCCTGCTGCGCCGGGTGCACTCGCTCAACGAGCTGGTCGGCACGCAGGCGCCGCGGCCGCGGATCCACCCGGCCGGGCGGCCGCTGCCCGGGATCCAGGCCGTGGTCATCGGGGATTCCACCGCGGCCGGAGCCGGGCTCGCGCCGGTGCCCGGTGCCTCGGGCAGCGTCCGCGCCTGCGGGCGCAGCGCCGACTCCTACGCCGAGGATCTGTCCGATGCCAACGGCTGGAGCGTGCTCAACCTCGCCTGCAACGGCGCCTCCATCAGTAATGGCCTGCTCGGTCCGCAAGATCATGACGGGCACCGGCTGCCACCGCAGCTCGCGGTGGCCGAACGGGCCCGGCGCGCCTCGGTCGTCATCGTCAGCGTGGGCGCCGACGACCTGAACTGGGCGGCGATGGTGCGCTACTGCTCGGCCACCCCGCACTGCGACGACCGGGCGACGACCGCGTACTTCCAGCAGCAGCTCGCCTCGTTCAGCAAGGACTACCTCGACCTGCTCAGCCGGCTGGCGGCGCTTCCCTCTCATCCGCAGGTGATCGTCAACCGGTATTACGACCCGTTCGGCTCCCAGCCCGGGTGCCTGAGCCGGGACGGCCTCACCGATGCCAGCCTGCAGACCCTGACCTCGCGGCTGGCCACGCTGAACGCGGTGCTGGCCAAGGGCTCGGCTGAGTTCGGGTTCTCCTCGCCGCAACCCGACTTCACCGGG
The DNA here is from genome assembly GCA_963795575.1 of uncultured Actinomycetes bacterium. GTDB lineage: Bacteria > Actinomycetota > Actinomycetes > Streptosporangiales > Streptosporangiaceae > PALSA-505. The sequence continues at coordinate 27,469 of CAWCII010000033.1, read as the reverse complement.
CACCAGCTGTGCACGCCGCAGCCGTACGTGCAGGGCCTGGACGCGGCGGCCCCGTTCCACCCCACCGCGCTCGGCCAGCTCGCCATCGCGCTCGCCGATCAGGCCGCCGTGCACCGGCCGGGGATCAGGTGAGGACGGCCTGCACGCTGCGGACCGCGTCGGTGACCGGTGCCAGCGTCTCGCCGGCGGCCCGGTGCGTCCCGTCCGGCCGGTCCGTCACGGCCGGCAGCCTGGTGCCGGCCCGGACCGCGCCGGCGACCTGATCGAGCGTGCTGGTCACCCGCCGTACGTCGCCGGCCGGGGGGGCAGGTGCCCCGTGGTCAACGGCGACGGCGGCCGCCGTGACCGCGTCCATCACCTGCTCGAGCCCGGCGACCGCGGGCCACCACGCGGTGGCCTGCCGGGCGAGGGCCCGCGGCTGTGACATCGAGCGCTGGAACTCCGCGCGCAGGTCGGACAGCTCACGGTAGGTCTGCCGGCGCAGGTGTGACCGCTCGGACGAGGGACCGGCCAGGGCCCGTTCGGTATAGCCGGAGACGTGGCTGACGGTGGCGGCGAACTGGTCCGACAGGTGCGCCTGCCAGCTGCCCGGCCACGGGGCGAACCCGATCAGCAGGACGATCGCGCAGCCGAGCAGGGTATCGATCAGCCGGGCCTCGGCCAGCGGCCAGCCGGTCCGGTCCAGCAGGTCGATGAGCAGCACGACCAGCGGGGTCAAGAACACGGCCTGCATGCCGTAGTTGAGGCTGCGCCCGTACGGCATCAGCGCGGCGAGGATCGCGACCGGGATCAGCAGCCACAGGCCGTACGGCACCGCCACCAGGATGACCGCGCCGAGGACTGCCCCGATGACGGTGCCGATGCCGCGCTGCACGGCCCGCGCGAACACCGATCCGAAGTCCGGCTTGAACACGATGGCCACGGTGAGAACCACCCAGTAGGAGCGCTGCAGCGGCAGGATCTCACTCATCACCGCGGCCACGCCCACGCTGGCCATCAGCCGCAGCGCGTACAGCCGGGTGAGCCGGCCGGCCCGGATCCGGTCGATCGCGTCGCGCGGAGGCGTTCCCGGCGGCCCGGCGGCGTGGCCTGCCTGCCGTCGGGTATCCGCTTGCCCTCGATCAGCCGGACCTCGCCCTGCAGCGAATCGCACAGTGCCGCGGACGCCAGGGGTGTCGTCTCCAGGCCGGGGGGAGTGCGGGCGGCGGCCGGTCGTACTCGACCGAATCGGCCAGCGCGTCCACGGCGTCCGGCCACGCTGCGCGGCGGCGCGGCTGCCCTCGACAGCGCAGCAGGTTAGCCGCCTCGGTCACCAGGTGACTGTGGTTGAGCAGCGCGACCAGCCGGCTCAGCTGGGGGTTCGCCCCGCCGATGCCCGGACCGCGCGGTGAGCAGCTGGTCGTAGGCGACGTTGAGCGCGGCGGTCAGGGCACGCCGGTTCGCGGCGAAGTCAGCGGTGCCGATGGCCCGCAGCTTGGCGGCGATCGCCCGGTACACCTCCGCCACGCTGTGCTGCTCGGCCGACCGGGGGTAGAGAATCCAGCCCGGGATGATGAGGATCATGGCCCAGGCCACGCCGAGGAGGAATTCCGCCGGCCCGGTCCACCACGGCCGCAGCCCGCCCAGCGGCCCGAGGCCGAACGAGGCGAAAACCAGCAGCTGCAGGCCGGTCACCGAGCCGGTGCTGCCCATCTCGCTGACCAGGACGGAGACGCCGGCCACCAGGACGAGCACGACGACGGCGATCCAGCCGCGGCCGTGGATCGCGGTGCCGACGGTCAGCCCGACCGCCCCGCCGAACACGGCGGCCGACCCCACCCGCCTGACCCGGGCCAGGTACGGACCGCCGACGTCCACCACCACCGCGATCAGCCCGCCCATGGCCGCCAGCAGGCCCGGTGCCGGGTCGTGCGCGAGCAGCCCGGCGGCCATCGGCACGCACATCGCCAGGGCAGCACGGATCATCAGCGGCCATGGCACCGCTACCGGCTTGCGGCCGCATGATGTCCACCAGCCAGTCGGGCGCCACCGTCTCACGGACCCGGGCTGCCTGGCGCGGCAGTTCCTTCAGCACGCCTCCCTGAGGTCATCGTCACCGCTGGGCACCCGTTCCGGCCAGGCAACCGGGACAGAACCCCCCCGGATTTTCGGTCAGCGCGCGGGCAAAGCCGAGATGATCATGGAGGACGGGACGGTTAACGGGTCAGCGCGGTGAGCTGGGCGGCGATCACGGCGGGGCGGGGGAAGGTGAGGCCGACCAGGGTCACGTGCTTCCACCGCAGGATCCCGGCCGGGTCGATGACGAACACCGACCGGCGCAGGTTCGACGAGCCCAGGGCGATCCCGTACTGCCCGGTCACCGCCAGGCCGGTATCGGCGAGCAGCGGGAAGCCCAGCTGGTACTTGCGGGCGAAGCCCTCGTGGCTGTCCAGGTCCTGCGGGCTGATCCCCCAGACCGTGGCGTCCAGGGCGGTGAAGCTGTCCAGTTCGCTGGTGTAGGAGCAGAGCTGCCGGGTGCAGACGGCGGTGTTGTCGCCGGGGTAGAACGCCAGCACCAGCGGGCGCCCTCGCTGGGCCGACAGGGTGTAATCGCCGCGTTCGGCCTGCCCGTCGGCCAGCACCACCCCCGGCAGGGTGAAATCGGGAGCGGCCACGCCGACATCGGGTGTCTTCGCCATGGACAGCCAGGCTATCGGCAGGGTGAGCCGTCAGGGCATCAGCCCCGCGCCGCCCCGGCCGGCCGAGTCGAAATCCCCGGTGCCTTCCGCGACGCCGCCGCCCGGCCGCGGGTACGCCTGTGACCCGCAGGCAGGCACGTTCTCCGGGTGACCCTGCCCCCACGACATCTGCCTGACCTTGATGTAGCGGGCGATGTCCTGCCGCTGGCCGGCGACGATCAGGCCGGCGGCCAGCACGATCAGCCACCACGCGAGCTTGCGGATCATCACGTTCCCCTTTTCTTCCTGCCGCCCGGCCGGCCGCGGGCGACCCGCCGGCCGCCGCGGCGGCCCCGCCACCAGGACAGGAGCATGGCGGTCTTCCCCTGGCCGGGAACATTAAACGCCGCCGGCCTGACCCCGGACATGACGGGCAGAGCGGAGCCCATGACACGGTTCGGATACACCGTGGCGCTGGTCCAGGTGGGCGATGACCAGCAGGACCGGGTCATCGCGCGGGCGCCGGGCGAGCTGCTGCCTGCGCTGCGCGGCCTCGGTTAGCGCGCTCGCGCTGCGGCCGGATCGTGTACCCGGGGTCGCGCGCGGACGCCATCCCGGCCTCGAAGATGCCGAGCCGGGTCAGCGCCGACGACGCCACCAGCGCCGTACCCGACAGCACGGCCGCCATCCGGCTGTGCCGGGCGACCAGCGCCGTACCCAGGCTGGCGGCCGTGAGGTTCTCGGCGACACGCATGAGGACGCCCGGCCGGCCATGCCGGTACGGCTCGGCAATGTCACCGAGCCGCCGGACCAGCAGGGACTTGGCCGTGAGCTCGGCGGCGGCACCGAGCATGGCGAACCGGACCGCCAGCCCGGCGTGCCCGGGGGAGACGGCCAGCATGCCCACGCCGCCGGCCGCCGATGCGGCCGAGGCGGCGAACAGGTACGGCATCTCGCGATGACCCTCGTGCCAGGCGGGCACGGCCGTGTCGCACAGCAGCGCGGCGGTGTAGGTGGCGATGGCCGGCCCCAGCGCCGCCGCCGCGACGGTGGCGGCGGTCCCGGCCCGCGGCAGCCGCCCGGTCACCGCGCTGGCGGCGGCCGCGCCCGACACCGGGCCGTAGGCGGCCAGCAGCCAGGAGCCGACGCTCATCGGCGAGCTGGGCTTGAACACGCGCAGCATGTTGCCGAAGCGCGACGGGCGGCCGAGGTCGTTGACCAGCGCGACGGCGGACAGCGTGATGGCCCCGGCGGAGCTGACCTTGGCCGCCCGGGCCAGCTCGCCGTTGCCGGCCGCCTGGGCGAAGGCCGCGAGCACCGACGACGCGCCGGCCAGCCCGCCGAGGAACAGGTACCCGGGGACATCCGGCACCTTCCAGACCGGTTCCTGGAGCACCGGGCGGCCGTAGTAGGAGCGGAACTCGGCGCGCGGCACCATCGGCCGCTCGCCCTCGCGGTCCTTCCCGCGCCGCCCGCGCCGCCCGGACCGCACCCGCCCGGGGGCGCCGCCGTGCGCGGTGGTCACGGCCACCTCCGGGTGCCGGTCAGCCAGGCCGCCAGCCCGCCGGCGGCCAGCGCGGCCGCCGCGGTGGCCACATGCCGCCACATCCGCGGCAGGTCACGCGTGGTGACCACCGGGTCGGGCGGCAGCCCGTAGACCTCGGGCTCGTCCAGCAGCAGGAAGAACGCGCCGGCCCCGCCGATGCCGTCACCCGGATCCTCGAGGTACAGCCGGGCGCTGTCGATGCCGGACTCGCGCAGCTCGGTCACCCGGCGGCCGGCCCGTTCCCGCAGCTCGTCGAGGGGCCCGAACTGGATGGACTGGGTCGGGCAGGCCTTGGCGCAGGCGGGGGTCAGGCCGTCGCCGATCCGGTCGTAGCACAGCGTGCACTTGTGCGCGCCGCCGTCGGATTCGCGGCGCGCGATGACGCCGAACGGGCACGCCGGTATGCAGTACCCGCAGCCGTTGCACACGTCATCCTGGACGACCACGGTGCCGAACTCGGTGCGCATCAGCGCACCGGTAGGACATACGTCCAGGCAGGCGGCCTCGGTGCAGTGCTTGCACACGTCGCTGGACATGAGCCAGCGAGAGGTGCCGGCCTCCGGCTGCGACGCCGACTGGGGACCCGGCGGCGGCGCGGGATCGCCCGGCCGTCCGATCTGCTCGATGAACGCCACGTGCCGCCACGTGGAGGCGCCCAGACCCACCGAGTTGTCGTAGGACATCCCGGTCAGCTCCAGCCCGTCCTCGGGGACGGCGTTCCACTCCTTGCACGCGACCTCGCAGGCCTTGCAGCCGATGCACACCGACGTGTCGGTGAAGAAGCCCATCCGGGGCGGATGATCCCGGTGCCCGGCCGCCGCGGCCGGATCCCGGCCGGGCGCGGCGCTGGCCGGCCCGGATGCCTGCCCGTCGGTGTATCCGCTCACCTCACACCTCGGTGCCGGTCTGGCCGGTGATCCCGGCCCGCTCACGGTACCGCCGGACCAGCTCCCGCAGCGCGGGCCCGCGGGGGCGCCGTCCCGGGCGGATGTCGCAGGCCAGCGCCTTCACCTCCTGAATGTGCACGTTCGGGTCCAGGGCCATGTGCGCGAGCTCGTTGGCCGCGTCGCCGGCCGTGCAACCGTTCGGGCCCCAGTGGTAGGGGAGCCCGATCTGGTGCAGCCGGCGGCCCTGCACGATGATGGGAGACACCCGCTCGGTCACCATCACCCGGGCCTCGATCGCGCTGCGGGCGGTGATGACCGTGGCCCAGCCCATGTGCGCCAGGCCGCGCTCGGCGGCCAGCTCGGGAGAGACCTCGCAGAAGAAGGCGGGCTGCAGCTCGGCCAGGTAGGGCAGGAACCGCGACATCCCGCCCGCGGTGTGGTGCTCGGTCAGCCGGTAGGTGGTCGCGGCGTACGGGAACACCGCCGATCCCGGCTGGTCGCCGCTGGGCTGGAACAGGTCCTCCGGGTGGGCGAGGATCTCCCGGACGGGGTTGCGCTGCTGCCGGTACAGCAGGTTGCGGAACGGTGACTCCTGCGGCTCGTAGTGCGCCGGCAGCGGCCCGTCCACCAGCCCGGCCGGCGCGAACAGCCAGGCCTTGCCGTCCGCCTGCATGATGAACGGGTTGACGCCGGAGATGGCGGCCACGCCGGTCGCCCCCTCCGGCGGCCGGTAGGACGGCGGCCGGTCGGCGACGAAGTCGGCAACGTCGTGACCGGCCCACCGGCCGTCCTCGTCATCCCACCAGACCAGGGCCTTGCGCTCGCTCCACGGCCTGCCGTCCGGGTCCGCCGACGCCCGGTTGTAGAGGATCCGCCGGTTGGCCGGCCAGGCCCAGCCCCACTCTTTGGCCACCCAGTCCTGCTCGGCGCCGGGCTTGCGCCGGGCCGCCTGGTTCACCCCGTCGGCGTAGACGCCGCAGTAGATCCAGCAGCCGCAGGCCGTGGACCCGTCCCCGGCCAGCTGCGTGTAGGCCGACAGCGGCTTCCCTTCGGCATCCCAGCCGTTGACCTCCGCCAGCACGGCCTCGGCACTCGGCTCGGCCAGCGGTCCGGATACCGGGTAATCCCAGCGGAGGTCGAGGACGGGCCGGTCCATGTCGTCGGCCGAGCCGGCCAGCTTGCGCCGGATCCGGCGGCCCAGGTGGAAGGTGAACCACAGGTCGCTGCGGGCGTCGCCGGCCGGCTCGACCGCCTGGTGGTGCCACTGCAGCATCCGCTGGGTGTTGGTGAAGCTGCCGTCCTTCTCGGTGTGCGCGGCGGCGGGCAGGAAGAACACCTCGGTGCCGATGTTCTCGGTCCGCAGCTCGCCCGTCTCGATCTCCGGTCCGTCCTTCCACCAGGTGGCGCTCTCGATGAGCACGAAGTCGCGGACCACCAGCCAGTCGAGGTTGGCCAGGCCCAGCCGCTGCATCCGGGCGTTGGCCGACCCCACGGCCGGATTCTGGCCGAACAGGAAGTAGCCCTTGCAGGTGCCGTCGATCTGGGCCAGCACGGTCTCGTAGGTGCTGTGGCTGCCGGTCACCCGGGGCAGGTAGTCATAGCAGAAGTCGTTCTCGGCGGTCGCCGCGTCGCCCCACCACGCCTTGAGCAGGCTGACCATGTAGTCCCGCGTGTTCGCCCAGAAGCCGTGTGATCTTCTCCGCCTCGACGTAGGAGTCCAGGTTGTCGTTGCCGTGCGCGTGCGGCATCGGCAGGTACCCGGGCAGCAGGTCGAACAGGGTGGGGATGTCGGTCGAGCCCTGGATGGAGGCGTGCCCGCGCAGCGCCAGGATCCCGCCGCCGGGCCGGCCGATGTTGCCGAGCAGCGCCTGCAGGATCGCCGCCGTGCGGATGTACTGCACGCCGACCGTGTGCTGGGTCCACCCGACGCTGTAGACGAACGCGGTGGTCCGGTCCCGGCCCGAGTTCTCGGTAATGAGGCGGCACACCTGCCCGAACGCCTCTTCCGGCACCCCGCAGATTTCCGCCACCATCTCCGGCGTGTACCGGGCGAAGTGCCGCTTGAGCACCTGGAACACGCACCGCGGGTGCTGCAGCGTCTCGTCGGTGTCGGGCGAGGGATGCGCGGCCGCGCCGCCGGACCCGTGCGCCTCGCCGCGTCCGGCCCGCCGCACGTCGCGCTGCCGCTGCCTGCCGATGCCGCGCTGGCCGCTGGCCGGCGCCATCTCGCCGCCCTGGTACCGCCACGCCCCGTGGTCGTAGTGCCGGTGCTCAGGGTCGAAGCCGGAGAACAGCCCGTCCAGGTCCTCGGTGTCGGCGTAGTCCTCGGTGAGGATCGCCGGCGCGTTGGTGTAATTCAGCACGTAGTCGCGGAAGTACTTCTCGTGGGTCAGCACGTAATTGATCAGCCCGCCGAGGAACGCGATGTCCGCCCCGGCCCGGATCGGCACATGCAGGTCCGCGAGCGCGCTGGTCCGGGTGAACCGCGGGTCGACGTGAACGACCTTCGCGCCGCGGGCCTTGGCTTCCATCACCCACTGGAACCCGACCGGATGGCACTCGGCCATGTTCGAGCCCTCGATCACGATGCAGTCGGCGTTCTGCAGGTCCTGCTGGAACGTCGTGGCGCCGCCGCGGCCGAAGCTGGTCCCCAGACCGGGGACGGTGGAGGAGTGTCAAATGCGGGCCTGGTTCTCGATCTGGACCGCTCCCAGCGCGGTGAACAGCTTCTTGATCAGGTAGTTCTCTTCGTTGTCCAGCGTCGCGCCGCCGAGGCTGGCGAAGCCCATGGTGCGCCGTACCCGGTTGCCGTCCTGCTCCCACTGCCAGCCGGCCCGGCGCGCGGCGATGACCCGGTCGGCGATCATGTCCATCGCCGTGTCCAGATCCAGCCGTTCCCACTCGGTGCCGTGCGGGCGCCGGTACAGCACGTGCTGCTGCCGGGCCGGGCCGGTGACCAGTTGCAGGCTGGCCGAGCCCTTCGGGCACAGGCGTCCCCGGCTGACCGGCGAATCCGGGTCACCCTCGACCTGGGTGACCTGCCCGTCCTGGACGTAGACGTCCTGCCCGCAGCCGACCGCGCAGTACGGGCAGACCGACTTGACCACCTTGTCCGCCGTCGCTACCCGGGGACGGTTGCGGGCCGTGGTCCTGCTCTTCACGGCGGCGCCGCGGCCGGAGGCGTCCGGGCCCGCCAGCTGCCGGTACACCGGCCATCCCGCTATCCATGTCCGCACGCCCATCCGGACCGATTCCTCCCGCCGCTGGTAGGCCTCTACCGGATTATTCTCCCCATCTTCCACCCTGGCCGCCCTTTCCCCGCCGCCGGGTGAGGAAGCCGGAACGGGACCGCCCGGTGGCCAGTGGCGTCATGCCGGCCATGCGCCGCCCGCTACCCCGTGATCCGGTTCTCATGCTGACTCGACTGGCCAGCCGGGTCCGCGGTGAACAGCAGCCTGGTCTGGGCCAGCCGGCTCTTGTCGGTGGCCAGGACGTAGCCGAGCACGATCAGGCCGATCGCGATCCAGGTGTAGATCACCCAGGGGGCGATGGTGGCGGGATAGCCGAGCGGCTGGATGCCGAGGCCGCCGAAGTCGATGCCGAGGCCGGCCAGCAGCACCGGGATGAAGACCAGCGCCCCGGCGACCGGGATGACCAGGTGCAGCAGCGCGTTGAACTCGCCGCGCCGCTCGCGAAGGTAATACGAGACGCAGCTGGCGCAGGTCAGGATGTAGATCACCACGATGAGCACCGTGGAGATCGTGCCCTGCAGCAGCAGCGCCTTCAGCGGGCCGCCCAGGGTGAAGCCGGCGACCAGGGCGAATCGCGATGGCGAAGACCGCCTGAGCCGCGACCGCGACCGTCGGCGTGCCGGTGCGCGGGGACAGGCGCGTGAGGGCCCGGGGCAGCATGCCGATCCGGCCGAGCGCGTAGCCGACCCGGGTGGTGGCCACCGAGCTCGCGTTGGAACCCGCGAGCGACGAGTTGATCAGCGCGAGGATCACCGCGATGAACCCCAGCCCCCAGACCTCCCTGGCCACCGCGGCCCAGGGGTCGCCCGAGCCGAAATTGACCAGCCCGGCCATCCTGGCCGGCCCGAAGTACGCGGTCAGCCCGTAGTAGCACAGCAGGTAGAAGCCGCCGATGCCGGCGCAGGAGAGCACGACGGCGCGCGGGATCGTGCGCTGCGGGTCGCGCGCCTCCTCGCCGAGCGGCGCCGCGGCCTCGAAGCCGATGATGCCGAACACCGCGTACAGCACCCCCGGCACGATCGAGCCGAGGCCGTGGGCGTTGTGGATAGTGCGGCGTGAACACCCTGGCCGTGTTGTGCGGCCCGGCGTGCACGATCAGGGTCACCGCGAGCATCGAGAACACCAGCACCTCGAACAGGCCGAGCACCACGCTGGCCGCGGTGGCGAGCCGGATGCCCCGCTGCACCAGGATCCAGATCAGCAGCCCGGCCAGCACGGCCGCCGGGGCCCACGTCCAGGTCGGCCAGCCGAGCCCGCTGTTCAGCGCGCTGCTGGCCACGCTGCCCAGGATCAGCAGCCCGCCCGGGGCCACCACGATCTCGGCCAGGACGAACCCCCAGCCGACGAGGAATCCCACGGCCGAGCCGAGCCCCCGCGCGTTGTAGGTGTAAAGCCCGCCCGCCGATGGCAGGTGCTTGGCGAGCTGGCCGATGGTCACCGCGACCAGCAGGCAGGCGACCAGGCCGACCACGATGGCCAGCGGCGTGGACCCGCCGGCGTAGGGGGCGGCGAACAGCAGCGAGAACGCCACCGACGCGGCCGGCGCCATGTTCGCCACCGACTGGAAGACGACCGGCACCACGCCGACGGCATTAGCCCGTAGTCCTGTCACGTAATGACGGGCTGCCCGCGGGGGCGCCGCCCAAACACCTGCCGTCCGCCGGGTGGCGGCCGCCCGAAGGCCGGGTAACATTACCGGCACAAACACACGGGAGCTCGGGCTGACCGGGCTGAGAGGGTGGCTGGCCGCGCGGCCCATGCGCCACCGACCGTCGGAACCTGACCGGGTAATGCCGGCGTAGGGAGGCAGCGTGGCGACCACGACCAATCCGGGCAGGACCGAGTTCACCAGGCTTCCCGGTGACCGCCATTCCGAGGTATCCCGGACGCTGGCCGAGCCGGTGCCGCAGGCGCTCAGCGCGCTGGACCAGCTCGGCCTGTGGGGCAACCTGGGCGTGAGCCTGCTCGGCTTCACCGGGGCGATCTTCGTGCTGCAGCCGGGCGGACCGGGGACGCCCGAGCTGTCCCTGGCCGCGGCGCTGACCTCGATCGCGGTGGGCACGCTGCTCGGCACGCTCGGCATCGCGCTCGCCGGGCTGCCGGGCACCAGGACCGGGGCGCCGGCCATGGTGCTGCTGCGCGGGCTGTTCGGCGCGGATCTCTCCTACCTGCCGACGGTGCTCAACATCCTGCAGTGCGTGGGCTGGGGCATCTTCGAGCTGGTCACCATCGCCACCGCCGCCCACACCGTGGCGCCGGCGCTGCCCCGCTGGGGTTACGTGCTCATCGCGGGCGCGGCCACCGGGCTGCTGGCGGTCCGGCCGCTCGGCGCCATCCGCATCCTCCGCCGGTACGTGACCGGGGCCGTGGTGGTGGTGCTGGCGTACCTGTTCATCCAGCTGGTCCGCCGCCCGCTGCCCGCGTTCAGCCACGGCGCCTGGTCCGGCTTCTGGGCCGCGACCGACACGGTGGTGGCGGCGGCCATCTCGTTCGCACCGCTGGCCGCCGACTACACCAGGCACTCGCGATCCGAGCGGGCCGCGTTCACCGGGGCTTTCGTCGGCTACAGCGTCACCCAGACCCTCTGCTACGTGATCGGGCTGCTCGCACTGCTGACCGTGGCGCGCAACCCGAATGACATCTACGGCGCTTTCATCGCGCTGCCGGCCGGCGCGATCGGGTTCGCGGTACTGGCCGCGCGCGAGCTCGACCAGTCCTTCGCCAACGTCTACTCGACCGCCGTGTCCACCCAGAACCTGCGCCCGCTCTGGGACCGCCGGGTGCTGGCCATGACGATCGCCGCGCTCACCACGGTGCTCGCCCTGGTGCTGAACATCGCCGACTACGAAAACTTCCTCGTCCTGCTCGGCTCGGTGTTCGTGCCGATGTTCGGGGTGCTCGTCGTGGACTTCTTCATCTTGTCCAGGGGTCGCTGGGACCTTTCCGCCCGGGCCCCGTCGCGCTGGATCATGCTCGTGCCCTGGGCCGCCGGGTTCGCGGTCTACCAGCTCATCAACCCCGGATACATCTCCTGGTGGGTGGCGGCCTGGACCCGGATCGCGCACCTGATCGGGTTCACCCCCGCCAGCTGGATGTCCGCGTCGATCCTGTCGTTCACCGTGGCCGCGGCCGCGACCCTGGCCGTCGGCGGCATCTCCCGGCTCGGCGGCCTGCTCGGACGGCGGACGGGCGGCCAGCAGGCCGGCGGCTCCGCGGCGCCGTGAGCACCCGCCGCGGCGCGGTGAGCCGCGGGCAGGCCCGGCCGGGGCCGCCGCACCTGGTGCACGGCATGGGCAAGGCGCTCGTCCCGGCCGACTGGCCGCCGCTGACGGACGAGGAAGTCAGCCGCGTGCTGGCCGGCGCGCCCGCGGGCGCGGTCGTGACCTGGCACAGCCCCCGGCCGATGTCGGCCGCCGGCCTGGTCAGCTGGCAGGGAGCCTGCCTGTTCGTCAAGCGGCATCACGTGCGCGTCCGCACCGCCGGCCAGCTGGCGGCCGAGCACGCCTTCGCCGGGTACCTGCGCGCCCGCGGCCTGCCGGTCCCGGCCGTCGTCCGGCTGGACGGCGGCGCCACCGCTGTCCGGCGCGGCGACTACGTCTACGAGGCTCACCACCAGGCGGACGGCATCGACCTGTACCGGGACGCGGTCTCCTGGTCGCCGTTCGCCCGCCTCCGGCACGCGCGGACCGCCGGTGCAGCCCTGGCCCGGCTGCACCTGGCCGCCGCGGGCTTCACCGCCGCCGAGCGGCCGCCCGGCGTGCTGATCAGCGGCTGCGCGGTGACCATGTCGGCCGACCCGTCCGGCCGGCTCGGCCGGATCCTCACCGCCCGGCCCGGCCTGGCCCGGGCCCTGGCGGACCGGCCCTGGCCGGACGACTTCGCCCGGCACCTGCTGCCCGCGATCGGCCGGGCCGCGCCGCTGTGCGCCGGGCTGCCCCGGCAGTGGGGCCACGGTGACTGGCATCCGTCCAACCTCACCTGGACCGGCCCCGGCCCCGGCGCGCGGGTCGCCGGGGTGCTCGACCTCGGGCTGGCCAACCGCACCTTCGCCGTGCACGACCTGGCCATCGCGCTCGAGCGCAGCACCGTGGCCTGGCTCGACCTCGCGGAGTCCGGGCAGGCCAGGGCCGACATCGAGGCCATGGACGCGCTGCTGGGCGGCTACGAATCGGTCCGGCCGCTCAGCCCGGCCGAGGCCGCCGCGCTGGCGGCGGTGCTGCCCGTGGCCCACGTGGAGTTCGCGCTCTCCGAGGTCGAGTACTTCGCCGGCGTCGTGCGCTCGCCGGCCGATGCGGATCTTGCCTACGACGGCTACCTGGTCGGGCATGCCCGCTGGTTCGCGGGTCCCGAGGGATCGGCGGTCCTCGACTGGCTGCGACGGCGGGCCGGCCGCACCCGAGGCTAGGCCCGGCCGACCCGGCATCGCCGCCCGGTAGGATTGCGCCGACATCGACAGGCGGTGGCCGATACCAGGGCAGGTGAGCAGGTCTGCGGTCTGATCATCAGCTGCTGACGGCGGCCGGGGCGCGCAGTGACGCGCCGCCCTCAGCGGGCGACTACAGCTTCGTGGCGGCGGCCAGCCGGCTGCCGGTGGACCGGGTCGAGGGCCCCGGCGGCGAGACCGAGTGGCAGCCGAGCCCGGGCGGCCTGGTCACCGCGCTGGAGCCGGTGATGCGGCGGGCCGAGGGGGTGTGGATCGGGTGGCCCGGAACGGCCGGCGATCCGCCCGAGCCGTTCGACGCGGCCGGCATGCACCTGGTCGCGATCGGGCTCTCCGCCGCCGAGGTCAGCGACCATTACGAGGGTTTCTGCAATGCCACGATCTGGCCGCTCTATCACGACGTCATCGTCCCGCCGGTGTTTCACCGGTCCTGGTGGGAAGCGTACGTCAGGGTCAACCAGCGGTACGCGCGCACCGTCGCCGAGCAGGCCGCCCCGGATGCGACCGTCTGGGTGCACGATTACCAGCTCCAGCTGGTTCCGGCCATGGTGCGGGAACAGCGCCCCGACGTGCGCATCGGTTTCTTCAACCACATCCCGTTCCCCGGCTACGAGAATCTTCGCCCAGCTGCCCTGGCGGCGGCGGATCGTCGAGGGCCTGGTCGGCGCGGACCTGCTGGGATTCCAGCGGCACGGCGATGCGGCGAATTTCCTGCGCGCGTGCCGCCGGACCGCCGGGCTGACCACCAGCGGCACGCGGATCCGGCTCCCGGCCGCCGCGCCGGGCGACGCGAGCGCCGGCGACGGCCCGCCGGACGGCCCGCCGGGCGGCGGGCCGCCCGGGCGGCGGGAGGTCCGGGTCGGGGCGTTCCCGGTATCGATCGACTTTGCGGCCTTCGAGGAGCTTGCCTGCCGGCCGTCGGTCCAGGTTCGGGCGCGGGAAATCCGGCAGTCCCTCGGCGATCCCGGCATCGTCCTGCTGGGCATCGACCGCCTCGACTACACCAAGGGGATCATCCACCGCCTCAAGGCCTACGGCGAGCTGCTCGGCGAGGGCCGCCTCGCGCCGTCAGACGCCACGCTCATCCTGGTGGCCAGCCCGAGCCGGGAGCGGGTCGAGCACTACCGCCTGCTGCGCGACGAGGTCGAGGTGACGGTCGGGCGGATCAACGGCGAGCACGCCGAGCTTGGCAACCCGCCGATCCACTACCTGCACCAGACCTACCCGCGGGAGGAGATGGCGGCGCTCTACCTGGCCGCCGACGTGATGCTGGTGACGTCGCTGCGGGACGGGATGAACCTGGTGGCCAAGGAGTACGTCGCCTGCCGCCATGACGAGACCGGCGCGCTGGTGCTGAGCGAGTTCGCCGGGGCCGCGGACGAGCTGACCAGCGCCATCCTGGTCAACCCGCATGACATCCGGGGGCTGAAAGACGCCATCGTGCACGCGGCCAGGATTTCCCCGAACGAGGCCCGGCGCCGCATGCGCGCGATGCGGCGGCGGGTGCGGGAACACGACGTGACCCACTGGGCCACGGTCTTCGTCGAACGCCCTGACGAAGGTCACCGAGCCCAGCACCCACGGGGCCTAGCGCGCCACGTCCTAGCGGATCCGGCCGGACGACTGCCCGGGATGCCAGTCCTGGATCCGCTCCCATTCGGGCGCGGGACCGGGCGGCGGCACCCGCACGCCCGCCGATCGTTCCTGCCTGCGCATCCTGGCGGCCAGGTCGGCGGGAGCAGAGGCGACCAGGATGGTGCCGGGAGGCGCGGGAAACAGCGGGAAGGCGACGTAGCAGCGGGTGTAGCAGCCCCACATGACGAGCCAGTGCTCGTGGTCATCCCGGAGCCGGGCGGCTGCCACCCGGCAGGCATCCTCGTCATCCGGGCGTGAGCTGGGGCTGGGGATCGGGGCCATTCCAGCTCGAACCATACAGTTCCGCCTGTCGTTTTGCCGCAAGCCTGGCCGTGATGCCGGCGAATACTGCCGATCTTTACCATGACGTTCCCCGCGGCCGGCCCGGCACATCTCGGGCCACCGGCGTTTGCCGGGCAAAACTCCTCGCCCGTCACGTTCGGAGGGGTGATCGGGCGGGCAGGTTCTGTGCAGGTCGCCGCGGTGTAGCCTGAGGGCGCGTTGCATTGTGCAGCCCGGTGTGCACGGTGCGCTGCGGCTTGCCGAGTCGAGGGGTACCGATCGATGAGCTCAGGTCAGGGGCCGGGGCCTGAGGACCCGCGAGGGTCAGACGCGCCTTCCGGCGGCCAGTCGGCCGAGGGTCTGCCCATCGACTGGGAGGCCTGGCGGCAGGGCCCCGGTCGTTCCCAGCCGGTGCCGCCCGACCCGGAGCCGCCCCAGCGCGCCGAGCCGCCGGGGCGCAGCCGCGGGGGCCGAGCCGCCGGGGCGCGCCGAGCCGCCGGGGCGCGCCGAGCCGCCGGAGGGCGCCGAGCCGCCGGGGAGCGGCCGAGCCGCCGGAGCGCGCCGCGGAGGGCGCCGAGCCGCCCCGCTACGAGGGCCGCAGGCGGGCCGGCGGGCCGCCGCCGCAGGGCGGACGCGGGTACCAGGGGGCCGGGACATACGAAGAGGCCGGCCGAGCGCGCACGCCGCGAAGGCTACGGCGATCCCGGTCTATACCGCCGGCCTGCCGGTTACCAGCCGTCCGGTTACTCCGAGCCGCCGGGATTCGAAATCCCGGGGTTGCCGCCCGAGCTGCCCGCGACGCCGGACGTCGGCCCCGGCCCCGGCCGCAAGCCGCCCGGCGCCGGGAACCCGATCTGGTTCCTGATCGCCCTGGCCGCCGTCATCGTGGTGGCGGGCGTGGTCGCTGCCGTGCTGCTACTCGGGCACCACAGGCCGGCTCATCCCGCGGCGGCCAGCAGCCCGCCGCCCTCCAGCCCCGCGCACTCACCGTCTGCCCCGCCTGCCTCCCGCACGCCGACCCCGGCGGGCAAGCCGCCCCCGGCGGCGGCGCCGCCGCAGACCACCGCGAGCGGCCATCTCGGGGTGCCCAGGAAGATCGGGTCGCTGCGGCTCAACCCGGCGCTGACGCAGAAGTTCGTCGGCCCGAAGGGCGAGCGGCAGTTCGCGAACTCGTTCTACATACCGGTGCGCGACGCCGCCAGCGGCTTCTACACCACCGACCCAACGTCCACCACGTTCACCACGAAGGATCCCCGGCTGATGTTCCTCGCCGCCTACCTGCACGGATCGGGCGACCCGAAATCAGCCCTGCACAGCTTCATGACCAATCGCACCTTCTCCGGGCAGCAAGAGGTCACTGCCGGACCGCTGGGCGGGAAGGCGGCCTGCGGCCAGCTGGCCCAGCAGTCCACCCCGGTGGCGCACTGCATGTGGGCCGACAACAACAGCTACGCCGATTTCTACGCCTGGAACAGCAGCCCGTCCGCGCTGGCCGAGACGATGCTGACGATCCGGCCGCAGGTAGAGCTCGCGCAGCACTGATCCGGGCTTCGTGCTGGCGACGACGACTCGGGTGGGTCCGCAGCGGCCAGGCCAGGCGCAGGGGCAACCTGCTGACCGCCATCCTGTGGGCGGTCACGATCGCCGTCCATCTGGGCTATGACCGGCTGGCCCACCCGCACGGCAACCCGGGTGAGGACACCATCCTGCCTGCCCTCGCGGTCTCGTCCGGCATCCAGCGGATGATTCTCCAGGCGCGAGCGCAGCGGCTCTGGCCGGGCCGTGCCCCCGGGTTCACTGGCGCCCGGTGACCCGGAAGGCGGGTAATCCCGGGCAGACCGCGGCCGCGATGACAGACTGGGGCAGGTGAAATCCGGGAAGACCGCCCGAGGCCGCCGCGCCCTGGTCGCGGCCGCAGTGATCGTCGCGCTGGCGGTCGCCGGAGCCGTCGCGCTGGTCGTGACCCACCTGAGGCCGGCGGCCAGCCAGACGGCTGCCGGAATCCCCACCGTGCACCCCGGCGCGGGCCGCCGGCGCGCGCACCCGCACGCCGGCGGCCGGTCCGGACAGCCCGCCGGCCGAGCAGGATCCGCACAGCGCCGCACCCGCCGGGCCGGCCAGGCCGCTGGCCGGGAAGATCGTCGGGATCGACCCCGGACACAACGGCCGCAACGGCACCGACCCGTCCTACATCGACCACTTGATCTGGAACGGGCGGGAATCGGAGACCTGCGACACGACCGGCACCGAGACCGACGCCGGGTACACCGAGGCACAGTTCAACTTCAACGTCGCGCGGTACCTGCGGGCCGGGCTGCTCCGGGCCGGCGCCCGCGTGGTGATGACCCGGACCACCAACGACGGGATCGGGCCGTGCGTGAACCGCCGCGCCGAGATCCTCAACCACGCTCACGCGAACGTGGCGATCGACATCCACGCCGACGGCGGCCCGCCCTGGGGCCGGGGTTTCACCGTCCTCGAGCCGGTCGCCGACGGGCCGAACGACAAGGTCATCGCCTCGTCGGAGCGGTTCGGCAATGACGTCCGCCGGGAGATGCTCCGGGGCACCCCGATGCCGGTCAGCAACTACTACGGCCAGGACGGCGTCCAGTTCCGCGACGACCTGGCCGGGCTGAACCTCACCACCGTGCCGAAGGTCCTCATCGAGTCCGGGAACATGCGGAACGCGGTGGACGCGCGGATCCTGACGTCCACCGCGTTCCAGCGGCGGCTCGCAGCGGCGCTCGACGCCGCGATCACCCGCTTCCTGATTCACTCCTGACCCGGCCTGCCGCAGGCCCCGGTGATCTGCGGTCACTGACCTCGGTGAAAACCTGTCGGCTAGAACGTGCTGAAGAACCGGTCCTCGGCCGGGAAGCGGATCGCTGACTTGCGGCTTTATCGAGCCGTAGAGCGAGATTCGGGTTTAAGGCAGCACGCTCCCAGCCCGGGCCGCGGGCTCAGTCCGGCCAGTCCAGCTGATGCTCCGGCACGCCGACCGTGCGGCCGTACTCGACGGCCTGGGTCCGCCCGGCCGGGTCGTCGCGACGGTACCGGAAGATCCGGTCCGCGAACACGACCACGTGATCGCGGCCGACCGTGAAATCCGCGTACCAGCCGCCTTGGGCCCGCAGCGACCGGGACAGCAGCAGGGAGAGGGTGTCGGCCGCGTCATCGTCGGCCTCGAACTCCAGGACGGTCCATACCGGCGGCTGGGCGGCGGTGGCCGACTCCGAGACGTCCTGGCGGCTCAGCCGCGTCAGTTTCACGCCGGCCACGCGCAGCTCGGCGCCGGTTTGCAGGCTCTCGGCGAGCAGCGATCCACTCAGCATGGACCGAGCTTCCCACCGGGGTCCGACATCGGGAGCCGCCTGCGGCAGCGCAGCCGGGCTACCGGTTGCGCAGCGAGATCCCGTCCGACTCGGCGATGCTGTCGGCCTCCACGGCGCGCAGTCCCTGGCCCAGGCGCTCGCGAGCCTGCCGGAGCAGCTTGAGGGAATTGGTGCCCCGCCCCTGGGCGGCGGCGCGGTCCGGGTCCGCCCCGTGCTCCTCCACAAGGTGCGCCTGCAGAGCCGCGGCCACTTCGTCGGCCGCCTTCAGCGCGTGGTAGATGGCCCGGTCTCGTGCGTTGTCGTCAACCATGCGGACAGTATCCCGCAGGGTCCGGGCCGGGCTCGCAGCGTCAGATACTGGATGCCGTGACGACTCGACCCGATGAGGGCCCGGACGGGGCCGGGGCGGCACCGGCCCCGGTGCACGTGCGGCCCGTGCGGCCGGGCGACGGCGAGGGCCGGGCCCGGGCCTGGCTCGACGCGGCCCGGCACTACGCGGAGCTGGATCCGGCCAGTTTCCGGGTGCCCGCCGAGGCGGGCCTGGCCGGCTGGTTCGAGCAGATGAGCGCGCAGGACGACCCGGACGTGCTGAGCCTGTCCGCCACGGTCGGCGGGCAGGTGGCCGGGTTTGCCGTGGCCGAGTTCCAGCCCCCGGCGCGCGGACCCGGACCGGCAGATGGTGAGGGCGGTAGCGTCCCCGCACGTGTACGTCAGCGCCCTGGCGGTGGCCGAACGCTACCGGCGGGCCGGGGTCGGCACCGCGCTGATGTCCGCGGTGGAACGGTGGGCCAGCAGCCGCGGCGCGGCCCTGGTGTCGCTGGACACCAGCCTGCACAGCCCGATGGCGGTCCCGTTCTACGAGCACCGGATGGGCTACACCCGGCAGACCGTGACCTTCCGCAAGGCCCTGCCGTCCGGACCGTGAACGGCTGCCCCGCGGGCGCCGACCACGAAATCCGCATGCCTTCGGCCTACGGGCCTGTCCCGCTGGGCCCACGCAAGGCTGGCGGCACTCAGTCGGGCAGGTGCGAATCGCGATCGCGACGCTGGGGAGCGATGCCGCGCCGGAGGCTGCAGGCCGCTGCGTGCCCGCCGCCGCGAGAGTCCAGCCCCATGAGGACGAGCACGGCGATCGTCTCGATCGTCAGCGAGTCGGTGACGAATGACGCCGAGGTCATCGACTCCCGGAAGCCGAACAGGCCCACGCTGAGGCTGATGATGAGGGCGCCGAGCGTCGAGGCGACGTCGCCGGCGGCCAGCAGCCCGGCGAGCGGCCGTGGCCACGCCAGCAGGACGAAGCCGAGGGCGAACCCGGCCAGCGCGCCGAGCAGGAAGAGCGGCCCGTCAGTGGGAATCTGGCGGTATCCCTCCAGCCACAGGTGAAGGTGGACGTACCCGATCCAGGCCAGGAGCGCCGCACAGACGCGGCGTAGCAGCAGCAGCGGCCGCCCGGCGATCGCCCCCGCCCGGTACCGGGACTGCGCGCCGGGCGTAGGCGCGCCGCACGCGTCCCATTCACTCATTCTCATATCCCTTCACTAGCCTCCTATCGCAATTCGCCATCGAATCGCTCGACGTGGATTCAGTCATATCTTCGTGCGCTTACTATCACCGCAGGTCAGCGACAAGGTAGGCGCCCACCGCCCGGAACAGGAGCGGGCGCGCCTGGGCCCACTTGGCCGTCGGAGCGGCCCCGACGATGACGCTGGCGCTGGCTCCGTCCCTGCACCAGGCAGGCGATTTCCTCGAGTGGTGCGCGTCGATCCGGGTGACATAGCTGTCGATGACGCAAGCGCCGTGCCGCCGCGGAACCTGATGCCCTCGCTGGCGGCGACCTCATGAGCCGAAGCCGCGTCGTCGGACGCAGCAGTCGCAGCCGGAATGCGGCCCACCCGCCGCAGTCGCTCGGCGCCTTGCCGGGGAGTGGCGTTGAGATAGAGCCGGTACTACCGCCCGGGCCGAGCCGGGCGGCCGACAATCGCGTCCTTGTCACCGGCGAGCCGCCGCAGCGACGGCGGGATCGGACAGCACGGCCGTCCCGTCCGGCAGCGTCAAGCTCGGCCACCCGGCCGGCGCTGCCGCCGGGCCGAGCCGGGGGTCATCCCGGCCCTGGCGTGCCGCCCGGGCCGGGCGGCACCAGCAACGGGACCAGGCGAACGCCGATGCCGCCGCTGGCGCCGGCCACGGAAATCCGTACGCCCTCAGCCCATGGCCTCTTCCGCTGTGCCGGCAGGCGGCCGCGCTCAGCCGACCGGGTGCGAATCGCGGTCGCGGCGGCGCTGGGCGTGCGGGGCCGCGCCGGAGGCGGCCGGCCGCAGCGTGCCTGCCGCCACGATGGTCCAGCCATGAGGCGAGCACGGCGATCGCCTCGGTGGTCAGCGACTCGGTGACGAATGACGCCGAGGCCAGCCTGCCCGGGCGGCCAGCCGCCGAGCAGGATGGGAGCCGCAGGCGTGAGCAGCGCGGCCAGCGGCGTGAGCAGCGCGAACCTGGCTACTGCCCGGGTGAGAGTGAACGACATAACCCGGCCATTGCGCGTCGAGATGATCCAGGAAGGCGACCGCCGTCATTAGGGATCTGACACGGCCCGCTCCAGCGGCTGGCGGTTCAGCCCGACTCAGCTGCATGTTTCCTGCAGGTTTGCTGAGGTTCCGATGACCGCCCGGGTCCCTGCGGCCTGATCGTCCCGGGCCGCACCCAGCGCCGGCAGTACCAGAGGCGATCCGACGGCGGCTCGGCGTCACCTGACTGCTGACCAGTGCCGCGAGCTGGCTGGGCCGCTCGAGCAGGCAGTCGTCGGCTCCGAAGCCAGCCGCCGTTGGCCACTCTTAAAGCAGGGTCGGAGCTGCCCGCGGGGCCGCGGCCAGAGGGTGGCCGGTGCGCCACTCTCTGTTGCTGCCTGAGAGACTGGCCTGAATCTGCTCGCAGGTCTTTCTGTGTACAAACCTGTGGATGGCTTGTGCACAATAGCTTGAAGTCTGTGCGTAAACGTGGAAAAGCTGGGGATTCGCGGGCGGGGAAGCGGCCATTGCAAGCCTATTTACCTGGAAGAACGCTATCCACACCCTGTGCATAGAAAGAAAATCAAGGCTGTCCACATGCCACGCCGTAATACGTCATAGGTATGACTGAATATTTACCGCAAGTTTATAGAGTCGTGATCTGTGGTCAGGATTGTAAAAAGCTCAACCCAGAGAGGGTGCGCCTGGGCGCTTTGGAAGGGAGGCCAAGCGCAATGGCGGCGCGCACCGGGGTGAACCGTATGTGGCGGGCAGCCACACCTCCGGTGCAGGCCGATGACAGCGGCTCGGATGACCGCGGTCGGCCACGCCGAGCCCGGCGGAGTCCGGCGCACCCGGGACGCGCGGCGGCACCCAGCGCATCATCGGAGCACATGTTCCTGCCCCAGGGGCGGGCCAATCGCCGCCGCATGGCGTTCACCCTGGCTGACACGGGAGGGCCCGACATGAAGATCAAGACACGGCCGGACGACGCTGGCATGCCCGAGGTTGACGAGTGGTTCCAGATGAACGACTGGCTCGCCGAGCTCAAGGACGACGGCCGTGCCGAGCAGCCTGGTGACGACCACGCCGAGCAGCCGGGGATCACCAGGCCGAGCCGGGCGTCACCGGGCCGAGCAGCCTGGCGATCGACCGGGCCGAGCAGCCGGGCGGTCACCGGGCCGAGCAGCCGGGCGGTCACCGGGCCGAGCAGCCGGCGGTCACCGCACCGAGCCGGCGGGGGATCGCCTGGCCGGGCCTGCCGGCCACGGCGGTCCGCGGCCGGAAGCGATCGCTGCCGCGCCGGTAACCAAGCCCGCCGTCCTCTACCGGACCGCGGCTCGCGCCGGGACTACCGGCCCTGCCAGGCCCATTGCTCCCGCAGAGATCACTGTGCGGGCCGTAATCGGCGACCAGCTGCGGATGCCGATCGTGTGGTGCGAGATGGCGGCGTGTGTCTCCTGGCATGCCGATCCGGCGTCGCTCGGTGAGGCCGACGTCCGCGCCCGCGCGATCACAGCGGGCTGGCGGGTTGACGCCTTCGGCCTGCTGGCCTGTCCCCGGTGCCAGCAGACCGCTCCCAGCTTCCGGTCGCCGAGCCCGGTCGCGCTGTGGGACCGGTACCAGGCCATGACCATGGCGGCCCGGGCCGCGGCCCCGGGCGGCGGTACATCCGCCGCATCCGGCGCCGAGGGATCCGCTTTCGGCAGCAGCGACACGTCCGCTGTGCCGGACAGCGACAGAGCCGCGCCCGGTAATGGCGCCGGAATCCGCCGCGCCCGGTAACGGCGCCGATCCGCCGCGCCCGGTAACGGCACCGTCGGTGGCACGATCGCGGCCCACGGCCATGACTTCTCCCGCCCGCCCGGCGGCCGTCGCCCCCTCAGCAGCTGGCTCCCTGCCAGCGGCCGCCTCCCGGTCAGCGGCGAGCACCCGGCCAACGGCCAGCCCGCCGCGGCCAGCCGGATGCGCGGTCAGCGGCGAGCACGCGGTCAGCGGCCAGCCCGCCGCGGGCGGCGAGCACCCGGTCAGGCCGCGAGCACCGGTCAGCCGCAGCACCCGGCTACGGACCAGCCCCCTGCGGGCGGCGCGTACTCTGCCAGCGGCGAGCGCGCGGTTAGGCGCTCGGGGTCGGGACGGCACCGCAAGCGCCCGGCTGCTCAGTCCGCGTCCGCCAGTCAGAAGCGCTGAACGCCGGCCAGCGGAAGCGCCGGACGCCGGACGCCGCCTGGATCACCGTCCGCATTCACCAAGATCTACGACCGCACCCTGGTAGTGCCTGGCGCGCGGCATCCTGGTGGCCGAGGGGACGGGCGCGCGGTTCCGGCATGAGCTGGTCCGGATGGCGGTGGAGGCCGCGATCGCGCCGCGGCGCAAGGCGGAGCTGCACGGCCGCCTGCTGGCGGTGCTGGAGGCGCGCGGGGACGCCGACCCGGCCGTTCTGGCCCATCACGCCGAAGGGGCCGGGGATGCGCAGGCCGTCCGGCGGCACGCTCCGGAGGCGGCCCGGCGCTCGTCCGCGCTGGGAGCGCACCGCGAGGCGGCGGCGCAGTTCGAGCGGGCCCTGCGGTTCGCCGGCGATGATGACCCCCCGGCCCTGGCTGACCTGCACGAGGGCCTCGCCGGGCGAGTACTCGCTGCTCGACCGGTGGCAGGAGGCCGAGCAAGAGCTTTGCACCGCTCTCGCACTCAGGCACGCGCTCGGCGACGGCCTGGCCACCGGAGAGGATCTCCGCGCGCTGTCCACGGCGCTGTGGCGGCTGTGCCGGGGGGACGAATCCGAGCGGGCGGCCGAGGAGGCCGTCCGGGTGCTCGAAGCCCTGCCACCCGGACGGGAGCTGGCCTGGGCGTATGCGAACCTCGGCGCCAGCCGCGTGGTCTTGGGGCGGATCGGCGAAGGCCTCGACGTCATCGGGCAGCACGCGCGCTCGGCGAGCGACTGACCGATCCCGAGGTCGTGAGCTACGCCCTGAACGCGACCGGGCTGACCCTGGTGGAAAGCGGCCGGGACGGAGAGGGCCCGATCGAGCAGGCGCTGCGGATCGCGCTGGACGCGGATCTGCAGGAGGCGGCCGGCCGCGCGTACTCCAGCCTGCAGGAGGCCTGTACCCGCCTGCACCGGTTCGAGGACGCGGAACGCTACTACGCCGAGGGGATGACCTACTGCGAGGACCGCGAGCTGGGCGTGTTCAGCATGTGCCTGCTGGGCTGGCGGGCCGAGACCATGCTGCTGCTGGGGCGGTGGGACGAAGCGGCCGAGGTCGGCGCCCAGATGCTGGGCCGGCCGGGCGTCTCGCCGGTGAACCGGCTGAACCCGCTCCGCGTCCTGGCCAGCATCCGCGGCCGCCGCGGCGACGCCGGGGCGTGGGAGATGCTGGACGAGGCGCTCGCGCGCTAGCCGAGGGAACGAGCGAACCGGGGTGGATCGTGCCGACCCGGGCGGCGCGGGCGGAGCTGAGATGGCTGGCAGGCCGTCCCCAGCTCGCGGCTCAGGAGGCCCTGGCGGCCTATGACCAGGCGGTCGGGCAGGCCGACCCATGGCGGCTCGGGTCCATCGCCATCTGGCTGTCGCGGCTGCAGGCGGACGTCGGACCTCCCGACCGGCCTGCCGGAGCCCTACGCGCGGGAGATGGCCGGGGACTGGGCCGGCGCCGCGGCGGCCTGGGAACGGCTCGGCCGGCCCTATGACGCCGCGCTGGCCTGGCTGGGCTCCCCGGACGAGGCCGGGCTCCGGCAGGCCCTGGAGACGCTAGACGGCCTGGGCGCCCGGGCGGCGGCGACGCGGCGCGGCGGCGGATGAAACAGGTCGGGATGAAGGCGATCCCGCGCGGCCCGCGCCCGGCCACCCGGGCCGCCCCGGCCGGGCTGACCGCCCGCGAGCAGCAGGTGCTGGCGCTGCTCGCCGAGGGCCTGCCCGACCGGGAGATCTTCCGGCGGCTGTTCATCTCCGAGCGGACGGTACACCATCACGTCTCCGCGGTGCTGTCCAAGATCGGCGTCCCGTCCCGGACCGCGGCGGCCCGCGAGGCCGCCCGGATGGGCATCGAGGCCCCGGCCTGACTAAGGCATCGAGGTCCCGGCGCTAAGCAGCGGCCGGCCAATCTAGGTACCTCTTCCCGCCAAGCCTGGCATTTCTCCCGATTACCCGGCTGACCTGGTCGTCCTACGGTCGTGACGACAGTTTCGACGACCAGGAGGAGACCGCCAGTGCCGCTGTTTATGGATGTTCACCAGATCGCCGGGGGCGTAGCGATGAATGACGTCGCCCAGGCCCACCTCGCCGACCTGCAAGCGCAGGACGCGCACGACGTCCGGTACCTGAGGTACTGGGTGGACGAGGGCAACGGGCGGGTGTTCTGCCTGGTCGAGGCCCCTTCAGCGAAGGCCGCGGCCGACGTTCACCGGGAGGCCCACGGCCTGCTCGCCGATCACATCTACAGGGTCCAGGAAGGGTCCTAGGACAGGAGAAGCACGATGCGAACACGATGGACGGTGAGGTTCGGCGGCATCGCCGCGGCCGTCATGGCGATCGCCATGTGGATGGCCCCGGCCTGGGGGCAGTCAGGACTGCTCGCCCCCTCGGCCGCCAGGCACACCAGCCGCGCGGCGCCGATGACGCTGGCGGAGCAGCTGGCCGCGGCGCGGCTGGCCACCGCGAAGTACGCCACGGACCTGAACAAGGCCAAGGCCGACGGTTACATGATCATCACCAAGATGATGCCGAACATGGGCTACCACTTCCTGAACCCGAAAATCCAGGGATTCAATATCCGCAAGCCGCAGATCCTGGTCTACGAGCACCACGGAAAGACGTGGCAGCTCGGCGCCCTGGAATGGGTTTTCACCAGCATGCCGAAGACGCCGCCGCTGGCCAATGCGACATTCGGCTCCTTCCCCGCGGCATGTCATTACAAGGACGGCACTTTCATCCCCGATGAGAACCCCAAGACCTGCCCGAAGAAGGCGCCCGACGGGGCCGCGTTCACCTTCTGGCACCCCGACCTGACCACGATGCACGTGTGGATCTGGTACCCGAACCCGGCCGGGCTGTACTCCAGCACCAACCCGCTGGTCACCCCGTTCAACAACGGCTGACAGTACCTGTGATGTCAGTGGTCCGTACCTGGTCCCGCCGCACGGCGGGACCAGGTACCCGCCCGCAGGACACCGCCGGGCCGGCCCCGGTCCTGGCCCGCAGGCGGCGGGGCCTGCAGGTCGCCCTGGGAGTGCTCTGGCTGCTGGACGCCGCCCTGCAGTACCAGCCGTACATGTTCAGCCGGGCCTTCGTCCGCGACGTGATCCTGAGCACGGTGCCGGGCAACCCGGCGCTCGTCGCCCGGCCGGTGACCTGGTCGGCCAGCCTGATGCTGCACCACCTCGTCATCTCGAACGCGGCCTTCGCCACCATCCAGCTGCTGATCGCCGCGGGCCTGCTGTGGCGGCCGGCGGTCGAGGCGGCGCTGGCCGCCTCGGTCGGCTGGTCGCTGGCGGTGTGGTGGCTGGGGGAGGGGCTGGGCGGCGTGCTGACCGGGACGGCCAGCCCGTTCACCGGGGCCCCGGGCGCGGTGATCCTCTACGCGTTCCTGGCCGTGCTGGCCTGGCCCGGCGAGATTACGGCGCGCGGGCGCGGAGGCATCGGTCGCGACCTGCGGCCGGCTGGGCGCGGCGGTCCCGCGGGTGCTGTGGGCCGGGCTGTGGGGCAGCCTGGCCTGGTTCGCCCTGCAGCCGGCCAGCCGCTCGCCCGGCGGGCTCGCCGCGGCCCTGTCCGGCATGCAGGCGGGCGAGCCGGGCGGGATCGCCGCCATGGACGGCGGCCTGGCCCGGGTCCTGGCCGGCCGGGGCACCCAGGCCGCGGTCGTCATCGCGGCCGCGTGCGCGCTGGCGGCCGTCACGGTCGCGGCCGGGCGCCTGACCCGGCTAGGGGTCGTCATCGCGGCCGCGGCCGGCGCGGTCATCTGGGTCGCCGAGGACTTCGGCGGCATCTTCACCGGCCAGGGCACCGACCCCAACTCCGGGCTGCTGCTCATCGTCGTGGCCGCCGCATTCTGGCCGGTACGGTCGCGCGCAGCCGTTCGGCATCCAGGGATGGCTTGACATACCGGCCGTGCGCGCTGCATCGTTAGTCGGCTCTTGCCCCCGCCGGAGGGAGGCGCACCGACGTGAGCGCGACGCAGACGACAAGCACCGCCAGGCTGGCCGGGCGGATGTCCCGGCTGGGAACGGAATCCGCTTTCGAGGTCCTGGCCCGGGCGCGGGCGCTGGAGGCCGAAGGCCGCGAGATCATCCACCTGGAGATCGGCGAGCCCGATTTCGCTACCCCGGACCACGTCGTGCAGGCCGCCGCCGAGGCCCTGCGGGCCGGGCTCACCCACTACGTTCCCGCTCCCGGGCTGCCCGAGGTCCGGGAGGCGGTGGCCGCGTGGCTGTCCCGCACGGGCCGCTGGAGACCAGCCCGGACCGGGTGATCGTGACCCCGGGCGCGAAGCCCATCATGTGGTACCTGATGCTGGCCACCTGCCAGGAGGGCGACGAGGTCATCTACCCCGAGCCCGGGTTCCCGATGTATGAGTCCATCGCCCGGTTCACCGGGGCCAGGCCCGTCCCGCTCCCGCTCCGCGAGGAGAACGAGTTCCGGCCCGACCCCGCCGAGCTGGCCTCCCTGGTCACCCCGCGGACCCGGCTGCTCGTGCTGAACTCCCCGCACAACCCGTGCGGCTCGGCGCTCACCCGGGAGGACTGCGAGGCCATCGCCGAGACCGCCCTGCGGAACGACCTGCTCGTCCTGGCCGACGAGGTGTACTGGGCCATCCGCTACGGCGGGGACCATGCCTCCGTCCTGGACGTCGACGGGATGGCCGACCGCACCGTCCTGCTGGACGGGTGGAGCAAGACGTTCGCCATGACCGGCTGGCGGCTGGGGTTCGGCGTGTTCCCCCCG
>CAWCII010000032.1:0-45197 GCA_963795575.1 uncultured Actinomycetes bacterium | reverse complement strand
AACTAGCTGTCAGCGGCATGACAGCGCCTCTTCGTCCGCAGTCGGCTACCGCGCTGCCCGGGTACGGCGAACCTCCCGGACGCTGGGGTTGGTCAGGAATTTCTGGCCGATGCGGACGGTCGGGGAAATCTCATTTCCGCCGTTCACTTCGCGGACCTTCGCCGCAGCTGCCTCATCGTCGCCGAAGCGCACAGCTGAGTACGGAATCCGTGCAAGCTTCAGCCTCGCACGCAGCCTGGCGGCGAATGGGCAGCCAGCCTTGTAGTAGACGACTACATCGTTGTCGCTCATCGCCTGGCCGTTAGCGTGGGTGAGGTGCCACGATGATCGCACGTGCCTGCACGCCAGGCAACTGCCCGGCGACGCCCCAGCAGCGGCATGACCGGATGTTGTGATGCGTGGTCGCGTGGCAGGATGCGAGGGCTGGCTAGCCGCCCGCGGGCTGGCACCGTGGTCCGGGAGAAAGGGCCGACAGGTCATGATCGCCCTCGGCAGCAACGCCCACATCTTCGCGCGCCCGCACCGGCGCGAGGAACTGGCCCGGTGCTTTGAGACCGCCCTCGGGTCCGGCCCAATGCGCACGGTGCAATGGCCAGGCATCGACCAGCCCATGCTCGTCGTCAGCTTTCCCGGCGGCGGCCATCTGAGCATCGAGTTCACCTACGACGCGCCCGACAGTGAGCATCCCCGGCTCGGCGCCTGGCTGGAGCTGCGCGCCGACGATCCAGCCGCCGTGCACCAGGCCGCGCTCGACGCGGGCCTCACCCAAGTCACGCATCCAGGCCACCAGTACTACGTCATGATCCCCGGAGGCCAGGTGTTCACCATCGCACCCGCGAGCTGAATACGCGGCAATTGAGGACGCTCACCCCAAGCATGGCGATGTATAAAAATACGGCCAGGCGGGGCCGCAGCCGTGTCGCAACCGGGACTGCCGTGTGGCCAGCGGCCCGAAGAAGTCTTCATAACCGCGCGCCGACCCGCCGTTCTGCGTGGCTTTGAAGTCGGGTCCTGTGCGGCTTCGGGCGTTCATAACTAGTCGATCTGGCGCGGCCCCTATAAGGGTAGCTCTCCGGCGCGGATAATGTGGCCTTGAGCCAGCTCCCAACTAGGACTTCGGCGCCTTTGAGTACCTGCCGGTGGGCATCCTCGGGCTTCTGACCGGTAGATGCCTGTCAGGCGTTCAGCGCTGTCCGGATTGGTCCGCGACCTGGGATGCTTGCCACCCGCTTGTCTGATACTTGTTCGTCTAGCGGAGGAAGTCGTTCGGCCGGGTGGCTCCCACGTTGGCTCCCGATGGCCGAGCCCGCGTTTAAGAGTCCGCTGTTCACCCCGGCGCCCGCCGACGGGGATGTCCGCGGGCGCCGGGCTGGCGGGTGCGCGGTTAGTGCACGGGGTGCGATCCGAATGAACTGAAGAAGGACGGTCCCGGCGACCCGATGCCGCTGGTTGTGTCGTATCCGGCGCCGCAGGTCTGGTGCGCCGGCGTGGTCGCGCACAAGCCCATGGTCGTCAGGGTCGGCGGCAGGCTGTAGGCGGGGCCGAACACGGCCGCCTCGGTGTAGCCCTGGCCCTGTGGGTTGCTCGTGACATCGTGGAAGGCGCTGGTGTTCGCCATGTTGTAGAGCGCGGGGTTGGCGAAGCCGAGTGCGATGTGGTGCCGGCCTTGGATCAGGTCAGCCTCGAACCCGGTGAACATCGGCGAGGACAGGCTGGTTCCGCCGTTGACCGCGTTGACGTAGACGAGCTTGTGGTGGTGATCGAAAAAGGAATAGCCGATCTGGTAGCCGACGGTAAAGTCGCCGAGGTCGGACACGTCGGGCACGGCCCGCTTGGCCTTGCCGTTGATGACGTTCCCCGACACCACGCCCTTTTGGTAGTAGGGCTCGGCGAAGGTGGAAATACCGCCCGTGGTGCCCGCGAAGAAGGAACCGGGCGGAGCGGGCTTCCAGTCCGTGGCGGTCTTGTTCAGGGTTGCCAGGTCGGTCACCCAGCCGGTCTCCCACAGGTAGTTGTCGTGGGCGCCGACGGCGATGGTGGTCCCGCCGACCGCGGTGATCCATGGGTCAGCGCCGGGATACTGGATCTTTGTGGGGATCTGGGCGTCCCCGCTGGCGAAGTTGACCGTGATGCCCTCGACGGCGGCCCGCTGGAGCACGCCTTCCCAGGCGGTGATCACGCTCTTCGGCACGGGCAGCCAGCCTATGTACCACGAACTGGTCACCACGTCGGCGATGTGGTAGGTGACGACCGTGTCCAGCGCGTCGAGCAGCCGGTCACCGGTGATCGTGCCGTTGCCGACGACGTAGGTGACCCGCGCCGCCGGAGCCATCCCGTGCACGGACTCCACGTCGAGCGCGCTCTCCACGTCGCCGGTGCCGTTGGGGACGCCTGTGGCGATGTTGGTGGAGAACTGGCCGGGCTTGAAGGGCGGGAAGTTGCGATCCCTGGCCCAGCGATTAGCGTCGGAAAGCACGGTCTTGTCATTGTCCTCGCTGAGGATCGCCACGCTGGCCCCGGCTCCGGTCAGGCCGGACCTGGTGGCGCCGTAGGCGCCCCGCAGTTGCTGCGGCAGGTAGCCGCAGGGCGCCCAGGTGAGGGTCCGGCCGTAGGCGGCGGGCAGATTGGCGGCCTGCTTTTGGCCGTAGTAGGCCGAGCACTTCTCCTTGACCGTGGCGAGGGGCTGCGGGTGGGCAGGCACGGGCGCCAGCCGCTCATGCGGGGTCATCGCGACCGTGGCCTGGCTGACCCGGATCGTGCTCACCGAGCCGGCGATTGCGGCCGGCACCGACATCGCCTTGTCCGCGACGACCTGTTCGGTGCCGCCGCTGGGACGGTACAGTCCCAGCCTGGCGTGCAGGGCGGACTGCGCCTGCGCCACGGTGCCGGACGCGTCCACGGCGAAGCCATCGCGGTGGGTCACGGTCAGGCCGGACTTGCTGAGCCAGCCGCTCACCGCCGCCTGCTGCGCTGAGGTGGCGCCGAACTCCGCCGCGACCTGGGCGGTGCTCAGGTAATGCTGGTAGCGGGGGCTGGCCGGGTCGGATATCGCCCGCGCGACGGCGGCCAGACCGGCCTGGTCACGGCCGATCAGCACGCTCACGTTGACCCGGCTGGCGGCCGGCATCGCGGAACCGGGCCCGGCGACCGGCGCCGTGTTCACCAGCACCACCAGGCCGGCTGGCCCGGGTCTGGCCGCAGCGGCGTCAGCGATCCCGCCGCCGAGCAGCACGCAGGCAGCGCTGGCGGCCAGAGCCGCGGTTACGATGTGCCTTCGAAGGTGCATCGATTCTCTCCTGTTCCATCCATGCGGGGTGAGCACAACGGTGAGGCTGGGCGGGACACGATTACCTTGTAGTTCACGTCGTCACTATCAGTAGGTTCAGCCTCCAGCCCCGGCGCTTGTAGCCGTTCATGAGTTCGGCAACCTGTGGCACGCCGCCATTGGCGACGTGCTCAGGAGCGAGCCAAAGGGTCTTGCGCTCCAAGGCCACAGGCACGAAGGGATACACGGCCCCAGCGCGGCCGAGGTCCTTGTTAAGCCTGGTCACGAAAGTCTTGATCCAGTCTGCGACGGTGCGGAGCGACCTTAAGTCGCTTTCCGTGAGCTGACCCGTCCTGCTGACTTCCTCGAGATCCTCGAGGAAGAAGAGATCAGCGATCGCTGCTGGCATGGAACCTTCCCCGAGAAGAGCACCCTCCGTGAGGCCTAGTCTGCTCCGTTGTCCTCGCAGCCGCCAGATCCGGGCGAGTGGGCGCTGGGCCCCAATAGGTTCGGCGAAGCCGATCGCATACGACGCGACCGCAGGAAGCGACCTAGACGCGGTGGCCGCGAGCTGGACAATCGGGAGTGAGTGCGGCCGATGCGCGTCACCGGGCTGCCTGCGCCACCGGTCCGCTGGATCACCGGACTGCGGCTTCGGCCCGGCGTGCGCCGGGCGGGTCCTCGCCAAGGCCAGAGACCGGCGCTGACGCCGGCGCCCCCTCGATCTTCTGCAGGTAGATTCGGCAACGCAGTACCTGCGCCGACCCACCCGACAAATACCTACGCCGCCTGTAGCTACACCGCCGACCATCCACGCCGCCTGCGCTGCCCCGCAGTGAACGTCTTGACCCGCTCGGGCGCCGCCTACACGGAACGGGATCGTGTGGGACGGCTGGACAGTCGCTCAAACGTCCGCCCAGCGCGCCGAGTCGGCGATCTGGCCGTTCCGAATTGGTGACGGCCTGGCCGGATACCTTTACTGGATGTACCGAACTCGCGAATGATTCTGCTGATCCGCGCATAAGAATGTGATACGCGCAACGCCCTCTATTCGGCTACTTGTTGACTTGCCCTAGGACCGGTGCCTGGCGAGGCTCGGTCCAGGTGCCCGGTTCGTCGCTCTCATTTCGGCTGCCCACGCTGGTCGTGTGGCTCTCATTTGGCCTGCGCGGGCCGGGTGCCGCAGTGAGCGGGGAGAGGCTCAAGAGGGGTTTGCTCTGCTCGAAGTAGCGGTGCCCTCCCGGCTCGGCAAGCACGGCACGATCGAGCAGGAGGAACGGGATGGGCCAGGTGATCATCGGGATGGACCCGCACAAGCGGTCGGCGACGATCGAGGTGATGGCCAGCGACGAGACCGTGCTGGGCGGTGGCCGGTATGCCACCGATGCCGCCGGGTACCGGGCGATGCTGGCGGTGGCGAAGCGGTGGCCGGAGCGGACGTGGGCGGTCGAGGGCTGCCACGGCATCGGCCGGCACATCGCGAACCGGCTGCTCGCCGATGGCGAGCACGTGGTCGACGTGCCACCGAAGCTGTCGGCCCGCACCCGGGTGTTCGCCACCGGGCAGGGCCGCAAGACCGATGCCACCGACGCGCATTCGGTCGCGCTGGTCGCGACCCGGATGACCGGCCTGCGCCGGGTCACCGATGACGAGCAGCTGGCGGTGCTGCGGCTGCTGGTCGACCGCCGCCGGTCGCTGGGCGAAGACCACACCCGGATGGTCTCCCAGCTGCATCGGCTGCTGCTGGAGCTGATCCCCGGCGGGGCCAAGAAGAACCTGTCCGCGGCCCAGGCCAAGGCGCTGCTGGCCAAGGTCCGCCCCCGCGACGCCGCGGGCAAGACCCGCCGCCGGGTCGCCGCCGAGCTGATCAGCGACCTGGAACGGATCTACCAGCGCAAGAAGGCCGCGGACAAGGAACTCAACGCGCTGCTCGCCGCCACCGGCACCACGCTGACCGACCTGCACGGGATCGGCCCCTCCGGTGCTGCCCGGCTGCTGGTCGAGGTCGGCGACATCACCCGGTTCCCCAGCAAGGCGCACTTCGCGTCCTGGAACGGCACCGCACCGATCGACGCCTCCTCCGGTGACCAGGTCCGGCACCGGCTGTCGCGCGCCGGGAACCGGCAGATCAACCGGGTGCTGCACATCATGGCCGTCGTCCAGCTCCGCAACCCGACCGAAGGCCGCGCCTACTACGACCGCAAAATCGCCGCCGGCAAAACCCCGATGGAAGCGATGCGCGCCTCAAACGCCGGCTGTCCGACGTCGTCTACCGCCAGCTGCTCGCCGACGCCCGAGCAGCAGGAACGGGCCCGGGAGGACACCTGGGGGCGGCTACTGGCTCCAGCGCGGCCGACTCACACCCCGACATCGACACTTCGGAGAAGTCACTTCCCGGACCCGCCACCCACGACCTTACGCCAGGAAAGCCAGCCCATTCTCCGGGCCGCTCCCGACGCCCTCCGACAGCGCCGGCCCGCAGCCGTCGTCAAGCGCAGTCTGCTTGACGACGGCGAGGACCGGCGCACACTATCAAGAGCCGGGAACGACCCCTCTTGACATAGAAGGGAGCCATGAGCGCGCGTTGTGCAATCGGATGCGAAGCCTTGCCGATCGGCATTCTGCGCGCACCAGAGGATCTGGCTCCAACGCCAGCCAGTAGCCGCGCCTATCCGGCGGGTCGGCGCGCGATTATCTACCAGGCATCGCGTGGTTTCGCGCCTCGCTATGGTCCGACGCGCGAGCGGAGTGGTTTGTATGTTTATTCGATCGGCGCTCTCAGTGTGAGACGCCTTCCGCATCTGCCGTCGTGGGTGTGCTGCGCTCCTGGGCGCAGGCGAAGATGGTGTGCGCGATTGCGGGCTTCTGCGATGTCAGGACGGCCGCGGTGTCAGCTCGGCGCAGGCGCGCAGGCGGGCACCCCCGGGTCGATCGCGGCGGCTCCGGATACCGGGCGCGGCTCGGTCAACCGCTCGAGCACCAACCCGGCCGCGAAGAACTTCCCGCAGGTCACCTTCAGCGGCGACAGCCAGTGTCCTGTGACGTGAAGGAATCGACGGGCGCCAGAAATGACCTGATATGGACGGCTGCTGGCGTCACGGGACTCGATCTTGCCGTCGCCACCTCGGTCGGCCTGGCGCGTCCAGAACGACGTCGCGCCGCTCGATAGTGGCATGGCCGTTGAAGCATCTACGCCGCCAGCCTGGTAATGGACGACAAGTGAACGCAGGATGTGTGGCAGGCGAACCAGCTGCCCGAGGCGGCCTCGCCGACAGGGAAGACAGTCCAGGAGGGTCGGGTATGGGTGGCCGCCGGGCGTCCTGCGGAGGTGACGGTGCCGGATTCGCGTGGGCGCTCCCTGCGGCACGGCTGCGCGCGCTGCCGGTGCTGGGCGGCCTGCTGCCCGTGCGACCGGTCTCGCGTCACGGCGGACGTGGCTCGCCGGCATCACCCTGGCCGCGGTGAGCATCCCGGTGGCCCTCGGGTACGCGAAGATCGCCGGGATGCCGGTGGTGACCGGCCTGTACACGCTGCTGCTCCCGGTGGCCGTCTTCGCCGTCCTCGGTTCCTCGCGGCACCTCGTCGTCGGCGCGGACTCCGCCACCGCGGCCATCCTCGGCGCGGCGCTCGCCGGGCACGCGGTCGCCGGCTCGCCGCACTATGTCCGGCTGGCCGGGCTGGCGGCCCTGCTCGCCGGCGGGCTGCTGCTGCTGGCCCGGCTGGCCCGGCTCGGGTTCCTGGCGAACTTCCTGTCCCGTACCGTCCTGGTCGGATTCCTCACCGGCGTCGGCATCCAGGTGGCCGCCAGGCAACTCCCCGACATGCTGGGAGTGACCGTCACGGCCAAGAGCACCCCGACCAGGCTGTCTGGACATCGCCCGCGCGCTCCCGCAGGCACACCCGGCGGATCTGGCGGTATCGGCCGGGGTCATCGCGGTCGTGCTGGCTGCCCGGGCGGTCAACCGCAAGATCCCGGGCCTGCTGATCGCGGTGATCGCCGCGATCATCGTGAGCCGGGCGGCGGACCTGGCCGGGCACGGGGTGGCCGTGCTCGGCGCCATCCCGCGCGGGCTGCCGCACCTGGGGCTGCCCGCCCTCGGCTGGCATGACGCCGCCTCGCTGATCGGCACCGCGGTGTCGATGTTCGTGGTCATCCTCGCCCAGAGCGCGGCGACCTCACGCGCCTACGCCGGGAAGTACGAGGAGGCATTCAGCCAGGACACCGACCTGGTCGGCCTGGGCGCGGCCAACCTGGCCGCCGCGCTATCCGGCACCTTCGTCGTCAACGGCAGCCCGACCCAGACCCAGGTGGCCGACAGCGCGGGCGGGCGCAGCCAGCTGGCCCAGCTCACCACCAGCGCGGTGGTGCTCATCGTCCTGCTCCTGCTCACCGGGCCGCTGGCCAGCCTGCCGATCGCCGCCCTGGCGGCGATCGTCTTCCTCATCGCCGTCGGGCTCATCGACGTCCGCGGGATGCGGCGTATCCTGGCCTGCCGGCGCCACGAGTTCACCATTGCCCTGCTCACCGCGGCCGCGGTGGTAGTCCTGGGGGTCGAGGAAGGCATCGCGCTGGCCGTCGCGGTCTCGATCATCGACCACCTGCGCCACACCTCCCGCCCGCGCAGCAGCCTGCTGGTGAAGTCACCGGCTGGGCACTGGCAGCCAGCCCCGGTCCTGCCCGGCGCACGGACCGAGGAAGGACTGGCCGTCTACCGGTTCGGCACCAGCCTCTACTACGCCAACGCCTCCCACCTCATCGACGACATCATCGGCCTCGCCGGGCAGGGAAGCCCGCTGCGGTGGCTGGTTCTCGACGCCGCGGCCATCGGCGACGTCGACTACACCGCGGCGGCG
The DNA here is from genome assembly GCA_963795575.1 of uncultured Actinomycetes bacterium. Classification (GTDB taxonomy): domain Bacteria; phylum Actinomycetota; class Actinomycetes; order Streptosporangiales; family Streptosporangiaceae; genus PALSA-505. Next base: position 37,078 of record CAWCII010000032.1, on the reverse strand, counting down.
GTCCTCACCCGCGTCATCGAACACCTCCGCAAACGGCACATCCGCGTCGCCGTCAGCAGCGCCCTCGACCCGGTGCGCAAGCAGCTCGACCGCTACGGCATCAGCGCCGCACTCGACCCCGGCGCCTACTACGACACCCCCGGCGAGGCACTCGAGGCCTTCCACGCCACGGCAGGAGTCACCGGCGGATAAACGCGCAGCAAGACAACGCAACCCGACGAATCCCCGCTGCCCGCCCCTTCCGGCGGGCGGCCCGCAGACCGTACGAACCAGGGCAGTGACCTTGAGCACGCGCACAGACCCGCCGCTGCAGAATGGCTCGATCTGGCGCAGCCAGAATGGTCAAGTTCATACAGCCACCCGCGAGCAGAACGAGGCGGTTCGCGCAGGTCAAGCGGTTCACGAGGTAACTACGGTGCGGGATAGCCAGTGTCTGGGTGTCCCGCGTCTGCCGCAGGCCAGCGCAGGATGGGCACGAGTTACCGGTTGCCCGGGCTTGGGGTTGGCGGCCCGGTGGTGACCTGCGTCAGGAGGGAGGTGACCCGTCTCCGGTCTGTCTTGCTGGCGGGTACCTGCATGACCAGGAGCATGCTGGGCTGATCGATCAGCCGAAGCTGGAACATGTGCAGCCTGATCAATCCGGCGCAGGGATGATTGATACCTATCGTGGCAGGCCTGAAGTAACGGACTGGGTATTCGGCCCACCATTCCCGGAACTCGAGGCTGGCCTCGGTCAGGGCGGCTACCAGCTCGGCGAACCGGGCGTCGCCGGGGTCCCGGCCAGCGGCGATGCGGAATTGGCTGAGCACCGCACGGGCGGCGGGCTCCCACCGGGTCATGCGAGCGCGGTTGCCCGGGTCGGTGAACATCGTCCAGATCATGTTCCGCCGGTTGGCGGGAAGCATGGCCGGGTCATGCCGGACTCGCACGTAGGCCTCATTCCAAACCAGGTAGTCGAAGTGGCTGTCGTAGATGGAGGCGGGGTTCGGCGCCACTGCGTCAACAAGTGCCTGCAGGCGTGGGAGTACCTCGTGGCCGGGAGGATTCTGGCTCTGGCGGCGGCAGCCCGGCGAGCTCGCGCAGGTGCTGGTGCTGGTCGGGGGTGAGCAGCAGCGCCCGCGCCAGCGCATCGATGACCTGCGGTGAGGCGGAGATGTCCCGGCCCTGCTCCAGCCAGGTGTACCAGGTGACACCAACGCCAGAGAGCTGGCTGACCTCTTCGCGGCGCAGGCCGGGGGTGCGGCGGCGGCCCGATGCGCTGCCTTCGGGCAGCCCGACATCTGCAGGGGTGAGCCGGGCCCGCTGGGTGCGCAGGAACCTGGCCAGCTCGGTCCGCCGGGTCGGCCGTGGAGTCGGGTTGTCGGTGGTCAGGCTGGTGTCCCAGGTCTGCGGTCCCAGTGTCCGGGCGTGGCTGGCAGGATCAGTACCAGGATAGATACCAGCGTGCCTGTTAGCTTAGCTGTCGTGGCTATCCGGGTTGAACCGGTGCTGGTGATCGGCGCTACCGGGCAGCAGGGCGGCACCGCGGCCCGGGCCCTGCTGGAGCGCGGCTGGACGGTTCGGGCCCGGTGCCCATGGCGGCGGCCAGGAGCACCAACGATGACCCGCGGCTCGTGCCGCGGGCCGCTCTGCAACATCTCTCAACCCGGTCCATGCTGGAGGTGCGACAAAGGCGATGAGTGTCACCTTGATCAACATCTTTGAAGTGCCAGCGGACGACGAAGCCGAGTTCATCGCCGCCTGGGAGAAGACCCGCGACTACCTCAAGACCTTTCCGGCGCACATCGAGACCGCGCTGCATCAGTCACTGCACGATGCCCAGTTCCGGTTCGTGAACATCGCTCACTGGGCGTCAGAAGACGAATTCAACGCCGCAGTCGGCAGCCAGGGATTCCAAGAGGCCGCATCGCAGCTGCGCTGGCCCTTTCATCCCGCCCTCTACCAGGTGGTCCGAACCGGCTGAGTCATCAACCGCCTGACACCAGGCTCGCATTTCCCGTGGACGCCTACGGCGGTGACAGACCCGTTCCCTGCCCGCCGCCTGCGGATGGATCCTACCAGTACAGTGCTGGCCCTCGCCCGCCGGGCAGAACTTCCTTGCCTCGGCGGGCAACCAGCAGACTGTGTGTCTTTTCTTCTTCGGTGGCCGCCTCGATAAGCGGGGTGAACTTCGTGACGATCTCAGAGATTACCGGCTGCGACGTGTCGAATATTTCTGCCCAGACTTCCTGGATGATGTTCTGGCGCAGGTACCCGCATGCGACGACGACGGCCTCCCGCAGAGTAAGGCTCTTCGGGCGGCCGGTCCTTTTATCCCATGATTCGTCGAGTTGCTCTTCGATGCGCAGGACAAGTTCGTCGACTTGCTCAGAGTCCAGGCCTGACATACGATCGCAGCGCAACGGCTTCTCCGCTTCATGAAAGGTGTGGTTGGCACCCCCTTTCTATTGAGCGGAGAAGTCGTTGCCTCGCAGGCGCGCCGAAAGCAGCGGATGCATATTCGATAACGATCATGTATAATCTGCCGGACCGAGATCAAGCAGAGACTTTCAAATAATCTTCTATCTGCGTTACCGGGCGGGAGAAGTCCCGGGCTGCGGTATCTGTAAGGAACTGCCATCGTCCTACGGTTCGGCTTTCTTGTCGCCTGGAGCAACCCTTCTGCCGCTCTCCGGGCTGGCCGGCGCCACGGCGGGTCTCACTGGCGCTTGCTGCTGAGGAAGGAGTGCAGGTGGCGGGCCAGGGCTTGGGAGTCTGTGGCTGCGCCGTGGATGTAGGTGGAGGCGCGGGTGCGGAGTACGGGCATGCCGAGGACGTAGAGCCCGGGGGCGCTGGTGACCACGCCGCCGTCGTGGCGGATGCGGCCGGTGCGGTCACGCACGGGGACGTCGAGCCAGGAGTGGTCGGGCCGGAAGCCTGTCGCCCACAGTATCGGTGGTGATCTCCCCGCTGGTCAGGTCCAGTTCCAGGGGGAGCGGGGATCGACGTATGTCGGCTGCGAAGCGGTGCGGTGGCGGTAGGTCGTCGTCGAGGCCGGCGGCGGTGGCCCACTGGTCGGCCCGGTTCAAGAACCGGTTCATCTTCAGGTCGGCGAGGGCGCAGATGTTGGCGAGCGACCCGGAGAACTGGGCCACTCCGCCGGCGATGTGGCCGAGGCGTCCGACGATGCGGGCTCCTTGTGCCGCGAGCGTGTTGAGGTCGATCATGGTGGGTTCCGGAGTTCCGGTGAGCTGGGGAGAGGGCAGGTGGCGGGCCCGGGTGAGGTCGTCGATCTGGTCGTAGCGTTCGGCCAGCAGCCCGGTTGCCTGCAGCCACCAGAAGATGTCGCGGCCGCGGTAGCTGCGGGGCAGCCGGACGTGTTCGCCGACCGCCAGGGTCACCGGGCGCCCGGACCGGTGGATCTCATCGGCGAGCTGGACGCCGGTGGCTGACGCGCCGACGACGAGCGACGCCGCCATCGGGGAGCTGGCCGGGATCGCGGTAGGTGAGCGGGGTGAGCGTCGTGATCGACGGGGGACGGCGTCGGCGATGCCGGGATCGGCTGGCAGGTTGCACGCCCCGGTCGCCAGCACCACGGCCCGGGCGTAGAGGACGTCGTGGTTGGCCTGGATCTCGAAGCCGTCCGGCGCGGCGCGCACGGTGTGCACCGTTGTGCCGGTGCGCACGGGTGCGCCGATGAGACGGGCGTAGCGGGTGAGGGTGGCCACGACGTCGGCGGCGGGCATGTAGCCGTCGGGGTCGTCGCCGGCGTAGTCGTAGCCGGGGAGCCGGGTCTGCCAGTTCGGGGTGAGCAGCCGCAGGCTTGGCCAGCGCTGCGTCCGCCATGAGTTCGCCACCTCACCGCGCTCGAGGACGACGTGGTCGATCGAGCGTTCGGTGAGGCGGCGGCTCATGGCCAGGCCGGCAGTGGCCGGCGCCGATGACGACTGCCGTGGTCTTCATCACGGGGCGACCGGATGAGTGTGTCAGGCCAGCTCGACGAGCACCTTGGTCGGGTTGGTCACGATGTCGAAGACCGCCGAGCGCTTCTGCGACTGGGCGATCAGCGCCTCGATGTCGTCGCGGGCGGCGTCGGCGTCGATGGCGAACCGGACCGTGACCGCCTCGAAGCCGTTGCGGACGCCGGGGTCGGCGCCGAGGATGCCCAGGATGTTCATCTGGCCTTCGATCGTGGCGGTGACCGACCGGAGCTGGATGCCCCGGTGCTGGGCGACCGCGGCGACGCCGGCGGTCAGGCACCCGGCCAGGCCGACCAGCACGAACTCCACCGGCGTGGCGCCGTTGTCCTCGGACGCGAAGCACTCGGGGTGGTCGGTGTCGAACTCGATATGTGGTGCGGTGCTGCTGCTCGGCGCCCAGGCCGGTGAAGCCGGCGACGGTGGAGCGGCTGTGGGTGCCGTTGCGCCAGGTGCAGCTGGCCCGCCAGGTGAACTGGGCCGCTTCGGGCGCGGCGGACAGCGCGTCGCGGGCATCGAGCAGGGCCTGGACGTTGACGCCGTTGTCGACAGGGCGGTCGGTGATGGTCATCGGTGTCTCCTTGATGCGGGATGGGATCGATCGGTGGTTCAGTCCTGGCGGCGGCCGGGCTCGAGGATGACGGGGAGCGAGACGAGGCCGCGCAGGACGAGGCCGTCGCCGTGTGCCCAGGCGAGCGCGTCCCGGTCGACGGCGAGCCGCAGGCCGGGGTGACGGCCGAGCAGAGCCTCGAAAGCGACCCGGGCTTCGAGCCGGGCCAGGGGCGCGCCGAGGCAGTAGTGAATGCCGTGGCCGAACCCGAGGTTCGGCCCGTCGCCGCGGCCGATGTCGAGGACGTCGGGTGTCGGGGAAGCGGGCCGGGTCGCGGTTGGCCGAGCCCAGGCACACCAGCACCTGCTCGCGGGCGGGGATCTGCACGCCGCCGAGGGTCACCGGCTCGGCCGTCACCCGGAACGTGGCGTGCGGGACCGGGGCGGTGAACCGGATGAGCTCGTCGATCGCGGCGGGAAGCTGCCCGGGATCGGCCAGCAGCGCCTGGAGCTGGTCGGGGTGATCGAGCAGGGCCACCACGCCGTTGCCGATGAGGCTGGCCGTGGTGTCGTGGCCGGCCACGACGAGCTGGAACAGGCTCGACAGCAGCTCCTGGGTGGTGAGCGCGTCGTCGTTCGGCGGCGACCAGCACGCTGACCAGGTCGTCGGCCGGGCTGCGCCGCTTGGCGTCGACCAGTTCACGCAGGTAGGCCACGATCTGGCCGGATGCCTCGACCGCCTCCGGCGGCGGGTCACCGGCCCATCCGGTCAGCAGCACCTGGAACCAGGCGTGCAGGTCCGGGCGGTCGGCTGCGGGGATGCCCAGCAGCTCCCCGATCACCCCGAACGGCAGCGGATAGGCGTAGCCTTCGATGAGATCGACGGTGGCGCCGGGGCCGGTCGCGTCGAGCTCGTCGAGGAGGCTGTCGGCGATGTCCCGGATGGCCGGCTCGAGCGCGGCGACCCGGGCCGGCGTGAAGGCCCGGGACACCAGCCGCCGCAGCCGGGTGTGGTCGGGCGGGTCGACGTTGAGCATGTGCCGGGAGAACTCCGGCCCGGGCAGGCCCTCGGCCACCACATCGCCGTTGTCTTCCAGCGCGGCGAGCATGTCCTTGGAGATCCGCGGGTCGCCCAGCGCCTGGCGGGCTGCGTCGTAGCCGAGCACGAGCCAGGCCGGGTGACCGTCGGCCAGGCGCACCCGCTGCACCGGGCACCGGGCCCGGGCCTCGGCGAAGTGGCCGAACGGGTCGTCGCGGATCGCCGGCTCCCAGCCGCCCCAGGTGGCCAGGGTGTCAGTCATCGTCGCCCTCGGGCCGGTAGCCGGTGCACAGCAGGTCGAGCGCGGCGATGCGGCCGCCGTCGCCGGTGTCGGCGTAGGCCTGCTGTTCGACGGTGAACCAGCCGGGGCCGAGCCGTTCCGCCCGCAGCCGGAGCCGCCAGTGCAAGTGCAGCCGGCCACCGACCTCGCCGACCGTGGCCTCGACCAGCTCGAAGTCCTCGGTGTCGCCGAACCAGCGCGCGAACTGGCCGGCGATCACCTCGGCGCCGGTCCACTCCCGCAGGCCCGGCAGGCAGCAGGGCGCGCAGCCGGGCGCCGGCGGTAGAGCGCGCCGCCGAGCTGGGCGAAGTCCTGGGCGGCCAGGCCCTCCAGGAACGAGCCGGCCACGGCGAACTGCGGCACCGCGGTGGCCGCGCTGTGGCCATGGGCTGTCGTCGTCATGGATCCGTTGTACGGATCCACGGGCGGCGGCGAATCGGGTAACTGCCCGATCTTTCTGTCAGGTTCCGGGTTCGCCCGCCGCCGCGGTCAGGCCGTGGCGCATGGCGAACAGGGCGGCCTCGGTGCGGGTCTTCACCCCGAGCTTGGCGTAGATGTGCTCCAGATGCGATGGAGACCGTCTTGCGGCTGACGTGCAGCTCAGCGGCGATCTCGGGGTTGGACCGGCCCTGGCCGAGCCGCACCAGCACCTCGACCTCGCGGGCGGTGAGCCCCGACGGCAGGCCGGCCCGGCGCCGCACCCGGTGGCCGGCGGCTTCGAGCACCGCCTGGACCGCGCTCGCCGTCGAGCCGCCCGGCGCGCACCTCCTCGCGCATCGTCCGCTCGGCGTCGCCGGCCTCGAGCGCCGGGCGGTGCGGACGGGGCTGACGCAGGGCGTTGTAGACGTCGGCGGCGCCGAGGATCCGCGCCGAGCAGCGAGATCGCGTCGCCGGCCAGCCCGTGCGGGTAGCCGGAGCCGTCGAGCCGCTCGTGGTGCAGCGCCGCGCAGTGCCCGACCTGGGCCAGCAGCGGTGTGCGGGCCAGCATCCGCTCGGTCAGGTACGGATGGGTCCGGGCCCGCTCGCGCTGGGAGACGCTCCATTCGCCAGGCTCGTCCCAGACACCGCTGGGCACGCCGATCATGCCGATGTCGTGCACCAGCGCCGCCCGGCGCAGCATGACCACGTCGGCCGCGGGGAGCCCGAGCGCCGTGCCGGCCTGCGCGGCCAGTTCGGCCACGCCGCCGGGAGTGGCCCAGGCGCAGCGGCGACTTCAGGTCGCTGAAGTCAGCGAAGGCGTCGAGCGCCCGGTCGAGCTGGTCGTCGGTCAATGCCGCGCCGAGTTGCGGGTCGAGCGCGATCACCTCCTCCCACGCCGAGATGCCGCCCAGCCCGTCGAGGATCTCCGCGTGCCGGGCGCAGAAGCAGTCGACCAGGTCCGGATCGAACTGCGTGCCCCGCCGCTCACGGGCGACGCTGCAGCGCGGCCTCGGCGCCGCCGGTGTGGTGGAACGCCTCGACGATGTCGGCCAGGTGGACCAGGCGGATGGCCGGAGCCAGCTCGCCGGCGCCGGCCAGCCCGGGCACGCCCCTGCCGTCCCACCGCTCGAAGGCCTGCAGCAGCGGCTCGCACACCGCGGGGCCGAGCTCCAGCCATCCGGCAAGATCGCTCGCCTCCTGGCAGTGCGCCACCATCACCTGCTGCACCGACCGGCCCGCGGTCGCCAGGAACTTCCCGACCATCCCGAGCCGGCGGAAACCCGACCTACCGCGGCCGAGATGACGGGCGACGAAGACCGCCAGGCTGACGCCCCCCAGGTCCCCGTCGCGCGTGTCGGCGTACAACTCGCGTCTCGTCGCCGAACAGCGCCGCCACCTCACTGGTGTCGACGGCACACCCCACCCAGGTCAGCAGCGAGGTGTAGTACGCAGACGACGCAGGCACGCCCGATCCATCCCGGCCGCTTCCCCCAGCCGCATGGCGACGACGGTCTGGCGCAGCACCCGCTCCATCGGCCGTCCCATCCCCAGGTCGGCCACCAGCGACAGCGTCGCCACCAGCTCGGCGAGGGTGACCCGCCCCGGCGAATCCGAAGCCACCAGCCTATTCTCCACACCGCACAGCCCATCTGGGAGCAGCCAACGGTGATCAGCGACCCGGCAAGAGCTCTCGCATGCAGAACAACCCGATCGGTGCAGCTCCGACGATCAGCACTCAGCCCGTCATGCCCCCGCCGATCGGCGGATCTCGCGCCCGACATCACGGTCTCCCGGCGGTTGCTGCAGGCGTACCGGACGCGATCTTGACAGTTAAGCGTCAATCGCCAGTCATCCGCGTCCCGGGCTGCGGTACTTGCGTGCCAGGACCGTGACCGTGCCCAGGCCGAGGACTGCCAGGATGAGCCAGACCGCGACTACCGCCACAACCACAGCGTTGTTGTTATTACCAGAATTAGCGATCACGGCCACGATCCCGATGATCCCGGCGCCGACCCCCGCCCCGATCCCGACGCCGGTCCACATCGCCTGACGCCTGCCCCGCGCGGCTTCTGTCAGCGGACGGGGACCTCGGGAGCCAGCGCCAAGCCTGGCATCCACCCGCTTGTCGATCTCCGCGCCGATCCGGTCGATCAATCCCTCGGCGACCGCGTCGTCATAGTCGCGGCCCAGTTCGTGATGCGCTGCCGCTGCGGCGGCGATGTCGTTCCGGGTGGCCTGGTCCACGGGTTCACGATACATCTTGATTACTGGACGGGTCTAGTACGAACCGCGCAGTCGATGTGACCGGCCGTTGTTACCTCTTCCGTTGGTAAGCCCTGGCGGGGTAAGGCTGATGACCTGGGATAGACGTCAACATCGAACTCTTCCTTATCAGGGAAGCTCGGTCGTGGCCGCTACGTGCTCCGGTGCAGGGAGGCAGGCCTGTCGGTCTGTCCGCGAGTGACCGTGACAGTCCTTGACCGAACGCCTGCTCGGGCACGTGGCAGGCACGACCCTGTTGATCCGTGGCGCGGGCGGACCGTGCTCAACCTTCCTTAGCCTCGATCCACCGCGTGAGTTCGGATGATCGTTTCCGCGGGGCCGGGCAGGGGTGGCTGACCTTGAAGTCGGCGGTGGGCGTGGCTTTCCTGCCGCTCACGTTTTGTGCGGCTTGTCCGGAGTTCGTGGCGGGCGGTGGTCTGCCAGGTGCCGGCTGGGCGGTGAGCGGCGTGGTGACCGGGTCGGGGCTGGTCAGGCCGCAGCGGCGGGCGGGCCGGTGGCGGCCTCGAACAGGTTCATCCACTCGTGCTCGCGGTGCCAGTTCCCGGGCAGGTGCAAGGTGATGTGCCCGCGGCCGTGCCGGGCGATCCGGGCGGCGACGTCGATCAGGTCGCGGCGCAGCGTGGCGCCGCGGGCTTTCGCGTAGGCGAGGCTGGCCAGGGCGCCGGCGGCGCGCAGCAGGTTGCAGCTGATGGCAGCGCAGGCGAGCCAGGCGGCGTTGGCAGGGAACGAGCCTGAGGGCAGGTGGGCCAGGGGACCGTCGGACCAGTCGGCGAAGACCTGTTCGGCCTGGGCGTGGCCGCGGTGGTGCTCCTCGGCCTGGATCATCGTGAATGGTGAGTCGGTGAACACGGCGTGGTGGCGCCAGGCGGTGAACAGCTCGTCCTGGCCGTGGGCGGCCTGGCTGTTCTGGTCGCGGACCCGGCGGACGATGAGGCGGGCGGTGATCGCCTGGTGCCCGCGTGAGGTGAAGGCGGTGTACTTCACCTCAGCGACCTGGGCGTCGGATATCCAGCAGCCCAGCTGGTCATCCCAGATGGCGCGGGGATAGCGGATGGGAGTCCAGGCGTCCTCGGCAATGGCGGCGATCGCGGCGGTGACCTTGGGGTCGATGCGCACGGTGACCGAGAAAAAGGCGCCTGCCCGCCGGGCCGCCCTGACCGCCGGGGCGCCGTAGAACGCCGAGTCCATCCGCACCACCAGAGTGCCGGTGCACCCAGCGGCGCGGGCAGTGCCCGCGGCCTCGGTGACCATGGAAGCGGCGCCACGGGCAGAACCGGCGTTGCCGCCTCGCAGCCTGGTGGCAGCGATCACCGGGGCGGCCAGCGGCGTGCTGATCGTGGCGGCCAGCACGTTCAGGCCCCGCACCAGCAGGCTCTTGCCCTGGATCTTCGTATACCCGAACGCCGCGCCCTGCTTGGCGTGCCCGTAGACCCGCTTCTGCTGGGAGTCGATATCAACGAAAGCGAGCACGCCTGCCCCGGGCAGCAGCGGCGCGCGGCGGGCCAGCCCGGCCAGGAACTCCCGGTGCACCTTCTGCAGCTGCAGCACGTTCCCCCAGGTAAAAGCCCGCAGGAACGACCCCAGCGTGGACGGCGCCCGGAGGCCACCGAACAGGGCCGACAGCCCCCCGTGCCGCAGCACGTCCAGGTCATCGATGCTGTCCGCCCCGGCGATCATCCCGGCCACCAGGCAGCCTGCCTTCACGGCCGCGTTCACCCCGCCCGGGCGGGCGAGCCGGACATGCCCGCCCACCAGGCCCTCCAGGCCAGCTCCCTGGGCCAGCGCCACCACCGGGACCAGCCCTGCCCGCGACACCAGATGCGGGTCATCAAACGATGCGTGCGTCTTCGCCAGCTCATGCAACAATCGCACTTGACAGGTGCTCCTTCGAACCAGGTGATGGAAGCTTCGACAACTCCCATCGTCCCTGGTCAGGGAGCACCTTTCGCGTTGAACGCGCCGCGCAAGAACCTATTTACATGGTGGATTGAGGCTTAGTGTGCCGTGTGAAAGAGGGGCCAGCAGTAACGCAGAATCCCGATCCGGGGTGGGGCTAGCTCCACTTTCGCAACACCGGTTAGCCCCATACCGTTATCCGCCGGGAAGCGATAGACAAGCCATAGGCCACCTGTCCTGCCCCGGGTCGGCAGATCGTGCTGAGCCGTCCCACCTGTGCAAACCGAAGGTGAGGCCATGGAATGAAGAATCCTCGCAAGCTTGCGCCTATGCCCGTCGCGGCGGCCGTGGTGGCAGCAGAGATTGCTGCGCCCGGGGCATCTGCGGTGACAGCGCACCTGACGGCCTGCGGCCGAGACCGCGTGAACCGGCCCCGGTGAATTCCAGCAAAGACGAGCCAGCCACGCTCGTGGATCATGATGAAGCCGTTGCCGGTCAGAACCGCGCCTCCGGTCGTGCGCGCTCGCGGTGGGCGGTCCATCTGGCCTTGCTGATCACGGTCATCGTGGCGTTGGTGCCCCTGCTCCTGTTCAACGTCAATCCCCGGGTGACGGTCCACATCGCCATCGCCTGCGCGTTCTTCGGGCTGGTTATCGTCCACCTCACGCAGCGCCGGCACACGCTGAGGAGGCTGACCGCCCAGCTCGCCCGGGCCGGTTCCCGGATGAAGGGAAGGCGGCTGGCCGTCTCCGACGCCATCTTCGGGTTCCTCGCCGTAAACGTCCTGGCCTCGGGCATCTATGACCTCGCGACAGGACAAAACACCCGCGTCCCGTTGCCCGGCATCCATCTCTTCATTGGGTGGCATTCTCTTTCGAGCCTGCTGTTCCTCGGCTACCTCATCGCACACGTCATCCGCCGCCGGAAGCGACTACGACGGTCGCGGATCCGCTGACCCCTCCGTAGCGGCCGTAGATCACTTCATGAACAGACACCCACTAACTCGGACGCACAGTCCCCGGTCGGCTGAGTTGCGCTCATTGGCAACAGTCGTGGCAACAGTAAAGGCCTCTCCCAACCTGGGAGGGCCTTTGACCTGGCGCGCTCGGAGGTGCGCACTTGGAGGGATGCGAACCCCCAGCCTTTCTGATCCGTAGGTACCCGAGAGGCCATCCGGTCCCGTTCAGATCAGTCCGTGACGTGGGACGCATCGCGGCTGGCTGTTCATCCGCGTCCGATGCCCCGGCAAGTCGTCCGTCCCGGTGGCTCCCAGGTTGGCTCCCAACGACCGCTTCCTTGTCAGGGTGTTGAGGGGACTGCCCAGACGCCCAGCCCTCCCGGCCGGGCGGCAACACCTGCTCGATGCAAGGGCCTGTTCCGACCTCCCAACCAAGCCTGCCCTGGTCCCGTCGGGAGCGATCACGAAGATGCCATCCGGAAGGGCTTGACATATGTCGATATCAGAATATGTTGAAGGCATGGCCCGCTCCTCCACGACATCGGATGTCTTCAACGCCATTGCCGAGGCGCACCGTCGCGAAGTCCTGGACGCGCTGATCGAAGGCGAGAAGGCGGTCGGCGCGATCGTGAACGACCTGTCGATGTCTCAGCCCCAGGTTTCCAAGCACCTGCGGGTGCTCAGTGAGGTGGGGCTCGTCAGGTGCCGGGCGGAGGGGCGTCGTCGGCTGTACCGCCTGGAGCCGGCGCGCCTCCGGCCGTTGCACGAGTGGCTGGCCAAGTACGAGCAGGCGTGGAATGACCGAATGGATCGGATGGACGACTACCTGAAAGAGCTACAACAAGGAGAGCGGCAGTGACACCTGACCGGCATGGATCAGCACACATCGAGTTCCCGAACGATCTCGAGATCGTCCTCACCCGAGAGTTCGACGCTCCGATCCAACTCGTCTTCGACGTGTTGACGAAGCCGGAGCATGTGACCAAATGGTTCGCCCCATATGGGGAGAAGGTGAAGGTCTGCTCGATCGACCTGCGGGTCGGAGGGGACTACCACATCGTCTTCGTGACCGACGACGGGAGGGAGTGCTCGTTTCGTGGAACCTACTTGGAGGTCGAGCCGCCGACCCGGACCGTCGAGACGTGGCTGTTCGAGGGGTGGCCAGGTGTGGAGGCCGTCGAGTCCACCGAACTGCACGAAGCTCACGGAGTGACGAAGCTGACACAGAGGCTGGCGTTCCGCGACAAGGCTGGCCGTGACCACATGACCAAGACCGATGGCTTCGAAGCGAGCTACGACAACGTGGAAAATCTCTTGAGGTCACTGCTCGATCCAAAGGGAACGGTCTCTGCGTAGTTGGGGTTCGAGCCAGACTTCAATGCCTTGTTCACGGGCGTGCCCGCCGCTCCGGTCAGTCTCTGCATGCAGAACGTTCTAGGCCGCCGCCCGCTTACCGAGCCCGGCGGCCTGGTCATGGTGCTCGTTGACCCACGCGACGGCACAGGTCCCGCCGTAATCCGTGCCGGATCAAGGGCGCCGGGCAGGAGAAGTCGCCCGAGCGGGTCAGTCTGACCATCGCGCAGGTGTACGCGCTCGCCGACGCGATCGATCAGCGTTACCGGGCGCTGGTGCTGCTGGGAACGTTCGGCAGTTTGCGCTGGGTCGAGCTGGCCGTGCTCCGGCGCGGCGATATCGACCTGGAGGCCTGTACCGTCCGGGTTGACCGGCAGCTCACCGAGACATCGTATGAACGCCTGCCGAGAGGCACCTGCCTCTCGGCAGGTCGAACCGGACGGCAGTGCGAGGGCGCCCGCCGCCCGACCTTGGGCCCGTCCGCCGAGTGGAACTGGTGGTTGACGATCTTTACCCCCAGTCACATTCCGGGCATCGCCGGGCGTCGCCCGACGGGGCTCACTGGGCACCTGAGCAGCCCAAATATTCGCTCAGTGTGGCTGGCTGTGGCCCGGAATCTGCCTCCGTTGGCTCTTGGAATGGCTCTTTAGCGCGAGTGCCTCCGCAGGTGCGCCGACCCGCGGTCGGCGAAGGTGTGGCTGGCCTGTCCTGCCGAACTGAAGATCGAGGTGCGGGAGGGTGCGACTGATCGACTTGCCAGGGTGTCGAGTAACTCGACTTTGGCATTTTCGGGCTGACATCCGATAGGCAGGGATCAGGACAGGGGCAGCACTGGGGCAGGCGGCGGTTGCCACCCAAACCGAACCGGCCCCAGGGCAGCGACCTGCCGGTGGCTCAGATCCGAAAGCACAGGAGTGCTGCTAGTACAGTCGGAGCGGTCATGAAGCTCGATGAGCGGCTGATCCTGCTTGCGTGGCCGCGAAGCGGGAGCTCTAGCCTGTGGGAGATCCTGCAAGCCCACCCCGACCTCGAGCTTCTCCCCGACGAGCCTTTCAACGAGAGCTTCGCCGACTGGTCACCCGGCAACCCGGACTACCTGGCCCGGATCCACGACATCGAGTCCCTCGACACAGTGCTCGCTGAACTGTTCGAGCATTACCGCGGCATCAAGGTGCTCAGCTACCAGCTCGATGAAGAACTGCTCCGCCACCTCATCTTGCGGCCCGACCTGTGGATCATCTTCATCAGCCGGCGCAACCTGCTGCAGACAGCGGTGTCCGACCGGATCGCGAAGCAGACAAAGCTGTTCAACCGCTGGGACGCCAACCCCGAACAGCTATTGGAGCGGTATTACGACTCCCTGGAGCCACTCGACCTGGACGACCTTCGCAGCTACGTACGCGAGCTGGCCCCCCACCTGCACTGGATCGAGTCCGTCCTCAACCTCCGCAAAGACGGCCACACGCTGCAGCTGCGCTACGAAGATCTCTACTTCGCGACCCCGCAAGCGCAGCGTGCCCAGCTCTCCGCCATCTGGTCGTTCCTTGAGCTGACCCCGCTCAGCGCACCAGGAGCCGGCTACTACCTCGATCCCCAGACCGCGAAGCTGGGTGGGCGGGAAACCTATGGCCGGCTCCCGAACGCGGCCGAGATTGATGCGGCCCTGGGTGCGGACGAGACCGGCTGGCTGTTCCCTTTAGCTCCGTAAACAGCTCTGCGGTGACCGCGAGAGTGCTCATAGACCTGCGCCGAGATCGCCCCCCGCCTCGGCACCCGCGTTCATCGCCGCCCGGCTCGCTGGGGCGCGATCGGCACCGTCCTGGCCGTGACCGTCTACCCCATCCCGCCCAGCCGGGCCCGCACCGAGGAGCCCCACCCCGCGCCGAGGATGCGGAGGCTTATCTTCGCGCCCAGGCCGCTCCGCTGGCCACGGCCCGCGGTGACGGGATCTCGGCGATGATCTTCAGCCGACCGGTACCGCCGCGCGCGCCGGCGCCAGGCGGAACTCGCAGTCGAAGGCCAGCTGGTCGCCGTGCCGCTGCGGGTGCACGATCAGCGAGTCCTTGACCGCGTCAACGACGTCATCGTCCAGGTAGTCGCTCGAGTCGAGGTACAGCTGGGTGATGAGCTGTTCGTGCTCGTTGGCCGAGACGATCAGGTGGATGTGGGCCGGGCGCCAGGGGTGCCAGCCGCAGGCCGCGAGCAGCCGGCCGAACGGGCCGTCATGCGGGACCATGTACGGCGCTGGCGCGATCGTTCTCAGCTCGAAGCGGCCCTGGCCTCGCCGCTGGAACTGAGCCACCGCAGGTCAGCAGCTTGCCGATGGCTCAGAATCCGATGGCACAGGACACAGGGGGAACGAGATGGAGAAGCAGTACAGAAAGGGCGGTTCTTGCGCTGGCGGACGCAAACAGGCGACAGCGGTTCGGCGGGCCGGGAAGTCAGCGCGGCTACTACGTTTGCTGATATATTGGTCGGCGTATTAGGGGGCCGGATGGCTGCGGGCAGACGGGACGGCAGGGCCGGGCAGGACGTGCTGCGCCGGGCCGGTGAGGCGTCAGTGCTGATCCTGATCAGCCTCGCGGGTGGGCCCAAGCACGGCTACGCGCTGATCCAGGACATCAGGGAGCTCGCCGGCGTCGAGCTCGGGCCCGGCACGCTCTACGGCGCGCTGGACCGGCTCGAGCGGCTCGGCTTGATCGAGCCGCTGCCCGCCGACGACCGGCGCCATCCCTACCGCATAACCGCGCCGGGGGCGGCGGCGCTCCGCGCGCATCTCGATTCGCTAGAGCGAGTCAGCGCGGCCGGGCGGCTGCGGCTGCAGCTGGGCGGCATCTGATGGACGGCCCCCGGGCGGCCCGGCTGGTCGAGACCGTACTGCGGTGCTACCCGGCCCGCTGGCGGCGGCGGCACGGCGACGAGGCCGCCGCGCTGGCCGCGCTGCTGATCAGGGACGGCACCCCGGCAGGCGCGATCGCCTGGAACTACCTCGCAGGCGCGGCGCGGGAGTGGCTTACGCCACGCCCCGGCCGGCGCTTGCGCACGGTGGCCTGCGCGCTGCTGGCCGCGACCTGTTCGCTGGGTATCTCCGCAGGGCTGCTGGCCTCGACCGCGCCGGCCAGGGCCGCCAGCACGGCCCAGGCCCGCGGATACACGCATTGCCGGCCTGGCTCGCCCGAGCCCGCGCCGGGCGTGATCCCCGCCATGAGCCACCCGCAGGCGATCATCGGGGAAGCCAGGCATGGCCGATCCTGCTGACGCCGGCCCTGCTGACGCCGGCCCTGCCGCGGCCGGCCCGCGGCGACGGCGGGCGCTGGCCGAGACGGCCATCGTCGTCCTCGCGGCGCTGCTGCTGGCCGGCCTGGCGCGGGCGTTCGTGTTCCAGACCTTCTCCATCCCCACCTCGTCCATGGTGCCCACGCTCGACATGGGCGACCGGATCCTGGTGCAGAAGGCGTTCTTCACCTGGCGTGACATACGCGAGGGCGACATCGTGGTGTTCGGCCACCCGCCGCCAGACCACTGTCCGGGGCCGCCGGACAGCGACCTGGTCAAGCGCGTCATCGCGCTGCCCGGCCAGACGATCTATTCGTCGGGCAACAGCATCTACGTCAACGGGCGGCTGCTGGCCGAGCCCTACCTGCCGCACTACGACCCTCTCGGGCCGCCGATACCGCACGCGAGCAGCCAGCACCCCTACCGCGTGCCGCCCGGCGAGTTCTACGTGCTGGGGGACAACCGGGCGATCTCATGCGACAGCCGGTACTGGGGGCCGGTCAAGGGCTCGAGCATCGTCGGCAAGGTGGTGCTGGTGTGGTGGCACGACAACCACCCCGACTTCCACTGGTTCTGATCGGCTTGCCTTGACTAACCAGCCCATCCGGCAGCCGGGAGCTCCTGCCCGCCCAGACGGGCCAAAGCCGTGTCGCCGGGGGCCAGAGCAAACCGTCCTACCACCCGCTGAGCCACGCAGCTGCGTCACGTCAACTCACCTCATATCGAGTGGCAGGCAAAGAGGTCTGGCCCGTCACTTGATCTAAGGCACAGCAGGTCACGCGGCTGGCCACACCTCGGATCACCCGGCACGGGACATCCAGGTCACGCCCTCGACCTCGACCTCGAGGCCGGCTGGCGTAACGGGTCGAGTTCACCCCGTCGGCGCAAGGTTTCCTATGGTGAGCCAGTCAGCGTCGCTCTTGGTCCGGCGCAAGTGCGGCCCTGAGGAGCGCACGCGACTCGCTGATGACCTCACGCACGTCGGCGAAGCTCTGATCAGGAGCACCGCGACACGCCGGCACGCCAGTTCAAGACCGCGAAGAACCCCGGACGTCAGCCAGGCAGGTTAAACGCAAGCTTAAGGCAGGGGCGCGGGTTGTCACGCGCCCTCTGGCGGGACAACCGACTATGAGGAGGCCGCCTCCGGGCGGCCTCCTCATAGCCTGATGGACCCTGGTCAGGCGGGAGTTCAGCCGGGGGGGCCGGTCCCGCCGCCTGGTATGCCGGTGCACGTCTTGGCCTGATTACCGAAGGTGCGTCCGTGCACGATGCTGGGCGCCCCGGGACTCTTTCCTTTGTTGGGCGCCGGATGGTTGCTCTCGCAGTACGCCGACCCGCTGATGATGTTCGAGCCGATGTCGTATTCGTCAACCTTGACCTGGCGGTTGAACGCGAAGACCAGCGAACCCTTCATGATCGTCCGGATCACGCCACCCCAGACCCCGCCGTAGCCGACCTCGGTGATGCCGCCCCTGATCTGGTCATCCTCGAAGTCGGTGTAGTTGGTTTGCGGCGCACCATGTGATAGCGCCTCGACGATCTTGTTGACCGCGCCGCCGCCGGTGACCGAGGCGGGGCCGCCGATCGTGGTGTTCTGGATGACCACGGCCGACGGGTCCTGCGCGACCACCGCACCCTGGATGGACGCGAACGGTGGTTGACCGGGACGCTCGGTACCCAGGTAGAACAGCGCCCCGCTCTTGACGGTCACCCGGCCCAGGATGTTGACCGGGTGGTTCTCGTTCGCCAGCCCGGCGATGAATACTGAGCCGCGGGCCACCGTGAGACTGCCCACGATCTTCACGTTGGCCGCCGGGCCCTTGGTTATCCCCGTCACCAAGGCTGAGTTCCGCTGCAGCGTCACCGCCGAGAGCACGGTGACCGGGGCCGGGCCGGGCATCAGGCAGACCGAGCCGCGGGGCATGACCAGCGAGCTATAGGTGCCCGACGGCACCGTTCCCGGAGAGCTCAGACTCCCCTTACAGGTAAACGACGGCGGCGACGCTGCCGCACCTGCCACACCACCTCCGAGACCCACCACGGCTACGCCCGCGATCGCCGCCAGCACTGACCGGATCCGGATATCCATGGGCCCACCCCTTCCCGTGTGAGTCGTCCTACCATTCCTCAGCGCGCGACGCAAGGGGCGGTGCTCGTCGATGCCGGCTGCAGGTTCCAGCACGCGGGGGCCGCATCCCTGGACTTCAGCTTTACTCACCTGGTCATGCGCCGAAGTAGGGCGGATATCTGGTCCACGGCTTGGCGGGCAGCAGGGCAAGACTTTAAGAATTGAAGGGATTCCAGCTTGAGCGCTGAAAACAAGGCATGGCTGGACAGCTGCCCATTGGGCGCCACATGTGGCCTGACGAGCTATTTTGCTTTCTCGTGCTCGCCGGGCGTGGCCGGGATAGCCCGATGTCCGCTTTCAGCGGCTCCTGTGATGAACCCACCGCCCGATCTTGTTCGCGTCCAGCTATTGGATGCATCCGCAATCTTTACCCCCAGTCACATACCTGGCATCGCCCGGCGTCGCTCGATGGGGCTCAGTGGGCACTTGAGCAGCCTCAATATTCGCTCGGCGCAGGTGCTCGTGGCCTGGAGCCGGCCCACGCTGGCTCTTGGAATGGCTCTTTCGCGCGAGTGCCTCCGCAGGTGCTTGAGCAGGTGCGCTGGCCCGCGGTCGGCGAAGGTGTGGCTGGCCTGTCCTGCCGAACTGAATGTCAAGACGCGGGATGGTGCGACTGATCGACTTGCCAGGGTGCCGAGTAAACAGGTCTCCCCTTATTTTGCCGCTGGCCTTTGCGCGTGCGGCGTGTCACACTCAAGGCTGCGAGCGGTGTCCCCGCCCCCACTTGCGGCTGTTCCGCTGATGTCAGCGGGGCGCCTGTCCCGGCCACGGGACATGGCTGAGCCTGCTGGCCTTCTAGGGGGGAGGTGGCAGCCGGTGCGCACGCCCCAGTTCGCCACACGTACTGTCAGAATTCTCGCCGTGCCGCTACTGCTGGCGGGGGCAGTCGCCGGGGTCGCGTCCGCAGCACCGGCCGTGGCTGGCCGGATCGGGTCCCAGGGCTCGGCGGCGCCATTCACCATCAACGGCGACCTCTCAGGTGTGGCCGCCACCTCCGCCGGCAATGCCTGGGCGGTCGGTTCCGCCATCAGTGGCAAGACGCTGATCGTGCACTGGAACGGCACCGCCTGGAAGCGAGTGCCCAGCCCGAGCCTCGGCAACTATGCCAGCCTGTCCGGCGTGACGGCGACCTCCGCCACCAATGCCTGGGCGGTCGGCTTCGCCTACGTCGGTACCAACGCCAAGACGCTGATCGTGCACTGGAACGGCACCGCCTGGAAGCGGGTGCCCAGCCCGAGCCCCGGCAGGTTCGCCAGCCTAGACGGCGTGACGGCGACCTCCGCCAGCAATGCCTGGGCCGTCGGTTCCGCCCTCAGTGGCAAGACCCTGATATTGCACTGGAACGGCACCGTCTGGAGCCGGGTGCCGAACCCGAGCCTCAAAGGCTCCTTCCAGGCCGTGGCAGCCACCTCCGCCCGCAACGCCTGGGCGGTCGGCTTCGCAGGCAACCCCGGAGGCGCGGGCGTCCCAGGCAACAACAGACCTCTGATCGTGCACTGGAACGGAGTCGCGTGGAAGCGGGTGCCCAGCCACCTCGCGCCCGGACTCGGCAACCTCCGCGGCGTGGCCGTCACCTCTGCGGGCAACGCCTGGGCGGTCGGCTGCACCGGCTGTCTTGCCGCGGGTGCCGGCGATCCCCTGATCGAGCGGTGGAACGGCACCGCATGGAAGCAGGTGCCGGGGCCGAGCCCAGACAGCCTGGCCGGTCTTTGGGGGGTGGCGGGCACCTCCCCTGCGAACGCCTGGGCGGTCGGAACACCCAGCGGCGGTCCCGGCCACACCACGGGCATCGTGCACTGGAACGGCACCAGCTGGAAGCCGGTGCCCAGCCCGAACCCGGGGGGACAGGAGCATGTCTTCGGCGTAGCGGCCACCTCCGCCCGCAACGCCTGGGCAGTCGGCCAGACCGAGGCCACCACCCCCTTCAAGGGCGTGATCTCACACTGGAACGGCACCACCTGGAAGTGACCGGCCCTGGCCCTCACCGCCCACCATGCTGGCGCGCCAAGCCTGCGAATCTGGGCCAGGGTCGGGTAGCCGGAGAGTGAAACTCCCTCCGGCTACCCGACCCTGCATTCTGCTGGTACTGGCGTCGTATCGCACCTTATCGAGGCCTTTGGGGACTGCCAGGTCTCAGATTTCAGCTCGATGCGGGCACCATAAATCTCAACCGGGATCACCTTTCCGGATGGATGTTTGTCAAGAATCCCCTGGACGTCCCGGAGAAGATCGGTGGAATTTATCGCGACCACCTCGAACACTACTTCACCGGTTCTCGTTCGAGTATGGATCCATGGTAGCCTCACAGGATCGCGAATTCATATCGGTTCTACATGGCATCCGCAAGACTTACGCGCTCTCATGCCGCTCTCCGGGCGCCGGCTCGGTCCTGACTTGTGACACGCTGGGCGGCGCCGAGCCGCGGCAGTCGCTGACCTGCGGGTTGCGGATCTCTATGAACGGATCTGCGCACTAATCCTGGGCCGCGAGGTTGGTTCGCGGCCCGCACGGGCAGATGGTGAAGACCACCTCGGTTCGACGGCGGCCCCCGGCGGAACGGGACGGCCCGGATGGATAGCCTCAGGCGGCCGGGCGCAGATCCATCGCGAAGATCACGGGGCCTTCGGCTGAGATCACGGTGAAGCCCAGATGCCGGTAGAAGCCGACTGCCCGCCGATTGGCGGGCCAGACGAAGAAGTGCAGCCCTACTGATCCCTGCTCGCGCAGCGCGCGCATCAGCGTGTTCATCAGCTGCCGCCCCAGTCCGTGCGACTGCAGCCTCTGGCACCAGGTTGAGGTGCAGATGAGAGGGGTAATCCCCGGCGAGCTCGTCCGGGATCGTGAGCGGAACATGGATAAAGCCGGCCGCGCGCTGATCTGGCGTCCACTGATCCGGCGGAAGCTCGGATGGCGGCGCCGGGTACCGGTCGCGCAGCGCCGGCCACCAGTCGGCCTCCAGCCGCTTCGCAAAAGCCCTGCTGTCTAGCGCTCCGACTATGTAGCCGCCGACGCCGGCCTCATCCTCAGCGACGAAGGCCAGCGATGGCTCGAACAACCCGTAAGGAGCGGCGAAGACGTGGCCCAGGATCCGCGGGTCATCGAACATGGACGTGGCGTCCTCGCCACCGTCACCTGTCTGCAAGCAGATCCGGTACAGGTCATCTAGATCACTGTCCCGGTACGGGCGAATAGAGGCTTGCGACACGCGCCCCAACCTACGCCCGTTCTGTCATATCCGCTGGGCGCGCCCAAGGCGAATCCGGCCTGGGCCGGGAACGCATCAATCCCATCCGGCAGGGCACGAGGCCGGCCCGCTGCGGCCGCTCGGGTGTGCACCAAGCAACTCGGTCAGAAGTGCCCAACCGCAGGCGCGGAGGCCGAGGCAGGCTGCATAACCACCCCTGTCGTGTTCGCGAATTCCTTTCCCCGCAGCGCGATCAGCCGTTGCTGCTGCCGGTGGATATGCGTGAGTGGCTGCCCGAAGACGACCTGGTGTTCGTGGTGCTGGACGCGGTGGCCGCCTTGGATCTTGGCGAGTTCCGCCGCCGGTACCGGGCCGACGGTCATGGCCGGGCGGCGTTTGACCCGGAGATGATGGTCGCGCTGCTGCTGTATGCCTATTCGCAGGGCGAGCGGTCCAGCCGGGTGATCGAGAAGCGGTGCGTGCGGGATGTGGGCTACCGGGTGGTCACGGGTGGGCTGCGCCCCGACCATGCCACCATCGCCCGGTTCCGGGCCCGGCACGAGGAGGCGCTGGGCGGGTTGTTCAGCCAGGTGCTGCGGCTGCTGGCCGCGGAGGGCATGGTGGCGCTGGGGACGATCAGCCTGGATGGCACCAAGCTGTCGGGCAACTCCTCGCAGAAGGCGAACCGCACGTTGCCGCAGATCGAGAAGCTGCTGGCCGAGGCGACTGAGCGGGACGCGGCCGAGGACGCCCGCTATGGCGAGGCACTACAAGAGCCGACCCCGCGGGCGCTGGCGCGACGGGCCGAGCGGCGCCAGCGGCTGGCCGCCGCCCGGGACCGGCTGGCGGCCGAGGACAAAGCGCGCTGCGACGTGCAGCGGGCCAAGCAGCAGGCCTGGGACGCCGCCGCGGCCGAAAGACGATCGCGGCCTCCCCGGCAGCCGGCGGACGACCCGCGCCCCAACCGCAACAACACCGAGCCGCGGGCCAACGTCACCGATCCCGACGTGCGGGTGATGCGCAACCAGAAGGGCTATGTGGCCGGGTATAACGGCCAGCTCGTAGTCACCACAGACCAGGTCATCGTCGGCGCGATGCTGTCCCAGCATCCAGTCGACCGCACCCTGCTCCACCCGCTGCTTGACCGGTGCCGCGACCAGCTGACAGCGGCCGGGATCCGCCCCAGGCTGCATACCGTGCTCGCCGATGCGACATCACCGCCACATGAACCTTCCTCAATTGCCGCGCCGAGTGCGCCTGGTGACCGGCATCCGGAGGGGCTCGCCATGCGGTGTAGCATCATCACCCGGTGACGAGGCACCTCCCCGCTCGCCATGCGAAAGGGGGTTGAGATGCCGCCGCAGGGCAGCCTGGAGCTGCTGAATGATCCGGTCGCCAGCGAGTTGCTGGACTCGGTCAATCCGGCGCGGCTGGCGTACACGTGGATGGACGGCAGCCCGCGGGTGGTGCCGGTCTGGTTTCACTGGGCCGGTGAGCAGTTCGTCCTCGGGTCGCCGCCGAAGGCGCCCAAGCTCAAGGCACTGGCCGCGGATCCGCGGGTGGCGCTGACGATTGACGACAACGCCTGGCCGCACAAGGTGCTGCTGGTCCGCGGGCGGGCGGACGTCGAGCTGCTTGATGATGTTGTCCCGGAGTACGAGCAGGCGGCCACGCGGTATTTCGGGCCAGAACAAGGCCCGGCCTGGGTGGCCACGCTCCGCGGTAAACCCATGGCCCGCGTCGCCATTACCGCCGAGTGGGCAGGAATCCTGGACTTCCAGACCCGGTTCCCCAGCGCCTTGGCCGGATAGGGCCGCTGCGCACTCATCTGCCGCTTCCGGGTTGTCCCACCCGTCCGCGTCGCCTCCATCCAGGCCAGGCTGCAGCATCCCGGCGGCCGCTGCTGACATGCGGTGCCTGCGCTTCGCTCGCTTGCGTGCCGCGGCAGGGGCTTTGCCACCTCGTGCACAGGCGGTGGCGCCGTAACACTCACGGCCCTCCGTAATGCACGTGCAGAACTGCTCGGCTGCCGGGTCACGGGTCAGGGGCGGCACAGGCAGAACTCGTTGCCCTCGGGGTCAGCCAGCACGTACCAGCTGCGCTCTCCCTGGCCCACGTTAACCTGCCGGGCACCCAGGGCAAGCAGCCGGGCCAGCTCGGCCCCCTGTTCGCGGCTCACCGGCTTGATATCCAGGTGCAGCCGGTTCTTGGCCGCCTTGGGGCCGTCCGGCACGGACCGGAAGTCGATCTCGAAGGGTAC
Organism: uncultured Actinomycetes bacterium; assembly: GCA_963795575.1. GTDB lineage: Bacteria > Actinomycetota > Actinomycetes > Streptosporangiales > Streptosporangiaceae > PALSA-505. The sequence continues at coordinate 13,496 of CAWCII010000032.1, read as the reverse complement.
GCCGTCCAGCCCGATTGAGACGCCGTAGCTGCCGCGCTTGATAACCTGCCAGCCCAGCGCTGCGGCCCAGAACCGGGCGAGCAGCTCGGCGTCGGTGGCGTCAATGACCAGGGAGGCGACCCGGTTCTCCACGTGCCTGTGGTAGCACATGACGGGCTCGGTAGCCAACCTGGACCGTCATGCCGAAAGTAGTGCGTAACTCCGCCAAATGACTCTGCGCGGCTGCGCAGACTCGCGTACAGCACCGTGATCAAGGCAGTGCTGCTTCTCGGCATCGCATCCTTCTCGGGCCGCGTGTAACTCCCACTACCCCTGTCTGTCAGGCTGACGTGAGACACCTGCTGTAGCCCACCATCCCACCAGGGCGAGACAGGACCACCTATGAACGTGACTATGACATCTGCAGCCCTGACCGCGCGCGCCCATGATGGCGTTGTGCCCGACGACGACCCAGCCGCGAAGCCGATCGCGCCGGCGCTTCAGCGCCGCATACAAGCTCGCCATCCTCGACGAGTACGAGCAGGCGACCGATCCCGGCGCGAAGGGGGCGCTGCTTCGACGCGAAGGCCTCTACTCGAGCCACATCGTCGAGTGGCGCCGGGCGCGCGAGCTCGGCGCCCTTGGCGATGAGTCCCCGGCGCCCCGGCGTTCCAGGCGCAGCGCCGACAGAGCCGAGATCGAGCGCCTGAAGCGCAAGAACGAGCGCCTCGAGTCCCAGCTCGCGAAGCACCGCCAGGCCCTCGAGATCCAGGGAAAAGCATCGGAGGCTCTTGTCGCGGCTGCTGGCCGAGGCCACCGAGGAGACGACCCAGCAGCCCGGGCAGCAGCCGCCGTGAGCGAGGCCTGCTTCGCGGCGATCGAGCCGCTCCTTGGCACACGCACGGCGTGCGCAGCGGTCGGTCGCGCCCGCGCCACCCATTACCGGCGCCGCAGCCCCGGCCGGGTCACGTCCGCGCCCACCGCGTCCGGCGCCGCCGAACAAGCTCACCGGCGCGGAGGCCGAGGCGGTGCTCTCGGTGCTGCGCTCGGAGCGCTTCGCCGACTGCTCGCCTGCGCAGGTGTACTTCACCCTCTTGGACGAGGGCACCTACCTCGCCTCGGAGTCCACCTTCTACCGGCTGCTGCGCGAACACGGCGAGGTGCGCGAGCGACGGCGCCCAGGCGACGCATCCGCCGAAGAAGAAGCCAGAGCTCGTCGCCGACCGCGCCGGATATCTGCTGGAGCTGGGACATCACCAAGCTCCACGGGCCCCGGCGCGGCGAGTACTTCGACTGCTACGCCGTGCTCGGACATCTTCAGCCGCTACGTCGTCGCCTGGTGCGTCGCCCCGTGAGTCCGGCGAGCTCGCGAAGGAGCTCATCGCCGATGCCGTTCGCCGCCATCGTGTCCCGCCCGGCCAGCTCACGATCCACGCCGATCGCGGCTCATCGATGACCTCGAACCCCGTCGTCGAGCTCTACACATTCCTCGGCATCAAGCGCAGCCACAGCCGCCCGCACGTGAGCAATGACAACCCCTACTCCGAGGCAGGGTTCAAGACGATGAAGTACTGCCCGGCCTTCCCCGACCAGCTTCGGCTCGATCGAGGACGCACGCGCATTCTGCTCAGCGTTCTTCAGCTACTACAACCACGAGCACCGCCACTCCGGCATCGGTTACCACACGCCGGCATCGGTCCACTTCGGCACCGCCACCGAGGTGCGCGCCCAACGCGCCGCGACCCTCGGTGCCGCCTACGCGACCAACCCGGCGAGATTCCGCCACCGCCGCCCCCAACCGCCGAAGCTGCCGACCGTCGCCTGGATCAACGAGCCGAACACCGGGGAGAAGGAATCCGCGCAGAAGGCGTCATAGGAACGTGTCTCATTGCGCTTGACCCTTTGCTCGACCACCACTGTGATCTCCGGCGAGAGGATGCGGTTACGCACGGCTGATGCACGTGGCGTTATGCCCCTTGAACGCCAGTGGCAGAACCTGCGGGCGGCGTGCATGTGCGACTACTCGTAGTGCAGCGCGAGGAAGTCCGGCCCGCGCCCGCCGGGCGTCATGTCGAGGACATTCCAGATCGGCCAGATTGAGTTGACGTGGCGGGTTTCTTCGCCCTCACCTCCGGGCGCGAACAACAGCTCGGTGCCCCACCGGTGGCGAAACTCGTCGCCGTTGCGCGTGAACACGTTCAGGAACGGAAGCTGGGCACCCTGTGGCGTTTCCGCGTGGTAGTCGCGGTTGTAGTTGTTGTGCCGCGAGGACAGCAGCCGCAGATGCCGCCAGCCACGTTCCCGGGCGAAGGTGGCGATCCGGGCCGGATCTGACTTCGCGGTCACGACGAGGCTGAGCCGCTGCGCGAGATGAGGAGCAGCACCGTCGAGCGAGTCGAGGATCGAGGTACACGATGGGCACGGTGTCTGCGCCAGCGGCAGCCGGGCCGTCTGGCCCTCCGCCGGGCCCGGCCTGGTGTCGGCTGCGGAGCGCGGGAACATGAAGCTGTAGATGACCAGCGTGTCCTTGCCCGGCGTGAACAACTCCGAGAACCTCACCTGCCCGCCCGAAGCCTCCTCGAAGGCGTAGTCCTCCGGGACGACACCGCCCGGCGGGAGCGCGCGGCGCTGCGCGGCTACCCGCTCGGTCATCCGCCGCAGCTCGACCTCCGCCTCCAGCAGCCGGCTGCGCGCGAGCCGGTACTCACCTGACTCGCCGGGGAACTGGGTGGCCAGGTCTCCGGTCTGGTGGCCAGTCATTTGTGTTTCTCTCCTTCGCGTTGTTACAGCTGGGTGCCCCGGCTGCCGGTAACGTCCCACAGTGGCGGGCTAAGGCCTCATCACCATCTCCCTGGGATAAGCACCTTCGGATCAGGACCCGCAGGACCTCAGGCAGCTGCGGGGCTGGCCTGCTCGCCGGGGCGTTCGGCGAGCTTGCCGTTGACGAAGGTAGCCCGGCGCGGACCAGGGCGACGAGATGGGGTGCGTTCACCGCCCGCCAGCGCGCCTGGGCGGACTCGATGAGCTTGAACGCCATCGCCAGGCCCGCGGCCCGCGAGCCGGGCCCCCTGGTGACCTTGGTCCGGTGCCGCACGGTGGCGAAGGTCGGCTCGATCGGGTTGGTGGTCCGCAGATGCACCCAGTGCTCGGCGGGGTAGTCGTAGAACGCCAGCAACTGGTCAAGGTCCTCGGTGATCTTCGCGACGGCCCTGGGAACTTCGCCCTCCCCAACTTGGTGAACGACCGTCGCGCCGAAGGAAGCCTGGAATGTGACCGCCGGCGTGGCCGGCGCCTTCGGGTTCCCGGGCGAATGAACGAAGCTGGATTACGCGAAGTAGTGGCCCGTCTTAACGTCCTCGACCCAGCCGGGATGGGTCGGCTCCCAGCCCAGCAGTTCGCGGGTCTTGTCGTTGGAGGTCGGGTTGTCCAAGCCGGCGAAGGCGGCGAGGAAGCCGAGGTATTGCGGCGCCTCCTCCTCGGTGATGCTCTTGGTCTCGACCCCGAGCTTGCCGGCGATTGTCTCGGCGATCACCTTGCGCGGGATGCCCGTGTCACCGACGCCGTGCAGCGTCGAGCCGGCGGGAGCCTTCTCCAGCGCCAGGCGGTAGAGCGCGCCGATGTCGTATGTGTTGGCTGCCGGCCAGCGGTTCGATCCGTCACCGGTATATGCCGCCACCTTGTTTTCCCGGGCGAAGCCGATCAGGGCGTGGGTGAAGCCGTGGTGGTCGAGGTCGCTGTGGACCATCGGCGCGAGCCGCACGACTGAGGAGCGCACGCCCTGGTGAGCCAGGCCGATCGTGTAGTTCGCCGCATCGACGCGGGGACCGCCATCGGACTGGTCGTCCTCGCTGCCGGGGCGGCCGGTGATCCCGGCCATGGCGAGCATCAGGGTGCCGCCGGTCGTGACAAAGGGCTTGTCGGTGCCGATCAGCGTCTCACCGATCGCCTGGATGGCAGCCAGGTCTGAGTCGACTGCGCCCATGAAGTCGCCGGTGCGCATCGCCTCATGCTTGAAGGCGAGGTGGATCACGCCGTCGGCCTCAGCGGCCGCGGCCTTGAGATCGTCGAGATCGTCGAGATCGCCGCGGCGGACCTCGGCACCAAGGGCGGCGACGGCCTTGGCCGAGGCGTCAGAGCGGGCGAGACCGACGACCTGATGTGCATTGTTGACGAGTTCGGGGATGACGGCGGAGGCGATGTGGCCTGACGCGCCGGTGACAAATACGCGCACGAAAACTCCCGTTCATACGATGTCATTTGGTGCCATCACCATAGCACCTTCACGACACCAGGTGTCATCAACTATGCTCAGCTGCAATGTCCCGCTGGAAACCAGACGCCGAAGGCCGGCTCGACTAAGGCCGCCATCACCCTGTTCGAGGAGCAGGGCTATGACGAGACGACGGTCGCGGAGATCGCCGAGGCCGCGGGGCTGACCAAGCGGACCTTCTTCCGCTACTTCTCCGACAAGCGTGAGGTGCTGTTCAACGGCTCACAAGAGCTTCAGGAGCGCTGGATCGGCGGGATCGAAGCGGCCCCGCCGGACGCCCGCCCGATGGCCGCGGTGTCCGCCGGGCTCGATGAGGTGGCGGGGCTGTTCGCCGACCGTCACCCCTTCGCCAGGATGCGGTCCCGGATCGTCGCGGCCAACCCCGAACTGCAGGAGCGCGAGCTGATCAAGCTCCAGTCCCTGGCCGGCGCCATCAAGGCAGCGCTCGTTAATCGCGGCGTCTCCGTGAACGCCGCGATCCTTGCCTCCCAGGCGGGCGTGACCGTCTTTCACGTGGCCTTCGCCCGCTGGGTGGAGCAGGACGACCCGGCCGCCTTCAGGCGACTGATGGCCGAGTCGCTGGAGGAGCTGCGTTCAGTGACCGCTGCCTAGCGACGGCCGGCCCGATTGAGCCGCGACGAGCCGGTCGGGGTGAAGTGCAGATGGAACCGGGGAATGGGCCAGCAGCCAGCGCTTCACCGCAGGGGTCTTATGCGTTGAGGCGTCGTCGAGCACGAGATGGGTACCGGGGTAATCAGGGACTTCACGGTCGATCATCTGCAGGAACTCCCTGAACCCGACCGCGCGGGTGGCGGCCCTGCAGGCGGAGTGGCGGATAGGCGCGGGAAGCCTGCCGGCACATGTGGCTGAGCTGCCCGCGGGTGGCGCCTGAGTGGCCTGGCCACGTGCCTGCCCGCGATTTAGCATGGTCTTACCGTCTGTGACGGCGCGGCTTCCGTGGTGAACCTCTCCCGGAATATGAGTGCGTGGGCGGCGGGGTGGTTCCAGTGGTTGTCATACGCCGCAAGCGGCTCTGGCCACGAGCCTTGTTCCGGCCAAGGTTCCATTCGCGGGCTGGGTTCCGCCCGAGGTTCCGGTCGCGGGCCGGGTTTCGGCCGAGGTTCCGGTCCCGGGGAAGCCTGGGCTCCAGCCCCCGGCGGCACCGGGTCTCGCTGCGGAAGCTCGGCATAACCGTCGCGGTGGCTGTGTGCGTCGCGATCGCTGGCGCGGCCGTCTTTGTCACGGTGCAGTTGCTGCAGCCGCTGCCGGCGCTGACGTTCACGGCCGCCGCTCCGGCGCTGCGGGTGCTTCCCGGCGCGCCGCCCCGCCCGGCCTGGCCGGGCCGCGCGGAAGCGGTGGCGGGAACGCCCGGGGTCGGCATCCTCGCGATGCACGGCGGCACCAGGCCGCGCCCGATCGCGAGCTTGGCCAAGATCATGACCGCTTACGTCGTCCTCCGCGATCACCCGCTGCGGCCGGGCCAGGCGGGCCCGCGGCTGGCCGTGACATCCGCCGATGTGGCCGTCTACCGCCGGGACGAGAAGCAAGGCCAGTCGGTGGTCAAGGTGGCGGCCGGAGAAAAGCTCACCGAATGGCATGCACTGGCGGCGCTGCTGATTCCGTCCGGTAACAACATCGCCGACCTGCTGGCCGCCTGGGACGCCGGCTCGCGGCCGGGGTTCGTGGCCAAGATGAACGGCCAGGTGCGGTCGCTCGGGCTGCACGGCACCCGCTACGCGGACCCGAGCGGCGTCGACCCGGCCACGGTGAGCACGGCCGCCGACCAGTTCCGGCTGGCGGTACGCGCGCTCCAGGTGCCGGTCTTGCGCCAGATCGTGGCCCTGCCGCAGGTCCGGCTGCCCGTGGCGGGCCTGGTGTACAACGTCAACTCTGGCCTCGGCCACCTGGGGATCGATGGCGTCAAGACCGGCTCGACCGCCGCGGCCGGGGGGTGCCTGGTGTTCTCGGCCGGACGAAGGATTGCCGGCAGGCCGGCCACGGTCGTCGGCGCGGTGCTGGGCGTGCCGGCCACCCGCGCCCAGCCCAGCGAGCTCGCCGGGGTGGTCACGGCATCCGAGAGGCTGCTGCGCAGCGTCGGCGGCGACCTGGAGCGGGTGCACGTGGTCAGGCCGGGCACGGTACTCGGCCGGGTGCGGACCGCCTGGGGCGCCAGCACCGCCGCGGTAGCCGCCACGGGAGTGACCGCCACCGGATGGCCCGGCATGCCCGCCCGGGTCACGGTCACCGCCCTGTCCCTTCACCCGGGCATCCGCCCCGGCCAGCCCATTGCCCGTGCCACGGTCACGGTCGGCGGCTCGGTCAGCCACATCCGGCTCAACGCCAGCCGGCCCTGCCAGCGCCCTCCCTGCGCTGGCGGCTCACCCGGGCCTGAACCATGGCCGTCCGGCCTGCCTGGATCGGGCCAAAGTAACCGGTCTGGCCCGGGCCCCCCGGTCGGTGTCAGTCCTCGGCATCCGCCCGTCGATGCAGGTTGACTGGCATGCCACTCTCGCCGGCGCACACGCACCCAGCGGCATAGTAAGTCGTTTTGCGTGTCGGTCCGGGATGTGAAGACGTCCTCCTGATGCGCTGTTCGGGTTCGGATCCCACGCGCAGGAGGAGGACGTCCGTGTCTGACCGTAGTGGTGTGTCCCGGGGTGACCGCAACCGCAACGCCCGGCTGGCCCGGCTGCGTGAGGCGGTGCCGCGTGCAACGCGATCGCGGGCATCGACCTGGCGGATGCAAGCAGATGGTGGTGGTTACTGATCATGAGTCGCGGGTGCTGGCGCGGCGGACGTTCCGGCGGCGGGCCTGGGAGCTGGGTACGGCGCTGGACTGGGCCGCTGCGCGGGCCGCGGCGGCGGGGTTCGCCGGGGTGACGGTCGCGGCCGAGCCGACGGGGCACCGGTGGCGGGTGGTCGGGCAGCTGGCCGCTGAAAGCGGATGTCGTTTGTGTGCGTGCAGCCGCTGATGAGCTCGCAGTCCCGGCGGGCCGAGGACCTGACCTTCGACAAGACCGATGATAAGGATGCGGTGCTGATCGCCCGGCTGGCCGGGCAGCTGCGCTGTTACCTGCCTGAGCCAGCCGATGAGACCTGGGCACGGCTGCGGCACCTGGGTATCCGCCGGGCCCGGCTGGTCGCCGAGGCCCGCCAGCCAGGTTCAGCAGATGCGGGACCTGCTCGAATGCGCGTGGCCCGCGGTGCTGGACGTCGCCCGGCAGCCGTTCAGGTCCACCACCTGGCACGCGGCGCTGACCGTGGCGCTGAGCCGCGCCGCCGGCGGCGACCTGGCCCGGGTGACCCGGCTGGGCCGGCGGCGCTTCGATGCGGCCGTGCGCCGCCAGGTCGCCCGCTGGGACGCCGTTAACCCGTGGCAGAAGATCATCGGCGGGGTGTTCGCTGCCTGCGCCGACCCCGCCGGGGTCGACCGCGCTGCGCCACGGCGCGCTGGAACGCGTCGCGCTGCTGCTGGCCGACTGGCGCGACACCCAGGCCCGCCTCACCGACACCGAGCAGCGGATGATCACCGTCCTGGACGAGCTCGGGCTGACCAGCTGGCCACCTCGATCACCGGCCTGTCCGCAGTCGGCGCTGCCGCCATCCTGGCCGAGACCGGCGACCCCAGCCGGTTCACCACTGGCCGCGCACTGGTCAAGCACGCCGGCCTCGCCCCCCGGCAGAAAACCTCCGGCAGCTATACCGGTCGCACCCGCACCACCGGACAAGGCCGCCCGGCCCTGCGCCTGGCCGCCTGGCGAGCGGTCTGGGGAGCGCTGAAATCCAACCCCGTCTACGCCGCCCGGTTCGCCCGCCTGACCAGCCGCGAGCACAACAAGCTATCCACCGGCCAAGCGCACGCTGCGATCGCCGCAGCGCTGCTACGGCACCTGCACGCCATCATCACCACCGGCCAGCGATGGGACCCCGTCATCGCAGCCAGCGGCAGACCAGTCCCGCCTTAATCGCCGCCTGACACCCAGAGCAGGCGGCCCGTCGAGCTGGCGGCCGGGGCGAGCCCCACGCGGCATCGAGACGCACCACCCGATCTCGCCGCTCATCCTGGGCAGCCCCGTCCGTCGCCGGAGCAACCCGATTACACGCTGCCGGGCACCATCCCCATGACAGCTATGCAGGGACCAGCGACGGACAGGGCACCGGCCAGACCTTGACAAAAACGCCTTACGTTGATGAGAGTGCGTTTCCAAACGCAATACGCTGCCAGGTGTGCTCGATGACGCGCTCCTCGCGGACTGGTGTCTGCGTTACCTGGGTGTGCCGTTCGAGCGGGTGCTCTTCCGGTCCGGATTCCTTTCCGAGGTCGTCGGGGTCGAGTTGTCCAGCGGTCTGCGGGCAGTGGTGAAAGCGCGTCCCTTCCAGCCTCGGATCGCCGGCTGTCTGCAGGTCCAGGCTGCGCTGGCTCGCGTGGGTTTCCCATGTCCGGAACCGCTGACCGCGGCGACGCGGGTGCACGGTATGACGGTCACGGCCGAGACGGAGGTGCCTGGTGGCAGTCCTCTGCCCGCCGAAGCGGGAGCGGCCCCCTTCGCGGCCCTCCTCGCTCGCCTGATCGGTTCGGCACCCGCCCCGGCGGCTGTCCCCGATCTGGTGCCCTCGCCGCCGTGGACGGGATGGGACCATCCCGGGCGAGGACTGTGGCCCGACCTTGATGAGCACGGGCAGGACCTCAATCTCGCCGGCGGGCCTGAGTGGGTTGATGACGCTGCTCGTCGCGTGAGAGAACGACTGACCTCGACACCGGGGCGGGTGTGTATCGGCCACGGTGACTGGGAGTCACAGAACATTCGATGGACGGGCCGCGATCCTCTCGTCGTGCATGACTGGGACAGTGTCATCGCCCAGCCCGAGACGGCCATCGTGGGCCTGGCCGCGGCCATGTGGCCCCGCGAGGAGGGGCCAGATGTTGTAACCGCCTCGGTTGCCCAGACGGCCGGCTTCATCACCAGTTACCAACTCCAGGCTGGCCGAGAGTGGGACCGGTGGGAGATTCGAGATGCCTGGGCAGCGGGTCTGTGGGTTCGGCTCATCTACGCCAAGCAGGAGGCGGCCGAGGGCGGTAGTCAGCAACTGGATCGCCTCGCCACCGAGATCGATGAACGGCTTGATCATGCTGCACTCAGATAGACGCTCATCGGCATGAGTGCGCGTGGGGGACAGGCTGCGCAGCGCCCGGGCGGCCAGTTATGCGCGCACCAGGGCTGGTTCTATCGCGCACCTCGCCGGGGTTCCCCTGAAAGCCCGCCGCATCGAACGGTTGGTATCCGCGCTTGGTCGGCTTGATCGCAGGTCACCGCGCGTGGTCATCGGGCGGACGCGGCGGGCGGGTGATCACAGGTCGGTAGCGCCGTTGACCTGCTCGCGCAAGATGTCGGCGTGCCCGGCATGCCGTGCGGTTTCCTCGATTATGTGTGCCATGATCCGCCGGAGTGAGACGGGTTGTTCCTCGCCCGAGTTGGCGATCTTGGCGATCGCGGATGGGCGGGGGCTGGCGCGCGAATCTCATCGCTGCGGGCGCACGCCTGCCGGTAGGCGGCCACGATCTGGTCGCGGGTCGCGCTGGCAGGCACGTTCATGGGCATGTCGATGCTGCGATCCTGGCCGGGGAAGACCCGCTCGAACCAGTGCTTCTCGACTTCGGTGAGATGCTTGATCAGACCGGGCGGGTTCGTCCCCGACGGCACGCCCGGGACGCGCTGCTGCTCGCTGGTCAGCCCTGCGGATGCCCGGACGACGGTGTCCCGCACCCTGTTGAGGCAGAACAGCAGCACCTCGAGTTCGGACTCCAGCGGGTCCCGGGCGGCATCCTCACCCATGCCAGGCGATTGTGGCCCGCTGCACCCCGTTTCATCTCGTCGTGCCTGTCATTGCAAACGCGGGAATAGCGACGCTGCGATGCCGCTCGCGGGGCGGACCGCCGACTGGGCAGGTGGTGCATGCCCCGTCCGGGTGGTCGCGGCGCGGCGCCGAACTCCCATTCGCGTTCCGCCCGGATCAGCAGTTGGCCAGGCCGCGCTCCCGCCCAATCAGGCGGACATGGCACCCGCCGCAAGGGCCTCCCAGCGGCCGCGGACCGAGCGGACAGCTCGCTACTCAGCCGCCCGCGCGGTGCGCAGGCAGGCGAACCTTCCGCCCGGGAAGCGTATACGCCGCCGCGAAGACGCGTGAACGGCACGCCGAAATGGAGTTCCCGAGATCGGAACTAAAGCACGATTAACTTGCCGCTACGTCCGACGGGGTCATGCCCGGGGAGGGACGTCAAACAGGCTCGTGTCGGTGGCCTGATCAACGAATATCGCCTGCTCGCATGACGTGGGCGAGCTTTTCGGCACGCACACCCGCGACCGCGAACAAGTTCGCCGGCGAGTCGCACATATTCGTGCTGGCCGCGGCCGCCGAGGGCCGGCCCGGCGGAGCTCCGGCTGTAACACCTCGACGACGAGCACCTGGCCGCCGTGTCTTGAGGCCGCGGCGGCCAGGACCGGCTGGCCGCCGGGGCCGGTGAGGGACCGTTCATCGCGATCGCGCCGGCCATCACCAGCGCATCGCCCCGGCGGGCGGGATACGCCTGCGCGATGCCGCTGGCCCGGATGGCCGGTGCCCGGGTGGGCTGTCAACTCGACGGCAGGTGGGCCGCCAGGCAGCCGTTGACCTCGGCCGTCGTGCTCGCGCAGTAGACGGTCCTGAACATGTCGTCATTGAACTGGCTGGTATTGGCGGCGGGCGCGGGCAGCGGATACTTGTTGCCGGCGCTGATGTATTTCTTGGTCTTCAGGGCGCCCATGGCAGGCTCGGTTCTGGTCGTGGTCACCGTGTGGCCGGCCGAGATCCTGGTGACCTTGAGCGTGACGGTCGTCTTGCCGTTCCGGTCCGGTGACTTCACGCAGGTCACGTTGTACTTGGCGGCATTGACCAGCGGCAAGGTGCTCACCACCTCGTCGGACGCCGGCGCCGCCTCGGCGCCGGCGAACCGGCATTCCATCATCACCTGCGTGGTACTGGTCGCGCAGCTGGTCAACTGGATCTTGGCCTGGGCGGAGTGCGGAGCATACCGGCCTACCTGGGTGAGGTTGGGCGTGTTGCCGAAGCACTTCCCGCTCGCGGGGCGGTTGTACCTGACCAGCGCGCCGAGGCCCACCGCCGCTGAGGGCGGCTCATCGAGTGTGTACCCACTGGCCGGCTTGCCGTAGGCGACCGACTCATGCCCGCTTGTATCACCGCTGAAATGCACACCGCCCTTCACCGCCGACCACGTGCCGAACAGCTTCAGCGGAACGTGCGGGCCATGAGGCGCGGAATTCTTAACCGTGCCGGTGGTGCCGGCAAAATTGTAGTCATACAGCAGCGCCGAGGCGCCGACCGTCTCCGCCGCTGCTGGCCCGGCCAGCAACGAGGCCGCCGTTGCGGCGGCGACCGCGGCAACAAGCATCTTTGCAGCCAGACGACGAATACCGAGGTCCATGGCATCCCCCCAGTCCACCGTCATCATCTCATAACCGTTACCATCTGGAGTCAACCCTCCAGGACAGGCATCCGCAGGCATGCCAGGCCGGCTGCAGCCCGGCGGATGCTTCGCAGCAAGGTGATTGTCCCCTAGCTCCGCCAGGTGCCGCTTGGGCAGGTCGCTGCGATCTCACCCTCGATCGCGGTCATGCCGGGACCGGACCGTCGACGACCGCACAGGCCGCAAATCAGCTGCGCCCCGAGGGCAGCACCCGACCGATCATGTGCCAGCATGACGGGCCCCCTGCGCGCGCAGATCGGCCAACTCCGGGCAGCTGAGGCAGGCAACGAATCAACCAGCGCAGGCGCGCATTGGATGACATGCAGCGGGCCGGGCTGAGGTCGCTGGCCGGGTGCTGGAGACCTTCCCAGCTCAGACGCGGGTCACGCTTGACCGCGGAGGCATTTCGCATGGGGCGCGGGCGCCCCTTCGGAGCTTGAGGAGGTCCGATGCCCATCGTAGGCGGGCTGGATATCCACCGGAAGCAGCTGACCTTCGACTATCCCGGCACGGTGGCCGGGGAGGCAAAGAGCGGCCAGATCGCCCCGGCCGACCGGGCGCACCTGCGGGCCTGGCTGGCGCGGTTCGCCGGCCGTGACGATGTGGCATTCGCGGTGGAGGGGTGCACCGGGTGGCGGTATGTCGCCGAGGAGCTGGCCGCGGCCGGGGTCGCCGCGCATGCCGGCGAGCTGGCCGACACCGCCGCCGCCTGCGGCCGCAAGTGGCACGCCAAGACCGACAAAACCGAATCCGCGCACCTGCGCCGGCTGCTGGCCGAGGGCCGGCTGCCGGAGTGCTGGGTCCCGCCGGCCGAGATCCTGGAGTACCGGGCGCTGCTGGAGACCTACCACGACCTGCGCCGCGAGCACACCGCCCCGGCGCAGCTGCGCGGTGTTCTTCCACCAGGGCGCCCCGGCGCTGGGCGAGGGCGCTCTGCGCACCGAGCAGGGCCTGGCCGTGCTGCGGGCCGCCGCGGCCGCGCACCTGTCGCCGGGCGGGGAGCTGCAGGTCGCCACCGCCCTGGACATGCTCGCCGCCGTCGAGGCCCGGATGGAGGTGCTGCGCACCCAGCTGCGGGATGCCGCCCGGCACCTGACCGGCGCGAAGGTGCTGGCCGCGCGGCTGTATGGGGTCGGCCCGGTCACCGCGCTGGCGCTGACCTGCTGGCTGGCCAGGGAAGGCCGGTCCTCCTCCCGCCAAGGCGGTCCGGTTCACCGGCTAGACATCACCATCTGGTCTTCGGACCGCAAAGGGCCGCCCGGCGGCGGCTGTCCCGGCAGGGACCGCCGGTGCTGCGTCGGGCGGTCTATGAGGCCGGCAAGACCCACGCCCGCGCCGCCGCTCCCGACCACGCCTACTACCCCTGATCATTCACGCTGATTGGTCGCTGGCCTGGGATGGCTGCCTGGCCGCATAGTGGAGCTTGATTTTTGGGGTTTGGGTGTGGCGGGGGCCCGGCTGGCGGGCCGGTGGCCGGGGTTCCACGGGCCCCTGGGTTCCTTTCCTGATCGCCGGGACAGTTTCCTCCTGGTCAGGGGGCTTGAGACAGGGCGGTGATCTGGTTCCAGGCGGTCACGATCGCGGTCGCCCAGCTCCCAGCCGACCGAGTAGATGAGCTGGTGGCCGGGCCGGGCGGCCAGCGCTTCGAGGCGGCTGATCAGCCCGTGGCTGGCGCCGGCCCCGTCACAGGTCACCATCAGCCGCCGCCGGAACACCGGCGGCAGC
>CAWCII010000031.1:0-25578 GCA_963795575.1 uncultured Actinomycetes bacterium | reverse complement strand
ATCCGGACGTTCACCCCGCGGGCGCCACTGCATAAAAATACGGTCGGCCTGCTTGCGTTGGGCCATAACCAAGGGCCGGCCATGCAGCCAACTATGCGAATGTCTCGTGATAACCGCGCGCTGACCCGCCGTTCTGCACGGTTGGCGGTACCTCGGCGACCACGAGTCGATGCACCCAGATCAGGTCGCTCTGCGCCGGCAGCCGTGCGGCCGGTGCCCCACGGGCGGCCAGCAGCAGGGGGCAGGGGGGCGTGCGAGCCCCGTGAGGGTCGGGCATCCTTAGCGGGTGGCCCGGCATCTGCGTCTTGGTGAGTTCCTGCTTGGAGTCGAGGGGATCGCGCTCATGCGTCATCTGTTCGACGACGATGCGCAGGCGGCGACGCGGCTTGCCGAGATCCGGCGTATCGCCTGCGGCGGCGAGGCCGTCTACCAGCTGGGTGCTGATGTACCGATCGTGGACGTTGCCAGCGGCTACGCCCGCTGGTCGCAGACCTACGACAACCCCGGCAATCCCCTCATCCAGCTCGAGCAGCCCGTCGTATGGTCCATCCTCGACGCCGTTGCGCCGGGTGCAGCCCTGGACGCGGCGTGCGGCACCGGCCGTCACGCACGCCGCCTCGCCGAACTCGGTCATCACGTCATCGGGGTGGACGCGTCGCCGGCGATGCTGGAGAAGGCCAGGGCGGCGCTGCCCCAGGCCACTTTCCGTGACGGGGACCTCAGCGCGCTCCCGCTGGAGCCAGCCAGCGTTGATCTGGTGGTGTGTGCGCTGGCGCTTGAGCATGTCGCCGATCTCGGCAGGGCCATCGCCGAGCTGAGCCGGGTGCTGCGCCCCGGCGGGCACATGGTCCTGTCCGGCCTGCATCCCGCAGCCGCCGCACTCGGAGGGGCCGCATACTTCCAGGACGCCGCTGGTGGTGCTGGCGTCGTCCAAGGCTACGGTCATCTCCACGGCGACTACCTCAACGCATTTCACCAGTCCCAGCTGGTGATCCGGCAGTGCCTTGAGCCACGCATCGGGCCCGCCGAAGCGGCCATGCAAGGCCCCGCGACACAGTTCATCCCCGACGCCGCCGCGGCCGCCTATGTCGGCCTGCCAGGCGCCCTCATCTGGGAACTCGTGCGCGGCTGACGCCGCACGGCCACCCCCAGCCCCGGTCCCAGGCCCCGTCGGCCAGCTGCCTCAAGCAGACGCACACAACAACAGCGTCGTCGTGCCGGCGTGACGGCATTCCGGCACGCGCTGTAGCTTCGCAGCGCATCGCCTGAGGTACGATACCCGCCTTATCTGCGCGGTATTCGGCATGGAGAGCTCCACCGGATAGCCGCGGCCGAACGGGATGTTCTGCGCCGCGGTGGCCTTGGTCATGGGCCGGTCGCCGGGTGGCCCGTCCGGGTGAAGACGTCGGGTGTCGGCGGCCAGGACAGCCTCAGCGTCCCACCAGGCGGCGGGTCAACCTCCGGGTTGATCCCGGGTATAACCCGGACTCCCGGGAGCGCCGGTTCGCCTTGCGGTTCTCACACACCAGCACCGGTGCCCCGTCGCCGTCGCGGGCCAGGCAGTCCAGCGGCAGCGCGCAGACCTGTTCCGGCGGGCGGCCGGTATGGATCAGCAGCTCGGCCGCGACCCGGACCTCGCAGGGGGCCAGGGCATCGAGGTGAGCGCACAGCTCATCGCGGTTGCCCTGCGAACTCTTTCAGGTGGACACCGTGGTCGGCGGCGATCATCTCGGCCGCCTTCTCGCCGATCATGATCGAAGCGGCATTGGTGTTGCCGCTGGTGACATTCGGCATAACGCTGGCATCGGCCACCCGTAGATCCGCCACCCCGATCACCCGCAAGCGGGGATCGACCACGCTGCCCATGCGGCAGGTGCTCGTCAGGTGGTACACGGTGAACGAATAGTGGCGAGCAAGGTCTTCCAGCAGCGCGTCGCCCGGGGTGTCGCCTGGGACGTATCCGTGTCTGGCTGCCAGGCCAGGTGGTACCAGCAGCGGGCCGATCTGCCGGTGCGCGGGCCAGGTCTTGGCGACCTCGAGCGCCCGCCGTAGGACGGCGACCATGACCTGCATGTCGTAGGGGTCACCGTAGTAGTTCATCCGGATGTCGGGATGATCGAGGGGGTCGGCGGTGGCAAGAACTACCTCGCCCTCGCTGTGGGGTTGTACGGGGTTGGCGAGGAGGATCACGGTCTCGGCGTCGGGGGCCAGGCGCGCATCAGCGTCATCGAAGTACTGATCTGGGTCGACCCTCAGGCAGCCCCGCCAGATATCCCGGTTATAGCCACACGCAAAGAGAGCGAGCTGGGCGTCGTGGGTGTGGTGGTCTCCAAGACCGGTCGAAAACCAGGCGCACGCCTCATACAGCGACGACGACACCAGGCCGCGGCCGGTGGTGGCCCACTCTGTCACCCGTCGTTCGGCCTCAGCCTTGACCGCCTTGAGCTCCTCGCCCAAGTTGGCGTCGTCGGCCGGGTCGGCCGGCAACGGCCCTGCGGGCGCCCGCAGCGCGTCAGGGCCCATCGACAGGCCCATCTGTGTCATCGAGATCCCCGCCCCGGGCGCCGGGAAAAGGAGGCCGACCTGCAGATGGTCCTTGAGATGCTTGCCGACCTCGGCAGCGTCAAGCCGGCAGGCCACGCCCACCGCTTCCAGCTCGCTCTTGGGCCCGATGCCGGACAGCATCAAGATCTGGGGTGAGCCCACGGCTCCCGCGCTCAGGATCACTTCCTTGGCGGCCTCGGCGACGACGGTCGCGCCGTCGCCGGTCCGGTACTCGACCCCGGTTGCCCGTAGCCCGCCAGGGCCGCCCTCCAGGATCACCCTGGTAACCTGAGTGCCGCAGATCACCTCGAGATTCGGCCGCTGCTCAACCTCCCCCTCGAGGAACGCATGGTACGTGCTGGACCTTTTGCCAGCGCGCGTCGTGGTCTGCAACAGCGACACAACCCCGTCGGGGCCGCCCCGGTCGCGGCCGTTGTAGTCGCCGCGAGGGATCCCAGCCGCCACCGCGGCAGCGACGAACTCCTCGGCGGCGGCCAGCACCGGAGCCCGCACGGACACGCCAACAGGACCCCCCGCGCTGTGGGCCTCGGCGTCGACAATGATGTCGCCGCTCGGCGCCAGGCCCTCGCTCTTCTTGAAATAAGGCAGGACCTCGCCGTAACTCCACCCGACGGCGCCGCCCGCAGCCCACGAATCGAAATCGCCCGGATGACCACGGACGTAGGCCATGTAGTTTATCCCCGAAGACCCGCCGAGCATCCTGCCGCGAGGCACCATCATCCGGCCATCGGTCAATCCCAGCCCACAGCCGCCCGCATCCGCGGTGTACATCCAGTCCGTCTCCGGGTTCTGCTGCAACACCGGGCAAGCAGCGGGCATCAGCTCCGCAGGCGGGGGCGGGCCGCCCGCCTCCAGCAGCGCAACCCGGCACCCCGGATCCTCGGAGAGCCGGCTCGCGAGGACCGCCCCCGCCGAGCCGCCCCCGACCACCACGAAATCAAACGACCCAGCCATCGGGGCGGCGTCCAGGTGCTCATTCATCGATACTCCCCTCCTGTTCAGCGATCCGATTGTGCCGGTGGCCAGCGGCCAAGACATCACTTGATCTGGTGATGTGCGACGGCGGCCAGCGCAGCCAGGTTCGGCACGCCCAGCTTGGCGAACACTCGCCGGAGGTGGTGTTCCCGGTGTGCGGCAAGATGGACAGCCGCCTGGCCAGCGCTCCGTTGCCAGTCCCTCTGCCACGAGGTGGCGTGAAGACGACGACGGTGATCACATCAAGCAGTCTCTCGCCGAGGACGGCTCAACGGCAACGGTGACAGCTAAACCCGGCAACCCCCGCTCGGACCACGCTGACCGGGAGAAGCCCTATGCGGGCAGCGACAGAATTGGTTCATCTGTGTTTCCCGCCCTTTTCGGACCTGTACTTGAAGGCGCACAGAGTCGGGCGATCGCGATCGCGATCGCGATCAGCGCAGGCGACGGCTTCGGCTCATGTTGCCTGCCCGGACCCTAACGTGAGCAGGCGCATCGCCGCCGGTACGGAGCAACAGGTTGATCTGCGCTCTTGGTGTCGTCTGGTGAGCCCCGGGTGGGGTCGGCCCGGTTGAAAACGGTACCGTCCCGGTCATGGCCACCAAAGCCGAACGGCGCGCCGCGCGTGAACGCGTGAGCGCCTACCACCAATCGCAGCTGGCCGAACTTCTCAGCCACGTCGGGGTAGAGATCGACCGCTACCGCGCCGGCGAGATCGACGCCTATGTCGCGGATGAGACAATCCACCGCTACCACCGTGCCGCCGCAGAACTCTGGAAGTTCTGCTTCGCCCGAGGCGGCGGCGTTCACGCCGAATTCGCCGCCGACCTCCTCGACCGCATGACCGCCAACGCAGAAACCATCGACTGGTGGGAACGCGCCGCACCGCGACGGTACCAATGACGACATCCGCGCTGCGTTCCCCGTGCGGGTGCCGGGGCAGTCACATCGTGTCCACCCCTCACGACGGTTGGGCGCGCCGACCCGCCGCTATGCGCGGACGGTAGCTGGATCTCGGTCAAGCCGCTTGCCATCCAGATCGGGTGCAGCTCGTTTGGAGTGAGCGGGCCGGTCAGGCGCCGAGTGTGTATTGTCCCTGCTTGATGCCGGGGTAGAGCCGCTGGTGCTCGCGGGCGAGGTGGAAACGCCAGTACTCCTCGAAGTCGCCGTTGCTGATCACGGCCCTCAAGGTGAGGACTGCCTCGGCGCCGTCCAGGCCCCATCTGGCGCCGCCTATCGAGAGACGGTCGCCGATGATGTGCCTGCAGGCGCCCTCGATGACGCCCGTCGCGATCGGCCAGCCCGCTTCCAGTGCCTGGTCGTAGCGGAGGAATTCCTGCTTTCCGTCCAGGTAGCGGACGCACGCGTCGGCGCCGTTGCGCTGGCTGCCGTCCAGTCCGGCGGCGTCGGCCTCGGCGGTGATGTCCGCGGCGGCCCGGGCGCTGTCGCCGGCCAGCACCGCGAGCGCCCTGGCCGCGACCCAGTCCTCGGCCGCGGGGTCCCCGGCGGCGTGCAGGCTCCACGCGGCGCCCCACAGGTATTCCAGGACGTGGATCAGGTCTATGACGAGGTGGATCGTGGCGCCGCGGCGGGCGGCCCCGGCGCGGATGAGGTCCAGCTGGTGCTCGGCCCCGTCGACCAGGATGACCCAGGTCCGCAGGTGAGCGGGGTCGCGGGCCTCGGCCTCGCCGAACATGGCGGCGACCACCTCGGCCGGGTCTTGGCGGACTGACCCGGCCAGCCACTTGCCCCGGGCCTTCGGCCCGGGCCGGAGCGGCCGGGTGCCGTGCCTGCCGCCGGGCGGGGCGATCACGTCGTGCGGGCGGCGTTTCGCGGGCCCGGCGTCGTAGACGGTGACGAGCGTGGCCATCCTCTTGCGGTTCGGCTTTTCCCCGGAAGCCAGGCGGGTGCGCATCTTGCCCAGGCGGGCGGCGGCCTTCGCGGTGGCGGCGCGCAGCGCTCCGGGCCGCATCACGATGCCCTTGGAGTCCGCGGTCAGGATCAGCAGCGTCCCCGCAGTGCATGGCAGGGGGTTCCGGGCAGCGTAGATGCCGGGGATATCGTCGGCGGCGTGCACGACGGACTCCTCGAGCTGCCGCTTGCCGATGACCGGCCCGCAGCGGCGGGTGACCGCGTCGTGCGCGGCGCCGAACGAGCCGCGGGCCGCCTCGATCGCGGCGAGCTTCGCCAGGGAATGGGAGTGCCGCCCGGCCGGCAGGGACAGGGCCGCGTCGGCCGGGCAGAAGTTGCCCGCTCCCGGTTTCCGCCAGGCGCACCGGGTCACCCGCACCTGGCCGGACAGTGTGGCCAGCCCCCGGCCGTGCCCGGCCTCCAGCCGGGTCCGGGCGGTCCCGTCGGGGCCCGTCGCGGGAGCGCACTGTTCCCGGGCCTGCCGTTCCTCTCTTACCGCCCGCAGGTCGTAGTGGTCCTGCAGCAGCTGCTGCAGGACCTTCCGTCCCCGCTCGTCCAGGAGCTCCTCCAGCTCGCAGGCCGTGAGCCCGGCCGCCTGCGGGCCGCCGAGTTCAGCGGCCAGCGCGGTGAACATGCCCTTCGAGACGGCGAAAGGATCCTCGGGGGGAACGGTGGCATACGCTTCCATGAGGGCTCTTCTTCCTGCGGGTTCGTGACGGGTTGCACCTTCGAACCTAGGAAGAAGAGCCCTTACCGTCCAGAGTCTGGCGTTTCGCCTGCTCTGGTGCGGCCCGGCAGCGTGAACAGCCCGCCGGGCTCCCCGGCCAGCCAGCCCCGCCCGGCCAGCCGCTTCAGCTTCGACCGCAAGGCCTCCACTTTCGCCCGGTCCGTGCGCAGCCCGGCCGCGGCGGCGACCTGCGCCGCCTTCAGCGGCCGGGCCGCGTCGGCGATCACTTCCAGCAGGTCCTGATAGGACCGCGGCAGCACCGACGCATCGGCGCCGTCCTCCCGCGGCGGCACCGTCACCAGCCCGATCGGCGAGCCCGGGCGAGGCTCCCCCGCGGGCTCGCCGGGCAGCTCCGCGCCTGCCAGGCTCCTCCAGCACCCGCGTGACTTCCTCCCGGGCGATCGCCAGCCGCGAGACCTGCTCCTCGGCCCTGGCCAGCTCCTGCCGCGAGCTCCTCCATCCGGCCGCGCAGCCGGTCCGCCTCGGCCCGGGCAGCCGCCTCCCGCCGCCTGAGTTCCTCGATCAGCGACCCCATCCACCGCCTCCTTGCTCCCGCACACGACGGTAGACGAAGACCACAGCGGCGATAAGCCGGTCATCTGGCAAAACTCCTGGTCAGCAGTCCCTTCAAAAGAGCTGCACCCATCCAGATCCGCCTGATATGCGCGCCTAAGCGGATAGGTGCAGAGGGCTCCTGCCCCGCACCGAATTGGGCGGCTAGTCTAGGCGCGCGCCAGGTCACACCGGACGGCCGTAACGGAGCGTGATAGGCTCGCTGAATTTGACTCCGGCCGGGCGGGCGACGCCGGCTGACCGCGTCGGCGCAGATCCCGGTGCTCATGTTGTTCGTGACCCGGTCCGGCTTCTTCGCTGCCGCTACGAGCGGGCGGGGCGCCGGATGCCTGTGGCCGGCGCAACCGCAGGGTCACTGAGGCGGCGATGATCCCCAAGCCGTACCTATGACCCGGCAACCCCGCCACGTGACATGCCGGCCAGCGGCCCTTGGCTGCATGCAGCCGTTCGCTCGTCGCCAGGGTGATCTGCGGTGGCGGCGGCGGCGTCGTCGCTGCCGGTGCTCAGCCTGTGACCCTGACGTTTTCCGCCTGGGGCCCCTTCTGGCCCTGGGTGATGTCGAACTCGACCTTCTGCCCTTCCTCCAGGCTGCGGTAGCCGCCGCCGGTGATCGCGCTGACGTGCACGAACACGTCCGGGCCGCCCTCGACCGCGATGAAGCCGTAGCCTTTGTCGCCGTTGAACCACTTCACAGTGCCCTGCGCCATCTTGACCTCTTGGTTGTGCACGCCGCGCCCCGCCATGGGGGCGCGCTCGCCGCTTGCTTGTGGCCGGCCTGTCACGGAACGCGCGGGGAACGGAAACCGTGTGCCTGGCTAACTGCCCGGCAGCCGGAACTTTCCCCGCCCGGCCAGCGGCTACGGCTGGGGCGAGCACTCGGGCCGGGGGCGCGTGCCCGGCCGGGCCCGGGACCCGGTCACGCGAGCTGACCGGGCCGTCCAGGGTTCTCCTGGTGCCAGGGGGTGACCACGGGCGCCGCGCGATTGCCGCGGGGACCCTGCGAGGTCATCAGCGGTGGGCCTGCCCGCGCGGCCGGGTGTGACGGCCAGCCTGACCGGATCCGCGACCGATCCGGCTGGCCTTGCCCGCGGACAGGACCCCGGGCCGCAGCGCGGGCGTCGGGGGCCGGCCCCCGACGCCCGGCACGCCGGGATCGGCCTCGGTGGAACCGGCGCGGCTGTCACTAATCGCCGGGCATGCTCGCCCATGTCGGATACGAGCCTCGGGCCGGCCAGATCCAGCCCGCAGCGCGACCGGAATCCGGCAACCCGACTCCGGGAAACCCAGAACACATGAGTATGGGAACCGGGAAAACTTAAGGGTCTGCGGCGGGTGCGGGCACACCCGGCCGCTATCCGGATGACCTGGCGCCGGGCAACGTCCGGGCCGCTCCCCGGCTCCGCGTAGTGTGGTGGGGGACGAGGCAGCCGCTCTGATAGGTCCTGTTGTCTTCCGGCAGCTGGCAGGCAGCGCGGGTTTCAGCAGGATGTTCTGCCTTGTTGTCGTGCATATCCGGGAGAGGATGCCTGTGTCACGAGCCAGCCCGGCCAGCCAGGAGCCGTGCCCGGCACGGCGCGCTGCGGTCCCGGCGATCGGGGGGTGATCGCGGTGGCAGGCGCTGCAGGCTCCGGGACGGCATCCGCCGGACGGGCGCGGGCCGCCTGCTCCCGGTACCTGGCTGGTCGCTCCCCCGAGGTCGCGCCAGGCTCAGCTGCTTATGGGCTGGCCCGTAAGCCAGAGCTCGCTGCCGTCGGCGGCGGTACCGGCGCTGCCATGGGCTTGACTGACCCGGCCGACCCCGGCGGCCACAGCGGCTCCTGTGAGATCGACGGGCCGCTGCCTGCCGCCCCGGCCGGAATGGCGCACTCCGGCTCTGCCCGCGATGAGTCCCGCGCCCGGCAGGAGACGGCCGGTGAGCAGGAGCCAGGCACAGGCCAGGACGAGCCGCTGGTTTCCGGCGAGGACGACCAGGACCTTCCCGTCGCCCGGGTGGCAGCCGCCGGCGCTACGGCCGACCCGGTTAAGGACTATCTCAAGCAGATCGGCAAGGTGCCGCTGCTCAACGCCAGGCAGGAAGTCGAGCTGGCCAAGCGGATCGAGGCCGGGCTGTTCGCCGAGCATAAGCTCGCCGAAGGCAGCAGGGTGCTGCGTGCTGACCAGAGCATCGACCTCGAGCAGGTCGCCGAAGACGGCAGAAGGGCCAAGAACCACCTGGTGGAGGCCAACCTGCGGCTGGTCGTCTCGCTGGCCAGGCGGTACACCGGCCGCGGCATGCTGTTCCTGGACCTGATCCAGGAGGGGAATCTGGGCCTGATCCGCGGCGTGGAGAAGTTCGACTACACCAGGGGCTGCAAGTTCTCCACCTACGCCACCTGGTGGATCCGGCAGGCGATCACCCGGGCGATGGCCGAGCAGTCCCGCACGATCCGCCTCCCGGTGCACATCGCCGAGGCCGTCAGCCAGCTGGCCCGGGCGCGGCGGCAGATGCTGCAGGACCTGGGCCACGAGCCCACCCCCGGCGAGCTCGCGGCCGGGCTGGACCTGACCCCGGAGAAGCTCATCGAGGTGCAGAAGCACGGCCGGGAGCCGATCTCGCTGCACACCCCGCTGGGCGAGGACGGCGACAGCGAGTTCGGCGACCTGATCGAGGACTCCGAGGCGATCCAGCCCGGCGAGGCGGTCAGCTTCACCCTGCTGCAGGAGCAGCTGGCCTCGGTGCTCGGCACGCTGTCCGAGCGCGAGGCCGGCGTGGTCTCCATCCGGTTCGGGCTGACCGACGGGCAGCCCAAGACGCTGGATGAGATCGGCAAGGTGTACGGGGTCACCCGGGAGCGGATCCGGCAGATCGAGTCCAAGGCGATGTCGAATCTGCGGCATCCGTCCCGGTCCAAGGCCCTGCGGGACTACCTCGACTGACCGGACCGGCGGCCGTCAGCCCCAGGATGTAACCAGCGATCACGGGCGAGCGCGGATGGATCAATCTGGGAAGCCGTGTGGGCCGTGCCCGCGGCCGACCGGCAGACTGTTCTTGTGCAGACGAGTTACGGCCTGGTGCCGATCGGGTGGGTGCAGTCGGCGCTGAGGGTCCTCGATGATGCGCCGAACCAGCGCGAAGGCGCGCCCCGGGCGTGGATCCGCTTCGATGAGCAGGTCGCGGAGGGTGCCAGGGACCTGCGCCCGGGCGATGAGATCGTGGTGCTCACCTGGCTCCATCTGTCGCCCCGCGACGAGCTGAGCACGCATCCCCAGGACGATATGAGCCAGCCGCTTACCGGCGTGTTCAGTACCTGTTCGCCCAATCGGCCGAACCCTGTCGGCCTGCACCGTGCCCGCATCGTGGCGCGCGCCGGGCTCCGGATTGAAGTCGATGCTCTGGAGGCAATCGACGGGACGCCGGTGGTGGACGTCAAGCCGGCCATCGACCCGCCCGCATGACGCGCTGCACGCGGCGGTCTTGTACGGCGGCTTACCGGCCCCGGAACCGCGCGTCCCGGTGGGGACGGGCGATCGGTCCCGGGTCGAACCCCCCGCTCAGCTCATCGAGCAACGCTGCCATGGGCTCGCGCACCGAGGTCTCGCAGAACGCAGGCGTCGCCCGGCCCGGCTGCGACGTAGAGGAGCAGCCTGATTCACCTCAGTGGTGGCCGGGGGCCGGGCGCTCAAAGGCGAAGTCGCAGCCGCCGGCAGCGCTGGATGATGCCCGGCCGCGCGGCGCGTTTCTGGTCCCGCCACCGCCGGGCTGGATCGCCCCATGGTGGTCTGCCTGTTGATGATCAGGCGAGGGATTGGCGGTACCGGGCCGGCGAGCTGCGCCGGTGACTGAGCCAGTCCAGGATTACCCGGCGGGTGAGGTCGTCCCGCGGCCGGGTCCAGCGAATCCCGCTGTTGGTTTACGTCGAGAGAGTCGGCGTCCTACAGTTGTGACCAGTTCCGGGCCGAGATCGGGATGAGTGGTGACAGCGTGTCCAGTCAGCGAACCGCCGACGGGCCGGGTGCCCGGTTCGCCTCATGAGGCGCAGCACGGATCGGATCCTGACCACCCACGTCGGCAGCTTGCCGCGGCCCGCCCCGGTGCTCGACCTGATGAAGACGGGCGAGCAAGGGCATGAGCTGGACCGGGCCGTCAGCCAGGCGGTGGACGCGGTTGTCGGCGAGCAGGTTGCCCATGGCGTCGATGTGGTCACCGACGGGGAGCAGGGGAAGGCCAGCTTCTTCGGCTACGTCGCCGAGCGGCTGACCGGGTTCGAGCCGCGGCCGGGCGCCCGGGCCGAGCTGTGGAGCGCCGAGGTCAGGGCGTTCCCGGAGTACTACGCCGAGTATTTCCGGCGGGCCATGACCGGTGGTTCGGTGGTGACGCTGGAGCCGCTCGTGTGCGTCGGCCCGGTCACCTACCGTGGCCAGGAGGTGATCGCCCGGGACATCGCCAACCTGACGGCGGCACTGGGACAACGGCCGCACCTGGAGGCCTTCCTGCCCGCGGTAGCCCCGAGTGGCCTGGGCTTCATGGCCGGAAGCTCCGAGGCGGCCAACGAGTACTACCCGTCCTACCAGGAGTACTTGTTCGCGGTCGCCGACGCCCTGCATGAGGAGTATCGCGCGATCGTGGATGCGGGCTTCCTGCTCCAGGTTGACGACCCGTTCCTGACCGACATCCTGGGCGACCCGGCGCTGGATGCCGCGGCCAAGTACGAGCGTGCGGAGCTGTTTGTCGAGGCGGCCAACCGGGCGCTTGACGGCATACCGCCGGACCGCGTCCGCTATCACACCTGCTACAGCATCAACGAAGGTCCTCGCATCCACGACGCCGCGCTCGCCGAGGTCCTCCCGTGGATGCTCAAGGTCCGCGCGTCGGGCTTGTCGTTCGAGGCCGCGAACGCTCGCCACGAGCACGAGTACCATACGTTCGAGACGGTGAAGCTGCCCGGTGACCGTGTCCTGCTGCCAGGGGTCATCACCCACGCCAGCAATATCGTCGAGCACCCCGAGCTGATCGCCGAGCGGCTCATGCGCCTCGCCGGGCTCGTGGGCCGCGAGAACGTCATAGCGAGCGCCGACTGCGGCTTCTCGTCCCAGGCGACCTACCGGCCCGAGGTCGATCCCAGGGTCATGTGGGCCAAGTTCGACGCCATGCGAGCTGGCGCGGCGCTCGCGTCCGAGCGCCTCTGGCCATGAACCCGGCAGCGGGCCGCAGCAAAGTACCGCCACCACTCCTTTACCCAGGTCCAGTTAAACCGCTTCCGCACCTTGCCGGCTACCGCTCGTAACTCGGCCAGCCCTCTTGCCAAGCTGGGCGCGGGCCCCGCACCGGAATAAGTGATATGGGCGCCGCGCGTCAGGCTTGAACCCGACGGTTCCCGAGCGCGTATTCGGCGATCCGGCGCGTTTCCCGGCGCAGCGCTCGGCTCGGCCCTTCGCGGGCGGTGACATCAGGTGACGGGCGGGACGGCTTGATGGCAGCGGCCTTATCGTTGCCGACGCCGTCCTGGGCGCTTCCGTGATGGGGGGACCTGTGCTCACGCCTGCTCGCCGGAGTCCCGTCTGGCTGGGGCTTCTCCTGCTGTGCGGCTTCGGTGTCCGGGTGGTTCACCCGCCTGGCGGCCAGCCGCTGTCGGCAGGTGAACTGGCTCCTCCGTCGGCGTCCGGGCACAATGCGTATCATGCCGACATCGCCCTTGTCCCGGCGGCCGGGGCCGTCCTGGCTGGAAGCGCGGCGGCGGTTGCTGATCGGGCTGACCGGGCTGCTGCTGGTCCTGGTGGCCGGGACGATCGGTTATGTGGGCTTCGGCCTGAGCTTGCTCGATGCTGTGTTCCAGACGGTCATCACGGTGAGCACGGTCGGGTTTGGTGAGGCCCGGCCGTTCGGCTCCGGCGAGAAAGTGTTCACGATCGTGCTGATCCTCGTCGGGGTCGCCACGGCCGCCTACACCTTCGGCGTGGGCATTGACACCCTGGTTGAGGGGTACCTGGACGGCACCTTCGGGAGGCGCAGGATGGAACGGCGGATCGGGGCGATGCGCGGCCACATGATCTTGTGCGGCTGGGGCCGGGTCGGGCAGGCCATCGCCCGGCGGGCGGGCGGGGCGGACATGGTGGTGGTGGATGCCTCCGCCGAGCGGATCGGCACTGTCAGCGGGCCGTACGTGCACGGGGATGCCACCAGCGAGGAGGTGCTGCGGGCCGCGGGCATCGACCGGGCCCGGGTGCTCGTCACCGCGCTCAACACCGACGCCGACAACCTGTACGTCACGCTGACGGCGCGGTCGATGGCCCCGGGCCTGTTCATCGTGTCCCGGGCGGCCAGCGAGGCGGCGGTGGGCAAGCTGGTCCAGGCCGGCGCTGACCGGGTGGTGAACCCGCAGGATCTGGGCGGGGCCCGGATGGCCGCCCTGGCCTTCCAGCCGCATGTGGCCGAGTTCCTCGACGTGATCATGCACGACGGGAGCCTGGAGTTCCGTCTGGAGGAGGTGGAGGTGCCGGCCGGGTCACTGCTGGCCGGGCAGACGCTGCGCAGCGCCCGGATCCACGACCGGACCGGGACCCTGGTGCTGGCCATGCGCCACCCGGGCCGGGAATTCCGCACCAACCCGCCGCCCACGGCGCAGATCGCAGGCGGGGAGATCCTCATCGTGATCGGCGACAGCGGCCAGGTAGCGGCCCTGCGGGCCCTGGCCGCCGAGACCGGCCCACCGCGGCGGCCTCCCGCCTGAGGCCAGTGCCGCCAGTACCGGGCCGCTCTGCCTGGCCAAGCCTGCCAGGCATGTCACCGCGGCCAGGGGCTGCCTGCCGATTCCGGAGCTGATCAAGCAAAATACCCTGCCCAGCGTAGGCGCGATCGCACGCTGACTTCGATCAGCGCGCCGTGCGCTGCGGCGTGCAGGCAGCCCTGGCTGAGATACGACAGCCTGCCGGGGCCTGCGCGGGACCGCGGCGGCCGGCGGCGCCATCCCGGGGCACCTGCCACGCCTGGCGATCAGGCCGAGGCGACGGTCCCCGGCATCCACTTCATCAAGCAAGACCCCGGCGCCTCGGCCAGGCCATCGCCCGGGCTACGCAAGCTCCCGACCCCGGGCAACCTGAAGCGCAACGACCGGCGACCACCCCCCGTCCCAAATCCTTCACCTACCGTGACCAATCCCAGCGGCCCGCGGACCAGGCAATATCCGCCGATCTGCGCCGTCGCGAGGTCCTCCGCGATCATCGATTGCGGAGCGCAGATCAGACCGCTCTGTGCGAGGACGTCGACCGGATCTGCATGATGAGCGGTCGTCGCAGCTAGAGTTTCCGCGACGCATGATCGGGCGACAGGGCGACCCTGAAAAGGCCGAGCACTGACGACGCAGATCGTGTCAGGATGCTGGTCGCGCACGGCAGGGGTGAGATGTCATTGCGGGCGACCTAGGCAGCGGGGCCTTTCCGTGAGCGGATCCGCGCTACCCGCGCGGCGTTAGCGGCCGGGTCGAGACCGAACGCCTCCCCGTATCGCTCCAGCGCCTCCGCCAGGACTCCGAGAGCTTGATCCTCCTGCACAGCCATGAAGATGGCGTCCGGCGCGTAATCCAGTACCCCAACTCCGGCCGACGCCGCAGCTGCAGCCGAGCTGAGCATGCTCGCCGCGGTCGAGATGGAGCCCGAGTTCCTTGTCCTCACCCATCAATGCACCACATCCAGCTGCAGCCGTCCTTCCCGGTGTCACGCATCCCTGACGATATCGTCATCAGGCGCGTGACCGATGCTGCATCCGCCAGCACTTGGTTGCCAGGTCAGATCACGCTCAGTGAGTTGCGCTGGTCCCGCGCCGGAGCCCGAGTATCCGCCTGCATGCGCGGCGCAGCACGTCCCGGGTGGGCCGCGTACAGTTCGACTACCCAGCGGATCCGCGGCGGACCGCCACCCCTCCTGGCATGCACCGCGATCAACGCCGCGCAGGCGGACTGACCGGGACTCCGGCATGTGGTGGGGCCGGATCTGTCCGATGTGCACTGGTTGCTGCAGCGTGCCGTTCGACACCGTCGAGGAGGATGATCAGGCCGAGTTCGAAGGCGTCGTCGCTGCCGAGAGCGGCGTCGAGCTCGGCAGCGACGCGGGCCATGGCGGGAAACAGGTCGGCCGGTACCGCTTGGTGGGCGTGTGATGCGGAGCGCCGGACGGCGCCGCTGGACTCGCCGGCAGTGATCGCAGCGGCGCCGAAGGTGTGGATGAGCAGGGACTTGAATGCGGCCACGGCGTCGCGCTTGGCAAGGCCTGCATGGAGCAGCAGCGCGATGGCCCGGTCTGTCACTTTCATGGCGCTCGGGCTCTGCAGCGGGCGGCTGAATCGTTCCCGGGCGATGGCGGGGTGCCGAACCCCCGCCTCGTAGAGCTGGCGCGCTAGATCAGCGAGCTGCTCTTTCCACGGCGCGGCTCCGGGTTCGGGGAGCGTCAGCTCGGGCGCGGCGACCTCGATGGCGGCATCGATGAGCGCTTCCCTGTGCGGGAAATAGCGGTAGAGCGCCATCGTGCTCATGCCAAGGTCAGCGGCCAGCCGGCGCATGGTCAGCCCACCGGGATCGTGCGCGTCCAGAAGCGCTAGGGCTCGCTCGGCCACCTGGTCGCGCGTGTAGCGGGGTTCCGGTCCGGGTTTGCGCGTCGTGCTCATGACGTGACCTCTGAACGGTTGTACTGACAGCAAGGGTCTGTGTACAGTGTACTCAGATCTTGGCTCAAACTTCATGGAAGGCCCTGCCACGTACGAGGTCATCGACCTCGCGGTTTACGAGCAGATACGAGCAGATAGGAGAAACACGTGGGAAAGATCCGGGTGCACGAGTTCACGACCATGGACGGTGTCATCGACGAGCCGCGGTGGAGTTTCGACTTCGGCTTCGACCCGGAGATGGGCGCGGCCATCGCCAAGGCCATGGGCGGCTGTGAGGCGATCCTGCTCGGCCGCGTGACCTACGAGATGTTCGAGCCCGCCTGGTCAGCCCGTACCGCGCAGGATGATCCCGGTGCGCCCTTCATGAACGACACGACCAAATACGTGGTCTCCTCGACACTGACGAATGCTACATGGCGCAACTCTGAAGTCGTCGGACCTTACGATCCCGCCGCAATCAGGAAGCTCAAAGACCAGGTGGACGGCGACATCTACGTCAGCGGCAGCGCAACCCTGGTTCGCGCTCTGCTGGGGGACGGCCTGGTAGATGAGCTTCATCTGTTCGTCTACCCGCTCACCCGCGCGGGCAGCCCGAAGCTGTTCGGCCCAGACACCGGAGCCAGTAAGTGGGCGCTCGCCGATTCGCAGACCTACGACAACGGCGTCCTCTACCTGAACTACACGACGGCTTCGTAGAAAGGAATCAGATGCATGACATTCATCATCCGCTCCGGTGAAGCCGAGTTCCTCGGCGCCGATGGCTACCCCACCGCCATACGCCTGCTCGCCGACGCGAGCAACACCAACGGCGCGCTCAGCACCCAGCGCGTCACCCTTGGGTCCGGCGCGGACGGCGCGTCGCCGCATCTGCACAAGGGATCAAGCGAGCTCTTCTTCGTTGTCGAGGGATCCGCGCAGATCCTGGCCGGCTCTCGATGTCACGACGCTGCGCGACGGCGACCTTGCCGTCGTGCCGCCAGGCACGCCCCACGCGTTTGCCGCACCGCCCGGGTCGTCCGCCGACCTGCTCATCGTGATCACGCCGGGCGTTGAGCGGTTCGAGTACTTCCGGCTGACCGCCCAGCTCCAACTCGGGAAGGCCAGTCTTGAGGACCTTCTCGCCGCCCAGGATCGCTTCGACAACCATTTCCTCGACAGCCCCGAATGGCGCGCGGCCAGGACTACCACCTGACCCAGACACCAGCAGCCGCCCCAGCCACCTACGGCGGGGACGGCTGCCGAGCTTCACGATCCGCGCTCCTGAATGGATAATCTGAGCGTGCCACAGCCCGAAAGCCCACCGGACAAGTGGACATTCCTATTCGGCGATATGTGCATATTGCAAACAGTTAGTTACAATTGGCTGGTTGCACTCTATTACCGTCACCTTCCCGCCGCCCAAAGCAAAGGGCTCGGGGACTAGCTCCGGCCAGGCAGCGAAGGGACATGCCGCCCTCTGGCAGTCGTCCCAAAAATGGGGCAGCGGCCGCGAGGGCGAAAGTCATAGTATGACGCTCTTATGGCCTGCTTGGCGGGTGAGCAGGGAGTTGTCGTCGGAGTGGGTGCTGTACCTGCGGAAATCCCAACGACCGGAAGGCTGTTCCGCGTCAGCGGGCGCTGACCGCGGTCCATATCGCGAAGCTGGGCGGCCAGGTCGTGGCCGAGTTCCCGGACGCGGACCGGACCGCGTTCCGCAAGATCGGCGGCGCGCATCCCGGCGTGATGAGTTCACCGCCATGCTCGGCTATCTGCGCAGTCATCCCGAGGTGGGGTGGCCGCCTGCCATGCGGACCGGCTGACGCGGAACACGGAGCGCACCGCCGAGCTGATCGGGGTCTGCGCCGCGGGCGGCACCTGGTGGAGACCCCGCGGGGCGGGTGCTCTGACCTGTCGACTGCGACCGAGCGGAAGCGGTTCCGTGATGATGCGTCCGCGGCCCAGGCTCGAAACATCCGGTCGTGTAGCATGGGTCGGCCGATGCCGCCCTACGGGGCTTGCGGCCAGTCGCACTAGGTGCACACGACATGCTCGCTTAAGATTTCGAACAGCCTGGCCAGGGAGTTATCGCGTTGCGGTGGAATTACTGCGGAAGACCCGCGCGAAGGAAGCCCCCGTTCGCTCACAGTCACATCACATTCACCGAGGTCCGCGAGCGGCCAAGGCGCAAGAGATCGAGGTCGAGGATCGCAGGTAGGTGCCCGCCGGACTCGGTGTCAAGTCCAAAGGGCGATACCGCACAGCAAAGCCCAGGACATCTCGGTCGGCCAGGCTATGCCATCTCACGCACATGCGAAATGAGCGCGTTGTCGGTACACATACTTATACGCTCAATTGCATACTCACTCTTTTATTGATTCACGGACCCTGACGTGAACTACAGCGCGGCAGGCTTCACGCCGGTCGCCTTGCACGGCCGCGGCGTCCTGGTAGTCGACGAGACGCGCCAATCGGGCGGTGTTTCCGAGGGAGTGATCGCCCAGCTCGCCGACGCCGGGTACCGGGGCAGCATAGCCAGGGTCACCTCGGCCGACAGCTTCATCCCGCTGGGCGACGCCGCCGCGCACGTCCTGGTGTCGGAAAAGGACGTCGAGCTGGCGGCCAGACGGCTTCTCGAATGACCCGCTCGGCACCGGGATACGCCGGTTTCAGTTTTCCGGCTCCCGCAGCCCGTGCCTGCCGCGGTAGTCGGGACTGCGGGGTGGTTCCCACCGGTCAACCAGCACTGGGTCTATGTCATAGACCTCGACCCGGAGCGGCTTGCACGTCGGAAGCGGATCCTGGGCCGTCGGACCCCACAGGTCCACAGACAGATCGCCTCCCGGGCAGGCGGACAGCGCACACAGAAGGTCGATCTCGGCGAAGAACTCCAGGTAATCTCCGGGGCGGGCGGGGCTGGCGGACATGAAGTAGCGGTCGTCGGTGAGTCCGGTCACCTGGAACACGTTGAGCACGTCGTGCACGTCCAGCTCGTTGAGGCCGTAGGGGAACACGGCACGGAGAAGGTTGGAATGGCAGTGATGGTCGAAGTCCTCCCCCGTGAGCATCCGGTTGACGTACGGATCGCACCGGGTGCCGAGCAGGTCGTGGCATCGCCCGCCGTGCTCGTCCTGCCCGTACTGGAGCGTGTCGGCGGTGAAGGTGAGCATCGGGCGCAGGTACGGCAGGGTGGACCACAGACGGTCGTATGTGGTGACGTGGGCGGCCTGTAGCTGCCTGGTCCGCGAGGCCCACAGGCGCTCCCGGGGGTCGTGCAAGTTCCAGCAGTTGAAGTCGCCGACCTGCGGCCCTGCGAACGCGATAATGCGGCACACCTGCCCGGCGCGTACCTGCCAGGCTCGTCCGCCCTGGGCAGGCACCGTAAGCTGCTCAACCAGCTGACGGCCCGGGCCGGTCGCGATGCGCTCGTAGAGGCTGCGGTCGAGATCGAGCGGTCCGCCGCTACGCGGGCGGTATGCCGGCGTTGGCGGTCTCTGCGAGCGTCGCGCCGGACCCTGCGGTGCGCTCAATTCTGCCCTCCTGTCTTGCTCGCCCCGCAATGGCATGTTGTCGTGTGTCCGAGCCAACCGCCGACTACGGTGCAGGCGATGCTTCCTCGGCCGAGCCGCCCAGGTACGCGTGCTGGACTCGAGGGTCGCGTGCCAGGTCTGCGGCCGGCCCTTCAAGGACGATACGGCCGGTCTCCAGGACGTAAGCGCGATCGGCGAGGGCGAGCGCTTGCCGGACGTTCTGCTCGACCATCAAGATCGCGGTGCCGCTGGCGCGGATGCGCCGGATCACCTCGCCGACGGCTTTGACCAGAACCGGGCTTAGTCCCAGGGATGGCTCGTCCAGTGCGAGCAGACGGGGTTCGTTCATCAGGGCTCGCCCGACCGCGAGCATCTGCTGCTCGCCGCCGGAGAGGAGCCCGCCGAGCTGCCGGCGGCGCTCGGCCAGCCGGGGAAACAGGTCGAAAACCCGCTGTTTGCGTGCCGTAACGAGATTGTGGTCCCGGCGAGACAGGTAGCCGCCCATGTTGAGGTTCTCCTCGACGGTAAGCGCGGCGAAGATCCGCCGGCCCTCGGGCACGTGGGCCAGTCCCTTCGCGACGATGGCATGCGCGCGTGCGCGCGTGATGTCGGCTCCGTCGAAGGACACAGTACCCCTGCGCGGTCGCTGTAGCCCGGAGATGGTCCGCAGCGTGGTGGTCTTGCCTGCGCCGTTGCTGCCGAGCAGCGCTACGATCTCACCCTCGCCGACGTGCAGCGAGACGCCACGCAAGGCGGCCATCTCGCCGTAGTAAGTGTGCAGGTCGGCGACCGTCAGGAGTTCCACCCCGGCACCTCCCCTACCGCCTCGGTGGCCTCTTGTTCCTCCCGGCCAAGGTAAGCGCCGATCACGCGCGGGTCTCTGCGGACTTGTCCGGGGGGTCCCACGGCGATGACGGCGCCCCGGTCGAGCACGATTACTCGGTCGGACAGCCCCATGACCATGTCCATGTCGTGCTCGATCAGCAGCACTGTTACGCCCGAGTCCCGGACCTGACGGACCAGGTCCATCAGCTCGCGCTTCTCGGTCGGGTTGGTCCCGGCGGCCGGCTCGTCCAGCAGAAGGGCCAGGGGCCCGCTCATCAGGGACCGGGCGATCTCGAGCCTGCGCCGGTCGCCATAGGACAGCTCAGAGGCCAGCAGGTGGGCCTGGTCGGCGAGGCCGACGAAGGCAAGCCACCGCAGCGCCTCACGCCGGTCTTGAGCGCTGGTGCGGCCGAGCAGTCCGTGCCGGG
Source organism: uncultured Actinomycetes bacterium (assembly GCA_963795575.1). Classification (GTDB taxonomy): domain Bacteria; phylum Actinomycetota; class Actinomycetes; order Streptosporangiales; family Streptosporangiaceae; genus PALSA-505. The sequence goes on along the minus strand of CAWCII010000031.1, from coordinate 5,433 downwards.
ACACCAGCCTGCCTTGGTGGGCGGCCAGCCCCACCAGGCAGTTCTCGGCCACGTCGAGCCCTTCGAACAGCCGGACGCCCTGGAAGGTGCGGGCGAGGCCGAGGCTGACGATCATGTGCGGCTTGACGTTGAGCAGCGAGCGTTCCCCTCGCAAGGACACCGCGCCTCGTTGTGGCGCTACCAGCCCGGTGATGCAGTTGAAGACGGTGGTCTTGCCCGCCCCGTTCGGGCCGATGATGCTGAGGATCTCCCCGGCGTGCAGGTCAAAGCTGACGTCGTCAACCGCCTTGACACCGCCGAAGCTGTGCTGCAGCCCGGAGACGCGCAACAGCAACGATCCGGGCTCGGGCCGCTCTATGGCCGGCCCTTCCTGCGCCTCGCGTGATGTGGGGGGCGCGGTGAAGGACCCTCGTCGCGATCGTCTCGCCGGCCACAACCCCTGCGGCCTGACCAGCATGAGCACGACGAGGCCCAGCGCGAATATGAGCAGGCGGTAGTTGGCGATCGGGCGTAGTGCCTCGGGCAGCCCCACTACGATCAGGGCGCCGAGGATCATCCCGGGAATGCTGCCCATGCCGCCCACGATCACCACTATCAGGATCGTCACCGAGGTGGTGAAGGTGAAGCTGGTCGGGTCAATCGTGCCGAACTGGGCGGAGAAGAACATGCCTGCGAGCGCTCCGACCATCGCACCCATGATGTAGGCGAGCAGCTTGACCTTGGTGGCTGGCACGCCGACCGCCTCGCACGCCGTCTCATCCTCGCGCAGGGTCCGCCAAGCCCGGCCTAGCCGCGACCGGGAGAGCCAGCCGGTGAACACGACCGCGATGACCAGGAAGAAGAGGCCGAGGTAGTACAGGCCGTCCTCCGACACTATGGCGGTGCCGAACACGCTGGCCGGCGGGATCCCGTACAGCCCGTTCGGTCCGCCGGTGACGCTCAGGTTGGTGACCGTGATCCGTACGATCTCGCCGAAGCCCAGGGTGACGATCGCCAGGTAGTCGCTGCGGAGCCGCAGTGTGGGGTAGCCGATGATACAGCCAGATACCGCGGCGGCGGCCACGGCGGCGGGCAGCGTCTCCCAGAACGACAGGTGCACGTATACCTGCAGCATCGACGAGGTGTACGCGCCGATGGCGAAGAAAGCGGCATAGCCGAGGTCAAGCAGCCCGGCGTAGCCCACCACGACATTGAGCCCGAGGCCCAGAATCGCGTACGTGACGACGGTCACCGCCACTGACATCGGGTATGCGGATAGCACGAGCGGTAGCAGCAGCACGATCGCGGAAGCGGTAACCGTGAGTCCCGCGCGGGCTCCCTGGCGCGCCCGAGGTGTCAGCGGTAGCACGAGGCGCAACTTGCCGCTCTCGGCCACGGCTAGACCCTCTCCGCGACGCGCTCGCCGAACAGGCCGGTGGGCTTGAACACCAGCACCGCGATGAGCACGGCAAAGATGATCGCGTCGCTCCACTCGGACGAGATATACCCGTCCGAGAACGACCCGATCAGGCCGATGAGGAGCCCGGCGACCATCGCGCCGGGGATGTTGCCGATGCCGCCCAGCACCGCCGCGGTGAACGCGCGAAGGCCGATGAGGAACCCCATGAAGAAATTGATCTCCGTGTAGTACAGGCCCTGCATGACCCCGGAAGCCCCGGCGAGCACAGACCCGAGTATGAACGTCAGGATGATGATGCGCGGCACATTGATGCCCATCAGCGTGGCCGCATCCTTATCCATTGACAGGGCCCGCATCGCCGTCCCTGCCGTGGTCTTGTGCACGATGACATACAGCCCCAGCATGAGCAGCAGGCTCAGCAGGAACATGCCCGCCTGCACGTAGGAGGCGTGCGCGCCTGCGAAGGAGAACCCGGTGTTGGGAAGCACACTCGGGTAGGCCGAGAACCCGGCGCCGAAGATCAGCTGGGCGCCCTGCTCCAGGGCAAGCGAAACCCCGAGAGCGCTGATCAGGATGGCCAGCCGGGAGGAGTTCAGCAGCGGCTGGTAGGCCACCCGCTCGATGACCGCTCCGAGCCCGCCGGTGAAGGCCATGCCGGCCAGAAGCGCGAGCACGACGATGACCGCGACGGGCCAGTGCTGCGCCGTGAGCGTGACGACTATCTCATAGCCGATGAATGAGCCGACCATAAGCACATCGCCATGGGCGAAGTTGATCAGGCGGATGACGCCGTAGATCATCGTGTAGCCCAGGGCCACGAGCGCGATGAAGGCACCGCTGGTCAGGCCGTTCACCACGTACTGGAGGAATGCGCTCATCCAATTTCTCTGATCCGGCTATGCTTGGAGCGGCCACGGCCCGATTCCGGGCCCGGGCTTGCCGTCAGGCCGCCCGGGCTCAGCTGTTCACGTTCACCCACTGATGGGTGCTGTCGTCGAACTTCTTGTAGGCGACGAATTGGTCGTTCTGCACGATGATGACGATGTAGTTGACGGGCTGCCGGTCCCCCACGCTGTCGAAGTGGAAGTCGCCGGTGATGCCGCTGTAGCTGATCGTCCGCAGCGCCGCAGTGATCTTGCTGGGCGTGGCGGAGCCCGCGTTCTTGATCGCCTGGGCGACCACCCCGACCGCGTTGTATTCATAGCCGGAGTAGGGGCCAGGACCGGTGCCGTACGCAGCCTGGTAGGAGCTGACGAAGCCCTTCGCGCTAGTCAGGAACTGGGCCAGCGGGGCGGTGGTCATCATCGCGCCGTTCGCCGCGCTGGCGGCGGTCTTGAGCAGGGTGGGGTCGTTGTTGGCGTCACCGCCCATCATCGTGAACTTCAGTCCCAGCTGCTTGGCCTGCTTGAGCAGGAGCCCAAACTCCGGGTAGTACCCGGTGTAGTAAAAGACCTGGGGCTTGGACTGGCCGATCTTGGTCAGGAAGGAGGTGTAGTCGGACTGGCCCGGGGTGAGCGCGTTGTTGAAGACCACCTGGGCGCCGTCCTTGTGCAGCGCGGCCACCGTGGCGTCCGCCAGGCCCTTGGCGTACGTGCTGTTGTCATTGCCCACGGCGACCCGCGTGGCGTGCAGGTAGCCGGTGATGAAGCTGGCGGCGATGGGTCCCTGCTCGTCGTCGCGGCCGATGGTGCGGAACGCCTGCGCGAACCCCTGCTCGGTCAGCTGCGGGTTGGTCGAGGCATCCATGACGTAGGGGATCCCCATCCGGTGGAAGGCCTCGAGCTCGGGAAACGCTGCGGTGGAGCAGTAGCCCCCGGCTGCGGCAGCGATGCCCTGAGAGATCAGCTTCTGGGCCGCCTGGGAGCCGGTTGACGCCAGGCATGCGTCGTCTTGCGACACGATCTGAATCTTCTTGCCGAGCACGCCACCCGAGGCATTGATCGCCTTAGCCGCCGAGCTGGGCACCGTGCAGGATGTCCGTGCCGGCGCTCGCATACTCACCCGACAAGGGCACCGGCACGCCGATGAGGATCGCGCCCGCGGTACTCGGCGAACTGCCGGAGCTTGCCGAACTGCTTGAACTGCTCGAACTGCACGCCGCCGCCGTCAAAGCCACCGCGGCAAGGATGGCTGTTGCTGCTGCTCTGGAGCCGACAACCTTCATCGTGCCTGTCCCTTCCGTCAGCCCCCGCATTTAGTGTCACGTCAGACCTGGGGAGCAGCGCATGTATGCGCTGCTACATGCTGTGTTCCTAACGGTCGCATACGCGGTTGCATACAAATCACAGTTTCATCACGGCAACTTCCAGCGCCTCGTGCACATGAGCACGGGCGAGCCGCTCTGCCGCATCAGGCTCCCGTCGCTGGATGGCGCGTCCGATTGCCTGGTGCCCGCTGATAGCCTCGGCTACCTCCGCCTCGGTGTAGGCCGCGGCGATCCGGTAGTTGAAGTAGTACTCCCTGCTCCGCCGGATCGCCTCCGCCAGCCGGGAGTTCCCGCACGACTCGACCACCGTGTCGTGGAACTGCTGGTTGTACTCGACGAAGCCGCGGCGCGGTGGATCTGCGTAGGTGGCCGGGTCGATTCTCGTGAGCGCCATGATGCGCTCCACCTGGTCATGCGAAGCCTGGCGAGCGGCCAGCTGGGCAGCATAGCCTTCCAGGGCGGCGCGCACGCCGTAGATCTCGCGGATGTCCTCGGTCGAGTGCTCTTGGACGACCCACCCTCGGCGCCGGTTCGCGACGAGCCGTTCCGCGGCAAGCCGCTGCAGGCACTCTCGCACCGGCGTACGGCTCACTTCGAGCCAGTCAGCGAGGTCCGCTTCGACCAAGCGCTCGTTGGGGCGCAGCTCACCGCGTACGATGGCCGCGCGCAGGCGCTGGTACACCCCGTCAGCGAGGCCGGCGGGCGCGACAGCGCGCCTCCTCGCCACTTCCGCGATATCCCCCATCGGCGTTACTTCCCCTAGGTCCTGGGCCGCGGCGCGTCGAGCAAAGGCAGGGATTTCAGGCCTGCGATGCGCTGCTCCGCCAGCAGGTCGGCGGCCCGGTAAAGCGGCAGTTGCCGGGCCTCTGCGATTTCGAAGATCTCGTGTATGCGCTCAAAGATGCGGCGGACGCTGGCCATGGCCCGGTCACGCTGAAATCCGCCCTTGCGCAGCCGGTCGGTGTCGAAGATCGTGCCGCCGGAATTGGCGACGTAGTCCACTGCGTACACCAGGCCGCGGTGCTCCAGTTCGTCGCCGTGCCGCTCCTCGGCGAGGATATTGTTCGCCGAGCCGGCGATGATCCTGCAGCGCAGTTGCGGGATCGTCTCATCGTCGATGATCCCGCCCAGGGCGTAAGGGGCGAAGATGTCCACGTCTTGCCGGTAGATTTCGTCCGGCGCCACCGCAGTCACGCCGTGGGTGTCACGGGCCCAGTTCATCTTTTGCTTATCCAGGTCGGTGACCACCACGTCCGCGCCCTCTGTCAGCAGCAGGGCTAGTGCTTTGCTGCCGACGGTTCCCAGCCCCTGCAGCGCAATGCGGCGTCCCTCCAGGCTCGGGGTGCCCCAAACGCGCTCAGCGCAGGCCTTGGTGGCCATCACGGCACCGAGCGCGGTGGCGGGGGAGATGTCCCCCGCTCCTCCGCAATGCTCGGGAAGAGTGACGACGTGATCGGTCTCGGCGTAGATGGTCTCCATGTCTTCGAGCGTGGTCCCGACGTCCTCGCCGGTGATGTACTCGCCATCCAGCGAGTCGACGAACCTGCCGTAGGCGCGTAGCAGCGCCTCGGTCTTATCCGTCCTGGGGTCGCCGATGATCACCCCCTTCCCCCCGCCGAGATCCACCCCGGCTGCGGCGTACTTGTAGGTCATGCCGCGGGCCAGGCGCAGCGCATCGAGCATCGCCTGGTCATCGGACTCATAGGGCCACATGCGGGTCCCGCCCGTGGCGGGCCCGAGCGCTGTGGAGTGTATGGCGATGACCGCCCGCAATCCGGTGTCCGGGTCACAGCACAGCATCACCTTCTTGTGACCCCACCGGGACATG
>CAWCII010000030.1:0-10976 GCA_963795575.1 uncultured Actinomycetes bacterium | reverse complement strand
CGGCAGCGTGTACGGCAGCGCGCTACGGGTCCTGGGGGACAATGGCGCCGCCCAGGACGTTGTACAGGACGTGTTCGTCGAGTTGTGGGCCCGCCCGGACCGCTACAATCCGGCGGCCGGGACGCAGCGCACCTACCTGATCGTGCTGGCCAGGCACCGCGCGGTGGACGTGGTCCGCAGCGAACTGCGCCGCGTGGCACGCTAGGAGCGCTCCTGCCGGCTGAGCCCGGCGCCGCCGGTCGCGGCCGCCGGCGAGGAAGTGATGGCGGCCGAGACCGCCGGCGTTGTCCGGGCCGCGGTGCAGCAGCTGCGAGCCAGCCAGCGCCAGGTCGTCGAGCTGGCCTACTTCGAGGGGCTGACCTGCCGCCAGGTCGCGCACGCCGTCGGCATCCCGGAAGGCACCGCCAAATCGCGCCTGCGGCTGGCGCTGGCCAAGCTGGAAAAAATGCTGGACCGTGAGTTGCTGGAGTCCTCATGACTGCCGCCGGCCCTGACCCGCCCGGGCTGCGTGAACGCGTCCTGGCCGCCGCGCTACAGGTGCGGGCCGCCGGCCGACTGGCGCCGGGCCGCGGACCGCACCCTGGGCCTGGTGCGGCTCGCCGATCCCCGGACCGAGGTCGCCATGCACGGCATTCGGCTGCCGCTGCGCGCTGCTGATCGTCCGGGCCTTTGAGCTGTGGACGCACGAGAACGATATCCGGCAGGCGGCCGGGTGGGCCGCGTCCGTCCCCGGCCCGTCGACGCTGCGCCTGATGACTGAACTCGCGGCCCGGCTGCTGCCGTACGCCGCGGACCGGGCGCCCCTGACCGATCCGGTGGATGTTCGCCTGGTCCTGACCGGGCCGGGCGGGGGGACCTGGGACATGACTGCGGGCCCGGACGCGGCCGCCCCGGCCTCCGTCTTGATCGTGACCGACGCGGTTGGGTTCTGCCGACTGGTGGCCAACCGGGTCACCCCCGCCGACCTAGACGTGTACGTCACCGGGAACCCCGCATGCGCCGCAGGGCTCCTGGCCGGGGCCACCACGCTCGCCCTGGACTAGCGGTCCCGCGCCGGTTGCCCGGGCGATCCGTCACCAGGCCCGGCGACCTACGGGTACCTCCGCCTGCACGGCTGCTCCCGGAACCCATGGATAAGACCCAGGTCCGCGGATTCTACGAGAGCGTCTTCAGCGCCTTCGACACCCCGGAACTCTTCTTCGACGAGGTCCTGTGAGACGGTGCCGTGTGCGCTATCCGGTTCACGGTGAGCGGCCGCCACGTCCAGCGTGCGCGCGGCGGGAACGACGATCACGCTGCCCGGTATCACCATCCTGCATTTCCCGCGGCGACCGGGTTATCGAGCGGTTCTGACAGGCCGACATGCTGGGATTGCTGGTCCAGGCTGGGAGCAGTGCCAGCGCCCGCGTGAGCCTGAGCCCGGTGATCCGTGTGCGCGGCCGCGTCGCGCCACGGCCCTCCCCTAGCCGCGGGCTGCGCAGGCAATCAGGCGACGAAGTTGGGCAGATTCCTTCGGGTCCGTCGGATCACTCAGCTAGGACGTGGCGATCGGCGCGCTTCCTTCGGCTCTGATGGCGGCTTCCTGCGCGAAGTCAGCGAGATCGGGGCGGTCAGGGCGCCGCAGCCGACCTCTCAGGCGCAACCGCGCAGCAGCCTGTTTGCTGCTAGCGGCCCGGCGCGGTGATCCAGTGCCGGTGCCAGTAACGTACTCGGGCATGGGCAGCATCCTGAGACACCCGGGGCCGTTCCCGGGGGATACTGCTGAGGGAGGGGCGATGGCTGTAGTTGCGCATGTGGTGCTGGCCGGCGTCACCAAGGAGCAGTACGACCAGGTTCGCGCGGAGGTCGGCTGGCTGGACGAGGCTCCGTTCGGCGGGCTCTCGCACGTGACTTGGTGGGAGGGCGGGGACTGCCACAACGTGGACGCCTGGGAAAGCGAAGAGGCATTCAGCAATTTCGGCGCGGAACGCCTCGGGCCTGGTATGGCCAAGGTAGGCGTCCAGGCCGAACCGCAGGTCACTTTCTATCCCGCCCACGAGGTGTACGCACCGCGGGCGGTGACGCTCGCCGTCTAACGCGACTTCGCCCCAGCCCGACAAGCATGCCCGCGGGCTGGACCTGGTGCGGTTCGCGCTGGGTCAGCGCAAGGATCTGGTCCCTGCCGGGTACCTGCAGCGGGTAGAGCTTGATGACCTGGGGCTGGTGCCTGCCCAGGTGCTGTACGCCGGGGTGGCGCAGCAGAAGCAGAAGGTGTTCCGGACCAGCAAGCGGCGCAACCCGGTCACCGGGGCGCGGAGCCGCGCAGGGCGATCTGGGCCATTGCCCTTAGGGCGTTCGACGCGATCGACGCACACCCTGGGTGGGCACCCAGCTCTCCCGTGAGCCTGTGGCGTGCCAAAACTCGAGCAAAGCACCTGACCTGGGCTTCTATCCTCTGCGGTCGTGCTCATTCGCGTCCTCTATCTGCTCATGGTCCGGGTGCTCGGCTGGCTGACACTGCTCGCGCGCAGCGGCACCTCCAAAGACGTGGAGATCCTGGTCCTGCGGCACGAGGTCGCGCTCCTGCGCCGCCAGGTCGCCTGCCCGGAGCCGGACTGGGCTGACCGCGCAGTGATCGCCGCGCTTGCGCGGCTGCTGCCCGGGCGCCTGCGGCTGCACCGGATCGTGACACCCGGTACCCTGCCCGCCTGGCACCGGCGCCTGATCAAGAACAAGTGGACCTACCCGAGTACCACCGGGCGCCCCGCCCGTCCCAGGGGAAATCCGTGAGCTAGTCCGGCGGCTGGCCGGGCAGAACCCGCGGTGGGGACACCGGCGCATCCAGGGCGAGCTCCTCAGCCTCGGTCATCGCGTCGGCGCGGGAACCATCCGCCGGATCCTGGCCGCGGCCGGGCTCACGCCCGCGCCACGCCGGGCATCCCCGACCTGGCGGCAGTTCCTGGCCGCTCAGGCGGCCGGGATCCTGGCGTGCGATTTCCTGCACGTTGACACCGTGTTCCTCAGCCGCTTGCACGTCTTGTTCGTGATGGAGATCCAGACCCGGCGGATGCGCATCCGGGGCGTCACCGCACACCCCACCGGGGCGTGGACCGCCCAGCAGGCCCGCAACCTGCTGATGGACCTCGGCGAACGCGCCGGCCAGCTCAGGTTCGTGATCCGGGACCGCGACAGCAAGTTCACGGCGATATCCGACCATGTGCTCGCCGGCAGCGGCGTGCAGGTCATCAAAACGCCGGTACGGTCGCCACGGGCGAACTCATTCGCGGAGCGGTATGGGGGAACGCTACGCCGTGAGTGCCTTGACCACCTGCTGATCTATGGTGAACGACACCACCGCCGGATCCTCGCCGAGTACGCGCGGAATTACAATCACCACCGGCCGCACCAGTCGCGGGAACAACGACCTCCGCTGCACGAGCCCGGCCAGGCGGTCGATGTGACCGCCCGGATCAGGCGCAGGCAGGTCGTCCACGCCCTGATCAACGAGTACCGGAGAACAGCCTGACGACTACAGAAAACACCAGCTCAGAGCCATTACGCGACTTCTGGCAGGGCACAGGGTGGCCAGGGCCTGCGCCGGGCCGGTGGTCAGCTGGACGGCTCGGCGTGCGTCAGCTGGACGGTGACGGAGCGGACGGCGGGCGGCAGGGTGACCGTGCCGGTGCGTTCGTCCGCCGTCCCGGCGCTGGTGCGGGCGATGTTGCCGACGAACGCCGGGAGCTGGAACAGCACCGGTCCGGACGGCTGATCGCCGCTGAGCGTCAGCGTGACCGAGGCGCTGCTGGTGCGGATGGTCAGCCCGAGGTGCTTGCCGTCCGTGGTGGGGAAGTTGGCCAGGCTGATGACCTGGCCGCTGCTCACCCAGGAGTCCGGCACGCCGCGCCCGACGACCAGGCTGCCGTCGGATCGCTGGGCGGCCAGGGAGTCCAGCAGCACCATGTTGGCGTTGGCCATGCCCCAGGCGTGCGGGGAGGAGCCGTTCCCGTTCTCCGGATGGGTGCCGGCCCACGGCGAGCCGGGGTTGGGGAACTGCTGGCTCTCCCACCACGAGTACGGCCCGCTCTGCCCGTTGGCGATCATGAACTGATAGCTCGCGATGCCCTGGTCCCGGTAGCCGGTGCTGGCCAGGCCCCACTCGCCGTACCCGGCGTTGTAGGCGGTGCTGAAGTACTGGGTCGGGTAGCCGCCGAAGGTGCCCGGCGGGAGCTTGCCGGCCAGCCGGGCGAAGCCGTAGGAGTAGGTGGCGTCGATCAGGCTGATGCCGGGGCCCGATAGCGGCGCGCCGAACAGGTAGCCGTCCCACGCCCAGCGGCCGAACAGGAACGGCGCCGCCCAGTTGGCGTCCTCGGCGTTGGCGCACCGGTTGCCGGTGTTCGGCTCGGTCATCGAGCACGGCAGGTAGGTCAGGTGGTAGGTGGAGATGGTCGCGTTCAGGGTCGTGTTGACCGCGGCCAGCAGGCTGCTGTACTCCGAGGCGGCCCAGTTCTCCTCGCTGGTGTTGCCGACCTGCTGGGCGAGCCAGTGGTAAGCCCACAGGCCCATCAGCGCCTCGTAGTTGTCGATCGTCCAGTAGCCGTTGGCGTCGATGTCATTGGTCTTCTCCATGATCCCGCCGGGCCCGGTGCGGTCGGTGGCGATCAGGTGCGCGGTGTCCTTGATGCTCGGCTCGGTCGCCCCGCTGGGCCCCTGAGTGTCAAAGTTGGCCTTGACGAAGCTCAGGTCGCCGGTCTTGAGCAGGTAGATGGCCCATATCCAGGGGTAGGTCCACACGCCGTCGTCGTACTGGGTCTGGGTGCCGATCACGTACCGGGCGCGCAGCAGCAGGCCGTGCGCGCCGGTGGTGTAGCCCTGGGTGAACAAGTTGGCCAGGATGCCGATGACGTCGTGGCTGAATTCCTTGTCATAGCCGTTGGCGCCGGTCTTCAGCTCCTCGCCGTTGCGGATGATCTGGGTGTAGATGAACCCGGTCCGGTAGGCGTCCACCAGCTGCTGGTCGGGCAGGTGCCGGAACTGGGCGATGCCGGCCAGCTCGACCGTTCCAGAACGCGGCCATATGCGCGAAGTGCAGGCCGAACCCGCCGGCCGCCACGATGGCACTGCTGGACGGGTACGGGTAGGTCCCGCCGAACTTGTCCGACGGCACCGCGTAGTCGTGGTTCACGGTGCCGTGCGGCGGCACCGCGTCCGGCGCCGAGCTGAGCGGGACCAGCCCGGCCGAGGCCCCGGGGTCGATGGTGATCGGGCTGCTCGTCGGGTTTATCACCTGGACCCGGCTGTAGATGATGACGAAGGCGTCGCCGCCGATGCTCACCTCGTCGCCGAAGTTCGTGATCGAGATCGTGGCGCCGTCCCCGTGGAAGGTGGTCACCAGCGCCGGCAGGTAGCCGTCGGCGTTGGCCCACGTGGTCGGGCTGTCGTCGTAGATGCCATAGCCGTACGTCGTGCCGGTCACGGCCGCGGTGCTGTTGCTGCCGGGCCCGCCGTCCGGGCCGCTGGTGTCGACGAAGAAACTGCCGCCCAGGCACGCCACAACCGCCTGGGTGTTACCCGCCCAGCCGATGACGCCGGCGTCGCCGAAGGTCCCGTAGATCATCTGCGCGCCGGCCGGCCCGTTGGCCGCGCAACTGTACGGCGCGGCGGTGGCCACCGCGGCGGGCGCGGCCAGGGCCTGGCCCGCGCCCGCCATGCCGGCGGCGAGGGTCAGCGCGGCGGTCAGCGGCAGGACGGCGCGCGCCCGTGCGATTTTTCCGGAAAATGAATGTCTAGGTACCTTCGTCATGACTACCTCCGCGCGCCCAGTACCCGGCCGCAGAGCCCCTAAAGACGATGATTCCGCACAAACAGTAACTTTTCCGGAACGATCCCCGCCTATTGCGGATCTGTCCCTCGCGGACCAGGCCGGGCAGTAGTCATGATGCTCGTCCAACGGATCCGCGATCCGGATGCACCCGTGTGCCGTGCCAGAACTCGCACAATGACTCTGGTCTGGCTTTTTCTGAGTTCGTCAGGGCGCTCTCCGGTACTCGTTGATCAAGCCGTGGACGACCTGCCTGGACGACCTGCCTGCGCGTGATCCGGGTGGTCATATCAACCGCCTGGCCGGTTCATGTAGCGGAGGTCGTTGTTCGCGCGACTGGTGCGGGCGATGTTCGTTGTAACTGCCGCGCGTATTCGGCCAGGATCCGCCGGAGGTGCCGTTCGCCGTGGATCAGCAGGTGGCCGGGGCACTCGCGCCGTAGCGTTCCCGCGTACCGCTCCGCAAAAGAGTTCGCCCTGGGCGACCGGACCGGCGTCTTGATGATCCGCATGCCGTTGCCAGCGAGCACCTCGTCGAATACCGCCGTGAACTTGCTGTCGCGGTCACGGATGAGGACCTGAACCGGGTGGCATATCCGCCGAGGTCCATGAGCAGGTTGCGGGCTTGCTGGGCGGTCCATGCCCCGGCAGGGCGGGCGGACACGCCCAGAATGTGCACGCGGCGGGTCTGGATCTCCATCGCGAAGAACACGTACCGGCGCTGGATCAACACCGTGTCAACGTGCATGAAGCCGCACGCCGGGATCCCGGATGCCTGAGCGGCCAGGAACTGCCGCCAGGTCGGGGATACCTGGCGTGGCGCGGGCGTGAGCCCGGCTTCGGCCAGGATCCGCCGGGCGGTTCCTGCGCCGGTGCGGTGCCCGAGGCCGAGGAGCTCACCTTGGATGCGGCGGTGTCCCCATCGCGGGTTCTGCCTGGCCAGCCACCGGACCAGCTCACGGATCTCCTCCGGGACTGGCGGGCGCCCCGTGGCATCCAGATACGTCCACTTGTTCTTCACCATGCGCCGGTGCCAGGCGAGCAGCGTGGCGTGTGTCACGATCCGGTGCAACCGCAGGCGCTTGGGCAGCAGCCGCGCCAGCGCGGCGGTCACCGCGCGGTCGGCCCAGTCCGGTTTCGGGCGGGTGACCTGACGGCGCAGGACCGCGATCTCATGCCGCAGGACCAAGATCTCAACGTCCCTGGAGGTATCGCTGCGGGCGAAGCGCCACCCAGCCGACCAACCGGATCATGAGCAGGCAGAGGAGGCGAATGAGCACGGCCGCTAAGGATAGAAGCCCAGGTCAGGCACCCTGCACGAGTTCTGGCACGCCACACCACCTGGATCACGCACAGACACGTCGTCCACGGCTTGATCAGCGAGTACCGGAGAGCAGCCTGACAGGAAACACCGAGTAATTGTCAATACCTGTGGATCAAGTCAGTATGAAGCGGCCGGCTCCCGGTGACCGCCCGTAAGCCTGTTGGCTGATGTCGCGGGTCGCCGGAAGCTGGAAGGTGCAAGTTCCCGATTCCGGAGCCGTTACGGCGGAAGGGAGCCGGCCGTCATGTCTAGTGTGGCATCGCCGGCGGGGCTGATCCATCTGGGGATGGACACCTCGAAGAACACGATCGTGGTCGCGACGCTGTTGCCGGGTGAGGAGAGCCCGGTCACGGACCGGATCTTCAACGAGGAGGAGGCGATCCGGCGGCTGGTGGGCCGGTTCCCGGATCGGTCGGTGCTGCGGGCCTGGTATGAGGCCGGGCCGGGGGGTTATGACCTGTCCCGGCTGCTGACCTCGATGGGGGTGGCGTGCCAGGTGGTCGCGCCGTCGCTGATCCCGAAGGGCGGCTCGGACAAGGTCAAGACGGGCAAGCGGGATTCGCGGCGGCTGGCCCGGCTGGGCCGGGCCGGGGAGCTGACGCCGGTACGGGTACCCAGCCCGGCGGAAGAGGCGGTGCGGGACCTGGCGCGGGCCCGCGCGGTGGTGCTGGATGACCGCAAGCGGGCCCGGCAGCGGCTGACCGCGGTGCTGATGCGGCACGGGCGGATCTGGCGGGGCGCGTCGTACTGGACACAGGCGCACCGGGCGTGGATCGCCGCGCAGCGGTTCGGCGAGCCGGCGCTGGCCCTGGCGGTCGGGCACTACCGGGCCGCGCTGGAGGTCCGGGAGGCCGAGCTGGCCGCGATCGAGGCCGAGCTGGCCCCGTGGGCGGCCCGCGAGCCGCTGGCCGGCCCGGTGGCCCGGCTGGGCTGCTACCGGGGCATCGCCGAGCTGGGCGGGCTGACGCTGGCCGCCGAGGTGATCGACTGGCGCCGGTTCCCCGCCGCCCGGGCGTTCATGAGCTACACCGGGCTGGTCCCCGCCGAGTACTCCTCCGGCGAGCGGACCCGCCGCGGGCACATCACCAAAGGCCGGCTCCGAACCGGTCCGCACGGCGCTGGCCGAGGCCGCCTGCGCCTGCCGGCACGCCCCGGCGATCGGCGCCGGGCTGCGCCGCCGCCAGCACGGCGCCGCCCCGGAGACCCTGGCCCGGTCGTGGACGGCGCAGCGGCGGCTGCACGCCCGGTACGTGCACCTGGTGCACGCCGGCGGGAAGGCCGCGCCGGAAGCCGCGGTCGCGGTCGCCCGCGAGCTGGCCGGATTCGTGTGGGCCGAGATGACCGCCGCCTGAGCCGGCCTGCATGACCCGCCCGAGCCGGTGGCGTGCCGGGACGCTCGCCGTGGCAGGAACGATCCCCGTAAAAGATGTGGGCACCCGCGTGGAGACCCGGGCGTAGCCAATCCGGACACTGTTGTCGTATTCGGATGCGGTGGTCATGGTGCCGATCGTCCCGGTACCCGCGGTGCGACACGCCGTTCCGGGACTAGTTTCCGGACGGGCTGACCTGGGCGGCGGCCGCCGGCGGCGGCAGTCCCGAAAATGACCGTTATCTAGAGCCGCTTCTTCACGCGGTGCCCTGACCTGGGCGGACTCGTCGGCAACAACGTCTTCGACGAGTCCGCGTGATGGCTGATGATCGTGGTCAGCAGGAGTCAATTGTTATCTAAGGGTGACTTTCCCTTGATTGCTCGGCACCGCGCCAGGCAACCCTTGTTGAGGATCTCGGCTAACTCGCGGGCTGGGTGAGACGCCGGTGAATATCGAGGGTGAGTTCGAGCGCGGGAAGGGCGCTGGCGGGATCGATGCGGTTGCCGGCGTGTCCGGTGAGGCAGGCGAGCACGTGGTCGATCATCGCCTGGTAGGGGCTGGTATCGGCCAGCTCGATCGGGCGCTGGCCGCGCGCGGTGTGCTCGGTGAGGGAGGCCGGGCCCTGGCCGGTGAACCCGGCGCTCATGGCGTATTCGAGTACTGCGCCGGTGAAGGTGGCGCGCCAGCCGCCGCGGATCCCGTAGGGCTGGGGCATCAGCGCGGAGCTGGTGATCCGGGCGAGCGCGTCCGGGTAGCCGAGCAGCACCGTGGCGGCCGAGCCGCGCCCGGCGGCCCCGTCGACGCCGGCGGCCGTGACGGTGGCTGGCCGGCCGAGCAGGCCGGTGACCAGGTTCTAGGTCGGCGTGCATCATGTCCAGCGCCAGGGTGCGCAGCGTGAGGTCGTAGCCCGGCCACAGCAGCGCGGTGCGCCCCTCGATCTCAAGCACCTGCAGCGGGCCGTAGCGCCGGCCAGCCACCGCGTCGCGCAGCTGCTGGCGGGCGGGGGTGAACCGGGAGAACATGTCCACGAACGCTCGCCGGCCGGTGGCCTGCTGGACTTCGATGATGCGTCGCGCGTCTTCGAGGGTGGCGGCCAGCGGCAGTTCGATGAGCACATCCCGGCCTGCCTGCATGGCCTGCACCGCGACGGAAGCGTGCAGCCGGGTGGGCAGGCAGATGTCGATCAGGTCGACCGAGTTGTCGGCGACCAGCGCGTCCAGGTCGGTGGTGGTGGCGAACCCGAACTGCTCGCTGATCCTGGCCAGCTTCTCCGGTGTCCGGCCGAACACGACCACCTCGTCCACGTCGGGCCGCTGGGCGTAAACCGCGGCGTGGGCCTGGCCGAACCCGGTGCCGAGCAATGCGATCTTCATGATGGCCGCTCCTTCCGCGGCGGTCCCGCCTGCCCCCGCGGCCAGACCACACGGGGGTGCTGAACTCTCACGCTAGGTGCCGCATGAGACATTTCCTGTCCGCAGCGGCCGGATCAACTCCAGCGCGAGCCGGGGCCAGGCGGTGCGCAGCTCGGCATGATCGTAACCGTCGGCGCCGGTGAACCGGGCGATGGGGGCGGCAACCTGCGCGTGATCAGCGCCGGCGAGGCACACCAGCGACGAACGGGTCTACCGCATCGTCGACGGGGCAAATGGAGCCTGATGCGGCATTCTAGGGCGCTGGCCCGGGATCGGGGCGGATGCCGGCGGCGCGGAGCTGTCCGAGCGCTTGGGCGAGCTGGTGGCGCAGCCGCTGGTTGTCCTGGGCCAGTTCCCGGTTGCGGGCGGTGGTGGCCTGCAGCCGGCGCAGCAGGGAGGCGTCGCTGCTGCGGTGGCGCGCCGGCACCGGCGTCCCGGGTGCCCGGCGGCCGAGGTCGCGCAATCGCAGGACCTCCTCGCGGATGTCGGGCTGGGTGTAGAGCCAGGACCGGGACACCCCGGCCGCCCTGGCCACAGACTCGAACGTCACGGTGGTGCCCGCAGTGTCGAGTTCACGGATCGCCCGGATGGCCTTGCTGCGGGCCAGTTCGTGGCGCCGGCTGGCCGCGGCGATCAGGTGCGCGGTATTGTCAGCGCGCATCCGCGGCCCCCGTTCCGTTCGTGTCCGCCTGGGTTTCCAGCGCGGCGATGATCTGGTCGAGGTTGCCGAGTACCTGCCGGTTCATCTCGGCCAGCCGCTGCTGGCCGCGGGCCTCAGCGGCGGAGATGATCTGGATCACCTGCTGGCGCTGCCGGTGGTGCTGGGGCAGGAACCGCGGGGTGGTGACGAACATCGGGCAGGTCAGGCAGGCGTTGGCGTGCGGGCAGGCCTTCACCACGGGCAGCCCGCAGTAGCCGTTGGGCAGGGCCTGGGTGGCATGGCCGATCCGCTGGCTGGCCCAGGCCGCCGCGGCCAGCGGCCCGTCCGGGTCGAGGGTGACGGTCTGGCCGTTGACGTTGACCTTGCGGGCAGCTTCCCAGTGACGGCGGATGGTCGTGTCGGACAGCCTGCTC
>CAWCII010000029.1:0-47582 GCA_963795575.1 uncultured Actinomycetes bacterium | reverse complement strand
GGCTTCTCTGCCGGAGCGTTCCCCCGGCGCATTAGCCCCGGCTGGCCCCACGACATCGGGCGCAGCGAGGCACTGCGATGCAAAGGAACTCAAATAAAATTACGCGTCTTTACTTATTTGCGATGTTCTATCACGCTCAGTCCGTCTTGTGCCAAGAACGCTCATAGAGCGGGTGAGAGGGATCGCGGTTTCCGGCCAGCCAGAACGGCAGAAAGCGGTAAAGGAGCACGAATGCTACGGAAATGGTGCATATCTGTGGCGACCCTAGCCCTCGCCGGCGGCTCGGCGCTGGCCGCCACCGGCCCGGCCTGGGCGTCAGCCACTACCCCCGGACCGGGCATGCCATGGTTCAGCGCCGGCACCTGGCCGGCCCGGCTGACTGGGAGACCTGTACCGGCGAGGTGACCAGCCGGGCCCGTCGGCGGCCCTGGCCATCCCTGCACCGGCAAAACTTACACATCTTTACTTGCTTTAGATCTTCTATTACGCTCGGCCGGACGCTGTGCCGTGAACCGTCATGAAGTGGTCGAAGTCCTGATCTTCATGACCAGCCATCCTCCCTGTGCAGCAGACGGTAAGGAGCACGCATGCGACGTAGATGGTGCATACCCGTGGCGACCCTCGCCCTTGTCGGCGGCTCGATGCTGGCCTTCGTCGGCGCGGCCGCGGCATCGAGCGCGGCACCCAGGCCAGGTCTGGTAAGGGTGCAGTCGGGCGGCCCCGCGCACCCGACCGGGCCGCTCATCACCGTCGGCGGCGGCTCTCATAACACGGTGACCAGCGCGAACTGGTCCGGCTACGCAGCTCATGGCGGCAAGTACAAGAGCGTCTCGGCCAGCTGGGTGGAGCCCCGGGCCCACTGCAAGGGCTCGGGTCACAAGTACTCAAGCTTCTGGGTCGGCCTGGACGGGTACAACGATAGGACCGTTGAGCAGACTGGCAGCGAAGTGGATTGCAATGGCAAGCACCCGAGGTATTACTCGTGGTATGAAATGTTCCCGAAATTCCCGGTGAATTTCCGCAACCGCGTCTCGCCGGGAGACCGCTTCACCGGCTCGGTCATCTATAACGGCCACGGCAGGTTCATCCTGAGGCTTTCCGACACGACCAAGGGCTGGCATCACGTAGAGCACAAGTCGCTGTCTTCGGCCAGGCGCTCATCGGCCGAGGTCATCGTCGAGGCACCGTCCTCCAGGCGCGGCGTGCTGCCGCTGGCCGACTTCGGCGCGGTGCACATCACGGGCGCCAGGGTGAACGGCTCAAAGATCAGCCGCCACCACCCGAGCAGGATCATCATGGAGTCTCGCGGCACGAGGAAAGACTCCGTCACCGGCCTGACCCAGGGCAGGAAGTTCAGCGCCACCTGGCACCACAGCTGAGCTTCGCCGCTAGCGACGCGCTGCCCGCCGGGATTCGTCCCGGCGGGCGCCGCGTCGTCGTGACAGCCGGGCACGGCTGGACCTGATCTCACACCGCGCGCCGCAGGCATAGCCGGGCGGTACCGGCGGCCGCGTTCGGGAAGGAAAATGGCATGGAGATCACCAGGCCGGATTCCTGCCCCGGAGCTGACGGGATGTCGGCTCCGTGACCACAGCAGGCCCCGGTGGCCGGGCGCTATCCGCCAGAACCCGGTCGTGGTTCTTGTGACGTATCCGGTCAGCGTCCGGGGCGTGGAGATCCCGCCGGGGGAGCTGTCGTGGCGCTTTTCCCGATCACCGGGGCCAGGCGGGCAGTCGGTCAACACCGCAGACAGCCGGGTGGAACTCTCCTTCGACCTGGCTGGCACGTCCGCGTTGCCGCCGGTGCTCAAGGAACGGGCGCTGCGGGCCCTGGCCGGGAGGCTGGCCGGCGGAGTGACTCACGGTCACCGCCTCTGAGCACCGCTCTCAGTTGCGCAACCGCCAGGCGGCAGCGAGCAGGCTCGCCGCCGCCTTGACCGATGCCACCGCGCCGCCGCCGCGCCCCGCGCCGCGCGACACGGCCCAGCCGCGCCGCACGGGAGCGCAGGCTGGCGGGCAAGCGGCTGCGCTCCGAGATCAAGCGCCTGCGCCGGCCCGCGGGGAGTAGCCTGCCGACGGCGGTTCTCAGCCTCCGGCCGGGGCGGCCGGGTCCGCTACCATCGCTTGTCAGCGGGCTGTAGCGCAGCTTGGCTAGCGCGCTTGCTTTGGGTGCAAGAGGTCGCCGGTTCGAATCCGGCCAGCCCGACCAGCCACCCGAGGCCCGACCTGACCCCCTGATCATTGAGATCAGGGCTGGCGCCTGCGGTATGGGTGGCCGGACTGAGGCTGGACGGTGCTACCGCCCCGGAGAGATGTCGCGCCTGCCGCATGACAATTGAGGCGGAGTGCCCGGCGGTGCAGCTTCGGCGGCCTCGTCCCGGCCATGTCGCGCCGCTACGCGGCCGCCTGCGGTGCGGACGACGCCTGCGGATCACGGATGACCGCCGCAGGCGGACGCTGGCCATCGCGCCGACTGCCCGGCCGGCGATGCCGCTTGCGGCCAGCGCTCCCCCCGCGGAACCGCCTTGATTGTTTGCGGCCGTGCAGGTCGGTAATGATCGTGACGGTAAACCAGGCGAGGCTGGTGGATATGACCGCGCTGACCGGCGATGGCTGCGATGGAGGTAATCGATGGTGACGCAGGCTTCTCTCGCGTCACTCTGGCGGCGATGCAGCTCAGCGGCCGGGTGACCAGGCCGAGATCCGGGACGCCGATCCGTCTTCGAGGCCGACCCGGAAGCTCCCGATGTGGTGCCGCTGGAGAGCCTGCTGAGGGGGCCCGGCGAGCGCGGCCGGTAGCGGGCCCCGGCTCCCGTCGGCGTCGCGTTCCCGGCGGCGAACCACTCCCGGACCGCGTGATCGCTGGTGTGCAGCTACGGGACACCGCCGGCGCAGGAGCACCGGGGCACCGCAGCGGAACCGAACCGGCGGCCGGCGGCCTGCCGCCGACCCTCTGATCCTCGTCCGGGGCGTCAGTGGCGTGAGTCGTCCTCGCGTATCCAGCGCGGCCGCCGGAACAGGCGGCCCAGCCGGTCGTGCAGGCTCTGCCCCGTGTCGGCGAGCGCATCGACCCGGTACACCGGCGGCCCGTCCGGCGCCGGCAGCCGAGCGGCCTGCGCGTCGTCGAGGCGGCACCGGATTTCGCTGCGCGTGATCAGCTGCACGTTATCGGCATCGACGAAGCGGAGGCCGGCCTCGGTGGTGATCACGATCCCGTCGAAGAGGTCGAGATCGGGCACCTCCAGCACGTGCTCCAAGGTGCCGATCTGAGTGCCCGTGCTGGTCAGCACCGGGGTGCCGCGCGTCGCGGCCTGGTACGAAATAGCCGTGTCGTCAGTCATCTCTGCTGGCACCCGTCATTTCTGCTGGCACCCGTCTCGCCATGGGCGGACCCGGCCATCCGGGTCCGCCGGACCTGAGGAGGTTATCACCGGCTTCCCGGCGGCACCGCTCGCGTCTGGCCCGGGCCAGCCGCCAGCGGCTGGCCCGGCAAGACACCAAGGCGGCCGGCTGGCCTAGACTTGGCCGCCGTAGCCGTGAGTGACCAGTCATGCCCCCGGAAGGCCAGCGTGCCTGCGGCCTGCGCGGGGAGCAGGGAGTGACGACGTGAAGACCGACGTCGATGAGCTCGGCCCCACCCGGGTCAAGCTCTCCATCGAGGTTCCGTTCGAGGAACTGAAGCCCAGCCTCGACAAGACGTACCGTGAGATCGCCAGGCAGGTGCGGATACCTGGGTTCCGGCCCGGCCGGGTGCCGCCGCGGATCATCGATCAGCGGCTCGGCCGGGGCGTGGTGCTCGAGCATGCGGTCAACGACGCCCTGCCCGAGCTGTACGGCAAGGCGCTGGAGGAGGGCGATGTGCTTGCCCTGGGCCAGCCCGAGCTGGAGATCACCAAGCTCGATGACGGCAAGGAGCTCTCGTTCACCGCGGAGGTGGACGTCCGGCCCAAGTTCGAGGTGCCCGATCTGGACGGGATGCCGGTCACCGTGGACAACGCCGAGGTGAGCCCGGACGACGTCGAGGAGTACCTCAGCGGCCTGCGCGAGCGGTTCGCCTCGCTCAAGGGTGTCGACCGGCCCGCGCAGTCCGGGGACTTCGTCTCCATCGACCTGTTCGCCTCGGTCGACGGCCAGAGCGTGGAGGACGCGCAGGCGAGCGGGCTGTCCTACGAGATAGGCACCGGCAGCCTGCTGGACGGGCTCGACGACGCGCTGCAGGGCGCGACGGCCGGAGAGTCCAAGGCGTTCGCCGCCGAGCTTCCCGGCGGGGAGCACAGCGGCGAGCAGGCTGAGGTCACCGTGACCGTGCACAGCGTCAAGGTGAAGGACCTGCCCGAGCTGGACGACGAGTTCGCGCAGGCCGCGAGCGAGTTCGACACGCTCGGCGAGCTGCGCGCCGGGACCAGGACCCAGCTGGAGGGCGCGCGGCGGCTGCAGCAGGCCAGCCAGGCCAGGGAACGGGCGCTGGACGCTCTGCTCAGCCGGCTCGACATCCCGCTGCCGGAGAAGATCGTCGCGGACGAGGCCGAACGCCGCCGCGAGGCGATGACCGAGCAGCTGGAGCAGTTCGGCTCCAGCCTCGACGACTACCTCCAGTCTGCCGGCCGGTCACCCGCCGAGTTCGAGTCTGACCTGGAACGGGAGGCGCGCCAGGGCGTCAAGACCGGATTCGTCCTCGACCAGCTCGCCCGGCAGGAGGATCTCGAGCGTCGACGCGCGCGAGATGAGCGCGTTCGTGGCCGAGCAGGCGCGCCGGATGCGGGTCGAGCCCGACCGGCTGGCCAAGCAGCTCGCCGACAGCGGCCAGCTGGGCTCGGTCGCCGCCGAGGTCATGCGCGGCAAGGCGCTGGACATGATCGCGCAGCGGGCCAAGGTCACCGACGAGGCCGGCCGGGAGGTCGACCTGAAGCCGCCCGCCAGCCCGGACGCGGCCGACGACGCCGGCGAGGCGGGCCAGCCCGGCGAGCCCGCGGAGCCCGCCGCGGCGGGCCGGGACCAGGACCTCGGCCACGAGTCCGAGTCCGCCGCCCAGGCGGCGGAGTAGCGCGGCCGCTCACCGGCGGCCCGACGCCTGCGCCGACAGCGAACAGGGCAGGACGCAGGACGAACCGGCGGCGGCAGCGCGTTATCGTCACTGTCAACGACACCGATCGCAAGCGGAACAGGTGACCAAGTGAGTGACGCGTCGGATCCCCGCCCGGGGGCGCGCGGCGTGCCCAGCGCGAGCAATGCGAAGAGCGCGCCCGGCGCGCGTGAGGGCGGCCGGACCGCGGACAGGGAGACAGCCGTGACTTCCAGGCTGGCGGTGGGGCGGATCGCCGAGCCTCCGGTGATGCCGTTCGGCGACCAGGTGTTCCAGCGGCTGCTGCGGCACCGGATCATCTTCCTCGGCACTCAGGTGGACGAGGATCTCGCCAACCGGATCTGCGCCGAGCTGGTCCTGCTCGCCTCGGAGGACCCCAAGCGCGACATCAGCATCTACATCAACTCGCCCGGCGGCTCGGTCTACGCGGGCCTGGCCATCTACGACATGATGCAGTACGTCCCGAACGACGTCGCCACCTACGCGATGGGCATGGCCGCGTCGATGGGGCAGTTCCTGCTCTGCGCGGGCACCACCGGCAAGCGCTACGCCCTGCCGCACGCGCAGGTCCTCATGCACCAGCCCTCCGGCGGCATCGGCGGTACCGCGTCCGACATCACCATCCAGGCCGAGCAGATGCTGTACGTCAAGCACACGCTGGCCGAGCGGATCGCCCTGCACACGGGCCAGACGGTCGAGCAGATCGAGACCGACTCCGACCGCGACCGCTGGTTCACCGCCGACGAAGCCCGGGATTACGGCTTCGTCGACCACGTGATCCGCAGCGCCACCGAAGTCCCCTCGGAAGGACCGGTCTCATGACCACCCAGTACCCAATCCAGCCGGCCCGGGCCTTCGAGCCCGCGGGCCAGCTGCCAGGCCAGCCCCGCCGGGAGCCGCAGTCGAGGTACGTCCTGCCCTCGTTCGTGGAGCGGACCTCGTACGGGGTCAAGGAGATGAACCCGTACAACAAGCTCTTCGAGGAGCGGATCATCTTCCTCGGCGTGCAGATCGACGACGCCTCGGCCAACGACGTGATGGCGCAGCTGCTCACCCTCGAGGCCATCGACCCGGACCGGGACATCCTGATCTACATCAACTCGCCCGGCGGCTCGATGACGTCGATGATGGCGATCTACGACACGATGCAGTTCATCCAGCCGGAGATCCAGACCTTCTGCATCGGCCAGGCGGCGTCCGCGGCCGCGGTGCTGCTCGCCTCCGGCACCAAGGGCAAGCGGGCGGCGCTGCCGAACGCGCGGATCCTGCTGCACCAGCCGGCCATGGAGTCCGGCTACGGGCAGTCCAGCGACCTGGAGATTCAGGCCCGGGAGATCCTGCGGATGCGGACCTCCATGGAGAGCGTGATCGCCAAGCACACCGGCAAGGACCCCGACCAGGTCCGCCGGGACATCGAGCGCGACCGGTTCTTCAACCCGGAGGAGGCGAAAGAGTACGGAATCGTGGATGATGTTCTAACGACCATAAAGCGCCGTACCGAGGTAGGGTCGTCTTAGCTGGGGAGGTCCGGCTCGTCCCCCGGGTGAAGGAGTGATTGGGTGGCACGCATCGGTGATGGCGGTGACCTGCTGAAGTGCTCGTTCTGTGGCAAGAGCCAGAAGCAGGTCAAGAAGCTCATCGCCGGGCCCGGCGTGTACATCTGCGACGAGTGCATCGATCTCTGCAATGAGATCATCGAGGAAGAGCTCGCCGAGCCGACCGAGCTCAAGTGGGACAGCCTGCCGAAGCCCCGCGAGATCTACGAGTTCCTCGACGCCTACGTGATCGGCCAGGACAAGGCCAAGAAGGCCCTGTCCGTCGCGGTGTACAACCACTACAAGCGGGTTCAGTCCGGCAATGACCGGCCGGGTGAGGAAGGCGTCGAGCTCGCCAAGTCCAACATCCTGCTGCTCGGCCCGACCGGCTCCGGCAAGACGCTGCTGGCCCAGACGCTGGCCCGGCTGCTCAACGTGCCGTTCGCGATCGCCGACGCGACCGCCCTCACCGAGGCGGGCTACGTGGGCGAGGACGTCGAGAACATCCTGCTCAAGCTGATCCAGGCGGCCGACTACGACGTCAAGAAGGCCGAGACGGGCATCATCTACATCGACGAGATCGACAAGATCGCCCGCAAGAGCGAGAACCCCTCCATCACCAGGGACGTCTCCGGCGAGGGCGTGCAGCAGGCCCTGCTGAAGATCCTGGAGGGGACGACCGCGAGCGTGCCGCCGCAGGGCGGGCGCAAGCACCCGCACCAGGAGTTCATCCAGATCGACACGACGAACGTCCTGTTCATCTGCGGCGGGGCGTTCGCCGGCCTGGAGAAGATCATCGAGCAGCGGGTCGGCAAGAACGGGATCGGGTTCAGCGCCGTGATCCGGGTCCGCGACGACAACGCCACCTCGGACGCGTTCGCCGACATCATGCCGGAGGACCTGCTCAAGTTCGGCATGATCCCGGAGTTCGTCGGCCGGCTTCCGGTGATCACCAGCGTGCACAACCTCAACCGGGAAGCCCTGATCCGCATCCTGACCGAGCCGCGCAACGCGCTGGTCAGGCAGTACCGGCGGCTGTTCGAGCTCGACAACGTGGAGCTCGAGTTCACCGACGACGCGCTCGAGGCCGTCGCCGACCAGGCCAACCTGCGCGGCACCGGCGCGAGAGGGCTGCGGGCCATCCTGGAGGAAGTCCTGATGTCGGTGATGTACGAGGTGCCGAGCCGCAAGGACGTCGAGCGCGTAGTGATCACCCAGGAAGCGGTGCTCGAGCACGTCAACCCCACGCTCGTGCCGCGCGACGTGTCCCGGCGCACGCCGCGCGAGAAGTCGGCGTAAGGGCGAATGGCCCGGGATGAGCCTGCTGGCAAGCCCCGCTTGCTCGCCGCAGGCCATTCGCCGTGCTAGCCCGGGGGCGACCCCTGGAACCCCCGTTGCGCCTGCGGCGCCCGAGCGCAAGCGGTTAGTGCCGCGGGTACTTCCCGCGGTCCGTAAACTCACCTGACGTGACCGAACACAGCAGGACAGCGTCAGACCGCAGCGCCCCTGACGTCCGTGAGCTGCCCCCGCAGTACGCGCCCGCCGACGTGGAGGCGCGCAGGTACGCCGGCTGGATGGAGGCGGGCTATTTCACTCCTGACCCGGACGCCGGCGGCCCCCCGTACTCGATCGTCATCCCGCCGCCGAACGTCACCGGCTCCCTGCACATCGGCCATGCCCTCGATCACACCCTGATCGACGCGCTCGTCCGCCGCCGCCGGATGCAGGGCTACCGCACCCTCTGGCTGCCCGGCATGGATCACGCCGGCATCGCGACCCAGAACGTGGTCGAGCGCGAGCTGGCCGGGGAAGGACTGAGCCGTCAGGATCTGGGCCGGGAGAAGTTCACCGAGCGGGTCTGGCAGTGGAAGGCCACCTCCGGCGGCGCGATACTCGGCCAGATGCGCCGCCTGGGCGACAGCGTGGACTGGACCCGCGAGCGGTTCACCATGGACGAGGGCCTGTCCCGGGCCGTGCACACGATGTTCAAGCGGCTGTTCGACGACGGCCTCATCTACCGCGCCGAGCGGATCATCAACTGGTGCCCGCGCTGCCTCACCGCGCTGTCCGACATCGAGGTGGATCACGACGACGAGGAGGGCGAGCTCGTCTCGATCAGGTACGGCGGCCCGGCCGGTCAGGGGGGACACAGCGCTTCCCGGGGACACCCCGGGCCCCGATGGCCCCAGACCCCCCCGGAGGGCGATGACGCGATCGTGGTCGCGACCACCCGGGCCGAGACGATGCTCGGCGACACTGCGGTGGCCGTGCACCCCGACGACCCGCGGTACGCGCACATGGTCGGCCGCGAGGTGGAACTGCCGCTGACCGGCCGGCGCATCCCCGTCATCGCCGACCCGCACGTGGACCCGGAGTTCGGCACCGGCGCGGTGAAGGTGACCCCGGCCCACGACCCGAACGACTTCGAGATCGGCCGCCGCCACGACCTGCCCGCCCTCACCGTCATGAACGAGCGCGGCGTGATCACGGCGCCCGGGCCGTTCGGTGGCCTGGACCGGTTCGAGGCGCGCCCGGCCGTCCTGGCCGCGCTCCGCGAGCAGGGCCGGGTGGTGGCCGAGCGGCGGCCCTACGTGCACGCGGTCGGGCACTGCGGCCGCTGCGGCACCACCACCGAACCCCGGCTGTCGCTGCAGTGGTTCGTCAAGGTCGCCCCGCTGGCCAAGGCGGCGGGCGACGCGGTCCGCGACGGCCGGGTCCGGCTGCACCCGCCGGAGATGGCGGCCCGGTACTTCGACTGGGTCGATGACATGCACGACTGGTGCATCAGCCGCCAGCTCTGGTGGGGGCACAGGATCCCGGTCTTCTACGGCCCGAACGGCGAGGCGGTCTGCCCCGCGCCGGGCGAGGAACCGCCGGCCGGGGAGGGCTGGCACCAGGACTCCGACGTGCTCGACACCTGGTTCTCCTCGGGACTGTGGCCGTTCTCCACGCTGGGCTGGCCGGACGACACGCCGGACCTGCGCACGTTCTACCCGACCAGCGTGCTGGTCACCGGCTACGACATCCTGTTCTTCTGGGTCGCCAGGATGATGATGCTCGGCCTGCACGCGATGGCGGGCCGGGAGCCCGCCGATGCCGTCCCGTTCCGCGTCGTGACGCTGCACGGCCTGGTGCGGGACGCCCGCGGCCGGAAGATGTCCAAGTCGCGCGGCAACACGGTGGACCCGCTGGACTGGATCGACCGGTTCGGCGCCGACGCGCTGCGATTCACCCTGGCCCGCGGGGCGAACCCGGGCAGTGACGTCGCGGTCAGCGAGGAGTGGGCGGCCGGAGCCAGGAACTTCTGCAACAAGCTGTGGAACGCGGCCAGGTTCTCCCTGATGAACGGGGCTCACGTCCCTCCGGAGCGGCCGGACCCGTCGTCCCTGTCGGTGCCCGACCGCTGGATCCTGTCCCGGCTCGCGTCGGTCACCGCGCAGGCCGACGCGCTGTTCGAGGAGTTCGAGTTCGGCAAGCTCAGCGAGGTGCTCTACCACTTCGCCTGGGACGAGTACTGCGACTGGTACCTGGAGCTGGCCAAGGTGACCCTGGCCGCTGGCGACGAGGCCGCCGCCGGCCGCACCCGCGCGGTGCTCGGCTACGTGCTCGACCGGCTGCTGCGGCTGCTGCACCCGGTGATGCCGTTCGTCACCGACGAGCTGTGGACCGCGCTGACCGGCGGGGACTCGGTCATGGTGGCCGCCTGGCCGGGCCGGCAGGCCCCCGGCACCGGCGGCGGCGGACCGCGCGAGTTCCGCGACCAGGCCGCCGAGACGGGGATCGGCGTCCCTGATCCGGCTGGTCACCCAGGTGCGCAGGTTCCGTTCCGACCAGGGACTGCGCCCGGGCCAGCGGGTCGCGGCCCGGCTGGCCGGCATCGAGCACACCCCGCTGGCCGGGCACGAGGCGAGCGTCCGCGCGCTGCTGCGGCTCACCGAGCCGGGCGACGGCTTCGCCCCGGCAGGCTCGGTGCAGGCCGAAGGGGTCACCGTCGAACTCGACACGGCCGGCGCCATCGACGTGGCCGCCGAACGGCGCCGCCTGGAGAAGGACCTCGCCGCCGCCGCCGACGAGATAGACCGGACCCAGCGCAAGCTCGGCAACCCCGGCTTCACCGCCAAGGCCCCGCCCGACGTGATCGAGAAGACCCGGCAGCGGCTGGCCGCCGCCCGGTCCGAAGCCGCGGCGCTGCAGGCCCGCCTGGCCGCCCTCCCGCCCGCCTAACTGCCCGCCCTCCCGCCTGCGGCGGCCCCGGCCCGGCGGCCGGCAGGTAGGCTTCCAGGGTGACTGGGTATCAGGCGGCGGGGGCCTCGCACACGAGCCTGGCCGAGGTGGAGCGGGAGATCGCGGCACGCAGGCCCGAGCACTCCATCGACCCCACCCTGGACCGGATCGCCGACCTGGCCAGCCTGCTCGGCGACCCGCAGCGGGCGTGCCCGGTCATCCACATCACCGGGACGAACGGCAAGACGTCGACCGCCCGGATGATCGACGCGCTGCTGCGCGCCCGCGGCCTGCGTACCGGCCTGTTCACCAGCCCGCACCTGACCTCCATGCGCGAGCGGATCAGCCTGGACGGCCAGCCGATCGACGCGCAGCGCTTCGTCGACCTGTACGAGGAGATCGCGCCGTACGTGGCGATGGTGGACGGGCGCCACCAGGTGCCGATGTCGTTCTTCGAGGTGCTGACCGGCATGGCGTTCGCCGCCTTCGCCGACGCCCCGGTGGACGTGGCGGTGGTCGAGGTCGGCATGGGCGGCACCTGGGACTCGCACCAACATCGCCGACGGGACGGTCGCGGTGGTCACCCCGGTCTCCCTCGATCACACCCGCTACCTCGGCAGCACGGTCGAGGAGATCGCCGCGGACAAGGCCGGCATCATCAAGCCGGGAGCGGTGGCCGTGCTGGCCCAGCAGCCGGTCGCCGCGGCCGAGGCGCTGCTGCGGCGGACCGCGGAGGTGGGCGCGACCGTGGCCCGGGAAGGGCTCGAATTCGGCGTGCTCGACCGGGACCTGGCGGTCGGCGGGCAGCGGCTGGAGCTGCGCGGCCTGCGCGGCGACTATCACGAGATCTTCCTGCCGCTGTTCGGGGCGCACCAGGCGGGCAACGCCGCGTGCGCGCTGGCCGCGGTGGAGGCGTTCGCCGGGGCGGGCGACGATGACCCGGCGGACGGCGGAGCCGCCCCGTTCGACGAGACCTGGGTCCGCGAGGCGTTCGCGTCGGTGAGTTCCCCCGGGCGCCTGGAAGTCGTCCGGCGCAGCCCGGTGATCATCGTGGACGCGGCCCACAACCCGGCGGGCATGGCCGCGGCAGCGGAGGCGGTCACCGAGGCGTTCACCTTCGACCGGCTGATCGGCGTGCTCGCGGTAAGCGCGGACAAGGACGTGTCCGCGATGCTCGACCAGCTCGAGCCGGTCGTCTCCGACCTGGTCGTCACCCGGAACTCGTCGCCGCGGTCGATGGAGGTGAGCCAAGCTCGCCGACCTGGCCGAGGCGGTCTTCGGGCCGGACCGCGTGCACCCGGCCGCGCGCCTGGACGAGGCGATCGAGGTGGCGGTGACGCTCGCCGACGAGGCCAGCGCCGGGGCTGGCAACCCGGACAGCCGCGTGCCGGGAGCAGCCGGGGTGCTCATCGCCGGGTCGGTGATCACGGCCGGCGACGCGCGGGCACTGCTCGTCCCCGCCGGGCGCCCAGTGACCTGGGGCAGCCTGCGGGGCGCCCGCCCGAGCAGGAGGACCGGGAACCCGGGGATCAGGAACCCGGGGATCAGGAACCCGGGGACCGACCCGGGGAGCCGGAACCCGGATCACGCGAGCCCGGGGAGCCGGACTCGCCATGAGGCGGCTGTGCGCCACCGTGCTCATCTTCGAGGCGATCGTGATCGGCCTGGCCATCCCGGTCGCGATCACGATCGGGCACGTGTCCGCGCACTCGGCCGGGGCGGCCGGCGGAGCGCTGGCCGGGGCGGCCGTGCTGATCGCCGTGGCGGTCTCGCTGCGCTCCGACCGGCCCGCCGGCCTGCGGGTTGCGCTGGTCGCCGGCAGCATCCTGCAGCTGCTGATGATCGCCGCGGGTGTGGTCGTCGCCGCGATGTACGCGCTCGGCGTGATCTTCGGCGTCCTCTGGACCGTGGCTATCTGCCTCGGCCGCAGTGCGGAGCGCGCGACGTCGCGATAGTCTCGGCTATCTCCCTTAGTGACCGGGCGAGGACATTCCGTCATGGCCGCCGGGCGCCCGGCCGCAATTTTGTTCATCGCCCCGGCGCGCGGCGGTAAAGAAGAGGCGCCGTCGCGCGGGTAAGCTTTTCACGCGCTGGATCGCTTCCGGCCGGCCTTCGAGCCCCGGCCGCCGCTGACCATGAGGAGCCTCATTGTCTGACCGCACCCTGGTCCTGATCAAGCCCGACGGCGTGCGCCGCGGGCTCGTCGGGAGCGTGATATCCAGGCTCGAGCACCGGGGGCTGCGGATCGTGGCCATGGATCTGCGCACCCTGGACCGCGAGCACCGCCCAGCTGCACTACGCCGAGCACGTGGGCAAACCCTTCTTCGATCCGCTTATCGAGTTCATCACCTCGGGCCCGCTGGTCGCCCTGGTCGCCGAGGGTCCGGGCGCGATCGAGGCGTTCCGCTCGCATGGCCGGGGCCGACCAACCCGCTGGCCGCCGCGCCGGGCACCATCCGGGGGGATCATGCGTTGCTGGTTAATGAGAACGTCGTGCACGGCTCGGACTCGCCGGAATCGGCCGAACGGGAAATCAAGATCTTTTTCCCGGAGCTCGTTTAACCAGCGCACTGCTGGCCGATGAACGGCACAGTGACCGCGGCCCGGCCGCGGGACGGCGATCGCGGCACCTGAGCACCGACAACCCGCAGGATCGCTCGTGGAAGGTTCTGTTCCTTATGAGCAACGCGCTTGCGTTTCTCGGCCGCGACATGGCGGTCGATCTCGGCACCGCGAACACCCTGGTGTACGTGCGCGGACGCGGGATCGTGCTGAACGAGCCCTCGGTGGTGGCGCTCAACACCAACAACGGCCAGATCGTCGCGGTCGGCGTGGAAGCCAAACGGATGATCGGCCGGACGCCCGGCAACATCGTGGCCATCCGGCCGCTCAAGGACGGCGTCATCGCCGACTTCGACGTCACCGAGCGGATGCTCCGCTACTTCATCCAG
The DNA here is from genome assembly GCA_963795575.1 of uncultured Actinomycetes bacterium. Lineage (GTDB taxonomy): Bacteria > Actinomycetota > Actinomycetes > Streptosporangiales > Streptosporangiaceae > PALSA-505. The sequence continues at coordinate 33,790 of CAWCII010000029.1, read as the reverse complement.
AAGGTGCACAGGCGCAGGCACATGGCCAAGCCGCGGGTCGTGGTCGCGGTGCCGAGCGGCATCACCGGCGTGGAGCAGAGCGCGGTCAAGGAGGCCGGCCACCAGGCCGGGGCCCGCCGCGTCTACATCATCGAGGAGCCGATGGCCGCGGCCATCGGCGCCGGCCTGCCGATCAACGAGCCGACCGGGAACATGGTGGTGGACATCGGCGGCGGCACCACCGAGGTCGCGGTGATCTCGCTGGGCGGCATCGTCACCTCGCAGTCGATCAGGGTCGGCGGCGACGAGCTCGACCAGGCGATCATCACGTTCGGCAAGAAGGAGTACTCGCTCATGCTGGGCGAGCGGACCGCCGAGGAGATCAAGATGGCGCTCGGCTCGGCCTACCCCACCGCCGACGAGCCGCACGCGGAGATCCGCGGCCGGGACCTGGTCAGCGGCCTGCCCAAGACGATCGTGATCTCCGCCGAGGAGATCCGCAGGGCGATCGAGGAGCCGGTCAACCTGATCGTCGACGCGGTCAAGACCACGCTGGACAAGTGCCCGCCCGAGCTGGCCGGCGACGTCATGGACCGGGGGATCGCGCTGACCGGCGGCGGCGCCCTGCTGCGCGGCCTCGACGAGCGGATCCGCGAGGAGACCGGGATGCCCGATCCACCTGGCCGACAACCCGCTGGACTCCGTCGTGCTCGGCACCGGCAAGTGCGTGGAGGACTTCGACACCCTGCGCCAGGTGCTCGTGCCCGAATCCAGACGCTGACCCGCGGCGCGGCGGGCCTGCCGGCGGTAGCAGGTAGCATGCAGGCACACAGCGCAGCGAGGAGATCACGTGCATGACAGCCGGCGGACGCGCCTGGTCCTGAGCGTGCTCCTGATCGCCGCGCTCGCGCTGATCACCCTCGACTACCGGGACGGCAGCTCGGGCCCGCTGCGCTCGCTGAACAGCTTCGGCGACACGGTGTTCGGCCCGGTGGAGACGCTGGCCGGGCGATGTCACCCGGCCCGCCGCGCAGATGGCCGACGGGGTCAAGGGCGCACCGTCGGCCAGCGCGAAGATCTCCGGCACTGCAGCGGCAGAACGCCCGGCTGCGCGCCGAGCTCAGCCAGGCCCAGCTGAGCAAGGCCGAGTCCGCCCAGCTCAAGCGGCTGCTGCAGCTGGCCGGCCGGGGCGGCTACCGGATCGTGGCGGCGAACGTGGTCGCGGCGTCGCCGGGCTACGAGAACACCGTCACCCTCGATGCGGGCAGCCGGACGGCATCAAGCCCAACGAGACCGTGCTGAACGGCGACGGGCTGGTCGGCCGGGTGGTCAGCGTGAGCTCGACCACCTGCACCGTCGCTGCTCGCCACCGACGGGTCCTCGACGCGTGGGCGCCCGGATGGCCGGCAGCGGCCAGATCGGCGACGTGACCGGCGCGGGGCAAGGGGCTGTCCGGCCCGGACACGCTGCAGCTCAGCTGCTCGCACGCCAACGCCATCCTGCAGCGTCGGGCAGCAGCTCGTCACGTTCGGCCTCCGTCGGCGACAGCCCCTACGTGCCCGGGGTCCCGATCGGGACGGTCATCAAGCTGGAAGGCTCGCCCAACTCGCTGACCACGAGGCGCTGGTCCGCCCGTTCGTCGACTTCAGCCTCGCTCGGCGTGGTCGGGGTGGTCGTCGTCCCGCCGCGGGTCAACCCGCGGAACTCGGTGCTGCCGCCGAGCCCGCACGCCACCCCGACGCCCACGGTCACCAAGCACGGTGCGTCCGCGGCCCGGCCCGAGCACCCGGCCCAGGCAGTCGCCGTCGCCGGGCACGGGGGGCTGACGTGCGCCGTGTCCTGCTGTCGGTCGTGCTCCTGCTCGTCGCGCTCGTGCTCCAGCTGACCGTGCTCGACCGGCTGCCGCTGCCCGGCGGCGTGGCGCCGGACCTGGTGCTGCTGGTCGTCGTCGCGCTCGCCCTGAGCAGCGGGCCGATGTCCGGCATGATCTGCGGTTTCTGCGCCGGGCCTGGCGCTGGACATCGCACCGCCGTCCGACCACCTGATCGGCGTGTATGCGCTGGTGTTCTGCCTGGTCGGGCTACTTCTGCGGCCTGGTCGCCGCCGACCTGGACAGCTCGGTCCTGCTGCCGCTGGCCGCGTCGGCGGTCGGCGCGGCGGGCGGCGCCGGCGCTCTACGCGGCGGTCGGCATCCTGCTCGGCAATCCCGACGTCACCGGCCCCGCGGTACGCCACGTGCTGCCCCTGTCGGTGCTCTACGACGTGCTGCTCAGCCCGTTCGTGCTGTACGGCGTGGCGCTGGCCAGCCGGCTGGCCGCCCGGCTCGCCGGCGTCCCGCGCGCCGCGACGGCGACGGCGGGCGGTCCGGCCGCCGGGCTGGGCTCGCCGGCCTTCCCGGCAGGGCGCACGCCCCGGATACGGGCCGCCGGGGCCCGGCCGGGAGACGGGTGGATCGGCGGCGGCGGATGGCTGGCGGCCAGCGCCGAGCTGGCCCGCCAGCGGCCGGCCGCGGTGCGGCTGCGGTTCGGCGGCACCCGGACGGCTGCGCACGCCGGCCGCGGGCCAAGGCGGCCGCGCGCGGCGGCAAGGGGCGGTCAGCGGCGGTTCGGCCCGGACGGCTGCCACCCCGGCCCGGGCCAAGGCGGCCGGCGGGGTGCAGCGGGTCCGGTTCGGCGGTACCCGGACGGCTGCCACGCCGGCCCGGGCCAAGGCGGCCGGCGGGGTGCAGCGGGTCCGGTTCGGCGGTACCCGGACGGCTGCGACCCCGGCCCGGGCCAAGGCGGCCGGCGGGGTGCAGCGGGTCCGGTTCGGCGGTACCCGGACGGCTGCCACCCCGGCCCGGCCAAGGCGGCCGGCGGCATGCGCGGCTGCGGTTCGGCGGCCGCCGCGGCGACGCCGTGGTCGGCAGCAGGATGCTCGTCGGCGGGTTCATCAGCGAGCTCGGCAACAACGGCGGCCGCGCGACGCTCGGCGCGTCCGGTACCCCCCGGCTGTTCAGCCGGCGCAGCCGGCCGTCCGGCCCCGGGGGATGGGCCAGGTTCGGCCGCCGGCCCGCCTGGGGCTACCGGCGGGCCGGCACCGGGGCAGCGCCCCGCGCCGGGGCTCGTTCAGCGCCAGCAGCGCCGCGCAAGAGCCCGGCCAGCGCGGCCACGCCCCGGCGCGGCACGTTCAGCGCCAGCTCGCCCCCGAGCGCACGTGAGCGCGAGCTCGCCCCGGCGCGGCGCGTTCAGCGGCTCGCCGGCCAAGCGGTCGTACGGCACCGGCTCGTCCCGGCGGCGGCCGCCCTGCGGCAGCCCGCGCCGGTTCCGCATGCTGCCGCCGGACGATCTTCGGCGGCTGGCAGGCCCGCGGCCGCAGCGGCCTGGCGCCGGCTGCGCGGCGGCCGCTCGTCAGGTCGTGGCGGACCGGCCGCAAGCGGAACGGAGGCTACCGATGATCCGGGCGTCGCGGCACCGCCTGTGGGTGCTGTACGTGGTGGTGGCGGCGCTGCTCATCTCGCTCGGCGCGCGACTGTGGTACGTGCAGGTGATGAACACCCGCGCCTACGCCAGCCTGGCCGCCCAGGACCAGACCCAGCAGGTGGTCGTCCCGCCGGTCCGCGGCGAGATCCTGGACGACACCGGCCAGCCGCTGGTGGACAACCGCACCGCCCTGGTGGTCTCGGTCAACATCGCCCGGCTCGCCCAGCGCGCCGACGAGCACGCGGTGCTGGTCCGGCTGGCCAACCTGCTGCACATGCGCCCCAGGCTGCTCAGCGAGAAGGTCAGGACCGTGCACCGCGGGCGTCAAGCCGCCCTGCTGGGCGGGCTCGCCCTACCAGCCGGTCCCGGTCGACCAGGACGTCTCCGACCAGGTCGCGCTGCAGATCATGGAGAACCGGCAGCAGTCTACCCTGACATCACCGCGCAGGTCCAGCCGGTGGTCAACTACCCGCGGCCGGACGGCGCCAACCCGGCTCAGGTGCTCGGCTACCTGCAGCCCATCACCCCGCAGGAGGTCAAGCAGCGGCACCTGACCGTGACCGGCTTCTCCGGCGTCGACCTGGTCGGCCAGGCCGGGCTTGAGCAGCAGTACGACGCGCAGCTGCGCGGCACGCCGGGCATCCAGAAGGTCCGGTCAACGCCCAGGGCGTGGTCACCGGCACGGTCAGCCAGACCCCGGCCAAGGCCGGCGACGACCTGGTCACCAGCATCAACGCGCCGCTGCAGGCGGACGTCCAGACCATCCTGGCCGGCGCCATCCACAAGGCCCGCAACGCAGGGTGACCGCGGCGCGACCACCGGCGCCGCGGTGGTGATGACCACCACGGGCCGGGTGGTCGCGATGGCCAGCTACCCCTCCTACAACCCCAGCGTGTGGACCGGCGGCATCTCCCGGCAGGAGTTCAACGACCTGTTCGGCACCAGGGCACGGCGAGCCGATCCTGAACCGGGTCACCCAGGGCGAGTACCCGCCCGGCTCGACCTGGAAGGTCACCACGACCGCGGCCGCCGTGGCCGAGGGCTACAGCCTCTACGGCAGCTACAACTGCCCGGCCACGGTGAACATCGACGGCCACAAGTTCGCCAACGACGGCAACCCGAACGCTCGGCGCCGATGTCCTTCCACGAGGCGCTGGTCGAGTCCTGCGACACGGTCTACTACCAGCTCGGCTACGACATGTGGCTGAGAGGACCACCCGTCGATCAACTCGGTGGCCAGCCCGCACGCCCCGCTCCAGCCGATGGAGAAGATGGAGCTGGCCTGGGGCTTCGGCCATGATCCCGGCATCGACCTGCCCGAGCAGAGATCCGGGCACCATCCCGACCAGGCAGTGGCTGTACTACTACTGGAAGACAACGCGCACACGGCACTTCTGGTGCTAGCACGGCCGCGCAGTACGGCTCCTACGTCCAGCAGATCGAGTACCAGGACTGCAAGACGGGCTACGTCTGGGAGCCGGGCCAGGCCGCGATCGCCGCGATCGGCCAGGGCTACGTGAGCGTCACGCCGCTGCAGCTCGCCGACGCCTACGCGGCGCTGGCCAACGGCGGCACGCTGTACAGCCCGCGGATCGGCGAGGCGCTGATCAGCCCGGACGGCAAGGTGGTCAAGCGGATCAACCCGCCGGTGATCCGCCACCTGCCGGTGGCCGGGTACACCCTCGCCTACATCAGGAGCGCGCTGCGGGGCGTGGTGACCTCGGGCACCGCGGCCAGCGCGTTCGGCGGCTTCCCGCTGAACAAGGTGTGCGTGGCGGGCAAGACGGGCACCGCCAGACGTCACGGGAACGCAGGCGAACTCGGTGTTCGCCTCGTTCGCCCCGTGCGATCATCCGAAGTACGTGGTGGTCGTCATGATCCCGCACGCTGGGTACGGTGCGACAGCGTCCGCGCCCGCGGTCCGCAAGATCTGGGACGCCATCTACGGGCTGGAAGGGCACAAGGCCGCCATGCCGGACGGGCAGGTGCCGGCCGCGCTGCCCAGGATCTCCATCGTCCGGCGCGATCAAGCCCGCCGGCGGGCTCAGCGGCAGCACCAGGAGCAAGCCGATGAGCCTGCGGGAGAGCTACCGGCTCGCACCGGGAGCCCGGGGGTACGGGGGGCCGCGCGGCGGCGGACCCGGATCCGCGCCGGTCGCTGGCCACCCGTGCGTTCGGAAGGCAGTCCTTCCTCCGCCATCTCGACTGGATGCTGATCGCGGTGGTGCTGGCGCTGTGCGTGCTCGGCACGCTGCTCGTCTGGTCGGCCACCGAGCCGGGGCCAGCGGCAGCTCGGCGCGCAACCCGCGCGCCTACCTGTACAAGGACGTGCTCTGGTTCGGCATCGGGCTCGGCCTGATGGTGGCGGTGAGCGCGCTGGACATCCGGCGGATCCGGTCCTGGACGCCGGTGGTCTACGGCGCCGCCCTGCTCGGCCTGCTGGCCGTGCTCACCCCGCTGGGCAGCGTGGTGAACGGCGCGCACGCGTGGATCAACCTGCCCGGCGGCTTCCAGATCGAGCCGTCCGAGTTCGCCAAGCTCGGCCTGGTGCTGATCTGCGCGCTGGTGCTCAGCCGGCTGGGCGACGACGGCAAGCGGCCGCGGCTGCGCGAGATCGCGCTGGCCGTCGTGTTTGCGCGCGCCGCTGGCCGCGCTGGTGGTCAAGGAGCCGGCGCTCGGCGTCGCGCTGGTCCTGCTGGCCATGCTGATCGGCATGATCGTGCTGTCCGGGCTGCGGCTGCGCTGGCTGGCCCTGCTGGCGGTGGTGGGCACGGCGGCCGCGGTGGGGGCCGTCAAGCTGCACGTGCTGAAGTCCTACCAGCTGCAGCGGTTCACCTCGTTCACCAACCCGAACGCCGACCTGGCCGGCGCGGGCTACAACGCCCAGCAGGCCAAGATCGCGGTCGGCTCCGGCGGGATGACCGGCCACGGGCTGTTCCACGGCACGCTGATCGCCGGCAGCTTCGTGCCCTCCCAGTCCGACCGACTTCATCTTCACCGTGGCCGGCGAGGAGCTCGGCTTCGCCGGCTGCATCGCGATCATCGTGCTGCTCGGCGTGGTGATCACCCGGGCGCTGCGGATCGCGGCCCGGGCCGACGACCAGTTCGGCATGCTGGCCGCCTCCGGGATAGCGATCTGGTTCGCCTTCCAGGCGTTCGTGAACATCGGCATGACGATCGGGATCATGCCGATCACCGGGCTGCCGCTGCCGTTCATCTCCTACGGCGGGTCGGCCGCGTTCGCCGACATGATCGCGATCGGCATCCTGCAGTCCGTGCACCGCAAGCGCACCGGCCTGTCCGCGATCTGGAACGGGCGAGGGCCGTCGGGCACGTGAGACCGCCCATCCCGGGACCTTCTATAGGGTTGTAGCCATGGTGGAATCGGTCTACTCCCGGCTGGAGCCGCTGCTCCCGCAGGTGCGCAAGCCGGTTCAGTACATCGGCGGCGAGCTGAACTCCGTGGTCAAGGACTGGGAATCAGCCGACGTGCGCTGGGCGTTGATGTACCCGGACGCCTACGAGGTGGGCCTGCCCAACCAGGGCCTGCAGATCCTGTACGAGGTGCTGAACGGCTGCGACGGCGTGCTCGCCGAGCGCACCTACAGCGTGTGGCCTGACCTTGAGGCGCTCATGCGCGAGCCACGGCATCCCCCAGTTCACGGTGGACGCGCACCGGCCGGTGGCCGCGTTCGACCTGCTGGGCGTGAGCTTCGCCACCGAGTTGGGGTACACGAACCTGCTGACCGCGCTGGACCTGGCCGGCATCCCGCTGGCCGCGGCCGACCGGGACGGCCGCCATCCGCTGGTGCTGGCCGGCGGGCACGCCGCGTTCAACCCCGAGCCGATCGCCGAGTTCCTCGACGGCGCGGTGCTCGGCGACGGCGAGCAGGCCGTGCTGACGATCAGCGACGCTGGTCCGGGACGTGGAAGGCGGCCGGGCCGTCCCGGCGGCCGGGACGGCCTGCTGCTGCGGCTGGCCGCCGACGGCGGGGTGTACGTGCCGCGGTTCTACGACGTGGCCTACCTGGCCGACGGCCGGATCGGCAGCGTCCGGCCGAACCGGCCGGGCGTGCCCGGTTCGGTGGCCAAGCACACCCTGATGGACCTGGACGACTGGGCCTACCCGAGCAAGCCGCTGGTCCCGGTGGCCGAGACCGTGCACGAGCGGTACAGCGTGGAGATCTTCCGCGGCTGCACCAGCGGCTGCCGGTTCTGCCAGGCCGGCATGATCACCCGGCCGGTCCGCGAGCGCAGCAAGGCCACGATCTCGGGCATGGTGGATGACCGGGCTGGCGGCGAGCGGGTTCAGCGAGGTGGGGCTGCTGTCGCTGTCCAGTTCCGACCACAGCGAGATCCACGAGGTCGCCCGGGAGCTGGCCGACCAGTACGAGGGCACCAAGACCGGCCTGTCCCTGCCGTCCACCAGGGTGGACTCGTTCAACGTGACGCTGGCCGACGAGCTGACCCGCAGCGGCCGCCGGTCCGGGCTCACCTTCGCCCCGGAGGGCGGCTCGGACCGGATCCGCAAGGTGATCAACAAGATGGTCACCGAGGAGGACCTGATCCGCACCGTCAGCACCGCCTACGCCAGCGGCTGGCGGCAGGTGAAGCTGTACTTCATGTGCGGTCTGCCGACCGAGACCGACGAGGACGTGCTGGCCATCGCCCCGCTGGCCCGGCGGGTGATCAAGGCGGGCCGGGAGGCCACCGGGCGGCGCGACATCCGCGCGACCGTGTCGATCGGCGGCTTCGTGCCCAAGCCGCACACGCCGTTCCAGTGGGCCGCGCAGTGCCCGATGCGGCCACGGTGGACGCGCGGCTGCGGGCCCTGGGCGGCGCGCTGCGCGCCGACCCCGGCTACGGGCGGGCGATCGGCTTCCGGTACCACGACGGCGAGCCGTCCATCGTCGAGGGGCTGCTGTCCCGCGGCGACCGCCGGGTGGCCGGGTGATCAGGGCCGTCTGGGCGGACGGCGGCCGGTTCGACGGCTGGAGCGAGTACTTCTCGTTCGGGCGCTGGAGCCCGGGCGGCCGCACGGCCGCTGGCCGACGAGCCCGTCGACCTGGACTGGTACACGACCAGGGAGCGCGACTACGAGGAGATCCTGCCCTGGGATCACCTGGACGCCGGGCTGGACCGCGACTGGCTCTGGCAGGACTGGCAGGATTCGGTGGCGGCCGGCGGCGCGGCCGAGGTCGAGGACTGCCGCTGGACCCCGTGCTACGAGTGCGGCGTCTGCCCGGCGATGGGCACCGAGATCCAGACCAGCCCGATGGGACCGCCGGGCCGCGGCCTGCTTCCGCTGGTGCCGGCCGCCCCCGCGGGATCGGCCGGTCCCGGCGGGCCGGGCGGGGACACGGGCCGTGCCTGACGTGACCCCGCCGGGCATGACCGGGCCGCCGTGCCTGACTCGGTGCAGCACCTGCGGGTCAGGTACGCTAAACATGGCCGGATGCGTTTCGCCAGCCACCGGGACATCGCGCGAGCCGTGGAGCGGGGAGTGCGAAAGGCAGGGTTGCCGATCGCCTACTCCGCTGGCTTCACGCCGCACCCGAAGATCTCCTACGCGGGTGCGGCGGCGACCGGGGTGGCTAGCGAGGCCGAGTACCTGGAGCTGGCGTTCACCAGCCCGTGCGCGCCGGAGGATGTGCGGGCCAGGCTGGACGCGGCCCTTCCGGACGGGATAGATGTGATTGAGGTCACGGAGCGGGGCAGCGAGCCGCCCTTTGGCGCGCCTGGAGGCGTCGCAGTGGCAGGTGACGCTTCCCGGAGTCCCGCATGCCGTGGCCGAGGCAGCGATGGGTGAGTTCCTCGCCGCCAGCCGGGTGGAGGTCGAGCGGCTCACGAAGAACGGCCCACGGCGGATGGACGCCCGCGCCGCCGTGATCAGCATGGAACTTGACCGGCGTGCCGACGCGGCGCGCCGGATGAGTGTGGGATACTTCGAATGGTTGTTCGGCATACTACACCTGCCGTACGACCCGACGACATTCTGGCCGCGCTGAACAGCGTGGCCGGACTCGCGCCCTCGGCGCCGCCGCTGGTTACCCGGCTGGCGCAGGGCCCGCTGGAGCGGCGGACCGGGAGCGCGGGGCATGAGAACAAGACAGCAACGCTGGCGCCCGGGCGCGACAGCCGCCAGCTGGCAGGCATCGCCCCGCGAGCGCGCGCATGACGAGTTCCCGCGTGGCGCGACGGACCTTCGGGTCCGCGCGCCCGGGAACCTGACGGGAGATTGCCCGAATGCTCGAAAACGAGCCGAACGAGACAGAGAGCAAACCAGGTGAGCAGGCGAGCGCCGGTACTGCCGGTCGGGTAACCGACCTGCCGCCGGGCGCTAGCACGGTGCCGGGCGGCGATGCAGCGCCCGGCGCGGATGCAACCGGTACCGTAGCCGCGGCGCCGGCCACCGATCCGGGGCCGGCGGCAAGCGCGGCGCGAAGACGACCAGGACCCGCCGGCGACCAGAGCCACCCGGCCGGCCGGACCGCCGTCCGAGGCCGCGCCGCCGGTGGTGAGAGCGCACCGCCCGGTCCCGCGCCGGCCGTCCGGCACCCGTGCCGGTGCCGGACAGCGTCCAGCGGCCGCCCGCCGAGGGCGTGGCCCCGGCCGGGTTCAGCGCCGCGGAGCCGCTGCCCTCCGGAGCGGTCCCGGCCGGGTTCAGCGCCGCGGAGCCGCCGCCCGCGGCGCTGCCCAGCCGGCCTTCCTGGCCCCGCAGCTGATCTTCCAGCCGCCGGAGGCGGCCGCGGCCGACGACGGCCAGGCCTCCGGCGCCAAGCCGACGTGCCGGCGGCGGATCCGACGCCCGGCGGGTCCAGGCCGAGGTGGACGACGAGCCGGCCTCGGCCGAGGCCGAGGACGATGAGCCGGGAACGGCCAGCGAGTCCGGCGAGGACGGGCGAGCCGCCGCCGCGGCGCCGGGGCGGCCGCGGCCGGTCCAAGGGCCGGGCCGGGGACAACGGCGACGGCGCGGGCAGGAGCAGGCCGAGACGGCGCGGCCGCCGAGCGGCGCCGGGGCGCCGCGGCCGACGGCGGGACCGCCGATGACGGCGACCCGCGGACGGCGCCGCGGATGCCGAGCGCGCCGCGGCCGACGGCGACGCGAGCCCGAGTCCGACGCGCCCGCCCGCCGCAGGCGGCGCAGGCGCAAGCGCGGCGGATCGTCCGATGGCGACCAGCCGGCGCCCGACGACCCGCCGGAGACCGTCGTGCACGTGCGCGAGCCCAGGCTCCGCGTCGTCCAAGCGCCAAGGACGAGGTGCAGGGGCTCAAGGGCTCGACCCGGCTGGAGGCCAAGAAGCAGCGCCGGCGCGAGGGCCGCGACTCGGGCAGGCGCCGGCCGCCGATCATCACCGAGTCCGAGTTCCTCGCCCGGCGCGAAGCGGTCGACCGGGCCATGGTGGTCCGGCAGCGCGGGGAGCGCACCCAGATCGCGGTGCTCGAGGACGACGTGCTCGTCGAGCACTACGTGGACAAGACGCAGCCACCAGTCCTTCGTCGGCAACGTCTACCTGGGCAAGGTGCAGAACGTGCTGCCCTCGATGGAGGCGGCGTTCGTCGACATCGGCAAGGGCCGCAACGCCGTGCTGTACGCCGGCGAGGTCAACTTCGACGCCAGCGGGCTCGAGGGCCAGACCAGGCGGATCGAGTCGGCGCTCAAGTCGGGCCAGTCGGTCCTCGTGCAGGTCACCAAGGATCCCGTCGGGCACAAGGGGGCCCGGCTGACCAGCCAGGTGAGCCTGCCCGGCCGGTACCTGGTGTACGTGCCGGGCGCGTCCATGACCGGGATCAGCCGCAAGCTGCCCGACACCGAGCGCAGCCGGCTCAAGCAGATCCTCAAGAAGGTCATGCCTGAGGGCGCCGGCGTGATCGTGCGGACCGCGGCCGAGGGCGCGACCGAAGAGGAGCTGTCGCAGGACGTGGCGAGGCTCTCCGCGCAGTGGGAGAACATCGAGCGGAAGTCGAAGTCGGCCAGCCCGCCCGAGCTGCTCTACAGCGAGCCCGACCTGACCATCCGGGTGGTCAGGGACATCTTCAACGAGGACTTCAGCAGCCTCGTCGTGTCCGGGGATGACGGCTGGGACATGGTCGACGAGTACGTGCGCTACGTGGCGCCGCACCTGGTCGACAGGCTCAGCCGCTGGCAGGACGAGCAGGACTGTGTTCGCCGGCTACCGCATCGACGAGCAGCTCGCCAAGGCCCTGGAGCGCAAGGTCTGGCTGCCCAGCGGCGGCTCGCTGGTCATCGACCGGACCGAGGCGATGACGGTCATCGACGTCAACACCGGGAAGTTCACCGGCCAGGGCGGCAACCTGGAAGAGACGGTCACCCGCAACAACCTGGAGGCCGCCGAGGAGATCGTCAGGCAGCTGCGGCTGCGCGACATCGGCGGCATCATCGTCATCGACTTCATCGACATGGTGCTGGAGAGCAACCGGGATCTGGTGCTGCGGCGGCTGCTCGAGTGCCTGGCCAGGGACCGGACCAAGCACCAGGTGGCCGAGGTCACCTCGCTGGGCCTGGTGCAGATGACCCGCAAGCGGGTCGGTTCCGGGCTGCTCGAGGCGTTCTCGGTGACCTGCGAGTGCTGCAACGGCCGGGGCGTGCACGTGTCGCTCGAGCCGGCCGAGCTGACCTCCGCCGGGCACCGCAGGCGCGGCGACGAGAAGCCCCCGGCCGATGACCAGGCCGCGAACGGCGGGAATGGTGACGGGGACCGCTCGTCCGGTGCGAGCCGCCGGCGCCGGCGCAAGCCCGCGGCAGCCGAGACTGCGCCGGCGCAGGCCAGGGACGCCGAGCCCGCGGCAGCCGAGACTGCGGCCGCGCAGGCCACGGACGGCCGAGCCCGCGGCAGCCGAGACTGCGGCCGCGCAGGCCACGGACGCCGAGCCCGCGGCAGCGGAGGCCGCAGGCGCCCAGCCCGCGGACCCGGAGCCCGCGGACCGTCCCAACGGGACGCAGGAGCGGGCGGGGAGCGCGCCGCCGGCCGCCGCCGACCCCGCAGGAGTCTGAGGGAGGGCGTGCCCGGTGTATCTCGGCGGCGCTGCCTGCTGGCGCGCCTGCGGCCCGTCGGAGCGGCAAACCGGGCGGCGTCGGCCAGGCGGAGGAGGAGTTCATGGCGAAGCTATGGTCGACGCCCCGGGGACGGGCGTCACGGTGCTGGCCTGCCTGGCGCCGGTGGTCGTCTGGGCGCCGATCCGCGCCGCAGAAGATTTACGGGACCCGCCTTACTCTCCGCCGTCTGGTAATCTTTCTTGTCAGCGCGCCGGGGCGCCGATGCGGCGCGCCGCGAGAACTGTCGCGGGGCCCGGTGCCCGGGCAGGCGGGCCCGCCATAGCGACACCTGTCGGGTGACGTGGGAATCGCGGTGGGTCCGCAGATAACGGAAAGAGAGTTCTCGGTGTACGCGATCGTGCGCTGCGGCGGCAGGCAGGAGAAGGCGTCGGTCGACGACGTCCTGACGGTCAACCGCCTTACCGGTGAGGTGGGTTCCACTCTCACGCTTCCCGCCGTGCTCGTCGTCGATGGCGACAACGTGGTGACCGACCCGGAGGAACTCGGCGGCTACCAGGTCGCCGCCGAGATCGTCGGCGACGTCAGCGGCCCCAAGATCAACATGATCCGGTACAAGAACAAGACCGGCTACCGGCGCCGCCTGGGACACCGCCAGCAGTACACCCAGGTGAAGATCACCGGTATCACCAAGGGCGGCGGCGCCCGGCGGCCAAGTCGTCCGGCGCGCGCAAGGCCACGCCAGCTTCCACCCGGACCAAGGCCCGGACGGCCAAGGCACCGGCATCCGCCGCCGGCGAGGCCGCAGAGCGCGAAGGAGAGCTGAGATGGCACACAAGAAGGGCGCGTCGTCCAGCAGGAACGGCCGCGACTCCACTCCCAGCGGCTCGGGGTCAAGCGGTTCGGCGGCCAGCAGGTCAACGCGGGCGAGATCATCGTCCGGCAGCGCGGCACCCACTTCCATCCCGGCATCGGCGTCGGCCGCGGCGATGACGACACGCTGTTCGCGCTGGTGAGCGGGCACGGTTGAGTTCGGCACCCGGCGCGGCCGCCGCTGCGTGAACGTCCTCGACGCAGCAGAGCAGGCCTAACCAGCCAGGTACGTGGATCGCAGCCCGCCCCTGGCCAGCCGGAAGGAGCAGGGGTGAGCCATGGCCGAGTTTGCCGACCAGGCCACCCTGCGCGCCGAAGCCGGTGACGGCGGCAACGGCTGCGCCTCCATCCACCGGGAGAAGTTCAAGCCGCTCGGCGGCCCGGACGGCGGAAACGGCGGCCACGGCGGCGACGTGATCCTGGAAGTGAGCCGGGGCGCCACCACCCTGCTCGATTTCCACCGCAGGCCGGTGCGCCGGGCGGGCAGCGGCAAGCAGGGCGCGGACTCCAACCGCAACGGCGCGCCGGGCGCCGACCTGGTACTGCCGGTGCCCGACGGCACCGTGGTCAAGACGCACGGACGGTGAGGTGCTCGCCGACCTGGTCGGCGCCGGGCGCCCGGTTCGTGGCCGCCCGCGGCGGCCGGGGCGGCCTCGGCAACGCGGCCCTGGCCTCTGCCCGGCGCAAGGCCCCGGGCTTCGCGCTCAAGGGCGAGCCGGGAGAGCGGCGCGACCTCGTGCTCGAGCTCAAGACGGTGGCCGACGTCGGCCTGATCGGCTTCCCGAACGCGGGAAAGTCGTCGCTCATCGCCGCCATGTCCGCGGCCCGGCCCAAGATCGCCAATTACCCGTTCACCACCCTGATCCCGCATCTGGGCGTGATCGAGGCCGGCGATGCCCAGTTCGTCGCGGCCGACGTTCCCGGCCTGATCCCGGGGGCCAGCCAGGGCCGCGGGCTCGGGCTGGACTTTCTCCGGCACGTGGAGCGATGCTCGGCACTCGTGCACGTGCTCGACTGCGCCACCGAGGAGCCGGGACGCGACCCGCTGACCGACATGGAGGTCATCGAGGCCGAGTTGCTCGCCTACCAGGAAGCGACCGGCGCCTCGCTGGCCGACCGGCCCCGGATCGTGGTGCTGAACAAGATCGATGTCCCGGCGGCCAGGGAACTCGCCGAGCCGCGTCGCGCCGGTGCTCGCCGCCCGCGGGCCTGACCGTCTGCCAGACCTCGGCGGCTACCCGGGAGGGGCTGCGCGAGCTGGCCTTCGCCATGGCCAGCGTGGTCGAGGCCGCGCGGGCAGCCGTCCCCGAGGCCGAGCCGCCCCGCCAGGTGCTGCGCCCGGCGCCGGCCGACGAGCCCGGCTTCGAGGTGGTGCGGACCGGTGACAACAGCTTCCTGATCCGCGGCGACCGGCCGCGCCGGTGGGTGCTGCAGACCGACTTCAGCAACGACGAGGCGGTCGGCTACCTCGCCGACCGGCTGGCCCGGCTGGGCGTGGAGGAGTCGCTGGCCGAGCTCGGTGCCCAGCCGGGCGCCGAGGTGCTGATCGGCGACTACGACGACGCGGTGGTGTTCGACTGGGATCCGGACCTGCCCGCCGGCTCCCTCGCCCGCGGCGAGGACCAGGGCCGGGGTAAGCCCCGGTTCGGCCCCCGCGGTACCGACCGCAGGCTGTCGTTATGACCGGCGCCCGCCCGGATGCGGTAGCCGCCGGCCCGGCTGCCGCGCCCGCCGACCCGGATACCGCGCCCCCCGGCGGGGATGCCGCGGATGTCTGTGAAGGCGCCCCGGCCGCCGGCCTGGATACCGCGGCCTTCCGCGGCGATGCCGAGGCCTTCCGCGGCGATGCCGAGGCCTTCCGCGGCGATGCCGAGGCCTTCCGCGGCGATGTCGCGGCCGCCCGCAGGCTCGTGGTCAAGGTCGGCTCCTCCTCGCTCACCACCGCGGCCGGCGGGATCGATGAGCACCGGGTCGCGGCCCTGGCTGACGCGCTGGCCGGCCGGGCCGCGACGGCACCCAGCTCGTGCTCGTCTCCTCCGGTGCGATCGCGGCCGGCCTGGTGCCGCTCGGCCTGTCCCGCCGGCCGCGCGACCTGGCCACCCAGCAGGCCGCCGCGAGCGTCGGCCAGGGCATCCTCATCGCCAGGTACGCGGCCGCCTTCGGACGGCACGGGCTGCGGACCGGACAGGTGCTGCTGACCGCTGACGACCTGATGCGGCGGGCGCACTACCGGAACGCGCAGCGCACCCTGGAGCGGCTGCTCGGCCTCGGCGTGCTGCCGGTGGTCAACGAGAACGACACGGTCGCGACCGAAGAGATCCGGTTCGGCGACAACGACCGGCTGGCCGCCCTGGTCGCCCACGTGGTCAGGGCGGACGCGCTCGTGCTGCTGTCCGACGTGGACGGACTCTACGACGGCGACCCGCGGCACGACAGCGCGCGCCGGATCACCGAGGTGCGTGACCCGCGCGACCTGGCCGGCGTGCGCCTTGGCCTGCCCGGCAGGTCCGGTGCCGCCCGCCGCGCCGCTGGTGATCCCGGCCGCGTGGTCGGCACCGGCGGCATGGTCACCAAGGTCGAGTCCGCGCTGCTCGCCGCCGGCGCCGGCATTCCGGCCGTGGTCGCGGCCGCGGACCAGGCCCTCGCCGCGCTGGCCGGGGAACCGGTCGGCACCTACTTCGCGCCCGGTCACCGCCGCCCGGCGGCACGGCAGCTCTGGCTGGCTCACGCCGCCGTCGGCCGGGGACGGCTGCGGCTGGACGGCGGGGCCGTGCGCGCCGTGGTGGGCAGGCGGGCCTCGCTCCTGCCGGCCGGGGTGACCGGCGTCGAACGGCGACTTCGAGGCCGGAGACCCCGTTGACCTGTGTGACGAGAGCGGCAGCGTGATAGCCCGCGGCCTGGTCAACTACGACGCGGCCGAAATCCCCGGGCTGATGGGCCGCAGCACCCGGTCGCTGGCCGCCGAGCTCGGCGCGGCGTACGAGCGCGAGATCGTCCACCGCGACGACCTCGTCCTGCTCACCTAGCATCGGCGCAGCTCACCTAGACCTCGTACTGGTCACGCGGCCTGGTACTGATCCGAGGCCTGGTACTGATCCGAGGCCTGGTACTGGTCCCGCGGCCTGGTACTGATCCGCGGCCTGGTACTGATCCGCGGCCCGGTACTGGTCACGAGGCCCCGGGCAGGTCACCGCGCCCCGGGCAGGTCGCCGCGCCCCGGGCAGGTCGCCGCGCCCCGGGCAGGTCGCCGCGCCCCGGGCAGGTCGCCGCGCCCGGGCAGGTCGCCCCTAAGGTGCGGCGGTCACTGCCGTCATCGCCGGCCCGGATTTGCCGTCCGGACCGTGGCCCCGGTCCGGCGGCCGGGTTGGCCGTCCCGGACCGTGACCGCGGTCCGGCAGTCAGGTTGCCTGTCCCGGGCCTGACCGCAGCCCGGCGCTGAGCCTGTCGTTCATGCCAGCGGTCACCATGTCCGGTGGCGAAGCGCCGGACAGGTCCAGACAGGAGTCCTCGACGGGCTCGGGCAGCGCCATGGCGTCCGCGGCGGGCGCGGGTCTCGGCCTGCGCGGTTCCCTCGTGCTCGCCCCGCCGCCCCGGCCCCGGTAGATCAGCAGGCCGTTGACCGGATCCGGCACGGCGTCCAGCGCCCCCCGCACGATAGGCAGGCTGCGGAACGCCTCCCACTGCTCCTCGGTCTCGAAGAGGACCTCGAAGGCCACCCCCCACCCGTCGGCGTGCCACCGGCCGTCCCGGGCGCCGTTGGTCAGCGCCGCCTCGATCAGCTCCGAGTCATGCTGTCTCTGCCAGTCGAAGGCCGAGAAACCGCCGTGCAAGACCTCGATCGACCACCACTCAGCCATGCCACCACCGCTCACCGTAAGAACAGCGCTTGCTCGCGCGGCTACCGCACCGCGGCTCGCAGTTGAGATAGTACGCGTCTTTCCCGGAAAGGGGGAGGCTGAATGTCCGGCGGATTCCGCCTAAATCCCTATGACCCCGGAGGGCCGCACGCGGTGGATGAGAACCGGCGGGGCCGATTCACGTATCAGGGGCAGGAGCCCCGCGCGCTTCCGCGGAAGCGCGCGGCGCCACCGAGTCCGCGCTGGTGCGGGAGCGCGGGCCTATGTCCGCCGCGCGTTTCCGCGGCCGTGCCGGACCGCACCGAGTCCGCGCTTTGCGGGAGCCTGGGGCGGCGAGCATGCCGGCTGAGCGGTCTGGACGGCGAGTCCGGTCGCGCTGCGGCCGGCGCGGAATCGTTCGGCAGGAAACCGGGCTCAGGAATCGTCGTCGTCGCCGCCGTTACGGCGGCCGCCGAAGATCCCGCTGAACAGCCGCTCCGCTCATGACGGCGGCGGTCTCGGCGACGCCGCGCACCAGGCCGATGAAAGGGTCCTCGGACCGGTTCCACGACTCCTGGTACTCGCGGGCGGCCGACCTGACCTCCTCGCCGACCGAGGCGGTCCGGTCGTCCTCGCGCCGCGGGTAGTCGCCGGCTCAGGATGCGCGCGTAGTCGCCGCTGCTCGGCCCAGCGGTCCAGCTCGGCGAACCGCACCACCGCGAACGGGTGCGTCGTTGCCCTCCAGCTGCAGCAGCTTGAGCAGGCCCTCCCGGACGTCGGGCACGGCGTCGTACTCGTGTGCCTGGTCGTGGAACGCGTCCGCGCTCAGCTCGGACATGTACGCGCCGCCGGCCGTCTTCATCAGCGCCCGGCGGGCCGCGTCCACGTCCTGGCCGGCCAGCAGCCCGGCCCGGTCGCAGGACAGCTCGGACTTGCGGTACCACTCCTCCAGGCCCCAGATGATCGCGCGCAGGCCGAGGTAGCCGATCGGCATCCAGGCGATCCGCTGGGCCAGCCTGATCAGGTGGAACAGCATCGTCCGGTATACCGCGTGCCCGGACAGCACGTGCCCGAGCTCGTGCCCGACGATGAACCGGAGTTCCTCGGCGTCGAACAGGTTCACCGTGCCGGTCGTGATCACGATGAACGGCTTGTCCGCGCCCAGCGCCATCGCGTTGACCAGCGGGATCCTGCGTGATGAACAGCTCGGGCACGGTCGGCAGGTCCAGGATGTAGGCCCCGTCGCGCAGCATCTCGTAGAAGCTGCGGGAACTGCCGCTCGGACGCCTTGACGCTGCTGGCCAGGAACATCAGCCGCAGGCTGCGGTCGCTGAACAGGCTGGCCAGGCGGCGCAGCAGTACGTCGAAGCCGGTGAGCTTACGCAGCGCGACGAGGGCCGAACGGTCCGCGGGGTGCTCGTAGGCGCGGGAGCTGATACCGGGCAGGCGTACCCGGGAACGATCCGGCACGGAGGTCATATGCGGCATGCTAGACCAGGTGACAGACTGCTCCGGGACGCCCAGCCAGACCATGTTCGAGCCCGACGCCGAGACCATGCCGGCGTCCGAGCGGGCGCGGCTGCAGGACGAACGGCTGCGCGCCCTGGTGAACCGGCTGCTCGCCGCCGGCGGGCCGCAGGCCGCGCGGCTGCGGCAGGCGGGGGTGACCGGCGGCGGCGGGCTGTCCGTCGCCGACCTGCCGCGGCTGCCGACGACCAGAAGCAGGACCTGTGGGACGCCTACCCGTTCGGCATGGTGGCCGTGCCCATGTCCGAGGTGGTCGCCGTGCACGGCTCCAGCGGTACCGGCGGCCGCCCCACCCTGGTCGCCTACACCCGCGCCGACCTGCGGCTGTGGGCGCGGATGTGCGCCCGGTCGCTCGGCTGCGCCGGCGCCACCGCCGGCAGCATGGTGCACAACGCCTACGGTTACGGGCTGTTCACCGGCGGCCTCGGCATCCACCAGGGCGCGATCGAGCTCGGCGCCACCGTGGTGCCGGTCTCCGGCGGCATGACCTCGCGGCAGGTCACGCTGGTGCGCGACCTGCGCCCCGACATCCTGACCTGCACGCCGTCCTACGCGCTGCGCCTCGGCGAGGCGCTGGCGGGCTGCGGCCACAGCCTGCGCGCGGGCCTGTTCGGTGCCGAGCCGTGGACCGGCGAGCTGCGCGCGCGGATCGAGGAGCTGCTCGGATCTGCGGGCGCTGGACATCTACGGCCTGTCCGAGGTGATCGGGCCCGGGGTGGCCGCCGAGTGCGCCGAGGCCGCCGACGGCCTGCACGTGAACGAGGACCACTTCATCGTCGAGGCGGTGGACCCGGCCAGCGGCGAGCCGGTCCCCGACGGGACCCCCGGCGAGCTGGTGTTCACCACCGTCACCAAGCAGGCGCTGCCGCTGCTGCGCTACCGCACGGGCGACATCGCCTCGCTCAACCGCGAGCCGTGCCGGTGCGGCCGGACGCTGGCCCGGATGAGCAAGGTGATCGGCCGCCGTGACGACATGCTGGTGGTGTCCGGCGTGAACGTCTACCCGAGCGAGGTGGAGCGGGTGCTGCTGGCCGAGCCGGCCCTGGCCCCTGATTACCTTCTCGTCCTCGATTCCCGCCGGGCCCCGAGCCGGCTGATCGCCTGTTGCGAATTCCGGACGGCTGGCGCCGGCCGGCCGGTCAGCTCGATCGAGGACACGCTCCGGAATGACCTCGGCGTCCGCGTACGGCTGCGGATCCTGCCCGAGCGGACCATCCCGCGGACCGAAGTCGGCAAGGCGGTACGGGTGGTGACCTGGGACAAGGGAGAGCCGCCGGTGCCCGGCCTGGAGTGATGACCGGCTACTGTCTGGTTATGAACGCGGCGGGCGGGCGGCGCTGATGACCTCGGGCGGCCGGGCGCGGGTCGGCGTGATGGGCGGCACGTTCGACCCGATCCACCACGGTCACCTGGTCGCGGCGAGCGAGGTCGCGCACGCGTTCTCGCTGGAGGAGGTGGTGTTCGTGCCCACCGGGCAGCCGGAGGACAAGGAGGACGCCTCGGCCGCCGAGGACCGGTACCTGATGACCGTGATCGCGACCGCGTCGAACCCGCAGTTCTCGGTCAGCCGGGTGGACATCGACCGGCCCGGCCCGACCTACACCATCGACACGCTGCGCGACCTGCGGACGGCCCGGCCCGATGCCGGCGAGCTGTTCTTCATCACCGGGGCCGACGCGCTGGCCAGGATCATGTCCTGGCGGGACGTGGGCGAACTGTTCAGCCTGGCGCATTTCGTCGGCTGTACCCGGCCGGGGCACCGGCTGACCGTGGCCGGCCTGCCGGACGGGAAGGTGAGCCTGATCGAGATACCCGCGCTGACCATCTCGTCCACCGCGTGCCGCGCCCGGGTCGCCAAGGGTGAGCCGATCTGGTATCTCGTGCCGGACGGCATCGTCCAGTACATCGCCAAGCGCGGGCTCTATCAGCGACCCGGGTGGGGCGGGATGGGAGAGGTAACGTCGAAGGCATAGCAGGGCACATCAGCCCCGGGAACGCCCGGAGGCTGGAGAACTGGTGAGAGACCTATCCGCCGAGATCATGAGGCATGCGGCCGGCAAACCTGCAGGCAGCAAGGTGCAGGGTACGTCCCACCGTCAGACGCGGCGGTACGCTGCTTCTGGCCCTGGCCGCAAATCGCTGCGAACATGAGAGCTGGGGCCGTAAGCCGACCTACGGAGGACGAGCAACGCACGTGACAGCAACCGAAAGGGCCGTGGAGCTCATCGAGATCGCCGCGGCCGCCGCGGCCGACAAGCTCGCCAGCGGCATCATCGCTTACGACGTGAGTGAGCAGCTCGTCATCACCGACGCGTTCCTGCTCTGCTCGGCGGCCAACGACCGCCAGGTCCGGGCGATCGTGGACGAGATCGAGGCCCGGCTGCGACTCGCCGGGGCCAAGCCCGCCCGCCGGGAGGGCGAGCGCGAGGGCCGCTGGATCCTGCTCGACTACATCGACGTCGTCATCCACGTTCAGCACTCCGACGCGCGGAGCGTCTACGCGCTCGAATCGCTGTGGAAGGACTGCCCGCTGATCCCGCTGCCCGAGCCCGCCGCCACGTCGGGCGGCGGAGCGGGCGGGACCGGCGGCGGAGAATCCCGCTGAGCGCCCCTGAGCCAGGGCCGCTTGCCCCGGGGGCCGGGTCTGGGGCCCGGCCGCCGCGGGCCCCGGGCGTCCGGCTGGTGCTGTGGCGGCACGGCCAGACCATGTGGAACGCCGAGAGCCGTTTCCAGGGTCAGGCCGACATCCCGCTGGACCCCATCGGGCAGGCGCAGGCCGAGCGGGCGGCCCGGCTGCTGGCGGCGCTGGGTCCCGACCTCATCGTCTCCTCGGACCTGCGGCGCGCGACCACGACCGCGGCCCCGCTGGCCCGGATCACCGGACTGGACGTCCATGTCGACAAGGACCTGCGGGAGCGCTACGGCGGGCGGTGGGAAGGGCTGACCGACGCCGAGATCCGCGCGCAGTACCCGGCCGAGCACGCGTCCTGGACGCCGCCGGACGGCGAGACGTCGGACGTGGTCGCGCACCGGGCGAGCGTCGCGATGCAGCGGATCGCCGACGGCCTGGCCTCGGCGCGCTGGCCGTGGTGGTCAGCCACGGGGCGGCGATCCGGCTCGGCATGAGCGAGATACTCGGCCTGCCCCCGGAGGCTTTCGGCGTTCTCGGCCCGCTGGCCAACTGCTCGTGGTCGGTGATCCAGCGGCGCAGGGAACGCTGGCGGCTGCTCGAGCACAACGCCGGGACGCTGCCGGAGCCGGTTCTCAGCGATGACCGGTAACGGCACGCCCGGTCGCGCTGCCCGTTCGGTCACCGGCCGCGCTGCCCGTTCGGTCACCGGTCGTGCTGCCCGTTCGGTCACCGGTCGTGCTGCCCGTTCGGTCACCGGTCGTGCTGCCTCCGTTCGGTCATACTGGCCACATGAGCCCAAGATCATATGTGGTCACCGGCGCATCCACCGGGATCGGCCGGGCCTGCGTCGCCGAGCTGGTGCGCCGCGGCGCCCGCGTGTGGGCCTCGGTCCGGACCGGCAAGGACGCGGAAGATCTGGACCGCGAGCACGGCGACGCGGTGAGCGTGCTGCGCCTGGACGTGACCGACGAGGACTCGGTCCGGGCCGCGGGCGAGCAGGTAGCCGCCGCCGGCCGGCTGCACGGCCTGGTGAACAACGCGGGCGTCGCCCTGCCCGGCCCGCTGGAGTACATCCCGATCGAGGCGTTCCGGCGCCAGATCGAGGTCAACCTCATCGGCCAGCTCGCGGTCACCCAGGCGATGCTGCCGGCCCTGCGCCAGGCCCGGGAGAAGGGCCTGGACGCGCGGATCGTGATGATCGGCTCGATCGGCGGCCGGATCGCGGCGCCGATGCTGGGTGCGTATCACGTCTCGAAGTTCGGGCTGGTCGGCCTGGCCGACACGCTGCGCGCCGAGCTGGCGCCGTCGGGGATCCGGGTGATCCTCATCGAGCCGGGCGCCATCGCCACGCCGATCTGGGACCGCGGCGCCGCAGGCCGGGGACGAGCTGATGGCGCGGCGCCCCGCCGGACGCCCTGCGAGCGCTACTCCGCGCAGATCGCGTCCGCCCGCAAGGACGCCGCCCGTTCGGCCAAGCGCGGGCTGCCGCCGCCGCGGGCGGCCGCGGCGATCGTGAAGGCGCTGACCGCGGCCAACCCCCGGCCGCGCTATCTCGTCGGGCCGGACGCGCACGCCGCGGCCGTGGTCGCCCAGCTGCCCTACCGCCTGCGCTACCGGCTCACCGCCGCCCGGAGCTGATCCGGCGCCCGTAATGTCAGCCTGGGCGCGCTGAGCAGCCAGGAGCGCGAGATGCTGGCGCTCATCGGGCAGGGCCAGACCAACGCCGGGATCTCCGCCGAGCTGGTCGCGGCCGAGGGACCTACCCCGCGGCCTGACCCCTGCCCTGTCCCTGTCCGTGTCCCTGTCCTGCCCGCGCCGCCGGGCGTACGCTCGGCAGTACCGCGGCAACGCCCGCCGCGAACGGCGCGCTTGCCCCGACCCGGGGAGTCGATCATGGGCTTCTTCGCCAGGTTCCGTTTCCGCAGCTCTGCGGAGGAGCCGGGCTGGCTGCGCCGCTGGGTCATGCCGCCCGGGCACGACGACCCGGAGATCGACAGGCTCAAGCGCGCCGCGGCCGCGGACGTCGCCGAAGTGGAAGAGGACCAGAAGCACTTCGATCCGAACGGGCCGGGTCAGCAGGATGACGGGTTCTGAACCCGACGGCGCCGGCGGGGGGAGCACCCGCCCACCCGGCCGGCCAGAATCCGGCCAGATCCGGGTCAGGACCGTCAGGACCGTCAGGACCGCGGCTGGCCGCCGGCGCGCACCGGGCGGCCATTTTCCAGGTAGACCAGTCCCCGGCCGGAGGTCGCCGCCCGCACCCGGCGCCGGATCGGGGGCCGCAGCAGCGGCCGGGCTTCGGGCAGGGCGACGATCCGGTACTCGGCGATCTCCTCGGGCTGGATCGCGATCCGGGCCAGCTTCTTGCCGCCGAACGCGCCGCAGTCGAACAGGAACCGGATCCCGCCCGGCTTGCCGGGCCGGGGACGGCGGAAATCCATCGCCGCCAGCCGGCCGTCGCGCACGTCAAGGCCGCATTCCTCGCGCACCTCGCGCCGGCAGGCCTCCCACGGCGTCTCCCCATCCGCCTCCATCACCCCGCCGGGGATCGTCCAGCCGGACTTGTAGGTCGGTTTCAGGATGAGCAGCCGGCCCGCCCGGTCGAAGATAAGCGCCCCGGCCGACACCGGGATCGCCGGGAGAGCCGGGTCCTGCGGGGCGGGCCGCTGCCGCGGGTCATGGTCGTCGGTCACAACCGTCACGCTATGATGCCGTGGCCACTGCGTCGTCCGGGCGTGATCGCCGGCCGGCCAGGGAAGTGCTGCGTCCAGGCCGGATGAGGCGTGCCGCAGGCCGAACGGTGAACGGGTAGGAGCTGATGGGCGATTCTGAGCTGTCTGCGGCCGACTTCCGCGTGCTCTATGACCGGCTGCGCGGCCAGGTGCCGTGGGGGCCAGAGGACCGCCGCGGCGCGCTGAACCACCTGACGCCGGCCCGGGTGGCCGCCGCGGCCGGCGAGGTCCGGGACGGCCGGACGGTGACTCTCGCCGCCCCGCTGGCCGGCCCGGCGCCGGACAACCCGGAACCGGGCGCGCGGCACATGAAGCACCTGCCGGGCGAGCCGTCCGCGGCGGCCGGCCTGTCCTTCGGCGCCGACCAGCTGGTGATGAACATCCACGGCGACGTGGACAGTCACATCGACGCGCTGTGTCATGTGGGCTATGAGGGCATGCTGTACAACGGCGTGGCGGCGGACGCGGTGACCTCGCGGGGCGCGAGCGAGCTGTCCATCGACGACGCCCACGACGGCATCGCCGGCCGTGGGGTGCTGCTGGACATCCCCCGGCTGCGGGACGTGCCGTGGCTGGAGCCGGGCGATCATGTGACCGCCGCCGAGCTGTCCGCGGCTGAGGAGGCGCAGGGAGTGCGCGTCGGCCCCGGCGACCTGCTCTTCGTCCGGGTCGGTCACCGGCGGCGGCGCCGCGAGCTCGGGCCGTGGGAGGTAGCGAAGGAACGCGCGGGGCTGCACCCGCAGGCCATGGAGTTCGTGGCCGGGCGCCAGGCGGCCGTGCTCGGCGGCGACGGCAACAGCGACACCGCGCCCTCCCTGGTCGATGGGGTCGCGTTCCCCGTGCACGTGCTCGCGATCAACGCGATGGGCGTACACCTGCTCGACTACCTGCAATTCGAGGACCTGGCGCCGCTGTGCGCGGCGGCCGGCCGCTGGTCGTTCCTGTGCGTCATCGCCCCGCTGCGGCTGGCCGGCGGGACCGGCTCCCCGGTCAACCCCATCGCGATCTTGTAAACCGCCGCCGAGCGCGGGCGGCCGCGCGGCCGGGCCGCACACGCTGGCCATTGACCGTCCTGCGGCGGCGGGCGGGGGTTCAGGGGGGCGAGCTGCTGCACCTGGCCGACAGGGCTCAGCGCGTAGGCACGATGCGGACGCCCAGCGGCAGGAGCGAGATCGGGATGATCTTGAAGTTGGCGAGGCCCAGCGGGATACCGATGATGGTGAGGCAGAGCGCGACGCCGGTCACCAGGTGCCCGACCGCCAGCCACCAGCCGAACAGGACGATCCAGATGATGTTGCCGATCGCGGAGCCAGCGCCGGCGCCCGGCCGCCGGTCGATGGTCCGCCCGAACGGCCAGAGCACATAACCCGCGATCCGGAACGCGGCGATGCCGAAGGGGATAGTGATGATCAGAACGAACGCCAGCAGGCCCGCCAGGACGTAGAAGATCGCCATCCAGAAGCCGCAGAGCACCAGCCAGATCAGGTTGAGGATCAGCCGCATCACGCACTCCCCACTGGTCTTCGCCCGAACTCCCGGGTCTTCGCCCGAACTCCCGGGTCTCCGCCCGAACTCCCGGCGCACCTGGCGTCACGTCTGCGGGCGCAGTGCGCTCCGGCCTAGCTTACGGCCTGGCCGCCGTCCGGCCGGCCCGGCACCGGCCCGCTGGAAGGCCAGCGTTCAGGGCCGACGAGGCGGCCGTCCCCCTCGGGCGGCCGCCTCGCAACGTGACCGGGTTCCGGCCGTCAGCCGGATCACCAGGAGCTTAGGCACGGCCGCAACCGTCGCGGGAGAGGCTAGTTGCGGCGAAATTGCGGCGAAGGTGCGGTCGGCCTGCCGTCGGCGAACCGGGAACCCTGATCGTCGTGCCGGTCTCGGGCGCCGGTGCAGGCCGGTGATCGGTGCCTTGCTGGCAAGGTAGGCGGAGTAACGCCGGCGGTGCCGGGGAGCGCAGGCCCGGTGCGGCATCGGCCGTGGGGAGCGTGTCGTGGACGAGATCGATGAGGCCGAGCTCATCAGCGCAGGCCAGAGCGGAGCCGTGGTCAACGGAGCGCAGCGCGGCGGCAAGCGTTCGGTGCCGGCTGCGCTGCTGCGCAAGTGCTGTCATGAGCTCAGGGACCGGATCGACCCTCGCGGGCTGCGGCTGAAGAACGTGGCCGTGACCGGCCGCCTGGATCTGGCCGGGCTGGCGGTGCCGTTCCCGCTTCGCTTCGACGGATGCGAGTTCGACTCCCCGGTCCTGGTGGAGGGCGCCGAGCTGTTCGAGCTGTCGCTGACCGGCTGCCCGCGCCTGCCCGGCCTGCTCGGCAACGGGCTGCGGCTGCGCCGCGACCTGGACCTGTCCCGTTCCCGGATAGCCGGCGCGCACTGGACGAGTGCGAGCACGTCGCAGCGGGCGGCCGTCTGGCTGTGCGAATCAGAAATCGGCGGCCGCCTGATCTGCCTCGATGCCACCATCGACGCCCAAGGTGACCGGGCCATCCAGGCCGACCGGATCGCGGTGGGCGGTGCCGTCCGGCTCATCCACCGGTTCAGCGCCCGAGGGGAGATCCGGCTGATCGGCGCGCGCATCGGCGGCTCGGTCAACATCACCGGAGCGCAAGTCGAAGCGTCGGACGGGCCCGCCATCGACCTCGGCGGGGCGGCGGTCGCGGGCAACGTGTTCGTGATCGAGGACCCCGCCGGGCGGAGGCCGGTCATCCGCGGGCGCTTCGACATGGGCAGTGCCCGGATCGCCGGGCGGTTCGTCATCCGCAACGCGACCCTGCAAGCCCGTTCCGACGGGCCGGCGGCCAGCATCTACGCCAGGTCGACCGCGATGGCCACCGTGATCAGCGCGGCACGGCTGTCGGTCGGCGCCGACGTGACACTGGCCGGACGCTGCGAGGTAACAGGCCTCATCGACCTCTCGATGGGCGACATCAGCGGCCTTTCCATCGGCGGGGACTGCGTGCTGCGGTCGCCCGGCCGCACCGCGCTCGACCTGACCAGCGCCGAGATCCGCGGCACGCTCCGGCTGCACCGCGACGCGGTCATCGAGGGCACCCTCCGGCTGGAGAGCACGGTCATCCGCGGGATTCTCGGCCTGCACGGCAGGCTGAGCCGGCCGGAGAACAAGTCGCTGGTCGGCGGCAGCGCGATGACCGTGGACGGCGACGTGTACCTGGACGGCCTGCGGACGGCCGGCGGGCGGGTCAACTTCCGCAGCGCCACGCTGGGCAGCCTGTTCGCCAACGACTGCGAGCTGCGCAACCCAGGTGCGTACTCGCTCAGCCTCAACCAGGCCACGGTCAGGGGATCGGTGCGGCTGCTGGACGGTTTCTCCTCGACCGGCCTCGTGGTGCTGAGCCGGAGCCTCATCGAGGGCCGGCTCCAGCTCGCCGGCTCGTTCGCCTGCCCAGGGCCCACCCCGGCCAACGAACACGGGCACGCGATCGAGGCGATATCGGCGACCGTGCGCGGCGGCATCGACCTGGGCTGGAAGACGGTTTCGCCCAGCGTGGACTTCACCGACGCGACCACTACGTTCCTCGCCGATGACCCGGCGACCTGGCCGGAGCGCTTCGCCATCGCCGGGCTGACCTACGAGCGGTTCGAGAATCCGCAGGGCACTAAGCTCAGGAAGGTCTGGGACCAGTCGGCGCGGTCGGCCTGGCTGGGCCGCCAGGCGGAATTCGAGTCCGGCCCGTACGAGCAGGCCGCGAAGGTCTTCCGGGAGCACGGGTACACCAGCGAGGCCGAGCAGATCCTCATCGCCCAGCGCCGGCACGCCGGGCGGGTCAGCCGGTCCAGCGTAATGTGGCCGCGCCGGGTCGCCGATGCCGTCTACGCGACCATAGGCTACGGCTACCGGCCGTCACGAGTGCTGTGGGCGCTGGCCGTGCTGCTCGTCCTGGTCATCGTCTCGCTCGAGGTGCCCGCGGCCCAGGCCACGCTGCGGGCGAACAACGGCAACGGAGCCGTGTACGGGACGAGCGGCCTGCTGATCGTTCCCGCCCGCGCGGTGGGGCTGCGGCCGCCGCGCGGCAGCACCGCCTCCGCCCGGGCGGATTCCTGCGGCGACGGCGAGGTGCGCTGCTTCAGCCCGGTGCTGTACGCGATCGACACCGTGGTCCCGCTGATCTCACTCGATCAGCGCGCATCCTGGTATCCCGACCCGCAGGTGAGCGGCGGCCAGTTCATGCTCTGGTGGCTCAATCTCGCGACCCTGCTCGGCTGGGTGCTGTCGTCGATCTTCGTCCTGTCGCTCGCCCGGCTGTCCCGGAGCACCTGACGAAGCCCGCCCGGGCGGCTAGCTCAGGCCCAGCTTCCTGGCCAGCTCGTCCCGGCCCATCTTCGACCGGCCGGGCAGGTCACGTTGCTTGGCGATCTCGTAGAGCTCGGCGCGGGTCTTGGGAGAGGAGCCGCCCTTCCTCTTGCGCTGCGCTACCGCGGCGCCCTGCTTGCCCAGCGCGGTCTTGGTCTTGGCGGGCATGTTCGCGATCGTCTTCTTGCTCGTGGCCGCCTGCTGCGCCTTCTTCACGTTGCGCCGGGCGGCCTGGGTCTGCTTGCTCGTTGCCATGCGCACCCCATACCCGCTGACGGCCGGTTAACCAGCCCGCGCGGCGGCGGGGCCCGCGGTCCGGGTTAACCGGGAAGCGCCCGGGTAGCGCGGCCAGTATGGCGGACATCACGATACGCGTGAACGGCCAGCGGTTCGCGCTGGATGTCGACCCCCGGATGTCACTGCTGGACCTGCTGCGCGAGCGGCTGGACCTGACCGGTTCGAAGAAGGGCTGCGACCACGGCCAGTGCGGGGCGTGCACCGTCCTGATCGACGGCAGGCGGGCCAACGCGTGCCTGGCCCTGGCCGTCGCGGTGGACGGGGCCGGCGTCACCACGGTGGAAGGGCTCGCCGACGGCGCGGATCTGCATCCGCTGCAGGCGGCCTTCATCGGACGGGACGCGTTCCAGTGCGGCTACTGCACGCCGGGGCAGCTGTGCTCGGCCGCCGGGCTGCTGACCGAGCGCGGCCCCAGTGCGGTTACCGCCGACCTCACCGCCGACCCCGAGCTGACCGCCGGGGAGATCCGGGAGCGGATGAGCGGCAACCTGTGCCGGTGCGGCGCCTACGTCAACATCGTCGCCGCGGTGGCGGAGGTGGCGTCATGAAGCTGTTCAGCTACTCCAGGGCCAGCGACCCGGCCGACGCGGTGGCCCGGTTCCGGCCCGGGGCCATGTACCTGGGCGGCGGGACGAACCTGGTCGACCTGATGCGGCTGGGCGTGGCCGAGCCCGAGTTCCTGGTCGACGTGAGCAGGCTCGCCGGGGCCGGGGTGGACGTCACCGCCGGCGGCGGGCTGCGGATCGGGGCGGCCGTCCGCAACAGCGACCTGGCCGCTCACCCGGTGGTGCGCGAGCGGTACCCGATGCTGGCCCGGGCCGTACTGAGCGGCGCGTCCGGCCAGATCCGCAACATGGCCACCGTGGGCGGCAACCTGCTGCAGCGCACCAGGTGCCCCTATTTCCAGGACGTGTCCATGGCGTGCAACAAGCGGCGGCCCGGCTCGGGCTGTCCCGCCGTCGAGGGGGATCACCGTAACCTGGCCATCTTCGGCCACTCCGCGGCCTGCGTGGCGACCCATCCTTCCGACATGGCGGTGGCGCTGACCGCCCTGGATGCCCGCGTCCACGTGACCGGACCGGACGGCGAGCATGCGATCGCGCTGGCTGAGCTGTACCGGCTGCCCGGCGGCGAGCCCGAGCGGGACACCGTGCTGCGGCCCGGGGAGCTGATCACCGCCGTCGAGCTGCCGGCCCCGCCGCCCGGCGCCTCGGCCTACCGGAAGGTACGCGAGCGGGCGTCCTTCGCCTTCGCCCTCGTCTCGGTGGCCGCCGCCCTCGACGTGGGCGGCGACGGCATCGTCCGCGGCTGCCGGCTGGCTCTCGGCGGCGTGGCGCACGCGCCGTGGCGGGCCCGCCGGGCCGAGCATGCGCTGGCCGGCGCCCCGGCCAGCGAGGAGGAGTTCACCCGGGCCGCCGACACCGAATTGCTCGCGGCCCGGCCGCTGCCCGGGAACGGCTACAAGGTGCCGCTGGCCCGTAACCTGATCGTGGCCACGCTGCAGGAGCTGATGCCGTGACGCCGTTCGAGGGACCTGACGTCGCCACGCTGCAGGAGCTGATGCCGTGAAGCCGTTCGAGGGACCTGACGTCGCCACGCTGCAGGAGCTGATGCCGTGAACCGGGTCGAGGGACGTGACAAGGTCACCGGGCAGGCCAGGTACGCCTACGAGTACCCCGCCGAGGGCATGGCCTACGCCTATCCTGTCCCGTCGCAGATCGCCCGCGGCCGGATCGAGGCCGTCGACGCCGCCGCGGCGCTGGCCATGCCCGGCGTGCTGGCCGTGCTGTCCAGCGAGGACCCGCCTGCGCTCGGTGAGGCCGAGCCTGAGCTGGCCCTGTTCCAGTCCCGTGAGGTGGCCTACCGCGGGCAGATCGTGGCGGCCGTCGTGGCCGAGACGCTGGAGGCCGCCCGCGCCGCCGAGCGGTCGGTGCGGATCAGCTACGTCGCGCAGCCGCATGATGTCCGGCTGCGGCCAGACCACCCCGGCCTCTACACGCCGGAGAAGGTCAACCCGGGGTTGCCGGCCGTCACCGAGCAGGGCGACCTGACGGCCGGACTCGCCGAGGCAGCCGTGACCATCGACCGGACCTATACCACGCCGGCCCAGCACAACAACCCGATGGAGCCGCACGCCGCGCTGGCCGTCTGGGACGGCGATGACGGCCTGACGGTCTACGACTCGACCCAGGGGGCGTCCGCCGACCGGGACACGATCGCCCGGACGCTGGGCCTGCCGCCGCAGCGCGTGCGGGTGATCTCCCGCCACGTCGGGGGCGCCTTCGGGTCCAAGGGAACTACCCGGCCGCACGCGATCCTCGCGGCGCTGGCCGCCCGCGCGGTCGGCCGCCCGGTCAAGGTCGCGCTGACCCGGCAGCAGATGTTCGCCATGACCGGGTACCGCACTCCGACGATTCAGCGGATGCGGCTCGGCGCGGACGACGACGGCCGGCTGACCGCGCTCGCCCACGATGTGGTCGAGCAGACCTCGACGCTCGTCGAATTCGGCGAGCAGACCGCGACGCCCAGCCGCGTCATGTACCGGACGCCTGCCTTGCGAACCGCTCACCGGCTGGTCCGGCTGGACGTGCCCACGCCGTCGTGGATGCGCGCGCCCGGCGAGACCCCGGGGATGTTCGCCCTGGAGTCGGCCATGGACGAGCTGGCGATC
The DNA here is from genome assembly GCA_963795575.1 of uncultured Actinomycetes bacterium. Taxonomy (GTDB): domain Bacteria; phylum Actinomycetota; class Actinomycetes; order Streptosporangiales; family Streptosporangiaceae; genus PALSA-505. The sequence continues at coordinate 2,460 of CAWCII010000029.1, read as the reverse complement.
GCCGCCGGCCTCGACCCGATCGAGCTGCGGGCGCGCAACGACCCGGACCGCGAGCCGGAGAGCGGGCGCCCGTTCAGCTCCCGCAACCTGGTCGCCTGCCTGCGCGAGGGCGCCCGGTCGTTCGGGTGGGACCAGCGTGACCCCCGGCCGGCGGTCCGCCGGGACGGGCGGTGGCTGGCCGGCACCGGGGTGGCGGCCTCCACGTACCCGGCCCGGCGGCAGCCGTCCCAGGCCACTGCCGTGGCCGAGGACGGCGGGTTCGTGATCAGGATCGCGGCCGCCGACATAGGAACGGGCGCCCGAACGGCACTGACCGCGATCGCGGCGCGCACGCTGGACACGCCCGCGGAGAAGATCCGGGTCGAGATCGGGGACAGCGGCCTGCCCCAGGCTTTCCTGGCCGGCGGCTCGATGGGCACTGCGTCCTGGGGCTCGGCGGTGGTGAAGGCCTGCGAGGCGCTGCTGAAGGACGGCGCCGAGGGCACCGCGGACACCACCGAAGACGTCGAGGCGGACGGCGACTTCGCCCGGCATGGCTTCGGCGCCCAGTTCGCTGATGTCCGGGTGGACACCGCCACCGGCGAGGTCCGGGTGCCACGGCTGCTGGGCGTATTCGCCGTCGGCCGCATCATCGACGAAACGCTGGCCCGCTCGCAGCTCATCGGCGGCATGACCATGGGCCTGGGCATGGCCTTGATGGAGGAGACGGTGGTTGACGAGGGAACGGGTGACTTCCTCAACCACGACCTCGCCCAGTACCACATCGCCGCCTGCGCCGACGTGCAGGACATCGACGCGACGTGGATCGACGAGGATGACCCGCATCTCAACCCGATGGGCAGTAAGGGAATCGGCGAGATCGGCATCGTCGGCACCGCCGCGGCGGTGGCCAATGCCGTCTATCATGCGACCGGGCGCCGGATCCGTGACCTGCCGATCACGCCCGCGAAGCTGGTGGGATGACCGGTCTGGCCGGGTAGGCAGGGCTCAGGCGGCGTGCGGAGTGACGGGAAGCTCGCGGTCCGGGGCCGGTCTGCCGGCCAGGTCATCGGGTCGGCGGACGGCGGATGGGTGAGACGGAGGGCCGGCTAGCCGGTATGCTGTCTGCGTTCCGCGCGAGCGCGGGCATGATTCTGGGGCTATAGCTCAGCTGGTAGAGCGCTTGCATGGCATGCAAGAGGTCAGGGGTTCGACTCCCCTTAGCTCCACAAGCGAAAATGTCATCCCCGTTGATCGCCTAGACCCGGTTTGTAGCTCCCATGTCTGAACCAGTAGGTGCCTTGCTGCCCGTCGTCGAGCAGGCCGTGCAGCCGGGTAAGCGCATCGTGCTTGGCCTCGTCGGCGCTGTGGGTGTAAATCTCCAGCGTCGTGCTGATCCGGGTGTGGCCGAGGATGGCCTGGGCGTCGCGGGCCGGGACGCGGAGGTCCTTCAGGAGCGAGGCGACGGTGTGCCGAGGTGGTGAACCTTGATCACTCGTATGTCATTGGCCTCGCAGATGCGGCGGAAGGACCGGGCGAAGTTGCGCGGCTCCACCGGCCGACCCGTCCGGGTGGTGAAGACGAGGCCAGTGTCCTGCCAGGCGCGCCCATACCGGCTCGGTAGGCGGCCTGCCGGTTGGCCTGCGCCGCGAGCTGCCTGCCGGGCGAGTGTCGAATAGGGGCAGGTCCGCTGGCCCGCGTGGGTCTTGACCGGGCCGGTGGAGTTCGCCGGCACGCGCTGGATCTGCTGGCGGACGCGGATGATCCCGGTGTCGAAGTCGATATCGTCGCCAGCGCAGTCCGAGGACCTCGCCGCGGCGAAGCCCGTAGACGATCAGCAGCACGAACGCCTGTGCAGCAGGTCGGTCCTGGGCGGCATGAAGCGCTGGCCTCCAGCGCCGTCCAGGGCCTGACAGCGCTGCGGTGCCATTCCGGCAGCTCGACGTGGCGAGCAACATTGCGGGTGACTAGTTCCTCGCGGACCGCCCGGGACAAGGCGGCGCTCAACACCGATCGCATCACCTGCACCTTGCGCACCGAGTCCCCGGCTTCCAGCCGCTGGTTGACGAACATCTGCACGGCCTGCACGGACAGCCGGGCCGGCTCTTGGCCCAAGGCCCGGGATGAGGTAGAGCCGGATGTTCGTCTCGTAGAGCGCGTACGTGGCCGGACGCCGGTTGCGCCTGACGATGTGCTCCAGCCAGTACTCCAGGTACGGGCCGACCTTCCACGATTCGTCGGGAACCGGAATGCCGCGTACGATCTTGGACTGCTCCTCGACCAGGCGATCGCGGGCCTGTTCCCATGTGTGCCCGTAAACGTAGACCCGCTTGTAGGTGCCCGCGGTGGTGGGGGCATAGAACGCGCCAATGTAGCGACCGTCCTTGCGCGGCCCGGATATGGTTCCCTCGCCGTTGTGGCGCCTGCGGCCTTTGGGCCGGGTTCCTTCGCCGGGCATCAGGCTGCCTCGCTGGCTTCGGC
>CAWCII010000028.1:0-9645 GCA_963795575.1 uncultured Actinomycetes bacterium | reverse complement strand
CGGCTCCAGCGCGTTCGACGCCAGGGCCTGAAGCGCCCGATCGGCGATCACCGGGACGTGCGCTTCATACTGACTTCCTTTCCAGGTGGTGTGCGGCTTGGGCTTTGATGTCGGCGGGAAGCTTGTATGACCTGGTGATTCGTTCTAGGCAGGCGTGCTCGACGTCGGCGGTGAAGTCAATCCACAGGCGGCCGCCGCTGCCGCGGCGGGCGGGCAGGTGGCCCCATTCGGCCCACGCGTAGATGACGTCGGGCTTGACGCCGAGCCGGCTGGCGATCTCGGCGATGCTGAGTTCCCCGTCGCGCCGGGGAGCCTGGCCGGTGTCGTGGTGCTGGTGGGGTGAGCCGGCGGCCCGGTTGCGGCAGGCGGCTTCCACGTCGGGCGGGAAGGGGATGCACCAGCGCCCGGCCGGGCCGCGGCGGGCGGGCAAGTAGCCGGCGTTGATCCAGTAGTGGATGGTGCCGGTGGACACGCCGGTGAGCTGGGCGACCTGGCGGGGTGTCAGCTCGCCCGCATCCAGCAGTCCGGGGTAGGGGATGTGATGGTAGCTGCGCAGGTTGCCGGCGGCGACCCCGTCGAAGGGCTGCCCGGTGCCGGTGCGGTGCCCGGCGTCGTTCAGCGCCCCGGCCAGGGCGTTGTTGTCCAGGCCGGGGCCGATCCGGCGGGCGAGCTCGATCGCGGCCGGGTCGGTGGAGCGCAGCTGGATGGCGTTCTTGCGCCGGGTGACCTGGACCTGCTGGCTGGCCCCGGACTTCCAGCGCAGCCCGACGGAGATCTGGGTGGGGTCGCCGGCTGACGGGGTGAGGGTGACATCGGCCAGCAGGGTGCGCAGCAGCCGCTTGCGGTCCCTGTCGCTGGTGGTGCGGGCGGCCCACAGGGCAGGCAGGTCAGCGATGGCAGCCGCCAGCTGGTCCGGGCCGGGCAGCTCGGGCCGGGCCTGCGCCTGCACGGCCAGCGCCGCCTCGGCCTCGGCGAGGTCGGTGAGCCTGGCCTCCCACCGGGCCTCCAGGCTGCGGGCGACCAGCCGGTTCTCCGGCTCGCACGCCACGAAGGCCCGCTCAGCGCGGTCCGCCGCATAGCGGGCACGCTCGGCGGCGAGCTCGGCGGCCCGCACCGACCGGCGGTGCCGGTCGGTGACCTCGCCAGCGGCGGCCAGCGCCAGGGTCACCTGGTCCGGGGCGACCGCCGCCAGCAGCGCGCCGGCGGCCACGGCATCGATCGTGTCGGCTCGCACCGACCCGCACAGCGGGGTGGCGACGTGATCGGCGCGGGAATGGCCGCACTCATAGCGGGGCAGCCGGTCCTGGTAGCGGACCTGCATGGAGCGGCCGCAGGCACCGCAGAACACGATGCCCTGGCACAACGCGGTGCCCTCCCGGGGCGGGCGGGCCCCGGCGTTGGTCCGGTTAGCGGCCAGCTTCGCCTCGTTGGCCAGGTAGGCCTCCCAGGTGATGTAACCCTGGTGGTGGCCGGGGATCAGCACCTCCCACTGGTCGCGGGGCAGCAAGGTGACCGAGGAGCGCACCAGCCCGTCCGGGTCGACGACCTGGCGGGAGCGGCGGCGCCCGAACACGTACGCCCCGGCGTAGGCCGGGTTGCGCAAGATCCCGGCGGCGCGGGCGTGGGTCAGCCGGCCCCAGCGCAGCTGCCCGGCCCATACCCCGCCGTAAGCGCGGCGCGGGAACCGGCGCCCGGCGAACGCGCCGGCCACCCCGTAAGCCGACCCGGTGGCGGTGAACGCGGCGAACACGTCGCCGATTGCGGACGATCAGCTAATTCCCTAGAGGACCTTCGGTACCAAGGTTCTTAGGTTTGTCCTGAATGTCACAGCAGGTGATGGCGTGCCAGCGGTCAGCGTGCATGCCTGTGGCCGGCTCCGCCGTTGCGTGCGGACCGTGACGGGGTGTCAGGCCGCGGCGGGGACGCGGGCCCTGGTGATGTAGCCGGCGGCGATCTGGTCGAGGGTGTCGAGCGCCGCGGCGAGTTCGGGGGGCGCGTTGGGCCGGTCCGGTGCCATCAGCGGGCGCAGGATGTGGTCGTAGACCTTGGTGTAGAAGTGCGCGAATAGCAGCCCGTCGCGGGTCAGGGTGTAGCGGTTGCGGCCGGGGACCCGGCGGATGAGGCCGTTGCGGGCCAGCCGGGCCAGGTCGTAGCTGGCCTGGTTCATGCTGTAGGGCCGGTGCAGCAGGCCGGTCATCAAGCCGCGGAGGGTCTTGTTGGTGATGCCGGTGACCGTGAACAGCATGGCGGCGAGGGCGCCGGCCAGGGCCTGGACTCGAAGGTCGCCGAACCGCAGTGCGGGCGCCTTCCGCCCATCGCCGGTGACGGTGGGCCTGGTGATCCGCTCAATGACTGGACTCACAAGTACCGTGCCCTGGCCGGCGATTTCAGTGTGCAGCAGCCGCGCGTTGATCGCACGCGCCTTGGCCTGCAGCTCGGGCAGGTTCGCCAGCATGCGGCGGCAGCCCAGGTCATCCGGCGAATTGACGACTGTCTCGATGCGCAGCGCAACGCCGTCTTTCAGATACTGTTTCACCCGGGAGTTCTTGTAGAACACGTTGATGGTGACCATGTGGCAGTACCGGTCGATGGTGGTCCGGAACCCGCCGCCAGGCGGCGGGGCTGCCGGGGCGCCGCGCCGCTGGCCGCGGCGGAACAGCAGCTCGACGTTCTCCGGCCGGCCCAGGTCCATGTTCTCGCACAGCAGCGCCTCGAAGAACGCGCGGGCATGGACGTCCTCGTCGAAGACCAGGGTGCGGGAGGTCTCCACCTGCCGCATCGACAGCTCCCACCAGTACCCGGCGTCCCGGTCCGCGTCATCAAGCGGCAGCGGGATCTTCGCCATCCAGCGCTGGAACCACACCTGCACGGCGCCGGGGCCGAACCGGTCGCAGATGGCCTGCAGGGCGTCCGGGTCGTCGCAGGAGGCGAACCCGTTGGACAGCGCGGTGAAGCCGATCCCGGCGGCGGCCGCCTGCCGCTTGGCCCACTCGTGCCCGTTCACCCAGACCTTGACCGGATACGGGAAGTAGGTGCAGATCTTGATGAACCCGGGCCCCATCTGCTCATCGAAGATGTACACGTAGAACACCGACACCCGGCGCTGTTCCTTGGTGAAGGAGAACTGCGGGCAGCCGCCCGGGTCGGTGGCCCGTTTGCGCGCGGTCCACACCAGCTGGAATTCCTGGGCGCACCCGACCGCCGCCACCTGGGAGCGGCCGGTGGCGGCGGCAGCCTCCAGGTAGGGGGCCATCACGTCGGCCTTGCGGTCCCCGGCCGCAAACCGGATCACCGGGATGCCGTTGGCCTGCGCCCAGTCCTTGATATCGCGGCGGAACTTCTCCCCCATCGGCTCGAACAGCGCCGGGGACACGATCGGCTTGCCCCGGTGATGGTGGAAGAAGTACACCACCCCGCCAGCAGTCTGCAGCTTGCCGGCAAAGCCGTTCAGGTACAGACGGTCCGGGCAGGAGACATCCAGCTGGACATGCCCGGACACCATGTCCGCAGCCGTCACCATCGCACGCCCGGCCGCAACCGACTCATCATGTTCCACTGTGATCACCCTCAGCGCGCGCCTCTACGGTCTGAGGATGAACCCGCGGTCAGCTCCGCGCGGCCAGAACCACGAAACTGGGCGGTCCGAGGCGCAGCCTCTCTGGGGTGTCGGTCACGTAATTCCGCACCTGGTCCTTGGTGTCGATAGTGCGGTTGCTGTCCTTTCCTCGTCAACGTTGGCTGGGTCATTGGTGGCGTGGGTGCCCGGGTTCGCCGGATGCGCCGCGCGCTGGGCTGGGGCAGGCTGGGGCCTGCCCGCTTTTCCTGCCGCCAGGGGCCGCAGGGGTCCCCGGGGTCAAGGCAGGCCCGTCAGGGCCGTCGCCGCAGGCGATGCGTCAGCAGCCTTGAGGCCGGGGGGCGGCCCCGTACCCTGTGCGCGGCGCATCCCCGGCCCGGGCGCGGCAGCCTCCTTAGGGGTGAGCGGCGGCGAAGCCGCCACCTTCTTGGTCAGGGCGGCCGCGGGGCGGCCGGGGCAGGCTTGTGCTGGCCGGGGCGGCGCCGGGGCCGGTAGCTCTTGCCGTCCAGCAGCAGGTGGTGGCTGGTGTTGAGGACCCGGTCCAGGATGGACTCGCCGACGACCGCGTTGGGGAACAGCGGGTACCAGTCGGCCGGCGACCTGTTAGAGGTCAAGATCAGCGACCGTGCGTATTCCGACGAATCCGATCGCTCGGTCCGGGGTTTTCGGACGCGGGTCGGAGGCCGCGTAGCGGCCGACGCGGGGGGTGTTATCCTCCCGCTTGGTCACCTCCTTCTGGGCATCTGGTTCGTAGTGTGCCATCGGCACGCGGTTCAGTGAATGTTTGTGCTGTGATCAGTTCTTGAATTGCGATCGGCTGGTCGCAGCAGGGGGGGCAGGCCGCCGATGCGATGGCGCGGGGTTTCCCCTCAGGCTGTGGAGACTTCCTCATAGCTCATAGCCGGTTTGTGTAGTTTCCGCTGCTTTTTCTGATATCGAACGCCAGTTCATTTCGTTCGCCGGGCGTTGGCTGGTATCCGGGCCCGGTGGTCACCGGACGCGCCGCGCGCCGGGTGGGGGCAGGCCCTGGCCTGCCCGCCTTTCCTGTCCCGGGGGGCCGCCGGAGGCTCAGCGCTCAAGGCCGGGCTTGGCGTGTACCTGTGCCAGGCAGCTTGACGGTCCGCGGTTGCCCCGCGGTCACAGCCGGCCTTGACGCTGAGGGGCGGTCCCGTACCCTGGCGCGGCGCGTCCCCCGGCCCGGACGCGGCAGCCTGGTGAAGGTGAGCGGCGGCGAAGCCGCCTCCTTCTGGTTCTGGGCCGCGCAGCGGCTGGTTCATGACGGGTCCTGCCGGCGGGCCGCGGTCTTGGCCCTTGCTGGCAGCGGTGCGGCGGCCGGGGTGCGGCGCATGGACTCGCCGGACAGCTCGATCCGCTCGGCGTTGTGCAAGATCCTGTCCAGGGCGGCGTCGGCGATGGTGGGATCAGCGATGGCCTGGTGCCACATCGCGGCCGGCAGCTGGCTGGTGACGATGGTGGCGCGCAGCCCGGCGCGGTCCTCGATGACCTCGAGCAGGTCGGCGGCCTGGTCGCCGGTGAGCGGGCGGATGAGCAGGTCATCGATGACCAGGACGCTGATGCGCGCCCAGGCGGCGAGCAGCCGGGCCAGCCGTCCGTCGCCGCGGGCGATGGCCAGGTCATCGAGCATCCGCGGGGCACGCTGGTAGAGCGCGGTATGGCCGTTGCGGATCGCGGCGTGCGCGAGGGCGCAGGCCAGGTAGGTCTTCCCGCTGCCGGTCGGCCCGGTGATGACCACGGCGCGGTGGTGGCCCGCCCAGTGGGCTTGGGCCAGGGTGAGGATCTGCGCCCTGTCCAGGCCCCGGGGGTGGCGGAAGTCGATGTCCTCGACGGTTGCCGGGACGCGGAGCCGGGCGGTCTTCAGGTGCCGTTCCAGCCTGCGGTTGGACCGGGCGGTCAGTTCGCGGTCCACGAGCAGGCCCAGGCGCTCTTCGAACCCGAGCCCTGTGTAGCTGGCCTGCTCGCGCTGCTCGGCCAGGGCGGCGGCCATCGCGTCCAGCCGCAGGGCCCTCAGCCCGTCGATGGTGGGACTGTCCAGCATGGCAGGTGTCCTTTCCTAGTTGTAGTAGTCCGGCCCGCGCACGTTCGCGTGGGCCGGGTGTGCGGGAACGGGCGGGGCTTGCCGCGCCGGGAGCGGCTGGCGGTCCAGGCCGTTGCGCAGGATCGACTCAACGCTGCGGTAGGAGTGCGCGCGCAGCGCCAGCGCCCGGGCGCAGGCAGCCTCGGCCCGGTCGCTGCCGTACCGGCCGGCCAGCCGGATGATCCCCAGCGCCGCCCGGTAACCCTGCTCCGGGTGCGGCCGCGACGCCAGGATCGCCTCGACCAGCCGGGCAGCCGACGGGCCCGTCTTCGCGGCCCACTCGGTGATCCGGGACGGGGTCCACTGCGCGTGCTGGCGGTGGGCCTCGGGCAGGTGCGCCGGGTCGGTGGTATGCCGGTGCGGCTCATGCGAGCGCGGGTGCGAGGCGACCCGCCTGGAGTTATGGAAGATCTCCACCGTCGCCGCCGACAGCCGCACGTCCACCTGCTGGCGGGCCAGCTGGTAGGGCACCGAGTAGTAATGCTTGTCCGCGGCGAGGTGGTAGTCGATGTTCACCCTGGCCTTGCGCCAGGTCGCGAACTCATACCGGGTAGCGGGCAGCGGCCGCAGCGCCGGCCGTTCCAGCGATTCGAACAGGCTCTGGCGGCTGCCGTCCATCTTCTGGAATGGCCGGGCGTTGATCTCCGCCACGCAGGCCCTGATCGCGGCGTTCGCCTCGGCCAGCGAATAGAACTTCCGGTCGCGCAGCCGGGCGATGACCCACCGCTCGGCGATCAGCACGCCGTTCTCAGCCTTGGCCTTGTCCCGCGGCTTGTAGGCCCTCGCCGGGATCACCGCGACCCCGTAATGGCCGGCCATCTCGGCGAAAGTCGCGTTCACGTCCGGCTCATACCGGTGCGGGCGGGTCACCGCCGAGCGCAGGTTGTCGCACACGACGATCTGCGGGCAGCCGCCCATGTGCTCGAAGCAGCGCACGTGGGCGGTCACCCAGTACAGCAGCTCCTGCGACGGGAACGCCTCCGCGTACAGGTAATTCGACGCGCCCGCCACCGCGACGAACAGCTCCGCCCGCAGCGCGACCTCGCCGGTGCGCCGGTCCAGGACCGGGACCGTGTCGCCGGGGAAGTCAACGAATAGCTTCTCCCCGGCCCGGTGCACCTGGCGCATGGTCACGTCGATGCCGCCCCGCCACCGCCGGTACAGATTGCAGAACTGGCTGTACCCGTAGCCGTCCGGGTGCGCTTCCCGGTACTCCAGCCACAGCAGCTGCAGCGTGACGTTCTTGCGCCGCAGCTCGCGGTGCACGTAAGCCCAGTCCGGCACCGGACGCGCCACCGTGGCCGGCACCGCCGGCGGGTACAGCAGCGCCTCCAGGCCCGCATCATCTAGGCCCCCGGGCAGCGGCCAGCCCACCCCCGCGGTGGCGTGCCTCCCACTTTCCGGACTGCGGATCCTTTAGGATCCTTGACCGGAAAGGACGAGAAAATGGCGGGGAAATACAAGACGTATTCACCCGAGTTCAAGGAGGAAGCCGCCAAGCTGGTCATTAACACCTCACGCCCCATCGCTGATGTGGCCCGGGAACTTAAGATCAGCGAGACGTCTCTGGGAAACTGGGTGCGCGCCTACCGGGAGAAGCACGCGGAAGACGAACCGCCGCTGCAGGTATCCGAGCGCGCTCGGTTGCGCGAGCTGGAACGGCTGAACCGTGAACTCGAGATGGAAAACGCGTTCCTGAAAAAAGCGGCAGCGTACTTCGCGAGGGAGCATCGGTGATCAGCAGGTACGAGTTCATCGGCGCCGAGTACGCTAACGTGCCCGCAGAAGAGGCGGGCAATGCTCCCACGATCGTGCAGATGTGCAGGTGGCTGGGAGTATCGAAATCCGGGTACTACGAGTGGAGGTCACGGCCGCAAAGCGCAGCGGCACGGCGGCGGGAATTGCTGAAAATCAAGATCGAGGCGCTATTCGAGGCGAATGACGGTACCTACGGGTACCGGCGCATGCACGCCGCCCTGGTACGCGGCGGTGAGCGGGTGGGCGAGGAGCTGGTCCGCCGGCTCATGCGGGAGCTGGGCCTGGTGGCCTGCCAGCCGGCGCCGTGGCGGCCGGCCACAACCCGGCAGGGCGCAGCCGGGCCGATTCCGGACCTGGTCAACCGTGATTTCTCCGCCGGCGCGCCGGGCGAGAAAATGGTCGGCGACATTACCTATATCGACACCTGGGAGGGATGGCTTTACCTGGCGACGGTTATCGACTGCGCGACCCGGAAAGTGGTCGGGTGGGCGATGGACGACAATTACAAGACGCCGCTGATCACCGCGGCGATCGAGATGGCCGCCCGGAACGTCGATCTCCCGGCGGACGCGGTATTCCATTCTGATCGCGGGAGTAATTATACTTCGGCGGAGTTCGCCGCGGTCCTGGAGGGCCTCGGGATCCGGCAATCCGTGGGGCGGACCGGGATCTGCTTTGACAATGCCCTGGCCGAGTCGTTCAATGCCGCGGTGAAGGTCGAGCGCGTTCACCGGACAGTTTACCCGACACGGAAGAAGGCGAAGGAGGACATTGCGCGGTACATCGAGCTCCGCTATAATCGGATGCGTCTCCATTCGGCACTCGGCTACAGGACTCCGCAAGAAGCCCACGACGAGTACCTGAACCGGCAGCTCGCAGCATGAATTAACATTAATTTAGCTGTCCGGAAAACGCGGGGCGGCCCACGGCCACCGCGCGGCCCACATAGTCCGAGACCGTGGTGAACGGCACCCCGGACGCGGCACTCACCTGACGACGGCTCAGACCCTCCCCGAAGGTCAGCCGCAGAACTTCACGGATCTTGCGCATGTCGATGCGGGGTCGCGACATCGGCGCCATCTCCTCGGACTCGGCAACTCGTCCGAGGAAACGCGCCCGAGCCGGCACCCCCCGCGCCGCCGCCGCTACCTCACAGCCACCCCGCCAGATGTACGAAAACCCCAGAATCGGTGTACGGATTCGATCGGAACGGGTGTACGGATTCGACCGGAATCCTCACGACCGTCCCGGGCGGCCGATCCGCTCGGTCAGCAGCTCATATAGGTCGTCGGCCTGGGCGGCGGTGAATTCCCGCATCGCGAAGTCGTCGCAGACGAGCACGGCGGTCTTGGCGAGTTTGCGGACGCGGGTCTCGAAGCTGCGGTCGGCGTGCCCGCCGGCCAGGTGGGCCAGCAGCCTGGAGCAGGTGGTGAAGGACACGTCGTGGCCGCGGCGGCAGGCCTGGTGGCCCAGCGCGGCGGCCAGGTGGGACTTGCCGACCCCGACCGGGCCGTAGGCCAGGACGCCCTCCCCGGCCGCGATGAACTCCAGCCGGGCCAGGTCGCGGATCTGCGCGGCGGGCAGCTTGGGGTTGTAGCCGAAGTCGAAGTTCTCCAAGGTGGCGTCGGCAGCGGGGAAGCGGGCGGCCTTGATCCGCCGGGTGATCTTGGCGGTGTCGCGGCGGGCGAGCTCGTCCTCGCACAGCACCTGGAGGAACTCGGCGTGCCCCAGGGTACCGGCCCGGGCCTCGGCCAGCCGCGCCTCCAGCGTGCCGAGCATGCCGGACAGGCCCAGCTGCCTGAGGACCGGCCCGAGCCCGGCGGGGGCGGCGGCGGCGGTCACCGCTGCTCACCGCCGAACGCGTCCGGGCCGCGCAGCCAGGCAGGCACGGCGATCCCGGGCAGCGGCAGCTGGACGCCGTCGTGCTCGGTCCCGGCGGCCAGGATGCCCTTGACGGTCCGGTAAGACGGGTCGCCGGCTTCCAGCGCGCGGGCGCAGGCCGCCTCCAGCCGCCCGTCGCCATACCGCTGGCCCAGCCGCAGCACGCCCTGGGCCTGCCGCAGCCGGAACAGCGCGTTGACCGACAGCAGCTCGCCGACCAGCGTGGCGCAGGCCGGGCCGGCCATCCCCGCCTGGGCGGCGCACCAGGCCGGGGTGCGCATGAAGAACCCGGCCTTGTGCTCGGGCAGGTCGGCCCAGTCGGTGCGCCGCCCCCGCG
>CAWCII010000027.1:0-7437 GCA_963795575.1 uncultured Actinomycetes bacterium | reverse complement strand
ATGGCCGAGGCCGTGCTGCGGGCCGAGCTCGACCGGGCCGGGCTGGGCGGCGCCGTTACGGTGGACAGCGCGGGCACCGGCGACTGGCACGTCGGCGGCTGGATGGACTCGCGCGCCCGGGCCGAGCTCGGCCGCCGCGGCTACGATGGCGCGCGGCACCGGGCCCGGCAGGTCGAGCCCTCCTGGCTGGCGCAGCGTGATCTCGTGCTGGCCATGGACGGGAGGAACCTGGCGGACCTGCGGTGGATGGCCGGCGACCGGCCCGCCGAACGGGACCGCATCCGGCTCCTGCGCTCGTTCGACCCGCGATCAGGCCCGGGCGCGGAAGTCCCGGATCCGTACGACGGGGAGGACGCGTCGTTCGGGACGGTTCTTGATCTTATCGAGGCCGCCGCGGCCGGGCTGGCCGAGCTGCTCGCCGCGGCCCTGGCCGGCGACCGCCCCGCCCGCCCCGGCCCCCGCTGAGCGGTACGGATGGACCCGGCCACCCGGATTGCGCAGCTCACGGGCACGCCCGTGGCCGAGGTGCAAGCGACCGGCGGCCAGCATCTGTGGCGGCATTACCGCGGGCGGCTGGCCGACGGGCGCACGATCTTCGCCAAGATTTCCGAACGGCGCCTCGGCGCACTGCTGCGCTCCGAAGCCAGCGGGCTGGCGTGGATGGCGGCCGCGGCCGCGGTGCCGGTGCCCGACGTGCTCGGCTGCGACGACAGCGCGCTCGTCCTGTCCTGGGTGCCGCCCGGCTCGCCCGGCCCGGCCGCGGCGGAGCGGTTCGGCCGGGATCTCGCCCGGCTGCACGGGGCGGGCGCGGACGCCTTCGGCGCCCCGTGGCCGGGGTTCATCGCCAGCCTGCCGCTCGACAACGAGCCCTTGACCGGGCTCGCTCAAGGGCCGGACGCCTGGCCGCAGTGGTACGCGAGCCGCCGCCTGCTGCCGTTCCTGCGCCGCGCCGCCGACGCGGGCACGCTGACCCCGGCGGACGTCAGGCTGGTGGAGTCGGCAGTCGACCGGATCGACGACCTGGCCGGGCCTGCCGAGCCGCCGAGCCGCATCCACGGCGACTGCTGGTCGGGCAATGTGCTGTGGTCTGGCGGCCGCGGCTGGCTGATCGACCCGGCCGCGCACGGCGGGCACCGGGAAACCGACCTGGCCATGCTCGCCCTGTTCGGCGCGCCGGGGCTGGACCGCATCCTCGCCGCCTACACCGAGGCGTCACCGCTTGCCGACGGCTGGCGGTCCCGGGTGCCGCTGCATCAGCTGCACCCGCTGCTCGTGCACGCCTGCCTGTTCGGCGGCCGATACGCCGGCCCGGTCCGTGACGCGGCCCGCGCGGCGCTGCGCGGCTGACCCGCCGGTCAGGGAGGACTGGCCCCGTGGTCAGGAGAACGGCCGCCAGGAATGCTGTTCCGCGACGTCGGGGGAGTGCGCGGCTCCGCCGGCCGGGGCGGCCGGCCAGCGCGGGGGAGCCATCTCGTCGGGGGCCAGGGTGCCCTGTGCCTCGGGGGCCAGCGGCAGGGCGACCCGGAACGTGGCCCCCCGGCCCGGCTCGGTGTCCACGGACACGGTGCCGCCGTGCGCGCTCACCAGCGCGGACACGATGGCCAGCCCGAGCCCCGCCCCGCCGGTATGCCGCGTCCTGGCCTGGTCCGCGCGGTAGAACCGCTCGAATACGCGCTGCGCCTGGTCCTCGGACATGCCCGGCCCGTGATCGACCACCTCGAGGACGACGGCGGGAACCGGCTGAGCCGGGACGCCCGGCGCGGCCGGGCCCGGGGCCGGGTCGAGCAGGCCGGCCCGGACGTGCACCTCGACCGGCGTCCCGCCCGGGGTGTGGGTCAGCGCGTTGGTCATGAGGTTGCCGACCACCTGGCGCAGCCGGGCCTCGTCGCCGGTGACGATGAAGGCGGTATCGTGCCCGACGACGAGCCGCACCTCCCGGTCCGGCGCGATCATGCGGGCGTCCTGAACGGCGTCGGCGGTGAGCGCCAGCACGTCGACCGGGCGCTGCTCGAGCGGGCGCTGCTGGTCGATCCGGGCCAGCAGCAGCAGGTCCTCGACCAGCACGCCCATCCTGGTGGCCTCGTCCTCGACCCGGCTCATGATCCGCTCCACGTCCTCGCGGCTCAGCTCTCCGCTGCCGTTCGCCGCCACGCCGCCGCGCTGGCGGTAGTACTCGGCGTAGCCCTTGATCGCGGTCAGCGGCGTGCGCAGCTCGTGGCTGGCATCCGCGGCGAACTGCCGCATCCGGCTCTCGGACCGTCGGGCGGTGGCCTCCGACTGGGCCTGCGCCCGGAAGGCGGCCTCGATGTGGGCGAGCATGGCGTTGAGCGACCGGCCGAGGCTGCCGACCTCGGTGTTCGGGTCGTGGTCGGGGACGCGGCGGCTCAGATCCCCGGCCGCGATCTCGCCCGCGGTCTGCTCGATCTCGGCCAGCGGGCGCAGGCTGGTGCGGACCACGGCGACGCCGACGATGGCCAGGCCGAGCACGACGATCGCGCCGACGATCAGGTCGATGCTGACCAGCCGCCCGATGGTCTGGTTGATGTCGCCCAGGTTCGCGCCGACGATCAGGGTGCCGGGGATCACCGCGCCTGTGTACGGGTCGGTGGACTGCACCTGCTGCGTCAGTACCCGCCAGGCGCCGCCGCCGGATTGCGCCGGCACGGTGACCAGGTGCCCCGCGTTCGCATTGAGCCAGGCCGAGCCGGACGGAATGCGGGGCAGGCCGGACGCCGGGATGCCCGGCCCCGGTCCCAGCTGCAGCCCCGACGGCACGAAGGCCTCGATGTACTGCCCGATGGGATTGACGGTGACCTGGCCCGGCCGGGGATTGAAGGTGTTCTTGGCGTAGCTGACGAGGCTAGTCAGCTCCCGGTCGGTCTTGCCGAGCAGGTAGCTGCGGAACTCCAGTATCCCGGCGACGCTGATGCACGCCAGCGCGGCGGTCACCAGCGCCAGCAGCGCCGCGATCAGCTTGACCCGCAACGGCGTCCGGGCGGAAAGCCGGCTAACGGACCGCCACGGCCCGCCTGGCCCGGCTGGGCGGCGCCGTCGCGGTCGTGGCGGAATCGGCCATGTCGTGCCTAGGAGGAGGGAAGCCTGAGCACGTACCCGACCCCGCGCAGGGTGTGGATCAGGCGCGGCTCGACCGTGTCGACCTTGCGCCGCAGCACCGAGACGTAGGACTCCACGATCCCCGTGTCGCCGCGGAAGTCGTAATCCCAGACGTGGTCCAGGATCTGCATCTTGGACAGCACCCGGTTGGCGTTGCTCATGAAGTACCGCAGCAGCTTGAACTCGGTGGGGGACAGCTGGATCTGACTGCCGTTCCGCCACACCTCGTGACTGTCCTCGTCGAGCTCGAGGTCGGCGAACTTCAGCCGCGGCGTGGGCTCGCTGCCGTCGCCGCGGGTCCGGCGCAGCACCGCCCGGATCCGCGCGATGACCTCTTCCAGGCTGAACGGCTTGGTCACGTAGTCGTCGCCGCCGAGGGTGAGCCCGCGGATCTTGTCTTCGGTGGCGTCCCGCGCGGTCAGGAAGACCACCGGGATGCGCGCACCGCCGCCGCGGAGCCGCCGGATCACGTCGAAGCCGTCCATGTCCGGCAGCATCACGTCGAGCACGATGAGATCGGGCCGGTGCCGCTGCGCCGCCTGCACGGCCTCGCTGCCGGCGGCGGCGGTGACTACGTCGAAGCCCGCGTAGCGCAGGCTCGCGGACAGCAGTTCCAGGATGTTCGGCTCGTCCTCGACGACCAGCAGCCGGGCATCCGGCTGACGCTGCCCGTCGCTCACGGCTGTAGTCATGGCCACCATTGTCGTCCATGACCCTGAGCGTTTCCTGAAAGCACCCTGAAGAATACGCGCGTGACCGCGGACGTCGGCGCACGCCGGGCCGGCCGGCGTCGGCCCACCCGGGAGATCAGCCCCGGACGCCGTTCCCGTTGCTCAGGCCGTGTCCGGCTTCAGAGCCTGCTTGAGAACCCCTGCCCTGCTGCGCGACGCCCGGGCGGCCCTGGCTGCGTTGCCGCCCGGTTGCTTAATCCCAATGACCCCGGAGGGCCGCACGCGGTGGATGAGAACCGGCGGGGCCGATTCACGTATCAGTACCTCCGGCTAGGCGCCCTCGGTCCGCCTGGCCGGGAGCCGCCTGGCTCGCCGCTCGCGACGAGCTTGGGTTCTCAAGCGGGCTCTAACCAGCGGGCGATCGCAGCCCGCCGGGAATCGACGCCGAGCTTCGCGTAGATCCGGTTGACGTGATTCTTCACCGTCTTCTCCGCGACGGTCAGCGTGGACGCGATCTCGCCATTGGAGTGGCCCTCGGCGATGAGCGTCATGATTTCCGCCTCGCGGGAGGACAGGAGGCTGAGAGCGGATGGGGTTCCGGGGATACTGTCGGTGCTCATGTGACCTCCGGGCCGCGACCCGTAACGGATTGTGACGGTACGCATGATACCGAACAAGTCTGGATTAGCCTATGAGCACGAATGGTAAAGAGTGACGCTCCGCCACCCCGATCCCGCCCGGTCTATCCCGCCCGGTCTATCCCGCCCGGTCTATCCCGCCATCCGGGACGGCGATGACCCGGTGAGCAGGTCCCTGGGTACCCGGCGGTCGGCGCCGAGGTCGTGGAAGAGCTGCCGGGCCAGCGTCGGATCCAGCTCCACGGCGTCGCCGGCGGTGGTCGGGTAGTTGGCGTTGGCGATCGGCACGGTCGTGGTCTGCGGGTTGCGCAACGCGAACGCGGCCTGGATGAGCTGGTACAGGTGGGTCCCGGAGTCAACGGTGAGGGACCCGGCGGTGCCGAACGCGGCGGGGATGGATTCAAACGGGTTGAGAATGGTCCCGGTGCTGGTCAGCTTCGACAGCAGCGACTTGAGGAACAGCCGCTGGTCCTGGATCCGCTGCAGGTCCTGGTTCGAGAAGTCGTGCCGGTCGCGCACGTAGCCGAGCGCCTCGCCACCGCTGAGTGTCTGGCAGCCCGCCTTGAGGTTCAGGCCGGAGGCCTGGTCCTTCAGCGGCCCGGGCAGGCACATGCGCACTCCGCCGACCGCGTCCACCACGCTGACGAAGCCGCCGAACCCGACGCCCATGTAGTGGCCGATGCGCAGGCCGGTGAGGTTCTGCACGGTCTCCGCCAGCAGCCTGGGGCCGCCGAACGAGTACGCGGCGTTGATCTTGTCGTACCCGTGCCCCGGGATCGGCACGTACGAGTCGCGCGGCAGGCTCACCAGCACGGCCCGCGTTCCGTTGGACGGGATGTGCAGCAGCATGATCGTGTCAGACCGGTGGCCGCCGATGTCGCGCCCGGTGGAGTACTGGCGCTCCTGTGCGCGGGTCAGTCCCTGCCGGCTGTCCGATCCGGTGATGAGCCAGTTCGACCCGGCCGAGGCGGCCGGCCGGCCGCGGTAGTCGACGAGCACGTTCTGCCGGTGAAGCCTGGAGTCGAGGTAGAAGTACAGGCCGGCCGACACGAGCAGGACCAGCACGACGAGCCCAGCGATGATCTTGATCCACCGGCCCGGCCTGCGCCAGCCGCTCCGGCCGGACCCGCGGGGCGGCCGGCCCGTCTGGACGGGCGGCTGTTCCGGCCACACGCCCGGCTGGCCGGTACCGCTGCCGTAGCGGGTGCCCGCCGAGCCGGCACCAGGCCGGCCGGTGCCAGGCTGGCCGGTGCCAGGCTGGCCGGTACCGGCCTGGGTCCTGCCACCCGGCAGCCGCACGGTGGGATCGGCCGGCCCCGCCCCGGACGCGCTACCGCCCCCGGACGGTACGCGCGACGGGCTGTCGCGGTACCAGCCCTCGGGCCACTCGCTCATGTGGTTCCTTCCACCGGGCGACCACAGGTCGCAGCGGGACGGGCGGCCGCGGCCACCCCGGCCGCGACGGTCACTGCCGCTGGCGTGCCCGCCAGCCCTCCGCGGCTCCATTGTGCTACCCGGATCGGGCTGGCCTGACCATGCCGCGCCGAGGAATCCAGGAACCTGGAAGTCCGCCTCGCCCCGCCGTCCGCCCGCTAGCTGTACTCGGTCACAACGTCGGTGACAGCTGGCTGGCTAGCCCGCGACCGGGTCCTCGCCCTTCCTGGCCGCCGGGCGGTAGATGAGCAGCAGCACGTCCGGGCCGACCTTGCGCGACTCGACCAGCGTGAGGTCGGCCGCGCCGCCGTCCTCCCGGAACAGCCGCTTGCCCCGGCCGAGCACCACCGGATGCACGACCAGGTGGTACTCGTCGATCAGGTCGTGCTCACGCAGCGTGCCGACCAGCGTCGCGCTGCCGGCGACGAGGATGTCGCCGGCGTACCGGTCCTTGAGCCCGGCGACCCCGGCCGGGACGTCACCCGAGATGACCGTCGTGTTCTGCCAGGCCGGCTCGGTGAGCGTAGCCGAGACGACCACCTTCGGCATGTTGTTCATCCGGACCGCCGAACTCGCCGGCGGATTCCTCCATGGCCGGCCATGCGGCGGCGAACCCCTCGTAGGTGACGCGGCCGAGAAGCTGGGCGTCGCTGCTCATGAGCTCGTCGAACTTGAACTTGTCGCCGTCGGGTGCGGGGGAGCGGAATGACCAGCCGCCATGCTCGTAGCCCTCGGCACCGCCCGGATCCTCGATGATGCCGTCCAGCGAGATGAACTCGGTGACCACCAGCTTGCCCATCGTGATCTCCTCTCGTGAGTTCTTCACCTTAGACCGCCGTGCGGTCCCGCCAGGCCGGCCTGAGCGCGACCAGGATCAACGCCGCCATCAGGGCGAAGGCGGCCGGGTAACCGGTGCAGCCGACGAACAGGCCGAACGCGGCCGGGCCGGCCCGTAGCCCACGTCGTAGGCCATGTTCCACAGGGCGCTGACCATGCCGTACCCGGATGCCGGCACCCGGTCCATCATCAGGGCCAGGGTGGACGTCTGGCAGATCCCGAAGCCGGTCCCGAACGCGGCCATCGCCACGGTCAGCGTGGCCAGGTTCGCGGCCCAGACCAGGCCGCCCATCCCGGCGGCGGCGATCAGCAGCCCGGGAATCAGCAGCGGTTCAAGAAGCTGGAATTGGGTTCCGTGCAGCGATCAGGCATGGCTGTGCAGCGGGCGGCGGGCCGCCGTCGTCCCGTGAGTCTCGCGCGTGAGCTCGGCACCAGCCGCGGTCTGGTGCAGGAAGAGGGACATATCGTCTGCTGGCCGAAGGGCATCTGCACTAGCCGGGGCCTGCTCGGCTACCCGGGTCTGCCGCGGCCGCCAGCCCGCTGCCGCCCCCGCCCGCCGCCCGGCCTGCCCGGCCGCTGCTGATCGCCCGATTCCAGCTGGGCGTGCCTGAACTGAGCAGCTTCCCGCGCGGCGACTGGGTATGGGCGCTGCCGTGAGGCCTGCAGCCGGATCGCCGTTGAGTTGGTTATCGGGTGACCGTGCGGCAGCTGGCGTGTTCCGCGAGGTGCTCTCCGCCTATCTG
>CAWCII010000026.1:0-100841 GCA_963795575.1 uncultured Actinomycetes bacterium | reverse complement strand
AGGGGCAGAATGGCGCTTGCGAGGGCTGGCTGGAGCAAGTCGCAGCTAGTTTGAGCTAGCGTTTCTGCTGCTCAGGCCATATATGGCGACCATGCGAACCGGCTGGCTGTAGATGGTAAGGAGAAGGTCTACGGTTCGATTCCGTAGGGGGCTCCGACGTCAGCGGCCGGTTCCGATCATCGGGTCGGCCGTTGCTGATCTTGGTGCAGCAGCAAAGTGCAGCAACCGCCGGAACGGCACGTCTTCACTGTGCTCCTCGCATACTGAGCTATATACTCGGTATATAAGTTCGCCGTTGTCTCCCGAAGAGACCCGGGCCGCTCGGAATACAGTTACGGCGGCTGTAGTTCGTTGCGATCATGGTGTTGTCTCGGCATAGGCGTTCCAGCGTTGGTGGGCTTGGCGGGCGCGGTGCTGGTGGCGGCGCCCATGTTGACCAGTGCAGCCGGTGGGACCAATCCGGCGCGGCGGTGGGATGACGGTGTCGCGCAACAGCCGCAGAGCTCGGGGACGGTGATCGGGATCAGTCCGGCGGCCAGGTCTTGGGCGGCCTCGTGCTTGCGTTGCACGGCGGCGGCGACGGTGAGGTAGATGTAGGCGAGCAGGCAGATCGCGGTCCAGCGGTGCCAGGACTTCCAGCGGATGACCTGCTCAGCGTCCAGGCCGGTGCTCTGCTTGGCGAGCTGGTGATCTTCTTCAATCCGCCACCTGGTCACGGCGATGGCGATCAGCCGGGACAGCGGGGCTGGCCCGGCTGTCCAGCACCGGTAAACGACAGTTTGCCGGTATAGCGGTGCCGCCGCACCAGCAGCACGCTGTGCCCGTCACTGTGCCCGTCAGGGGTATCGTCGCTGGTCACCTCTAGCATCGCCCAGTCGTAGTGCCGGGTGCCCTTGGTCCCTGACCCGGTGCGCATCCGGTGCCAGGCGCCGGCGGGAACCATCGGCACAGCTCCGGCTGCGGTCAGGGTGCGGCCCGCGCCTGCCGTGATGGTGTGGTTGGCGCGGACCGCCAGCACATACCCCATCCCGCGCTGGCGGATGCCGCGGCGCAGCTCACGGCCGCCATACACTTCGTCACCGGTCACGAAGCCGGCGCGGATCCCCCGCGCGTGCGCGCGATCGAGAAGCCCGTCAGCTAACTGCGGCTTGGTAGCGAACATCAACTCCTCCGGCACGCCGGCCAGGTCGCGGTGCTCCCCATCGGCGGCGCAGGCTTCCGGCAGGTACAACGCCCGGCCGATGAGCGCATGCCCGCGGCTGGTGGCATAAGTCAACGTGACCGCCACCTGGCACAGCGCGATACCGCCCACGGTGCCGCTGTACTGGCGGGCGGCGCCGGCCGCTTCGGCCGAGGATTTCCCATCGGCGGTCTCATCCACGATCAGCACCGGATCGCCATCATCGAGGTGGCTGACCGCCCAGCCAGCCGCGATGTCCAGCATCTGCTGCTCCTCCCAGACCGCACGCGACAGCAGGTGCTGCAGCCGGTGCGGCCCGCGGTGCCCCACCGCCTCGGCGATCGTCCAGCAGTTGTGATCCTCCAGCTCCATCAGCAGCCCGTTGACCATCTGGCGGCAGGACGACCGGGTCTCCCGCCGGGGAAAGCACCCGGCCACCCGCCCAAGCAGGTCCGCCAGCAGCGCAGCGCGGGCCTCATCGGCTACCGTGGCAGCCGCGGCTGCCGCGTCTTGATTGTGTATCACAACCCGTCATGATCGCGGCAGCCGCATCTCTACACAGCCATAACCTGATGACCTGCACCAACAACCCACGGTCACTGCCGTAACAGTGACGCAGTCGTTGGAGTCATTCCTCGAGCGGGTTGACAGGCAAGTAGCCGAGCGAGTTGACCAGCAAATCGCCGCCCATGCCGACGCAAGCCGCGCAGTCGTGTCCCGGAAAGAGCCGACCCCGCCAGCCGAGCCAGACGGCCACCGCACCCTGCTGGCAGGGGTGGCAATCGGCATCTTCGTCACTGGTGTGCCCTCCGTGATGATAGCGACTAGCGGAGGCGGCGTCCTGGCCCAGGACGAAACGCAGCTACTGCTCATCCTCGCGGTCATATGGGCGGTGCTGATCACCATTGGCACGATTATGCGACGACCCAGGGGACGCGGAACCGCTACGGATCGGTGAGACCACTTGCACTGGCTTGACGGCCAGGACCGGGCCGTCGTCGCAGCCAGCGGCATTTGACAAGCCCTCACGCGTCGAGCGACTGCCCGAGCTTCTTTAGTGCGTCGCGGGTTGCTGCCGAGGGCACTTCGGTGTAGATCTCCATGGTGACGGCGATCTTGCTGTGCCGCAGGCGCGGATGGACCAAGTGATCGCCGAGTTCGAGCACGCGCAGCATTTCGGGCCACGGATGGCCTCATGAAGACCGCGACGGTGAAGCAGCGACGGCAGCGGGCCAGGACGACAGCGACCGTGCTCATCCACGGCCGAAGCTGTCCGCCCGGGCGGTATGCCAGCGCTATGAGCAGCAAGTGCAATGTCTGACTTTCCTGCAGAACCCGTCCCCCTCCGATATCGGGGGCGGGGCACAGTGGTGCAGCCGTTGGCGCTGAGATCGATCTTGTCCGGTAACGATCGTTCGCGTTACAGTGTCTCGTTTGCCGTGTCCGCTTGCCCTTGGAGGTTGCGAGACACTGTAACGCTTTACACGAGTTCTGATACGCCCAGATTCCCTGCGGATACTTCGCCTGCCACCAACGGTAAAGCGTCCCGTGGACGGCCAGCGCTGACCGACCGCCTGAAGTCGGGACCGTGGCCGTCACGGAAGGTGAGAGACCCATCGTCGCCGCCGCCCTGTGAGGGCACGCCTAACGATGCTCTTATGCCGCGTCAAGGGGGTCGAGGGACCTTTTTCTGGGTCTTTTCTGGGTGGTCAGTGCTGAGGCTGCTGGGTTGCGGACAAGACAGGGACGGGCCGCTCTGGCGGAGGGCAAGCTCTTATTAGGTCACGTCTGTTCAGCAGGCAAAGATTTGAGCCGGGGACGGCCGGGAATTGTTCGCAGGCCAGCACGGACGCGGCAGCCGAATATTGGGTCAGGCCGCCCCCGGAGTAAGGGGGCGTCAGCTGACGGGCGGGCGCAAGTGCGGGTAGACCTCGCGGGCGACGTATCGCTTCAGGCAGCGGATGATCTCCGCTTTCGACTTTCCTTCCGCCGTGCGCCGTTCGACGTAGGTGCGGGTCGGCGGGTGCGAGCCCATCCGGGTGAACACGATCCGCCACAGCGCGTGGTTGGCCTGCCGGTCACCGCCGGGGTTGAGCCGGTGCCGGATGGTCTTGCCCGGCGACGCGGGGATCGGCGCGGCGGCGCACAAGTGCGCCCAGGCGGCCTGGGAGCGCAGCCGGCCGGGATGGTCTCCGGCCGCGATGAGCAGCAGCGCCGCAGTGTTGGGCCCGACCCCGTAGAGGGCGAGCAGGCCAGAAGCGCGGGCGGCCACGAGAGGGGCGATGAGCTCGTCGAGACGGCCGAGTTGGCTGCCGGGAAACTGCGCGCGGCGTCCCAGCTCGCGCAGCGCGACACGAGTGGCATAGCCGGCCACGTCGCCCGGCCGGGGCCGCAGCGACGCCAGGCCGGCGACCAGCGCCGCGGTGCCATGCCGGCCGAACCGGGCCCGGATGTCACCGGGCCCGGTCAGCACCAGGGCCCTGGCCTGGTTGATCGTCTGGGTGCGTTCGCCGGAGGCGCTGCGCTTGGCGACCATCAGCGCGCGGATCGCCTCCACCGCGCCGTCCCGGCCCTTGGGCGCGCCGGCCGCCCGGCCGGACTGCGCGGCCCGCGCGGCGCTGACCGCGTCCAGGGGATCGGACTTGCCCTGACGGCGCCGGTCCTGCCGGTCGGACCGGTCCACCTCTACGACCCGGATCCCGGCCGCGGTGACGTGCCGCGCCAGCCCTGCGCCGTAACTGCCGGTGCCCTCGATCCCGGCCAGGCACACGGACCCGAACCCGCCCAGCCAGCCCAGCAGCCGTGCGTATCCGGCCGGGGTGGCCGGGAACTGCCCGACCCCGGGTAACCCGCCGACCGGGTCGAGCGCGGCAGCGACGTGAGTATCGGCGTGGGTGTCTACCCCGCCGGTAATGGCACGTGTCTCTACGATGGTCAAGGCCATCCCTTTCTAGGTTGAGGGGTGGCACGCACCCGCTGGCCGTCGGACCTGTGAACCCCGGCCTCTTGCACAGGACGGGCAGACCAGGCCGGCACGCCGGCGGGTGCCAGAAAATCTGGGCCCGGCCGGCAAATCGTTTCGCAGGACAACCCGAACGGCGTCAGCCGAATCGGAGGTCAGGCCGGACCCAGGCCCCGACCCTACGCCCAGACCCAGCCAGAACCGGGGAAGCAGGGCCGGAAGCACTATCCACATCCTCCCTGCCGGAAGCACTATCCACATTCTCCCTGCCGACTCGGCGTCGCGGGGCGGGGAGTTTTCCTAGATCGCAGGAGGGACGCAGATCATTCGTTACGGAGCGTCAGTATTGCCTGCCCGGCCTGGTGGCGCTGGCCGAGTTCGTGACGTGGCCGCTGCGACGGCGCTCCGGGCAGCCGACGCGATAACGCTCTGCGGGTGCCGTGCTGCGATCATGCTGCTGAGGCGGGAGCGCCGCGAGAGGTAGCCCATCGTCACCTGGCGCTGACACGCGGTCGGAACGCATTTCCCGCCCCGATCCATGGCCCTGGATCGCGCTCCCAGGGGGCGGCGGCCCGATTTGCCGGGCTCTGATGGCAGGACTGATCGACGATGACCAAACTGCACCCGTCCGGCGGATTCTCAACGCGGTGAAATCGTGGTCATATGGATTAGACCATTTCGAGGGCAGGGCCCTGCTGACATCCGGCGCCCCTGGGTCGGTTCGCGCTCTGCCACGTGCGACGGCCGGTAACCACGACACGATGGGTGAGGGTGACAAGGATGCGGCGGAGACTGTGGCTAGGCGCGGCGGCGACGCTGCCGCTCATCGGGTTAGCGATCACCAGCGGAGGGGTGGCACCGGCGGGCGCCGCCAGCGCCCCGCACTCCGCGCGCGCGGCCAGCACGCGCACCACCGGCCTGGCAGCAGGCAATCCGTTCTGCAAGCGGCTGCTGGACAAGCGCCTCCTGGCGTCCTCGGGAGCCCACATGTTCTGCTTCGGCCCGCAGCAAGGAACCGGCGCGACGCGCAGACCCGCTGCCATCGGCCAGGCGGCGGGGGCACCGCGCAACGTCGATGCGGCCAGCTTCGCCGAGGACGTCAGCCCCGCCGGCGTGCAGGCCGACGGGCAGTCCGAGACTTCGATCGCAGCGTCCGGGCCGTTCGTGGCGGAGGAATGGAACGATGCAACCGGGTTCTTGTCCTCGTGCCCGGCGGCGATGGCGAAGGAGGAACTGAGCGGGTTCGGGTTCTCGGCCAACGGCGGGAGGTCCTTTACCGACCTGGGCGGGCTGCCGAACGCCCAGTGCACCAAGGACCTGTATGAGGGCGACCCGAGCGTGGCCGCCTACCGGGTCGGCGGAAGCACCTACTTCTACTTCTCGAGCCTATTCAACTCGCCCACCGGCCTCGGGCTGTCCAAGATAGCGATGGATGCCTGCAAGGTGGTCGGCACGGGCAGCCGCGCGACGCTGAGCTGCAGCCAGCCGATCATCGTCGGCAACAGCACCCAGTGCGAGAAGGTCATGATCGGGCATAGGACCGCACGGTTCTGCAGCTTCCTCGACAAGGACTTCATGGCCATCGACCCGGCGCGCGGGCGGCTCTACGTGACGTACACCGACTTCCTGCTCAACGGCGGCACCCAGGTCGAGCTGGCCGCATGCGACCTCGGCAACTCCTCGGGCGGCCGCGGGCCGGCCTGCGGCACCCCGGCCGCGCCGGTGTGCAAGAACGGCACGCTCCCGGTCCCGGTGAGCCCGAAATTCTTCCAGGGCAAGCCGTACTTCGTCGTGGCCAAGCCAGACCCCAGGGGCTGCGAGAACGAGGGCGCCTACCCGGCGGTCGACCCGGCCACCGGGGCCGTGTACGCCGCCTTCGAATACAACATCTTCACCGACCAGTTCCCGCCGTGTAACGGGGCGGCCACGCCGACCGCGGACGTGATGACCAGGACACCGCGCAGCTGCCTGCCGCTGGCGACCTTTGCGGCGTGCAGCGGCCCCAAGGCCAGGACGTCCGTGCCGATCAGCTCGCTGAACGCGACACCGGTTCTCGGCTACAACAGGTTCGCCTCCAACGACTTCCCCCGGCTGGCGGTCAGCGACCGTTACGGCACGGTGAGCATGGTGTGGAACGACACCCGCCACCACCCGCTCGGGGACATCCTGCTGCAGAGCTTCCGGCTGGTCTCGCTGCGGCCGGTCCAGGCGGTCCCGGTGGTTCTCGACCGGCCGGCCTCCGGTGGCGTGCACATGTTCCCGGCGGTGCGCACCGCCACCGCGGCCGGGCGGCTCGACGTGGTCTGGTACTCGCGCACCACGCCGACCACCGCTAACACCAGCGTGGACGGCGTGCTGGGCCTCAACCCGCTGACCACGAGTTCGCCGCGCTCCAACATCCGGGTCACCAACGTGACCTCGAACTGGCTCAACTCCACGTCGCTCATCGTCCCCAACTTCGGTGACTACATCGACGCCGCCCTGACCACCACCGGGACGCCGCCCTTTGTCGGCAAAACCCTGTACGTGGCCTGGAGCGATGGGAGGTTCAGCGTGCCACAGCCGTTCGAGGCGCACCTGCCCGGGTAGCACCTGGCCGGTCAGGCTCGGCCGCGCCAGGTCTCGGCCAGCTGCATCGCGATGATCTAGTCGAAGTCCGGGTCGGGGGGCCCAGGCTCAGGCGGCGGGCTCAGTCGGCGCGGATCCGGGCGGGCCAGCCGGTCACCATCGCGGTGACCGCGGGGTCGGGCACCCAGTCGATCAGCCCGGTGGCCTGGGGCCCGGCGGCCCGTTCCAGCGCGGCGACCATGCCGGCGACCCGGACGGTGAGCGCCGACAGGGTGACCGCGGTCCGGCCACCCCGGGCCCGGTCGGCCACCAGCCCGCCGGGCCCATCGAAGCAGACTCCCAGGCTCATAATGACCATTACGGACGCCCAGGGATGGCCGAGGGAACGCGCCTGAGAGCCGACCATATCGAAGCCTCTTTGTGTCAAGCGTTCTGCGAAGCTTTCTCGTGGCCGGTGAGGTGGTCTTCGTGCTGGGGGACCGCTGGCTGGGGTCGTAGGGTGGAGGCGGGTCCGGGAGTGGCTTGGCCGAAGAGCCGGTGCCTGGGGTGTGAGCCGGCCGCGCTGGCGACAGAGTCGTTCCCCTGCTGCCCTCCCGGGCTCCTTAGCGCGGGCTGGCGGCGGCCCGGCGGGCGTCGGCCTGAAGGCGGGCGAAGATGGCGTCGCTGACGCGGCGCTTGAGTGCGCGGAGTGCCTCTTTCGGGGTCTTGCCCTCGGCGAGTTTCTTGTCGTAGTAGGCGCGGCCGTCGCTGTGGCGGTGCCGGATTTGGGTGACCGCGGCCATGTGGATGGCGTGGTTGAGCCGGCGGTTCCCGCGCCGGGACAGCCGGCAGATCTTGCGGTTGCCGGAGGACACCTCGATCGGCGCGGTGCCGTCATAGGCGGCGAAGTGATCCCGGCCGGGGAAGCGGGACACGTCGCGGACATCGCCGATGACCGTGGCAGCGACGACGGGGCCGACGCCGAAGATCCCGGTCAGTGAGCTGCCTGATGCCCGGACCGCCGCGTCCAGCTTCTTCCTGACCTCACGCAGCTGGGCATCGATGCGGCGCAGGTCATCGAGGAACGCCGCGGCGAGCTCACAGCGGGCCGCCTCAACGGCCCCGGCCGGCGTGACTGATTCCAGGATGCGTGTGGCGTGGCCTGCGGTGATCTCCTTGCAGACACCGCCGGGGACCAGGTCGCACAGCACGGCGTGCAGCCGGCAGACGACCTGGGTCCGGGTCCGGCCCAGGTCCCGGTGACGGTTGGCCCACACCTTCAGCACTGCCGCGTGGTCGTCGGGCCTGACTTCCTGGCGGGACGGTGAGCGCAGCGCCGCGACAGCGACGGACCGGGCGTCGTTGGGGTCGTTCTTGTTCGTCGCCCCGGCCGCCAGCAACCGGACCCGGGCGCCCAGCTTGGGCTGCACGTCCAGCACCCGCTCACCCGCGGAGAGGAGCTGCCAGTCCAGCAGGTGGCCCAGGCCGCCGGCGCCCGCCACTGCCCAGGTCCGCTCCGGCCAGCCCGCCGCCCACGCCACCAGCCGGCCTGGGCCGCTGAGGCGCGCACCCGCAGCTCGCCCAGCGGCTCCTCCGCCGCACCGATCGCCACCGCCGTGTGCGAGCCCTTGTGCGGATCGACACCGGTCATTACTGCCGCCATGAACAGCCTCCCTTTCGGACGCAGGTGTGACCATGGCGGGCATGCCTTATTCCAGGACCCTGCTGGCGCTCGCGCCTCTTTTGAGCCACGCCACGGCGAGGAACCGACAGGCTGGCACGTCGTTAATAAGCCAGGCTGCAAGCAGCCGGCAGGCGGTTCGAGAGCCAGCCCATCGGACCTCTGAACGCTACGACCAAGACCGTCGCGCTCACACCGATCCTTCAATAAGGCGGTTTCGGGCGCCTTTGGCGTCACGATCAGTGATATCGGCTGAATGTTGGCCATCCGCCTGGCCAGTGCGTGACCAGGCGGATGGTCCACCTGCCGGCTACCGGGCAGCTCCGGCGACATAGGCGGCGACAACGCAGATGGCGTGGCGGTCCAGCGAGGTCCGGGCGCGGTCGTACCTCATTGTGGTGCGCGGATCAGCGTGGGAGGCGGCCTCCTGCACATCTCGCAGAGGAAC
Source organism: uncultured Actinomycetes bacterium (assembly GCA_963795575.1). Taxonomy (GTDB): domain Bacteria; phylum Actinomycetota; class Actinomycetes; order Streptosporangiales; family Streptosporangiaceae; genus PALSA-505. Next base: position 92,023 of record CAWCII010000026.1, on the reverse strand, counting down.
CCCAGCATCCGGGGCCGCTGTGATGAATGCGTGACGCAGCGTGTGAGGTCCGACCGGCTTGGCGATCTGAGCCGCCCCGGGTTCGTTGGAGGCTACGATGCTTTGGCTTCCGGAATGATTATAGCGTGACTCTGGTCCATTAGCCAGGTATTCTCGTATTCTGCTGGAGGGATATCCCCGCAGGCAGAGTGGAGTCTTTCGTTGTTGTACCAGGACACCCATTCCGCTGTCGCCACGGTCACGTGCCCGGTGTCTTGCCACGGTCCCTCGCGGTTGATAAGCTCCTTCTTGTACAGGGAATTTACCGCCTCCGCTGCGGCATTATCATAGGAATCGCCTTTGCTGCCGACCGAGCGGACCGCTCCGATATCTTCCAGCCGCTGGGTGTAACAGATCGAGGTATACTGCACGCCCCGGTCCGAATGATGGACAAGCTCGCCGCCGATCTGCTCCTGGCGCGACCAGATGGCCATCTCCAGCGCGTCCAGGGCCAGGCCGGCCCGCAGGTGATCGGCGACCTGCCAGCCGACGATCTTGCGGGAAAACAAATCCGTGACGAATGCCGTGTACGAAAAGCCACGGGCGGTATCGGTATAGGTGATGTCTGCCACCCAGCGGCGGTTCGGCGCGGGCGCAGTGAAGTCACGGCGCAGCAGGTCAGCGGGCCGACCCCCGGCAGCGTCCGGCATCGTGGTGCGCGGCTTCTTCCGCCTGGCCGCGGCGCCGGCGATGCCCAGTTCGCGCATCAGCCGCTCCACGGTACAGCGGGCCGCCTCGATCCCCTCGCGCCGCAGCTGCAGCCATACTTTCCGCGCCCCGTACACCCGGCGGCCTTTCTTCCGGCCTTCCCACACGCGCATGATTTCCTTCTTCAGCTGCTCATCCCGCTGCTCGCGGCGTGACGGTGAGCGTTCGCGCTTCTTCGCCGCGTAATAGGTGGAGGCGGGGAATTCCAGGACCGCGCACGCCGGCTCCGCCCCGAACCGGTCACGATGCGAATCGATGAACCCGACTAGCGCGGAAGCCTGGGGTCGAGTTCCCTCGCGAAATAGGCGCTCGCCGCCTTCAATATCTCGTTAGCGCGCCGCAGCTCGCGATTCTCGCGTTCCAGCTCGGCGATCCGCCGTGACTCCTCGGTGGTGATGCCCGGGCGTGTCCCGCCATCTATTTCCGCCTGCCGGATCCACGTCCGCAGCGCCTCCGGGTGAATACCCAGCTGCCGGGCCACCCGGGCGATCTCCCCGTGGCCCTTACCGTCCCGCTCCCGGACCTCGAACACCATCTTCACCGCGCGCTCGCGCAGCTCCTCGGGATACTTCCGCTGTGCTGGCATGACTCTGCATCCTCCCAGGGATCAGAGCCTCCAAGATCACCGGGGCGGTCCAATCCCGGCCTGGCGGGCAACCCGGCGCACGATCCGCCCCGCGCCGTGCCGGTCCAGGCGCCGCCCGCCGGCAGCCGGGAAGACAGGCCCTTCAGCACGCTCGCCGATGGCCAGGTCGATCGCCCGGGCGGTGCGCGGTGCGAGCGGGATGGTGACCACCTTGCCGCCCTTGCGTGTGACCACCAGGGTGCGGTGCCCGCGCTCGATACCCAAGGCCTCGATGTCGGCGCCGGTTGCTTCGGAGATCCGCAGCCCGTTGAGGGCCAGCAACGAGATCAGCGCATTCTCCGCCGGTGCGCCGAGACCGGCAGCAACCAGCAGTGCGCCGAGTTCGTTGCGGTCCAGGCCGACCGCATGCGACTCATAATCCAGCCGTGGCCGACGCACATGCGCGGCGGGTGAATGATCGAGGAGTTCTTCCTCGACGGCGTACCTGTAGAACCCGGCGATCGTGCAGAGGCGGCGGGTGATGGTGGCGCGGGCCCGGCCGCGGGCTTCCAGATCGCGGGCCAAAAACGCGATACCGGCCCGGCGGGCGCTGAACAGGCGGAGCTGGTGCTGCTGGCACCAGCTGGCGAATTGCCGCGGTCCAGCTCATACGCCTGCCGGGTCAGGCCGCCGTACCCGGCCAGGAACCCGGCTCATGCCAGACGCTCGGTGCTGGTGAACACCGGCGCGAGCGGGACGAGCGCGGCGGATGGGATCGTGATGGCCATCGGGCACCTCCGGGGACCAACGCTGAGACCCCGAAGCTGGGCCAGCTGAGGCCCCAGCAGACAACGAGAACCCCAAGCTAAGACGCCCCCGGTCATCACGCCAGGTCACTTCCCGAAGCTTCCGGGAGTCGCATCGATCGGCTGATCGCCGCTCCCGAGCGCCGACTCGGCGCGGCTATCAGCAAGGTTGGCTGCGCGGACGGTGGCGCTCAGATTATCCGGTTATGCGCCACGGTGCATGATCTCCCGTCTGTCGAAGACAGAGCTTCGGGTACCAGCGGCGATCATGCCGGATTGGACAATTATGATCGGTGAACCCGGCCGGTATGTGAGAGCTATACAGCGGGAATATATTTCACGCAGACATCGAGGCGAACTTAGGCTGTGGACTCCGCGATCCTGCGGGCGAATGCGCAAATCTGCGGTCACAGCTGTCTTCCTCGGTCCCGCCACACGCGCGTGCCACCCGGAAGGTGCGACCGCTGGCCTTCAGCTGCCTGAGCCTGGCTGGCCGGCGCTGATCGGCGACCGGCTTGCCCACCTGCCCACCTCGGCCGCGCTGGCTGTCTTTCCCTGGACAGTAAGCGTGTTGCGGCTGGTCGTGTTCCCGGACGGCAGCGTTGGTGTTGTCCTAGATCGTTGACCGGGGTTTCTAGTAGACCGTCGCTGCTTATTTTTGCCTTGGAGTCGGGTAGAGGTGGCGGAGCTTGGTGCGTGCGTCGTCGGTGGTGAACTGCCAGTTGACTTGGCGCTGGTCGGTGCTGACCTCGTGCTGCCAGGCAGCGAGCTCACGGTTCAGGAGTTCGATGTCGCCTACCCTCCGGTCGAGGCACTGCCGGGTCAGGGCGGAGAGCTCGATCTCGACGATGTTGAGCCAGGATCCGTGCCGGGGCGTGTGGTGGATCTCCAGGCGCTGCGCCAGGGCATGCGCCTGCTGGGGCTCAAACGCCTCCTACAGCGACCCGGGGCCGTGGGTGTTGAGGTTGTCCATCACCAGCACGACCTTCTCCGCGCCGGGGTAGTCCAGGCTGAGCAGGTGCTCGACCTGGTGTGCCCAGTTGACCTTGGTGCGCTGTGGCTGGGCCTGGACGCGGCGCCATCCCTTCAGGGGCTCGACCCAGCAGAAGATCGAGCAGGTGCCGTGACGGACGTACTCGCTGTCCTCCTGCTGGTCGCGTCCGGGCCTGGCCGGGACCGGCTCACGGACGTGGCCGAGCAGTTGGTAGGGCTTCTCGTCCATGCACACCACCGGACGCGCCGGGTCATAGGGGCGGTGGCAGGCCGTGAGCACATCCTCCATCCGCGCCGCGAACTCCGCGTTCGCCCTGGGCGGGATGGTCCAGCACTTCTTCAGATGAGGGCGAAGTTCTGTTTTTTTAACACCCGCCCGATCGTGGAGTGGTCCATGTCCGGGATGTCCCCGGCCAGCGCGACATGCTTCTCCAGCAGCCGCAGCGACCACCGCGCACGCCCGGCCGGCGGGGCCGAGCACGCCAGCGCGATCAGCCTGGCCTCGACCTCGCCGGTCACCTGCGAGGGCACCGGCGGGAACGCGCGCTTCTTCCGCTCGACCGTGGCCCGCACATCGCCGCCGGTCCCGGCGAACCGTCTGGAGACCAGCCGCACCGTCTCACACGAGACCCCGACCTGCCCGGCTATCACCACCCGGTCCTCGACCGCGCCCACCGCAGTGTCGAGCGCGAGCAGCAACCGCGCCCGGCGGATCACCGACGCGGGATGCACTCCGGTCCGGGTCACCCGCTCCAGCGCCTCCCGATCCTCCGTGGCCAACGTGACCGGGTACTTCTTCTGCGACGGCATGACAACGTCCTGTCTGGCAGAGGGGAAGGAAGATCTGCCAGATCCCAGACTGCACCACCAAAGCAAGAACTAGCTGCGACGGTCTACTAGTGCCGCATCAGGCTACGTTTGCCCTGTCAACGACGCGGCGGAGTCGTTCGTCGTAGGCGTGATTGTTGCGCCAGATGATGTAGCGGCGGATCATGCTGGCCTGCTCGCGGTGGCTGGGGTGGTCGGTGCCGTCGAGCGCGAAGTACCGCAGTGCCGTGAATTGCGCCTCTATGCGGTTTAACCAGGACGCATTGGCCGGCGTGTAGGCGATCTCGGCATTGTTCGCTGCCGCCCACTGCCCGACGCGCTTGTCTTTCCTGGTGGTCAGGTGCGGGCTGAAGTTGTCGCAGATGATCGCGATCCGGACCGGCGGCGGGTAGAGGGAGCGCAGGTAGCGGCAGAACTGCAGGAACCTGGCCCGGGTCTTGCGCGGCTTGATGTGCCCGTACAGCTTGTCCTCGCCCAGCTCAAAGGCGGCGAACAGGTGCCGCACCCCAGCGGTGCGGGTGTAGGTGGCGCGCAGCCGCCGCCGCGGCCCGCGGCCTGGTTCCTTGTTCTTGCCGCTGATCGCGGCCCACTGGCGGCCGGGGCGGGGCTGCAGGTTCAGCGGCCCGAACTCGTCCACGCAGAAGATCACTTCCGGGTCGCCGGGATCGAGAGTCGCCTCATGGTCGGCGATCGCATACAGGTGCTCGATCCGCGCCTTCTTCGCCGCGTAGTACGGGTCTTTGGAGGCCTTCCAGGTTTTCAGGCGTTGAAAGGTGACGCCCTCCTCGCGGAGCAGCATGCGCAGCCCCTCGTGGGAGATGTCGTCGACCACCCCCTCAGCGACCAGGAACTCGGCCAGCTTGCCCAGGCTCCGGGTGGAAAACGGCAGGTCATGGTCGGCGGGGCGGGACTTGGCGATCTTCTTGATCTCCCGCCGCTGCGGCAAGGTGAACTTCGGCGGCCGCCCGCCCTTATACCGGGGATACAGCGAATCGAACCCGTCGGCGTTGAAGTTGCCGATCACATCCCGCAGCCGGTCCTCGCTGGTGAACGCCACCCTCGCGATCGCCGGCACGTCCATGCCCTGCGCGGACAGCAGCACCATCTGCGCCCGCCGCCAGGTCACCACCGACCCGGTTCCCCGGCGGATGATCCGCAGCAGGCGCCGCCCCTCGTCATCGTCGATCACGCGTACCCGCAGCCGTCCGGTCACCGGCCCAGTCTCGGGGATGACCTGCTACGGCACCAGATGCCGGCGCGGGGCGTAGCGTCTGGGCATGGTGTTCTGGCAGTTGACCATCGACGCGAACGACCCGGCTGTGCTGGCGCGGTTCTGGGCGCAGGCGCTGGGCTATCAGCCGGCGCCGCCGGCCGAGCCACAGACGACCTGGCAGGCGCACTACCGCGCCCGGCTGAGGCAGGATGCGGCCTTCGGCGACCGGCTCTTCGACCCGGCCGGGCAGCGGCCGCCGATCTGGTTTCAGCAGGTGCCGGAGGCGAAGGCGGGGAAGAACCGGCTCCATCTCGACCTGTACCCCACTGACCGCGATGACGCGATGCCGATGGAACGGCGGATCGAGATCGTCGAGGCGAAGGCCGCCGAACTGATCCGGCTGGGTGCCAGCGTGGAGCGCCGGACCCGGCACGATGGCCCGGAGGACCCGCGCTACTTCGTGGTCATGCACGACCCCGAAGGCAACGAGTTCTGCGTCGGCTGAGAACTCGCGGCGGGACGCAAGCCCACGATCCGCGCCACCCGCACCGACGCCTCCGGCGAGCGGCTCAGCCACATCGCTGACGGGCAAACGTTGCCTGCTGCGGCACTAGGGACGTCGGGTGCGTCAGTGGTCATAGGCGATCAGGGAACGCTTGACGGGGGCGCCGGTCTGCCAGTTGTGCCAGATGGCGGCGTTGAGCGCGAGCAGCCGCTGGACGATGCGGGCCCACAGCCCCGGGGGGGACCCGGCCGCCGTGGCGTTCGAGGCCGAGCTGGTTCTTAGAGGTGGTCACACACTACGGGGCTTCGACCGGCTTCCGGCCGAGGTCGAGCTTACGAATCCGCGGCATCCGCTGGCTGGCCGGCGGGTGCCGGTGATGTCGGCGTATCGCCGTGACGGCGGTGTATGGCTGATGGTGATGCTGCCGGACGGGTTCCCGGCGCCGGTTCGGGTGGATGACACCGATCTGGGTGGTCCCTGTCCGGCCGCGACGGGGACGACGATCTTGTCGGTGGCGGGTATCCGGCGGCTGCGTGAGCTGGCCGCCGCGGTGGCGGCGAAGGGCCGGGACCGGTGAGCGGCGGGCTGGAGCGGGCTCGCGGTCACCTGGCGGCAGCGGTAGCCGAGCTGGAGGCAGCCTGCCGCGCGTGGGGGGTGTGGGCCGATGAGGTCCGGGAGCGGGCTGAGCAGCGGCTCGGGACCGGTCCGGCGGATCCGCGGGTGTGGTGTGATCTGGAGTACGCGCGGGCGCTTGATGCCGGGAGGCCGTTCACCGAGGCGGCGCGGGCCGCGGCTGTGGCGCTGCGGGCCAGCTGCGAGGCTGGTGGTGGTTGCGCCGGTCCTGGCCGCGCGGCCCCGGAAACGGCAATAGGTTCACCTCGTTCCTGATCGCGGCAAACGAACCGGAAGAGGTGAACCCATGCGCGTTGTCAGGATAGCGCCTGCCCGGCAGCTGGCCTTGTTCGCAGGTCAAGATGGCTCGGCGGGCCGGTGGGAGGGCCTGCCCGAGCAGGCCCGGGCGCGGGTGCTGGCGCTGCTGGCCAGGATGATCGCCAGGGCCGTGCTCGGCCCGGATGCGGCCGGCAGCTCCCGGGAGGTGCCGTCGTGACCGACACCTCGAAGATCACGGCCTCGCACCGGGAGCGCCTGTGCCTGGTTTATGTCCGGCAGAGCACGCTGGCCCAGACGCGGGCCAATACCGAAAGCCTGGAACGCCAGTACGAGCTGGCCGGGCGGGCGGTCGCGCTGGGGTGGGACCGGGAGCGGGTCCGGGTGGTGGACGCCGACCTGGGCTTGTCCGGCGCGGATGCGGCTGGCCGGGAGGGGTTCCAGCAGCTGGTCGCCGAGGTCGCGCTCGGCCGGGCGGGGCTGGTCATGGGCTTGGAGGCGAGCAGGCTGGCCCGCAGCAATTCTGACTGGTACCAGCTTCTTGACCTGTGCGGAGTGACCGGCACGCTGATCGCCGACGGGGACGGCATCTACGACCCGGCGGCCTACTCCGACCGCCTGGTGCTGGGGCTGAAGGGAACGATGAGCGAGGCGCTATGCCGACGTCGGCATAGGGCCTCTTATGACGACCCCGCCGTTATGCCGAGCCGGCGCGGGATCGCCACCTGCGCCGGGGGTTCACCACGGCCAGGTCGGCATATCGTCGTTCGCGCCTAGCGTCCTGTTCTCCGATCACCATTGGAGAGGAGAACGTTGTGACGACAGCACCGTCGTGGGCGCGGGTGTCTGGTCCGCTCGCGCCGTATGCGGAGGGGTTCCGGGCCGAGTTGGGGGAACTGGGCTATACGCCGTTGTCGGCGGCGACGCAGGTGCGGCTGATGGCCCATCTGGATCGCTGGCTGACGCGAGAAGGCCTCGACGTTGCGGGGCTGACCCCGGCGAGGGTGGAGGCCTATTTCGGCGAGCGCCGCGAGGCCGGGTATGCCGGGCTGGTCACGGCTCGAGCGCTGCGACCGCTGCTGAGCTACCTGCAACGGCAGGCGGCAGTTCCGGTGTTCGCGCCGCCGACCCCGGCGACGTCGGCGGACCGGATCCTGGTCAGCTACCACGACTACCTGTCGGTGGAACGGGGACTGGCCGACAGGACGGTCGAGCTGAACGTGCGCATGGCTCGCCCGTTCCTGCGCGACCGGGTAGCAGCACGTGGTGGCCGGCTTGATCTGCGGCAGCTGACCGCCGCGGAGGTGAGCGCGTTCGTGGTGGCCGCAAGTCGCCGCCAGCCCCGGTCGGTCAAGCGGATGGTGACCTCGCTGCGGTCACTGCTCGGCTTCTTGCACGTGACCGGTCTCATCGACCAGCCGCTGGCCGCGGCCGTGCCCTCGCCGCCTGGCTGGACGCAGGCCGGCCTGCCCAAAGCGCTCTCGGACAAGCAGGTGGCCGCCCTGCTCGCCTCCTGCGACCGGCACACCGCGACCGGGCGGCGAGACCTGGCGATCCTCACCATGCTGGTTCGGCTCGGGCTGCGCGCCGGCGAGGTCGCCGCGCTGACGCTGGAGGACATCGACTGGCGGCGCGGTGAGATCACCGTGCGGGGCAAGGGGAATCGTCAGGATCGGCTGCCGCTGCCGGCCGACGTGGGGCAGCGGATCGTCACCTACCTGCAGGACGGGCGCCCGGCCGCGACGCACGATCGGGCGGTGTTCCTGCGCGCCCAGGCTCCCTACCGGGCGTTGACCTCCACCGCGATCAGCACCCTGGTCGAGGTTGCCGGGCGTCGGGCCGGTCTCGGCCTGATCGGCGCCCACCAGCTGCGTCACTCCGCCGCGACCGCCATGCTGCGCGGAGGCGGGTCGCTGACCGAGATCGGGCAGGCGCTTCGCCACGTCCGGCCGCTCACCACGGCGATCTACGCGAAGGTCGACCTGGAGGCGCTGCGCTCGCTGGCCAGGCCCTGGCCGGCCGGAACCGCCGGCGGCGTGTCATGAGCGGGCCGCTGCGGCAAGCGCTGGCCGACTACCTCATGCTGCGCCGCTCGCTGGGTTACACGCTAGCCAACGCCGGCAGGCTGCTGGAGCAGTTCGTCAGCTACCTCGAAGACAACGGGGTGGACACGGTGACCACCGAGCATGCGCTGGCCTGGGCGCTGCTGCCCGCGCAGGCGTCTCGGCACTGGTGGGCGATCCGGCTCAGCGTCGTCCGTGGCTTCGCCATCTACCTGCACGGCATCGATCCAAGCGTCGAGGTCCCGCCGACTGGGCTGATCCGCTGCGGGCCGTGCCGGGCCACCCCGTACCTGTATTCCGAGGCCGAGATCCGCGCGCTGATCCGGGCGGCCGGCCGCGTTGCAGCCCAGGCTGCGGGCGGCCACCTACCAGACCCTGATCGGCCTGCTCGTGGTAAGCGGCCTCCGCATAGGGGAGGCGATCGCCCTCGATGACGCCGACTTCGACGCCGAGCACAAGCTGCTGGTGATCCGCCACGCCAAGTTCGGCAAGCAGCGCCTGGTCCCGCTACACGCCAGCACGGCCCAGGCCCTGACCGGCTACGTGGCGCTGCGCCGACACCGGCAGCCCCGGCCGGCCAGCCCGGCGCTATTCCTGTCCACCGCCGGGACCCGGCTGCTGCACAGCAACATCGGCCTGACCTTCGCCCAGTTGCTCGACCAGGCCGGGATCGGCCGCCGGTCAGCGTCCTGCCGGCCAAGAATCCATGACCTGAGGCACACGTTTTCGGTGGCCAGCGTGCTGGGCTGGTACCGCGACGGGGTCGACATCCCGGCCATGCTGCCGCGGCTCTCGACCTACCTGGGCCACTCCGACCCGGCGAACACCTACTGGTACCTGTCGGCCGCACCGGAGCTGATGGCCCTGGCCGGGCGGCGGCTCGGCACGCACCTGGCAGGTGGCCGCCCGTGAGCACCCTCGCACCCACTCTGCAGGCGTTCTTCACCGACCGGCTGGCCCGGCAGCGTCAGGCCAGCGGCCACACGATCGCCGCCTACCGCGACACCCTCAAGCTGCTGCTGTGCTTCGCCGCGCAGCGCACCGGCAAGGCACCATCCGCGTTGGACGTCGCCGACCTGGACGCGCCGCTGATCGGCGCGTTCCTGCACCACCTGCAAACCGAGCGCGGCAACAGCGCCCGCACCCGCAACGCCCGGCTGGCGGCGATCCACTCGCTGTTCCGCTACGCCGCGTTGCGCCACCCCGACGATGCCGCGGTCATCCAGCGGGTGCTGGCGATCCCACCCGGACGCTTCGACCGGGTGCTGATCACCTACCTCACCGAGGCGGAGATCGACGCGCTGCTCGCCGCCCCAGACCAGGCCACCTGGACCGGGCGCCGCGACCACGCCCTGCTGCGGCTGGCTTGCCAGACCGGGTTGCGCGCCAGCGAACTCACCGCCCTGACGATCAGTGACGTGCACCTGAGCACCGGCGCGCACATCAGTTGCCTCGGCAAGGGCCGAAGGCAGCGGATCACCCCGCTCACCGCCGACACCGCGCAGGTCCTGGGCGCCTGGATCACCGAGCACGGTGGCCAGCCCGCCGACCCGCTCTTCCCCACCCGGCGGGGCACCGCGATGAGCCGAGATGCGCTGGAACGACGTGTCGCCACGCACGCCGCCACCGCCGCCCTGTCCTGCCCCACCCTGCGCGAGAAGAAGATCACACCGCACGTCATGCGGCACTCGGCGGCCATGACCCTCCTACGTGCCGGGGCGGATGCAGCGGTGATCGCGCTGTGGATGGGGCACGCGAACCTGACAACCGTTCAGGTCTACATCCACGCCGACATGGCCCTCAAAGAACAAGCCCTGGCCCGCACCACGCCACGCGACGCGCCGCCGGGCCGCTACCAGCCCCCGGACGCCGTCCTGGCGTTCCTCGACGGCCTGTAGGTTATGCCGACCTGGCCGTGGTGAACCCCCGGCGCGGGTGGCGATCCCGCGCCGGCTCGGCATAACGGCGGGGTCGTCATAAGAGGCAGAACTGCATCTGATCAAGGGCCGGCTGATCGCCGGGATGCGGCATAAGGCGGCCAAGGGCGAGCTGCGTGTCGCCCTCCCGGCCGGCTTGGAGTATGACGTGGCCGGGCAGCCGGTGCTGTGCGCCGACGAGGCGGTGCGCGAGGCGATCACCACCGTGTTCCGCCGGTTCACCGAGCTGGGCTCGGCCCGGCAGGTGATGCTGTCGATGCGTGATGACGGGCTCGAACTGCCCCGGCGGCGGGCCGCCGGGCGGATCGAGTGGGCGCCGGCCAGCTACGGCGCGGTGATCGGCATCCTGGCCAGCCCGTGCTATGCCGGGGCGTTCACGTTCGGCCGCACCCGTAATGCCCGCCGCCCGGCCGGCCAGGGCAGGCCCGGCCGCAGCATCCGCCGGCCGGTTCCGATGGACCAGTGGGAGGTGCTGATCACCGGGCACCACCGCGGATACATCACCTGGGAGGACTACCTGGGCAATCAGCAGAAACTGCACGCGAACTGCCCCGCCCCGGCCGGGCAGGGCGGTGGCGCGGTCCGGGAAGGCCGCGGGCTGCTGCAGGGCCTGCTGCGCTGCGGCCGCTGCGGCCGGATGATGCGCACCGGGTATGACCGGAGCGGCCGCAGCGGGGTCCGGCCCCGCTACTACTGCGCCGCCGAGACTACCTACCGGGGCCGCAAGGCACCCTACTGCCAGAGCGCGGGCGGCCGGGAACTGGAGAAGGCGGTCCTGGCCGAGGTCTTCGCCGCGCTGGAGCCGGCCGCGCTGGCGGCCACCGCCCGGGCGCTGGCCGACGCCGAGGCCGCCCGGGCCGAGAGGCTGAAGGTCTTCCAGCTCGCCGTCGAACGGGCCCGCTACCAGGCCGGCCGCGCCCGCCGCCAGCATGACGCCTGCGAGCCGGAGAACCGGCTGGTGGCCCGCACGCTGGAAGCAGCCTGGGAGAACAAGCTGGCCGCGGTCACCGCGGCCGAGGCCGCACTCGCCGCCGAGCAGGCCCGCCAGCCCAGCTCACTGACCGGCGACGAGGTGCGGTGGCTGGCAGCAGCCGGGGCCGACATCCGGGCAGTCTTCGACGCACCCTCCACCACGCCCCGGGAACGCAAGCAGCTGATCCGCGCCCTGCTCACCGAGATCACCGTCACCATCGACCAGCAGGCACGCACCGCCGCCCTCACCATCTACTGGGAAGGCGGGGCAAGCAGCAGCATCACCGTGACGCTGCCCCGCCTCGGAACACCCTGGCGCACCACCGGCACCTCCACCGTCAACCTCGTCCGCCGCCTGGCCGAACACCACGACGACGCCACGATCGCCGGCGTGCTCGCCCGCCAGGGCCGGCGCACCGGAACCGGGCTAGCGTTCACCAAGAACCGCGTCGCGGACCTGCGCCACGCCCACGGCATCCCCGCCGCGCCCCGCAAGAATGTCACCCCGGCCGGCCAAGGTGATGACGTGGTCAGCATCACCAAGGCTGCCGCCGAACTCGGCGTCGGGGTCTCCACCATCTACCGGTGGATCGCCGACGGGTTCATCCCCGGCGAGCAGGCCGAACCAGGAGCACCCTGGCGGATCCGGCTCACCAACGAACTGCGCGCCAAAGTCACCGGGCAGGCCCCCGACGGCTGGCTCGCCCTGAACCAGGCAGCCGCCGCGCTCGGCATGGCCAGGCAGACCGTTTTGCATAAGGTCCAGCGCGGCGAACTCGCCGCGGTCCACGTCCGCCACGGCAGGCGAAGCGGCCTGCGTATCCAGGTCAAACCCGATCAGCCTGGACTATTCGAGAAACCATGAGGGAACGGAACCGCAATGCAAAGCACGAGCATTCAGCGTCCAGATGATCGCCTCGACCCGCTGCCGCAGCCAGTTCGGAAACGGCCGGGGCTGCTTCTCGTCCTTGCGGGCCGGGCGGACCAGGGTCAGGCCCAGTCCGGGGCTGGTGAAGAACCCTTCGGTGTCCTCGCCGGACAGGCCCTTGTCCGTGATGACGGCGGTGCCGGGCGCCGGCCGGTTGGCGGGCTGGTGCTGCACCGCCTGCCGGGCCTGCTGGCGTTCCCCGTACAGTTTCGGGTTGGCCAGGCCGAACCCGGTGACAGTCCCCTCGCAGGTGCAGATCAGCAGCAGCTTGCTGCCCCAGTACCAGCGGGAATGGCTCGGGCAGTACCCGTACCCGGCGTATCCGTACAGGTCAGAACGGCGGGCGGTGGCCACGGACTGGCCGCACGGGACCGGGGTGGCGTCCATCAGCCGCACCAGCTCTGCCGTCAGGGGCGTGGCATCGGCCAGCCAGCGCAGCGCGGCCTCCATCAGCGGCGCTGCCGCTTTGAGCCGGGTGTTGTATTCCGGCTGGCACAGCAGCCGCGGGAACAGATGCCCGACCTGCCTGGCCGCAGCGCGCAGCCAGCGCCGCTCGTCATCGAACCGCAGCAGCACCTGGGCCACCGCGATGCACACCAGCTCGGCGTCGGTCACCTCCGGCCGGCCGCCCGGCCCGCTGCGGGTGAATCCGCGCCCGGGGATGATGCGATCGGTCAGTTCCACATACAGTGCGGTCAGGAGAGTGTCCAGGTCGGCGATCATGACGGGCTCCAGGGTCCGGACGTGTGTGACAACGCCGATCTTGGACACTCTTCCCGTGTCCCGCAACCTGCACCTAATCCCCGGTCAACGATCTAGTGCAACGTTCCTCTTTGAGTAGTTAAATCGGGGCACGGGAAGGTCAGCCGACTGGCTGGAGGCGAGTTCCGTGCCGAAGTACTTAACAGCGCGCGCGCCGCACGATGACGGCGAAGCCAGAAAAATCCGCAGGCTCGCAGGCGCCCGTCATGCCCCGGCGGACTGGATCGAGCGAGCCCGGATCATCGCGCTGAGCTGGGACGGGCTGGGTGTCCCGGCGATCGCGGCCGGGATCGGCCGCCACGAAAACACGGTGCGCCGCTGGCTGCACCGGTTCAACGCGGCGGGCATCGAGGGGCTGGGCAGCCAGCCCGGCGCCGGGCGCAAGCGCCGGATCACCGAGGCGGAGCGGTCGCGGATCATCGCGCTCGCCCGGTCGGTGCCGCCCGGGCGCCTGGACCGCGACGCGGCCGGGGAGCTGTCCGCCGACGATGAGCGCGGGCCGGCGCAGTGGACGCTGGACACCTTGAGCCAGGCGGCCCGGGACGCCGGCATCCAGGTGGGGCGCAGCCAGGTCCGGCGGATCCTGCTGGCCGAGAAGGTCCGGTGGCGGCGGACCCGCAGCTGGGCGACCAGCACCGACCCGGAGTTCGCCCCCAAAGGACCGTGGTCGTGGAACTTTACACCGCCCCGCCGCCGGGCTCCACCGTCGTCTGCGCCGACGAGCTCGGCCCGGTGATCCCGCGCACCTTCCCGCCCGCACCGGGCTGGTCGCCCGGCGGGCACCGGATCAAGGCGCCGCTGGAGTACTCCCGCGGCGTGGACAAGACCTGGGTCTACGGCGGGCTGCGCGTCGCCGACGGGCAGGCGATCACGATGTGCGCCTCGTCCCGCAACAGCGTCGCCTACCAAGACTTCCTCCAGCTGGAGGAGCAGGCCAATCCCGAGGGCACGATCTACGTGATCACCGACAACCTCTCCAGCCACGACAGCAAGAGCACCCGGGCCTGGCTGGAAGACCATCCCCGCATCCGTCACGCCTTCATCCCCAAGGGCGCCTGCTGGCTGAACCTGCAAGAAGGCTGGTGGCGGATCTTCCGCCGCCAGGCGCTGGCCGGACAGGCATTCGCCGACCCCGACGAAATCGCCCATGCCACCCAGGTGGCCACCGCCCAGCTCAACGCCCGCGCCCAGCCCTGGATCTGGGGACGGCCCCAGCCCAAACCGCGGTCCTACCGCCGACGGTTTATATACATCCTTTGAGGAACGTTGCACTAGTAGTACTTTGTTAGGTCATGTCGGCGTGTCTCCCGCGCTGGCGCGGTTGTTTGTACTGTCATGCCGGGATGACTCCTCAGGAGATGGCGAAGGTACGGCCCCGGCTGCTCAAGTTCGCTGCCGGCATGCTGGGTGTGCTGCCGCGCAAGGATCAGCGGGCGGCCGGTGAGCTGTATGTGCGCGGGCTGCTGGCCGATGGGCGGCGGAAGTCGATGCAGCCGATGGCGGCGCGGCTGGGGGCAGACCATCAGCGGCTGCAGCAGTTCATCACGTCCTCGACCTGGGATTACGCCGCGGTGCGGCGGAACGTGGCGCGGGATTTCGCGGCCGGCTGCCGGTGGAGGCGCTGGTGATCGATGACACCGGGTTCCCCAAGGACGGAACGGCCTCGCCGTGCGTGGCCCGGCAGTACTCCGGCACGCTGGGCAAGACCGGGAACTGCCAGATCGGGGTGAGCGTGCACCTGGTGAACGAGGGAGCCTCGTGCGCGGCGGACTGGCGGCTGTTCTGCCCGCAGTCCTGGGATGACCGGGCCGCGCCCGATGAGGTGACCGCGGCGGCCATCCGCCGGCGCCGCGAGCGCGCCCATATCCCTGACGAGGTGCGGCACACCGAAAAGTGGCGGCTGGCGCTGGAGATGATCGATGAGATGACCGGGCCGGGCGGATGGGGAGTGCTGGACCAGATCACAGCCAGCGGATCACGGCCGGCGGCGGTAGCCGACGCGGGCTACGGCGACAATACCACCTTCCGGCTGGAACTGGCCGGCCGCGGCTGGCAGTACGTCATGGCGGTCAAGGGCACCACCAGCGCCTATCCGGGTGATGCCCGGCCAGTGACACCACCTCGCCGCGGCGGGCCGGGCCGCCCGCCCGGGGCCGCCTATCCCGGGCCGCCGGCGAACCTGCGCACCCTCGCGATCGCGAACGCCGCCTTGATCGGCCCGGTGACCTGGCGGCAGGGCACCAAGGCCACCCGGGGCAACCCCGCCGCCGCCATGACCAGCAGCTTCCTGGCGATCCGGGTTCGCCCCGCCAACCGGGACATCCCCCGCGCCAGCGACGGCAGCCTGCCGGACTGCTGGCTGCTGGCCGAATGGCCCCCCGAAGCCGGCGAGCCCGCCGACTACTGGCTGTCTAACCTGCCAGAAGACACCCCTACCGCCGAGCTTGTGCGCCTGGCGAAGATCCGCTGGCGGATCGAGCACGACTACCGCGAGCTCAAGCACGGCCTGGGCCTCGGCCACTTCGAAGGCCGCTCCTGGACCGGCTGGCACCGCCACGTCACCCTCGCCGCCCTCGCCCAGGCGTTCTGCACAATGCTCCGGCTAGACCCAAAAGCCCCTGCGCCGGGATGACCCTTTACCAGGTGCTGCACGAACTGCAGATCGTGCTTGCCCTCATCCTCGGCGCCTGCCCCCTATGCTGCCAGCCCTTAACCCTCGACCGGCTCGCCGCCGCCCTCGCCGGTACCTAACAAAGCACTACTAGTGCAACGTTCCTCAAAGGATGTATATAAACCGTCGGCGGTAGGACCGCGGTTTGGGCTGGGGCCGTCCCCAGATCCAGGGCTGGGCGCGGGCGTTGAGCTGGGCGGTGGCCACCTGGGTGGCATGGGCGATTTCGTCGGGGTCGGCGAATGCCTGTCCGGCCAGCGCCTGGCGGCGGAAGATCCGCCACCAGCCTTCTTGCAGGTTCAGCCAGCAGGCGCCCTTGGGGATGAAGGCGTGACGGATGCGGGGATGGTCTTCCAGCCAGGCCCGGGTGCTCTTGCTGTCGTGGCTGGAGAGGTTGTCGGTGATCACGTAGATCGTGCCCTCGGGATTGGCCTGCTCCTCCAGCTGGAGGAAGTCTTGGTAGGCGACGCTGTTGCGGGACGAGGCGCACATCGTGATCGCCTGCCCGTCGGCGACGCGCAGCCCGCCGTAGACCCAGGTCTTGTCCACGCCGCGGGAGTACTCCAGCGGCGCCTTGATCCGGTGCCCGCCGGGCGACCAGCCCGGTGCGGGCGGGAAGGTGCGCGGGATCACCGGGCCGAGCTCGTCGGCGCAGACGACGGTGGAGCCCGGCGGCGGGGCGGTGTAAAGTTCCACGACCACGGTCCTTTGGGGGCGAACTCCGGGTCGGTGCTGGTCGCCCAGCTGCGGGTCCGCCGCCACCGGACCTTCTCGGCCAGCAGGATCCGCCGGACCTGGCTGCGCCCCACCTGGATGCCGGCGTCCCGGGCCGCCTGGCTCAAGGTGTCCAGCGTCCACTGCGCCGGCCCGCGCTCATCGTCGGCGGACAGCTCCCCGGCCGCGTCGCGGTCCAGGCGCCCGGGCGGCACCGACCGGGCGAGCGCGATGATCCGCGACCGCTCCGCCTCGGTGATCCGGCGCTTGCGCCCGGCGCCGGGCTGGCTGCCCAGCCCCTCGATGCCCGCCGCGTTGAACCGGTGCAGCCAGCGGCGCACCGTGTTTTCGTGGCGGCCGATCCCGGCCGCGATCGCCGGGACACCCAGCCCGTCCCAGCTCAGCGCGATGATCCGGGCTCGCTCGATCCAGTCCGCCGGGGCATGACGGGCGCCTGCGAGCCTGCGGATCTTTCTGGCTTCGCCGTCATCGTGCGGCGCGCGCGCTGTTAAGTACTTCGGCACGGAACTCGCCTCCAGCCAGTCGGCTGACCTTCCCGTGCCCCGATTTAACTACTCAAAGAGGAACGTTGCACTAGATGGTTGATTCCAGGGGTTGGCAGGTATGAAAAGGCGAGAGTCTCCATGATCATGGTGTGAACAAGCCCATGGAGACTCTCGCGACTGCACTGTATGTCAAGATCGACGACATGCTGGCGGACTGGCCGGACCTTGCGCTGCCGCGCCCGGCCACCGCGACTTCGATCATTGTCAGTGCTGCCGAGTTGCTCACGATGGCGGTGACGTCCGCCCTGCTGGGGTTCACGTCCGGGCGGCGCTGGCTGCGTTACGTGCACGCGCACCTGGCGGGGATGTTTCCCCGCCAGGTCGGCCAGTCCGGGCGCAGCAAGCGGGTGCGGAAGGCGTTCCCGCTGTTCATCCGGGTGATCCGGATGCTGGCGATGGATACCAGCTTGCGGAGTGATGACGTGCGGGTCGCCGATTCCACGCCGGTGCAGTGTGGCTGCTCCCGGGAGACCGTCACGCGCAGCGATGCCGGCTGGGCAGAGTACGGCTGCTGCGCCTCGCACTCCCGGTACTTCCGGGGGCTGCGGCTGCACTTGGTGTGCACCCTGCACGGGCTCCCGGTGCTGTTCGCCCTCACCGGCGCCCAGGCGGACGAGCGGGAGGTTCTCCCCGGCATGTTCGAAAACGCCCGCGACGTGGTGAACGCCCGGCCGGGCCAGACGCTGATCGGTGACAAGAACTACTTCGGCCGCGCCTTCGAGAGCGATCTGACCGAACGTGACCTGGTGCTGCTGCGCCCGGTCCGCAAGGGCGAGGCGAAGCGATCCGGGCAGGACCTGCTCAAGCCGCTGCGACAGGTGATCGAATCGGTCAACTGGACCCTCAAAGGACAGCTTGACCTGGAACGACACGGCGGGCGCACCCCCGAAGGCATCATCGCCCGCGTCCTGACCCGCATCCTCGCGCTGACCGCCGCGATCTGGCACAACGACAAGACCGGGCAAGAAATCAAGCGGTCGCTCATCGCCTACGATCACTGACCGTCGCCGGGTACCCCGGAATCATTCATCTAGGTAGCGCCGGGTGCGACGGCGGCGCGCGGGGAGCCAGGGCGGCGAAGTGTCAGTGCTGCTGTTGTTGCGCGGCGGGCTTTGCGGTGTGGCGGGGCGCGGTCATGTCCAGCAGGATCATCGCGTCGTAGTCGGGGGTGCCGGGTTCGGCGACGTAGACGCCGAGGCGCTGGCCGGGGGTGCCTTCCAGCTGCATGCCACGGAAGCCGAGGATGATCGTGCCGACGTGGGGGTGGTGGAAGGTCTTCTTCTGCGCGGCGGCGCGTGTGGTGACGTCGTAGCGTTCCCACAGCCTGGCGAAGTCGGGGCTTTTGAGCAGGAGTTCGCCGACGAGGGCGGCCAGGTCGGGGGCGTCGGGCTCGGTCCCGGCCAGGGCGCGCAGGCGGGCGACGCAGCCGCGGATTTGGTGGTCCCAGTCGGCGTAGATCTCGCGCGCGGCGGGGTGGAGGAACAGGAAGCGGCCGAGGTTGCGGTTGGTGGCTGGCCAGTCGTCGATGCCGGCGTAGAGCGCCAGCCCGCCGGGGTTGGCGGCGAGCAGGTCGAGGGTGCGGCTGGTGATGTAGGCCGCGTTGGGGCGCAGGGTCTCCAGCAGCAGCTTGAGCTGGGGACGCACGGTGCGGCTGGGGGCGGCCGGGGGCTCGGGTGCGTAGCGGGCGGCCAGGGCGCGCAGGTGCTCGTGCTCGTCGTGGTCCAGTTTTTCATCGAATCAGGCAGCGGCACCGGGTGCAAGCGAGGTTTCTTCCCAGCTTGCCGGGGTGGGCGCCGCGGAATCGCGGCCGGGGTTACCCGGTGCGGGTTACTCCCCCGGGCATCTGCCCGTGCAGGCAGTGCGTGTCACCCGGCCCCGCCCCAGAATGCACGCAGCCGTCACGGTCGTGCGGCCTATCTGGTCACCCTCAGAGGTCTCCAGCCGCCCGGCAACGGCCAGCGCAGTCCCGCGGGTCACCCACGGCGAGATCGAACGATGAGGCCCCGGCGCCAGAAATAGGGAAAGAGACAGCCATGGACCTCAACCCGTACCTCCACCGCCGCCACACCGCCCGGCAGCTGGAGGACCAGCTCAGCCTCCAGCAGACCGGGCAGACCGTGAGCCAGCGCCGGGCCGGGGCCGACGAGGACGAGGATGAGCGGTTCACCCGCGCCTGGTGCGCGAAGCACCGCATGCCAGCGGAGGATATCGAGGCGTACCTGCGGATGGACATCGACGAGCGGGCACGGTGGCGGCGGGACAATCCGCAGAAGTGGCGCACCAGCAGGATCGCCATGGCGCTGACGGCTCACCGCTCCGGGGCGCGGCAGCCACGCGTGGCACACTGACCCCTGGACGTCCGCCCTTCCGGCCGGTGATGACGTCAGAGCGTGGCCATTCTCGGTCAGCTTCGTCGGGCTGCCCGCGGGTGGCGAGGTCGTCCCGCTGCACGCCGTTGACGCACATACCGAAACCAGAATGGCCGAGCCTTTACCCCTGGTTTACCGTGTCACTACCCCAGGCCCGGCGTATGCTGCCGGCGAGGAGATTACTTGGCGGCTTGCCGGTGCGACGGGAGCCCGCGGGAGCCCCCGTCCCGGAGAGCAGCCCGGCACGGGGGCTTCCGCCAGTGGTGACACGCCGCTTCCCCCGGGAGGCCGGGGGCGACGAGCTGGCGATGCTCAATCGGCGACTGGCCGCACCCAGACGACCGGTGATGCTGCCGCGCCACCTGCCCCTCGCTGGCCGCGTGTCCATCCGGGCGGCCCCTCACTACGATCACCGGCATGACAATCTCCCTCATTGAATACCGGCGGCAGGTCGGCGAATGGACCCGCGAGCACTGGCACGGGGACCGGGCCTGTCCGCTGTGCGGGATGCTGGCCGGGTGGGACCTCCTCCCGCTGCTCGGGATGCCGACTCACGGGGGCGTCGAAGGCCACCCGAGCGGGCTCACCCTTTCCGTGGCCCCGCTCAAATGCAAGAACTGCGCCAACCTCCTATTCCTCAGTGCCAAGACCATGGGCGTAGTGGCCCCCTGATCTTCCGCCCGAGCCGGGGCCTGACCGTTGCCTCAGTCGAGTCAGTGTTCGATAATCGGCTGGTGCGTGAGGCCGAGGTGGTCCTGACCTTCGGGATGTCCGGCTGGCCGGTCTGGGTGCACCACGCCCGCCGCGAGCAGCACTGGCGCATCCTCGAGGTCATCAAGCCTGAGAACGCGGCGCCCAGCCCGGGGCCGTGCACGACGCCTTCCCCGGGCACTCGCCGACACAACTGAACCGCTACATACGGCGCGGGCGCGACTTCGGGGACATCGAGCCCTGCCAGCGTCGGCGCAAGGCAGCCTGAGCAGCTACCCGGGTTGCATCACCTGGGAAGGCCCGGTTGCCGCAGGATCAGCACCACCGCGAGGATCAGCAGCACAGAGCCGAACGTGACCAGGGCATAGCGGATGCTGTGCATCTTGAACGAGCTGCCGATGCCCACCAGGAACAGCACGGCGGCCAGGAAGACCGTGATCCGGACGTAGTCGTCACCGACCAGCCCGTCGTGGTTGCCCTGATCAAACTTCGCGGTGGCCTGGGCGTCGAGCGCGCTGGCCTGTGCCTGGGCCGGCAGCTTGTACTGCGGCATGTAGGTGGGGCCGGGCGGGGCATGCGGGTTGTGCAGCGGGTTGGTAGCAATCCACGCGTTGAAGGTGACCCGGAACTCCGGCCGGAACCGGCGTTCCGCGACCGCCTCCTTCTGCGGGCTGTTCAGGGTGAACGCGGTGAACCACGCGTTGAAGGTCGAGGCGTCGAAGTTGCGGGTCGATAGCGCGCTCAGGTCGGCCCGGGTAGCGAGACCGCGCAGCGCCGTGGACCGCGCGATGTCCACGCGCGAGGCGGTGCCCCACCGCGCCGCCGAGTAGCCCGCCCAGGCAGCCGTGATCGTCACCAGCGCCAGCAACACCGCCTCGCGGATCTGCGCGATCCGGGAATGCCGGTCACCAGCCTCCGGCCGCCTCCCGTCGCCATCCAGCTGATGAGCGTGCAGCTCGCTGGCGTGCTCGTGGAGCTTCTTGCCCGTCTCGATCGGGTCTAGCCCTTCGGCCATCATCGCCCCCAGCCCCGCCGCCGCCAGCGCGGTCTCATTACCAAACTGGAACCACCGCCCGCCTGCTACACCGATTCTGGCATCCACGCCCCCGAACGGCGAGACCCCTACACGCCCACCCGGCCACACCCCCGGCATCTCGACCCGCGGCACACCCCCGCACCACACGCGCAGACCACCACGCCATACGCCGCCATCCACGCGCCCCCGCTGCCAGGGCGCAGCGCTCGCCCCATGCATAGGTGACGATGCCCGTGGTCACCCGCACGTTAGCTGCCAGGGCATCGGGCGGCATGTCGCGCAGCGGCTGGTCGCTGACGGCGAGACCGTGGTGGATGTGCCAGCGAAGCTGTCGGCCCGGGCCCGGGTGTTCTCCACCGGGCAGGGCCGCAAGACTGATGCCACTGATGCGCACTCCATCGCGGTGGTCGCGGCCCGCACTGCGGCGCTGCGGCCGCTCGCGCGCGAGGATGAGCTGATGGCGCTGCGGCTGCTCGCCGACCGCCGCGAGGAGCTGGCGAACGCCCGCACCCAGGCGGTATCGCGGCTGCACCGGCTGCTGCTGGACCTCATCCCGGGCGGGGCACCGCGGTTCTTGTCCGCAGCCCAGCCCAGGGCGCTGCTGGCCACCGTGCGGCCGCGTGAGATCGCGGGCCCGACCCGCCGCCAGATCGCAGCCGAGCTGCTGGCCGAGATCGTCGCCTTGGACCGCAAGCTCAAAGACAGCGACAAGACGCTGTGCGAGGCGGTCGCCGCCGCCGGCACGGCCCTGATGAGCCTGCATGGCCTGGGCCCGGTCGGCGCGGCCCGGGTGCTCAGCGACGTCGGAGATGTGGCGCGGTTCCCGACCAGGGCGCACTTCGCGTCCTGGAACGGCACCGCCCCGATCGATGCCTCCAGCGGCGAGCAGATCCGCCACCGCCTGTCGCGGGCAGGGAACCGGCGGATCAACCGCGTGCTGCACGTCATGGCGATCGTCCAGCTGCGCAACGACACCGAGGGCCGGGCCTACTTCCGGCGCAAGGTCGCCGCCGGAAAGACGAAGATGGAAGCCTTGCGGTGCCTCAAGCGGCGACTGTCCGATGTGCTCTGCCGCCAGCTCGCCGCTGAGGCCAAGACAGCCGCCCCAGCCCAGCCGACACTTGCCTGCCTAATGGAAACGGGCCCGGAGGACACGTGGGGGCGGCTACGAAATCCAGCGCGACTTGCTTTAACCCCACGGCCCCCTCTTCGGATAAGTCACTTCCCGGACCCGCCAGCAGCAACGCTACGCCCCGTCGGCAGACCTCCAGAACTCCCTCCTTGACATAGAGGGGAGCCATGTGCGGAAGACTTCATTCGCGACAGGTGCTCGTCGGTGCGCCAGAACAGCCCGCCGCTTGCAGCGGCAGATTCCCTCCCGCAGCGAACCGCCGAAGTGTGCCCATTGCCAACGAGCATCACCTTGTCCTCACCGTTGGCCACGTCCTCGACCGCAGACACGACCTTGCGAGCATCCGACGCCTAACAGACCAGATATACGCCCGGCAGATGACGCACGCCGGGCGATCCAAACCGCTCCGAACGGCGGCTCTTCGCGCGCTCGCCACCGGAGTGCCGATCACGCTCTGCGACCGGCGTCGTGACCGAACGATCATCTCAAGGCTGCCAGGACTGCCGAGCAAGCAAACTGCATGCTGTCCGTTAACGGGCGTCCAGCGGACACACCGGCCGACAGCCTGGCCAGCGGGCGGTTTACAGCCGTACCGTCTCACCGTGACGCCAAGATCGATGCCGTGGCTGAAGATAGCCCGCTGGGCAGTAGCGTTGGTCATCGCTGCGGCTGTAGCCGTCGCCGTCCTCTATCTGCTGCTTTGGGGCGGGCCCGACGTACTTGCCAGGCATGATGTCGGGAACGTCACTGGATCGCTGCGAGCCCTTCGCCTGGAGCAAGCCAGGGATGCGGCACGAGGGCGGCTGCTCACGCTCGGCGCTGGCATTTTCGCTGCCGGGGCACTGATTTACACCGCACGGAACTTCCCCTGGCCCGGCAAGGCCAGGTGACCGACCGCTTCACGAAAGCGATCGATCAGCCCGGCTCCGGCCAGATCGACGTGCGGGTCGGCGGCGTCTACGCCCTGGAGCGGGTGGCACGCGACTCACCCCGGGATCATCCGGTGATCATGGATGTGCTGTCAGCGTTCATCAGAGAGCACTCAGATGAGCAGTGGCTTGCTCCCAAGTCCAATGAAGGCCAGCCGGACATCGTTGAGACCAGGGCCGATATTCAGGCGGCCATCACGACGATCGTGCGCCGGGATACCACACGTGACCTGCATGAGATCGATCTCAGCGGACGATTTCCCGCTGGAACACGACGGGCGCGAAATTCCATGGTGTGAAGCTCGACCGGGTGTACTTCGAATTATCCGAATCTGAGCAATGCGGACTTCAGCGGTATGAGTCTTGCCCAGAACTCATTTGAGAACGCGACGCTTCGCGGCACAGACCTGAGCCGCACACATGGCGTCGATGTATGGTTCGACGGCGCGGACATGACCGGCGCGCACCTGAACAAGGCTAATATCCAGGCCATGTCGCTCCGTACCGACCACCTATCCAAAGCGAACCTGGCCGACGCGCAGCTACACGATGCTAATCTGGCAGGCGCGGACCTGACTGACGTGGCGAATCTCACCCGCGCGGACTTCACCCGCGCGACCTCGACGGCGCACGGTGGCCTGAACGCTTCCCGCCTCCGGAGGGCTGGGCGGAGACGCCAGGACAGGCCGGCTGGAACGAGTCGACGCCGACGGGGGCGGTGCAACGAATTAGCCAATGCATGTTTGCGTGGGCGGGACGGCCGCGTCTCCCAAACGTGCGTCCAGCGGACATCAGCGCGACAGAAGCCTGGCGACACGACGACCGCGTGTCCGAAAGTCCCGCCCGGGCGCAAGGCGTGTCCGCATTGCCCGTCATGGCCCCAACGGACACGTGCTTATGCTCCTTGACGTCGGTTGACGTCGGTCACGCGTAACGACCATTCGGGCGCGGCGACAAAAGCCACCCGGGGACCCGGGGCTGCCGCCCATAGCGGCGGCTATCCGCGCGGCTGCCGTCGGCATCGCTACCCGTGCTGGCTACGTTCGGTGACGCAGTAGCTGGAAGGCGGGCAGTGGTAGGCGGTCAGTACTCGCAGCAGTAACTGGCCGTCGCCGCAAGTCACGAAGATCCTCCATGGTGGCGGTGTATTCGGTGCGGCCATGCAATGCCGCGCTGGGGATCGCCTCGCCCTCTGCGGCGACGCGGTCAGCAAGACGCCTTTGTCACTTTGGATGCTTGCTGGTCCGCCGCGTCCAGGTGGGAATGATCATGCCAACTTCGATCCCAATTCAAGGCGCAAACGTTCGAAAAACGTAGTCGGGACGGCCGGATTTGAACCGGCGACCCCTTGACCCCCAGGAATGCATTCACGAAGCCGTGGCCTCCATTAACGTCGGTCTGCGCAGGTCAAGAGGCGCATAGGGGAGCAGCTTGAAGCAGGTAGGAGCACTTCTGAGCAGAACGCGCTCCCATTTGCGCTCCCATCGGTCAAAGCCGAGTGTTGACCACCGACTGCCGACCTACAACGACTTGCCGATATTGCAGGTGGTCGCCTAGGACCCATTTTTGCCCCACTTGTGGGTGCCGCGAGCGCTGCGCTGTCGGCCGCTGAACAGCCTCATGATCGCCAGCCACTCCCGAGCCGCTGCGCTGCCAGCGCGCCAAATGCCGGGAACCGGCTTCCACCCGCCAGCCTCCCCTGGATCATCGAGGTTGGTCACGGCGTCCCCGGGGAGCAGCCCGGGCAGTAACGGGCCTCAGGGGTGGTGGCGAGCCGGGCCACCGGGATGTCGGCGCCGCACTGCTCGCAACAGCCGTAGCGGCCCGCCGACAGCCGGGTGAGCGCGTCGTCGATATCGGCCAGCGCACGGCGGGCAGCGGCTGTTTGTCGTTGCAGCCGCCGTAGCTCTGGCGCAGAGCCGTGACCGGTGTAGCCGATGCGTTCGGCGGCGGTGTGAAAGGCCAGGGACAGCTCGGTGACCTGGATCACCCGGTACTTCCATCGTGTTTCCAGCACGGCCCGCCAGCACGGCACGGGAAAGGCTATGACCGCGGTGGCACGCTGCGCAGCGGCGGGCAGCGGGTTGCCGGCGCGGGTGTTCGGTTCCGGGTGCCGGGGAGTTGGCAGCGTGCGGGTGTGCGTGCTGTGCACCCGGCGGCTGGTGGTGGGGGTCATGCGTCTCGCCTCCTGAGCGCGAACGCGGCCGCGGCCAATGCGGCCACCGCGTATGCGCACATCACCGTGAACCCGGCCCACGGGGATAGCGTGCCTGCCTGCTGGTGGACGTTCAGCAGCGCGTCGCCAGCGTTGCTGGGCAGGTACGGGGAGATGGCGGTCTTGACCGAGGATGGGAGCAGGTTAACGAAGACCGGCGCCAGCAGCAGCAGGCCACCAGCACGGCGATCGCCCCGGCGGTGTGACGGAGCAGCGCGCCGAGCGCCCGCCGAGCAGCCCGACGACGGTAAGGTACAGCGCCGCTCCTATGACGGCGCGGGTCACGCCGGGCGCGGACAGGCTGGTCTGCAGGTGGTGAGAGGACAGCAGGGACATCCCGCCGAGGTAGGCGGCGAATGATGCGAGTGTCATCGAGACCAGCGTGACCGCGGTGAACACGCCGGATTTGGCCCACAGTACTGGCAGGCGCCGGGGCACCGCGGTGAGCGTCGCCCGGATCATCCCGGTGCTGTATTCGCTGCTGACCAGCATGACGCCGAGCACGCCGATCGCGAGCTGGGCGAACCGGTGGCCTTGCAGCACCGTACTGACGGCGTCGAAGGAGGCTCTGCTGGCGGCCGGCAGCCTCGACCACTGGCTGCTGTGATCACGGCCGACATCAGCCCGATCCCGGCCATGAGCACGACCGCCACCGCCAGGGTGATCTTGGTTGACCGCAGGCTGCGCACCTTGATCCATTCCGAGCGCAGCACGCGCAGGAAGTGACGGGCTGCACCACCGACGGTGCGCCGTTCCGCCGGTCCGGAACCGGCGCGGCTCAGTGTCGCGGCGCTCATGACGCTGTCCTTCCCACGCCGGCCATCTCGGCGCCGGCCGCTGTCGGTGCCTGGTACTCGACGGCGTCTCTGGGTCAGTTCCATGAAGGCCTCCTCCAGCGAGGCCTGCTGGGGCGTGAGCTCGAACAGGGCTATGCCGTGCTCGGCGGCCGTGATCCCGATCCGGTCAGGCTCCAGGCCGCTTATGGTCAGCACCCCGGCTTCCTCGCTGCTCACCGACACGTTAGGCCCGGCGATCAGATCACGCAGCCGGGCCGCCTGAGGTGAGCGCACCCGCACGGTGTTGGCCGAGGCGCGCCGAATGAACTGGGCCACCGAGGTGTCGGCGATCAGCTCGCCCCGGCCGATCACGATCAGGTGCTCGGCGGTCATCGCCATCTCGCTCATCAGGTGGCGGGACACGAACACGGTGCGGCCCTGCCGGCCAGGTCCTGCAGCAGGTCGCGGACCCAGCGCACCCCTTCCGGATCCAGGCCGTTGACCGGCTCATCGAGGATGACGGTCTGCGGATCGGCCAGCAGCGCCGCGGCGATGCCAAGACGCTGGCCCATGCCGAGCGAGAACCCGCCCGCCCGCTTCCTGGCCACCGCGCCCAGCCCCACCAGGTCGATGACCTCATCCACCCGCCCGCGGGAGATCCCGTGCGTCGCCGCCATGGCCAGCAGGTGATGGTAGGCGGAACGGCCGGTGTGCACCGCGCGGCCCTCCAGCATGACCCCCTCCTGGGCGAGCGGCGCGCGGTGCTGCGCGTACGGCTTGCCGTTCACCGTCACCGTTCCCGCGGTGGGCCGGTCCAGGCCCACGATCATGCGGATCGTCGTGGACTTGCCCGCACCGTTCGGCCCCAGGAACCCGGTCACCACCCCGGGCCGGACGGTGAAGGTCAGGCCGTTGACCGCCGTCTTCTCACCGTAACGCTTGACCAGCCCATCAACTTTGATCATCACAAATTCCCTTCGACGTCGGATTCCGCCCGCACGAGGCGCCACGGGGGAGATGGCTGCCGTCCGCGCGGGAGCTGGGTGCCGCCGGGGTAGGCGATCCACCCCGGGCAGGGCCGCGGCGCTGGCGACGGTCGGCCGGGAACAAGGCCCGCGGCCGCCGCGCACGGGGTGGCGGGGCTTGCGCCCGCAGCGACCGGGACAACTCCGCGGCCTGGCTGAGTAGCGGCGCCACGGCCCCGGCCGGGAGCACCGCGGCGTGTACAGCGATCTTGTCTGGGTCTTTCCCGGCGGCGGTCATCGCTGGCTCGGCAGGAAGCGGTGGTAGCTGGCGACCGCGGCGCCCGCGACCACGACGTGCATGACCATGAGGGCGGCGACACCGGCCCAGGTGGTGTGCGGCAGGGTCTTGCTGATGCCGACGGCGATGTCGGGGATGAAGGACAAGACGATGACGGCCGGGACCAGCCAGCGCAGCATCCGGCCGGGCTGCGCACTGACCCGCGGTGATGGTGTACCAGCCCAGTGCGCCGGCGATCAGCCCGATGATGGTCAAAGCGATGTAGGCGGCTGGCTGCAGCGGGCTGAACTTGCCCGAGACGCCGATCTGGCGGGCGATCAGGAAGACGATGGTATCTCCGAGGACGGCGGGGACCGTGGCCACCGCGACCGCGACGGCGATGGCGAGGACCGGCCGCCGGCGTGGCTGGGCGTCGTCTGTCAGCAGGCGGGACGGTGTCGTGATCTCGGTCTCGGTCATGGTCTTCTCCGTTCCTGGACACTGCTGGCATTCGGGGTAAGGGGTTCAGCTGCGGGTGATCGGCCTGCTCAGCGGCTCTGTGGCGTGTTCAGGCGTCCCACCGGAAGAGCCGGATGGCGGCCGCGGCGAGCTCGGCTGCCATCCCGCCAGCAGCGCCGTCTCGGCAACCACAGGCGGCGGATGAGCGCGTACGCGGCACCACCGTGTAGCTGAGGAGAATCCTCACGCCGCGGTATCGGCGAGCACATCGTCGTCCCGCTCGTACGCGAGCACGCCGCAGGCCTCTGCGGTCGGCGCCGGGCCGGCCGCTGGCTTCGCCGCCGCGGCATCTGGTCCGGTGTCCGGATGCTTGATCACCAGCCACAAGGGGATCCCGCTGACGGCCGCGAATATCAGGGCGGCCAGCGGCATGTTCAGCCAGAACCAGTTCATCTCTGCCTCCGTCGATAGGTCCGGCGGCGGTGTCGCCGGATGCATGACAGCAGGCTGCCCGGCGGTGTTGTGAAAGGTCTCTGAGCAGCCTCAGCGGGGCTCATGAGCGGGAACAGGCCGACCGCGTCACCGGCAATGCGGCGGCGGCCCGGCTGGCCAGCATCGCGAGCCGCGCGCTGAAGGGCAGCGCCAGGGCTTAACCGCACCCAGCCTGAACAGCCAGCCGCGAGAAGCGCGGCGGCCTCGCGGCGGAACACCCGGCGCCGGTAGAAGGCGAACCGGACCACGGCGCCTGCGAGATTGGCGATGAGCAGCACGGTCACCTCGGCCGCCGGCCGGGCTGCGCCGAGATCATGTGCAGCGCGGCGAGTGCCGTCGAGGTAAGCAGCAGACCAGCGCGGAAGGCGGCCAGCATCCGCACCGGCATCAGCTTGAATGCGGCTGTGCGTGCTGGCGGCACTGACGGCTAGCGGTGAACGGCCAACGTCGCGCGCGGGGCAGGCGTGCCGCCGGAGGTTCGCCCGCCGCACAGCGAATGGGCAAGGGCCCGGCGGCTTTAGCCGACAGCATCGGAAGACAGCGCCATGATTTTCGCCGCGGAGCTCATGCAGGTCACTGATGACGAGCGGCACGAGCCGGCGGTGATGCTGCGCGCCGGTTCAGGCGGCACCGCGCCGCAGGCCCGCTCGCGGCGCCTTCGCCCGGTCAGGCTGCTCGGGGTCTGTTCCGCCGCCTGCGCCGCGTTCTTGCTGGTATGGGTCGTCTTTCTCGGCGCGACGCTGCCGACGCAGGCGGTCGCGCATGAGCGGAAGCTGGCATGGGTCGGCCTGGATGTAGCAGAGGCGGCTGGCCTGCTGGTCGTGACGCGGGCGGCCCGGCAGCCGCCGGAGATGCTCCCCCGGTGACGATCATTACCGGCACGCTGGCTGTGACGCATGGTTCGACGTGATCTTGTCCTGGGGAACCAGTGACTGGCGATGGAGCGGCTCAGCGCGGTGGCAGTCGAGCTGCCACTGGCCGCGGTGTTGTTCGCGGCAGCCCGTCAGATGATCAGAACGACGGTCTTGGAGCTGGGTGCCCCAGGCGCATGTATCAGGCTTGTTCTCCCCGGCTGCCGGGCTCAGAAGAATGTCAGAGCCGGGGCGGATTGGTTTCCTAGGCGGGTCGGCGAGGCTCTGCCTAGCAACGCACCCGCAGCGAAGAGGAGACCTGTGATGACCAGGAAGGCACAGCCGGATCAGGCTCCTGAGGCGGCCCGGCGGCGGGACATGGCCCGGCTTGGCGGGGTCTTCGCCGGCGTCGGCGTGGTGACCACCGCGGGGACGGCCGGGGTCGCGCTGGCGCTGCCCGGCCCGGCCGATCACGTCACGGCGACCGCCGTCAGGCGGCCCGGCCGGGCTTCCCCGCGGCCGGGCCATGCTGGAGGCGGATCTCGGCGCGCTGGACGCCGCCTGCAGTGGCCGAAGGAGGATTTGTCATGAGCGGCATCACCGCGAGCACCGCCTTGTGGTACGCGAGCCGGGCGACCGGGATCATTTCGCTGGTGCTGCTGTCGGCGGTGGTCGTGCTGGGGATTGTTGTCAACCGGCAGGGGCGGCTGCCCGGGCTGCCGAGGTTCGCCGTCACCGGGCTGCACCGCAACCTGTCCCTGGTCGCGGTGCTGTTCCTGGCTGTCCATGTGCTGACCGCGGTCGCTGACAGCTACGTGAGCATCAGCCTGGCCGCGGCGGTCATCCCGTTCGTGTCCAGCTATGAGCCGTTCTGGCTGGGGCTGGGCGCGGTCAGCCTGGACCTGCTCGCGGCGGTCCTGGTGACCAGCCTGCTGCGGTCCCGGATCCCGCGCCGGGCCTGGCGCGCGGTGCACTGGCTGTCCTACGGGCTGTACCCGGTAGCTGTGGTGCACAGCGTCGGGTCCAGTACCGACCTGCAGTCTGGCTGGCTGCTGGCGGTCACCGTGTTTTGCCTGACCGCTGTGGCTGCCGCGGCGGTGTACCGGCTGCGCCGCTCGATCAGCGCGGTGCCGCGCTTCCGGCGTGTGGTCAGCGCGCTCGACGACGCGGCCGGCGGGCGAGCGGCCGGGCGCCAGGCCGCCGGGCAGGGACGGCCGCGATGACCGCCACCGGGGCCCTGCCGCGGGCCGCCCGGGAGGCCGCCGGCCCCGGTAGCCGCAGCGCTGCCCGGGCTGCTGCAGGCTATGGACCTGGCCGCCCACCTGGGCGCCTACGGCCCGCTCGCCTTACCGCGGGCCGCGGCGGCTGATCGAGGTGGTGGCCGCGGCGGGGCTGACCGGCCGCGGCGGCGCCGGGTTCCCGACCGCGCGCAAGCTCACCGCCGTCGCCGGGGCGGGGCGCCGGGCGGTCGTCGTCGGGAACGGCGCGGAAAGCGAGCCGGCCAGCCGCAAGGACAAGCAGCTGCTGCAGTCCGCCCCCCACCTGGTGCTGGACGGGCTGCAGCTGGCCGCCGAGGCAGTGGGGGCAACCACGGCCTACCTGTACCTGCACCGGCATCCGGGGCTGCACCGGGCGCTGGGCAGCGCGCTGGCCGCCCGCGCCGCCGCCGGGCTGGACCGGATCGAGGTGCAGCTGGTCACCGCGCCGCCGCGGTTCATCGCCGGGGAGGAGTCCGCTGTGGTCGCCCGGATCAACGGCGGCCCGGCGCTGCCCCGGTTCAAGGTGCCGCCGACGTTCCGAGCGCGGCGTGTCCGGCGCGCCCACGCTGGTGCAGAACGTCGAGACGCTCGCCCACCTGGCCCAGATCGCCCGTTACGGCGCCGGCTGGTTCCGCGCCGCCGGCACCGCGGAGGAGCCGGGCAGCATGCTGGCCACCTGCCGCCGCGCCGACGGCACCGTCGAGGTCATCGAGACGGCCATCGGCACGCCACTCGGCGAGCTGCTGCGGCTGTCCGAGCTGCCCGCGCCAGGCGGTGCTGGTCGGTGGCTACCACGGCACCTGGCTCTCCAGCGCGCGCGCCGCCGCGCTGCCGCTATCCAGTGCCGGGCTGCGCCCGGCCGGCGCGGCGGCCGGCGCCGGGCTGCTGGTCGCGCTGCCGCCCGGCCGGTGCGGCATCGCCGAGGCGGTCCGGGTGATGCGCTACCTGGCCGGTGAGTCGGCCGGGCAATGCGGCCCCTGCCTCAGCGGCCTGCCCCGCATCGCCACCGGGTTCGCCGAGCTCGCCGCGCCCAGGCCGCGCCCTCGGCTCCGCGCCGACCTGGAGCGGTGGGCGGGGCTGGCCGAACGCCGCGGCGCCTGCCACCACCCGGACGGCAGCGTCCGCTTCCTGCGCAGCGCCCTGGCCGTGTTCGCCAGCGAGCTGACCGCGCACGCCCGCGGCCAGTGCCCGGCCACAAGCAGCCGCCCGTTCCTGCCCGTCCCCGCCGGCGTCCCCGCCGGCCAAGCCGACTGGACCTGACCGATGAACCAGCAGCTTCGCGTCAACCCCATCGCCTGCACCGGCCACGGGCTGTGTGCCGAGCTGCTCCCCGAGCGGGTCAGCCTCGACGAGTGGGGCTACCCGGTCATCTCCGCCGAGCCCATTCCCCCCGAGGCTGCGCAAGGCCGCCCGCCGGGCGGTCACCGACTGCCCGGCGCTGGCCCTGCTGCTGGCCGACGCCCGCTAAGCCTTCAGAGCAACCGCAGAGCAAGCTCCTACCCGCCGCACAGCCTGGCGGGGCATGCTAAACACATGAGTGACCATCAGCGACGGCACGAAGCCCGGCAGCGCCGCCCGGGCCGGCCCGGGAGACCGGCGCCCGGACGGCTCGGCGGTCCGGGTCCTGGTCGTCGATGACGAGCCCAGCCTGGCCGAGCTGATGGCCAGCGTGCTGCGCTATGAGGGCTGGCAGGTCAAGACCGCCGGCGACGGGCTGACCGCTGTGCGCACCGGACGCGAGTTCCGGCCGGACGCCGTCGTGCTGGATGTCATGCTCCCCGACCTCGGCGGCCTGGAGGTGCTGCGCCGGCTGCGCACCGAGCTGCCCCGCGTGTGCGTGCTGTTCCTCACCGCCCGGGACTCGGTCGAGGACCGGATCGCCGGCATCACGGCCGGCGGCGACGACTACGTCACCAAGCCGTTCAGCCTGGAAGAGGTGCTCGCCCGGCTGCGCGGCCTGCTGCGCCGCGCCGAGATCGCCCGGGCGCACGGCGACGCTGAGCTGGCCGTGGGCGACCTGACGATGGATGAGGATGCCCGGGAGGTGCGCCGGGCCGGCACGCTGATCGAGCTGACCGCCACCGAGTTCGAGCTGCTGCGCTTCTTGATGCGCAACCCGCGCCGGGTGCTGTCCAAGGCGCAGATCCTGGACCGGGTCTGGAACTACGACTTCGGCGGCCAGGCGCACGTCGTCGAGCTGTACATCAGCTACCTGCGCAAGAAGATCGACGCCGGCCGGGAGCCGCTGATCCACACCGTCCGCGGCGTCGGCTACGTGCTCAAGCCGGCGACCCGGTGACCAGGTGGCGGCGATGGTGGGCCGGCCGGACGCTGCGCGCCCGGCTGGTCCTCGGCGTCCTGCTGCTCTTTCTGGCCAGCTGCGCGGCGGTGGGGACAGCCACCGTCTTCGCGCTGCACAGCTTCCTGCTCGGCCAGCTCGACTCCCAGCTACCCCAGAATCAGCAGCTGGCATTCTTCATCGAGTCGCAGGCACGCGGCGGCAATGGCCCAGACGGCTTCGGCAACCGCGGCCCTGTCGGCGCCGCCGGCACGCTGGGCGCCTGGATTTCCCGCGGACGGCTGGCCGGCACCGACGAGGAAACGCGGTCCGGAGCGAAGAAGGTCTCGCTGTCCCCCGCTGCCACGCGGATCCTGCTGCACCTGCCCGGTGACCGCCAGCCCTATACACGCACGCTGCCCGGCCTCGGCGCGTACCGGCTCATCGCCATCCCCGGCCATGAGGCCGACGTGCACATAACCGGGCTGCCCCTGGCCGAGCTGAACTCCACGATCACCCGCCTGGAACGCATCGAGATGGTGGTCTTCGGCGCCGCGCTGCTGGTGACCGGGCTGGCCGTCTTCGGCGTCGTCCGCCTGTCCCTGCGCCCGCTGCGCAAGGTCACCACCACGGCCGACCAGGTCACCCGGCTGCCCCTGGCCAGCGGGGACGTGAACCTGTCCCACCGGGTGCCCGACGCCGACCCCAGGACCGAAGTCGGCCAGCTCGGCTCGGCGTTCAACCGGATGCTCGGTCACGTAGAAAACGCGCTCGACCGCCGCCAGGCCAGCGAAAACCAGCTGCGCCAGTTCATCGCCGACGCGAGCCACGAGCTGCGCACCCCGATCGCCGGCGTCCGCGGCTACGCTGAATTCGGCCTGCGCGCCCCGAAGAACTCCGAGCACGCGCTGCGCCGCGTGCAGGCCGCGGCGCAGCGGATGGGCCGGCTGGTCGATGACCTGCTGCTGCTCGCCCGGCTCGACGCCGGCCGCGCACTCGCCGACGAGCCGGTTGACCTCACCCGGCTGGCGCTCGAGGCCACCAACGACGCGCGGGTAACCGACCCCGCCCACCAGTGGATCCTCGACCTGCCCGGCCAGCCGGTCACCCTCCGTGGTGACGAGGACCGGCTGTATCAGGTGCTCGCCAACCTGCTCGCCAACGCGCGCACCCACACCCCGCCCGGCAGCACGGTGACCGTCAAGCTGAAAAGCGGGCAGGACGGCCTGGTCACCATGACCGTTACCGACGACGGACCGGGCATCCCCGCCCAGCTGCAGCCGACGATCTTCGAACGATTCACCCGGGGCGACACCGCCCGCACCCACGCCGGCGGAAACACCGGACTCGGACTGGCCATCGTGCACGGTATCGTCACCGCGCACCACGGCCGCGTCACCCTGTCCAGCCAGCCAGGCCGGACAACCTTCACCGTCCAGCTGCCAGCCGGCCACCAGGACGGGCAGGGACCGGCTGGCAGCGGGCCAGAAACTACATAGCGCCGTGATTCTGGAGGGCGATCAGGCCCCCGGAGCCCGGTCGGGTAGCCCCCGGTCAGCAAAGCCTCTTAGCCTCAATCCACCATGTAAATAGGTTCTTGCGCGGCGCGTTCGACGCGAAAGGTGCTCCCTGACCAGGGACGATGGGAGTTGTCTGAAGCTTCCATCACCTGGCTCGAAGGAGCACCTGTCAAGTGCGATTGTTGCATGAGCTGGCGAAGATCCACGCATCGTTTGATGACCCGCATCTGGTGTCGCGGGCAGGGCCTGGTCCCGGTGATGGCCCTGGCCCAGCGGGCTGGCCTGGAGTGAGCTGGTCGGCGAGCATGTCCGGCTCGCCCGCCCGTGCGGGGTGAACCCGGCCGTGAAGGCGCGCTGCCTGGTGGCCGGGATGATCGCCGGGGCGGACAGCATCGATGACCTGGACCTGCTGCGGCACGGCGCGATGCGGCGCTGTTCGGCGGGGTCCGGGCGCCGTCCACGCTGGGGTCGTTCCTGCGGGCGTTCACCTGGGGGAACGTGCTGCAGCTGCAGAAGGTGCACCGGCTGGTTCCTGGCCGGAGCTGGCCCGCCGCGCGCCGCTGCTGCCCGGCGCTGGCGTGCTCGCCTTCGTTGATATCGACTCCCAGCAGAAGCGGGTCTACGGGCACGCGAAGCAGGGCGCGGCGTTCGGGTTCACCAAGATCCAGGGCAAGGTCTGCTGGTCCGGGGCCTGAACGTTCTGGCCGCTACGATCTGCACGCCGCTGGCCGCCCCGGTGATCGCCGGCACCAGGCTGCGCGGCGGCAACGCCGCCTCTGCCCGCGGCGCCGCCTCCATGATCACCGAGGCGGTCGGGCACTGCCCGCGCCGCCGGGTGCACCGGCACGCTGGTGGTGCGGATGGACTCGGCTTTCTACGGCGCCCCGGCGGTCTGGGCCGCCCGCCGGGCGGAGCGCTATTTCTCCGTCACCGTGCGC
Source organism: uncultured Actinomycetes bacterium (assembly GCA_963795575.1). GTDB lineage: Bacteria > Actinomycetota > Actinomycetes > Streptosporangiales > Streptosporangiaceae > PALSA-505. The sequence goes on along the minus strand of CAWCII010000026.1, from coordinate 56,658 downwards.
ATGGACCCCAAGGTCCGCGCCGCGATCGCCGCCATCGCCGAGCAGGCCTGGACCCCGATCCGCTATCCCCGCGCCATCTGGGATGACCAGCTCCGGCTGCTGGATCTCCGATGCCCAGGTCGCCGAGGTGCAATACACCGCCTTCACCTCGAAGCGGGCCCAGGCCATCACCGCCCGCCTGATCGTCCGCCGGGTCAACGACCTCAACCGCCAGGCCGCCCACGGCCAGGGCGAGCTGTTCACCGCCTGGCGCCACCACGCCGTCTTCACCGACTCCCCGTTCACGATGTCCAGGCCGAGGAGCACCACCGCGGCCACGCCCAGGCCGAGCAGGTCTTCGCCGACTGGGCCGACGGCCCCCTCGCCCACCTGCCCTCCGGCTCGTTCCCTGCCAACGCCGCCTGGCTCGCCTCGCCGCCATCAGCTGCAACCTGCTGCGCGCCGCCGGAGCCCTGGCCAGCCTCGCCTACGCCAAAGCCCGCGGCGCCACCCTGCGCCGCGACCTGATCAACGTCGCCGCCCGGATCGCCCGGCACGGCCGCGGCCACCTCACCCTGCACCTGCCCGAGAAGCTGGCACCGCGAGCACGAATGGATCAACCTGTTCGAGACCGCGCGCCGGCCCGCCCGCCGCGCGGCCTGACCAGCCCCGACCCGGTCACCACGCCGCCCACCGCCCCGCCGGCAGCCCGCCAGACCACCGTCCCCGCCAAGAACACCGGACAAGCCGCACAAAACGTGAGCGGCAGGAAAGCCACGCCCGCCACCAACTTCAAGATCAGCCACCCCAGCCCGCGGCCGGAAACGATCACCCGAATTCACGCGGTGGATCGAGGCTTAGTGAGCGTCTGATTAATCGCAGCTGGTGTGTCGGTCGGGTGAGATGACGGGCGCGGGCCCCATGATCCCGATGTGTGACGATCAAGAAAACGATGGGGCCCGCGCGTGCCCACGGTACGCGCCTGCCCCGGTATCCCAGCGACCTGACCGACGCACAGTGGCGGGTCATCGTCCCGCATCTGCCCGCTGATCAGCCCGGGCGGCGGGGCAGGCCGCGGATCTGGCCGCTGCGCCGGATCATCGAGGCGATCTTGTACCTGGACCGCACCGGGTGCGCCTGGCGGTACCTGCCCGCCGGCTTCCCGCCCTGGCAGACCGTCTACGGGTACTTCGCCGCCTGGCGCGACGACGGCACCTTAGCCCGCCTGCATGAAGCGCTGCGCGCCCAGGTCCGCACGGCCGCCGGGCGCAACGCCGAGCCCACCGCCGCGGTGATCGACTCCCAGTCCGTCCGGGCCGCCGACACCGCACCGAGGGCCAGCCGGGGGTGGGACAACGCCAAGAAAGTCAACGGCCGCAAACGGCACATCGCCGTGGACACGACCGGGCCTGGTGCTGGCCGTGGTGGTCACCGCCGCCTCGGTCCAAGACCGCGACGGCGCCCGGCCGCTGCTGTGGAACCTGCGCCGTGCCTGCACGAAGGTCTCGCTGGTCTGGGCCGATGCCGGATATGCCGCCGGGAAGCTGGCCGCCTGGGCCGCCGCCCTGAAGATAACCATCGCAGATCGTCGCCAAGCGCGACCGGCACACCTTCGAAGTGCTGCCCCGCAGGTGGGTGGTGGAGCGGACCTTCGCCTGGATCAGCAAGCACCGCCGCACCGTCCGCGACTACGAGACACCTGCCCGCCAGCCACGAAGCCATGATCTTGTGGGCCATGATTGCCCTCATGACCCGCCGCCTCACCCAGCCCACCGAATTATCAGACGCTCACTTAGCTTGCCGTTTAACCTCGGCTGATCGCCGATCTTGACCGTGACACGGCCGCCGCATGATGATCTTCGGGTTCCTATCCACAGAACGTGAAGACCCAAGGCGGTGGCCGTGGCATTCAGTATCGCGTGGCCGGGGGCGGGAGTCGAGCCGCGGCCGGGAGATGCCCGGGCGCGGGGCCGGCTGGCGGGGTTCCGGCGGGAGTTGTACCGGTGCTTTCCCGCTCGTGCTGATGCGCTGTTTGAGCTGGCGGATGCGGTGCTGTGCGCGGACGGGCCGGTGCGGTCGCTGGCCGGGCTGTCGCTGGCTCCCGAGCACCGGCGCGGGCATGGGGCGTTGTATGACGCGGTGAACTGCGGGCGGATCAACGTGGCGCGGCTGCGGCGTTCGCTGGCCGGGCTGCCGTTACCGCGGGCGGCCGATGGGCGGCTGATGCTGGCGGTGGATGTGAGTAGCTGGCTGCGGCCGGGCGCGGCGACCAGCCCGGGCCGGCTGTTCTGCCACGTCTACGGGCGGGGCAAAGGCCAGGCGCAGATGATCCCGGGCTGGCCGTACTCGGTGGTCGCGGCGCTGGAACCAGGCCGCACCTCCTGGACCGCGGTGCTGGACGCGGTCCGCCTGGGCCCTGACGATGACGCAGCCAAGGTCACGGCCGCGCAGGTCCGCGAGGTCGTGGCCCGGCTGGCCGGGGCCGGTCACTGGCGCCCAGGGTGATCCAGCCATCCTGGTCATCTTCGACGCCGGCTACGACGTGGCCCGGCTGGCGTTCCTGCTCGCGGATCTGCCGGTGCAGGTGCTCGGGCCGGCTGCGCTGTGACCGGGTGATGCAGTTGCCTGCGCCGCCGCGCCAGCCTGGCACTATGGGCCGGCCCCGCAAGCACGGCGGGGAGCTGGCCCTGGCTGACCCGGCGACCTGGCCGGCCCCGCAGATCACCACGACCACGGTGACGTCCCGGTACGGGATGGCCGTGGCCGCCGCCTGGGACCGGGTGCACCCGCGGCTGACCCACCGGGCCGCCTGGCTCGATCACGGCGGCGATCTGCCGGTCATCGACGGCACCCTGATCCGCCTGCAGGTTGATCACCTGCCCGGCGACCGGGACCCCAAGCCCCTCTGGCTGTGGTCCTCCCGCCCGGCGCCGCCCCCGCTGAGGTGGACCGGCTGTGGCAGGCGTTCTTGCGCCGCTTCGACCTTGAGCACACCTTCCGGCTGTTCAAGCAGGTCCTCGGCTGGACCGCCCCCAAGATCCGCGGCCCAGCCGCCGCGGACCGGTGGACCTGGCTCATCATCACCGTCCATGCCCAGCTCCGCCTCGGCCGCCCGCTGGCCGCCGACCTGCGCCTGCCCTGGGAAAGACCCGCCCCGCCACAGCGACTCACCCCGGCCCGGGTCCGCCGCGGGTTTCGGAACATCCGCGCGACCATGCCCTGCCCGGCCGGTGCGCCGAAACCCGGCAAGCCCGGCCCCGGACGGCCACCCGGATCCAAGAACCGCCGCCCCGCACCCCGCTACGACGTGGGCAAAACCACCAGACGGGAACGCAGCCTCAAAGCCAGGCGCCAACGTGCAGGTTAAACGACAAGCTTAGGCAAGCTCAGGAATCATGCACCCAGCTGTTCCGGCTGCCGCCAGATTCCTGTCGCCGGTTACCATTACCCGGAAGCACCCGGGTGGAACGGGATCCGCCTGGCGGCCGCCGAGCGCGCTGCGATAACCTCGCCAGCCTGCCTGGGGGTACCTGGCGCAGATGATCCTGACTGACTCCCCGCCAGGCAGCGGCTCGCACTGGCACCCCGACGGCCTGCCTCATGGTCACGCACGGTCGCACCAGCCTGGAACCTCCCCCGCGCTGGCATCCCGACGGGCGCCCGATGAGCAGCAAGACGCCGGGCATGCGGCGGCGTAACACCGTCACTTGGACTGCCGAGCGTCCTGGTGCACCTGGCGCCGGCCGCCGCGCCGGGATGATCACCTAATTTCCCCTCATGTGCGTGCAGTGATGCGATGGCGACGCGGAAGGTGATGCCGACGGTGACGACGACGTTGTCGCCGTTGACGTGGACGCCGCATGTGACGCCCCGGGCGTGGCGGCCAGCGCCACGCCGGTCGCGCCGGCACCGATGCCGGCCGCAAGGACTGCGGTGAACATAAGGCGCCGCACCCGGCCGTTTGTAGTGGATGCCATTTGCTCCCTCCTTTCCCCGGCAAGCATCGCGGCCGGATCTGGCCGCCAGCCGAGGCATCGCTCTCAACCGACTCTGAGCAACGCGGGCCGACTGGGTGCCGGCCAGGGCAGCCAGGGACCCCGCCACCCCCGGCCGGGGCGCCTGCAGGGTGCAGCGTGCCCGGCCAGCTAGATCGTGCGCCTGCGGCTGCGTGATCGCTCACGGCCTGAACATCAAGGCCGGACTCCCCGTCGCTGATGAGCGCATTGTTGAACGGCCTGACGCAGGGAATACTCGATCTCGGATATGACCCACACTTCATGATCGATACGGCCCTATGGCGCGCCTCATGCCGCCAGGATGACTCGCTTGTAGCAGGTCGAAGCTGGTGCGGCCGTACATCTGGGGCTTGATCATTTGGATCCGGGTTGACGCTGCCTTCGACGGGCCGGAGCTGTGCGGCAGGGTCAGCCCGTTGCCCGGCTCTGGCTCGGTCGGCGTAGGCTCCGGCGCGGTCCCCGGCAGATCACCTGGGTGCCGGGATGATCGCGCAGCTAGGCGGCGAACGTCTCGGCCTCGCGGTTGGGCAGCAGGTCCGCCGGCCGGTGCGTGCCCATGTTCACCAGCACGCTCCCGTAGACGTGCCCGCGATGCAGCGCGAAATCACCGACCCCCAGGACGGCGACGCCGCCCATGCCAGGGTCGGGCAGCGCGCGGACTAGCCGCAGCATCGTTGACCGCCCGCCGGTAACCCGAACGCGCCCGCCCGGCTACCCGGGGCACCGCAGCAGAACCGCCGCACCTGCAGCCTGATCACCACCCGCTGCCCGCCAGCCGCCGCATTCGCGAGCCGCCGCTCATACCGGCTGTGCACCCGTGACGACACCACCCAACCCGCGGGCATGTCCCGCCGGCGCTGCGGGCGGCAGCCCAGGGTAGCGCCTGGCGGCCTTGGTGCTTGTCATCTGCCGTCGGGTCAGGCTCGGCCACCAGGCTGCAGGCAGGTTCAGAAGAACCGCTGAGACGGGACGGAGGGACATCTGATCCAGCCCGGTCAAGCTGGGTGATGTAAGGCCTCGCTGACGATCAATTGGAGTACCGCCATGACAACCCGAGGTTCATCTGCCCAGGCTCAGCTGGCCAGACGCCAGGGCATGACCAAGCTCGCCGCCGTTACCGCAGCCGTCGGGGCGCTGAGTGTGCTGGGCGCAGCCGGGGTCGCTGCGGCCTTGCCGGGATCGGCGCATCACAGCACCGCAGTGTCGAGCACGCGCAGCTCCGGGACAAGAGCGAGCTCGAGTGGCTCGCCTTCTTCTTCTTCTTCTTCTTCTTCTTCGTCCCGTCGTCGTCGTCGTCGTCGGGTTCGGCGGCGGCGACCTCGGGGGGGTCGTGATGGCCGGCGCCGGGGTGCGGGAGCAGCCGCTGTGGGCAGCTGACTGGCGGGCGATCGGGACCGTGATCCGGCTGGTGGTTACCAGTGAGGCCGCGTTGCCGCCCGGCCGGGTTCTGCTGGAGGCCGAGCTGGCCGCGCTGGACGCCGCGTGCAGCCGGTTCCGGCCTGACTCCGAACTGGTCCGGCTGGGCGGTGCCGGCGGCCGTCCGGTGCGGGTGAGCCCACTGCTCACCGAGCTGGTCGCGGCGGCGCTCCAGGCCGCGGAGACCACCGAGGGTGACGTGGACCCGACCGTGGGTGCCGCGATGGCAACGGCCGGCTATGACCGCGACTTCGAGCTCGTGGCCTCCGAGGGCCCGCCGGTGCGCCTGATCGTGCGCCGCCTGCCGAACTGGCGCGACGTCCTGCTCGATACCGACCGCGGGCTGCTCACCGTTCCGGCGGGGGTGATCCTGGACTTGGGTGCGACCGCGAAATCCTGGCTGGCCGACCATGCGGCGGGCGCGCTGGCGGCGGAGCTGGGCTGTGGCGTGCTGGTCAGCCTGGGCGGGGACATCGCGGTGGCCGGCCAGACACCGGCCCAGGGCTGGCGGATCCGGGTGCAGGACATCACCACGCATCCCGACGCGACGCCGGTGGGCCCGTCGGCCCTGGTGACGATCCAGGCCGGCGGGCTGGCCACCTCCAGCACCACCGCCCGCCGCTGGCGGCGAGGCGGTGACACGTGGCACCACATCCTGGACCCGCGCACCGGGTTGGCGGCCGCGCCGGTATGGCGAACCGTTTCAGTGACCGCCGGCACCGCACTGGACGCCAACGCCGCCAGCACTGCCTCGGTTATCCGCGGCGAGGGCGCACCGAGGTTCCTGGCCGAACGGGGGCTGGCGGCCCGGCTGGTGTCCGCCGGCGGGGACGTGCTCATCGTCGGCGGCTGGCCACAGGAGGTGGCCGCATGACCCCGATCAGCTCCAGCGCCGCGGGGGGCCGCCGCGCGCAGCGGCCGGACGTAAGGCAAGAGCAGGCTGTTCGCCGAGCCAGATCAGGCACCGTTCAGATGTCCCAGAGATAGGGAGCCAGTAATGAAAGTAAGAGGAGTACCAGGAGAACGAGCAGGCGATCAGCCATGAGCGTGATCCACAACCAGCCGGCCCCTGTCGACCCGACAGCACAGCCATATTCATCCTGGACCGGCCCAGGCGGCCCGAGCCCGCCCGGCGGCACGGAAGAGGGGCCAGGCGGCGAGTCCCGGTAGCCGTCGCACCGCCGCCGGGTACTAGCCATCACGGCAACCGTGAGCCTCGCCGCGGCGGCTGCGGGGGGAGCATCTGGGCGGCAGGCAGCACGACGCAGAACACCACGGCGCACAGCACCACGACGCTCACCACCACCCAGATCACCGCCAAGACCGATCCCGCCCTGGTTGACGTGGTTTCCACGCTTGGCTACCAGGACGGCACTGCGGCCGGCACCGGACTGGTGCTGACGTCCACCGGCGAGGTGCCCACCAACAATCACGTGATCGAGGGCGCTACCTCCATCAAGGTCACAGATGTGGGCAACGGCCGGACCTACCGGGCGATGGTGGTCGGCTACGACCGAAAGGACGACATCGCCGTGCTACAGCTCCAGCACGCCTCCAGGCTCAAGACCGCCACCCTGGGCACCTCATCGACGATCAAGACCGGCGACAAAGTGGTCGGCATCGGCAACGCCGGCGGCTGCGGCGGCCGCCCGTCGGCCGCGGCCGGCACCGTCACCGCACTCGGGCAAACGATCACAGCCAGCGACGAGGTGTCTGGCACCACCGAGCAGCTGACCGGAGTCATCCGCACCAACGCGAACATCAAGGCGGGCGACTCCGGCGGGCCGCTCGTGAACAGCCACGGGCAGGTGATCGGCATCGACACCGCCGCATCGTCGAAGTACCAGTTCCAGTCCGGGCGAACCCAGACGCAGTCCTTCGCCATCGCGATCAACAAAGCCGTCTCGATCGCGCGCCAGATCGAGTCCGGCAGGTCATCCGCCACTGTGCACCTCGGTGCCACAGCCTTCCTCGGCGTGGAACTGTCCCCGGCCCCCAGGGCGGCGTGCCCGGCAGCCAGGCCGCCCCCCGGCGTGACCATCGCGGGCGTGGCACGGGGTCGCCTGCCGCCCGCGCCGGCGTCCAAGCCGGCGACGAGATCGTGTCAGTCGGCGGTCACAAGATCGCCTCATCCTCAGGCCTCCAAGGCGCCCTGGAGGGCTACCACCCCGGCGGCAAGATCAGCATCAGCTGGCTTGACCAAGCGGGCCAGACCCACACCGCCACCCTGGTACTCGCCACCGGCCCGGCCGGCTGATCACTCCGCCTTTACCAGCGTCCCGGGCGCAGCCGTGCCCGGACGCTGATACAGTCAGAACGGATTCCTGGCTGCCGCTCTGCCCACCCATCCAGCCTCGATGAGACAGCCCCAGAACTGGCCGTTCCGTGGCCATCACCCGCGGCAGACTCGCTACCGACCGCTGCACAGAGTCGGCAAGCAGCCACCCAATGGCGGCGGGCATGCTAAACGCTCGCCTTCCGTGGCAGCCACGGTCCAGGCTTCATGGCCATGGGCCGGACCGTGGTCTTACATGTGATCTCATTCGCCTGCGTCCGCGGCCGTCCGCCGCAGTCCGTCAGAACGCTGAGCCGCAGGTCGCGGAGTGTCCCGGTCCGTCGAGAACACTGGCGCGCACACTAGAAGCGTGTTGATCGCGATCCGGTCATAAGGCCCAATCCCCGAACTGCTGCCGAGGTTGTCCGTCCGGACCAGCTCAGGCCACAGCTTCGCATGCATCCTTGGCTGGCAGTGCGGCGACATGGCGGATGTCGGCAGGGGCGATCAAGGCCAGCGACAAGGCGAACCCGCGCCGCCACCAGCTCATCGACTCGCTGGAGGTCGGGCCCGGCTGGAGGGTCGTAGCGCGATTCCAAGACGCAAAATCGGAGCGAGTCTGACTCGGTGGCCCGGCGGCAGAGCGGTCGCGTGATCACCGCAGTAGGCGCTCGCGTATGTCCGGCGTCCACCACATCTACGACTTTGGCGCCTTCCGTCTGCCCTGCTCAGGCCCCTGATTCCGCTTGCCTGGTCGCTGTTCCCGATCTTCCTGCTGCTGATCTTGACCCCGGAATCCTGCATCCTGATCTTGCTCTGCTTGCCCCTCACACCAATGCACTCGCGAGCGAGCGCGGACAGTCAAGATCATCCGGAGGTGAAGCGGTGGCCGTGATGGCCACGGTCGCCAAAGGCTACGACCTGGACTGCGCCTAGCGCGCAGTCGGCGAGGCCTACCGGGGCGCAGGCTACATCTCGCGGCCGCGGAAGCGGGCGAGCCGCCGGGTACGTAGTGGAGTCCAGGCGCCGAGCGGTTCGGTCTTGCGCGGGGGCGGCGAGTGGAGCGGGTCAGCGGGCTTTTGCGCTGCGTCGGGACGGCCGGATTTGAACCGGCGACCCCTTGACCCCCAGTCAAGTGCGCTACCAAACTGCGCCACGTCCCGGTGCCGCGAAGGCACATGCCCGCCGAGGCGAGCGTACTTACCTTAGCGTAGCGTCGTGGCCGATTGCTGACGTCCGATGGCCGCTGGCCCCGCGTCACCGCCGTCCGGCGGCGGACAGCCGGTGGCGGACAGGGAGTTCCGACCGTCATGCCCGACCGGCACCCGCAGCCCGCAATGATGGCCGGCTCGCCGGGCACCAGCCGCATATCCCGTTCGTTGTCCCGCAGAATGTAGTGAGCAGGAGAACCGCGGGTTCTCTGAGTGGTCCGCAAGAGCGGTCCTTCGAGCGAATGGCGTTCAGGTGGGTGCATCGCAAGGCGGAGAGGGAGTCCATAGCGGAGCTATGGCCGACGACTCCGGAGCCCCCGGCGAAAACGCGGCAGCGTTTCCACCGGGTGGGGCGTTAACGCGGCGAGGTGCTCGCGTGGTCGCCGTGCAGCCAAAGAAGATTCCTTGCAGGCCACTCTTACGGGCCACTGACGTGATCGGCATCTGACCGGCCCGATCCTGGGGCGGAAACGGAGCGACAGCGATGACGGGACGGGGACCGGCACCCGGGTGGACGGACCCGGAGCCGCACACGTTCCGCGCCCGGTCCGGGGACACCGTGCCGGAATTCGTCGTTCCCGGCTTCGCCCGGGACGACCAGGCCCGGCCCGAACCCCCGCGCTCCCGCCGGCGGCACCGGCTGCTCCGCCGTGCCGCGGCCGTACTCGGCGTCCTCGTCTTCCTCATCATCGCCGCGTTCGGCGTGCTTCTGCTCGTGACGCCGTCCGCCGGCCGGGCTCCGGAGATCGCGCGGGCCCAGGGCCGGTGCACGGCATCGCCTTTCCCGGCCCGCCGGTGCCGGCCAGGTTCGCCCAGTCCCTGGTGGCCACCGAAGATCACCGGTTCTACTCAGGACCCGGGCATCGACCCCATCGCGGTCGGCCGGGTGGCCCTCGGCTACCTGACCGGCAGCGGCCCGCAGCAGGGCGGCGCCACCATCACCCAGCAGCTGGCCAAGATGCTGTACACCCCGGGCCATTCGAGCTTCGCGAGCGAGGCCGAGCAGGTGATGCTCGCGGTCAAGCTGAACTTCGCCTACAGCAAGGTGCAGATCCTGCAGATGTACGCCGACGTCGCGTACTTCGGCCAGGACTTCTACAGCCTGGGCGCGGCGAGCTGCGGGTACTTCGGCGTGATGCCGGCCAGGCTGACCTGGCCGCAGGCGGCGATGCTGGCCGGCCTGGTGCAGGCGCCGTCCGCCTACGACCCGCTGACCCACCCGGCGCTGGCCCACGAGCGCGAGGCGCACGTGCTCAGCCGCCTGGCGGCCACCGGCACGCTCACCCGGCAGCAGGCGAACGCGGCGCTCGCCCAGCCTCTGCACCTCGTGCCTGCTGAGCTGGCGCGGGCAGCTCCGGCCCGAGGGGCATCCACCTGCGGCAGGACCAGAACCTGAACAGCGTGCCGAGCCAGTTCCCGGTTATCAGGGAGATGTTCAGCGCGAGCCTGCCGGTGAAGCGCCTCGCCGGTCAGTTCCCGGTAGGGCTGGCACAGGCGGCGGGCGAATCTCACCCGGCCGCCGACGTCTGCTCTCGCCTGCGGACCGCGAAACCCGTTCGGAATTGTCCGGACGCCAGGGTAGCGTCGCGGTCGTGCCCGAGTCAGACATCCTGGTCCGCGCTCGTGGCCTGACCAAGCGGTTCGGCGACTTCACCGCGGTGGACGGCATCGACTTCCAGCTGCACCGCGGCGAGGCGTTCGGGTTCCTCGGGCCGAACGGCGCGGGCAAGTCGTCCACCATGCGCATGCTCGGCTGCGTCTCGCCGCCGAGCGGCGGCGAGCTGACCATCCTCGGCCTGGACCCGGTCACGGACGGCCCGGCGATCAGGGCCCGGCTCGGCGTGGTGCCGCAGGAGGACACGCTCGACGTCGAGCTGACCGTGCGCGAGAACCTGCTGATCTACGGGCGCTACTTCGGCCTGCCCCGGCAGGTGATCAGGGAACGCACCGCCCGGCTGCTCGACTTCGTGCAGCTCGCCGACCGGGCGGCCGACCAGGTCGAGCCGCTGTCCGGCGGGCTGAAGCGGCGGCTGACCATCGCCCGCTCGCTGATCAACGAGCCGGACATCCTGCTGCTCGACGAGCCCACCACCGGGCTGGACCCGCAGGCCAGGCACGTGGTCTGGGACCGGCTGTTCCGGCTCAAGCAGCAGGGCGTGACGCTGATCCTCACCACGCACTACATGGACGAGGCCGAGCAGCTGTGCGACCGCCTGGTGGTGATGGACCACGGCAAGATCGCCGCGGAGGGCTCGCCGCGCGAGCTGATCGACGCCTACTCCACGCCCGAGGTGCTCGAGCTGCGGTTCGACCCGTCCAGCCACGAGCAGGCCGCGGAGAAGCTGGCCGCCGTCCCGGCCGAGCGGATGGAGGTGCTCGCCGACCGGATCCTGCTTTACATCCCGAACGGTGACGCGGCCCTGGCCAGCGTGCACGACCTAGGTCTCGACCCGGTGACCTCGCTGGTGCGCCGCAGCACGCTCGAGGACGTGTTCCTGCGGCTGACCGGCCGGCGGCTGGAGGACTGATGGCTTCGTCCGGCCGCGCTGGCCGTCGCGCGAGTTCAGGTTCTGGCTGACCGACTACCGCCGGACCTGGCGCGGCACGATCTACTCCAGCGTGCTCAACCCGGTGCTGTACCTGGGCGCGATGGGGCTCGGCCTGGGCACGCTGGTGAACCGGCACGGCACCGCGCACCTGGGCGGGGTGAGCTACCTGACGTTCCTCGCCCCCGGCCTGCTGGCGGCCGCGGCCATGCAGACCGGGATCGGCGAGTGCACCTACCCGGTGCTCGGCTCGGTGAAGTGGAACCGCACCTACCAGGCGGCGGTGGCCTCGCCGCTGCGGCCCGGCGACGTCTTCCACGGCCACCAGCTGTTCGTGACCATGCGGCTGCTGATGAACTGCGGGGTGTTCCTCGCGGTGATGGCGGCGTTCGGCGCGGTGCGCTCGCCTGCCGTGATCGCTGGCGCTGCCGGCCGCGCTGCTCACCGGCCTGGCGTTCGCCGCGCCCGATCGAGGCGTGGGCGATCACCCAGAACAAGGACAGCGGCTTCGCCGTGGTGTTCAGGTTCGTGCTGATCCCGCTGTTCCTGTTCTCCGGCACGTTCTTCCCGGTCACCCAGCTCCCGGCCTGGATCCGCCCGGTCGCCTACCTCACGCCGCTGTGGCACGGGGTGGCGCTGTGCCGGGGGATCAGCCTCGGCACGCTGACCGCCGGCGGCGCGTCCTGCACGTCGGCTACCTGGCGCGCGCTCGCGGTGGCGGGCCTGGTGGCCGGGCAGCGGACGTACCGGAGGCGGCTGCATGCCTGAGCCTCGCCGGGAGCCTGCCGTGACCGCGCCGGCGCTGGGCGAGGCGGCCGGGCTGCTGCGGGTGCTGCCGGTCCCGCTGCGGTCGCCGCGGCAGCCTGCACCTGGTCGAGCGGCACGCGCGGGTGTACCGGCACGCCTGGCTGATGCTCGTCTCCGGGCTGCTCGAGCCGCTGTTCTACCTGCTGTCGATCGGCGTCGGCCTCGGCAAGCTGGTCGGGCAGGTGACCGGCCCGGGCGGCGGCCCGGTCAGCTACGCCGCGTTCGTGGCGCCGGCCCTGCTGGCCAGCTCGGCGATGAACGGCGCCATGTACGACTCGACCTTCAACGTGTTCTTCCGGCTCAAGTACGCCAAGCTGTACGACGCGGCGCTGGCCACCCCGATGCGCCCGGCTGACGTCGCGCTCGGCGAGATCACCTGGGCGCTGATCCGCGGCGGCCTGTACGCGGTGCGCGTTCATGGTGATCATGCTGGCCATGGGCCTGGTCCACTCGGCCTGGGCGGTGCTGGCGTGCCGGTCGCGCTGCTCATCGGGTTCGCGTTCGCCGCGGTCGGGATGGCCGGCACCACCTACATGCGCAGCTGGCAGCACTTCGAGTTCGTCAGGCTGGCCGACGCTGCCGATGTTCCTGTTCTCCGCCTCGTTCTACCCGCTGAGCGTGTACCCGGCGGCCGCTGCAGGTCGTGGTGGAGTGCACGCCGCTGTACCAGGGCGTCGCGCTGCTGCGCGGGCTTACCCTGGGCGTGGTGGGCCCGGCCATGCTGCTGCACGCCCTCTACCTGGCGGTGATGGGCCTGGCCGGCCTGTCGGTCGCCAGCCGCCGGATCGGCCGCCTGCTGCTCAAGTAGCCCGCCCGGGGTCCGCGTTACCTGGGGGCGGGGCCATCCGGCGACGGCGGCCCGGCCACCAGAGCCGAACTGAACGGCCCCGGCGGCCTGACCGTGGCCGGCGGCATCCTGATCAGTGACAACCGCCGGATCCGGAGGGTGACCGGCTGAATCCCGCCCTGCGATCAGGTCCGGCGCACGGTCGCCGGGGTAACCGCGCCCGCCGGGGTAGTCCGTCCGCAGGGCGAGAACGTCGCAACCATGAAACATGGGTGGCCGCGGTACGGGACCGGGAGGCAAAGCCCCGGGACCGGCCGGCCGCCGCATGACGGAGGGATATCAGATGAGGGCTGGGCGGTTCGGCGGGCGGGGCGGGCTGCGGCGGGGTGCGCCCGCGCTGGCCGTGCTGGGGCTGGTGTCGGGCGCGGCGCTGGCCGCAGCAGCGGGCCCGGCCGCGGCGGCAGCGCATCCGGGTGCCCCCAGAGCGTTCCGCGGCCGCCTGGCGACGGCGGCCGGGACGATCTCGGCCATCGCCGGCGGCGTCGGCGGCCCCGGCCCGGCCACCAGGGTCTCGGTCACCGCGTGCGGCGTGTCGACGCACGACGGCAGCACGTACATCGCCGACGGGCCCGTGGTGCGGAAGATCAACGCCCGTGACTGGCTGACCACGCCCGCGGGGAACGGGGCCCAGCAGGGGTCGCGAGGGGCCGGCGGTCCGGCGGCCAAAGCCGTCCTCGGGAGCACCTGCGGGGTCACCGTGGATCAGTCAGGCAATCTCGTGATCGCCGAGAACGATGCCAACCAGGTCGCCGTGGTGGCGGCGAAAACCGGCACGTTCTACGGGCAGCCGATGACCAAAGACCACATCTACCTGGTCGCCGGCAACGGCCGGACCGGCTACAGCCAGCCCGGCGCAGTCGCCAGGCGGGCCCCGATGAGCAGTACCCAAGACGTGGCCGTCGACGCGCACGGCAACCTGGTGATCGCCGAACTCCGGCTTCGCCGAGGCCGGAACCAAGTTCGGGTCCGTGGTCCAGGTGGTGGCGGCCCGGACGGGCACGTTCTACGGCCAGCCGATGAAGGCCGGGGACATCTACACGGTGGCCGGGCACAAGACCGGGACCGGCTTCTCCGGTGACGGCGGACCGGCGGTCAAGGCGGCGCTCGGACGGTTCATCGACAGCGTCCGGGTGGACCGTTCGGGGAATCTCGTCCTGGCCGCCACCCAGGACAACCGGATCCGGGTCGTCGCGGCCAGCCAAGGGATGTTCTACGGGATCGCGATGAAGCCAGGGAACATCTACACGGTGGCCGGCACCGGCACGGCGGGGTTCTCCGGCAACGGCGGCCCGGCCATCCGGGCCAAGCTCGCGCGGCCGTCCGGCGTGGCCCTGGACCCGGCGGGAAACCTGGTGATCGCCGACACGGACAGCAACCGGATCCGCGTGGTCGCGGCCCGGACCGGCACGTTCTACGGGCGGCCGATGAAGGCGGGCGACATCTACACGCTGGCCGGCACCGGCACGGCCGGGTTCTCCGGCGACGGCGGCCCGGCCACCGGCGCCCGCCTGCGCCGGCCGGCGGGCGTGGCGGTGGACGACAGCACGGGAGCCGTGCTGATCGCCGACAGCGGCAACAACCGGGTGCGGGCGGTCGCGGTGCGGACGGGCACGTTCTACGGGCAGCCGATGAAGGCTAAGCACATCTACACGGTGGCCGGCACCGGCACGTCCTTTCTGCTCCGGTGACGGCGGCCCGGCCGCGCGGGCGGAGTTCTCCGCTCCGGCCGGCCTGGCGGCGGGCGCCCCGGGCGGCCTGGTCGTCGCCGACGACGGGAACAGCACGGTGCGCGTGGTCGCGGCCGCCACGGGCACGTCATTCGGGCGGGTCATGGCGAAGGGGGACATCTACACGATCGCCGGCGACGGCAGCTTCGGCTTCTCCGGCGACGGCGGCCTGGGTACCCGCGCCAGGCTCAGCGGGCCGCAGGACGCGGTCGCCGACGGCTCCGGCAACGCGGTCATCGCCGACACCTTCAACAACCGGGTGCGGGTGGTGGCGGCCCGGACCGGGAAGTACTACGGGCAGGCGATGACCGCCGGGCACATCTACACGGTGGCCGGCACCGGCAAGCCGGGTTCCTCCGGCGACGGCGGCCCGGCCGCCCGCGCCCGGCTCGACGCGCCCGAAGGCGTCGCGGTGGACGGCGCAGGCAACCTGGTCATCGCCGACGGCGGCAACAACCGGGTGCGGGTGGTCGCGGCCAGGACCGGCAAGTTCTACGGGGTCGCGATGAAGGCAGGGAACATCTACGCGGTAGCGGGCAACGGCATCGCCGGCTTCTCCGGCAACGGCGGCCCGGCCACCAGCGCCGAGCTCGACTGGCCGCAGAGCGTCGCGGTGGACGCGGCCGGCAACCTGGTCACCGGCGAGCAGTTCGACAGCCGGGTGCGGGTGGTCGCGGCCAGGACCGGGAAGTTCTACGGGCAGGCGATGACCGCCGGGCACATCTACACGGTGGCCGGCGACGGCACGCCAGGCTTCTCCGGCGACGGCGGCCCGGCCACCCGCGCCAAGATCTTCTTCGCCGCGTCGGTGGCCATCGGGCGCCGGCAGCCTGGTCATCGCCGACCCGGTCAGCGACCGGGTGCGGGTGGTCGCGGCCAGGACCGGCAGGTTCTACGGGGTCGCCATGACGGCTGAGCACATCTACACGGTGGCCGGCGACGGCATGCTGGGCTTCTCCGGTGACGGCGGCCCGGCCGCCCGTGCCGAGCTCAACACCCCCGATGGCGTCGCGGCGAACGGCACGGGCGACCTGTTCATCGCCGACAGCAGCAACCGGCGGGTACGGATGGTGACGCCGTAGCGCCGTCCTCCCGGAGCCGCACTTTAGGAGCGCGGCGTGAAGTACCGCTGCGGGTTGGCGGTGAGCATGGCGTCGATCTGCTCGCTGGTGACGCCCTTCTCGCGCAGCGCGGGCAGCACGTCGTCCAGCAGATGGTCCAGGTGCCAGTCCGGCGCGAACATCGGGATCAGGCCGGCCGGGAACCAGTCGATGTGGCAGGACGCGTCATGGGACAGCACCATGCGCTCGGCATACCCCCGCGCGGCCAGCGCCGCGACCGTGGCCACCCGCTGCTCGAACGGGAACAGGACGTTCAGGCCGAACCGGTCCATGCCGAGCAGGCAGCCCGCGTCGGCCAGCGCGGTCAGGTACGCCAGGTCGCCGGTGTCCCCGCTGTGCGCCATGATCACCCGGGACGGGTCCGCCCCCTCCTCGGTGAGCACCCGCAGCGCGACCAGGCCGGACTGGCTGGCCGGGTGGGTGTGCACCATGAGCGGGGCGCCGGTGACCTGATGCGCCCCGGCCACCGCGCGCATCACCCGCTCCACGCCCGCGGTCAGGCCCTCCTCCTCGATGCAGCACTTGAGGAACGCGGCCCGGACGCCGGTGCCTGCGATGCCCTCGGTGAGGTCGGCGACGAACAGGTCCGTCATCGGGTCGCGGCCGTCGGTGCCGCTGTGCGGCGCCCGGTAGCGGAAGTACAGCGGGAGGTCGCTGTAGGTGTACAGGCCGGTCGCGACGATGATGTTGATGCCGGTCCGCTCGGCCACCCGCTGGACGCGCGGGACGTTGCGGCCGATCCCGACCACGGTCGGGTCGGCGATCGTGGCCACGCCGCGCGCGGCGAGCGCGTTGAGCTTCGCCGCGGCGTCGTCGACCTGCCGGTCCTCGTCCCAGTCGGCGGCGTAGTTCTGCCGGAATCTCCTCGTTCAGCACGAATACGTGCTCGTGCATGAACACCCGGCCGAGCCCGGCCACCGGCACCGGCCCGCGCACCGTCTCCACCACGGGCGGCCGCGGCGGGCCGGGCTGCGTTGCGCTCATGGGGCCAGGCTAGGGAAGGTACCGGTCGGTAGGTAGTCTTTGTCCGGACTCGAGGCCCGGCCTGCGGTGCGCGGGAGCCGGACGGCGCACGATCACGCCGGAGGGGTGCGGAATGGACTTCGCCTACGACGCCCGCACGGAAGAACTGCGCGAGCGCCTGTCCGCGTTCATGGCCGACCGCGTCTACCCGGCCGAGCCGGTCTTCAGCGCCCAGGTGGCCGAGGCCAGGGCGGCGGGCCGCCCGTGGCAGCGGCCGCCGGTCATCGCCGAGCTCAAGGCGGAGGCCCGCCGCCGCGGGCTGTGGAACCTGTTCCTGGCCCGGGCCCCGCACGCCCAGAGCCTCCCGGTCCAGGCCGCCGGGCTGACCAACCTGCAGTACGCGCCGCTGGCCGAGCTGACCGGCCGCAGCCCCGCGCTGGCTCCGGAGGCGCTCAACTGCGCCGCGCCCGACACCGGCAACATGGAACTGCTGGCCGAGTTCGGCAGCGCGGCCCAGCGCGACCGCTGGCTGCGGCCCCTCCTCGAGGGCGAGATACGGTCGGCGTTCTGCATGACCGAGCCCGACGTCGCCTCCTCGGACGCCACCAACATCGCGACCAGGATCGAGCGCCGCGGCGACGACTACGTGATCAACGGCACGAAGTGGTGGTCGTCCGGGGCGATGAACCCCGGCTGCGAGATCCTCATCGTGATGGGCCGCACCGACGACCAGGCGCCGCCGCACAAGCAGCAGTCCATGATCCTGGTGCCCGCCGGCACCCCGGGCGTGAACATCAAGCGCGGCATGAGCGTGTTCGGGTACGACGACGGGCCGCACGGCGGCCACGCGGAGATCGAGTTCCGCGACGTGACCGTGCCGGCGGCGAACCTGATCGCCGGCCAGGGCGACGGCTTCGCGATCGCGCAGGCCCGGCTCGGCCCGGGCCGGATCCACCATTGCATGCGGCTCATCGGCGCCGCCGAGCGCGCTCTCGAGCTCATGTGCCACCGGGTGACGACGCGCACCGCGTTCGGCGGCCCGCTGGCCGGGCAGAGCGTCATCCAGGGCTGGATCGCCGAGTCCCGGGTGCGCATCGAGGCGGCCCGGCTGCTGGTGCTCAAGACCGCGTGGCTGATGGACACCGTCGGCAACAAGGGTGCGCACACCGAGATCCAGGCCATTAAGATCGGCACGCCCGCGGCGGCCGAGTGGGTGATCGACAAGGCGATCCAGGCCCACGGCGCGGCCGGGGTCAGCCAGGACTTCCCGCTGGCCCAGCTGTGGGCGAGCGCGCGCGCGCTGCGGTTCGCCGACGGCCCGGACGAGGTGCACAAACGGTCCCTGGCCCGCCGCGAGCTGCGCAAGTACCGCACCGAGATGTGACCCGGGCCGCCCGGTCCCGATCAGGAGGAGAAATATGCCAGCAGACACCCAGCGTGTCGCCATCGTCACCGGTGCCGCCCGTGGCATCGGTGCCGCCACCGCCAGCCGCCTGGCCGCCGACGGGATGGCGGTCGCCGTGCTCGACCTGGACGAGACCAATTGCGTGCGCACGGTGGACGCGATCACCGAGGCCGGCGGCCGGGCCGTCGCCGTCGGCGCCGACGTGAGCAACGCCGAGCAGGTCGAGGCCGCGGTGGAGAAGGTGGTGGCCGAGCTGGGCCCGCCTGGGGTGCTGGTGAACAACGCCGGCGTGATCCGGGACAACCTGCTGTTCAAGATGTCCGAGGACGACTGGGACACGGTGCTCGGCATCCACCTGCGCGGCTCGTTCCTGATGAGCCGGGCGGCGCAGCAGCACATGGTGGAGCAGCAGTTCGGGCGGATCATCAGCCTGTCGTCCAGCTCCGCGCTCGGCAACCGGGGGCAGGCCAACTACTCGGCGGCCAAGGCCGGCCTGCAGGGGTTCACCAAGACGCTGGCCATCGAGCTCGGCCAGTTCGGCATCACGGTCAACGCGGTCGCGCCCGGGTTCATCGCCACCGACATGACCAAGGCCACCGCGGCCCGCCTCGGCGTGGACTTCGATGAGCTCATGGAGCTGAGGGCGGCCCAGAATCCCGGTCCGCCGGATCGGGCAGCCGGCCGACGTGGCGCACGTTATCTCGTTCCTGGCCAGCGAGGGGGCCGGCTACGTCTCCGGCCAGGTGATCTACGTGGCGGGAGGCCCGCTGTGCTGACCGAAGCCGAGGCGGGCGGCCAGGCCGCCGGGCCTGACGACATCCGCCGCCGGGCCGGTGAGCTGCTGGACGCGCACGACCCCGCCGGCACGCCCCGGCTGGACTTCCTGCGGGCCCGGTTCGACGCCGGCCTGGCCTGGGTGCACTACCCGCCCGGCCTGGGCGGCCTCGGCGCGCCGCGCGCGCTGCAGCCCGTCGCGGACGCCGAGCTCGCCGCGGCCGGGGCGCCGGACAACGACCCGAGGCGGATCGGGATCGGCCTGGGCATGGCCGCGCCGACCATCCTCGCGTTCGGCACCCCGGAGCAGCAGCAGCGCTGGCTGCGCCCGCTGTGGACCGGCGAGGAGGTCTGGTGCCAGCTGTTCAGCGAGCCGGGCGCGGGCTCGGACCTGGCCGGCCTGGCCACCCGCGCGGTCCGCGACGGCGACGGCACACCCGGCGGCGACGCCCCCGGCGGCGGCTGGCGGATCACCGGGCAGAAGGTCTGGACGTCCATGGCGCACCAGGCCCGCTGGGCGATCCTGGTCGCCCGGACGGATCCGGACGTGCCCAAGCACGCCGGCCTCAGCTACTTCGCCATCGACATGACCGCGCCCGGCGTCGAGGTGCGGCCGCTGCGCCAGCTCACCGGCGAGGCCGAGTTCAACGAGGTGTTCCTGGCCGACGTGCCGGTCCCCGACACCGACAGGATCGGCGCCGTCGGCGACGGCTGGCGGGTCGCCCAGGCCACGCTGATGAACGAGCGGGTCGCGATCGGCGGCGGCACCCTGCCCCGCGAAGGCGGGATGATCGGCGGCGTGGCGGCGACCTGGCGGGACCGGCCGGAGCTGCGGACGCCCGGCCTGCATGACCGGCTGCTGCGGCTGTGGGTGGACTCTGAGGTGGCCAGGATCGCCGGCACCCGGCTGCGCCAGCAGCTCGCGGCCGGCCAGCCGGGTCCCGAAGGCTCGGCCGCCAAGCTCGTGTTCGCCCGGCTCAACCAGGAGATCTCCGCCCTCGAGGTGGAGCTGGCCGGCGGCGAGGGACTGCGCTACGACGACTGGACCGCGCGCAGGCCGGAGGCGTCGAACTTCTACGGCCGCGGCCCCGGCTTCCGTTACCTGCGCGCCCGCGGGAACTCCATCGAGGGCGGCACGTCGGAGATCCTGCGCAACATCATCGCCGAGCGGGTGCTCGGCCTGCCGCCCGAAATCCGGGTGGACAAGGACCTGCCATGGAAAGACCTGCCGCGATGACCCGGCCCGAGATACCCGGCCTCCTCTACAGCGAGGCGGAAAACGACCTGCGGCAGGCGGTGCGGTCCCTGCTGGCCGAGCGCTGCCGCCAGGCCGACGTGCTCGCCCGCACCGAAAGCGGCGAGCCCTACGACACCGGGCTCTGGCACGTGCTGGCCGCGGACCTCGGCTGCGCCGGGCTGCTGGTGCCCGAGTCGCTCGGCGGGGCGGGGGCGTCCTACCGCGAGGCCGCGGTGGTCGCCGAGGAGACCGGCAGGTCGGCCGCGCCCGTGCCCTACCTGGGCAGCGCCGTGGTGGCCACCGCCGCGCTGCTGGCGGCGGCCGGCCCGAGCCGGCCGGCGACGAAGACCGCAAGCTGCTCGCCGCGCTGGCCGGCGGCACCGTGACCGCGGCGCTGGCCGTCCCGTTCGAGTCCGCGCCCGGCGGCGAGCTGCCCGGCTCGGTCCGGGTGACCGGCCCGGCGGCCGGCGACCCGGCGGGCTCGGCCCGGCTGACCGGAACCGCGGCCCGGCTGGCCGACGCGCTGCCCGCCGACGTGCTGCTGGTGCCGGCCGACGCCGTGCCCTACGGGCTCTACGCGGTGGACGCGCACGCCGACGGCGTGACCAGGCCCGCGGCGGTCTCGCTGGACAGCACCAGGCAGCTGTGCGACCTCACCCTGGACGCGGTGCCGGCCCGGCGCATCGCCGCCGGGGACGCCGCCGTGGCGGCGGTCCGCGCGGCGCTGTCCGCCGGGGCGGCCATGCTCGCCGCCGAGCAGCTGGGCCTGGCCGAGCGCTGCCTGGAGATGACGGTCGGCTACGCGAAGGAGCGCCGCCAGTTCGCCCGCCCGATCGGCTCGTTCCAGGCGATCAAGCACCGGCTGGCCGACTTGTACGTGCTGGTCGCCCAGGCGCGCGCGGCCGCCAGGTACGCGGCCGGGTGCCTGGCCGACGGCAGCCCCGACGCGCCGGTAGCCGTCGCGATGGCCAAGGCCTACGGCGGCGACACCGCGGTCAAGGCGGCCGAGGAGTGCGTCCAGCTGCACGGCGGCATCGGGTTCACCTGGGAGCACCCCGCCCACCTGTACCTGAAGCGGGCGAAGAGCGGCTCGATCGCGCTCGGCACGCCGGACCGGCACCGGGCCGCGCTGGCCGGCCTGGTGAACCTGCCGGGGCCGACGGCGTGAAGTCCGTCGCCGGGGCCGGTGTCGTCGTCACCGGCGCGGGCAGCGGCATCGGCGCGGCGCTGGCCGCCAGGTTCTCCGCCGAGGGCGCCCGGGTCGTGGTCAACGACATCGACCAGGCGGCCGCGGCCGCGACCGCGGCCTCGTGCGGCGCGGTCGCCGTCGCGGCGGACGCCGCCGCCGAGGACGGGGTGGCCCGGCTGATCGGCGTGGCCACCGAGGCGCTCGGCGCGATCGACCTGTACTGCGCCAACGCCGGGGTGGGCCGTCCCGGCGGCGCGGACGCGGCCGAGGCCGAGTGGGAGCTGTCCTGGCAGGTCAACGTCATGGCGCACGTCCGGGCGGCGCGGCTGCTGCTGCCCCCCTGGCTGGAGCGGGGCCGCGGCCACCTGATCTGCACCGTGTCGGCGGCCGGGCTGCTCACCCTGCTCGGCTCCGCGCCCTACGCGGTCACCAAGCACGCGGCGCTCAGCTTCGCCGAATGGCTGGCGGCCAGCTACGCCCACCGGGGCGTCACCGTGCAGGCGCTGTGCCCGCAAGGTGTGCGCACCCCGATGCTGGGCGCGGCCGGCCCGGTCGGGCGGGCGCTGCTCGACGACGCGGCCATCACGCCCGAGGCCGCGGCCGAGGCGGTGGTCAGGGGCATCGCCGGCGGCGGGTTCCTGATCCTGCCGCATCCCGAGGTCGCCAGGATGTACGCCGGCCGGGCGGCCGACCCGGACCGCTGGCTCGGCGCGATGAACAGAATCCAGCGGCGGCTGGAGGAGCAGGCCTGCCAGGCCCCGGGCAGCCCCCGCCGCCGTGCCGCCGGGCCGTGTCCCGGGACCTTCCGCGGCGGGGATCGGCGCCCGGACGACGACCGCCGCCAGCAGGGCCAGCACGGTGACGCCCCACCCCGGCGTCGTCGCCCGTAGCTCCGCTGTTGACTCCGCCGCCGCCTTGCCGGACGCCGCCTGCAGCACCGATCCGTCGCGCCGCAGGTGCCAGCCAGCAGCGCCGCCAAGATCCGTGAGCACGGGGCCTAGTGCCCGTCGCGCGGGTAGCGGTACTCCCAGCCGCGCTCGCGCAGCAGCATCCCGTCCTGGCGCAGCTCACGGCGGAACCGGTAGCGCAGTGATTCCTCGTCACCGTCGAGGTCGAGGAATGAGGTGACGGCCAGCAGGCGGCCGTCCAGGTGGACCTCGGTGCGGGCCTCGCCGTGCGCCGAGGCGCAGGCCGGCCGGGCGTCCGCCACCTCGTAGCGCAGGTACTCCTCGTCGGTGACCCGGCCCCAGGGAAAGTCGGTGCCGGTGCCGCCCCGCCACCAGATCGCGGCCGTCCCGGTATCGTCGCGCTGCAGGGTCCAGCGCACCGGGAGCATCTGCCCCCAGTGCCGGACGCCGGCCGGCTGCCCGGCGGGTGCGGGCGGCCCGAACACCGGTTCCGGCCTGGCCGCGGGCGGGACCACCGGCAGCACCAGCCTGGTGCCGGCCGGCCCGAGCCGCACCGTGGCCGTGGCCGGGCGCGGGGTCGGCCAGATCATCGGCCACATGGCGTTGGACAGCGCGAGCCGGAATCCGGTGGCCGGGCCGGAACACCCACGAGGTGACGTGCAGTTCCAGCCGCAGCGGCCGCTCATCCGGGCGGCCCGGCTCATCCGGGCGGCCTGTCTCGTCCGGGCGGCCTGTCTCGTCCGGGCGGCCCGGAGGCGCGGAACCGGGAGCGGAGGCAGCCGGCCGGGCAGGAGGAAGGCCAGTCCCGCCGGGCAGCGAGCCTGGATCGCGCAGCGGATCCGGCCGTCCCGGCCCGGCCGGCCCCGGTGACCAGGGTGACGGTCCCGTCGGGCGCCACGTCGCAGAGCCTGCCGAACCAGTGCAGCGGCTCGGCATCGGCGCCGCCGCTGATCTCCACGACCGGGAAGCCGAGGATCTCCGCCTCGGCGGGAAGCGGCGGGGTGTCGAAGACCAGGCTGAACGCGTCCGCGCCGCGCTGGTCCGCGGCCAGCTCACCCCACCAGTGGCCGGCCTCCACCCCGGCCGACGGCACGTAGCGCAGCGCCAGCGAGCCGTCCGGCGGGGGATTCCGGCGCGAGGTTCCGCTCCGGGCCGCAGTGCCAGGCCTGGTAGACGGTCCGCTCCGGGGGGAGCGCGGTCTCGGTCCGCCAGCGCCCGGGTATCTCGGCCAAATCCGGATCCGGCGGGTGCCAGTGCCGGACGTACACGGTGACCGGCGGCTCGGACATGATCCCGTTCTCCGCGCCCTTGAGCCAGTGATCCCACCACCGGATCGCCTCGTCCCGCCATTCCACCGCCGGCCCGGGGACCGCGTCATGCGGGAAGGTGTGATTCCACGGGCCGATCAGCACCCTGACCGGCGCGGGCACGGCGGCGAGCATCCGCGGTACCGAGTCCCGGTAGCCGTCGTACCAGCCGCCGATGAGGAACGCCGGGATGCGGAGCCTGCCGTAGTCCGGCCGCAGTGACGCCCGTCGCCAGTAGGGGCCGTCCTGCTGCCGGGCCAGCCAGGTCGCCAGCCACGGCGCGCGGTCGAACCTGCGGCTCATCGTCTCCTCGTCCAGCGGGAAGCCCGGCGCCGGCGGCAGGCCGTTCAGGTGGTCGATCATCAGCGCGTACTCGTCGAGGTGCAGCAGCCCGTCGATGTAGTGCACGTCGTCGTGGAACAGGTCGTCGGAGGCGTCCACCGCGATGATCGCCTTCAGCGCGGGCGGCCGCCGCAGCGCGACCTGGATGGCGTTGAAGCCGCCCCACGAGATGCCCCACATCCCGACCGCGCCACAGCACCACGGCTGCCCGGCCAGCCAGGCGATGACGTCCTCGGCGTCGCGCTGCTCCTGCTCGGAGTACTCGCCGCCGGGCAGCTCGCCGCCGCTGCCGCCGGTGCCGCGGATGTCCACCCGGGCGCCCGCGTAGCCGTGCCGCGTGACGTGCGCGTACAGGCTGTAATCCCGGGCCAGCATGGCGTCGTCCTTGCGGTAGGGCAGGTACTCCAGCAGCGCGGGCACCGGCGCGGCGTCCGCCTCCGCCGGAAGGTACAGCGTGGCGGCCAGCTCCGTTCCGTCCCGCACCGGGATCCGGGCGGCCCGCACGCTCATCGGCTCCCCGCTCACGGCCGGGCTCCGATCGCCCCGCGCAGCAGCTCGGCGAACTGCCGAACCCGCAGCTCGCGCAGCGGACGGGGCTGCGTCGCCGAGCCGAACAGCCCCGGGTCGAGCTCCTCGGTGACGATCGCGTCCTGCACCCGGTCCATCAGCCAGTCGACCAGGGACACGACCATCCTGGGGTCGATGTCGGTGCGGATCTCGCCGCGGCCGATGCCGAACTCGACGAAGGCCTGCGTGCCGTACGGGTCCTCGCGCAGCAGGAACTGGGTGATCTCCCGCTTCAGCGGCAGGCTGGAGCAGTAGTTGCCGAGCAGCGTCACCCGGTAGGGCACCCAGTCCTCGCGGACGAGATGCGGCGCATGCTCGATCCAGTAGGTGATCACCGCGAAGAATCCGGCCGCCCGGACGTCCGGCGGCGCGTCCAGGTAGCGGCTGAACGAGCGGGCGGCGGCCTGGTAGGCGGCCAGGAACAGCCCGGCCTTGCTGCCGAAGTAGCCGAACACCGCGCCCTTCGCCACCGCGGCCTCGCGGGCGATCTCCTCGATCCGCACCCCCTCGTACCCGTGCCCGGCGAACTGCCGCATGGCCGCCGCGACGATCCGCTCCTGCCGGGCCCGCTGCCGGGCGGCGGCCCTGGCGGGCTCCCGGCGGCCGGCCGCGCGGCGGGCCGGCCGGGGCCGCGCGGCGGTGCCTGCGGTGGAAGGCGGGACGCCAGGCCGGTTAATAAACTGACCAGAGGTCATGAATCGGTCCGCTCCTCGGCCAGGCCAGATGCATTGACATCAGCGACGAATCCTAACCATACTCGTCCTCATCTTCCCGCTGCCTGACCGAAAGTCAGAAATGCTGACCAGCACGCAGGCCCGCACCCGGTGGGACGCCATCGTGGTCGGCGCCGGGCACAACGGGCTGACCGCCGGCGCGATGCTCGCCCGGGCCGGCCTGGCCACGCTGGTGGCCGAGCGCCGCGGCGTGCCGGGCGGGTGCTGCGTGACCGAGGAGATCGCGCCCGGCTGCCGGGCCTCGACCACCTCGTACATCGCGTCGATGCTGCGGCCCGAGGTGATCCGGGAACTGCGGCTGGCACGGCACGGGCTGCGGATGGTCGGCTGCGAGCCGGCGCTGCAGGTCGCCCTGGACGGCGGCGAGGTGGTAGCCGGGTGGGGCGACCCGGTGCGCACCGCCGCCGGGCTGAGCCGGTTCTCTGCCGCCGACGCCCGCGCGTACCTGGCCGCCGACGCCGAGCTGCGCACCCTCGCCGCGCGGCTGCAGCCGCTGTTCACGCAGCTGCCGCCGGACACCCGCGCGACCGGCCTGCGCGGCGTGCGCGAACTGCTGCGGACCGGGCGGAGCCTGCGCGGGATGCGCGGGGCCGAGTTCGACGGGCTCACCCGGCTGCTGACCGGCAGCCTCGGCCAGTTCATCGACGCCCGGTTCGAATCGCGGCAGGCCAAGGCGCTGATGCTGGCTAACAACCTGTACGGCAAGCACGGCGGGCCGTACCAGCCCGGCACCCTGATCGGCCTGGCGTTCCACCTGCTGTCTGGCGGCGAGCAGGCCGAGCAGGGATTCTCCGGCCACGTCATGGGCGGCATGGGCGCGATCAGCGGCGCGATCGCCGCCGCGGGACGCGCGGCCGGGATGCAGGTCGCCACCGGCGCGGAGGTGGCCCGGATCCTGGTGCGCGACGGCCGGGCGCGGGGGGTCACGCTGGCGGACGGCACCGAGGTCGAGGCCGGCCTGGTGCTGTCCGGCGCCGATCCGAAGCGGACCTTTCTCGGCCTGCTCGGCCGGGACGAGCTGCCGGACGACTTCCGCGCGGCGGTCGCCGGGATCAAGATGGACGGACCGTGCGGCAAGGTCAACCTGGTGCTCGACGCCGAGCCGCGGCTGCCCGGAATGCCCGCGGACGCGGGGGCCGCCCGCCGGGCGCTGTTCACCCTGCCGCCCGAGCTGGCCGTCGCCGACGCCTGCTACGACCGGGCCAAGCGCGGCGAGCTGGCCGATGCCGGCCAGCTGTTCATCGACTGCGTGGTCGCCTCGAACGTGGACGGCTCGCTGGCGCCGCCAGGCCGCCACATCATGACCTGCTTCGTCCAGTACCTCCCCGGCCGCCCGGCCGCGGGCAGCTGGGACGGGCTGCGGGACGAGCTGGGGGACCGGGTGCTGGCCAGGATCGGCCAGTTCGCGCCCAACGTCCCGGCGGCGGTCGTCGGCCGCCAGGTGCTGACCCCGCTGGACCTGGAACGTGAGTACGGCCTGACCGAAGGGAACATCTTCCACGGCGACATCGGCCCGGACCAGCTGTTTCACATGCGGCCGGTGCCCGGGTGGGCGCGGTACGCGACCCCCGTGCGGCGGCTGTACCTGTGCGGGGCCGGCGCTCACCCCGGCGGCGGGGTCACCGGGGCGCCCGGCTACAACGCCGCCCGCCGGGTGCTGGCCGACCTGCGGGCAGGCATGCTGGGACGGAGGCGGTGAGCGGCCCCGGCCGCGGCCGCGGGCGCCGGCTCGAGGCGGAGGAGGCAGCGGTGACCACTGGCGGCGCAGGCGCGGAGCAGGAGGCGGGCGCGGCCGCCGGGATCCCGCTGCAGCGCAGCCTGCCCGGCCCCGGCTACACGGCTGAGGACGAGTTCGCCGCCGAACGCGAGGCGGTCCTGTTCCCAGGGTGGTTCTGCGTCGGCCGGCAGGAGTGGCTGGCCCGGCCCGGCGACTACCTCACCGCCGACGTCGCCGGGGAGAGCATCCTGGTCGTCCGCGGCCCGGCCGGGCTGGCCGGGTTCTACAACCTGTGCCGGCACCGCGGCTCCCGGCTGGTCCCGGCGGCCGCCGCCCAGCCCGCGGCCGGGCCGGCGTCCAGCGGCTGCGCCGGCGGCGCCATCCGCTGCCCGTATCACGGCTGGACGTACGCCCTGGACGGGTCGCTGCGCTCGGCACCGTTCCTGCCCGGCCTGCGCCGCTACCGGGACCGGCTCTCGCTGCACCCGGTGGGCGTCGCCGTCTGGGGCGGCTTCCTCTTCGCCCGGCTCGTCCCGGGCGGCGCCCCGCTCGCCGGCCAGCTGAACGGGGCGGACGCCCGGCTCGCCGGCTACCCGCTGGCGCAGCTGCGCACCGGGCACCGGCTGGTCTACCGGGTCACCGCGAACTGGAAGGTGATCCTGGAGAACTACAACGAGTGCTACCACTGCGGCCCGGTGCACCCGGAGCTGTGCGAGCTGGTCCCGGCGTTCGGCCGCGGCGGCGGCGGGCTGGACTGGGACGCCGGCATCCGGCACCGCGACGGCGCCTGGACCTTCACCCGCACCGGCACCACCCGGCGGGCGCCCTTCCCCGGACTCCCCGAAGCGGCCAGGGCCCGGCACGCCGGCGAGCTGGTGCTGCCCAACCTCATGCTCAGCCTGTCGGCCGACCACGTCGCCGCGTTCACCGTCTGGCCGCACGACGCCGGGCACACCACGGTAGTCTGCGACTTCCTGTTCCACCCCGACGAGATCGCCCGCGAGGACTTCGACCCGGCGGACGCCGTGGAGTTCTGGGATCTGGTCAACCGCCAGGACTGGGCCATCTGCGAGCAGGTCCAGGACGGCATGCGCTCGCGGATGTTCACCGCCGGGTACCTGGCCCCGATGGAGCAGCCGAGCGCCGACGTCGGCCGCTACGTCACTCGCCGGCTCGGCCGGGAGGCCGGCGGGCCGCCCCGGGCCGGCTTCCTCCGGCCGGCCCGGCCGCCGATGATGGACAAGGAGGGACCGGCTGATGAGTTCGCGCCGCGATGTCGTAGTGGTGGGCGGCGGCCATAACGGCCTGGTCGCCGCCGCGTACCTGGCCAGGGACGGGCTGGACGTCCTGGTCTGCGAGAGGCGGGACGTGCTCGGCGGCGCCGCGGTGAGTGAGCGCCCCTTCGGGCCCGACTACCTGGTGACCTCGCTGTCCTACGTGGTGTCCCTGCTGCCGCCGGACCTGGTCGCCGACTTGCAGCTGGCCCGGCACGGATACCACGTGTTCCCGCAGGGGCCGTACTTCGCGCCCCGGGCCGACGGAAGGTACCTGCGGCTGCCCGACGACCCGGCCGGCCGGCGGGAGGAGATCGGGAAGTTCTCCGCTGCCGACGCCGCGGCCTACCCCGGCTACGAGGCGCACCTGCGGAAGATCGGGCAGGTGCTGGGGCCGATGCTGGAGGAGATCCCGCCGCGGCTCGGCTCCCGGCGGCCCGCCGACCTGGCCCGGCAGGCGATGCTGCTGCGGCACCTGCGCAAGCTGGACGCCCGCGGCGCGGTGGACGTCACCCGGCTGCTCACCGGGAGCATCGCCGACCTGCTGGACCGGTACTTCGAGTCGGACGCGATGCGCGGGCTGCTGTCGGTGTCCGGGGTGATCGGCACCTGGGCGGGCCCTCGGTCGGCCGGCACCGCGTACGTGATGCTGCACCACCACATCGGCGGCACGGACGGGCACGCCGGGGCCTGGGGGTTCCCGCGCGGCGGGATGGGCGGCGTGACCCGGGCGCTGGCCGCGGCGGCCCGCTCGTTCGGCGCCGAGCTCCGCGCCGGCGCCCCGGTGGCCCGGATCCGCACCTCGCCCGCCGGCCGGGTCACCGGGGTGACCCTGGCCTCCGGCGAGGACATCGACGCGGACACGGTGATCACCACCGTGCATCCGAAGATCGCGTTCCTGGACCTGGTCGACGCGGCCGCGCTGCCGCAGCCGTTCCTGGCCGACATCCGCGGCTGGCAGACCCGCAGCGGCACCGTGAAGATCAACCTGGCGCTGGACCGGCTGCCGGCCTTCGCCAGCCACCCGGGCTATGACCCGCAGCTGCACGGCGGGACGATCGTGCTGGCGGAGAGCCTGGACGACATCGAGAACGCGTTCCAGGAGGCGGTGTCCGGCAAGCCGTCGGCCCGGCCGTTCGCCGACATCTGCATACCCAGCGTGTTCGACGACTCGCTCGCCCCCGCGGGGCGGCACGTCATGTCGATGTTCACCCAGTGGGTGCCGGCGGCATACGCCGACGCCCCGGACGAGACCGAGCTGGAGGCCTACGCCGACCGGGTGATCGCCCGGATGGAGACGGTGGCGCCCGGGTTCACCGGCTCGGTCCTGCACCGCCAGGTGATCGGGCCGCACACCATGCAGCAGGAGTACGGGCTGGTCGGCGGGAACATCTTCCACGGCGAGCTCAGCCTCGGCCAGATGTTCCACGGCCGGCCCGCGGCCGGCTACGCGGACCTGCGCACCCCGGTCCGCGGCCTGTACCAGGCCGGCTCGGCCACCCACGGCGGCGGCGGGGTCACCGGCATTCCCGGCCGCAACGTCGTCCGCCAAATCCGCGCCGACCGCCGGGCCGGCCGGTGGCGTAGCCGGCTCCCCGGCCGCCCGGTAGCCCGGACCCGGTAGCCCGGACCCGGTAGCCCGGACCCGGTAGCCCGGACCCGGTAGCCCGGACCCGGCAGCGCCGGGCCGCGGCAGGCCGGGCCCGGCAGGCCGGGCCCGGTAGCGCCGCCCCCGCCATGCGACCGGCTGTGCCACTCCAAAGTGGCTGGTCAGAACACTGCCTGCAGAGTTTTCGAGCGGGCGTCCCCGACGTTACGCAGCCCCGAAACTCAGGACAAGTGTCAAAGTCTCCGGGACCGAGGATCCCTAGCTGAACAACCTGGTCCGCCCGCCGGGCCAGGCCCGGCCGCCAGCGGCCATGGGCCCTATCGGGTACTACGGCCGGGCCGAAACAGGCGTGAAACATCGGTGCCCCGGCGGCCAGGTGCGTTACCGCACGCGTAACGAGCGGGAAACGGGTCCGAAACCCGGCCATGGGAGATATGTAGTGTTCTGAAGGACAGCGAAGCGGCCGTCCGGGCTACCCAGGGCGCCCGCGGCCTGGGCCTCCGGTCGGAACCCTTCCACGGCAGCTCGCCACAGGGCGTGTTTCCGGCCAATGACAGATGGAGGCGCGGTGGTTCCCTATCCGAGCTGGCTGAGTTCCGGGGACAACGCCTGGCAGCTGACAGCGGCGACGCTCGTCGGGCTGATGAGCATCCCGGCCATCGCCGTCCTGTACGGCGGCCTGGTGCAGCGCAAGTGGGCGATGAACACGGTGCTGATGGTGTTCAGCACGTTCTGCCTCACGCTCATCGTCTGGGTGCTGTGGGCGTTCAAGATGGGTTTCGGCTCAGCCGTGGATCCACACCTTCATCGGCAAGCCGGGCGCGATCCTGGGCGTCGGCGGTGAGCAGGGCCGGGCGTCATCCCGCTGCTGACCGGGCTGATGCCCAAGTTCAGGTTCCCCGAGTCGTCCCTGGCCTACTTCCAGTTCGTGTTCGCCGCGATCACGCCGATCCTGTTCATCGGCAGCGTGATCGGCCGGATCAAGTTCAAGGTCTGGCTGATCTTCGTGCCGCTGTGGATCACGTTCGCCTACGCGGTCAACGCGTTCCTGCTGTGGGGCGGCGGCTTCTGGGCCGGCAAGGGCGCGCTGGACTTACAGCGGCGGCTATGTGATCCACCTGGCCGCCGGGGTGTCCGGCTTCGTCGCCGCCGCGGTCATCGGGCCGAGGCTCAAGCGCGACCGCGACCGCGCGGTGCCGAACAACCTGCTCTTCGTCGCCGTGGGTGCGGGCATGCTGTGGCTGGGCTGGAACGGGTTCAACGGCGGTGACCCGTACTTCGCCGGGCGCGGACGCCGCCGCGGCCGTGGTCAACACCAACCTGGCCACCGCGGTCGCCATGATGACCTGGATCGTCATGGACATGGCGTTCAGCAAGGAACGCAAGCCGACCTTCCTCGGCGGGCTCAACGGCATGATCTGCGGCCTGGTCGGCATCACCCCGGCCGCCGGCTACGTGAACGGCGTCGGCGCGATCGTGATCGGGCTGGTCGCCTCGGCGGTCGTCTGGGTGGCCTGGACCTACCTGCCCCGGCACGTCTGGCCGTTCACCAAGGTGGACGACGCGCTCGGGGTCGTCTACACCCACGGCATCGCCGGGCTGCTCGGCGGCCTGCATGGTCGGCCTGTTCGCCGACCCGAAGATGATCGTGTACCTCGGGCTCGGCAAGAGCTCGTCCGATCTCGGGCGCCGGGCCTGTTCTACGGCCACCCGAAGGAGCTGGCCATCCAGGCCGGTGCGGCGCTGACCATCATCGTCTGGGACGCGCCTGGTCACCTTCCTCATCCTCAAGGGCATCGGGCTGTTCACCAAGCTCCGGATACCGGACGCCGACCTGGAGATCGGCGACGTGGCGGTGCACGGCGAGGAGGTCTACCCGTCCGAGGAACTGGTCCGGGTGGGGGCAGCGGCCGGGGAACGGGCCGCCGCCAGCGTCCGGCCGGGCTGGCCTGGCCGCGGCGCGGAGCGGGAGCCCGAGAAGGTGCCGAGCGAGGAGTGATGCTTGTGGCGAGAGTATTATCTAGTAAGCAAATCAGGAAAGTTGACAATACCTCCCGGGCGTGACATCCTGGCGGCGGCTCTGGAGAGGCCGCATCTGGCGGGTGGCCGCAGCCAACCAGGTTGCGGCCACCCGCTTGGTCATGTCCGGGAGAGCTGCCGGGCCGTCGGGTTGTTGAGCGGGGCGGGTTAGTGACACCGGGGGTGCCTGGGCCGTCGGGTTGTTGAGCAGGCCGGCCGGGGTGCCGCAGGCAACTGGATGAACGGCATCCTGCCCCGGGACGGGCCGCCGGGGGCGCCGCGGGACGCCGCCCCATCGTTCAGGGATGCGGGCCCGGCGAGCCCGGGCCAGGATGGCAGCATGGAACCGCAGGGGCACGCCGACGGGCGCTTCGGCCCGGTGCGCGACCGCTTCGCCGGGATCCTGGCCGCGCAGCCGGGCACCGGCGCGGCCTTGGCCGCATGGCACGACGGCCGCCTGGTGGTGGATCTGTGGGGCGGATACGCCGACCGGGACGCGGCGGCGGCCCTGGGAGGATCGCAGCCTGGTCCAGCCGTACTCGGTCAGCAAGCCGTTCGCGGCGGTGTGCGCGCTGCGCCTGGCCGAGGCCGGCCGGCTCGACCTGGACGCGCCCGTGCAGCGGTACTGGCCCGGGTTCCGGGCCCCGGCGACGGTGCGCCAGCTGCTGTCGCATCAGGCCGGGGTGGTGGCGCTGGACCGGCCGGTGCCCACCGCCGCCT
Source organism: uncultured Actinomycetes bacterium (assembly GCA_963795575.1). Taxonomy (GTDB): domain Bacteria; phylum Actinomycetota; class Actinomycetes; order Streptosporangiales; family Streptosporangiaceae; genus PALSA-505. Next base: position 23,948 of record CAWCII010000026.1, on the reverse strand, counting down.
TCTACGACTGGGACTACCTGTGCGGCCTGCTGGCGGCGCAGGAGCCGGCCTGGCCGCCCGGGACCGCGCACGGCGAGTCGCCGCTGTTCTACGGGCACCTGGTCGGCGAGCTGGTCCGCCGGGTGGACGGGCGCGGCCTCGGCCGGTTCCTGCGGGAGGAGATCTGCGGGCCGCTCGGCCTGGACTTCGCCTTCGGGCTGGACGCGGCCGAGCAGGCGCGGGCGGTTGACCTGACCGGCCTCGACGACGCCTTCCGGGCGGCCAACGCGTCCGGCCGCCCGGACCTGTACCGGCGGGCCATAGCCAACCCGCCCGGCGCGCAGGACGCCGCGGTGGTCAACAGCGCCGCCTGGCGGGCCGCGGAGATCCCGGCCGTCAACGGCCACGGAACCGCCCGGGCGGTAGCGGGCTTCTACCACGCCCTGGACGCCGGGCGCCTGCTGAGCCGCGGGATGCTGGCCGAGGCGGTCACCCCGCAGTGCGCCGGCCCGGACCGGGTGTTCGGCGCGGACAGCATCTGGGGGCTCGGCTTCGGGATCGACGACGGCGACGGTTACGGGATGGGCGGGCTGGGCGGAAGCTACGGCGGCGCGAGCACGGCCGGCGGCTACACGATCGGCTTCGTCACCGGCAGCGCCGGGAATTACGACCGGCTCGACGCGCTGGAAAACACGCTGCGGGACTGCCTCGGCCTCCCGCCCATCCCGGGCACCGCCGCCGGTTAAGCGCGGCCCGCTCCTCCCGGCCGCGCGCTTCCCCCGCCCGGTCGCGGGCCCGGTCAGCGGCCCGGTCAGTGGCCGCGGAACGCCTCCTCCAGCCACCAGGAGCCGCGCCCGGAGGTGACCTTCGCGTCGATCACCAGCGGCCGGTCCCTCGGGCCGTCCAGCCAGCGGCTGACCTGGGCCAGGTCGGCCCGGCCGCGGACCGTCACGCCGTCGCAGCCGAAGCCGCGGCCGATCTGCGCGATGTCGGCCGGCGGGAACGTGACGGTGTCCAGCGGGTGCCCGTCCGGGCGGAAGTGGTGCACCTCGGCGCCGTAGGCCTCGTCGTCGTAGACCACGATGACCATGGGCAGGCCGAGCCGGACGACGGTCTCCAGCTCGCTGATGCCCATCAGCGCCCCGCCGTCGCCGAGCGCGGCCACGGTCAGCCGGTCCGGCCGGGCCACCGCCGAGCCGATCGCCGAGGCCAGGCCGAGCCCGACCGACTGGTAGGCCTGGGTGAAGCAGAAGCCCTGCTCGTCCGGGACGGACAGGAACATGCTCGGGTAGCCCATGAAGTTGCCGGAGTCCACGGCGACCATCCGCTCGGCCGGCAGCAGGTCGTCGAGCGCGATGGACAGCGTGCGCGGGTCGATCCGGCCGGCCGTCGCTCTCGTCGGCGTACGGCACGTCGCGCCAGCGGCCGGCGCGGGCGATCCGCTCGCGGATCTCCGGCGGACCGGTAGCCGTCCCGGCCTGCGGCGCCGGCGGGCTCGTCGCGCAGCGCCGCCGCGGCCGCCCGCGCGGTCACCGCGACGTCGCCGATCACGCCGAGCTGCACCGGCCGGTGCGCGCCGATCGCCGCGTCGTCGTCGTCCACCTGCACGACCTGGCAGCCCGGGCCGATCAGCGCGCCGTGCCGCATCGTCCACATGTTCAGCGAGCAGCCCCAGCCGACCACCAGGTCCGCGCCGCTGGATCAGCTCGGCGGCCAGCGGCGAGGCGAACCCGCCGCTGACGTCCAGGTCCCACGGGCTGCCGCGGAACAGGCCCTTGGCCGCGGCCGAGGTGGCCAGCAGCGCGCCGCAGGCGTCGGCCAGCTGCTCCAGGTCCGGCCGGGCCGCCGCGACCCGCGCGCCCCGGCCGGCGATGAACACCGGCCGGCTGGGCCCCGGCCAGCGCGGCCGGCCAGCGCGGCGGCCGCGCTCCGGCGCCGGGCCCGCCGGCGCGGGCCGGAGCCGGGCGGCCACCTCGGGCGGGTCGCACTGGCCGGCCTGCACGTCCAGCGGCATGGCCAGCAGCACGGTGCGGCGCTGCCGGGCGGCGGTCCGGTAGGCGCGCACCGTGTCGGCGACCGCCGACTCCGGCGAGTGCAGCCGCTCCGGGCACCGCGCCGACCGCGGCGGCGAGCGCGGCCACGTCGATGCGGAAGTTGGACCGCACCGCCGCGCCCGCGACGTCGGCGGCCAGCACCACCAGCGGCGTCCGGCTCTTGGCCGCCTCGGTGATGCCGGTCAGCGCGTTGGTCAGCCCCGGCCCCTGGTGCACCGAGACGCAGCCCCGGCCTGGCCGGCCAGCCGGGCCCAGCCGTCGGCCATGCTGGCCGCGCCGCACTCGTGCCGGGCGGCGACGAACCGCGCGCCGCGCGCGGTCAGGCGCGTTGGTGACGTGGAAGTTGCCGCTGCCGACCACGCCGAACACCGTGTCGGCGCCCAGGTCGGCCAGCGCCGCCGGCGACCGCGTCGCGCGACCAGCATCAGGATCTCGACCAGGGCCAGCGCCCGGCACGGGCTGCCGGAGCCGCCGGTGATCGGCAGCGGGCCGGCGATCACCACCGCGCCCTGGGCGGGCAGCCGGGCCAGGTTCTGCAGCTGGGTGAGCCCGTACTTGCCCGCCCCGAGCAGCGACGAGTGGCACGGGAACGGCGGGTCGAACGAGTGCGCCGTCCCGGCGTCGGTGCCGACGGTCTCCACCCCGATGCCCGTGCACCGGGGCCTCGCTGCGCCAGCCAGCGGGCGCACTCCACCGAGACCCCGGGCGTGTGCGGGCCGGTCTCGTCGGCGTTGAGGAACTCCTCCTGGCTGTCCGAGCGGGCGTCCCAGCCGGTGCGGTACAGCAGCCAGCCGCCGTCGGGCAGCGGGCCGTGCTCGGCTCTCCCACTGCCTTGATGTGGTCCACCTCGAGCAGGAAGTCGGGGTCGGCCGCGGCCTGCGCGCTGAAGTCCAGCACCGCGGCCGGGCGCGATCAGCCGGGCCGGCGGCACCTGCGCCACGTCCTCGAGGTCCGGCGCCGGTGACCCAGTGCACGGGCGCGTCGAAGTGGGTGCCGGTGTGCTCGCCGGTGCTGATGTCGTTCCAGTACCAGGCCGGGCCCGCGCTCGTCGTAGCGGCTGATCTCGTGCAGCGCGAACGGTGGCGGTGTTGCCGAACGGCTCCGGCAGCCTGATCACCGGCGTGGCCGCGTTCAGCGGCGCGGTGAGGTCGATCACCTCGACGGCGTGGCGGCGGATCGCGTCGATAAGCGCGCTGAGCACGGACATGGGCGCCTCCCGGTCAGGCGGGCGGTGTGCCCGCGAGGCCCCAGCCTGCCGCACCCGGCACCGCGCGGGGAAGACCCGTTCGCCGGACCGGGCGGTGCGCAGGAGCCGCGGGCCACGGTGAGCCAGAATGGGGGCATGGACAGGCCGATCCCGTATGCCCGGACGCTGGTGACCGACGACGGCGTGCCGATCGAGGTCGCGCACCTGCCCGGTGACGATGGCCTCGCCATCGTCGTGGCGCACGGGTTCACGCAGTCCTGGCAGCAGCCCGCGGTGTGGCGGGTCGCCACCCGGCTGAACCGGGTCGGCGGGGTGCTGAGCTTCGACTTCCGCGGCCACGGCCGGTCCGGCGGGCTGTCCACGCTCGGCGACCGCGAGATCATGGACTTGGACGTGGCCGTCCGCTACGCCCGGGAACTCGGCTACCGGCGGATCGCGGCCGTCGGGTTCTCCATGGGCGCGTCGATCGTGCTGCGGCACGCCGGCCTGATCGGCGGCCTGGACGCGGTGGTCTCGGTGAGCGGCCCGGGACACTGGTACTTCCGCGGCACCGAGCGGATGCGCCGGGTGCACTGGGCGGTGGAGCGCCGGACCGGGCGGCTGGTGACCAGGACCCTGCTGAAGACCCGGATCAGCGCGGGCCGGTGGGATCCGGTGCCGGTGCCGCCGGCCGAGGCGGCCGCGCTGATCGCGCCGACCCCGCTGCTGATCGTGCACGGCGACCAGGATCTCGTACTTCCCCGTCGACCACGCCGAGCAGCTGCTACGCGGCGGCGCGCGATCCCAAGGATCTGTGGATCGTGCCCGGCTTCGGCCACGCCGAGGCCGCCGCGGACGGGGCGCTGGTGGACCGCATCGGGCGCTGGGTGGCGCAGGCGGTCGAGCCCGCGCGGCCGGGCCCGGCACCGGAACCCGGTGCCGGGCCGCCATCCGGTGCGGGCCCGCCATCCGGTGCCGTGCGGCCATCCGGTGCGGGCCCGCCATCCGGTGCCGTGCGGCCGTCCGGTGCCGGGCCGCCATCCGGGGCCGGGCCGGCGCCGGACGGCGGAGCCGGCCTGGACGCGGGCTCCGCCCCGGAAGCGGACGCCGCGCCGGACGCGGTCGGCTAGAAGCGCCCGGGCCTGCCGTCCGGTTACCGGCTGGCGGGCAGCGGCATCCCCTCGGCGTAGCCGGCCGCGCTCTGCCCCCGATCACCGCCCGGGCGTGCAGTTCCTCGAGGTTGCACGGCCAGGCCGCCCCGGCGCGCCACGGTCTCGGCCATCCGCCTGCCGGAGACGGCGGTCATGTTGGCCAACGGGCTCGCCGGGCCTTTGCCGCTGGCGGCGGCGGCGGGCAACCGTCGCCCCCGGCGCGGCCTGCCGGTCCCTATCCTGCTTCCCGTGAGCATCCCGCGGCCGGAAGGAGCCGGCCACCCGGCCCCGGGCGCGCCGCACAGGATGCTGCGCATCGGCCGGCTGGAGGTCCCGCCCGGCTCGTTCGCGGTCATGGCGGTCGTCAACCGGACGCCCGATTCGTTCTTCGACCGGGGAGCCACCTGGGAGTTCGGCGCGGCGCTCGAGGCCGCGAGCCGGGCGGTGGCCGACGGCGCCGGCATCATCGACATCGGCGGGGTCAAGGCGGGGAGGGCGCCGAGGTCAGCGTGGCCGAGGAGATCCGCCGGGTGGCCGGCCTGGTGGCGGCGGTGCGCGAGCGGCACCCCGGCGTCGCGATCAGCGTGGACACCTGGCGGTCCGAGGTCGGCCGGGCAGCGGCCGACGCGGGCGCGGACCTGCTCAACGACGCCTGGGGCGGCGTGGATCCGCGGCTGGCCCGGGTGGCCGCGGACCGGGGCCTGGGCCTGGTCTGCTCGCACGCCGGCGGCCTGGCGCCGCGCACCCGGGCGCTGCGCCCCCGTTATGACGACGTGGTGGCCGAGGTGACCCGGTACGTCACGCGGCAGGCCCGGCGGGCGGTGGCGGCCGGGGTGCGGCCAGAGTCCATCCTCATCGACCCCGCGCACGACTTCGGCAAGGACACCGGGCACTCGCTGGAGCTGACCCGGCGGCTCGACGTGCTCGTGGCCACCGGCTGGCCGGTTCTGGCCGCCATCTCGAACAAGGACTTCATCGGCGAGGCGCTCGGCCTGCCGCTGACCGAGCGCGCCGAGGGAACGATCGCCACGCTGGCGATCTGCGCCTGGCACGGGGCGCGGGTGTTCCGCGTGCACGACGTGGCCGCGGCCCGGCAGGCGCTGGCCGCCGTCGCCCTGCTCAGGGACGGCAGCGGCGGCCCCGTCAGTTCCTGAACGCGGCGAAGATGATCGCGGAGATCCGGTCGATCATCTCTTCCCTCGGCAGCTTGACCCCCACGCTGAACAGGGAGTTCACCCGCTCCAGCATCAGCAGGCAGGCGACCGCGGTCAGCTCGGCGTGCTCGGCACGCTCGGCGTCGCGCGGCGCGGCGGTCATGCCGGTGGTCATCGCCTCGGCCAGGCGGAACATCAGCTGGAGCCCGTCGCTCCACATGTCGTCGCTGATGACCTCGGCCTGGGTGAGCACCCGCAGCACCGGCGCGTGCGCCGCGTAGGTGTCGCAGAACTTCTCCACCCAGGCGCGCAGCGCGGCCCGGCCCGCGTCGTTCTGCGTGACCACCGGAAACTCGTCCGTGATCGCTCCCATTTCGTCCAGCACGTCTCGCAGCAGCACGCGGAACAGGTCTTCCTTGTTCTTGAAGTACAGGTAGAAGGTGCCGTGCGAGGTCCTGGCCCGCCGGACGATGTCGTTCACCCGGACCGCCTGGAGCCCGTTCTGGTCGAACTCCGCCATGCCGGCGTTGAGCAGCTTGCGCATGGTCTGCCTGCCCTGCGCGCCAAGCTCGCGTTCCTGGGCGGGGATTCCGCCGCGGTGCGACTGCCGCCTCGGGCTGGCGTTCTGCGCCGGGGGGCCGTGCCTGGCGTCGGAATTCATAACCGCGAGGGTAGCTCGTCCGGCGGCGGCCCTGGGCGATATCGGCCCTGGGCGATGTCCTTCCTTGCGCCCTGGCCGCGCGCCGCGGCCGTCACGGCAGCCGCCTGGCCCCGAGCAGGCCCGCGGCCAGCGCGGCGATCCCGCAGCCCAGCGCGAACAGGTAGCCCCAGCGCGCGCCGTGCGCGTCGATCAGCCGCCCGGCTACCGGCGGGCCCAGGGCCAGGCCGACGCCGATCGCGGTGGACAGCAGCGACATGCCCTCGGTGAGCAGCCCGGGCGGCATCTTGCGCTCGATCAGGCTGAACCCCCCGATCAGGGTGGGGGAGATGGCCAGCCCGGAGAAGAAGATCACGCCGAACAGGACGGGCACGTTCGGCATCGCCCACAGCGGCGCCACCCCGGCCGCCATCCCGGCCAGCGTGATGAGGAACCTGCGATGCAGCGGGGCCCGCCAGTGCCGGGCCCCGTACCACAGGCCGCCGGTCGCGCTGCCCAGCGCGTAGGTGCCGAGGATCAGGCCGGCCAGCGGCTTGTGATGGTGCTCGCTGGCGAACGCGACCGTGGACAGGTCGATGGTGCCGAACATGGCGCCGAGGCCGGCGAAGACCGCCATGATCACGGGCATGCCCGCCGTGGTGGCCGCCCGGCCGCTGGCGTGCTGCCGCGGCCTGGCCCGCGGCTCGGTGCCGCGCTGGGTGGCCAGCAGCAGGCTCCCGGTCACGGCCAGCACCGCGGCGACGACGATCCCGGCCACCGGCAGCACCTGGGTGGCCAGGATCGTCACCAGGGCCGGCCCGGTGACGAAGATGAGCTCGTCGGCGACCGACTCGAACGAGAAGGCCGTATGCAGCAGCGGCGAGTCGCCGAGCAGGGCGCTCCACCTCGAGCGCACCAGCGACCCGAGGGACGGCATGGCCGCCATGAACAACGCGGCGGTCACGAACAGCGTCCAGAGCGGCGCGCGCAGCTGGGCGCAGGCGATGAACGCGACCGCCCCGGCGCCGAACACCGCGGTCAGCGGGCGCAGCACCCGGCCCTGGCCGAGGCGGTCGGTGAGCCGGCCGGCCAGCGGCGCGACGGCCGCGTAGCACAGCGAGCCGGTGGCGGCGACGGCGCCGGCGATCGCGTACCTGCCGGTAGCGGCCGAGACCACCAGGATGACGCCGAGGCCGACCATGGACATCGGCATGCGGCCGACGAAACCGGCCGCCGAGAACCGGCGGGTGCCGGGAATCCGGAAGATCTCCAGGTACTGGCCGGCCCGGATACGGCTGGCCGCGCCCGCAGCGCCGTCGCGCTCACCGGCGCGCTCGGTCCGGACCTCCGTCACTTGGCGCAACCTCCAGCCTCACCCTAACGGGGCACGTCAATCAGATATTTCGGCTGCGCCTGCGGCGCGTGAGCGTCATGTTCGGCCAGGCCGGGACTTCGCTGGCGGCCTCGGCCGATATCGTGTGGGCTATGGTGGTTGTGCTGTGAGACGACTCGTGCCGCCCAGGGCAGCCGCTGCCGTCGCCGTTGCCGCGTTCGCGATCGGCGGTGCAGCCGGCTCCTTCGCCGATGCCCAGCCGGCCGCGGCGGCGTCTTCCGGATCGCTTCCGGCGCAGCTCACCAGTGCCTGGCTGCGGCCGGCACCGGACGGGTACGCGCCAGCCCGGCCGGCCGCGACGGTCAGCCGGCGGGATGCCAGGCGGACGCGACGGCTGCCGCACGTGATCTTGCCCGACCTGTTCGCGGTCGCTCCCCGCGGCATCACCGCGGCCCAGTTCCGCGCGCTCAGCAAGCTGCGCCATGTCCGCGGCGTCATCACCGTGGACGGCGGAGGGGTCAGGGTCAAGGGCCGCCCGGTCGCCGCGATCGGCGTGAACCCGGCCAGCTTCCGGTCCTGGGCGCCAGCCGCAGACGGCCGCCAGGGCGGGCATCTGGGCCGCCCTGGCCCGGGGCGAGCTGCTGACCACCGCCGCCACGGGAAAGACGCTGAGGCTGCGCAACGGGAGCAGCTACCGGGTCTCGGGGGCCCGCCAGCCCGAGGTCAGGTTCGGCGGCACCGCGGTCTTCGGCCTCCCCGGCGTGGACGCGGTCGTCAACCGCCAGACGTCGCGGAGCCTGGGGCTGCTGTCCCGCATCGGCGTCCTGATCAGCGCGCCGAAGGCGGGCCTGGCCAGGCTCGAAGCCCAGGTGCGCGGCGTGCTCGGGGCGCGCAGCAAGCCGGTCAGCCTGCGCTCGGCACCGCACATCGCCCAGCAGCGGCTCCCCGTCGACCGCCAGGTGCCGGCCGCCGGCCGCATAACTACCTGGAGCTCTTCCGCGCTTCGGCCGCCCGCTGCCCGGGGCTGTCCTGGACGGTGCTGGCGGCGATCGGCCAGATCGAGAGCGGCGACGGGCAGAACGATGGCCCGTCACCGGCGGGCGCGCTCGGGCCGATGCAGTTCATGCCGTCCACCTGGGCCCGCTGGGGGGTCGACGCGTTCGGCCAGACCGGCCGGCCGAACATCAACCAACCGCTCGACGCGGTCCCGGCGGCGGCCGACTACCTGTGCTCCTACGGAGCCGGCCAGGGCGGGCCCGCGCTGGCCGCAGCGATCTATGGCTACAACCACGCCACGTGGTACGTGGCCGAGGTGCTCGCCCTGGCGCATGAGTACGCGCAGGAGTACGGCTGACCCGCGGCTGCCGGGAACCCGGGGACCTGATCTGACCCATGCCCGCCTATGACGCGTTCCTGCTGGTCTCGTTCGGCGGCCCGGAGGCCCCCGGGGACGTCATCCCGTTCCTGGAAAACGTGACCCGCGGCCGGCGAATCCCGCGCGGGCGGCTGGCCGAGGTGGCCGAGCACTACTACGCGTTCGGCGGCGTGAGCCCGATCAACCAGCAGTGCCGGGATTTGCTGGCCGCGATCGGCAAGGACTTCGCGGCCAGCGGTCTGGGCCTGCCGCTGTACTGGGGCAACCGGAACTGGCAGCCGCTGCTCGGCGACACGGTCGCCGCGATGGCCGCCGACGGGGTGCGGCACGCGCTCGCGTTCGTCACCTCTGCCTACGGGTCGTACTCCAGCTGCAGGCAGTACCTGGAGGACATCGAGCGGGCCCGCGCCGAGGCGGGCGCGGGGGCGCCGCGGATCGACAAGATCCGGCACTACTTCAACCATCCCGGATTCATCGGGCCGCTGGCCGACGGCACGCTCGCCGCCATCGAGCGGCTGCCGGACGACGTCCGGGCCGGGGCGCACCTGGTGTTCACCGCGCACAGCATTCCCGAGGCGATGGCGGCGGCCAGCGGGCCGCCCGGTGACCGCCCGCCGCCCGGCCGGTACGTGAGACAGCTAACCGAGGCGTCCCGGCTGGTCGCGGAGCGTGTCGGCGGGCATCCGTGGCGCCTGGTGTACCAGAGCCGGAGCGGGCCGCCGACCCAGCCCTGGCTCGGCCCCGACGTGCGCGACCACCTCGCCGAGTTGTCCGCCGCCGGGGCGCCCGCGGCGGTGCTGGTCCCGGTCGGCTTCGTCTCCGACCACATGGAGGTCCGGCACGACCTGGACACGGAGGCCGCCGAGACCGCGGCGCGGCTCGGGCTGCCGGTGACGCGGGCGGCGACCCCCGGCACCGACCCCAGGTTCATCTCCATGATCACCGAGCTGGTGCGCGAGCGGCTGGACGGCACCGGGTGTGACGGCACCGGGGGTGACGGCACCGGGGCTGACGGCACCGGGCGGGCCGCACTCGGCCGCCTCGGACCGAGCTCCGATGCCTGCCCAGCGGATTGCTGCCGCCCGCCGGCCAACCCGGTCGATGTGACATAGCTGGTGTTGTATGCCCGGTAACTTCACATCGATCAAGGTCGTGGCGTGAGCGTCGGCGCCCCGGACCCGCGCCGCCTGCTGCGCCTGGCCGAGTCAGCGGCGGGCGAGGCGGCCCGCATGCTCGCCGGCCGGCGTTCGGCCGGACGGCCCGGCGTGGTGGCCACCAAGTCCAGCCCGACGGACGTGGTGACCGCCGCGGACCGCGACGCGGAAAACATGATCATCGAGCGGATAACGGCCGAGCGCCCGGATGACACGTTCCTGGGCGAGGAAGGCGGCCAGCGGAGTGGCTCAGGCGTCCCGGATCCCGGCGTCAGCGCTCCCGCCAGCCCCGGTGCTTCCGCTCCGGCCGGCTCAGGCGCCTCCCTCCCCTCCGGACGCGGCGTTCGCGGTTCCTCCAGCCCCGGCGCTTCCGCCTTCTCTGACAGCCCGGGCACTGCCAGCAGCCCCGCCACTTCCGGCGGCGAGCCGGCCGTGCGGTGGATCATCGACCCGCTCGACGGGACCGTCAACTACCTGTACGGCCTGCCCGACTTCGCGGTCAGCATCGCCGCCGAAGTCGACGGGGCCATCGTGGCCGGCGTGGTGCACGTCCCCGAGCGCGGCGAAGTGTTTACCGCCGTGGCCGGCGGCGGCGCCTGGCTGCGGGCCGCCGGGCGGCCCGCAGCCGTGTCGCTGCGCTGCAACACCGGTGTCCGGCTGGCGAGCGCGCTGGTCGCCACCGGGTTCGGTTACGCGGCGGCGCGCCGGCGGGTGCAGGGCGAGGTGGCCGCCGCCCTGCTGCCGCTGGCGCGAGACATCAGGCGCGGCGGCAGCGCCGCGGTCGATCTGTGCTCGGTCGCGGCCGGCCGGGTGGACGCGTACTACGAGCGCGGCGTGAACTACTGGGACATTGCCGCCGGCGGCCTGATCGCCCGGGAAGCCGGGGCCAGGACGGGCGGGCTGTACGGCAGCCCGCCCGGCCCAGAGCTGACGATCGCCGCAGGCCCGGGCCTGTTCGACGAGCTGAGCGACCAGCTCGCGAAGCTCAACCCGCTGCGGGGCTAGACACGCCCCGGGTGATCCCCGCTCAGCCGGGAGCGAACGCATCGACCCAGAGTTCCGGGTTTGACCTGGGAAGACGGAGAAATGAACCACTTGCTAGCCGGGTTACGTGTATCCGGCGGAAGAACATGAGAGAATTCGCCGCCTGAATCGGGCACAACTGCGGCCTCCTGAGCGTTACACCCGCGCGACGAAGCATGACGAAGGAGGGGAGGAGTCGGATGGCCACCGACTACGACAGCCCACGCAAGACAGATGAGGACCTGACAGAAGACAGTCTGCAGGAACTTCAGGCCCGCCGGATGGACAAGTCGTCGAGCACGATCGACGTGGACCCCGATGATGTGGCGGAATCGCTCGAGCTGCCCGGCGCCGACCTGTCCAACGAGGAGCTCTCGTTCCGGGTGATCCCACGGCAGGCGGACGAGTTCACCTGCTCGCGCTGTTTCCTGGTGCACCACCGGAGCCAGCTCGCGGAAGACCGGAAGGGAAAGCTTGTCTGCCGGGAGTGCGCGGCCTGACTCGGGCATGGCGCGCGGCATGGACGCGGTAACGCTGGGACAGGCCGGCCCGGAGGTCTCCAGGGCCGGCCTCGGCCTTATGGGCATGTCCGGGATCTACGGCCCGGCCGACCGGGCCGAGAGCATCGCGACCATCCGGGCCGCCCTGGACGCCGGGATCACCCTCCTGGACACCGGCGACTTCTACGGGATGGGCCACAACGAGCTGCTGCTGGCCGAGGCGCTGCGCGGTGTCCGCAGGGACAGCGTCTTCATCGGGGTGAAATTCGGCGCGCAGCGGGATCCCGGGGGCGCCTTCGTCGGATACGACGCCAGCCCCGCGGCGGTGAAGACCGCGCTGGCTTACTCGCTGCAGCGGCTCGGCACGGACTACGTAGACCTTTACCAGCCCGCCCGGCTGGACCCTGATGTTCCCATCGAGGACACCGTCGGCGCGATCGCCGAGATGGTGCGGGCCGGATACGTCCGGTACATCGGCCTGTCCGAGATGGGAGCGGCCACCATCAGGCGCGCCCGGGCGGTGCACCCCATAGCCGCCCTGCAGACCGAATACTCCCTGATGAGCCGCGGTATCGAGACGGAGATCCTGCCTACCGTACGAGACCTCGGCATGTCGGTGACCGCGTACGGCGTGCTGTCCCGCGGGCTGCTGTCCGGCAGCACCGCCCGGGACATCGGAGCCGCCGACCCGCGCGCCCGGTTCCCGCGGTTCCGCGAGGAGAACCTCCGGCAAAACCTGGCCCTGCTCGACGCGCTCGAGGCGGTAGCCGCCGCCCGGGGCGTGACCGCCGCCCAGCTCGCGATCGCCTGGGTGCTCTCCCGCGGCCAGGACATCATTCCCCTCATCGGCACCAAGCGGCGGGACCGGCTCGCCGAGGCGCTCGGCGCGCTGGGCCTCACCCTCAGCGCGAGCGAGATCGCGGCCATCGAGGCCGCCGTTCCGGACGGCCAGGTGGCGGGCGGCAGGTACGACGCCGCGTCCATGGCGGCTCTGGACAGCGAGCGCTGAGCGTCCGCCCCGGAGGCGCACGCGTTCCGGACGGGCAGGTGGCGGGCGGCAGGTACGACGCCGCGTCCATGGCGGCTCTGGACAGCGAGCGCTGAGCGTCCGCCCCGGAGGCGCACACTCCGCCGGCTTTCCGGCCGGTTCCCAGCGATCTTCCGGCCGACGGTTCCGCAGGCGTCTACGATGCGATTGACCCCGGCTGCGCGAGGCGATGATGATGCCCGGAAGGACCGACCGTCCCTGTCCCGATCCGTCCGACCGTCCCCGTCCCGATCCGCCCGGGCGTCTCCGTCCCGATTTGCCCGCCCGGCCTGCCGACCGCGGCTCACCGCCAGGGTCGGCCGATGACCTGGGGCGCAGGCTGGCCCGCCTGCCCGCGAGTCACCCGTCCTCGCCGTGGTACCGGCTGGCGCGGCGGCCCGGCGACGCTCAGCCTGAGGACCGCCCGGGCGAGGCTGGCCGAGACGGGTCGGCACAGTCTCGCCGAGCGCGTTCGGGAGAATCACGGGTGGACCGGTCCGGGCCGCCTGCTGAGGGTCACTCCGGGCGCGACGCCGGGACGGCTGGCCGAGACGGGTCGGCACAGTCCCGCCGAGCGCGTTCGGGAGAATCACGGGTGGACCGGTCCGGGCCGCCTGCCGAGGGTCACTCCGGGCGCGACGCCGGGACGGCCGGCCGCGGGGACCCGGGCGAGCGGCCGGAAGCGGGCAGAGCCCCCGGCCGTTGGCGGCCGGGCGGCAGCGACCGCGGCGACGCGGGGCCGGCCAGGCCGGGGGAGATGACGGGGGGACCGGCCGCCGCGGCCGCCCGGGGCATCCGCGGCGGCCCCGCGCGAGCGGCGGGGAAGGACGGGAAGGACCGCAGCACGGATGACGCGCTCTGGGCCCGCGCCGCCGCCTGGCAAGCGGCCGCGCAGGCCCGGCGCCAGGGGCGGGGCGGCGACGCGCCGTACCCGCCGTCGGCCAGGCGCGAGCCGTTCCGGCCGTGGTTCACCGCCAGCGCCGACAAGGATCCATGGCTGAACGCCGAGGGCACCGGCGAGCCGTGGTTCCTCAGCGACGAGCCCTGATGCGCCCGGCAGGCCTAGTTCCGGCTGAACATGGCCGGGTCGGTCTGCTGGGTGGGCAGCGACACCCGGGCCGTGATGTCGGCCGCAAGCCGGAGGCTGTCGCCGTCGGCCAGCCTGACGTCCACGCCGGGCAGCACCCGGTCATCATTGACCCAGGTGCCGTTGGTGGAGTTCTCGTCGCGCACGCTGGCGTGCCCGGAATCGTCGACGGAGACCGTGGCATGCCGCCGCGACACGTTCTCGAACCGAGCGAACGCGGCGGCCACCAGCGACTCCTGCGGGTCCCGGCCGAGCAGCAGCGAAGTTCCCGCGGGAACGTCGACGTTGCCGGTGGGGAAGGCCAGGCGCAGCACCACGGGTGAGATCTGGCGCTGCGGCAGCGGCTGCCGGCAGTTAGCGCAGATGAGGTCGGCGGGGTCAGCGGCCGGGGTGCCGCAGTTCGGGCAGGCTCTGGTTCCGCTGCGGTCCCGCTTCAGCTGCTCCTGCATGATCGTGGGCGGCGTGGCCTGCTCCTCGTCCTGCGCGTCCGCCCTGGGCAGGTTGGCGCCGCAGGTAAAGCAGATGAGATCGTCCTGCTGGACCTTCGCGGCACAGACCGGGCAGGTCAAGGTCGGCATGTCGTCCTCCACGACGGCTGGTCCGTGCACGAGAGTTCGTATCCCAGGCGGCCTGCGAGGCAGCGACCGCACCAAGTCCTACCGCACCCTACGCCACCCCCAGGGGCCGGGCAGACACCGCGTACGATGGGCGCTCACGAGGCCGCGAGGGGCAGACATGATCAGCTACGAGCTCGACGATGAGCACGCAGAACTTCGCCGGACCGTCGCGGAATTCGCTCACGAAGTGGTGGCGCCGGTCATCGGCGGATACTACGAACGCGGCGAGTTCCCGTACGAGATCATCGCCCGGATGGGCAAGCTGGGGTTGTTCGGGCTCCCGTTCCCCGAGGATTCCGGCGGCATGGGCGGCGACTTCTTCGCGCTCTGCCTGGCGATCGAGGAACTGGGCCGGGTTGACTCCTCGGTCGCCATCACGCTGGAGGCCGCGGTCTGCCTCGGCGCGATGCCGATCTACCAGTTCGGCACCGACGAGCAGCGCGCCCGGTGGCTGCCGGAGCTGTGCTCGGGGGAACGGCTGGCCGCCTTCGGGCTGACCGAGCCGGGCGGCGGCTCGGACATCCCCGGCGGGATGCGCACGGTGGCCCGGCTGGACGGCGGCGAGTGGGTCATCGACGGGAGCAAGGCATTCATCACCAACGCGGGAACCTCGATCACGTCCGTGGTGACTCCGCTCGCGATCACCGGGACGCGCGAAGACGGGTCGAAGGAGATATCCGCGATCATCGTGCCGGCCGGCACCGAGGGCTTCACGGTGGGCCGGGAGTACTCCAAGGTCGGCTGGTGCGCGTCCGATACCCGTGAGCTCGCATTCAGCTCCTGCCGGGTGCCCGAGGGCAACCTCCTCGGCGGGCAGCGCGGCCGCGGCTACGCCCAGTTCATGCAGATCCTGGACGGGGGCAGGATCGCCATCGCGGCACTGAGCGTCGGCCTGGCCCAGGGCTGCGTGGACGAGTGCCTACGGTACGCGGGGGAGCGGGAGGCGTTCGGCCACCAGCTCGGCCACTACCAGGCCACCCAGTTCAAGATCGCGGACATGGAGGCGCGGGTGCACGCCGCCAGGCTCGCCTGGTACGACGCCGCGGCCCGGCTGGGGGCCGGCCAGCCGGCCAAGAAGCAGGCGGCGATCGCGAAGCTGACGTCCTCCAATGCGGCCATGGACAACGCGCGGGACGCGACGCAGATCTTCGGCGGTTACGGGTTCATGAACGAGTTCCCGGTGGCGCGGTTCTACCGGGACGCGAAGGTGCTCGAAATCGGAGAGGGCACTTCAGAGGTCCAGCGCATGATCATCGCGAGAGAGCTCGAGCTGGCGGGTAGATATCGTGCTTGATGTCGCAGCCGCAGTCGGCGAGTTACTCGGTCCTGTCCTGGTCGAGCACGCGCTCCGCGCCGACTGGCGGACCCGCGGTGCTGATGCTGATCGGCCATCAGGAACGGGCTCGGCGAGCTGGTGGATTGCCAAGGCTAGCGTCCCCCTGCGGCTGGGGTTGTGCGGAAGGTAGGCAAATGGACGTATGGGCGACCAGTGCTGACATCGGCCCGAAGGCGACAGTTCCCTCAGCCGTGACAAGGTGGCAGTCGAGGCTAGATGCAGTCAGACGCGGTCAACGTGGCCAAATCGACTCCTCTGACGTGCGGGAATGTTATAGAGCTGCGGCTTCGGGACGATCAGCACGTCCCGGAGTCAGCTCCGCTACCGGCCACCGGGATAGTCGAGGTGGTCCCGATGGCAGCTAAGGCCGAAGGCGACGCGGGCGGATTTGACGCGGTTGCGGT
Organism: uncultured Actinomycetes bacterium; assembly: GCA_963795575.1. Taxonomy (GTDB): domain Bacteria; phylum Actinomycetota; class Actinomycetes; order Streptosporangiales; family Streptosporangiaceae; genus PALSA-505. Next base: position 7,931 of record CAWCII010000026.1, on the reverse strand, counting down.
AGCAGCGCATTCGCATGAGCGGGTGTCGGCCACTGCCGCTTCCTTGACCGAGTCGGTGATCCGGGAGATGACCAGACTCGCGCTGGAGCACGACGCGATCAACTTGGCGCAAGGCTTCCCCGATTTTCCGGCACCGGAGGAGGTCAAGCAGGCTGCTATCGCCGCCATCGAGGCGGACATCAACCAGTACCCGATTACGTGGGGGCAGCCATCTCTTCGCCAGGCGCTCGCAGAGAAATACCGCCGCTTCTACGGGATGGAGATCGACCCGGAACGCGAGATCTGCGTGACCTGCGGTGCCACGGAGGCCATGATCACGGCGATGATCGGGTGCGTTGACCCAGGACGGGAGGTGATTGTATTTGAGCCGTTCTACGAGAACTACGGCGCTGACGCAGTCATCGCTGGGGCATCGCCGCGGTACGTCACGCTGCGCGAACCAGACTGGCTTTTCGACGAGACTGAACTGGCGGCGGCCTTCACCAATCACACCCACGCCATCGTGCTCAACACTCCAAGCAACCCGACCGGCAAGGTGTTCAGCCACGATGAACTGACTGCCATTGCCCGGCTGTGCGAGAAGTACGACGTGCTCGCGATCACCGACGAGATCTACGAGCACATCATCTACGACGGTGCCCGGCACATCCCGATGGCGACCATCCCCGGTATGGAAGACCGCACAATCACGATCAGCGCCTTGTCCAAGACCTACTCCGTCACTGGCTGGCGGGTAGGCTGGGCGATTGCCCCGCCCGACCTTATGGACGCGATCCGTCGGGTGCACGACTTTGTCACCGTCGGCGCGCCATCGCCGCTGCAAGAAGCGGGGGCGGTAGCGCTCCGGTTGCCCGACTCTTACTACCAACAGCTTACCGCCGACTACCTCCGGCGCCGGGAGGTCATGCTCGGGATTCTTGAGCACGGCGCGTCTCCGGCCAATCACGCCGACCGGTGCCTATTACGTGATGACCGACTCGTCCGCGCTTCGGTTCGGTGACGATACGACGTCAGCCCGGGCACTGGTCCGCAAGGCGGGGGTCGCAACCGTGCCCGGATCGTCGTTCTACTCCCGACCCGAGCTTGGCATATCGCATGCTACGGTTCTCGTTCAGCAAGCAGCTAGACACCCTCCGCGAAGCAGGCAAGCGTCTCGCCGCGCTCGGCCATCCGCACATGGCAGGCTGAGCGATCGGATTGGGTCTGCGGGCGGCGCAGCCGCACGGTCTTCGCCATGCAGCTCTTCGGCCAGTACTAGTTTTGGTCTTCCGGAAAGGGTAGTTGTCGATCCGGCCCGGCAGGAGGAGAGGGCAATTCTTGGCATGCTCGCCGACGCGGTGCGGACGCGCCGCGTTTCGTCCCGTCAGCTCGTCGAGCGGGTGCTTGAGCGCATCTCGCGTCTCGACGGCCGACTAAACGCTGTTGTCGCCCTTCGGGCCGGTCTCGCGCTCGGCGAGGCGCAGGCGCTCGACGCACTAGTTGCCGCGGGCGGCGATCCCGGTCCTCTCGCGGGCATCCCGGTCCTGGTGAAGGACCTTGAGGACGTCGCTGGTATGCGCACCACCCAGGGTTCCGCGCTGTTCGCCGACGCTCCTCTCGCCGCGCGGGACGGGCTCACCCCTTCCCGGCTCCGAGCCGCTGGGGCGATCGTAGTCGGCAAGACCAACCTTCCCGAGTTTGCGACGGAGGGTTATTCGGCGAACCTCATCTTCGGTGCAACCCGCAACCCTTGGGGCCTCGACTGGTCGCCTGGCGGCTCGAGCGGGGGCTCGGGCGCGGCGCTGGCTGCCGGCCTTGCCCCCATCGCGACCGCGACCGACGGCGGGGGTTCAGTACGGATCCCCGCTGCCCTCTGCGGGCTGGTAGGCCTCAAACCTACTAACGGCTTGATCGCCCGGCAGCCCATTCCCGACTGGATCGATTACTCTACCGACGGCGTTCTCGCGACGACGGTAGCGGACCTGCGACTCCTGTTCGCCGTACAGTCGGGGCCTGTTGCTGGTGATCCCACCGCGCTTCCCTGCCTGCCCCCCGAGGGACCGACTCGTCCAGGTCGCCTGTTTGCCACGTCGCGGTTTGCCCCGTGGGGTCCCCTTCCCGACGTCATCCAGTCGGCGTTCGACGAAGCCGTGGCGGTGTTCCGCGATCTCGTCGGGCAGCCCGTCGAGGTGCTCGACCCCGAGACAATCTTCGCTACGGGGAACCCCGACACTGATTGGTTTGTCGTCACTACGGCAGAGCACGTTTACTCGCTGGGCCGGGGCGTGGTGAAACGGAACCTCGACCGCCTGCATCCTGGGGCACGCTGGTTCCTGGAAGAGGGACTCCGGGTGACGTTGGACGATTATCTTGCTGCGAGGCGGCGCCGGTTCGGTTACGTCCGAGAGCTGGACGAGATGCTCGGTGAGGACGGCGTGATGCTCTCGCCCACGATTGCTGCCCAGGGCTGGCTGGCGGAAGGGCGCCTATCCACGAACGACCAAGTCGGGGCACTCCCCGGTGACGTGTATAATACCTCGCTACAGAACATGACGGGCCATCCGGCACTCTCGCTTCCGGCTGGCCGCCTCCCGAATCGCCTTCCATTCGGGCTGCAGCTCACCGGCCCGCGGTTCCGCGACCAACTGCTCCTAGCCCTCGCTAACTCCTGGCAGGAAGCCCGGCCCTGGCCCCATGTGGCCGATGGCTACGAGCCGTTCGACGCTGGGATTGCGGAGTAGTAGATGCCGGACCGCTTGCCTTGACCCGAAGCTACCGTTAGCCTGCCCGGGAGTATCAGAAGCACAACTACGAGTCGATCGCTCGCTACTTGGTGTCGGTCGACTCGAGGAGGAACTGGGCGGGCGTGGATCACTCGATCGACGTCATTGATCCGGCCTTCGCGCCCGGGGCGGGTCGGCCTGAGGCGGGCGGCCTGCTGTTGACCCATGCCTTGAGATACCTGCAGGCTCAGCAGTATCGATGTCGCGGTCTGCCGACGTGGTTGATGTAATCCTGGGCTAGGACCCGCTGGAGTAATTGCGCTGCTTGCCGCTAGCCTCGCGTACGGACATGGTGAGCTTGGTGGCGCTTAGGCGGCTGGATGCAAGACGGAGGCAAGATGATGGCAAGCTGGGACGGGCGGCCTACCCGCCGGCAGTTCCTTCAGGGAGCCGCTGGGGTGGCTTCCGGCGCGGCGGCGGCTGGCGTGCTCGCGGCCTGCGGCGCTTCGACACCCACGTTGACGAAACAGAAGGCAACGGGAACGCCGCTGAACCGTGATCCGGGAACGCTGGTCGTAGCGATGGACGCGTTCACAGCCGACTTCGACCCGGCGTCGTATTTCCTGCTGTCGGCCATCGTGCCCGACTTCGGGATCTACGACTCGCTGATGCGCATGAAGGGAAACAGCGCTACTGAAACGAAGCCGTGGCTAGCAGAGCGAATCTCGACGAACGCTGACAAGAGCGTGTGGACGTTCGCGCTGAGGTCTGGCGTCAAGTACAGCGACGGAACGCCTTTCGACGGCAACGCGCTCAAGGCCGCCTACACGCGGACTATCACCGCGAACCTCGGCGCCGGCTCGACCCTCCAGCACTACATCACCGACGCCAATAAGCAGATCATCGTGAAGGATCCAGGCACGGTCGTGATGGATTCTGGCCGCTCCGTGCCGCGATTCGACCTGCTGCTCGCCTCGCAGTACGGCACCGGCATCGTGAACCCGAATGTAAGCACTAAAAGCAAGCAGCAGGGGCACCTCTACCTGCAGTCGCACTCCGCCGGGACAGGCGCGTACGTGGTCGAGAGCGTGCAGCCCGGCAATCAGATTGTCATGACGCAAAACCCGCATTACTGGGGCGGCTGGGGTGGGTCACACTTTAAGAAGATCATTATCCTCCAGGTTCCGCAGGACTCGAGCCGCCGGGAGGGGATGGAGTCGGGTGACTTCGATATCGCGTTCGCGTTGACGCCGCAAGACACTCAGGCCCTCAGAAGCACGCCCGGCATCTTCGTCGGGAATCAGAAGGTCCTGGGGATGGACTACGTGATCCTCGGCACGTACGGGCCGCTCGCCTCCCCGCTGGCCCGGCAGGCAGTGAACATGCTGTTCCCGATCGATCAGTTCGCATCCTCGGTGATGAAGGGAACCATCGAGGCGCCGCACAGCGTCCTGCCTGACCTGATGCTGTACTCCGATCCGGGGACCTACAAGGCGCACGTGGACGTGGCGAAAGCGAAGTCCCTGCTACAACAGGCGGGGGTCAAACCAGGTACGCAGCTGACATATGAGTTCTACACGGGCCAGGGAGACTCGCGGGGCTGCTATTGCAGAGTCAACTGGGGCTGGTCGGGCTCCAGGTGAAGATCGTAGAGAAGGCCTACCCGGCGTTCGTCGCCGACATCTCCACGTCCAAGCCCGTGCCGCAGCGACCCGACATGGCGTACTGGTTCTGGTGGCCCGAGTTCAACAGCCCGTCGGACTTCTGCTTCCCCATCCTGTCGAACCAGGCGACGCCGAAGCAGGGCCTGTTCAACGGCGGCTACTACGACAACGCTGCGGTGAACAACGCGATCAACAAGGGATTCAGCGAGGCGGGTAACTCGACGCTGGTGACGAACCTGTGGCACGAGGCGCAGACGGTCATGGGGCAACAGGATCCGCCGTGGCTCCCGATCGGGCAGATCATCGACACTAGCTATCTGCGGACTGACGTGAAGGGCTACGTAGCGAACCCGGTCTACGTGGAGTCGTACGACTTCTACGTGTTGTCCCGCGCCTAGTCACAGACAGGTTGGGCGGGTTATCACACGGACTGGCCATGGGCACGGTTATTGCAAGGCGTCTCGTATTCACGGTGTTCGTCCTGTGGGGTGTCACGCTCGTGACGTTCTTCCTGTCCCGAGTTGTGCCGGGGAACCCGGCGCGGCTCATGGCCTGCCGCAGGCGAGCCCGAGCGCGGTCGCTCACATCAGTCGCCTCTACGGCCTGAACGACCCGCTCCCCGTTCAGTACGGCCGCTACATGCGTGATCTCAGTCATGGCAATCTTGGATTCTCGTTCCTTACCAGGCGGAATGTGCGCACCGACATCGCGACGTTTCTGCCCGCCACGATCGAACTGGCGGGCTATGCGCTGCTGCTTGGGTTCGTGCTCGCGCTCGTCACCGGCACGGCGGCCGCGTACCGGCGTGGGAAGGCCACGGATACGGCTGGGCGCCTCACCGCGATCGCCGGGCTCTCCCTGCCGGTGTTCTGGCTCGCGCTGCTCCTTCAACTGCTGTTTAGTACCGAACTCGGGTGGCTCCCGCTCGGAGGCCGCCTTTCCCCCGGGATGACACCGCCGCCGCACATCACCGGGCTACTAACAGTTGACAGCCTTCTCACTGGGCACTTCGCCATCTTTGTCAACGCGGCGGAACATCTGGTGCTCCCGGTCGTCGTGCTAGCGGCCGGCGTGTACGGGCTCATGGTCCGCATCATGCGGACGAGTGTGATCGATGCACTCGGCGAGGAATATGTGCGGACAGCGGAGGCGAAAGGGCTTAGTCGCTGGCGCGTGCTTCGCCGGCATGTGCTGCGCAACGCGATGCTCCCGGCCGTAACCGTTCTAGGGCTGGAATTCGGGCTGCTCGCCGCAGGCGTCTTCGTGGTCGAGTCGGTGTTCCAGTGGCCCGGGATCGGCAACTACGCCTTCCAGGCCATCCAGGCCAACGACTACAACGCGACAATGGGAGCCACGCTCGTGATCGCTGTCATGTATGTGGTGATCAATCTGATCGTGGACATCGTCTACCTGTACCTTGACCCCCGGATCCGGTACACATGATCGGTAGGGACGCCGCGCAGCAAGACCGCCAGACCGGAGGGGCCGCAGGACGGTTGCGGCGGGCGCCCCGGACAGTGCAGCCGTTCCTTGCTGAGTCGCGGCTGAATGGTCTCGGGGTCGCGATCGTCGCGCTGGTCTTGCTGCTCGCGGTGTTCGGCCCACTCATCGCGCCGCAGAACCCGGACCAGATCAACCTGCTCGCCGTGCTCCAGCCCCCCTCCGTCCATCACTGGTTCGGCACCGATAATCTCGGGCGGGACATTTTCAGCAGGGTGATCGCCGGTGCCCGCATCTCGGTAGAGGTCGCGGTCATCATCCTGTCTCTGTCGGTCGTGTTCGGGACGGCGCTCGGAATCATGTCGGGCCTGGCAGGCGGCCTCGTTGACGAGATCGTCATGCGGGTCACCGACTTGTTCCTGGCCTTCCCCGGGTTCATCCTGGCGGCGGCGATCGCGGCGACGCTCGGCCCGAGCCTGCAGCACACCGTGCTCGCGCTGGCGGTGGTCTTCTGGCCGTGGAACACGCGCCTCATCCGCGGGCAGGTGCTATCGCTGAGGGAGCGCGAGTTCGTGCTCGCCGCCCGAGTGGCCCGCGCGGGGACGATGTGGATCGCCACCCGGCACATCGTCCGGAACGTGCTGGCCATCTTGATCGTCCAGGTGTCGCTGGACGTCGGCTACGCGATCCTCGCGACATCGTCGCTGAGCTTTCTCGGGCTAGGGGCGCAACCGCCGTCGCCCGAATGGGGAGCGCTCATCGCCGACGGCCGCAGCTACATCCAGACCGCATGGTGGTGGACCGTATTCCCCGGGCTGGCGCTCGCATTGACCGTCCTGGGTTTCAACCTGCTCGGCGACGGTCTCCGTGATTGGATCGATCCACGTCTTCGAGGGAGCCTCGGCGGGGTGCAGGAGTGAGCCTGGACGGCCACGCGCAGCTGGCTACGAGCGATCCGATGCTTCGTGTGCGGGACCTTACCGTGCGCTTTGACAGCGGCCGCAACGTCGTTGTACACGCTGTCAATGGCGTGAGCTTCGATCTGCAGGCCGGGGGGCTCTCGGCCTCGTCGGGGAGTCCGGTTCGGGCAAAAGCGTGACGAGCCTGGCCATCTTTCGCCTCCTGCCACGTCCCACGGCGAAGATTGTCTCCGGCGAGGTCTGGCTCGGCGACCGTGACCTGATCCGGCTGAGCGACCGCGAGATGCGCCGCCTCCGAGGGAAGGAGATATCGCTCGTCCCTCAAGACCCAATGAGCGGGCTTAACCCGGTTCTGACGATCGGCGAGCAGGTTGTCGAGACCCTCCGGGCCCACGAGGACATGCGACGGCGCGAGGCGCGACACCGCGCGGCAGAGCTTCTGGGCACCGTCGGCATCCCGCGGCCAGGCGATCAGCTGGATCGCTACCCGCACCAGTTCAGCGGCGGAATGCGCCAGCGCGTCCTCATTGCGATCGCGCTGGCGCTTCGGCCGACACTCCTGATCGCCGACGAGCCGACTACAGCCCTCGATGTCACGGTACAGGCCCAGGTGCTCGAGCTGCTTCACGAGCTCACCGCCCAGCGCGGAACGGCCATCCTGCTGATCAGTCACGATCTCGGGATCATGGCACGCATGACGAAGCGGATCATGGTGATGTATGCGGGCTTCGTGGTCGAATCCGCGCCGACTGCTGAGATCTTTGCCCGCCCAGGCCATCCGTACACTATCGGGCTGCTCCGTTCCATCCCCCGCGTCACCGGCGTGGGACGGCCACTAACACCTATCGCCGGCTCACCGCCCAGCTCTCGACCGAGTCCCGCGTGGTTGCCCCTTCGCGCCTCGATGTGCCTGGGCGCTCGACGTCTGCTGGCAGGAGATGCCGCCGCTCGCGTCTGTAGAAGCGGTTACCTTCTCCGGAGGCCCACTTTCCGGCGGCCACCTGCTCGCATGTCATAACCCGGTTGCGGCAGACGAGGTCGAGGCAGGGAAGCCTCTCCGGCCGGGTTTCCGGCCAGCCCCGCCACCTGAGGATGGGCTCGTTGCTCAGGAGATCACGTGACTACCCCCCCTCCGTCCTGAAGCCAGCCGCACTTCTCGAGGTGCGCGACCTTCGCGTCTACTTTCCGATTACGCGAGGCACGGT
>CAWCII010000025.1:0-20436 GCA_963795575.1 uncultured Actinomycetes bacterium | reverse complement strand
GGCTCCCAGGCGGCACAGGCCCGCGAGTTCGCCTCGAGCCTGCACGCCGATGTCGAACAGCGGGCCCAGCGGCCGCGGAGTCAGCAGGCTGTCGCAGGCTCCCCACAGCCAGCGGTCCCCGTTCGAGCGCTGCCGGAACGCCTCCGCCAGCGTGGTCTTGCCCATGCCCGACTCCCCGGACACCAGGACCAGCCGGCCGTTGCCCTGCCTGGCCTCCCGCGCGTACCCGGCCAGCGTGTTCAGGAACGATGCTCGCTCCAGCAGTTCCATACCCGAGCCCTTCCGGTCGCCCGCGAGGATTGTGACTCCCTCCCGCGGGGCGTCGCAAGGCCGGGCCTGCTGGATCCGGATATTTCCCGGACCCGGGCCTCACTCGCCGCCCGGGCCGCGGACACCGCAGAGGTTGGCCAGCACCTGCCCGGCGGCATGCACGGGGAGCGCCCACGTCTGCAGGCCGACCACGCCGTCTGCCTCGATGCCGCCCAGCTGCTGCGTTCCCCGGACCGCGGAGGTGGTTTCCGGGCCGTAGATGCCGTCGACCGCGAGCACCGGGTCGGAGGTGGGCGCGAAGTCGCCGCGTCCTTCGTTCAGCGCGGACTGCAGCTTGCGGACTACCGGTCCGTCCGATCCTTCGGCGAGCGTCGGCGGCTGCGAGCGGTCGCCGCCGAGTGCGGCCCAGGTGACGGGGCCCACTATGCCGTTGACGGTGAGGTGGCCGTCGTGCTGGAACTGCTCGACCGCCGCCTTGGTCACCGGGCCGAAGATGCCGTCGATCTGGTTGTCGCTCAGGGTCCGGCGGACGAGAAGATACTGCGCCCACCTGACGGTGGGTCCGGTCGCGCCTTCGGAGATGGTCGGGGGAGTGGTCATGGCTTGCTCCGATCGTCGGTTGCCAGCGACCTGGCTTCCGGGCCTGACCGGGTAACCCGCCCGGACCGGACTGGCCGCCGTCACCTACCCAGAGCGGCCGGCGCCGTACCTGATACAGCCGCTCGGCGACCTGACGCGGTGACCGTGACGTCCGGCAGCGGCGGGCGGCGGCTCTCGGCGGTGCCCGCTCAGGCCGGCGGCCCTGGGCTCGCCCCGTTCTGGCAGGCCGTTTCTTCATTCAGCGCTTTCCGCCACAGCAGCTGTACCTCGCCGGGCAGCTCGGGATAGGCGAACCGGTCGATGGCGCCCAGGGTGCAGCCCATCCTCCGGTAGAAGCGGCAGGCCGCCGCGTTGACGTTCTGGGTCTCGATCGCGAGCCAACGGCAGCCGCGGGCGCGGGCCCAGTCCCCGGCGGCCCGGAACAGCGCTGACCCGATGCCCGCGCCCCGCTGCCCAGGACAGACGCGGATGTCCCAGAGCACGGCGACCTCGTCACGGGAGCCCAGCAGGTGAAGGCCGGGGGTCTGGAAGGCGATGACCGCCCCGCCGGCCCGCACGCCGTCCCGGCGGGCCAGGATGAGCCCCCAGTTCGAGACGTCGAAGCGGTCGGCCCAGCGCGCCGGCCCCTCGCCCGCGAGGGCGTCATAGTCCTTCAGGTAAGGATCCTGGACGGCGGTCTCCGCCAGCGCCATCCCCCCCAGGCCGCCGTCGAGGAGCCTGACCTCCAGGATCCGGTTGACCGTGAAGGCAATGGGGATGGTCGCGTGCTCGGCCAGCGCGGCGGGCGTGACGGCTTCCTGCCGTATGTCCAGGCTCATGCGGAACCTTCCGGTGAGCGTCCGGCCCTGCTGGCGGGCCATGTCGCTGATGTCCCGGTTCAGCGCAGTTTGCGCGCCTTCCAGACTTCTTCGCAGGGCCATTGCCGGGCCCATTCCCAGGTGGCGAGCGGGTGCGATGCGACGGCGCCGGGCGGCGGGCGCAGTTCGAGGAGATCCTCGACCTGCAGGGCGCAGCGGCGCAGCAGCCGGATCATGTCGCCGTGGCCGAGATGGAACTCGACCGAGTCGTCATCGGGCCACTCGAACCGGTGCATGCCGAAGTAGGGCCGCAGCAGCCGCCCGGTGGCCTGCCGCCCGTCCTCGTCGGGCATGGCGAGCATGAGCAGCACGGAGTTGACCAGGAAGATCAGCTGGCCGCCTGGGCGCAGCAACCGGGCCGCCTCGGGAATCCAGGCGTACGGGTCACACCAGATGCTGGCCCCGTACTCGGAGATCGCCAGATCGAAGCTGGCATCGGGGAACGGGGTCTGCTCGGCGCTGGCATGAATCAGCGGGAACCGCAGGCCGAACCGGTCCTGCAGGTCGCGTGCGGTGGCCAGTTGCGCCGCGGAGTTGTCCAGGCCGGCCGGCCGGGCGCCGCGGCGGGCCAGCCAGGCCGAGACGTAGCCGGTGCCGCAGCCCAGCTCGATGCTGGCCCGCCCGTCCAGGTCGGGGGGCAGCACGCCGGCCTGCGCCTCGGGCACGCCCCAGATGCCCCAGTTGGGCTCCGCGGCCCAGTTGCGCAGGCCCGGCCCCGCGTAGTCTCCGGCCCACCGGTCCCACGCCAGCCGGTTGCGCAGCACATGACCAGGCGTCCCGCTCACAGCCGAAGCGTGGTCCTCAGCCGTCGTCCCGTCAACCGCGAATCCGCCGTGACGCCGCCCGGGTACCCGAGCTGAACCGGCGATACGCCGGGCTCGCCCCGGCGGCGGCCCGCTCGGCCGGTTGCCTTTCCGGGGCGCAGTCCGGGCATCGTTCGCCGGGAATCGCGCTCATGCTGAGTGGGGGCCACGCCTCGTCGGCGTCCGGCCGATGACCCGTTGAACCCTGCGCGAGCATGAGAGGCTCGTCTGTGTGCCTTCGCGACATGCACTGCCGGCCGGCCAGCACGTGAGCGAGTTCCGGCCCGCGGTGTCCGCCGACGCCGGGAAGATCGTGGATCTGATCCGATCGGCGTACCGCGGGGAAGCGAGCCGGGTCGGATGGACGAGTGAGGCAGATTCGGTAGAGGGTGACCGGATCAGCGTCGAACAGGTACGGAGCATCGTTGAGGCACCTCACTCGATGCTGCTCGTGCTTGACGACCGGGGGAGCATAATCGCCTGCTGCCAGCTAGAAGATCGCGGCGGGAACCTGGCGTATTTCGGCACTTTCGCCGTCTCGCCCGCCGCGCAGGGCCGCGGCCTGGGCCGGCGCTTGATGGCCGAGGCGGAGCGGCGGGCAGTAGCCGCCTTCGGCTCGGCCACCATGGAGATGACGGTACTAGCGCAGCAGGAGGCGCTCATTGCCTGGTATGAACGTCTGGGGTTTAGCCGCATCGGTGAGCTACGGCCATTTCCGGCCGATCCGGCGTTCGCCCGCCCCTTGCGCGATGACCTGCATTTTCTCGTACTGTCAAAAGACCTTGCCCAGCGTCTGGGTGACGGCAGCGATCCCCCGGCCTGAGCCGGGGCCAAGGCCGCCGCACCCACTGCCCGAAGTGAACCGCTGGGTCTGTGCCGTTGGCGGAGGGGCATTTCCCACGTACCAGAGGTGTCCTCTGCCAACCAAGAGCACTGCGCCTCGATCACTCGCATGATCAGGCATTATGTGGCCCGAAGGGGCGAAGGTGATCTTCGATCACCCGCATGATGCCGTGGGTGGTGCAGGAGGCGGAAGGTGCCGATCGTCCTCGGCTGGACGGCTGCCGGGACTGGCTTCCCGCATGGACGAGGTGGTCGCTGCCCTGACCGGGCAATTGCGGTCACGCTGAGAGCCTGTGACTGCGCGGCACAGCCGGGAGGTTCCTAAGCTGGCGGTATGGGACAGGTCCGGGTGGGCACCGCATCGTGGACGGACCGGACCCTGATCGCGTCGGGGTGGTACCCGCCGGAGGCGAAGACCCCGGAGAAGCGGCTGCGGTATTACGCCAGCCAGTTCCCGCTGGCCGAGTTGGACGCCACCTACTACGCGCTGCCCGCCGAGCAGACCGCCGCGGCGTGGGCCGCGCGGACCCCGGCCGGGTTCACCTTCAACGTCAAGGCGTTCAGCCTGTTCACCGGGCATCCCACCCGCGTCGCGGCGCTGCCTGCCGACCTGCGGCCGGCTGCGGAAAAGGCCGGCCAGGACCGGGTGTACCGCAAGGACGTGGACCCCGCGGTGACCGATCAGGCATGGGACCGGTTCCTGGCCGTGCTGGAGCCGCTGCGCCGGGCCGGCAAGCTGGGCGCGCTGTTGTTCCAGTTCCCGCCGTGGTTCCCCGTCTCCCGCGCGGGCAAGGACTACATCCTGGACTGCGCGCAGCGGTCCGCGCCGCGCCGGGTGTGCGTGGAATTCCGGAACCCCACCTGGATGACGCCGGACAACCAGCAAGAGACGCTGGACTTCCTGTCCGCCCACCGGCTGTCGTACGTCTGCGTCAACATGCCGCAGGGCCACCGGGACTCCATCCCGCCGGTGCTGGCCGCCACCACGGACCTGGCGGTAGTCCGCATGCACGGCCACTCGGCGAAATGGGACAGCAAGGACATCCAGGAGCGGTTCGGCTATCGCTACACCGACGACGAACTCGCCGCATGGGCGCCCCGGGTTGCCGCCCTGGCCCGTGACGCCGACAACACCCACGTCGCGTTCAACAACTGCTACCGCGACTACGCCCAGACGAACGCCCAGCAACTCGCCGGCCTGCTGAGATCCTGACCACCCGGCCCGGCACCGCCGCCGGCCGCTGACATCTGCTCCTCGCGAACACGCGGGCCAGGTAATCGGGTTCCGGCTCGCGGAACGGGTGCTGCGGCCAGAACGCCCCGTCGGCATAGAGCGCGGCAATGGCCGCAGCGTCATGTTCTCGCCAGCCCCGCTCCCACACATCTGCCCACCGCTGGGCGGCCTTTCGCGTATCCACGCCTCAACCGGAGACACGGGTACTGACAGCCCGGCGCGCCCTGTACGCACGGCTACGCCGAACCGGCGCCATCGGCCTGAGCGGCCATAGCCCGCCGGATGCCGACTGGCGCGACTGCCGCCCGGCCGTCCGCTTAGCGGGCGGCCATCCGGGTCACCAGTTCGGCGGCGGCCACCGTGACGGCCGTGACCACAGCGACCGACGGCCACGCGCCGATGCGCTTCGCCAGCGGGTGCGAACCACCCATCGCTGCCGCATAGAGCGCGCTCAGCCCGGCCGCGGCAGCCGGCCCAGATGCCCGGTACCAGTCCCGCGCGCACCAGGCCCCGGCCGCGGCGAACAGCGCGCCGCCCAGCTCCCTGCGACCGGTCCTGCGGGCGACGAGGAACCCGCCGGCGAGCCCGGCGGCGGCGACCGCGGACGAGACAGCCAAGGGAGTGTCGCGCATAGCTTCACGCTATCTGCTGCCAGTCACCGGCCTGCGCCCGGCGGGCACACGCCCGGCACGAACCTGGGCGATGGAATCGGCGCAGGGCTTGCGATGAGCGTATGTGCGATGATGCCCGGCCCGCGTCCTCCAGCGCGGCCAGGACCGGACGGGCTCGTGCGCCGGGCCTCCCGCACGCACGAGAACCCCTTGGTGCCCGGGACGCCGGCAGTTTCCCCGCCGGTGAGCGCTCGCTGCCCGCCCGGCCGAAATGGGAGATCAACTCCGTCAGCTGCCGGTGAGCGCCGGGTCGTTCGGGGGCGGCGGGCCGCCGGATGCGCGTGCGGCCGAAGGCTAACCGCTGCGTGATGCGGCACGCGACGGCGGGATGATCACCGCAAGCCGACCGCCCAGGCAGCAACCAGGCCACCGCAGTTGGCGGCGAGGTGGAGCCATACGGGCGCGGCCAAGCTGCCCGAACGTGCCCGCAGCCAGGACAGGAGCACACCGCCTGCGGCCGTCGCCGCGCTGGCCGCGAATACGCGGACCACGGCCTGCTTGCGGTCGGCTGCGAGCCCGTTGGCGCGCAGGGCTTCCAGCGTGGGGCGGACGTGCCAGACGCCGAACACGCCAGCTGTCACCATGATGGCGGCGCGTTCGGACATGATCCGGCGCAGCGCCGCCTGGAGCACTCCGCGGAAGGCGGTTTCTTCCCACAGCACCGTGCCGACAGGGATGCGTACCACGACCTGATAGGCGATCGCGCGCCCGTCGAGGCTGGTGATCCGCTTGTCTTTCAGGACCGGGCGGGCCGCCGGCACCGCGGCGACGAGAAGCCACCCCGCGGCGACCCCGGCGGCCAGCCGGGCTCCGGGCCGCCCGGGCCGCCAGCTGTCACGCCCGAAGCCCAGGTCCGCGGCCGTCAGGCCGCTCGCCGCGGCCGCTGACAGCGCGGCGCCGGTGGCACAGAGATTGAGCAGGACGTATCGCCGGTGATGCCACGGATGCCTGCTGACCACGTTGTTATAGGCGGCGAGGGCGGCGCAGGCCGTGACCGCGAACCCTGCGTCCCGTGGCCGGGAACGGCGCACCTGTGCCCGGGGCACCGTGGGCTCCGGCGGTCCCGGGCTCTTCATCGGGGGCACAGCACGGTTCAGCCGCCGGGATGCACGAGGCCGGTCTCGTAGGCGAGGACGACGGCTTGCGTGCGGTCACGCAGCCCGAGCTTCATCAAGATGCGGCTTACGTGGGTCTTCACGGTCTGTTCCGCGACGACCAGGTGGCCGGCTATTTCGCCGTTGGACATGCCGCGGGCCACGAGGCCGAGCACTTCGGACTCGCGTTCGGTAAGGCCTTCGAGCTGCTTGCGGCTGGGGCTGCGGGGCGCGCCCATCCGGGCGAACTCGGCGATGAGCCGCCGGGTGACACCGGGAGCGAGCAGCGCGTCACCGGCGGCGACCAGCCGTACCGCGTCGGCAAGCTCGCGGGCGGAGGCGTCCTTGAGCAAGAAACCGCTGGCGCCTGAGCGCAACGCCTCGTAGACGTAGTCGTCGAGGTCGAAGGTGGTCAGCACGAGGATCTTCGGCGGGTCGGGCATCGCGGTGATCTCCCGGGTGGCCTGCAGGCCGTCGAGTACCGGCATGCGGACGTCCATGAGGATCACGTCCGGGTGCAGCCTGGCGGCGTGCGCTATCGCCTCCTGGCCGTTCACGGCCTCGGCGGTGACCTCGATGTCGGGCTGGGCGTTCAGCAGGACGGTGAAGCCGGATCGCACCATGCCCTGGTCGTCGGCTATCACCACGCGGATGGTCACGGTGCGTCCTCCGGCTCGCCGTCGCCGAGCGGAAGGGCCGCGGTCACCAGGAACTCGCCGTGGATCGTCGGGCCGGCTCGCAGGTGCCCGCCCAGCATGGCGGCGCGTTCGCGCATGCCGATGAGGCCGTGCCCGCCGCCCGGGCCGGCCCCGGCACCATTGTGCTGCTCCCGGGCGGCGTGCGCGTCAGGCGGGCAGCGGTCGTTGCGGACCTCTATCACCAGGGCGGCCTCGCCGTAGTACAGGTTCAGCTGAACCGCGGATCCTGGCGCGTGCCGCATGGCGTTGCTCAGCGCCTCTTGCACGATCCGGTAGGCGGACAGGTTCACGCCGTCCGGGAGGGGCCGCGGGGTGCCGGTGACGCCGCTGGTGACCGTGACCCCGCCGTTGCGCGCCGACTCGAGCAGGCTGCCCAGCTCGTCGAGTCCGGGCTGCGGCGTGGTATCCGGCTTGTCGCTGCGCAGCACGCCCAGCACGCGGCGCAGTTCGCCGAGCCCGCTCAGCGCGCTGGAGCGGATCTCGGCGAAGCTCTCGACCATTTCCTGCGGCGGGTCAGCGGTCCTGTAGGGTGCGGCCTCGGCCTGGATCGCGATCACTGACATGTGGTGGGCGACGACGTCATGCAGTTCCCGGGCGATGCGCTGGCGTTCTTCGAGCAGCGCCCGTTCCCCCTCGTGGCGGCGCTCCTGCACCTGGAGTTGCTCGCGGTTGGCGCGCCGCGACCGGACGATGATGCCGCCGGACACCGGGATCGCCGCCACGACGATGGCGGCCGCGACGGTCGGCGGGTAGATGACAGTGGCACCGATCACGGTGACGATGCCCGCGCCGGCCACGACCCACGTCGTGCAGCGGACGGCGACCGCATACAGGCACAGGGCGTAGACGAGCACCCCGGCCGGGATGAACGGGGCCGTCGAGAGGGTGTGCGGCGGGATCACCTGGCTGGCCCACAGCATGGCCAGGGCTGACGCCACCCAGGCGGTGAGCGGCAGGAAGCTGCGCAGGACCAGCGGCGCGCATACCACGAAGGAGACCAGGAGCAGCTGTCCGGCGGTGTGATGGCTGCCGTAATGAGCGTTCTGGGTCCCGAGCGCGCCGTCGGTGACCCCCCAGGCGATGAGCGTGGTGAGCACGTCGGCGACGAAGACGAGGTCGACCCGGCCGCGCCGCAGCCACTGCGGGCGCAGCCACTGCGGGCGCGGCGCCGGCGGGCTGGCTGACCCAGTCGCGAGCGTCGCCGCGATCTGGCTCCTGAGATCGGAGCTCATGCACTCAGGGTAGGGGGGTGCCGCGGGCCATTTCGTGCCCCGCAAGGTGCATCTTCACGGTCGTACTTGAGTAGGGGGAGCCTAACCGAACTCACCGGCCCGGCCGGCCGGCTGACCCTCGTGGTACCGGCGGGGCAGGCCCGCAATGGGCTCCGCCGGGGGACGCAGGCGACGGGCGCGCGTCCCTAACTTCCTGCCCAGCACAGCATCTCGCTGGACAGGAAGGACGCTCCCATGAGACTCCGCCGCATGATCGCCATCGCGGCGGCCGCCACCGCCGTGCTCGCGACGACGGCCGCCGTGCTGCCGGGCGGTCCGGTTGACCGCCCGCAGCCCCTCCCCGCCCTCACGACCCGGGCGCTGGCCGCACGCTACCAGGCCGACTCGCGCATGATCGCGCAGGCCGCCCGCGCGGCCAGGGGGGCGGGTAATACCGATCTCGCCCGCGCCCTGGAGGACATGCGCGGCCACCATTTCCTCGACTTCAACCCCCGCGGGCCAGGCCTGGCCGCGGAGGTCATCGGCAACCTGGCCCGGGCCACGCGCGTGGCCATCCTCGTGCCCGGATCCGCCACCTCCCTGATGACGTTCGATTCGCGGGGCACCGCCTCCCCCAGGGCGGTGCCCTCGCCCTGGCCGCGCAGGCGCGCCGCCTGGACCCCGGCGCCCATCTGGCGATCATCGCCTGGCTTGGCTACACCGCGCCCAACACCATCAGCCCGGCCGTGATGACGTCGGGCGACGCCGGGCAGGGCGCGAGCGCGCTGCGGCCACTGGTGGACGATCTCGCCCGGCACGGCCACCAGGTAGCCCTGCTCTGCCACAGCTACGGCTCCGTGGTGTGCGGCCTGGCCGCGCCGCGCCTGCCCGTTGCCGATATCGCCGTGACCGGGAGCCCGGGAATGGACGCCGCCTCCGTCCGGGCGCTGCACACCACCGCCCGCGTGTGGGCAGGCCGCGGAGCTGGCGACTGGATCCGCTACGTGCCGCACGTCCATTTCCTCGGGCTCGGCTTCGGCCAGGACCCGATGGCCCCCGGCTTCGGCGCCAGGATCTTCGCCTGCGGCCGGAGCGGTCACAGCGGCTACTTCCAGCCCGGCGGCATCTCGCTGCGCAACCTCGCTTACATCGCCCTGGGCGACCCCGCCGGGGTGACCCGATGATCCGCCACGTCAGCGCCGAGGTCCGGACGCTCGCCGCGCGGATCGACGCTGCCACGCCAGCGCACCGGGACCGCGCCGTTGACGCGCTCCGCGCTCTGGCCATCGCCGGCGTCATCCTCGGCCACTGGCTGGTCACCGCGCTGGTGCTGACCCACGGCCGGACAGGTGCCACGCTGCAGGACAAGAGCCCGCTGGCCGCCATGCCCGCCCTCACCCCGGTGTCCTGGATCTTCCAGACGCTCGCGATCTTCTTCGTGGTCGGCGGTTACTCGGCGGCCCGCAGCTACGGCGGTGGCTACCGGGCCTGGCTGCGCAGGCGTCTCGTCCGGCTGTCCCGCCCGGCGGCGGTACTCGCCGCCTTCTGGGCACTGCTCGCGACCGGGCTGTATCTGGGCGGCGTCTCCGGGCCGACGCTGCACACCGTGCTCACGCTGGTGCTCGACCCGCTGTGGTTCCTGGGCGTATTCGCGGGCCTGACGGCCCTGACTCCGCTGGCCGTGGCGCTGGTGCGCCGCCTCGGTGCCTGGGCGGCATTGATCCCCCTGTCCGTCGTCGCAGGTGCTGACCTGGTGCGGTTCGGCCTCGGCGGGCCGTCGTGGGCCGGCTGGATCAACATCCTGGCTGGCTGGCTGGTCCCGTACCTGCTCGGGATCGCGTGGGCGCGGGGCGCGTTCTGCCGCCGCAAGGTCCCGGCCTTCCTGCTCGCTGGCGGTGCTGCGGCCACCGTGGCGCTCGTCCTGTGGGCGGGATACCCCGCCAGCATGGTCGGCGTGAACGGCGCCCGCATCTCGAACCTGAACCCGCCCACCCTCGCCGCCGTGACCTTCGGCATCGCCCAGGCCGGCTTCGCGCTGCTGCTGCGGGAACCGCTGGCCCGGTGGATGCGCCGCCCGGTCGCGTGGGCGGCGGTCGCCACGGCCAACCTGTCCGCCATGACGTTGTTCCTCTGGCACCAGACCGCGTTCCTCGCGGTCACCATGGCCGGCCTGGTCCTCGGCCGGCTGCCCGGCCTGCATACGGCCCCGTCGAGCGCCTGGTGGGTCGCGGAGCGGCTGGCCTGGCTCCCCGCCTTCGCCGCCGTGCTTGCCGTCCTGTGGCTCGTGTTCCGCTGGGCCGAACGGGCGCGCCAGGACACCGGGCCTCCTGACTCCCGGCACTGCGCGCGCTCGCCGTCGCCCCTGAGAAGGTCGGCCGCCCGAGCGGGCGCAGGCACAGCACCGGTTCGCCGGTGACGCCGTCCGGCAGCTTGTGCACACTCGTTCCGCGAACAGGACCCCGGCGCAGTCGGCCTGGGTGCCGTCGATCAGGTGACCGGATATCCATCCGATCCCGCCGGTGGCCTGGGCAGTGGCCCGGCATCCCCCGCTCGCAGTAGGCGCAGCGCCCGCAGCGGCGGCCGGCCAGCGCGTTGAGCTGCGGGAACCGCGGTCTGGCGGTGCGAGAACGGCAGGGTCGAAGAGATCCGGACGATGCGCGATCAGTTCTCATTCCCGCAGCAGGTAGGGTTTCTCTCCGACTCTCTATGCGCCTGGTCGGCGCGCCTGGTGGTGACCGGTCCTGGATTCGAGCCGGATGGTGAAACCGCGCAAAGCGCACCGCGTCGTGGTCGTCGGAGCCGGCTTCGCCGGCTTCCACGCCGCCCGTGAACTGTCCAGGCGGCTCCATGCCACGGCCGAGATCGTGGTGATCAACTCGGCTGATTACTTCCTGTACCTGCCGCTGATGCCCCAGGTCGCGAGCGGGCTGGTCGAGCCGCGGCATATCTGCGTCTCGCTGCCCCGCCGGCTGCGCGGCGCCCGGTTCGTGCTCGGCACGGTGACCGGGGTCGACCCGGGGCAGAAGGTGGTGCGCTGGGCCAGCCCGGAGGGCGGCTCGGGCCAGGTCGGCTATGACCGGCTCATCCTGACCGCGGGCAGCGTGAACAAGCTGCTGCCGGTCCCGGGCGTGGCCGAATGCGCGCACGGGTTCCGCAGCGTCGCCGAGGCGATCTACCTGCGCGATCACATCACCCGGCAGCTTGAGCTGGCCGCCGTGGCGGCCAGCGCCGCCGAGCGCCGGGCGCGCTGCACCTTCGTCGTCGTCGGCGCGGGCTATACCGGCACCGAGGTCGCCGCCCAGGGCCAGCTGCTGACGACCCGGCTGGCCAGGAAGCTGCCCGGCCTGGCCGGGCAGCAAATCCGGTGGCTGCTGCTGGACACGGCTCCGCGGCTGCTGCCCGATCTCGATGAGCGCTTGTCGAAGACCGCTGACCGTGTCCTGCGGCGGCGCGGTGTCGAGGTGCGCACCGGCCAGTCGGTCGCCCGGGCCCTGGAGGACCGCGTCCGGCTGTCCACCGGGGAGCAGGTGCCCACCCGCTCGCTCATCTGGTGCGTCGGGGTCCGTCCCGACCCGCTGGTCAGCCGCCTGGATCTGGCGACCAACCGGGGCCGGCTGGTCGTCGACGAGTTCATGTCCGTGCCTGGAACCCAGAACATCTACGCCTGCGGGGACTGCGCGGCGGTGCCCGACCTGACCCGGCCCGGCGCGATCTGCGGCATGACCGCCCAGCACGCCCAGCGGCAGGGAAAGCAGATCGCCAGGAACGTGGCGGCCTCGCTCGGCGTCGGCCAGGCCCAGCCGTACAAGCACCGCGACCTGGGCTTCCTCGTAGACCTCGGCGGGCTGGCCGCCGCCGCGAACCCGCTGGGCATCCCGTTGTCGGGACCGCCGGCGAACGGCCTGACCCGGGCCTACCACCTCATCACCATGCCCGGGAACCGGTCACGTGTGCCCGCGGACTGGGCGCTGAACGCGATCACGCCGCCGGAGGCGACATCGTTCGGGCTGATCAGCTCCGAGTCCGTGCCGCTCGACGTGGACCAGCCACGCGCCTGATCCGCCGGCTGACCAGGTAGGACCAGGCCGCCGTCGACGGTGAAGCCGGCACCGGTGATGTTGCCAGCGTGCCTGCTCGCCAGGAAGAGCACGGCGTCGCCGACCTCGCTGGGCTGACTGAAACGGCCGGTGACCATCTGGCTGGCCGCCTGGCTGGCCACGTCCCCGGATCCGCTCCGGTGGCATGGCTGACCGTCTGCGCGACGCCGCCGGCCCCCAGCCACAGATCGGTCGCGACGGGCCGGGGCTGACGGTGTTGACGCGGATGCCCTTCGGTCCGACCTCCTTCGACAGCGCCTTGCAGAAGCCGGCCGAGGCCATCGGCGCCCGTCAGCCGGGCCCCTCCCGGGAGGGGGCCCCGGCGACGAGATCGCGCAACCGGTTCCAGCGCTCCTCGTGGCGCTGGTCGTAGCGGTGCTCGGCGCGTGCGGCTCGCCGGGGCCGGCCTGCGTAGCGATGCCTCGCCCACCACGAACCCGGCTTGGCCAGCCTTACCGCGCCGATGATGGCGACGAAGCTGAGGACGATGCCGACCATGCCGGTCACGACCTTCCCCTTGAGCAGGCATATCACGCAGAGCAGCAGATCGACCGCGAGAACGGCGACCGAGGACCACCATGCCGTGGCTCCGATGGGGCCGCTCAGGAAGCTGGCTCCGCCGATGAGCGCCCCGGTTATCGCCAGGACACAGAAGATCGCGTTGACGGATTTCCGCCCCTCGGTGGTCCAGTAGACGTCCCGCAGGTGCAGCCAGAGCGCGAATTCGTCGACGGTGAGGCCGACGCCCACCCCGAAGACGGCGGCGGCGGCGCTGAGCGCCGCTCCATGCGGTGTCGCGGACACCAGGACGATGCCGGTGCCGATGATGATCAATATGCCGAAGACCTGATGATGAACGTGATTGCCGGCTGATGTGGACGTTGCCCAGCCCGGCGCCGCTGCCCGATCTGATCAACCTGGTCACGGTCCGGGTGATGAGGAAAGTTATCAATATCGCCAGGAACATCCACATCATGGGCCCTAGGGCAGGGCCGCCCGTGCCGACCGCGATCTTCACCCCGGAGGGCAGCGAGGAAACGGAGGAGGCAGCATCGGCTCGCACAACATCCTCCTGCATCTACCGCCTGGTGCCTGGAGTCTACGCAGCGGGCCGTCCCGGCCCGGTGCCTGGCCGCAGCTGCTCACCGGTCACGGTAGTCCGTCCGCCGATGCACCAGGAGGACGGCCTCCAGGAAGGGCGGACGGCCCCCGGCAGTGACGGCGTAACCGCTAGAGTCGGGGCAGCGGCACCGGCGGCGATTCGGCCGGCGCCGCCACGGCGAGGGGGGCCAGACTTGAGGAGAGCCCATGGGCAACTGGCAGCTCGACCCCTACCACACGCAGGTCGAGTTCTCTGCGAAGCACCTCGGGATGATGACCGTGCGGGGCTACTTTGACGAGGTCAGCACCACCGCCGACATCGACCCCGAGCACCCGGAGACGGCATCGGTCGAGGCGACCATCTCGACCGCCAGCATCCGGACCAACAACGGGATGAGGGACAACGACCTGCGCTCGTCGAACTTCCTCGAGGTCGACAGGTACCCGACGATCACGTTCAGGAGCACCGGCGTCGAGACGGCCGGGCCGGATCGCTACACGCTGACCGGGGACCTGACCATCAAGGGCACCACCCGCCCGGTGTCCCTGGAGGTGATGAAGTACGGGGAGTTCAACGACCCCGGGATGATGGGACACCGGATCGCCTACAGCGCGCAGACCAAGATCAACCGGAAGGAGTTCGGCCTGAGCTTCAACGCGGTGCTCGATGGCCGGCTGGTCGTCAGCGAAGAGATCCAGGTCACGATCGAGGGCGAGATCGTCGAGCAGCAGGAGACTGCGGGCGCCACGTCCGGCTGACGGCGGGTGAGCATCACCCGCGCCGTGCGGGTCATGTCGGTGCTGGCCAGCGCGCATTGTGAGTAAGATCACCCGCGGCCGCCGGAAGGAATGCTTGCGCCGCATCACCCGAAAGCGGGGCTGGTAATCGTTTTTCGTCCTCTTTCGCCTTTTCAGCGC
Organism: uncultured Actinomycetes bacterium; assembly: GCA_963795575.1. GTDB lineage: Bacteria > Actinomycetota > Actinomycetes > Streptosporangiales > Streptosporangiaceae > PALSA-505. The sequence continues at coordinate 6,039 of CAWCII010000025.1, read as the reverse complement.
GTGTGCATCGCCCTCCTCGCCACCCGCCGTCATCCGCCTTCGGCCACGCGGGTCGCCGGCCGCGAGCGCTACCGCGTCACCCTTGTGAATCGCGGTCACGCGGCCCTGTGCCCTGGACCATCGATTGCATTGGCTACACTGAAGCTCACTTGTTCCCCCGGAGCGTGACCTAGGAGGCCCGTTACCTCAAGCGCTGTTGCGACGGCGCGGAAGAGCTTGGTGCCAGCCTGACCGGCGCGTGGAGCCGATGAGCTCCCGGCACCACGTCCTTGCAGGGACAGGCTCGCTACCGGACCGCTGGCCAGATGAGCAGGTTCAAGCCGCAGCCCTTGGCGGAGAGTATGTACGCCGGGGTTGCACCCGCCGCCGCCACCCCGTCACCGCCGCTGTTGATTCCCCCGAACACGGGTAACACGCGGCCGACGAGCATCGACGGGGAGCAAGGATCCACACGACCCAGGCTTTGCCACGGGCACGCCTGCAGGTTTCGCGGCGAGTTGCCGCGCGCCTGTCCCGGGCCGGGCAGGCGCCGTCTGCGCTGAATAACGGGCGTGCTTATCCCTAACCCAGTTACCCGCCGGCATGAGCCAGAGGAGAAAGGTCCGGTATGCCCCGCTATGCCCCGACCACGCGGAGGGCGGAGGTGGTCTGCGCGATCATCACCCGCTAGGTAAAGGCGGTCCCGGCCAGGTGTTCGCAGCACGCGGCCGGGACCTTATGTCGGAACAACCATGGAGGAACCCCGACATGTTCAGTATTTCAGCTGCCGGGCTCACCAAGGCCCTGACAGTGGTCACGATTTCGCTGCACTCAGCGGCGGCGCACCAGGCCGCGGCGCACCACGCCCCGGCGCACCACGCCACGGCGCACTACACCGTCCGGTCGGGCGACACCCTGTCGGACATCGCCCGGCACGAGTACGGCAGCCCGGCCGACTGGCCCGCCCTGTGGTGGATCAACCGGCACAAGGTGCACAACCCGCAGGCCATCATGGCCGGCCAGCGGCTGCGGCTCAGCACCTGGCACCCGCGCCGGACCTGGCTTGACCGGGCCGCTCAGGGCGCCGTGCCGGCGCCGCCGGCCCCGAAGGCGGCCCCGGCGGCGGGCGCCCCGGCCCCGGCCGCCGCGCCCAGTGCCGCGCCGGCCGCGGCTCCGGCCGCGGCTCCGGCGGCCGCGAGCTACAGCGCGGCGGCGGGCAGTTACCAGCAGTGCGTGATCGCCCGGGAGTCGGGCGGAGACGCATCGGCGGTCAACTCGTCCTCGGGCGCGGGCGGCCTGTACGGCTTCATGCCCAGCACGTGGCAGAGCCTGGGCTACTCGGGGCTGCCGGAGAACGCGCCGGTGAGCGAGCAGAACGCCGCATTCCAGCGCGAGTACGGCCAGGCGGGCAGCGCCCCGTGGGCATCCGACGGGTGCTGATCGCGTAACGGCGCTGATCGCGTAACGGCGCTGATCGCGCAGCCGGGGGAGCCCCGGCCCGACCGGGCCGGGGCTCCCTGCTGTGCACGGTCGCGATGCGGCCACCGGGACTGTCCAGGACGTCGCGGCAATCACCCCCATGATCGATCACATCGGTCTCCGGGCGGCCGGCGTCGAGGCGCCGCTCGCCTGATGCCTGCGTGTCTTCCAGCCGACCGGGATGCTCGAGGCGATGCGCTTCCCGAACGGGGGCCCCTTCACCGGGACGCTCGAATGCTCCGACGCCGGCGGTGGCCGGCCTTACTCGTGCTGCTGCACGGGCTGATGACGGATGCCTCCCTGTGGAAGCGGCCGGCCGCCGACCTGGCCGCTGATCACCGGTGCGTGGCGGCCAGGGCCAGATCTCCCGGTCAGTACGCATCCGGAAGACCGGCACATCACCCCGACGGGGTGGTATCGAAGGCCAGCTCAGTCCTGCGCACCGGACCCGGGTCGGCCCGACTACGGGACCCTCCGCATCGGCATGCAGACTCTCTTCCAGGGCTGGGCATCGCAGTCAGCCCTGCTGCCGCATAGACAACACTTTGCCGATCGGGAAACCGCAAGCTTTCAGGCGGCCCCATGGGCGTTGAACGTGCACCAGTTGACGAACCCCCCGGGCTCCTCGGTGTCCTGTGACTGCCGGGCCCCATGCAGCGCGCGGGCGAGGGTGGAGCCGTCGGCCAGGCGACGGTGCACGGCGGTCATGAGGCCGACGGCCGGCACGTCCGGAACGGCGGCGGCACTGGCGAGGATGGCTCGCGGCGCCCCGGGCGAGCAGCGCGCCGACGAAGCCGAGCACCTCGTCGCCCGCGTAGCTGGCCTGGCTGCCGGACTCGCACGACGCGAGGATGAGCCGGCGCGGCGCCAGCCCCCGGGCGTACAGTTCCTGGACGGTCATCGGGCCGTCGCTGAGCACCAGCGAGGAGAACATCGGGTTGTCCGCGCGCAGCGCGCCGTGGCAGGCCAGGTGGGCGAGGTCGGCGCCGGCCAGCGCCCCGGCCACCGCGTCGGCCGTGCTGTCCGGCGGCATGATCGGCTGCGCCGACGGGTACAGGCGGGCCAGCGAGCCGACCTCCTCGATGGCCCCCGGCAGGCCGGGCCCGGCCACCAGGGCCACGTTCGCGGCCCGCGCCGGATGCGGGCACGGCCGTGGCGCCGTCCGCGGTGCGGGCCCAGAAGGTCGCCGAGGGGGCCAGGCATACCGGGCCGCGGTGCAGGGCCGCCCAGGGGACGCCGTCCAGGCCGGGCAGCGGGATGATGACCAGCTCGGCGTCGGCGACTCAGCCCCAGCGGCGCGACCAGCAGCTCGGTCAGCCGGCGGATGCGCAGGTCCGCGCTGGCCCGGGCGGCGGCCAGCTCGGCGGCGGGCCGGGTCCGGGCCAGGCGCCGCAGCGCGAACAGCAGCGCGCGCAGCTGCTCGCGGACCGGCTGCAGCGGGCCGAGAGGGATCGATCCGGCTGCGGCGCGGCTCGATGACGACCGCCATCAGGTCGTCGCGCAGCCGCCCGTAGGCGACGAGGACGCGCCCGCCCAGGCGGTCCCGCAGCCCGCCGGCGGTGACCGGGGCGACCGACGTTCCCGGCCACCTGGCCAGCCCGCCAGGTGGCCCGCCGGATCCGGTCCTCGAGGACCGCCTGCTCGGCCGGCAGCCGGTCGGCGCGGGCGCCGGCGCCGCATCGGGTGCCGCGGCATCCGGCGCGCGTCGTCCCGCATCCTGGCCTGCACCGCGCGCAGCGAGGCAAGGTCCTCGCTGATCTCGCCGAACGCCGGCGGTTCGACCGCCAGCAACGCGGCGGCGCGGCTGCGTTCCATCCAGTTCAGCACGCGGGCCGGCGAGCCGTCGCCGACCACGATGTCCAGGCCGATCCGGCCCAGCTCCGCGCCGTGACCCGAGGCAAGCGCCCGCAGCTCCACCGACGGCAGGCTGCCCCGGTGCCGGGCGAGGTCGTTCAGGCCGCGCGCGGCAGTGCGCCAGCGCCGCGCCGTTCTGCCGCTGCAGGCCGGCGGACAGCGCGGCGGCGAGCTGGCCGCGCAGCCTGACCAGCACCGGTGCTCCGCGGGCGAGGGAACCCGCCCGGGCCGAGCGCCGCGACGGCCTGGCCGCGCCGGCCCAGCTGACCGGCCAGCCGCCCGGTGAGCCAGGAAGCCCTGCACCGCGGCCGAGGTGATCCCCGTGCTCGCGAGCAGCTGGGCCGCGGCGCGGCCTGGCGCAGGTCCGCGTCGCCCGCCGGTGCCGCCGCTCAGCCCCGCCTCGGCCGCGACGATGACCGCCCGGGCCCGCCAGGCCGCCCGGGTCTGCTGCCGGAAGGCCGCTACGGCAGCGCTCGCGGCCGTGACCGCCGCGTCGTGGTCACCGGTCAGCAGCGCCGAGCTGCGCGACCCGCAGCTGAGCCTCGGCCGTCATGAGCGGGATCCCGGCTTCGGAGAACTCCGTGACCGGCGCGGCGCGCGGCGCTCGCGGCCTCGGGCAGCAGCCGCAGTTCCATCAGGGCATCGGCGTACTCGATGTAGTGCTCGCCGAGCGGCAGGGCAGCGGCCCGGTATGCCTGCGCGGCCTCCTCGAAGATCGCCCAGCCCCTCGGCGAACCGGCCGGACTGCACGGTGACCCAGCGCCGGGTCTGGGTGACCAAGGCGGCGAGCGCGGGGCCGATCTCGCCCGGCGCCGGCAGCGCCTGGTTCAGGCGGCGCAGGGCCGAGGCGTACTGGCCCTGCTCGGACTCGATCAGCGCCAGGTTGTTCGCGCACACCGTCCGGTGCCGCATGCTGACCGCGGGTCGGGCAGCAGCCGGCGGTAGATGACCGCGGCGGCCGGCAGCCGTCCGCTGTTCTGCAGCAGTACGGCGCGGTGGAAGTCCAGTTCCAGCGAGGCGCTCCGCCGGTCACCAGCGCCGCGGCGGCCTCCAGATCGCGTCGCGCCGCCGTCAGCCGGCCCAGCTCCTGGCCGACGTCGGCGCGGCTCATCAGCAGGTCCGCCAGCGTGCCGGTGAGACGATGCCGGCGGGCGATCCGGCAGGCCTCGTCCAGCAGCCGGAGCGCCGACCGGTCGTCCAGTCGGGCCCGTTCGGCTCTGGCCAGCGCACGCAGCGCGAGGGCCAGCGCCTCCGGCTGGCGGGCTCCCCTGGCCTCGGTCACCAGTGCCTCGGCGACCGGCCGGAACCGGTCCGGATCGGCCGCCACGTCATCATGCGCCTGCCGGGCGCGTATCATCAGCCCGCCGGCCGCCTCTGCGTTAGGTAGGAGGCGGTCACGCGGCCCGGCCGTGCCCCCCGGGTCAGTTACTGCCATGAGTAAAGGATCGGTGAATCCGATGGCTTTTGACGAGCGGAATTAGGGCGAGCCGTTTGCCGGTGTCTTCCCGAGTCGATCTGGTGACGTGCCGGGACCAACGCTGGAGGAGATCCGGCAGCAGGTCAGGCAGCTGACCGAGTACCGCTACCAGCCCGCGGCCCGGCATGAGCTGCTCCAGCTGATGAAGCGGCGGCGGGAGTCAGCGTCGTCGGAGATCCGCCCGGCTCAGGCGCGGCTCATGCCGTGACCGACGGTGAGGAAGTGACAGAGTTCGATTTCCTGCCGGCCAGGGCAGATTTCGACACTCTGCTGGTGCAGGAACGAGCTGCTGATCACCGCAAAGTCATACGACGGCGAGCCCGGCGGGAGAGGTCGTGCCCGGAACGGCCGGCGGTACCTTGATGACCTGGGCATGCAAGCCACCGAGCTGGGATGCCAGTGGCTGGACGACAGGGTGCTGTGCTGGCCCGCCCCGGGGGCGGTGGTGGCAGGAGCTGGCCGACGCTGGCCGGAACCTCCGCCCGGGGCTTTTCCGCGTCGGTGACCCACATCACCGCGACCGCGGGCTCGGGCCCGGTGGGCAAGGGGGGGCAGCCCCCCATCCGGCGCGCCCGGTTCCGGCCGCGACCCTTGCCGGACCGCGATCACCTTCGAGGCGAGCGGGTCAGGGTAGCGATCATCGACACCGGCATCTCCGAGCAGCCGCGCACCGACGGCGGCCGCAGGGCGTGGCCGGGACCATCGACCCCTCCACCAGTTCCCGCTCGGGACCCGCAGCGCCGGACGGGTACCTCGACCTCGACGCCGGGCACGGCACGTTCGTCACCGGCATCGTCCAGCAGATCGCGCCGGGTGCCGAGGTGAGGGTCTACCGGGCGGTCGACAGCGACGGGATCGGCAGCGAGGTGGCCGTGGCCTGCAAGATGATCAAGGCTGTCCAGGAGGCGCCCAGATCATCAACCTCTCGCTCGGCTGCCAGACGGAGGATGACTTCCCGCCGGTCGCGATGCGCGCCGCCCTGGACTTGATCAGGGAACGGAGCTCCAGGAGAACAGGGAGGTGCTCATCGTGGCGGCGGCGGGCAACTTCGGCGACGCCAGGCCGTGCTGGCCGGCGGCCTTCCGCGACGTGGTGTCCGTCGCCGGCCTGGCCCCTGACATGCTGCCGGCGCTGTGGTCCAGTCACGGCTTCTGGGTCACCTGCTCGACCATCGGGCAGGGCCTGCTGTCGACCTATGTCACCGGCAACCAGGATCCGCGGGAAACTGCGGCCCCGGCATCGTTCGGCAA
>CAWCII010000024.1:0-253792 GCA_963795575.1 uncultured Actinomycetes bacterium | reverse complement strand
TCATCGGTCCCGCTCTCGCCGCCGCGGTCATCGCCTTGCCCGTCGCGATACTCGTGCACTCGCTCACCATGCACGCCATCGGCACCGTCGAAGGCACCGGAATGCCCGCAAGCCTCGTGCACGTCTACGGCTACGGCCAGCTTCTGTTGCTGGCTCTGTCCGGCTTCGTGATCGCGGCGCTCGGCGCGCTGCTGCCCGCGACCTGGGCAGCAGCCTCCAAGACCACCACAGCCCTGCGCGCCGAATAGAGAACCCGGTCGCGGCGGCGACAATGGTGCCTGCACGGACGAATCACCATCTCGCGCCCGGGACGCCATGCGTGGCCTGCCTGTTTCGGAATACGCCCCCACGGCATGGCAATCTTCCCGCTTCGGGTTACATGGACGGGGTCGGTTAATCGTAGCTCTGAGCGAGCGCGACGCCCGTGACGCCGGTCGCGACGCGGGTGCCCGCGGTGCCGGCGAGCATGGCGTCGATGTCAGACAGTGCACCGATCATTGCGGGCTTTCCCGTCATCCTCGCGAAGTCGCACGCTGCTATCACCTTAGGGAGCATCGACCCTGCCGCGAACTCGGCTCCATACTCGGCGAGCAGGACGTCAGGATCGGCCTCACGATTGCTCGCTGCCGCGGGGTGCCGAATCCCGCGAAAACCGCCGGCGCGTCGGTGGCCATAATCAGCATGCCGGCGTCACGTCGCGAGCGAGCAGAGCGCTGGCACGATCCTTGTCGATCACTGCCTCGACTCCCACCAGCTGCCGGCCGGGCCGGTAGGCGGTCGGGATCCCGCCGCCTCCAGCGCAGATCACGACACAGCCCCGCTCAAGCAGCCACCTGATGGGCCGGCGCTCGAAGATTCGCCTTGGTACTGGCGAGGGCACCACGCGGCGCATGCGGTCCCCATCGGGCTTGAACGTCCAGCCCCGCTCTGCCGCCAGCTTGTCTGCTTCAGGCCTGCTGTAAAGCGGGCCAATCGGCTTACTCGGGTCAGCGAAAGCCGGATCGCCGGGATCAACCTCGATCATGGTCAGCAGCGACGCGAGCGGCTTCTCAAACGGAAGCCGGTTCCCGAGCTCCTGCTCGATGAGATAACCGATCATCCCCTGGGTTTCCGCCCCCAGTACGTCGAGCGGAGACTCAGCCACCTGCCCGCATGCCGCTTCCTCCAAGGCCAGCAGTCCGATCTGAGGACCATTCCCGTGCGAGATGATCAATTCATGCTTCTCGGCGATCGACGCCAGACAGCCACATGCCAGCCGGACGTTTGCGCGCTGATTCTCCACCGTCATCGGCTGTCCCGGCGCAGTAGCGCATTCCCGCCGAGGGCTACCACCACTCTCATGACGTTCCCCGCATCCGGGCAGCGTATAGCGTCCGGAAGCCGTCGGTACATCACCAGGTGAACGCGACGCGGCCGGGTTCGGTCTCGCACGGCGTCCTGGCCGCGACGACTCCGTACCGGTGGCGCCCGCGACCAATATCCGCTGCCCCCGAGACCGCGATCGCGCAGCTCGTCAGCCAGCTGCGTGCGGGTGAGGCGGGACCGTGACCAGGTCATAATCGGTTGCGATCCGGGCTGTGCCTTCGGGGTCAACGTGTAGTCCGTAGGCGGAATTGAGCACAGCAACGGCCTGGCCATCGACCGGTCCGGAGGCGATCAGGGCTGCCAGTTCGACGAAGAACTGATCGAACCCGGCCGGGGAGATGATCTCCAGCAGCCTGGCTGGCCGGTCGGTCGCATTCCAGAACGTATGCCAGACGTCGCGGGGTTTGTAAACCAGATCCCCGGGCCCGGCGAAGGCCACGTTGCCGTCCTGCCAGAATCCCCACTGACCTTCCAGGATGAAGGAGTACTCATCCTCCCGCGAGTGCATATGCACAGGAGCGGCCATACCGCGGGGGATGATCGGGTGCTCAACCAGCGACAGGCGGCCCTGAGACGGCCTGCCATCCATGATGAACCTGGCGCCGACTACCCCCAGGTTACCCGTGCTGGTCTCGGCCGCCCGGACGACCGGTTCGCTCAGGCTTATGTTCATGAACGTCATGACGTCCTCCACTGGGGCGGCCGCGTAAGCCAGGCTGTTGCTGCTCCGTCCGATCCGGATCGGCGGTTGCAGAGATTGAACCAACGACGTCTCCTCGGCCCGGCACTTCAATCCCTGCTGGCCCCCCGGTCGCGGGCCGCCACCACCAGGCCCGACTCGTAGGCGGCCACCACCGCCTGGGTCCGGTCACGCAGCCCGAGCTTGCCGAGCACCCGGCTGACGTGCGTCTTGACCGTCTCCTCGGTCACCACGAGGCGGCCGGCGATCTCCGGGTTGGACAGGCCCTGCGGCGACCAGCCGGAGCACCTCGGTCTCCCGCGGGGTCAGCGCGGCGAGCGCGGCGGGCGCGCGCCGCGGCCGCCGGCGGGCGGATCCGGGCGAACTCGCTGATCAGGCGGCGGGTGACCGCCGGGGCGAGCAGCGCCTCGCCGGCCGCGACCACCCGGACCGCGTCGAAGAGACGTTCGGCGGTGGCGTCCTTGAGCAGGAACCCGCTGGCGCCCGCCCGCAGCGCGTCGAAGACGTACTCGTCCAGGTCGAACGTGGTCAGGATCAGCACCCGTGGCGGGTCCTCGTCGGCCGCGAGCTGCCTGGTCGCCTCGATGCCGTCGATGCCCGGCATTCGCACGTCCATCAGCGACCACGTCGGGCTTGAGCTCGCGGCAGGCGGCCACTGCCGTCGCACCGTCCGACGCGGTGCCGAGCACGCTGAAGTCCGGCTGGGTGTCGAGCAGCGCCGCGAACCCGGCCCGCACCACCTCATGGTCATCCGCCACCACGATGCGCCGAGGTCATGCGATCTCCGGTTTCGCCGGCAGGTCAGCCGCAACGAAGAACCCGCCGCCCGCGGCGGCGCCTGTCCGCAGCGAGCCGCCGACGGTCAGGGCTCGCTCGCGCATCCCGAGCAGGCCGTGCCCGCCGCCCGGCGTCTCGGCCGGGGCCTGGCCGTCGGCGGCTGGCAACCGCGCGGGGCCCGGGCCGTTGTCGCGGATCCGCAGGTACAGCGCGTTGTCGTCGTAGCGAAGCTCGACGTCGACCGCGGCGCCCGGCGCGTGCCGCCGCGCGTTCGTGAGCGCTTCCTGCACGATCCGGTACGCGGCGAGCTCGACGCCCGGGTCGAACTCGGCGACCGGGCCGGAGACGATGAGCCGGGCGGCCGCGCCCGAGGCCTCCCGTGCCGCGTCGATCAGCTCAGCGAGCTGCGGCAGCCCTGGCTGCGGGTGCCGGTCGGCGACCGCCGCGCCGGCGTCCTCGGCGTCTTCGCGGAGCACGCCGAGCAGCCGGCGCATCTCGGTCAGCCCGGCCCGCGCGGTGTCGCCGATCTCCGGCGAAACGCTGCGCCCCGGCGGCGGGCAGCCCCGGCGTGGTCAGCCGCGCGGTCTCCGCCTGCACCGCGACCATCGAGATGTGGTGCGCGACGACGTCATGCAGCTCGCGGGCGATGCGCGCGCGCTCGCCGCGCGCGGTGTGTTCGGTGAGCGTGTCGGCGAGCGCTTCGCCGGCTCGCCGTCCGCGTCCGCGCCTCGCGCCGTGCCCGCACCGCGATCCCGGCCGCCGCGGCGGCCGGCGCGCCCCACGCGAGCAGCACGGCGGCCACGCTGCCGTGGCTGGTCAGCGCCAGCACGCCGAACGGCGCCGCCAGCCCGAGGCCATGGGCTGCGGCAGGGCGAAGCCGCGAGCGTTCGGCCCGCGGACTTCGTCCAGGCGGCCGAGCCGGTAGCCGGCGATCAGCTGCGCGGCGATCCCGGCGACGGTGGCGGTGCCGAACGAGGCCAGCGACGCCGCGTTGACCGGCCGTGACCGCGAGCCGCCGCCGCGGCCGGCCGGAAGAAAAGCAGCGGCACGGGTCGACGCGAGCAGGGCGAACGCGCAGGCAGCGGGCATAGCGCGTACACGCACGGCAGGTCACGGTCTGGGCGGACGGCTCGCCGCGGTTGCGACCAGCTGGGCGGCGACCGCCTGGGCGATCGCCTGCCCGGACGCGGCCAGCGCGAGCAGCGCGCCGCCGACGCGCCGGCGCGTGCCGGGCGGTCGTGATGCGCGCGAGCCAGTCCGGGACCATGACCTTCATTGTCCTCGCAGCCCAGCCCGGCCGCGTCCCTCGCGGCGGGCAATCGGCGGGTAGCTCTCGCGGGGGACCGACGCGTACGTTCGGTACCCCGTGAAGAGGACCGCTGAAGACCGCTCCGCCGCGTGACGACCGCGACCCCCGCCGGCCCTAGATTTCCTGACCATGGAAGCAACGATCGAAGTCGCCGGGCTGCGCAAGCGGTTCGGGCCGGCGCAGGCGCTCGACGGAATGTCGTTCACCGTCTTCCCCGGCCAGGTGACCGGCTTCGTCGGCCCGAACGGCGCCGGCAAATCCACCACGATGCGGATCATCCTCGGCCTGGACGCGGCCGACGAGGGTACCGCGCTCATCGGCGGGCAGCCGTACCACACGCTGCGGCACCCGCTCAGCCACGTCGGCGCGCTGCTCGACGCGGCGGCCTTGCAGCCGAGCAGAAGCGCGCGCAATCACCTCCTCTGGCTGGCCCACTCGCAGGGCCTGGGCGGCCGCCGGGCCGGTCAGGTTCTGGAACTGACCGGGCTGGCGTCCGTCGCGAAGCGCAAGGCCGGCGGCTACTCGCTCGGCATGCGGCAGCGGCTCGGCATCGCCGCCGCGCTGCTCGGCGACCCGCCGGTGGTGATGATGGACGAGCCGTTCAACGGCATGGACCCGGAGGGCATCGTCTGGATGCGCGGATTCCTGAGGTCGCTCGCGGCCGAGGGGCGGGCCGTGCTGGTGTCCAGCCATCTGATGAGCGAGCTTCAGGACACCGCCGATCACCTGGTCGTCGCCGGCCGCGGCCAGGTCATCGCGGACACGAGCGTGGCGGCCCTGATCGAGGCCGCGTCCGGGGAAAGGGTGGAGCTGCGCACGACGGCACGCACCGAGGCGATGACGGTCCTGGCGCACGTGGGGGCGACCGTCGCCGCCACCGGCGCCGGACATGCTCACCGTCTCCGGCCTGTCCGCGGAAAAGATCGTGGCGGCCCTCACCGACGGCCGCGTCCCGTTCACCGAGGTCGCCGCGCACCGGGCGTCCCTGGAAGAGGCCTACATGGAGCTCACCAGGGACGCGGTTGAGTTCCATGCGGGAGGTGCCCAGAGATGATCACGATCACCTCCTACCGCTCGGACCAGCGGCCCGGCCCCGACGGGTTCGCGCAGCTGCTGCACGCGGAGTGGACGAAGTTCCGCACGGTCCGCGGCTGGGTCATCGGCATGATCGTCGCGGTCGTGGTGGCGGCTGGGATCGGGCTGCTCGCCACGGGGGCAGCCGCAGCTCGTGCCAGCAGTCGGCGGCGGCCCGGCCCGGAGCGGGGCGGGCTGCATGCCCGCGTTCCCCGCTCGGCCCGGGCGGCGAACCGGTGACCGACAGCTTCTACTTCGTGCGCCAGCCGCTCACCGGGGACGGCACCATCACGGTCCGGGTCACCTCGCTGACCGGCCTATCCCGTCGGGGAACCTGAACAGCCCGTCGCCGTCCGACGCAGCCCGGCCTTGAGGAGTGGGCCAAGGCCGGGATCATCATCAAGCAGAACACGAATCAGGGTTCCCCGTACGCGGCGATGATGGTCGCCGCCGGCCACGGGGTGCGCATGCAGTGGAACTACACCGCGGACACCCCGGGCCTGTCCGGCGCCGTCGGCCCCGCGAACCCGCGCTGGCTGCGGCTGACCCGGGCCGGCGACGTGATCACCGGCTACGACTCGGCGGACGGCACGCACTGGACCGAGGTCGGCACCGTCGACGCTATCCGGTCTGCCGTCCACCGTGCAGGCCGGGTTGTTCGCCGCCTCCCCCGATTACAACCAGGAATCGCAGAACTTCGGCGGCGGGATCAACGGAACAGGCGGGCCCACCCAGGCCACCGCCGTCATCGACCACATCAGCGGGCTCGGTGGCTCGTGGACGGGTCGAATACCATGCGGGGCCGCCGACGCGTCTGGAATCGGGCACTATCACCAGGCCGCGGCCGGTTCACCGTGACCGGGTCCGGTGACATCGCGCCGATCCCGGCCGGGCACGGCGGGCCTGCGGACTCCGCCACCACCATCACCGACTACCTCCTGGGCACGTTCGCCGGGCTGATCGCGCTGGCCGTGGTCGCCACCATGTTCATGACCGCCGAGTACCGGCGGAACCTGATCCGGGTGACGCTCGCCGCGAGCCCGCGGCGCGGCCGGGCGCTGGCGGCGAAGGCGATCGTGATCGGCGCGGTCTCCTTCGTCGCCGGGCTGGTGGGCGCCGCCGTGGCGGTGCTCGCCGGCACCGCGATAACGCGCGCCCGCGGCTACTACGAATTCCCCGTGCCAGGGTCGACCGAGGTGCGCGTGATCATCGGCACGGCGGCGCTGGCGGCGGTGAGCGCCGTGCTCGCCCTCGCCGTCGGTACCATGGTGCGCCGCGGCGCGGCGGCGGTCGCGATCGTCATCGTGATGATCGTGCTGCCGTACTTCCTCGCCGTCGCCGCGGTCGTGCCCCTCGGCGCCGCGGATTGGCTGCTGCGGATCACCCCGGCCGCGGGCTTCGCCGTCCAGCAGCCGTATCCGCAGTACCCGCAGGTCACCGCCATCTATTCGGCCCTGTCCGGTTATTTCCCGCTCGCGCCGTGGGCCGGGTTGGCGGTGCTGTGCGGGTGGGCGGCGGTGGCCCTGGCCGGGGCCGCCTACCTGCTGCGCCGGCGGGACGCGTGATGCGAGCCGTTGCCCAGCCCAAGGCGCGGCCAGGCCCGGTGGCCCGGGCCCGCTGGACCGGCCTGCCGGACGCGCTGCACGCGGAGTGGACGAAGCTGCGGACGCTGGCCAGCACGTGGTGGCTGCTGCTGGCCGCGGTCGCGCTCACCGTGGTGGTGGGCGCGGCCGCGGCGGCGGCCGTCCAGTGCCGTCCGCTGGGCTGCGCCCCCGCCAGACGGGGGCGGACCCGGCGAAGATCAGCCTCGCCGGGGTCGACCTCGGGCAGGTGGTCGTCGCGCTGCTGGCCGTGCTGGCGGTCGGCGGCGAGTACGGCACCGGGATGATCCGCGTGACGCTGGCCGCGACGCCGCGACGGCTGGTGATGCTGGCCGCCAAGGCCGTCGTGGTGACCGGCTGGGCGCTCGCGGCCGCCGCGGTCGCCGTGCTGGGGTCGGTGCTGGCCGGGCGGCTGATCCTGCCCGGCCGGGGGCTGTCGGCGGCGAACGGCTACGTGCTGGTGTCCCTGGGCAACGGCCCGGACCTGCGCGCCGCTCTCGGCTCGGTGCTGTACCTGGCGCTGATCGCCCTGCTGGCGCTCGGCGTCACGACCGCGGTCCGCGACTCCGCCGCCGGCATCGGCCTGGTCCTCGGCCTGCTGTACCTGTTCCCGATCGTCAGCGCCGTGATCCCCGACCACGTGCTGTCCCGCCACCTGGAGCAGATCGCCCCGATGACGGCCGGACTGTACATCCAGGCCACCACCGGCCTCCAGTCCCTCCCGCTCACGCCCTGGCAAGGCCTCGGCGTGCTAGCCCTCTGGGCCCTCGGCGCCCTCATCCTCGGCGCCGTGGTCCTCCGCCTCCGTGACGCCTGATATGGCCTGCCCGCCAAGAACCAGTTCCGCGCCCCTCACGGGCGCCAGCTTGGACAAGGACAAGAGCACCTCGGTCGTGATCGCTTCCGGCACCGACCCCGCCCTGGCCTACCGGCGTACCAGCACTACGTTCTGCCGCCCGCGCAGCAGACCCGCATGGCCGTGACCGCCCCGCTCATCGCCCACGTCATTCCCTCGGGGCCAGCCCCGAGCGGCTGGTGCCAGAATCTGATGCCACAATAAGGAAGGGTGAACACTAGTCAATGCGAGAAAGTCAGGACCGGCCGCGGCTTCTTCGCTGCCCTTGACCAGAGCGGCGGGAGCACGCCCAAGGCGCTGGCCGAGTACGGCATCGGACAGGACCGCTACAGCTCTGACGCCGAGATGTTCGACCTGGTCCACGCCATGCGGACCCGTGTGCTGACCAGCCCGGCGTTTGATGGCACGCGCGTTCTCGCGGCGATCTTGTTCGAGCAGACCATGGAACGGGAGGTCAACGGCGTCCCCACGGCGCGGTATCTGTGGGACGAGAAGAACGTGGTGCCGTTCCTGAAGGTCAACCAGGGGCTGGCCCCCGAGCAGGACGGCGTGCAGCTCATGAAGCCCATCGATACCCTCGATGATCTGCTCGAGCGCGCGCAGCGGCACCAGATTTTCGGTACCAAGATGCGGTCGGTGATCAACGACGCCGACGAGGCCGGGATCTCGGCGATCGTGGACCAGCAGTTCGGCTACGCGAGCCGGATCCTGGCCGTCGGCCTCGTGCCGATCATGGAGCCCGAAGTCAGCATCTCCAGCCCGCACAAGGAGCAGGCTGAGACGCTGCTGCGCGACGCCATCGCCAAGCACGTCGAGGCGCTGCCTGAGGGCGCGACCGTGATGCTGAAGATCACCATTCCGACCCGGCCTGGCTTGTACGGCGGCCTGGCGTCTGACCCGCGCGTCCTGCGAGTCATCGCCTTGTCGGGCGGCTACAGCCGTGACGAGGCCTGCGCTCGGCTCGCACGCGATCCCACCCTCATCGCCAGCTTCTCGCGCGCGCTTCTCGAAGGGCTGACGGAAAACCAGACTGACGAGCAGTTCAACGCCCAGCTCGAGTCGTCGATCGAGCAGATCTACCAGGCGTCGGTACACAAGCAGCCGGCCAGCCCCTGAGGCCGCCGCGTCATGCCGGGTGGCCGAGACTGCCGCTGGGCTCGCCGGAGAACAGACTGCATCGCGGTAACTACGGGATCAGCAAGAACATCTGACCCGCCTGCCAACGTCGCCGGACCGGCTGTCACCATTCGGCGCGGCGACTCAACTGCTTTATCGCCTCCGGTCCGCCGCGGCGGCTTGCCCACCACCGTGAAGAAGACCTTCAAGTCATAGGCCACAGCCAGCACCGTGTTCGGCCGGCACCGGCCAGCCAGGAACTGCAGGTACTCATCCAGCAGCGGCACGCCGAGCCGCACCACAAGATCACCGGCGTCATTCCGCGACCGGCCACGCGCACAGCAGTCACAGGCATGCCCGGCCCTCCATCTCCGTAAGAACAGGCCTGTCAGCCTGCCAAGATCCTTACGGAGATCACCCGCATATCATGCAGATGAGTGTGCTGACTGTCATCTCTGTGTGGACCAATCGCGTCCGCAGCTGTGCGGGTCCCTCCGGTCCGCGACCGCGCGCTTTAACCAGGTTGATTCATCTGGCAAGATCGACTTGTGCCTGTGCCTTTACCGGTGGCGCTTGGGCCGCGATGCCTACCACAGCCATCGGGCCGGCCGGGCCTTTGGCTTGTTGAGGTGGGGATATTTGTTTGACGGATGGCTTGCTGCGGCTGACGATAGTGGTCATCGGCGGTCCACCCGGGCCAGCGAGCCGCTCGTCGAGTCGAGAGGAGGCGAAAATGTCTGCCCAGCTCCGAAGCCCTGCCCTGAAAGGCCACCAGACTTGTCGTTTCCTCGTTCATTTGCGTGCGGGCATTGCGGCGTAGACGTCTCACTGGACGCCCCCGGCACGTCCCATCGCAACCACTGTCCTAGCTGCCTGTGGTCCAGGCACCTTGATCGCAACGTCCCCGGAGACCGGAAGGCCGAATGCCCGGGCGGCATGGAGCCGATAGCCGTCACCGTCCGCGGCGAACGCCGCTGGATGCTGATTCACCGCTGCACGCGCTGCGGGCGGCTGCGGATGAACCGCACGGCCGCCGATGACAACGTGCTGCTGCTGATCCAACTGGCCGCGCTGCCGCTGACCACGCCACCTATTCCGTACCTCAGCCCAGCCACACCGCCTGGCCATGGCTCCAGGACCGCGCAGCGGCCTGGCCGAGATGAGGCCCGCGGTTAACAGGCGGCGCACCCGCCAGCGGGTGCGCCGCCCCTGCCCCGCAGCGCTCGGAGGCTATGCCCTCGGTCGGCGGCATGACCGGATGTTCCCGCCGAGTGCGACGCCGTATAAGCATGCGGCGTACCGCTGTCCCGGGAGCCTTGTCAGGGCCTGTTTGGGGACCAACCAGCGCGCGCACGTACCCGCCGTTATGGCCGGCTGGGAGTCGCGCTCAGGATGTACCGATGACCGTCCAGATCAGAGTGTTATGCGCGCCGGAAGGCAGGGGCGGGGTCGCGTTGGCTAGCTTGTTGGCGGGCGAGCTGGGCTGGTCTGTCCGGGGGTGATGAGGCCGGTTTCGTAGGCGAGGACGACGGCTTGGACGCGGTCGCGCAAGGCTAGTTTGCGGAGCAGCCGGTTGACATGGGTTTTGATGGTTGCCTCGGACAGGTACAGGCGGCCGGCGATCTCAGCGTTGGACAGGCCTTCCGCGATGAGCAGCAGCACCTCGCGCTCCCGGGGTGTCAGCGCGGTTACCGCGGCAGGGGGCCGGCCGGGAGGCCCGGCGCGGACGAACCGCTCGATGAGCCGGCGAGTGATCGCGGGTGAAAGCAGGGCCTGGCCGGCTGCCACCGTCCGGACGGCCTCGACCAGCTCGCCGCTGCGCACGTCCTTGAGCAGGAAGCCGCTGGCCCCAAAACGCATGGCCTCGTAGACGTACTCGTCGGCGTCGAAGGTGGTGAGCATGAGAACCCGTGACGGGCTGGCGGCGGCGAGGATGCGCCGCCCGGCTTGCAGCCCGTCCATGACCGGCATCCGCACGTCTAGCAGGACCACGTCGGCCCGGTCCCGGGCGGCCGCGGTGACGGCTTCGGCGCCGTCGGCGGCCTGGCCGACCACCTCCAGGTCGGGTTCCCGGCTCAGGATCGCGCAGAAGCCGTCGCGGACCAGCTCCTGGTCGTCGGCGACGACCAGCCTGATCACCGGCGCTCTCCGCGGGGCAGGACGGCCTCGACGAGGTAGCCGCCGGCTGGCTGCGGCCCGGCCGACAGGGTGCCGCCGTAGGCGGCGGCCCGCTCGCGCATGCCGATCAGGCCCTGCCCACCGCTGTGGCCGTTGAGATCGGCGCCGTGGCCGTCGTCGGTCACCCGCACCCGCACGTCGCTGGCGTCGCCGCGGATGCTGACGTGCGCGGTGTCGGCCCCGGAGTGCTTGAGGGTGTTGGTCAGGGCTTCTTGGACGATCCGGTAGCAGCTCAGTTCGATGCCCGGCGGCAATCCATCAAGATCCCCGTCTAGGTCCAGCTCGACCGTGATGCCGGCCGCGCCGATACCGCGGGCCAGGCCGGTCAGCTCGGCCAGCCGCGGCGCCGGCGCCAGCGGCTCGGCGCCGAACCGCAGCACCCCGAGCATCCGGCGCAATTCATCCAGCGCGTCACGGCATGCGTTCTCCGCGGCGCGGACCCGCCGGCCGATCGCCTCCTGCTCGCCGGGGCCGGACTCCAGGTCGCCGGAGGCAGCCACGCACTGGACCACGGCGACAGTCAGGCTGTGCGCCACCACGTCGTGCATCTCGCGAGTGATCCTGGCGCGCTCCGCGGCGGCGGCCTCGGCGGCTGACCGCTCCCGGGCGGCCTCCGCTCGCTTCGCCCGCTCGGCCATCCGCCGATGCGCCCGGGTACGGCGGCTGACCAGCAGCGTCGCCGCGAAGAGCACGCTGCAGACCGCCGAGCTGAGCAGGAAATCAGTCCAGCCGTAGTCGGCACGCGGCTGGCCGGTGATTTCGCGCAGAGCGATCATCACCAGGCCAACCGCCCACCCGGTCCACGCCACCCACTCCGGCCGGGCCGCACCGGCGATGACGAACATCAACAGCACCTGGCCGAACGCCGCTATTGGGGAGCCGCCATGCGGCGGAAGCGCCGCCAAGACAGCCCGCCCGGCAAACGCCACCAGAATCGCCGCCGCCGGGAACCGCCGCCGGGCCAGGAGCGCCAGGAAGAAGAACGCCGACAGGAGGTAGCTCGCCTGGTATGCGTGGGTAGCGAGCTGGCCGGGCAGCGGGGCCACCGCCAGGAAGATGATCACGGCGTTCACGGCCCATCCCGGCAACCCCTTGCGCACCGCTTCCCATCGCACGACTACGACGGTAGCCCCCGGTCCCCGCCATGTCCTCAAACCTGAGATTGACCTGCGGCGACAGGCTCAACCGCCGGATTGACCGGCCCGAATCCCCGGGTGGACGCCACAAGCCGCTCGCCTGCCTAGCGTCGTCCATGGTCACTGGTACTCGTGACACCTTCAGAAGGGAGAAGAAGATGCGCAAGACAATTCTTTTGCTCGGTGGCGCGGCCGCCGCGGCCGTGTTGATCAGCGGAGCCGGGCTGGCTGCGGCAAGCACCACCGCCGCCCCGGCCCACGGTCAGACCATTACGCTAAGGGCCACCCGAGTGTCCCTGACTTGCATCCCGGTCCCGGGCCAGAAGATGACGGGCAAGGAGGTGCCGGGCGACCAATGCGTGTTCTCCGAGAGGCTGACCCGCAACGGAACGCCCTACGGCCACGACGCCGTCCACTGCACGGTCGTGACCGTGAACGACCTCGTGTGCACCGCCGCGTGGATGCTCCCGCGCGGCCAGATCGCAGTTGCCGGTGACGGCGGAAGCACCACCGGGACCCGCAAGAACATCCCCGTCGTAGGCGGAACGGGCGCCTACGGCGGCGCCCGAGGCGACGTCGTGATCACCAACACCAGCGGCAGTACCTCAACAGTGGTATTCCACCTGCTCCCATAAGGGTCGGCCGACCGGTCAGACGCTGCAGGCGCGAGACGCCGGCATTGCCCGGCGTCTCGCGCTCGACCTTCCTGAGCCACAGGGGCAGCCGGTGGCCAGGCGGATGCGGCGGTGTTCGGCACCATCGCCACCTTGTGCTTCACGGCAGCCAGCCGGGGGCGGCCTGCGGACGGCTTGGTCCGCGCAGGGCCCGGTTCCCTTCCCTGAGGCAGCCGCCCCCTAGCGTCCCCACCGATGCCTGATGACAGGTAAGACGCACCATCGCCCAGCAATTCATCGCCCCCCGACGGCGAGGTCGATCTCTGCAGAGTCGACGGTCTCAGTCCCTCCACCCCGGGGGAGTACATCATCAGGACCGAGATGACGCCCTCGATCACCTGCCGCAGCGCCAGCGACCAGGCGTGATAGCCGAAGATCCGGGCCGAGATGGCCTGCGGCACGAACGACCCGGCGAGGGCCCGGCGAGCGCCACTCCCGCGTCGAATGAGCCGAGCCAGGTGCCGGCAGTCGGGATGGCCGAGTACCGGGGTACCCGGCCAGCCGCCGGGCCAGGTCGGCGAGATCCCCGGCCGGGGGCACGAGATCGACGATCCGGTAAATCCGCTCGCCGGCGACGGCTGCGTTCACGCCGGTAAACGTGTCCATGCCGAAGCAGAGCAGCGCCGGTGGCCCTTGGCCAGCACCTCCTTCTTCACCAGCGGCACCCAGAAGGCCGGGCCGTGCTGCCGCTCGAAGACCCGGTACTCACCAAGGTTTGTGATCTTGGTCCAGTCGATGGGCGGGTCGCCCAGCAGCACCCGCATCCGCTTGCCGGGCGGCTGCACCCAGTTGGCCGCGCGCGCGGTCCGGTAGACCTGCGCGTACATCGGCTCGTCCCAGATTCCACGGGTCCTTATGGTTCGGTGAGTGTGTCGCCGGTGGCCCGCGGCCATCATGGCGGCGGGACCTGCCGGAAGCCAGCCGGGACCGGCAGGCTCAGCTGAGCCAGGCGGGCGGGGGCCGGGGGGAGCCAGCGGAAGTCGGTCTGGACCTGCTGCTGCCGTCCGGCGATTAGTGCGCGCACCGGCAGGTAGGTCGCCGGGTCTACCCACAGCACATCCCGGCCCTTGCCCTCGGTTAGCTTGATGGCGCTGATCCCGTTGACCCGCTGCCGGCCGCTGGCGGTGTACCCGCCGCAGCTCAGCTGATGCCGGATGAAGGATGGCCAGCCGCCGGGACCGAGGTCCATGCCGTGGCTGCCGCACCCGAGTTGCGCCGGCGCGGGTGTTGCCGGGGGCCCCTGGCTGGTCGCGCGCCACCAGGTCGCGTCGCGGTAGTTCACCGCGACCGTCGTCGCCCGTCCCCCCGCGGCGATAGTGCTCCGCACGTCCACGGCCCGCTGTCCGGCGGCGGTGAAGGCGGAAATCTTATAGATGCCCCGGTACCACCGGAGGGCCACCGAGCCGACGCTGCGCGGCCCGGCGACAGTCCCATCCTGAATGGTCAGGTCGCCGGCGGCCCCCACCGTGAGGGTCGCGCCGTGCGGGAAGACAGTGCGGGAATACCCGACCTTGCTGTCCTTGGCCGGTGAAGCCAGCGCGTGCCTGACCCGGGAGGTCACGTAGGCGGTTTCCCGGGCCCGCTGCGCCCCGGCGGCGCCGGGGGACCTGGCAGGCGGCGAGCCCGGGACCAGGACCGCCAGCAGCACCCCCACGGCAGCAGCCACGGCGGCCACGCCCCCGGCCGACAGCAGCCGCCGCCGGCCCGGCCGGCGCCGGTGTCCGGCAGGTTCCTCCTCGGCCCGGGCGGCGGCGACCGCCGCCCGGGCACGGGCCCAGGCGTCGGTGGACGGCCCGGGCATCTCGTCGCGGAACAACCGCAGCAACTCGATCTCGTCAGCCACGGTCCAGCCCTCCTTGCACCGGGCCGGTTCCCGGCCCGCCGAACACCCACAGGTCAAAGTCGAAGTCACCCAGCTGCTCACGCAGCAACGCCCGAGCCCGCGACAGCCGGGAACGCGCGGTGCCCGGCGCGATCTGCAGCGCCGCCGCGATCTCCTCGTGGCTCAGCCCGGCCCAGGCATACAGCAGCAGCACCTCCCGCTGCTCACCGGATAGCTGCCCCAGCGCCGCGGCCAGCCGCGGCGCCAGCAACGCCGCAGTCACGCGCTGGTCAGCCGCATCCAGCTCATCCGGCAGGCTGATCTCGGGCACCAGCCGGGCATCGAGCTCGAGCAGGTGCTGCTCGGCGCGCCAGTGGCTGCGCACCAGGTTGGCCGCGATCCCGTACAGCCAGGAACGCAGTGACCCCCGGCCTGGCTCGTACGAGGCGCGGCGACGGTAGGCCGTCGCGAACGTCTCCGCCGCCAGGTCCTCGGCGAGGGCCGAACCAACCCTCCGGGCGATGAACCGGTAAACCGGCGGGAAATGCTGCCGGAACGCGGCCTCGAAGTCCGCACGGCCGGCAATGCGCTCCCCGCCAGCCGCGCACCGCCTGCCCCTCATATATAAGTATTGCCGAGCGCGCCAGACCCGTTCCCCGGACGCGAACATGAGCACCCACGGCCAGCCACCCGCGCCACCACGGCACCCTCCGCCGCCAGTCCCCGCCAGGACGCCGGCGAGGCAGAGGAGTAAGCTCGGCAGGCCCGGTGCGGCCAGCGACAGCCAGGCCAGAACCGGGCATTCCGTGGCCGCCATCCGGAGAGCGACCCGCACCAGGCCGGCGCCGAATCGGCAACCGTGCAAGCATCCGGCTGCCGCCTTTGCCGGGTGCTCACTGGCCCGCCGGCCGCGCCGCCGGGCCGGGGACCCTCATCCTGCGCCGCCGTAGCTGCGGGCGATCATCCATGCCACCACCAGAAAGGCCAGGGTGATCACGATCCCGGCCACAGCCATCAGCACATCTCGGCCCCTCATATATATGTGTTGCGGGACGGGCCAGGCCCGTTCCCTGGACCGGCTCGAAGCCCGGGCTACTGCCTGAGTCCCGGCGTGCGATCGCCGGGCACGGGGCCCGGATGGTCCGGCTGAACAGAACAAGCTGCTGGTCCGGCGCCTCGTAGAGGAGGCAGTTACCCCGGCAACCTGGATGTGCTCGACGAACTAGCCGGGGGGAGATGGCCGCGGCCGCGCGCCGCTGGATCGGGCCTTTCCGGACTCCTTCCCCGACCTCAGGATGGAGATCCTCGACCTGGTCGCCGACGGCGAGAAAGTGGCCGCGCATTTCCGGTGCTCTGGCACCCACCTGGGGGAATGGATGGGTCATCCGCCACCCGGCCGAAGTCGCCGGACTGTCGGACCTAACGCGGTCGGCAACGACGTTGTCCGGCCGATGTAGGAGTTCGTGAGGATGACGAGTTGCTGGGTCGCCCGGGTCATCGCGACGTAGCGGTCGACCGCTCCTTCGATACCCCTGCCGAACGCCTCTGGGTCGATGAGGACGACCAGGTCGAACTCGAGCCCCTTCGACAGCTCCGGGGTCAGCGACCGGACCCGGGACGTCGCCGCGAACGCGGGATCGCCGATGACGCAGGCGATCCCGTCAGCGTGCGCGGCGAGCCAGGTGCCGAGGATCGAGCCCAGATCCGCAGCAGATCCGTGCACGACGGGGACGCCGCTGCCGCGGATGGAGGTCGGCACGTTGGCGTCCGGGAGCACGGCCCGGATAACCGGCTCGGCTTCGGCCATGACCTCTTGCGGCATCCGGTAGTTGATGCTCAGGGAAGCCAGGCTGATCCGGTCCAGCCCGATCCGCTCGAGCCGTTCCTGCCACGACTCGGTGAACCCGTGCCGGGCCTGGGCGCGGTCCCCGACGATGGTGAAGCTCCGGGACGGGCAGCGGAGCAGCAGCATCTGCCATTGCGCGTCGGTCAGTTCCTGAGCCTCGTCCACGACGATGTGCGCGAACGGGCCGGCGAGCAGGCCCGGATCGGTACCGGGCAGTGCGGCCTCATTGACCAGGGCGTCCTGGAAGTCCTCGCCGCGCAGCATCGTCACCAGACCTACGCCGTATTCGTCGTCCGCGGCCTCGATCAGGTCGTCGACCACCCGGGCCATCTGCTCGCGTTCCGCGGCGACCGCGGCGTCATGCCGGCGCTTACGTCGTGACGCCTCCGGGTCGCCGAGCCGCTGCCGTGCCGCGTCCAGGAGCGGCAGGTCGGACACCGTCCAGGCCTGGGCGTCCTCGCGCTGCAGCTTCGCAGCGTCATCGGGGCTGAGCCAGGGAGCGCACAGCCGCAGGTAGGCGGGTACCGACCACAGGTCTGCGACGAGGTCAGCCGCTTCGATCAGCGGCCAGGCGCGGTTGAGGGCCGTGCGCAGCTCCCTGTTCTGCAGCAGCGACTTGCGGAGCAGGTCAGCCGGGACGTCGTCATCGTGCTTGTCCACCAGGATCGTGAGCAGCTCCTCGAAGATCTGGTCGCGCGCCTCGTTGTGCGGAATACCGGGATCAGGTGCTTCGAACGCCTCGGCCCAGTCGTCGGCGCTCAGCCAGATGTCGGACCAGTTGGTCTCGACCGTCATCCCCTTGGCGGGCGGGTTCTCGTAGAACCTGACGGCTGTCTCGATCGCCTTTACCAGGTCCGCGGGCGCACTGCCGGAGGGCCGCGGCGGTGGTATACGTCCAGCGTGCGGTCCGGCCCGCCGCCGAGGCAAGGCCGCGCACCCGGACCACGCCGAGCGGCCGGGGAAGAACGGGGCGCGCAGGATGCGGCCCCACGGCCGCCTCGGCTTACCGGTGTCGCGGACTGCGTTGTGCCGAACGCGAGCTGGAGCCGGGCCAGGCAGCCCAGCGGGACTTCCGCGGCCCGGTCGGCCGGCTAGCCGTTTACCTGGAGAAGAAGTCGATGAGGATTGCCGATAGTTCCCGGGGGGCCTCCCATCATGTGATGACCAGCGTTGATCGCGTGGCCGTTTACGTTGGGTGCCCATGGGCGCCAGACGCCGATGATGTCGTGATCGTAAAGTCCGGCGAGATCGTCCTTGCTGCCCCACAGGACCAGCAGCGGGCTGGTGATCTGGCGCCCGGCGGCCCGGTCGGCGTCGTCGGCGGCGCGATCGACACCAAGACCCGCCCGGTAATCTTCGCACATCGCATGCTGGACGGCTGGGCTGGCGACCGCTCTGGCGACGTCGGCATGGTTCTCTTCGCCCATTGCGCTGGCATCAAGGTGATACCAGGCGCCGGCGTCGGCGGCGATCAGACGCTCGGCGAGCGGCGCGGGCTGGCCGATAAAGAACCAGTGCCACCAGGCGGTGGCGAAACGGGCATCACAGCGAGCCAGGGCCTCGCCGATGGGGACATCACCGAGGACGACCAATTGGTCTACGTTACCTGGGTGGTCGAGGGCCAGGCGCTGCACGACATAGCCGCCGCGATCGTGGCCGACCGCGTGGAATCGGCCGTGGCCGAGCGTCTCCATGAGCGCGAGCAGATCTTGGGCCATCGCCCGCTTGCTCGCCTGGGAGTGATCGAGGCGATCTGGCGGCATGCTCGATTCGCCGTAGCCCCGCAGGTCGGGGCACACGACGCGGTCGCCGGCTGCCGCCAGCGCTGGTGCTACGCCATACCAAGTGGTGTGCGTGCGCGGGTGGCCGTGCACCAGCAATACCGCTGGCCCCTCGCCGCCGTAGCGGACTCGCAGGCGCACCTCGCCGACGTCGACGAAGCCAAGCCGGAAGCCATCGAACATACGGCCATACTCGCATCTGGCCGGCACAACTCACGGGCCCCGGCCAGGCGTTGATGCGCCGCTCATCTGGATGGTCGAGCAGGTAAATCGCCGCTATGGGCGCGACCACTCACGGCGCCGAGCAGCCGCGCTGAGAGTACAGATCGACGGCTCGGCGGGTGTCCGTGAATCTCTGGGCTGATCACGCTACGTGAGACTGGCACAGGTACCGACGGTTCCCGAGCACCGAGTCTGCAGTAGCTGCTGGCCCGTGTTCGCGGCGATGACGGCGCACGGACCTGCCGATTATGTATTCGACCATCAGCGCTTGTCCCGACCCTTCTGGTGTGGGCGTTATGCCTTACCTCTCTTGCGGTTACTGACAGCTGGCCCTCCAGGGGCACCCGTTTTGCCGCCTGAAACGAGACAGGCCTCGTAGGTTCGTCATGTCCATTAGCCGTTGAGAGGAAATGTCATGGTGGTGCCGCTCGTTGCCCGCTCGGTGATCGCGGTTGCCGGCGCCCTGCTCGTGCTCACTGCGTGGGGCAGCGTCATCGGCACGCTGATTGTGCCGCGTCCGGCCGGCGGCTGGCTGACACGCTGGGTTGACCGCATCGTCAACGCGGCGTTTCGCATGGTTACCAGCGGCATCGCCGACCATAAGCGGCGCGACCGGGTGCTCGCCGCGCAGGCGGCCGCCATCCTGCTGGCGCAGCTGGTGGCCTGGCTGGGGATCTTCTTCGTCGGGTATTCGCTGCTGCTGTGGCCGTTCGTCGATAGCGGGCTGGGGTCGGCGTTCAGCATGGCCAGCCCGGGGGTGTTCGGCCCCAACGCGGCCGTGGGCAACGCGGAGAAGGTGCTCGCCGATCTCGCGGCGTTCACGGCGCTGGTGGCTGTCACGCTGCAGATCGCGTACCTGCCGACCCTGTACTCGGAGTTCAACCGGCGGGAGAACGAGGTGTCACTGCTGAATGCCCGGGCCGGGGTTCCGTCCTGGGGGCCGGAGCTGCTGGCGCGTACCCATTACGCGCTGGGATCGGGAGCGTCCACCATCGACACCCTGCCCGATCTCTATGCCCAGTGGGAGCGCTGGGCTGCTGACGTCGCGGAGAGCCACACGACTTACCTGCCGCTGGTGCGGTTCCGTTCTCCCAAGCCGCTGTCGTCGTGGGTGACCGCGCTGCTGGCCGTGCTGGACTCGGCGGCGCTCTACCTCGCGCTGTCCCCGCAGTCCGCACCGGAGGTGCCCGCCCGGCTCTGCCTGCGCAGTGGTTTCCAGTGCCTTGCTCAGGTCGCCCGGGCGATGGACATCGACGTCCCGGAGGTCGCCGACCCGGCCGCCGGGATCAGCCTCAGCTACGACGAGTTCCTCGACGCGGTCACCCGGATGCGGAAGGTCAACTTCCCGATCGAGCGCGATCCCGTCAACGCCTGGCCGGACTTCGTCGGCTGGCGGGTTAACTACGAGCCGGCTGCCTATGCGGTGGCCGCCGCGATTGATGCCGTTCCGGCGATGTGGTCGGGTCCGCGCAGGCGCCGCGTTGCTGCTATCGCCCCCATCCGCCCGCCACTAGGACGGCCGCCCAAGTAGGCCCTGAGCCTCAAGCGGTGCCTGTCCGCGCGGTCACGCTGGTCGTGCTCATGGCGAGCGGATGCAGATGCGCGGTTCGGGTCAGCGGTTCGGGCGCTGGCTGGCGGGTCTGCCCGGAACCTGATCGCGCCGTCTTGACACGCTTAGACGATCCCCACCGAGCCGGCCGGAGGGGCGCGCTCGCTCGAACATCAGCCCGGTGCTGGGCTGGGCGATGGTGGCGCCGCGGCCGGCGGCGAAGGCGCGCAGCGCCGCGACGGCCTCGAGGTTGCGGCGAACCCTTCTCCGGGCGTGAGGCTTATCCCGCCCGGCAGACGCAAAGGAGCTGGACATGCCAGTGCGAATATCGGAGCAGCCGGCGTCTCCTCGCGCGGGGCGGTTCCGGTCAGCGGGCCGGCGGTAGGGCGGGGTGCTCGTCGAAGAAGCGGATGAACTCGGCGCTGGCGTCTGGCCCGCGGGGGTCGGTGTAGGACCCGTCCGGGACGCCGCCGGACCAGGCATGCCCGCCCCGGTGGATGGTCCAGCGCTCGGCCAGGACCGTCCCGGCGGGGTCCTGGTAGCAGGTGCGCGTGTAGGCATGCCCGCCGGGCACCTGCCCTCCGGTGGTCACTGCGGTGGGTACGGTGCCCGGGCTGCCTGCCGCCAGGGCGTGGTCGATGAGGCCGGCGGCGTTGGCGGGGGCCACGGTCGCATCCCGGTCACCATGGAAGACGATCAGCGGCAGCGGCCGCGCCGGGGGCCGGACCAGCGATGACGGGCCCTGTCTCATCGCGGTGAATGCGGAGGCCAGGTCGCCGGCGGCGGCGTAGGCCAGCCCCGAGTGCACGCCGGCGGCGGCATACAGATCGGGGTAGGCCGCGGCCATCACCGCGGCCATCGCGCCCCCGGCAGAGAACCCGGCCACATAGGTCCGGTCGGCATCTGCCCCGTACCGGTCGGTGACCTGGCCGGTGATCCCGGCGATCAGTGACGGCTCGCCGGCGTCCCGGTGCTGATGACCGGGCGCAAACCAGTTCCAGTACCGGCCCGCGTTTGCCGAGCGGGCCTGTTCGGGATAGGCGACGAGGAACTTCTCACGCTCGGCCAGGTCGTTCATGTCGGTAGCGGAAGCGAAGGTCGCGGCGTCTTGAGTGCCGCCGTGCAGCATCACGACCAAAGGCACGGGGCCGCCGGCGTGGCCGGCGGGGACGTACAGTCGGTAGCCGCGGGTGCCGGCAGCGTTGCTGTAGGAGAAAGCGTCAAACCGGCCCGCCGGCCGCTTGGCGGCCGGGGCCGCGGGCCGGCGCGGGCGGCGGAGACCCGATGCGCCCCGGCGGGGGAGAGCGCGGCGGCGCGGAAGCCAGCCGGAATGGACCCGCCGCAGCGGTGTCCCCTCGCGGGCGGGCAGCGCGGCCGGGGGATCGGGGGAGCGGCCAGCCGTGCCGCCGGTCTGCTCCTGGGCACATGGCGCATCCGGCGCGCGCCGTGCCACCGCCGGGCCGGCCAGGGTCTGCTGGATCAGCGCGGTTGCCTCGACGAGGCGGCCCTGGCGGGTCAGGCGGGTGGCCTCAGCCATCGCCGCCATCTGGCGTGCATCCATGGCGGTATCCCTTCTTGTGGTTGCCGTCGCAGGCCTTCCTGGCAGGACGGCCCGTACGCGGACGGGGCCGGCGGTCCGGGCAGCCGTCATGATCGCGGCGGCTTAGGCGGTGCGAGCGGCCAGGGCGGCCTTCACCGCGGCGGGGGCCCGGAAGGCGCCGAGCACCTCCACCGAGGCAATCGTGGCCAGGGCCAGCTGGGGGGAGACATCGGCGGCGATGCTGGCCAGCCCGAGTACCCGGATATGGATCATCTGCCCGGCGTCGCGGATCTCCTCCAGGTCGCGACGGCTGTAATGACAGCTGCCCAGAGTAAGGGTGCGCCGGGCCGCTGTCTGGTCGACCGCCTCGCCCCGGGTGGCGAGCTGGGCACGAATGGCCATGCGGATGAAATCGGTGCGGTTGGTGTAGAAGCCTTCCTGGACCAGCAGGTCGATCTGCCCCAGGTCCACCAGTCCCAGGTTGATAGTGATCTTCTCGGTCTTCTCGCTCTCACCCGGGGCCATCCGTACCATCTTCCGGCCATCTCCTGACCATCTATCTGGATGGTAGCTTCAGAGTGACGGCGATGCAACGAGCCAGCCGCAGTTTCGTGATCCCGCGTTTCCCAGCTCCTTGCAGTTACGGAAACACCAGCCCGGCTGAGGGTCGGCCATGGCGACAGCACCGCAGGACCGGCAGACTCGCAGGCAAGCTCACCAGGACGCGGGCGGGTGCCAGCGGGTT
Organism: uncultured Actinomycetes bacterium; assembly: GCA_963795575.1. Lineage (GTDB taxonomy): Bacteria > Actinomycetota > Actinomycetes > Streptosporangiales > Streptosporangiaceae > PALSA-505. Next base: position 231,501 of record CAWCII010000024.1, on the reverse strand, counting down.
CGGTCCGGGCGTGGCTCACCCGGGCTCTCACAGTGCTCCATGTGAGCAAGACCGCAGGCGCTGATGGCTCGGCCCGGCATGGCGGATGCGGAGGTCATCCGCTTTACCTGCCCGTCGTGGCGCGCCGGTGGCTGATGCTCCGCTTCTCCCGGGGGGCAGGTCAGGCCGCCTCCTCGCTCGTTCTTGCGCCGCGGTCGCGCAGCAGGTGACGAGACTGCCCGGCGCGTGCCGGGAGCGGCGGCGCCTGCGGCGGCTCGCCGTCCGGGCCCAGCGCGTCCCTACCGCGATTACTATCCTTGGGGGTGAGCGAGTCTCCTGGCCGAGCCGTGCCGGGCGCTGACCGGGCGTTCTTCGCCATCTCCGGGGCCGGGCGCAGCCGTGGCGGTCATTTCCTCCGGCGCCGCCGTGCCCTGGCTGCTTGCCGGGACGCCGCGCGGCGTCCTGTGGCCCCTGCGTTGACGGTGCGCAGCCGGCTGAGGGGTGCTGGACCCGGTTCGTCGTCTTGGCAGCGCAGCTGAGCGCGGGCGGCGTACGACCCAGGGAGGTCAATGTGGCACAACATCCTGTGATCGGTTATCTGGTGTGGGCGGTGTTGCTGGGCGCCCTGTTCGGGTGGGAGGGGCTGGCTCAGAGTCATATCAGCGGCAGCGTGCCGACGCTCAGCGCCACCGTCCGGGCGATCATGCGCTATCCGGTGGGAAGGTGGGCGCTATTCGCGCTGTGGCTGTGGTTCGGCTGGCATATCTTCCTCCTAGGCTGGCATTTCCTGCTCCGGGCATGACCGGCATGGCCTCCCGGCGCAGCGGATCAGCCTGAGGTGTCCTCCCTGCTGATCCGGCAGGATCTCGTGCCCATCGTGGCCGGCTATGTGCTGGTCATGGGGGCCCTCGCCGCCGGCTTGGGCATCCTCAGGCGCTCGGCATCCGGATCCGGCGCTGCTGGCACGGGCCTGCGGCCGCGCCGGGGCCGGCCCCGGCACCGGCGGTGCAGCCCGGCCGGGCAGCCGCCGCGGCTTCCCGCGGCTGGCAGGACCTCAGATCGCGCACCCGGCCCGGACCAGGGTGGCCCCGGCTGATCATCCATCTTGCTGCCACCGCCGCGGGCGGCTACCTGATGCTCATGGCCGTTGTGATCCTCTACTACCACGGTGTCGCCCGCGCAGGCAGCCGGCTCCTGGACAGCGCGTTCAGCGGTTGCGCGCTGCTGCTCGGGCTCAGCATGCCCGTGTTCCTGGCGGCATCATGGCTGGCCGAACGCCGGGCCCGCCGGCCGGGCGCGGGGGCGAAGGAGCCACCTGCGGGCAGTGCCCGATCCCGCTGAAGGCGATGCACGCCCTGCGGGGTTGACCTCCGTCATGCGCGCCAGCCGATGACCGACTGCAGCGGCCGGCCTATTTGACCGAGCCAGCAGTGATGCCCTGGACGATGTAGCGGTTCAGCACGAGGGCAAGCACGCCGGGGATCGCCGCGGCTAGCACGCCGCACGCCATCAACAGCGTGAACGGGACGACACGCTGCTGGTTCAGAGCGGCGACGATCACGGTAACGGGCTGCGTGGATATATCGGTGGTGAGGACCAGGGGGAACAAGAACTGCGCCCAGCCCAGCAGGAATGTGATGATCGCGGCGGCGGCGATGCCCGGCATGGCCACCGGGATCACCACCCGGAGCAAGGCCCCTATCGGCGAGGCGCCGTCGATAAAGGCGGCCTCCTCAAGCTCCGGCGGGATGGTGTTGAAGTAGTTGTAGAGGATCCAGATCGCGAGCGGCAGGAACCCCGACACGTAGACCAGGATCACCGCGATGTAGGTGTTCACCAGGCCGAGGCTGGCCATGATGCGGTAGAGCGGAATCAGCGTGGCGTAGGCGGTCGTGCGAGTTTGTGCAGCTGCCGCGAGCGGGCATGCTGCGCCTTCTCCGCCAATGGCAGCAAGCTTCCGTCAGGCAGCGGCTAGTGCCAGGGAAGGAGGAAAGTCGTCAGCGCTGCCGTGACCCGTAGGCGGGAGCGAAGATCACCAGCAGGGTCAGGTCCTCCGTGATCTGTGTGAAGCTATGGTTCTCGCCGGCGGGCACATAGATGACCGAACCAGCCTCTACCGCTGCCGTCGCACTATCGCAGTCGAGGACCGCCCGGCCGCCGGTGACCACATAGATCTCATCCTCGTGATGGGGCGTCTGGTCGTCGGTGCCCCCGGCCGGTATCGAGTAGGTCCCGACGCTGAGATCGGGCACCCGGAGCCGCTCCACCCAGTGGTTGGGGCTTTCGTCAGCCGGGGTGAACAGGGTTGCATCTTCGATGATCCTCACGCCGGTTCCTCCCGCTGCTGGCGTCTGCGTCTGCCACGGGCACCTTAGCCGTCAGCGCGCACGCGCCGCTCGCTCGCTGGCCGTCAGGTGGATGATCGAATACAGGGAGATGACGCCGGGAAAAGCGCCGTCGGCCGCCGGGAGCTGCAGCATGGCGCCCACGGCTGACCCCGCAGGAAGCATGAGACCTCTTCAGCCACGCGGGTGACGGGGCCAGCCAGAGTCGCACCCAGATCCAAGTTGCGTCGCTACAATCGGCGGCCGGGCAGTTCGACGCCGCCAAGAGCGCGTTGCGCGGCTTCCTCGGCGTGGCCAGCCAGGCGGGATAACCAGCCTATTGCCGAGGTGCGCCTAGCGACCGGCCAGCTGCTTCTCAGCACGCGGCAGGCCTCGGCCGCGGCGGGGGTCGATGCCACGGGGTTTCAGTCACCGGTAACGCCGTCGATCCGTTCCCGGATGAGGTCCGCGTGTCCGTTGTGGCGCGCGTATTCCTCGATCATGTGCAGGTAGATCCAACGGATGTTCCGGGTGCGCTCGGGGTGGTCGCCGCGGCTGGGCACGACGTCATCGAGCTGTTTTCCGGCTACGGCGGCGCGGGCGTGCTGCACTTCCTGTTCGAATGCCTCGATGTTGGCGGCCGCGTCCGCGTCATCGAGTGCCTCGAAGTCCTGGCCGGTTTGCCCGGGGTCATAGGGGAATGGCAGGTCGGTGCTCGCCGCGTGCATGCGGAACCACCAGCGCTCGACCTCGGTCATGTGCCGCACCAGGCCAAGCAAGGAGAGCCGGGACGGCGGAACCGCCCGTTCCTTGAGCTGGCCGGCGGTCAGGCCGGCGCACTTGTGCAGCAGCGTGTCGCGATGGAAATCAAGCCAAGCCTCGAGCGCCTCACGCTCGCCCAGGATGCGCCTAGGCTCGGTGCGCTCCACCTGCGGTGCGGTCCATGCTTCGGTCATGAGCCCACGGTAGCTGTGACAGGCCGTCCCGGCCGAGCGCATAACCAGCCCGGGCGGGCCGACCCGTCTGCGGAGGCTGGCGCGGGCGACCCGCCTACCGCCCGGCCGTGCCTACCGCCGGGTATCGCTATCGTTGTGGCCGGAGGCGAGTCTGTCCTGTGGCGGTACGACAGTGAGCGACATCCTCAGTCAGGGCAGGGACCGCGAGCCCCGTTGCCGGTGGTGGCAGCTGATGGCAGTCGCGGCTGGCATCGTCGCGGTGCTGGGCGTCATCTTCGTCTGGTACTTGCCAGGCCCGGGAAAGCCCGGGGCGCGACCGAGGCCGTCTGCGGCGCCCCCGAGCCCGGCGCTGCCAGGAGGACACGGTTCGCCCATTGCCGGGCCTTCTCCGCCGCCGCGCAAGCCCGCCCAGATGACCGGCCGGCCGCTGCTGCGGGATGCCAGCCTGTGGCTGCCGCTCGGCGGCCACAGTCCAGCCTGGCTCTCGGTTGCCACCGGGCGCACTGAGCCGATCCGCGGGCTGCCCCGGCGCGGCCATGGCTATCAGCTCATCCGCATAGCAGGTGGCTGGGCGGCGCAGCCATTCCCCTCCGGGAATGCCAGCTGCGCCAACTGCGCGCCCCGGCCGCCGTCGGTCTACTACGTCGCGGATGGGTCACGGGCCGCGAGCCTTCTTGGCGCAGCCGACTTCATCGCGCCAGCCCCCAGCGCCGGCGCCCTGTGGCTGGTCAGCTACCGCCCTGGCGCCGACATGAGCGCTGCGGCCGCCACGGCGCAGGAGGTCAGCGTTACCGGCTCGAGGCTGGGGCCACGGCTCAAGCTGCCCGCCGGGTACGTGATTGACCAGGCGACGCGCGCGGGCCTGCTGCTGATGCCGGAACTGGCGGGCTCCAGCCCCGTCAGATACGAGCTCTGGGATGCCGACACCCGGCGGGTGACGCTTTCCTTCGCGCAGCTGATCGCGGGGAGCCCCGCTGAGATTGCCTGGATGCCGGCCTGCACCGCGGTCTGCCGAGTGCACGTGCTCCGCCTGCCCGGAGGCCACCTCCATCTGATCTCGCTGCCGGGGCGAAGCCAGTCCTATGAAGGCGCGTTCAGCCCCGATGGGCGGCTCCTCGCCCTCCAGGTGACCGCCAGGACCGGAGCGGGCGGCCGCGCCGCCGCGACCCGGCTCGTCGTCGCGACTGTCGCGAGCGGGCGGCTAACCGCCGTTCCTGGGACTACGGCGGGCATCGGGAACGGGGTTGACTTCGGCTGGCAGGCAGGAAGCCGCCGGCTGATCGCCGACGTGGCCGTGCGGGATGAATGGCAGATCGCCGTGTGGCGGCCCGGCGACACCCGGCTCTCCATCGCGCTCGTCCGGGTCCCGGACGGCTCGTGGCCGGTTGTCGATCAGGGCCCCTATTAACAGCGCCGGTCATCGTTCCGGTGGTCAGGCGGTGCGTGATCGTTTTTTCGGCTTGGGCGCTGTGCGTTCCTCGAGCTGGATTTCGCGTTCGGCGCCGGGAGTTCCCTGCCTGAGCTGCCGGCTTCGCTCGCGTTCGGCGTTCACTTCGGCGCCGAGGAGAATGGCGACGTTGGTGATCCACAGCCAGACGAGCATGACGATGACGGCGCCCAGGGTGCCGTAGAGCTTGTTGTAGGAGCCGAAGTTGGCGACGTAGATCGCGAACCCGGCCGAGGCCACCAGCCACCCGCCGACGGCTAGCAGGCTGCCGGGGATGATCGACTTGAGGCCGCGGAGCCGGGCGTTCGGCGAGGCGTAGTAGAGCACGGCGATCATGAAGGTCACGACGATGAGCAGGACCGGCCACTTGGCGATGTCCCAGACGGTCACCGCGGTGGTGCTGGCACCGATGGCCGATCCGACCCGGCTGGCGATCGGCCCGGTCACCACGAGCGCCACGAGTACCAGCGCGAGGAGCATCACCAGGATGAGGGTCACCAGCATCTGCAGCGGCCGCAGCTTGATGAACGAGCGGCCTTCCTCGACTTCGTAGATGGTGTTGGAGGCCCGCATGAAGGCGCCTACGTATCCCGATGCCGTCCACAGCGCCGAGGCGACGCCAATGATCAGCAGGATGCCCGTAGCGCTGCTGCCATGGGCCAGGGTCGCGATCGGCGTCTTGAACGTCTGCGCCGCCGAGGCCGGGCCGATGGAGCTGGCGAGCTTGGTCAGCTCCTTGGTGATCGTGTGCGGGTTGCTGACCAGGCCGACGAGGGCGACCATCGCGACCAGCGCGGGGAAGATGGACAGCACCGCGTAGTAGGTCAGCGCGGCGGCCTGGTCGGTGAGGTTGTCTTCGCGGAACTCGGTCAGCGTGCGCTTCAGGGTCTGCGCCGCTGACCCTTTGCGGGCATGCGGTGGTCCCCCCGGCTGCCGCCCGGTGCGCTTCTCCCCGGTGCCGCCCGCGTCGTCGCTGGTCATCTAGATCCGTCCTGATTAGCTGCGTCTACGTTCGGATTCACGTGCCCGCCGGGCCGCGGCGGCGCGGCGGGCCCTGCCGGGGCAATGTCAGCGCCTGTTTCGTTGCCAGCGGCATCATCGACGGCTGGACTAGCGGAAGGCGCGCCTGGCGGCCTCTTTCCAGGCCGGTGAGGCGGAGCAGGAGCAGTACCACGATCGCGCCCAGGACCGAGCCGATGATGCCGACCAGGTGGAACCGATGGGGCGCCGCCCGGTGGTACTCGACCAGGTTCCAGATGAATCCGCCGACGAACGAGCCGACGATGCCCAGCACGATCGTGCCGAGGATCCCGATGCGGTCCCGGCCCGGGACAAGAAGCCGGGCGAGCATCCCGGCGATGAGGCCGACAACGATCAGAACGACAATGAATGCCACCATGACGTGGTAGCTACCATGTTTTCGGTCGATCATGCGGTGCACGGCCGGCGCGCTGGTCGGCTATCGGCTTGCATGAATAGCGCTGGGCGTGCTGCCCGCGGCGTGGTGAGCTTGGCGGTGTGAGGATGCGCATGCCCGGGCGGCGGAGCCGTGCGTCCACCGCTGTCGTGGTCGCCGCGGTCGCGCTGGCCGGGCTTGCCGCCGCCGGGTGCTCCCCTCAGTCCGCCGCCGCGCGGGCTTCGGTGGAATCGTGCACCCAAGCCGGTATCGACGCCATCAGGCATCACGTCATAGTTACGTCCCTGCCGCCGGCCTGCCAGGGCCTGACACGAGCCCAGGTCAACTTCGCGGTCGCCGGCGCGCTTCACTCCGCAGCTACCGGCGCGCGCGGAAAGGCCCGCCAGCGCACGCGCATAGCGAAGGCCAGCCAGTTTCTCGAGCACCTGGTCACCGCCGTCCCCCGGCAGCCCCGCGAACCACAGGTCCCTGCTCCGGCAGCCCGCCAGGCCAGCCGGGCCGAACTTAGCCTGATTGCCCTTTGCACCTGGCTAATCACGGTCGGCCTTGGCTTGGGCATGATGGCCAGTTGGATCGCCCGCGGCCGCAGGCGCCGCGCTCCAGCTGGCCCGCCCGCGCGCCCGCCGGCACTGAACCTCGCGCACTTCGGGCTGGCCACCGCAGGCCTGCTGACCTGGAGCGCCTACCTGGCGACCGGCGTGACCGGCGTGGCCTGGGCGGCCTGCGCGCTGCTGCTGCCCGTGGCCGGCCTGGGGATGACGCTGGTCTTTCTCTCGCCCTCAGCAGGCCCGGCCGGGAGCGCAGCCACCGCACACGCCGTCCCTGGCCGAGCGCCGGATGCTCCCGTCCGAGGTGATCAACTGCGCGTCCGGCGTCCGCCCGTCCTGGTTGTGGGTGCGCATATCGCCTTCGCCACGGCAACCATCCTGTTTGCGTTTCTGACCGCGGTTGGCACCGGCTGAAAGATGCCAGGCTGATCGGGAGTGGATCACGTTCGCCTCAGCCGTGACGTCACCGCGACAGGCTGGCCATCTGGGCGTCCATCGGCCCGGCCGGCTGCGGCATGTCCGCGATCTGCATGCGGAGCGCCTTCAGTGCCGCGTCGTAGATCCCGGAGAAGCTCGGGAAGGGCTGGATCGTGTCGCTGAGCACCTCGAGCGGGACGTGGGCGCGGATGGCCAGCGTCGCCTGCTGCAGCCACTCGCCGGCTTCGGGCCCGAGCGCGTAGGCGCCGGTCAGCCGCTCGCCGTCGGAGAGCAGGGTCAGGAACCCGTTGGATTCGGCGTAGGCGTGGGTGTAGGTGGCGGTCTTCGGCACCTCGGACAGCGGCGCGGTGCCGCTGTAGGCGCGCTTCGGCCGCGCCGACCGCCGCGGCCTGCGGATCGGTGTAGGTGACCCGCGGAACGGCTTCGTAGTTCGCCGGGCGCGCCTCGCCGGCGATGTTCGCCGCGACCACGTCGCCCTCGTACTCGCCGACGTGGGTCAGCGGCCAGATGCCGTTGACGTCGCCGATCGCCCACAGCCGCTCGCCCGCGCGCAGGTGCTCGTCGACCTGGATGCCGTGCGGGTCGGCCTCGACGCCGACCGTCTCCAGGCCGATCCCCTCGACCCGCGGGCGCCGGCCGGTGGCCACGAGCAGCCGGTCGCCCCGCAGCTCCGTGCCGCCGTCGAAGCCGCAGCACATACTCGCTCGCCCTCCCGCCGCGCGGCGGTGGCGTGCATCCCGAGCACCAGCTCGATCCCGTCCCGGCGCAGCGCCTCGCCGAGCGCCTCGCCCAGCGGCGCCGGCTCGCGGGGAAGCACCCGGTCGGCGCCCTCGACGAGCACCGCCTCGCCGCCGAGGCGCCGCACCACCTGCGCCAGCTCGACGCCCGCGGACCCGCCGCCCAGCACCAGCAGGCGGCGCGGGACCGCCTTCATGCTCGTCGCCTCGCGGGTGCCCCAGACGCCCTCGAGCTCACGCAGTCCCGGGACCGGCGGCACGACCGGATCGGAGCCGGTCGCCACCACGACGTGCTCCGCGGTGTGCCGGACGCCCTCGACCTCGACCACCCCGGTGCCGGCCAGCCGGCCCGTGCCGCGCAGCAGGTCGATGCCCCGGCCCGCCAGCCAGCGCTCCTGGCCGGCGTCGGAATAGTCCGACACCATGAAGTCCCGCCAGGCCAGCGCGGCCGCCACGTCGACCTGCGCGGTCGCGCCGGCCTCCCGCGCGCCCGCCACCGCCTCGCCCGGGCGCAGCAGCGACTTCGACGGGATGCACGCCCAGTAGGAGCACTCGCCGCCGACCAGCTCTCGCTCGACGACGGCGACGCGCAGCCCGCGCGCGGCCAGCGCCGCGGCGCAGTGCTCGCCCGGCGCGCCGCCGCCGAGAACGATCACGTCGTAGTCGCTCACTGCCGGCAGCTCCGTCCCGGCCTGCTCGCGCCACCATGTACTCGGCGTACCAGTCGGGCCAGTTCGCGTCGCGCCTCGCCGGTGCGCTTCTCGTGCTCGCCGTGGGCGGCCGCCGCGCGCCGCAGCGCGTCCGCCAGGTCCGCCGCCGAGTGCGAATGCCGTCTCGGCGGCGTCGACCCGGCCGGGCAGCCGCGTCGTGACCTCCTGCAGCAGCCAGCCGTTGCCGTCCGGGTCGCTGAACGTGGCGAAGGAGCCGTAGCTGGCGTGCTCGGGCGCGCGGCCGCTCACCCGGCCGCTCGTGCCGTCGGGCTGGAACTGAGCTCCCGGCGTCCCGGCGTGGAACACCTCGCTGACCTCGGCACCGTGGGCGGCGAGCTCGTCGCGCGCAGCCTCGATGTCGGAGACGATCAGGTACAGGCCCTGGGCCGAGCCGGGCGCGGCCGACGTGATGTTCGTGCCGAACTGGATCGAGCACCGCCGAGCCGGGCGGCGTGAACTGGACGACCCGGAAGCCGTTATCGAAGGGGAAGTCGGCGTCCAGCCGCCACCCGAGCCCCTCGTAGAACGTCCTTCGCCCGGTCGACGTCGGAGACGGGCACCACCACCACCTCGAGCTTCATGTCCATGGCCGTTGCTCCTTTTAGACGTGCCAGGTTTCGCCTGGCTTCCACGGTCGCGCCTGAAGGCCGTGGTCCGCGCCCGTGAACACCCTGGTCAGCTCGCGGGAGCGAGCCGGGCACCCCATTGAGTTCGAAGTCGCAGCGCTGGTCGAGGCCGTGGGCGAAGGCTTCGCGTACCCGCTACCGGGTCTCCGGCTTGGTGTCCGGCTGGGCGAAGACCGTCCGCGCCTCCACCAGGATGGCATGCTATCGGGCCGGAGCTCTCGCCCGATGAGGCTGGTGACGTCAGAGCAGGTGACTGGTGTCGTTGACGCGGCGGACGGCGGCGAACTCGCGGTCATGCCACTGGATCTCGTTGATGCAGGCGGAGCCGAGGTACATCCGGTACAGCGTGCTGAGCGGGACGTCGAGGGCCCGGCACAGCAGGATTTTTATCGGCGTGATGTGGCTGACCACCAGGACCGTCTGACCGGAATGGTCTCGCAGCAGCCGGTCACACGCCTGGTGGACCCGGCGCGCGGCGTCGGCGAAGCTCTCACCGCCCGGGGGGGCCTGCTCGGGATCGTGCTGCCAGGCGGCCACCGCGGCGGGCCATCGCTGCTGGATCTCGGCCAGGGTGAAGCCTTCCCATGCGCCGAAGTCGGTTTCGCGCAGATCGTCATCGGTGGCGGCGGTCAGGCCCAGCTCGGCGGCCGCGATCGCGGCGGTGGCGGCGGCGCGCCGCAGCGGTGAGCTGACGATGGCGTCGATCCGGGCGCCGGCGGCCAGCCGGCAGGCGGCGGCCCGGGCCTGCCGGGTGCCGTTGGCGCTGAGCGGCGGATCGCTCAGGCCGCTGAACCGGTGCTCGGGTGACAGGCGGGTGTCGCCGTGCCGCAGCAGGACGGTGATGGTGGGGGGGGCCGTGGGCTGGGTCCAGCCGAGCGTCATGGCCGCCCCGCGAGGAGGGCGAAGAACTGCTGCGCGGATTGTTCCCAGGTCGGCAGGCTCAGGGCCCGGCGGGCCGCGGCGGCTCCCATCCTGTGCCGTTCGGGCTCATTCTCGGCGAGCCTGCGCAGGGCGCCCGCGAGCGCGCCGATGTCACCGGGCGTGATCACGATGCCCTGCTTCCCATCCTCAATGAGGTGCGGCAGGTTGCCGCTGCGCCAGCCGATCACCGGCAGGCCCGCGTCCAGCGCCTCGGCGTAGGCGGTCCCGTAGGTTTCCCAGCGCGACGGCAGGACGAACAGGTCGGCCGAACGGTACAGGCACCCTATCTCGGCGTCGTCACATGGCCCGTGCCGTACCACCCGGTCGGACAGGCCGCCGACCCGGCGGATCACGCGCTGCCCGTAGGCCGTGTCAGTCCGCTCGTCGCCCGCCAGGTGCAGGCGCAGCGTGCCGGGCGGCAAGGTGGCGGCGGCGTCCAGCAGTTCGAGGATGCCCTTGTTGGGCAGCCAGTTGGCCACGCACAGCGCGGCGGCCCGGGCTCCCCGCCGCAGGTCGCTGACCTCAGTCCCGGCCCTCTGGTCGCGGCCAGGAGGCACCACGACGGCCCGGTTGAGCTGATCGGCGAGCAGGGCGCCGGCCACGATCACCTGCTCGCAGCGGCGGTAGAGATACCGGTCCAGCCATGCCTGCACCCGCCGGCGCAGCGGTGCGTGATCGATTCCGCCGGGTGGCTGATGAACGACGGCGGTCAGCCGCCGGGGGTGCCGCAGGAGCATCCACGGCGCCAGGTACGCCGCCGCGATGCTGTCCACCAGCACGACATCGGCCTGATCGGCGGCGCGCAGCACCCGGAGGCCGTGGCGGAAGGGCAGCCGCGTCGGCAGTGACGCGAAGGTGAGCCGCGCGTCATTGCGGCCGGCGAGCTCAGCCATCCGCCGGTGGTAGCGGTATCCGCCCGTCAGGGTCGCCGGATCGCCCAGGGTGATCAGGCAGACCGTCAGCATGGCGCGCGGTATCCGCCAAACGCAACCGGGGTTTCCCACACCCGTACCGCCAGCGTGGCGCCGCCCGCGGCGGCGGCGACAGGCGAGAGCGTGTCGTGCACCCAGCGGCTGAGCACCTCGACGGTGACCGCCTCGGCGCTGGCCGGGCGTATCTCCTCCAGGTTGCGGCCCTCGATCCGCCCGGTCAGCTCGGTCAGGGCTTTCTCCAGGACGTCCAGGTCGCAGACCATGCCCCTTTCGTCCAGCCGCTCGCGGGCGGCCACGATCTCAATCCGGTAGTCGTGATCATGCAGCTGCCCCTCCGGACCCGGCAGGCCCGGCATGACATGGAAAGCCCGAACGGTCCGGGTCAGCCCGACTTCATAGGTCATCGATAACTCTCCTGCGTAGTCAAGGACGGCATGCATCAGGCCGGGTGTGTTCCCGTCCACCGCGCGGAACGCCTCGGCCGCCTGGCCGAAGGCGAAGACGTGCGTGCACAGCTCGGCCAGCGGAAGCTCGGGCAGCAGCCGGGCCGCCTCCCGCTGGCGGCGAGACCGCGTCCAGCTCGCGGACAGCCGGGCCGGAACCGTGGAGACCTGGGTGCTGCGGATGGCCAGGCGGCGGCGGTGAAAGGCACCGCCGAGCGGCAGCGTCACTGGCTTGGTGCCGAACCAGGACGCGACCAGCAAGGTGCCCTCGTGGGCCAGCAGGTTCAGCGCCGTGGCCGGCGCGTCCGGGTTGCCGCTGGCGTCGATGACCAACGGAACCTCCTGTTTGGCCAGCTCCTCGGGTGCCACGGCGGTGATGCCGAGGCTCCCGGCCAGCCCGCGCCGCCACGGCTGTGGTTCGGCGCACAGCGGCCGGCGTCCGGAACGCTCCAGCAACAGGGCGGTCAGCAGCCCGAGAACACCGGCGCCGAGCACGATGACCCGGTCCCGGTATCCCGCCTCGGCGTCCAGCGTCACCTGCAAGGCCGTCTCCACCAGCGGGAACAAGGTTGCGGAGGCCGGGTTGACGGCGGGCAGGGGGATGAGATCGCCAGTCCGCGCCGCGAACACGTCCTGGTGCGGCTGGAAGGCGAAGACCGGCCGCTCCCAGTCCTTGACCTCGCCGACGCACGCGTAGCCGTACGCGAAGGGATAGCGGAACGAGCCGGCCAGCGTGCCGATCGTGTCGTCCAGCGCGAGGTCCTCCGGTACCTCGCCGCGGTAGACCAGGCGCTCGGTGCCGCCGCTGATGCCGGAGAACAGGGTGCTGACGATGACCTCGCCGGCCGCCGGCCGCGGCGCGGGCAGTTCCCTGATCTCCACGCGGCGCGGTGCGGTGTGGAACAGAGCGCGAGCCGGCACGCCGCGCATGTACCCTCCGGCCATCCCGGCAAACGACGCGGTCGCGGGCCGCCATCGGGTCGCGGCCCGCCTGCCTGGATCCCTCGATCACGCCGGCCCCCTTGGCGCCGGCGGGAGGGTTCGGGCGGCGCCCCAGCGCGACGGGCGTCCCCAAGGGACACAGCACGATCCTCGTGCGCCCGTCGCACTGGGTTTGGCCGGCCGCAGGGGCCGCTGCGCCCGGCGTCAGCGGCTGCCGCCGGGATGCAGCACCACCTTGGTCCAGCCGTCATCGCGGGCGTCGAAATGCTGGTAGGCCTCGGGCGCCTGATCCAGCGGCAGTTCGTGGGAAATGATGACCGAGGGCTTGGCCCGCCCGGCGATGATCAGATCCCGGAGCTCGCGGTTGTACTGCTTGACCGGGCACTGCCCGGAGCCGATGCTGATGCCTTTCTCGAAGGCCGTGCCGTAGTCGAAGGCTACCCGGCCCTTTTTCGCCTCTTCGGTCGCTGCGCCGGGATCCTCGGGCACGTAGACGCCTACGACGCCGATGTGGCCGGTGGCCCGCACGACTTGCACCAGCTTGTCCAGCACCAGCTCGGGATGTTCCTGGCCGGCCTGATCATGGGCCTGGTATCCGACGCATTCGACGCCGCAGTCCACGCCGAAGCCGCCGGTGGCGTCCATGATGAACTCCGCCGGGTCGGCGCCGGAGAAGTCGACCGGGACGGCGCCCGCCTGCTTGGCCAGGGCCAGCCGGTCGGCTGCCTTGTCCACCACGAAGATCTGGGCGGCCCCGCGCAGCATGGCGCTGTGGGCGGCCATCAGCCCGACCGGCCCGGCCCCGAACACCGCGACCGTCTTGCCCGGGCTGACCCCGGCCAGCTCGGTGCCGTGGTAGCCGGTCGGGAAAATGTCGCTGAGCAGGGTGAAATCCGCCTCGTGCTCGCTGCCTTCGGGCAGCTCCAGCAGGTTGAAGTCAGCCCACGGCACCCGCAGCAACTCGGCCTGCCCGCCCCAGTACGGGCCCATCTTCGGGTAGCCATACCCGGCTCCCGGGCTGCCGGACGGGTTCGCCCGCAGGCACGCCGAGGTGTACCCGTCGTTGCAGTTACGGCACGTGCCGCAGGCCAGGTTGAACGGCACCGACACCCGGTCACCGACCTGCACCCGGTTCACCCCCGGGCCGACCTCGGCGACGATGCCCATGTTCTCGTGGCCGATGACCATCCCATCATCCAGATCGGCCCGGCCCTCGTACGGGTGCAGATCCGATCCGCAGATGTTCGCCGTCGTGATCCGTATCACGGCATCCTGCGGCTCTTCGATGCGCGGATCGGCCACCTCCTCCACCGACACGTTCCGGGGACCGTGAAACACCACAGCCTTCATCGTGTTCTCCTTCGGGGACGGGGCGCCTGGTCAGGCAGCCAGCCGGCACGTCACCCCGGGCCGAAGACCGGCCTGGGGGGTGGGCAAGCGCCGCTACCCGCCGCCGCAGCCGCCATGCAATCGCCGGCCGCTCAAAAAAAGACAGGGTTCGCGGATCAAGCCCGCCACGCGGAACCGGGTCCGAGGATCGATGATCAGCGCCGGGTCACCGTTCCCGCGGGCCGCATGACGAGCCTGCTACCGTGATTTTGCCGAGCCGATACGTCACCGCGGTAACCCCAGGGAGTGCTATGGCGGGCAGCGCTACGGGAGGGCGATCGAGGAACCTGATCCTGGCGGCAATGATCTTCGCCGTCGCGATGACCTTCATCGACCAGACGATCGTGTCCATCGCCGTACCCCAGATCCAGCGGGAACTCGGCCTGAGCAGCACCGGCGTGCAGTGGGCGGTCAACGGCTACCTGATGTCGCTGGCCGCGCTGTTCGCCTTCGGCGGCAGGCTCGCCGACACGCTCGGCCACCGGAAGATGGTGACGCTCGGCGTCATCGTGTTCGCCGCCGCCTCGGCGCTGTGCGGGCTGACCCCCAAGGGAAGCCTGGCCGAGGCGTGGCTGGTGCTGTTCCGGGTCGTCCAGGGCGCCGGCGGGGCGATCATGTTCCCGGCGGCGCTGGCCATCGTGGTGCAGACCTTCGCGCTGCGCGAACGGGGCCGGGCGCTGGCACTGTTCTTCGGCATCGCCGGCGGGCTGACCGCGATCGGCCCGGTGCTGGGCGGCTACCTCACCCAGTGGACCTGGCGCGCGATCTTCTGGGTGAACATCCCGGTCGCGCTCATCGCGCTGGCGCTGATCGCCATCTCCAAGCCGGTCACCGACTACCGGCCGGCCCGGATGGACTACCGGGGGCTGGTCCTGATCGCCGCCGGCGTGGCCCTGAGCGTGTTCGGTTTCCAGCAGTCGAACATCTGGGGCTGGCGCAACCCGGCCATCACGGCGTCGATCGTCGTGGGGCTGGCGCTGCTGGTCGTGTTCTACTTCGTCGAGATGCGCACCTCGTCACCGCTGATGCAGGTGAGCATCTTCCGGGTCCGGCCGTTCCTGGTCGAGAACATGGTGCTGGGCATCACCAACCTGGCGTTCATCCCGGTGTTCTTCTTCGGCAGCGAGTACGCCCAGATCTCGCTGGGGAAGTCGTCCTCGCAGGCCGGCGTCATCCTGCTGTACTTCTTCATCGGCTTCGTCATCGCCGCGCAGATCGGCGGGCGGATGCTGGACCGCATCGGGGCCAAGCGGCCGGTCGTCCTCGGCTGCGGGCTGGGCGCCGTCGGGTTCTGGCTGTGGGGCGCAAAGGTCACCGGGCTCAGCTTCGGCGCGCAGGAGTGGTACATCATGCTGGCCGGGGCCGGGATGGGGTTCATGCTCGGGCCGGCCAGCACGGACGCGGTCAACCGGGCCGGCCGGCTCTCCTACGGCGAGGCCACCGGCATCACCCAGACGGTGCGGAACTACGCGGCCAGCATGGGCCTGGCGATCCTCGGCACCATCTCGGTCACGGTGATGCGCAGCAAGCTCACCACGTCGCTGACCGGCCTCGGCGTGCCCCCCGCGCGGGCCAGCGCCGAGGCGGCGAGGGTCTCGCAGTCCCGCGGGAGCGGCAGCCTCGCGTCGATCCCGCACTTCTTCCGGCTCGACTTCGCCTACGCCACGCAGACCGTGCTGTACGTCATGGCGGGGATCATGGCGGCGGCGGCCATCGTAGCCCTGTCCGGCCTGCGCGCGGGGGTGCAGGAGGAAGGGGCGGCGGCCGGCCCGGGCCAGGAGGCCAGGACCGCGCCCGATGTGGCGGGCGCGTCCGATGACCCGGTGTACGGATCCGGGGAATTCTGACCGGGGACAATGCGTTCATGCCGAGCCGCCACGTCACGCTGACCGGCTGGGGCCGGATCGCGCCGTCCTCAGCCGAGCTGGCCGCGCCGGGCAGCCCCGGCGACGCCGCCCGGCTGATGCAGGCCGCGGGGCCCTCCCGGCGGATGATCGCCCGCGGCCTGGGCCGCAGTTACAACAACGCCGCGCAGAGCGCGGGCGGCCTGGTGATTTCGACCGCCCGGCTGAACCGGATCATCGAGCTCGACACGGCGGCCGGCCTGGCGACCTGCGAGGCCGGCGTCAGCCTGGAGCAGCTCATGGTCGCCGGGCTGCCGGCCGGGTGGTTCGTGCCGGTCTCTCCGGGCACCCGCCAGGTCACCGTCGGCGGCGCCATCGCGGCCGACGTGCACGGCAAGAACCACCACGCGGCCGGCAGCTTCGCGGTGCACGTGCCATCGTTCGACCTGCTGCTGCCCGGCGGCGAGCTGCGTACGGTGACCCAGCAGTCCGATCCCGCGCTGTTCTGGGCGACGGCGGGCGGCATGGGACTGACCGGGCTCATCGTGCGGGCCACGGTGCGGCTGGAGCCGGTCGCCACCTCGCGGGTCCGGGCGGACACGGTGCGCACCGCCGACATCGACGAGACGATGGCCGTGCTGGCTGAGCACGACGAAACCCACTCCTACACCGTGGCCTGGTCGGACAGCCTGGCCCGGGGGCCGGCCTGGGCCGCTCGGTGGTGACCAGCGGCGACTTCGCCGAGCTGACCGACCTGCCCCCGGATGACCGGGCGGACCCGTTCGCGTTCCGGCCGGGCGCCCGGCTGGGCGTCCCGGCCGTGTTCCCGCCCGGGCTCGTCAACCGCCACACGGTGGCCGCGGCCAACGAGGCGTGGTTCCGCAGGGCGCCGCGCCGCCGGCGCGGGGAGCTGCAGGCCATCGGCCCGTTCTTCCACCCGCTGGACGGCATCAGGAACTGGAACAGGGTGTACGGGCCGGGCGGCTTGCGGCAGTACCAGTACGTGGTGCCGTTCGGCCGGGAGGCCGCGGTGCGCCGGTCGTTCGAGCTGGTCAGCCAGGCCCGCGCGCCGTCGTTCGTGACCGTGCTGAAGCGATTCGGCGAGGCAGACCCGGGACTGCTCTCCTTTCCCATGGCGGGCTGGACGCTCGCGCTGGACTTCCCCGCGCGTACCCGCGGGCTGGCCGGGCTGCTCGGCTCGCTCGACCGGCTCGTCGTCGAGGCCGGCGGCCGGGTCTACCTGGCCAAGGACTCGCGGGTGCCCCCCGGATTGCTGCCGCAGATGTACCCGCGGCTGGCCGACTTCCAGAAACTGCGCGCCGAGCTGGACCCGGACGGGATCCTCGGATCGGACCTGTCGCGCCGCCTGGGCCTCTAGGCGCCTGGCTGAACAGGCCTCATAACGCCATGATCTGCCTGGTAAAGCCGCGGGTCAGCAAGTCGATCCTGGGTCGGAAACTCGATTACCCGGCGCCCTCCCGTGGCCTGTAAGGCAGTCGTTTAAGGCGAACGGCGTCCGGGGGCATCGCAAGGCGGAGGAGCACCCCGTAGCGGGGCTGCGGGCGACGACCCGGGGCGGGACGTCAGCGCCGCAAGATGCGGCGCCGTGCCGCGCCGCCCAAGAAGACTCCTCTTACCGGCTCCTGGCCTCTTACCGGCTCCTGGCCTCTTACCGGCTTATTGCTGGCCTCTTACCGGCTCTGGCCCCGGCCGCGGGCGGTACCCCCGGTCCGCGGCCGGCCGCCGGCCGGGTTCTGGGCCGCGTCCTATGCGGGCTCGCCGTCCTGCCCGGCGAGCGCGCGGCGCATCCCGCGCTGGACGGCCTCGATCAGGTAGGGCCGCAGCCGGGCGGCCGGGACGATGACATCGACCGAGCCCACGCCGCGGGCCCGCTCGACGCTGTGCACGCTGTCGAACTCGTCGGCGACCTGGCCGAGCTTCTCCGCGTGCACCGCAGGCCGGGCCGACGCCAGCTCGGCGCGCAGCCGGGTGGCGTCGGCGTCGGAGCCGGCCGCCGTGGCCTCGGCGATCTTGGCCTGCAGGCCGGCCACCCGCGGATCGGCGGCGGTGCGCTTGCTGACATCGGCGGCGAGCACCACCGCCGCGGCGGGCGCCCCGCCGATCACCGAGGCGTAGGAGCCCTCGACCGCGGCGATCTGCATGTTGTCGTTGAGCGTGCCGGAGAACACGACGAACGCACCGCCGTGATAACGGGAGACCACGCAGAACACGATCGGGCCGTCGAAGTTGACCACCGCCCGGCCGATCTCCGCGCCGTACTCCAGCTGCAGGCGGCGCATCGACTCCGGGGAGCCGTCGAAGCCCGACAGGTTGGCCAGCACCACGAGCGGGCGGTTCCCGCTGGCCGCGTTGATCGCCCGGGCCGTCTTCTTCGACGAGGACGGGAACAGCGTGCCGGCCGTCCACTGCGACGGGCCGTCCACCGGGTAGGGCCCGCGCCGGGGCAGCGGGCGCGACTCGAAGCCGATCAGCGCGACCGGCTGGCCGCCCAGGTGCGCGTCAAACACCACGGCCGACTCCGCGTCGTGCATGTCCGCCCAGCGCTCCAGCGGCGGGTGGTCGGCATCGATCACGCCGCGCAGCAGCGAGCGCACGTCGAAGGGCTTCTTCCGCTCGCGGTTGGTCGCCGGACCGAAGATCTCGCCGAGCGCGCCGAAGTCGCTGCCCGGCCCGGAGTGCGGCGACGCGGAGATGTCCCGGTCGGCGGCGTCAGCGGTCGGGGCCGGGCGGGGGAAGCGCTCGCCGGGTGCGGTGTAGGTGTGCTCGTAGTGCGCGAGCAGCACGTTGACGGCGGCGGACAGGTCCGGTGCCCAGTACTGGGCCTGGCCGTTCGGGCCCATGATCCGGTCGTAGCCGCCGATGCCGAAGTTGTCGTCGGCGGAGACCCCGCCGGAATAGTCCAGCGACTGCTTGCCGGTCAGCACCATGGCCGAGTCCGGGGTCATGACCAGGATGCCCCTGGTGTGCATGAGCATCGTGGCCTCGGCGTTCCAGTACGGCTGCGCGCCGACGTTGATGCCGCTGACCACGACGTTGATCTCGCCGCCGTCCTGGGTGAACTCGACGATCCCGCGCAGCACCCGGGAGATCCAGTCCATCGACTCGGTACCGGAATCCATCGCGATCTTCGCGCCGGCCGAGATGGCGAACCACTCCACCGGGACGTGCCAGCGCCGCGCCAGCCCGATGGCCGCCAGCACCCGGCGGCACTCCGGCTCGGCCAGCGCGCCGAGCGCCCTCGTCGGGTCGCCGAGCAGCACCACCCGGCGCATTCCCTCCGGGTAGCGCTTGGTAGGCGTGCTGACCGTCCCGAGCACCAGGTTCGCGGCGTTCGAGCCGGGCGCCCGGTCCACCGGCACCGGGACGCCCGCCTCGTCGAGGTCGTACTCGGTGAACGTGCCGGGAGCGCCGCCCTGGTCGGGCGAGCGGGTGATCAGCGGGATGAGCTCGTAGGGGTAGACGGTGCCGCGGCGGCGGGCCCGGATCACCTTCTGCGTGTAGGAGTTCAGCTCGCGCAGCGGCTGCGGCGGCGGCTCGGTGATGCGCAGCGTCAGCCCGGCCCCTGGCGGCCGGGACATCCGCAGCATCAGCTCGCGGGGCTGGGTGTCCCGGCCGCCGTCGGCCCGCTTGAACTGCACCATCACCTGCTCCAGCCCCAGTCCCTGGGTGCGCGGGGCGAGTGACCGGATGACCTGGTCGAGCGCGGTGAGCGGAACGTCCATGACCGGCCAGACGTAGAGCTTGATCCGGTTCCAGTCCAGCTTCGCCAGCGCGCGGTCGGCGGACCGTACGGAGCGCAGGCTGTCCAGGCAGGCGTCCAGGATGCGCTCGAGCTGCGGCAGGCCGCGGATCCGGCCGTCCTCGTCGCGCAGGATGGTCAGGTCGCGGACGTCGGCGAAGGCGATGAGCCGCTGGTCCTCGGGGACTTCGCGGCCCTGCGCGCGGAACAGGTGCACGTCGGTGGCGGCGGGCAGCCGGGTCAGCTCGAACCCGGCCAGCCGCCACAGGCCCAGCCGCTCGGCGACCATCGGATGCATGCCGCGCCGCGTGCGGTCCTCCTCCGCCGCCCGGGTCTGCGGCCCGCCGCGGAAGGTGAACCAGGCTGGCTCGTCTTCCGCCGCGCCGTCGGCCCGGCGCACCGCGACCGCGACCCGCTCGACGCTTTCCGGGACGATCCCGATCTTGTCGCGGATCCGTCCGGCGCGGGCGTCCGGGTCATGCCTGCCTTCGTCCTCGGGGGTCTGGGCGGTGACGTAGAGATCGACCAGCACGGTGCGGTCGGCCGAGAGCGCGTCCACCAGCTCGGGCAGGTCGGTCTCGCCGACGCTTTCCGTGCCGCTGGCCACGGTCGCGACGACCACGTAGTCGCGCCCGTCGTGGGCGTACTCGGCGGTCAGCACCGGGCGGTCGCCCCGTTCGGTGACCCGCACGTCACGCAGCGGCCTGATCTGGTAGTACCGCCGGGTCATGACCTCGAGCATGATCGTGCGGTGCCGCTCGGCGAAGACGCCGAGGATCGGCTCGCCCGCGGCGACCATGGCGTCGATCTGCGCTGCCCTGGCCGCGGGGTCGGCGGAAAGCTGGTCGAGTTCCCCGCGCAGCTGCTGCCGCGCCCGGGCCCGCTCCTGCGTGATCAGCGGGGCGTCGAAGCAGCGGTACTGGACCTGCCGGGCCAGGTCGCCGATGGCCGGATGGCGTAGCTGGGTGGCCGACACCAGCTGGTCGATAACCCGCCGGTAGCCGCCGCGGGACGGCCCGGGCAGCGCCTCCGGATCGCGCAGTCGCCACCGCAGCAGCTCCGCCACCACCGGCGCGTGCGCGGCCGCCCGGCGGTGGGCCAGGAACATCCGGTAGAGCGCGGGCTCCAGCTCAGGCGAGGGCTCCAGGTCGGTGATCCCGTAGTGGGCCAGCGCACGGCGCAGCTTGATCCGGAAGGACTCGGGCAGGTTCTCGGTGTCGGCATCCCGGGAGCGCAGGTAGGCGTAGAAGTACTCCTGAGGGTTGCGGGCGGCCTCGGCGTCCACGGCGGCTTCCTCGTCGGTGTCCGCCTCGTCGGGTACCCGGCGGTTACGCGACAGCGCGCACAGGTCAGCGAAGATGCGCAGGATCCCGGTCTCCCCGGCGAGCAGCCGCGGATCGTCGGCGGGCAGCTCGGCCCGCGCGTCAGACAGCCGCTGCAGCAACTGGCCGGTCTCGCCCTGGTTGACGTCGTAGCCGAGCACCAGCGAGCGCAGGGTCGCCAGCGTGCCGGCCGCCGTGGCTGCCGGGTCGCGATCGGCCACGGCCAGGCCGCTCAGCGCGCTCAGGTCGGCCCGGCGGGCCGGCTCCGGCTCCTCGCCCGAATCTTGGTCCGGATCGGGCTCTATGCGGACCAGCTTGGTCCCGCCCTCGACCTGCGTGTTGACATCGGCGAGCACCTCGGCGACCCGGCCCGCGGCCGGCGCCCGCAGCGCCGTTTCCAGCTTCATGCTCTCCACGACGGCGACGACGTCGCCCTCCGCGACCTCGTCGCCGGGCTGGACCGGGATGGCCGCCACCATGGCCGCGGCCGGGGCGCGGACCAGGCCGGCCTCACCGCCGGACATCCGGTGCACCGCCCCGTCCACCTCGACCAGGTAGTCCGGGCCCTGAACGACCGAGAGCACGGCGAAGGCCTGGTCGCCCACGCGGAGCATGCGCTCGAACGGACCGGGCCGGTCGACGTTGACGTCCACCGAGGCCCCGTCCAGTTCCAGCCGGTAGCGGGCCGGGCGGCTGCGCGACACCCGCAGCCGGTAGGTCTCGCGGTCCGCGCGGACATCGGCCTGGTGCCAGGTCTCGTGGCCGACCTCGGCGCGGCCGCGCTCGGCGGATGCGAACAGCCGGGCCACCTGCCGTTTCTCGTGTGCGTCATAGGCCTCGACCGCGGTGGCCAGCAGGGCGACGTCCAGCCGCTGCGGCGGGGTGTAGCCGTCGGCCATCATCGTGTCGAGCCAGGTCGTGTCGGCCTCGCCGTGCACGAAGTCCGGCCGGTCCAGCAGGTCGAGCAGGAACGCCTTGTTCGTGGTGCCGCCGCGGATCACCGTCGCGGTCTGCTTGAGCGCGCGGGAGAGCCGGGCGCGGGCCTCGCCGCGGTCCCGGCCCCAGGCGATCACCTTTGCGATCATGGAATCGAACTGCGGCGGGATGACGTCGCCGGCGGCCACCCCGGTATCCACCCTGATGCCGGGGCCGGTGGGCAGGGCCAGATGCTCGATCCGGCCCGGTGCGGGGGCGAACCCGTGCTCCGGATCCTCGGCGGTGAGCCGGGCCTCGATGGCGTGCCCGGACACCGGCGGCGCGGCGCCGGCGACATCGGCCAGCCGTCCCCCCGCCGCGATGTGCAGCTGCAGCTTGACCACGTCGGTCCCGGTGGTCACCTCGGTGACCGGGTGCTCGACCTGCAGCCGGGTGTTGACCTCCAGGAACGACAGCAGCCGCTCCTTGGGCTCGTAGAGGAACTCCACGGTCCCGGCGTTGACGTAGCCGGCCGCCCGGGCCAGGTCGGCCGCACTCGAGCGCAGCAACCGCTCCTGCTCGGCGTCCAGCGCCGTCGAGGCGGACTCCTCGATCACCTTCTGGTTGCGCCGCTGCACGCTGCAGTCCCGGACGCCCAGCGTCCACACGGTGCCCTCGGCGTCGGCGACGACCTGCACCTCGACGTGCCGGCCGCCGCGGATCGCCCGCTCCAGGAACACGGTCGCGTCGCCGGCGGTTTTCGACGCTTCCGAGCTCGCGCGCTCGAAGGCCTCGCCGAGTTCGTCTGCCGAGCCGACCAGCCGGATGCCGCGCCCGCCGCCGCCCGCGGTGGCCTTGACCATCAGCGGGTAGCCGATCTCCTCGGCCTGCTCGCGGGCCTGCTCGAGGTCGGCCGCCGGGCCGCCGCCCCAGGCCGCGAGCGGCACGCCGACCTGCTCGGCCAGCCGCTTGGACTCGATCTTGTCGCCGAGCCGGCGCATCACCTCGGCCGGCGGGCCGATGAAGATGATCCCCAGCCGGCCGCACAGCTCCGCGAACTCGGCCTTCTCCGAGACGAACCCCCAGCCCGGCCACACCGCGTCCGCCCGGCACTCGCGCAGCGCCCGCTCCAGCTCGGCGTGGTCGAGGTAGGGGCTGGCCTCGAAGGCGGCATCGGGGTCGGCCGGGCCGATCAGCACCGCCTCGTCGGCCTCGCGGACGAACATCGCGTGCCGGTCGGCGGCCGTGTACAGGGCGATGACGCGCAGCTCCGGCCGCCCTTCGGCGTTCCACTCCCGGACGGCGTTGATCAGCCGCATGGCCGGCTCGCCCCGGTTGACGACCGCGACCCGCCGGAAGGCCGGCCCGTCTGCCTGGCTCACCGGGTCACTCACCGAAGGCCGAGCGGACGTCATCGGTGGTGCTCCCGGTGGCCCGCAACGGCGCCGCCCTGCGGCCGGTGGCCTCCTGGACGTCCAGTACCACCTCGTCCGCGACGATCGCGGGATCGACGCGCAGCACCGCGTAGCCGCCGACGGCGCCGGCCCGAAGCCGGGAGCGAAGATCCGGGCGGGGCGGGTGATCACGCCGTCGCGGACGGCGTCATAGATCGCGATGGGGATGCTGGCCGCCGACACGTTGCCCATCCTCTCGACGTTGAAGTACATCTGGTCGGCGGACAGCCCGGCCTGGCCCGCCAGGCTGAGGATCATCGTCTTGTTGGCCTGGTGCGGGACGATCAGCTCGATGCTGTCCAGCAGCGTCCGCCCGGGGTCGTCCGGGTCCGGCCCGGCGGCCAGCTCGCCGAGCATCTGGGTCAGGTAGCGCTGGACCAGCGACTTGACCTCAGGACCGTAAACGGTGATGTCGTTGTCGAATTCCCGGTTCGGCCAGATGATCGAGTTGACCTCGCTGTGCGGCCCGCTGGCGTAGGTCTGCACCACCTCCACGTCGCCGGCCTCGCCGGGGGGCGCCGGGGCGACGACCATCGCCGCCGCGCCATCCCCGAAGATCATCCGTGAGGTGCGGACGCTGCCGATCTTGTCCGAGAACTTCTCCACGCAGACCAGCAGGACCGGCCGCCGGACCTCCTGCAGCTGCCGGATGGCCTCGGCCAGCCCGTAGGGCAGCCCGGCGCAGGCCGCGACCAGGTCGACCGAGGCGTGCGTCTGCTGCAGGCCAAGCTCGCCGGACAGCCAGCACGCCGTGGACGGGATCTGCCGGTTGCTTGTGCAGGAGCTGACCAGCACGGCCCCGATTTCCCCGGGATCCCGGCCGGCCTTGGCCAGCGCGGCCCTGACCGCGTGCAGCGCCAGCTGCTCGGGCTCCCGGCTGGTGTAGCGGCGCTGCTCAATGCCGGTCTTCGCGCTGATCTCGGCCGCGCTCATCGGCGACCAGGAGAAGCTCGCGTTGCGGATGACGTCGGTGTTGTCGCAGACGTGCTCGCCGCGCACGATCGCCAGCGACTCCAGCCTGGGCTGGACGGAGAATGTCTCGCGCACCCGCACCGGCGGGCAGGGGGCAGCGGGGGCGACGGTCCTGGCCGGCTCGCTGCGGTCCTGGCCGGCGGCGCTCTGGCCGGCGGTCGCGCCGGCCGCCGTGTGCTTGACCCGGTCGATGAAGGCCATCACGTCGCGGTCGCGGGGATGGAACGCGACCACGAAATCGTCATCGCCTATCTCGCCGGGCCGGCGCAGCTCGGTGCGGGAACGGTCCCACGGGTACTGGTTGTGCAGCACCATCGCCCAGCGAGTGAGGGCTTCCAGCTCGGGGACGTCCTCGCGGGCGTCGATGATGTCCTCGGTGCCGAACACGGGATAGTCGGGATCGTGCCCGGGCAGCACGAACGTCAGCGCGTCGGGCTGGCCGCAGAACTCGGCCACGGTCGGCTTGATGGCCGGCAGCTCGGTCGCGTGGTGCAGCTTGTTGCTGAACACGTCGAACAGCAGCTCGAACACCCGTTCCTCGGCGTCGGCGTCCCAGGTCACCGGCAGCTCACGGAAGGCGTCCCTGACCGCCGCCACCTTGCGCTCGCTGTCCTCCCACGGGGTCAGCACCGGCAGGAAGACGTCATCGCGGCGCCTGGGGATGTCGCGCCACCGGGTCGGCCGCTTGTCGAACATGGTGATCGCGTACCGGTTGACCCAGAACAGGTTCTGGCCCAGGTCGCGCAGCAGCTCGAAGTGACCCGGGTAAGCCCCGGACTCGACCCGGGACAGGATGTCGGTGCCGGTCGGCGCCTTGGCCTCGAAGTCCCGCCCGATCACCGCGGCGAACTGGTCGAGGGTGTCCACGACCGAGAAGTCCAGATCGCCGAGGAAGTTGGCCGGGAAAACCAGACGACCGTGCCGGTTGACCACGAATGGTTTCACTCCGCACCTCCGGGCAGGCCGACGGTCCGCGAACCTGATTTGGTCATATCGCTCAGTTACCCGGTACGTCGCAGTTTAACGTGGCCAGGCCGGGCGGGGGGACGGTCCCGAGGCCGGGCCGGTCCGTGGCCGGCCGGGTCAGGAGCGGCGCCGGACACCGGGCAGCGGGCGTGCCGCCAGTTCCGGTCGCCGGGGATGTGGTGAAGAATCTGCAGGAGATGGCGGCAGAAGGGAGCAAGGGATGACTTCGGCGCAGCAGTCGCAGCACGGCGACGGCACCAGCAACGGAACAGGCGCGCACCGGGTCGCGCTGGTCACCGGCGGGACCCGGGGCATCGGCGCCGCCGTGTGCCAGGCGCTGGCCGGCGAGGGCACCGGCGTCGCGGCCGGCTACTGGCATAACCATGAGAGAGCCGAGAAGTTCGCCGACAGCATGCGGGCCGAGCACCCCGGCGGGAAGTTCACGATGCACGAGGGCAACATCGGCGTCGGCGACGACTGCCGCCGCGTCGTCGGCGAGGTGATCGACCAGCACGGCCGGCTCGACATCCTGGTCAACAACGCGGGGATCACCATTGACCGGACCGCGGCCAAGATGACCGACGACGACTGGCACAAGGTGATCGACATCAACCTGTCCGGCGCGTTCTTCATGGCGCAGGCGGCGCTCGAGCACATGATCGAGCGCGGCACCGGCCGGATCGTCACCGTGTCCTCGGTGATCGGCGAGACCGGCAACATCGGCCAGGTCAACTACGCGGCGTCCAAGTCGGGCCTGTTCGGGCTGACCAAGTCGCTGGCCAGGGAAGTCCTGTTCCAGCTCAGCCGGGCCGGGCGCCCGGTGGGCGACGGGATCGGGCTGACCGTGAACGCGGTCACGCCCGGCTTCATCGCCACCGACATGCTGGCCGGAATGCCGGAGAAAGCACTGGACCGGGTCCGCGGCCAGATCCCGGTGGGACGGCTGGGCAGGCCCGAGGAGATCGCCCGGGTGGTCAGCTTCCTGGCCGCCGACGAGTCCGCGTACATCACCGGGCAGGTGTGGGGCGTCAACGGCGGGCTGGACATGTGAGCGGCGGTTCCGGCCGGCCTGGTCACTGATAGGAGATCATCACTGGTTCCGGGGTCCTGGCCATCGTGTCCGGCGGGCTCAGCATGGGATGGTCCTTGGCGTAGAAGTTCTTCCCCGCCGGGCAGGCGCGTTAGGCCGGTCTCGCCGCCGGGCACCACCTGGTCATGCCGCTGCCGATAACTATTACCATCGACGGCGATCGTCCCGGGCCGGCGGTCCCGGGCGATTTCGCCGGGCTGAGCTTCGAACGGGGGCCGCTCAATCCCGACCACGCCGGCGTGCCGGGCTACCTGTTCAGCCCGGCCAGCACCTCGCTGGTCACCCTGTTCCGCAACCTGGGCCTGCGCAGCCTCCGGATCGGCGGCGGGTCGGTGGATGAGCGGATCCCCGCGGGCACCGGCAGCGACGGCTTCGCCGGCATCGACCACCTGTTCGGCTTCGCCGCGGCGGCGGGAGCCAAGGTCATCTACACGCTGCGCCTGCTCAGCCCCGGCGCCAACCCGGCCGGTGACCTGGAATCGATCAACGCCCGGGTCGCCGGCTACATCTGGCGTCGCTACCGGGACCATGTGGCCAGCTTCGCGATCGGGAACGAGCCCGACTGGCACGCCTTTCACACCCATGCCGGACATCCGTTCGACCCGGCGATCTACGAGGAAGCCCCGGGGGTGCCCGGCAGCGCGTACCCGTCCTACCTGGCCCGCTGGCGGAGCCTGGCCGGCGCGGTCGCGGGCGCGGCGCCCGCCGCCCCGCTGTCCGGGCCGGACACCGGGGCCTACAGCACGATGACCTACACCCCCGGCCCCGAGGACGGCGTGTCGTGGACGGAGCGGTTCGCCCGCGATGAAGGGGCCCCGGGCCGGGTCGCGGACATCACCCAGCACTACTACGCGGGCGCAGACCCCGGGAAGACCACCGCCCGGCAGGCGATCAGCAACATGCTGTCCCCCGAATGGGTGACCGGCACCGCGATGGGGACTCAGCCCGAGGGCACCACGTACATCCCCTATCCCTGGCTGCACGCGAACAATCTCGCCCCGGTGGCCGCGGCCGGCCTGCGCTACCGGCTCACCGAGTCGAACGACTACCTCACCGGCGTCCCGGGAGCGAGCAATGGGTTTGCCTCGGCCCTGTGGGCGCTCGATCACCTGCACTGGTGGGCGGCGCACGGCGCGGCGGGGGTGAATTTCCACAACAAGCAGTGGCTGTTCACCGACACGATCGTGCCGGATCCGGCCGGCCCCGCCGCAGGCTACGTAACCACCCCGAAGGGGTACGGCATCAAGGCGTTCGCCCTGGGCTCGGCGGGGCGGGCCAAGCCCGTCGCGGTCCACAACGCCGGCGGCATCAACCTGACCGCCTACTGTGTCGGCGCGGCAGGCCGGGACTACGTAACGGTCATCAACAAGACCCACGGGGCGGGAGCCGCGGACGCGGCGGTGACGATCCTCCCGCCGGGACCGGGACCGGGACCGGGGCCGGGGCACGCGGAGGTCATGATCCTGGCCGGCGGGGCACCGGGGGAGGCCGCGGGCGGCAGGGCCACGCTCGGCGGCGCCGCGATCACCGGTGACGCCCCGTGGGACGGGAAATGGAGCGCCCTGTCCGCCGGC
Source organism: uncultured Actinomycetes bacterium (assembly GCA_963795575.1). Taxonomy (GTDB): domain Bacteria; phylum Actinomycetota; class Actinomycetes; order Streptosporangiales; family Streptosporangiaceae; genus PALSA-505. The sequence goes on along the minus strand of CAWCII010000024.1, from coordinate 203,795 downwards.
CCGCAGGCCGGAATCAGCCTGACCGTCAGGGCCGCGACCGCCGCCATCATCAGGATCCGCGCCGGCGGCTGATACCCGCGCCGGCGCGGTCGCGGCCGCCCGCCGACCAGAACCCGGGCCGGGACAGTTGATGACCCGCCGGCGGCCACCGGACCCGAGTCTGCCGGAACGACAAGCGCGTCAACTCTCACCCGGCCGGGGCGGCTGCGGTGAGCCGGGAGCCCGCCGTCCCGCTGCGGCGGGCGGGCTCGGTGCCCGTGAGGGTCAGCTCGCGGCCTTCCGGGCGGCGTCGAACGGCGCCCGGTCGAAAACGAACCGGCTGTAGGTGATCTTGCCGTCGCGGACGGTGACGCACTCGGCGGCGGGGGCACTCTTGACCGGTACGGTCTCGGTGTCGTACATGACGAGTGCGGTCTGGTCGTCGCCGTAGGCGGCGATCAGTTCCGAGCCGGTCAGGATCTGGACGAACGGCCCCATGAAGCCCCGGTACGCCTCGGCACCCTGCAGCCGGCCCGCGGGCGCGTCGCAGGTGATGTCGTCGGCGATGTAGCTCATGGCCGTGTCCAGGTCGTGGCTGGTCCAGGCGTGGTAATAGGCCAGCGCGATGCTCAGCGCGGGGCTGGTGGTTCCGGTCATGGCGATTCCTCACTGTGATAAGCGGTTAACGCGCTCTACCTCCGGTCCGGGCTCCCGGCGCTGCCCGCACGGGCGGAGCCGGCCGGACCCTGCCGGCCGGCGGGTTTCCCGCCAGCCGAAGAACCTCAGCAGCTCGCGGCTGACCTCCGCGATGCGCATCCCGGGCGGCTACGAGAGGGCGCCGATGCCCAGCCGGGCGGCCTCGCGGGCCGCCGCCGTCCGGGACGAGACGCCGATCTTGGACAGCACCGCGGACACGTGGTGGTGCACGGTCCGCTCGGAGATGAACAGCCGCCGGGAGATCTCCCGGTCCGGCAGGCCCTCGGCGAGCAGCGCCAGCACCTGCTGCTCGCGGGCGGTCAGCCCGGCCGGGGCGGCCCGGGTGGCCGGCCGCGGGCCGCGCGGGATCGCGGTCATGCCGAGCTGCTTCATCCGCCGCCGGGCCGCGGCGGCGGCCGCCCTGGCGCCAGGCGCGTCGAACGTTTCCAGGGCCTGCCGCAGGCCGGCCTCGTCGGCCGAGCCCAGCCGGGCCAGCGCGGCCTCGTAGGGCCGGCCGAGCCGTTGCCAGGCGGCCGCGGCGCCTGCCAGTCGCCGGCCATCTCCAGCGCGTACGGCTCGGGCAGGTCCGCGGGGAGGCTGCACCGGCACCTGCAGCCTGGACAGCCAGATGGCGAGAGAGCCGAGGCCTTCCACCGATCGACGTGCCCGACGCATAGTCGTAGGCCGCGCGGGCCTCCCGCGGCGGCGAGATCTGGCTCGCCGGTCAGCTAGCAGCAGCTCCGCGCGCGCCGCGCGCACCGGGCACGATCCATTGCGGCTCGGCTATTCCCTCGGCCAGGGCCAGCCGCCTCGTCCAGCAGCTCCCAGGCGCCCCGGCCTCGCCGCGGCGGCCCCGGATGCTGCCCAGGACTCGCAGCGGGTTCAGCCGGTTCACCGGCGAGACGCCCGGACTGGCTCAGCATCTCGGCTGCAGATCGTCCGCTGCTTCGTCCCACCGCCCCAGCAGCAGCAGCGTGCTGGCCCGGCCAGCCTCTCAGGCACGCGCTGAAGACCCCGAGCTCGCGTTCCTCGCAGTAGGCCATCCCCTCGGCGTAGTACCGGTCCGCCTCCTCCAACCGCTGCAGGCTGATGCTGGGCTCCTGGAGGCTGTAGTAGGCCCGGCCGGCCGCCTCTGGCATGTCTGCGTCCAGCCGCGACCCGCAGCGCCTGCTCGATCAGGCCGGATTCCATCCTGGCCGTCCGTCTCACCAGGGTCAGCCCGATTGCGTTGCAGGGCGTAGCTCACGACGTCGGCCTGGTCCAGGCGCTCGCCGAGGTCGCGCGCCTTAGCATCACGCCGAGGCCCTCAGTCCCTTCGTCCCGAGGTCCAATGCGAAGCACCGAGGCTGCGCGTACGCCCAGGCCAGCTCCGGGCCGGGCGGGAGCGCGCTCGAGAACACGGACGGCCTCCTCGGCGGCTTGCTCCGCCTCGCCGCCCCGGCACAGCCGCCACAGGGTGGCGGACAGCGGGCGCAGGTCCTCGCCCTGGCGCTCAGGTCATCGCCGAGCTCGCGCCTGAGCGCCAGGGCGGTGCGCAGCGCCTGCCTCGGTTTCCGGCCACCGGTCGAGCAGCGAGTACTCGCCCGCGAGCGCCCTCGTGCAGTCCGCGCCAGCGTCGGCCGGTCGCTCTCGTCGGCGAACCGCAGGGCCCGCTCGAACTGCGCCGCCGCCTCGCGGTGCGCTCCCAGCGCCGACGAGCGCCGGGCCGCTGCCGGGGCGTGCCGCCGGACGGCCTTCTGATCCCCGGCGCCCTCAGCATGGTGGGCCAGCACGCGCCGGGTCGGCACCGCCGCGCTCCTCTAGCGCAGCCAGCAGGCGTTCGTGCAGCTCCGCCCTTCGGTGCGGGGCGAGCGCCTCCGCCACCGCCATCCGGACTAGCTCGTGCCGGAACCGCAGGCCGGTGCCGTCGGCGACCAGGATCCCGCTGGCCAGGCACTCGTCCACTGCCGAGTCCGCAGTCCGGCCAGCACCGACGCCAGCAGCGGCCGTTCGACCCGGGTCCCGATCACCGCCGCCACCTGCACCGCCTCGCGCGGGTGCCGGGCGTCGACCGGGCCAGCCGCGCCGCCACCACGTCGCGCACCGTCGCGCGGACCGATGGCCACCCGGCCGCCACGATCTCGATACGTAGAACGGGTTGCCGCCGGTCACCCGGTGCAGTTCGGCGGGATCCACGTCCCGCTGCCCGACCAGGGTCCGGACCGCCTCCACCGACAGCGGCGGCAGCCGCATCCGCCGGGTGGAGCGCTGCGTGGCCAGGTCACCCAGCACCATCCGGAGCGGATGGTCGTCGGCCAGCTCATCGTCCCGGTAGGTGACCAGCACCAGGGCCGTCATCCGGCCCAGCCGCCGTCCGAGGAAGCTCAGCAGGTCGATCGTGGCCTCGTCGGCCCAGTGCGCATCCTCGATCACGGCCACGGTCAGCGCCGCGGGCGACTCGATCTCGGCCAGGAACGCGGCGAACAGCCGGTCCCGCGCGGCGCCCCGGCGGCACAGGCGCGCCGAGTTCGCCGTCGAGCCTGCGCGCCGATGTCGAACAGCGGGCCGAGCGGCCGCGGAGTCAGCAGGCTGTCGCAGGCGCCCCACAGCCAGCGGGCCCCCTTCAGCGCTGCTGGAACGCCTCCAGCAGCGCGGTCTTGCCCATGCCCGACTCCCCGGACACCAGGACCAGCCGGCCGTCGCCCTGCCTGGCCTCCCGCGCGTACCCGGCCAGCGTGTCCAGAAACGATGCCCGCTCCAGCAATTCCATACCCGAGCCCTTCCGGTCGCCCGCGAGGATTGTGACTCCCTCCCGCGGGGCGTCGCAAGGCCGGGCCTGCTGGGATCCGGATATTTCCCGGACCCGGGCCTCACTCGCCGCCCGGGCCGCGGACACCGCAGAGGTTGGCCAGCACCTGCCCGGCGGCATGCACGGGGAGCGCCCACGTCTGCAGGCCGACCACGCCGTCTGCCTCGATGCCGCCCAGCTGCTGCGTTCCCCGGACCGCGGAGGTGGTTTCCGGGCCGTAGATGCCGTTAACCGCGAGCACCGGGTCGGAGGTGGGCGCGAAGTCGCCGCGTCCTTCGTTCAGCGCGGACTGCAGCTTGCGGACTACCGGTCCGTCCGATCCTTCGGCGAGCGTCGGCGGCTGCGAGCGGTCGCCGCCGAGTGCGGCCCAGGTGACGGGGCCCACTATGCCGTTAACGGTGAGGTGGCCGTCGTGCTGGAACTGCTCGACCGCCGCCTTGGTCACCGGGCCGAAGATGCCGTCGATCTGGTTGTCGCTCAGGGTCCGGCGGACGAGAAGATACTGCGCCCACCTGACGGTGGGTCCGGTCGCGCCTTCGGAGATGGTCGGGGGAGTGGTCATGGCTTGCTCCGATCGTCGGTTGCCAGCGACCTGGCTTCCGGGCCTGACCGGGTAACCCGCCCGGACCGGACTGGCCGCCGTCACCTACCCAAGAGCGGCCGGCGCCGTACCTGATACAGCCGCTCGGCGACCTGACGCGGTGACCGTGACGTCCGGCAGCGGCGGGCGGCGGCTCTCGGCGGTGCCCGCTCAGGCCGGCGGCCCTGGGCTCGCCCCGTTCTGGCAGGCCGTTTCTTCATTCAGCGCTTTCCGCCACAGCAGCTGTACCTCGCCGGGCAGCTCGGGATAGGCGAACCGGTCGATGGCGCCCAGGGTGCAGCCCATCCTCCGGTAGAAGCGGCAGGCCGCCGCGTTGACGTTCTGGGTCTCGATCGCGAGCCAACGGCAGCCGCGGGCGCGGGCCCAGTCCCCGGCGGCCCGGAACAGCGCTGACCCGATGCCCGCGCCCCGCTGCCCAGGACAGACGCGGATGTCCCAGAGCACGGCGACCTCGTCACGGGAGCCCAGCAGGTGAAGGCCGGGGGTCTGGAAGGCGATGACCGCCCCGCCGGCCCGCACGCCGTCCCGGCGGGCCAGGATGAGCCCCCAGTTCGAGACGTCGAAGCGGTCGGCCCAGCGCGCCGGCCCCTCGCCCGCGAGGGCGTCATAGTCCTTCAGGTAAGGATCCTGGACGGCGGTCTCCGCCAGCGCCATCCCCCCCAGGCCGCCGTCGAGGAGCCTGACCTCCAGGATCCGGTCGACCGTGAAGGCAATGGGGATGGTCGCGTGCTCGGCCAGCGCGGCGGGCGTGACGGCTTCCTGCCGTATGTCCAGGCTCATGCGGAACCTTCCGGTGAGCGTCCGGCCCTGCTGGCGGGCCATGTCGCTGATGTCCCGGTTCAGCGCAGTTTGCGCGCCTTCCAGACTTCTTCGCAGGGCCATTGCCGGGCCCATTCCCAGGTGGCGAGCGGGTGCGATGCGACGGCGCCGGGCGGCGGGCGCAGTTCGAGGAGATCCTCGACCTGCAGGGCGCAGCGGCGCAGCAGCCGGATCATGTCGCCGTGGCCGAGATGGAACTCGACCGAGTCGTCATCGGGCCACTCGAACCGGTGCATGCCGAAGTAGGGCCGCAGCAGCCGCTCGGTGGCCGGCCGCCCGTCCTCGTCGGGCATGGCGAGCATGAGCAGCACGGAGTTGACCAGGAAGATCAGCTGGCCGCCGGGGCGCAGCAACCGGGCCGCCTCGGGAATCCAGGCGTACGGGTCACACCAGATGCTGGCCCCGTACTCGGAGATCGCCAGATCGAAGCTGGCATCGGGGAACGGGGTCTGCTCGGCGCTGGCATGAATCAGCGGGAACCGCAGGCCGAACCGGTCCTGCAGGTCGCGTGCGGTGGCCAGTTGCGCCGCGGAGTTGTCCAGGCCGGCCTGCCGGGCGCCGCGGCGGGCCAGCCAGGCCGAGACGTAGCCGGTGCCGCAGCCCAGCTCGATGCTGGCGCCGCCCGTCCAGGTCGGGGGCAGCACGCCCGGCCGCGCCTCGGGCACGCCCCAGATGCCCCAGTTGGGCTCCGCGGCCCAGTTGCGCAGGCCCGGCCGGCGAGTCTCCGGCCCACCGGTCCCACGCCAGCCGGTCGCGCAGCACATGATCAGGCGTCCCGCTCACAGCCGAAGCGTGGTCCTCAGCCGTCGTCCCGTCAACCGCGAATCCGCCGCGACGCCGCCGGGTACCCGAGCTGAACCGGCGATACGCCGGGCTCGCCCCGGCGGCGGCCCGCTCGGCCGGTTGCCTTTCCGGGCGCAGTCCGGGCATCGTTCGCCGGGAATCGCGCTCATGCTGAGTGGGGGCCGGGGGGGGGGGGGAGAGAAGGGAGGGGGAGGAAGGGGGGGGGGGGGGGGGGGAGGGGGGGGGGGGGGGGGGGGAGGGGAGGGGGGTCGGCTGGACGGCTGCCGGGACTGGCTTCCCGCATGGACGAGGTGGTCGCTGCCCTGACCGGGCAATTGCGGTCAGGCTGAGAGCCTGTGACTGCGCGGCACAGCCGGGAGGTTCCTAAGCTGGCGGTATGGGACAGGTCCGGGTCGGCACCGCCTCCTGGACCGACAGGACCCTGCTCGAGTCCGGCTGGTACCCGCCGGAGGCGAACACCCCGGAGAAGCGGCTGGGCTACTACGCGAGCAGTTCCCGCTGGTCGAGGTGGACGCCACCTACTACTCGCTGCCCCGAGCGACCGCCGCGGCGTGGGCCGCGCGGACCCCGGCCGGCTTCATCTTCAACGTCAAGGCGTTCTGCCTGCTCACCCAGCATCCGACCCGCGTTGCGGTCGCTGCCTGCCGACCTGCGCCCGGCGCGAAAGGCCGGCAAGAACCGGGTGTACCGGAAGGACGTTCACGCCGCGGTGGCCGACATCTGGGCCCGGTTCCTGGCGCGCTGGAGCCGCTGCGCGAGGCGGGCAAGCTCGGCGCGCTGTTGCTCCAGTTCCCGCAGTGGTTCCCGATCTCCGCGCGGACAAGGCCTACATGCTGGACTGCGCGCAGCGCTGCCGGCCGTACCGGGTCTGCATCGAGTTCCGGAACCCCACCTGGATGAGCCGGAGAACCAGGACGAGACGCTCGACTTCCTGCGCACTACCGCCTGACCTACGTCTGCGTCGACATGCCGCAGGGCTTCCGCGACTCCATCCCGCCGGTGCTGGCCGCCACCGCGGACCTGGCCGTGCTGCGCTTCCACGGCCACTCGACGAAGTGGGACAGCAAGGACATCTACGAGCGCTTCGGCTATCGCTACACCGACGACGAACTCGCCGCATGGGCGCCCCGGGTTGCCGCGCTGGCCCGTGACGCCGACCAGACCCACGTGCTGTTCAACAACTGCTACCGCGACTACGCCCAGACCAACGCGCAGCAATTGGCCGACCTGCTCGAGATCTGACCCCCGGCCCGGCACCGCCGCCGGCCGCTGACATCTGCTCCTCGCGAACACGCGGGCCAGGTAATCCGGCTCCGGCTCGCGGAACGGATGCTGCGGCCAGAACGCCCCGTCGGCATAGAGCGCGGCAATGGCCGCAGCGTCATGTTCTCGCCAGCCCCGCTCCCACACATCTGCCCACCGCCGGGCGGCCTTTCGCGTATCCACGCCTCAACCGTAGACACGGGTACTGACAGCCCGGCGCGCCCTGTACGCACGGCTACGCCGAACCGGCGCCATCGGCCTGAGCTGCGATAGCCCGCCGGATGCCGACTGGCGCGACTGCCGCCCGGCCGTCCGCTTAGCGGGCGGCCATCCGGGTCACCAGTTCGGCGGCGGCCACCGTGACGGCCGTCACCACAGCGACCGACGGCCACGCGCCGATGCGCTTCGCCAGCGGGTGCGAACCACCCATCGCTGCCGCATAGAGCGCGCTCAGCCCGGCCGCGGCAGCCGGACCAGATGCCCGGTACCAGTCCCGCGCGCACCAGGCCCCGGCCGCGGCGAACAGCGCGCCGCCCAGCTCCCTGCGACCGGTCCTGCGGGCGACGAGGAACCCGCCCGCGAGCCCGGCGGCGGCGACCGCGGACGAGACAGCCAAGGGAGTGTCGCCCATAGCTTCACGCTATCTGCTGCCAGTCACCGGCCTGCGCCCGGCGGGGCACACGCCCGGCACGAACCTGGGCGATGGAATCGGCGCAGGGCTTGCGATGAGCGTATGTGCGATGATGCCCGGCCCGCGTCCTCCAGCCCGGCCAGGCCCACCCGGATGATGCCGTTGGCCGCTACCAGGCCGCGCTGGAGGCTGGCGACGCCGAGGCGATGGGGCCCCCATGACCTGCCGCCGCAGGCGGGGCTCGGCGGTTTACGAGCGCGGCCCGGACGGACTGCTGGCCGCGGCCCGGCTCTATGACGACGTCGAGGCCCCTTCGAGTGAACCCGGTCAACCATCAGATACCGCTCGCTGCCCGCCCGGCCGAAATGGGAGATCAACTCCGTCAGCTGCCGGTGAGCGCCGGGTCGTTCGGGGGCGGCGGACCGCCGGATGCGCGTGCGGCCGAAGGCTAACCGCTGCGTGATATGGCACGCGACGGCGGGATGATCACCGCAAGCCGACCGCCCAGGCAGCGACCAGGCCGCCGCTGTTGCTGGCCAGATGCACCAGCACCGGCGCGGCCAGGCTGCCCGAACGAGCCCGCAGCCAGGACAGCAGCACGCCGGCCGCGGCCGTCGCCGCGCAGCGCCGCGGACACCCGGGCCACGGCCTGGCTGCGGTCGGCGGCCAGCCCGTTCGCGCGCAGCGCCCCGAGCGTCGGCCGGATGTGCCAGACGCCGAACACGCCGGCTGTCACCACGATGGCGGCGGGTTCCGGCAGGACCCGGCGCAGCGCCGCCTGCAGCACGCCGCGGAACGCGGTCTCCTCCCACAGCACGGTGCCGACCGGGATGCGCACCACGGCCTGGTAGGCGACCGCGCGCCCGTCGAGGCCGGTGATCCGCTTGTCGTCCAGCACCGGGCGGGTCGCCGGCACCGCGGCGACCAGCAGCCAGCCCGCGCCGACCCCGGCGGCCAGCCGCCCGGCGGCCGCCCGGGCCGCCACCGGCCACGCCCGAGGCCCAGGTCCGCGGCGGTCAGCCCGCTCGCCGCGGCCGCCGCCAGCGCGGCGCCGGTGGCGCACAGGTTGAGCAGCACGTACCGCCGCTGATGCCACGGATGCCTGCCGATCACGTTGTTGTAGGCGGCCAGCACGGCGCAGGCCGTGACCGCGAACCCGGCGTCCCGTGGCCGGGAACGCGCACCTGCGCCCGGGGCCCCGTTCCTCCGTCGGGCCCGGGCTCTGCTCGGGCACAGCACGGTCAGCCGCCGGGATGCACGAGGCCGGTCTCGTAGGCGAGCACCACGGCCTGGGTGCGGTCGCGCAGCCCGAGCTTCATCAGGATGCGGCTCACGTGGGTCTTCACGGTCTGTTCCGCGACCACGAGGTGGTCGGCTATCTCGCCGTTGGACATGCCCCTGGCCACCAGCGCGAGCACCTCGGACTCCCGCTCGGTCAGCCCGTCGAGCTGCTTGCGGCTCGGGCCGCGGGGCGCGCCCATCCGGGCGAACTCGGCGATGAGCCGCCGGGTGATGCCCGGGGCGAGCAGCGCGTCGCCCGCCGCGACCAGCCGCACCGCGTCGGCCAGTTCCCGGGCGGAGGCGTCCTTGAGCAGGAAGCCGCTCGCGCCCGAACGCAACGCCTCATAGACGTAGTCGTCGAGGTCGAAGGTGGTCAGCACGAGGATCTTCGGCGGGTCCGGCATCGCGGTGATCTGCCTGGTCGCCTGCAGGCCGTCCAGCACCGGCATCCGGACGTCCATGAGGATCACGTCGGGGTGCAGGCCGGCGGCGTGAGCCATCGCCTCCTGGCCGTTCACCGCCTCGGCGATGACCTCGATGTCGGGCTGGGCGTTCAGCAGCACGGTGAAGCCGGACCGCACCATGCCCTGGTCGTCGGCTATCACGACGCGGATGGTCACGGCGCGTCCTCCGGCTCGCCGGTCGCCGAGCGGAAGGGCGGCGGTCACCAGGAACCCGCCGTCGCCCGTCGGGCCGGCCCGGAGGTGACCGCCCAGCATGGCGGCGCGCTCGCGCATGCCGATGATGCCATGCCCGCCGCCTACCCGGCCCCGGCGCCGTCGTGCTCACCCGGGGGCGTCGCGCGTCGGCGGGCAGCCGTCGTTGCGGACCTCGATCACCAGGGCGGCCTCGCCGTAGTACAGCTTCACCTGGACCGTGGATCCCGGCGCGTGCCGCATCGCGTTGCTCAGCGCCTCCTGCACGATCCGGTAGGCGGACAGGTTCACGCCGTCCGGCAGCGGCCGCGGGGTGCCGTTGACGCCGCTGCTGACCGTGACCCCGCCGTTGCGCGCCGATTCGAGCAGGCCGTCCAGTTCGTCCAGGCCGGGCTGCGGCGCGGTGTCCGGCGTGTCGCTGCGCAGCACGCCGAGCACCCGGCGCAGTTCGCTGAGCCCGCTCAGCGCGCTGGACCGGATGTCGGCGAAGCTCTCCACCAGTTCCGGCGGCGGGTCGGCGGTCTTGTACGGCGCGGCCTCCGCCTGGATCGCGATCACCGACATGTGGTGGGCGACCACGTCGTGCAGTTCCCTGGCGATGCGCTGGCGTTCTTCCAGCAGCGCGCGCTCCCCCTCGTGCCGCCGCTCCGGCACCGCCAGCTGCTCCCGGCTGCCGCGCCGGGACCGGACGATGAGCCCGCCGAGCACCGGGACCGCGGCGACGAAGACCGCGGTCACCCTGGTCGGCGGGTCGATGACAGCGGCGCCGACCACCGTGACCACGCCCGCGGTGATCACCACCCAGATCTCGCAGCGGACCGCGACCGCGTACAGGCACAGGATGTAGACGAGCACCCCGGCCGGGACGTACGCGGCCGCCGAGAGCGATGTCGGCGGGACGACCGGCCCGCCCAGAACATGGCGAGGCCGCCGACGCGACCCAGGCGGTCAGCGGCAGCCGGGTGCGCAGCACCAGCGGCGCGCACAGCACGAACGAGATCAGCAGCACTCCTCGCTGCTGAGTGGCTGCCGTGACTGGGCGTCCGAGTTCCGAGCGTGCTGTCCGTGGCGCCGAAGCAGATCAGCGCGATGCACCACGTCGACGACGAAGACCAGGTCGAACGCGCCCGCGCCGCAGCCAGGCCCAGCCACCGCGGGCGCGGCGCCGGCGGCCGGGTGACGCCGGCCGCGACGTGCCGCGATCCTGGCTGCGCTGAGCATCGGAGCTCATGCCCCCAGCGTAGGGGCGGTGCCACGGGCCATTTCGTGCCCCGCGAGAGGCATCTTCGCGGTCGCTACCGGAGTAGGGGGCGCGCGAGCCGGGCTCACCGGCCCGGCCGGCCCGGCTGCCGCTCGCCGGCTACCCGCGGGGCAGGCCGGCAGTCGGCTCCGCAGGGTGACGCCGGCGACGGGCCCGCGTCCATAGCTTCCTGCCCAGCACAGCACCTCGCTGGACCAGGAAGGACTCTCCGATGAGACTCCGCCGCATCAGCGCCATCGCGGCGGCCGCCGCCGCCGTGTTCGCGACGACCGCCGCCGTGTTGCCGGGCAGCCCGGCCGACCGGCCGCAGCCGATGCCCGCCCTCACCGCCCGGGCGCTGGACGCCCGCTACACGGCCGACGCCCGCTGATCGCGCAGGCCGCCAGCGCGGCCAGGCCGGGCGGGCAACACCGGCTCGCCCACGTCGCTGGACGCCATGCGCGGCCAGCATTTCCTCGACTTCAACCCCCGCGGGCCAGGGCCTGGCGGTCGAGGTCATCGGCAACCTGGCCACGGCCACCCGGGTGGCCATCCTGGTGCCGGGCTCGGACACCTCGCTGGCCACGTTCGACTCGCGCGGCACCGCCTCGCCGCAGGGCGGCGCGCTGGCCCTGGCCGCCCAGGCACGGCGGCTGGACCCCGGCGCCCACCTGGCGGTCATCGCCTGGCTCGGCTACAAGACGCCGAGCACGGTCACCCGGCCGTGATGACCTCCGGCGACGCCGGGCAGGGCGCGACCGCGCTGCGGCCATTCGTGGACGACCTCGCCAGCACGGCCGCCAGGTCGCGCTGATCTGCCACAGCTACGGCTCGGTGGTCTGCGGCCTGGCCGCGCCGCACCTGCCGGTCACCGACATCGCCGTGGTCGGCAGCCCGGGCATGGACGCCTCCTCGGTCCGGGCGCTGCACACCACCGCCCGGGTGTGGGCGGGCCGCGGCGCCAGCGACTGGATCCGCTACGTGCCGCACATCCAGTTCCTCGGGCTCGGCTTCGGCCAGGACCCGATGGCCCCCGCCTTCGGCGCCCGGATCTTCGCCTGCGGCAGCGGCGGGCACAGCGGCTACTTCCAGCCGGGCGGCACCTCGCTGCGCAACCTGGCCGACATCGCCCTCGGCGACCCTGCGGGGGTGACCCGATGACCGGCCAGCGCCACCGCCGAGGCCCGGCGCTCGCCGCGCGGATCGACGCCGCCACCCCGGCGAACCGCGACCGCGCCGTTGACGCGCTCCGCGCGCTGGCCATCGCCGGCGTCATCCTCGGCCACTGGCTGGTCACCGCGCTGGTGCTGACCCACGGCCGGACGGGCAGCACGCTGCACGACAAGAGCCCGCTGGCCACCATGCCCTCCCTCGCCCCGGTGTCCTGGATCTTCCAGACGCTGGCGATCTTCTTCCTGGTCGGCGGGTACGCCGCGGCCCGCAGCTACCGCGGTGGCTACCGGCCCTGGCTGCGCAAGCGGCTGGTCCGGCTGTCCCGCCCGGTGGCGATGCTCGCCGCCTTCTGGGCGCTGCTCGGCACCGGGCTGTACCTGGGCGGCGTGCCCGGCTCCGACGCTGCACACCGTGCTCACGCTGGTGCTCGACCCGCTGTGGTTCCTCGGCGTGTTCGCCGTGCTGACCGCGCTGACCCCGCTGGCCATCGCGCTGGTACGCCGCCTCGGCGCCTGGGCGGCGCTGATCCCGCTGTCCGTCGTCGCGGCCGCCGACCTGGTGCGGTTCGGCCTCGGCGGGCCGTCCTGGGTCGGCTGGATCAACGTCCTGGCCGGCTGGCTGGTCCCCTACCTGCTGGGGATCGCCTGGGCGCGGGGCGCGTTCCGCGGCCGCCAGGTCCCGGCGCTGCTGCTCGCCGGCGGTGCCGCGGCCACCGCGGCGCTGGTGCTGTGGGCCGGGTACCCGGCCAGCATGGTCGGCGTGAACGGCGCCCGCATCTCGAACCTGAACCCGCCCACGCTCGCCGTGGTGACGTTCGGCATCGCCCAGGCCGGCCTCGCGCTGCTGCTGCGCGAGCCGCTGGCCCGGCTGATGCGCCGCCCGCTCGCCTGGGCGGCGGTCGCCACGGCCAACCTGTCCGCGATGACGCTGTTCCTCTGGCACCAGACCGCGTTCCTCGCGGTCACCATGGGCGGCCTGGTCATCGGCCGGCTGCCCGGCCTGCACACCGCCCCGTCGAGCGCCTGGTGGATCGCCGAGCGGCTCGCCTGGCTGCCCGTCTTCGCCGTCGCGCTCGCCGTCCTGTGGCTGGTGTTCCGCCGGGCCGAACGGGCGCGCCAGGACACCGGGCCTCCTACTCCCGGCACTGCGCGCGCTCGCCGTCGCCCCTGAGAAGGTCGGCCGCCCGAGCGGGCGCAGGCACAGCACCGGTTCGCCGGTGACGCCCTCCGGCAGCTTGTGCACACTCGTTCCGCGAACAGGACCCTGGCGCAGTCGGCCTGGGTGCCGTCGATCAGGTGACCGGATATCCATCCGATCCCGCCGGTGGCCTGGCAGTGGCCCGGCATCCCCCGCTCGCAGTAGGCGCAGCGCCCCGCAGCGGCGGCCGGGAAGGCGCGTTGAGCTGCGGAAAACCGCGGTCTGGCGGTTCGAGAACGGCAGGGTCGAAGAGATCCGGACGATGCGCGATCAGTTCTCATTCCCGCAGCAGGTAGGCTTTCTCTCCGACTCTCTATGCGCCTGGTCGGCGCGCCTGGTGGGACCGGTCCTGGATTCGAGCCGGATGGTGAAACCGCGCAAAGCGCACCGCGTCGTGGTCGTCGGAGCCGGCTTCGCCGGCTTCAACGCCGCCCGGGAACTGTCCAGGCGGCTCCATGCCACGGCCGAGATCGTGGTGATCAACTCCGCTGATTACTTCCTGTACCTGCCGCTGATGCCCCAGGTCGCGAGCGGGCTGGTCGAGCCGCGGCATATCTGCGTCTCGCTGCCCCGCCTGCTGCGCCGGCGCCCGGTTCGTGCTCGGCACGGTGACCGGGTCGACCCGGGGCAGAAGGTGGTCAGCTGGGCCGGCCCGGAAGGCGGCTCGGGCCAGGTCGCGCTATGACCGGCTGATCCTGACCGCGGGCAGCGTGAACAAGCTGCTGCCGATCCCGGGCGTGGCCGAATGCGCGCACGGGTTCCGCAGCCTCGCCGAGGCGATCTACCTGCGCGACCACATCACCCGACAGCTTGAGCTGGCCGCCGTGGCGCCCGCCGCCGAGCGCGGGCGCGCTGCACCTTCGTCGTCGTCGGCGCGGGCTATACCGGCACCGAGGTCGCCGCCCAGGGCCAGCTGCTGACGACCCGGCTGGCCAGGAAGCTGCCCGGCCTGGCTGGCCAGCAGTTCCGGTGGCTGCTGCTGGACACGGCTCCGCGGCTGCTGCCCGACTCGACCCGCGCTTGTCCAGGACCGCTGCCCGCGTCCTGCGGCGGCGCGGTGTCGAGGTACGCACCGGCCAGTCGGTCGCCGGGCCTCTCGAGGACCCCGTCCAGCTGTCCACCGGGGAGCAGGTGCCCACCCGCTCCCTGATCTGGTGCGTCGGGTCCGCGCCGACCCGCTGGTCAGCCGCCTGGATTTGGCGACCAACCGGGGCCGGCTGGTCGTTGACGAGTTCATGTCCGTGCCCGGAGCCCAGGACATCTACGCCTGCGGGGACTGCGCGGCGGTGCCCGACCTGACCCGGCCCGGCGGATCTGCGGCATGACCGCCCAGCACGCCCAGCGGCAGGGAAAGCAGATCGCCAGGAACGTGGCGGCCTCGCTCGGCGTCGGCCAGGCCCAGCGTACAAGCACCGCGACCTGGGCTTCCTCGTAGACCTCGGCGGGCTGGCCGCCGCCGCGAACCCGCTGGGCATCCCGTTGTCGGGACCGCCGGCGAATGGCCTGACCCGGGCCTACCACCTCATCACCATGCCCGGGAACCGGTCACGCGTGCCCGCGGACTGGGCGCTGAACGCGATCACGCCGCCGGAGGCGACATCGTTCGGGCTGATCAGCTCCGAGCCCGTGCCGCTCGACGTGGACCAGCCACGCGCCTATCTGCTGGCTGACCAGGTAGGGACCAGGCCGCCGTCGACGGTGAAGTCGGCACCGGTGATGTTGCCCCAGCGTGCCTGCTCGCCAGGAAGAGCACGGCGTCGGCCGACCTCGCTGGGCCTGACTGAAACGGCCGGTTGACCCATCTGGCTGGCCGCCTGGCTGGCCATGTCCCTCGGATCCGCTCCGGTGGCATGGCTGACCGTCTGCGCGACGCCGCCGGCTCGCCAGCCACAGATCCGGTGGCGACGGGGCCGGGGCTGACGGTGTTGACCGCGGATGCCCTTCGGTCCCGACCTCCTTCGACAGCGCCTGGCAGAAGCCGGCGAGGCCCGCCTTCGCGGTGCTGTAGTCGAGGACGGCCGGGTCGGGCAGCCGTGCGTTGACCGAGCAGATGGTGATGACCGAGCCCGCTCCCGCCGCCGAGCATGGCGGACAGCGCGCTGCGGGTGGCGCGGACCGCGGACATCAGGTCGAGATTGATCGTGGCGAGCCAGTCCTCGTCGGTGATGCTCAGGAAGCCGCCGGGGCGGGCCGGGGCGCCGCCTACGTTGTTCACCAGGATGTCAAATGCGGTCACCTGCCGCAGCGACCAGCCGGGCGGGCCCGCCGGGTCAGCCAGGTTGACGGTCACGGCCTCCACCTGCCCGGATTCCGGCCAGCTCGTCCAGATCGGCGGAGGAATCCTTGGCGCCGGTGATCACGTGCACTCCGTTGCCGGCGAGGCCGCGCACCACGGCCAGCCCGATTCCCTTGCTCCCGCCGGTCACGACGGCTGCCTGCCCGGCTATGCAGTGGCCGCAAGGGGGTCCTTTGAGCGAACGGCGTTCAGGTGGGTGCATCGCAAGGCGGAGGACGAGTTCATAGCGGAGCTATGAGCGACGACGACAACGCCGCGAGGTGCCCGCCTGGGCGCCGTGTAGCCCGAGAAGATCCTCAGACAGACCACTAGGTCCATGAGGTGACAGTAGCCCGCCCCGCCGCCGGGCAGCTTGGGTTAGCCGACTGAGCACGTGGTGCCGAGCATCACGACCGCGAATGCGCGGCCGCGAGCCACCTCGGGGAGTTCGTCCGGCGGGTGGCGGAGTTGGCGGCACCGTCCTCGTCATCCTGCTCGCGCAGCCAGCGGGGCGAGATCATCGGCGCCGTCAGCCGGGCCCCTCCCGGGAGGGGGCCCCGGCGACGAGATCGCGCAACCGGTTCCAGCGCTCCTCGTGGCGCTGGTCGTAGCGGCGCTCGGCGCGTGCGGCTCGCCGGGGCCTGCCTGTGAGCAGCCAATGCCTCCCCACCACGAACCCGGCTTGGCCAGCCTTACCGCGCCGATGATGGCGACGAAGCTAGGACCATGCCGACCATGCCGGTCACGACCTTCCCCTTGAGCAGGCATATCACGCAGAGCAGCAGATCGACCGCGAGAACGGCGACCGAGGACCACCATGCCGTGGCTCCGATGGGGCCGCTCAGGAAGCTGGCTCCGCCGATGAGCGCCCCGGTTATCGCCAGGACACAGAAGATCGCGTTACGGATTTCCGCCCCTCGGTGGTCCAGTAGACATCCCGCAGGTGCAGCCATAGCGCGAACTTCGTTGACGGTGAGGCCGACGCCCACCCCGAAGACGGCGGCGGCGGCGCTGAGCGCCGCTCCATGCGGTGTCGCGGACACCAGGACGATGCCGGTGCCGATGATGATCAATATGCCGAAGACCTGGTGATGAACGTGATTGCCGGTGATGTGGACGTTGCCCAGCCCGGCGCCGCTGCCTGATCTGATCAACCTGGTCACGGTCCGGGTGATGAGGGAAGTTATCAGTATCGCCAGGAACATCCACATCATGGGCCCTAGGGCAGGGCCGCCCGTGCCGACCGCGATCTTCACCCCGGAGGGCAGCGAGGAAACGGAGGAGGCAGCATCGGCTCGCACAACATCCTCCTGCATCTACCGCCTGGTGCTTGGAGTCACGCAGCGGGCCGTCCCGGCCCGGTGCCTGGCCGCAGCTGCTTACCGGTCACGGTAGTCCGTCCGCCGAGGCACCAGGAGGACGGCCTCCAGGAAGGGCGGACGGCCCCCGGCAGTGACGGCGTAACCGCTAGAGTCGGGCAGCGGCACCGGCGGCGATTCGGCCGGCGCCGCTACGGCGAGGGGGGCCAGACTTGAGGAGAGCCCATGGGCAACTGGCAGCTCGACCCCTACCACACGCAGGTCGAGTTCTCCGCGAAGCACCTCGGGATGATGACCGTGCGGGGCTACTTTGACGAGGTCAGCACCACCGCCGACATCGACCCCGAGCACCCGGAGACGGCATCGGTCGAGGCGACCATCTCGACCGCCAGCATCCGGACCAACAACGGGATGAGGGACAACGACCTGCGCTTGTCGAACTTCCTCGAGGTTGACAGGTACCCGACGATCACGTTCAGGAGCACCGGCGTCGAGCCGGCCGGGCCGGACCAGCTACACGCTGACCGGGGACCTGACCATCAAGGGCACCACCCGCCCGGTGTCCCTGGAGGTGATAGAAGTACGGGGAGTTCAACGACCCCGGGATGATGGGACACCGGATCGCCTACAGCGCGCAGACCAAGATCAACCGGAAGGAGTTCGGCCTGAGCTTCAACGCGGTGCTCGATGGCCCGCTCGTGGTCAGCGAAGATATTGAGGTCACGATCGAGGGCGAGATCGTCGAGCAGCAGGAGACTGCGGGCGCCACGTCCGGCTGACGGCGGGTGAGCATCACCCGCGCCGTGCGGGTCATGTCGGTGCTGGCCAGCGCGCATTGTGAGTAAGATCACCCGCGGCCGCTGGAAGGAATGCTTGCGCCGCATCACCCGAAAGCGGGGCAGGTAATCGTTTTTCGTCCTCTTTCGCCTTTTCAGCGCGTGTGTATCGCCCTCCTCGCCACCCGCCGTCATCCGCCTTCGGCCACGCGAGTCGCCTGCCGTGAGCGCTACCGCGTCACCCTTGTGAATCGCGGTTACGCGGCCCTGTGCCCTGGACCATCGATTGCATTGGCTACACTAGCTCACTTGTTCCCCCGGAGCGTGACCTAGGAGGCCCGTTACCTCAAGCGCTGTTGCGACGGCGCGGAAGAGCTCGGTGTCAGCCTGACCGGCGCGTGGAGCCGATGGCTCCCGGCACCGTGTCCTTGCAGGGACAGGCTCGCTACCGGACCGCTGGCCAGATGAGCAGGTTCAAGCCTGCAACCCTTGGCGGAGAGTATGTACGCCGGGGTTGCACCACCGCCGCCGCCACCCCGTCACCGCCGCTGTTGATTCCCCCGAACACGGGTAACACGCGGCCGACGAGCATCGACGGGGAGCAAGGATCCACACGACCCAGGCTTTGCCACGGGCACCTGCAGGTTTCACGGCGAGTTGCCGCGCGCCTGTCCCGGGCCGGCCGCGCTCGCGCTGAATCACGGGCGCGCTTTATCCCTAACCCAGTTACCCGTCGGCTGAGCCAGAGGAGAAAGGCCCGGTATGCCCCGCTATGCCCCGACCACGCGGAGGGCGGAGGTGGTCTGCGCGATCATCACCCGCTAGGTAAAGGCGGTCCCGGCCAGGTGTTCGCAGCACGCGGCCGGGACCTTATGTCGGAACAACCATGGAGGAACCCCGACATGTTCACTATTTCAGCTGCCGGGCTCACCAAGGCCCTGACCGTGGTCACGATTTCGCTGCACTCAGCGGCGGCGCACCAGGCCGCGGCGCACCACGCCCCGGCGCACCACGCCACGGCGCACTACACCGTCCGGTCGGGCGACACCCTGTCGGACATCGCCCGGCACGAGTACGGCAGCCCGGCCGACTGGCCCGCCCTGTGGTGGATCAACCGGCACACAGGTGCACAACCCGCAGGCCATCATGGCCCGCCAGCGGCTGCGGCTCAGCACCTGGCACCCGCGCCGGACCTGGCTTGACCGGGCCGCTCAGGGCGCCGTGCCGGCGCTGCTTGCCCTGAGGCGGCCCCGGCGGTGAGCGCCCCGGCCCCGGCCGCCGCGCCCAGTGCCGCGCCTGCCGTGGCCCCGGCCGCGGCTCCGGCCGCTGCGAGCTACAGCGCGGCGGCGGGCAGTTACCAGCAGTGCGTGATCGCCCGGGAGTCGGGCGGAGACGCATCGGCGGTCAACTCGTCCTCGGGCGCGGGCGGCCGGTACGGCTTCATGCCCGGCACGTGGCAGAGCCTCGGCTACCGGGGCTGCCGGAGAACGCGCCGGTGAGCGAGCAGAACGCCGCATTCCAGCGCGAGTACGGCCAGGCGGGCAGCGCCCCGTGGGCATCCGACGGGTGCTGATCGCGTAACGGCGCTGATCGCGTAACGGCGCTGATCGCGCAGCCGGGCGAGCCCCGGCCCGACCGGGCCGGGGCTCCCTGCTGTGCACGGTCGCGACGGGCCACCGGGACTGTCCAGGACTCGCGGCAATCTCCACCATGATCGATCACATCGGTCTCCGGGCGGCCGACGTCGAGGCGCCGCTCGCCTGATACCTGCGTGTCTTCCAGCCTACCGGATGCTCGAGGCGATGCGCTTCCCGAACGGGAGCACCTTCACCGGGACGCTCGAATGCTCCGACGCCGGCGGTGGCCGGCCGGCCCCGCGCCGCTGCACGGGCTGATGACGGATGCCTCCCTGTGGGAGCGCCGCT
This sequence comes from uncultured Actinomycetes bacterium, assembly GCA_963795575.1. Lineage (GTDB taxonomy): Bacteria > Actinomycetota > Actinomycetes > Streptosporangiales > Streptosporangiaceae > PALSA-505. Next base: position 184,372 of record CAWCII010000024.1, on the reverse strand, counting down.
GCTGACCTGGCCACTGATCACCGGTGCGTGGCGGCCATGGCGGCATCTCCCGGTCAGTACGCATCCGGAAGACCGGCACATCACCCCGACGGGGGTGAATCTCGAAGGCCAGCCAGTCCTGCGCACCGGACCCGGGTCGGCCCCGACTACGAGACCCTCCGCATCGGCATGCAGACTCTCTTCCAGGACTGGGCATCGCAGTCAGCCCTGCTGCCGCATAGACAACACTTTGCCGATCGGTAATCCGCAAGCTTTCAGGCGCGCCCCCATGCGCTTGAACGTGCACCAGTCTGACTCACCTCGGCTCGTCCGGCGTCCTGTGACTGCCGGGCCCCATGCAGCGCGCGGGCCAGGGTGGAACCATCGGCCAGGCGACGGTGCACGGCGGTCATGAGGCCGAACGGCCGGCATGTCCGGAACGGCGGCGGCACTGGCGAGGATGGCTCCGGCGCCCCGGGCGAGCAGCGCGCTGACGAAGCCGAGCACCTCGTTGCCCGCATAGCTGGCCCTGGCCGCCCAGGACTCGCACGACGCGAGGATGAGGGAGGGGAGGAAGGGGAGGGGGGGGGTGACAGGGGGGGGAGAAGGGAGGGGGGGGGAGGGGGGGGAGAGGGGAGGGGGGAGGGAGGGGAGAGGGGGGAGAGGAAGGAGGGAGGAGGGGGGGGGGGGAGGAGGGAAGGGGGAGTGGGGGGGGAGGGAGAGGGAGGGGGGAGACAGGAGGAGAGGGCGGAGGGGGGGAGGGGAGGAGAGGGGGGGGGGGGGGGGGGGGAGAGGAGGAGGGGGAGAGGGGGGGTAAGGGGAGAGGGAGAGAAGGAGTAGAGGGAGGAGCAAAGGGGAGGGAGGGGAGGAGGGGGGAGAAGGGGGGGGAGAGGGAGAGGGGAGAGAAGAAGAGGAGGAAGGGGGAGGGGGGGGAGGGGGGGAGGGGGGGGAGGGGGGGGAAGAGAGGAGGCGGGAGGGGAGGGGGGGGAGAGGGAGTTGGACGAGAGGAGGGAGGGAGGGACGGGAAGAGGGGGGGGGGAGGGGAGAGGGAGGGGGAGGACAGAGGGGAGGGGGGGGAGGAAGGGGGGGGGGAGGAGGGAAGGGGGGAGGGGGGGAAGGGGGGGGGAGGGGGGGGAGGGTGGGGGGGGCCCCGGGAGGCAGGGGGGGGGAATGAGGGCGAGCCGTTTGCCGGTGACTTCCCGAGTCGATCCGGCGACGTGCCGGGACCAACGCTGGAGGAGATCCGGCAGCAGGTCAGGCAGCTGACCGAGTACCGTTATCACCCCGAGGCCGGCATGAGCTGCTCGAGCTGATGAAGCAGCGGCGGAAGTCGGCAGCGTCGTCGGAGATCTGCCCCGGCCCAGCGCGCGGCTCGACGCCGTGACCGACGGTGAGGGAAGTGACAGAATTCGATTACTTGCCGCCAGGCGCTCGAGATCTCCGCCCGTGCGGGGACAGCTGCTGATCACCGGCAAAGCTCGACCATGGCGGCCAGCCCGGCGGGAAGGGGTCGGCGGCCCGGACGCCCCGGCGGGACCTCGATGACCTCGGGCATGCAAGCCACGAGGTGGGATGCCGGCTGGCTGGCACGACAGGGCGCCGATGCCAGCCCGCCTCGCGGGGGTGGATGGCAGGAGCTGGCTGAGCGGCCGTGAGCCTCCGGCGCAGCGGGAAATCATTCCCGCTTCCCTGGAACCCACATCACCGCGACGGCGGGCTCGGGCCCGGTGGGCAAGGGGGGGAGTCTGAACATCCGCATGCGCCCGGTTCCGGCTGCGACCCTTGCTCGGCACTGCGATCACCTTCGAGGCGGAGCGGGTCAGGCCTAGCGACCTCATCGACACCGGCATCACCGACCAGCCGCGCACCGACGGCTGGCTGCAGGGCGTGGCCGGGGATATCGACCCACTCGACCGGTTCCCCCGGCCGGGCGGGGACGGGTATCTCGACCTCGCCGCGGTCACGGCACGTTCGTCGCCGGAATCGTCCAGCAAATCGCGCCGGCCGCTCAGATCAAGGTCTACCGGGCGGTTGACAGCGACGGGATCGGCAGCGAGGTGGCGGTGGCCTGCAAGCTGATCGAGGCGTACCAGGCCGGCGCCCAGATCATCAACCTCTCGCTCGGCTGCCAGACGCAGCATGACGTCCCGCCGATCGCGATCCGGGTCGCCCCCTGGACTTCATCGGGGAACGGCAGCTCCAGGAGAACAGGAGGTGCTCATTGTCGCCGCGGCCGGCAACTTCGCCGATGCGCAGGTGGTGCTGGCCCGCTGCCTTCCCCGAGGTAATCTCGGTCGCCGGGCTGGCACCTGACATGACGCCGCGCCGTGGTCCAGTTACGGTTCCTGGGTCACCTGCTCCACGATCGCGCAGGGCCCGCTGTTCACCTATGTCACCGGCAACGAGGATCCGCGGGAAATCCGCGGCCCCGGCATCGTTCGGGAGCATCCCGGGCGGTGTGGAGCGGCACATCGTTCGCCGCCCCGCAGATCACCGGGCCCTCGCCCGGCTGTACGCGGAAAAAGGCCTTTCCCGCTCGGCAAGCTACGGCAGACGCTCCTGGAGGCGGGCCTGCCAGTGCCTGATTTCGGCCAGGCGGTGAAGATACTCTCCGGCATCTGAGCCATGCCTGCCCGTCGTGTGACGGACCAACGTCATCCCCTTGCTCAGGGCATGCCGGTCAGCAGCATCGGTCCCACGCTCGGGCGCTGCCTGGAGAAGTTGCGGCCATCCAGGACCTCGCGCGCCTTCCTGGCGGACGATCGTGGCCAGCGAAGACCGCCGAGGAGGGCATCGGCATGAACTCGCCCTGGTGGACCGATGATGACCTGCTGCGCGAGCTGGGCGGTGCGCTGCGCGAAAAACATGTGCAGGAGAGCATCATCCGCGCCGGGCAGGCGGCCTTCGCCTGGCGGACGGTGGACGCCGAGCTGGAGATTATCGGCCTCGACGATGACTCCGTACTCGCGGGGACAGGCCAGATCCGCGGCGGCCAGCCGGACTCGCCGCGTACCCTGATTTTCCACAGCGAGCGGGTAAGCGTGGAGGTGGAGATCGACGAGGCCGGCCTCGTGGGCCAGCTGACCCCGTCCGGACTAGGGCAAGTCACGCTGATCACCGCCGACGGCGCGCAGGCCACGGCGTTCGACGGATGAGGTGGGCGGCTTCAATCTCCCGCCGCCCGGGCCGGGGCCGATGCGCCTGGAATGCACGCTCGGGGCCGATCATTTCCTCACCGAGTGGACACCCATGTGAGCCGTGAACAGGGCCGCTGAAGTAGGTGGCCGACCCGGTACCGCCGCCCGGGCAGCAGATCGCCCAGTCGTGCGTCGTGCCCTGGGCCGGCAGCGGAAGTTCTGGCGGATCGGCCTCAGGCGGCGCGTCCGATGACGGCGGGCGGGTAAACCTTCAGCCACCCGCGCGCGGTCTCCATCTGGCCTCCACGGCATCTCCACTTTCTCTGCATGGTCCCGGGCCTGGCTAGAGCCGGAGGGGGCTGCTACGTCGCACGGGCCTTTCGCCCGGGAAACCGGCCAGCGGCGGGTGGATGTGCATGACAGACCGCGTCGATACCTGCCGGGCATGGCCTGGCTCATCTTCGTCCCGTGGCCTTGATCCCCATACGCCCGCAGCCGGGGCCAGCCTTGGCGGCGTTCGGTGGGCGCGCGATGAAGTTCCGGCGCCCTCCCGGGCGGGATCCGCCCTAATTCCTATTCCCTGGTGAAGGGGGCAAGATGAGAAGGTTCTTGGCGGCGCCGCTCGCCGTCGGGCTGCTGGGTTTCCTCGCTGTCGCGGGGACGGCCCAGGCATCCGCCCGGCACGCACGCGCACCGCACCACCCGGTGGTCTCGGTCCTCGCGACCGGCCTGAACAATCCGCGCGGACTGACGTTCGGCCCGGACGGAGCCCTGTACGTGGCCGAAGGCGGCCTCGGCGGCTCGCACTCGACGGTGGGCCGGTGCCCGCAGGCGCATGGCGCGGCCGCGCCCTACACCGGAAGCACGCATAGCCGGAAGCTCGGCGGGCGCATCTCGAGGATCACCCGGGCCGGCGTGGTCTCGACGGTCGTGGACGCACTGCCTTCCAGCCAGACCAGCAAGGCCCTCGGCAGCCTGGTCAGCGGAGTCTCCAGCGTCGCCTTCATCGGCCACCAGCTCTACGCGCTGCTGGCCGGGGCCGGCTGCTCCATGGCGTGCCCGGCGTCCCGAACGGCGTCATCAAGGTCGGCCGCTACGGCACGTGGAAGCTGATCGCGAACCTGAGCGCGTTCCAGAAGAAGCACCCGGTCGCCCACCCCGACCAGGAGGACTTCGAGCCGGACGGGACCTGGTACAGCATGATCGCCATCGGCAAGGCCCTGTTCCCGATGGACTCCAACCACGGCGAGCTCGACCGGGTCAGCCAGCACGGCGCGATCAGCCGGGTGATCGACATCTCGGCGAGTCAGGGACATATAGTGCCCACCGCGCTCACCCACCATGGCGCCGTCTACATCGGGAACCTGGGCGTGTTCGACTCCGGTCACCCGGCGGGCGACGAGCACGTCTACCAGCTCACCCGCCACCGGACGCTCAAGGTGCGCGCGGGCGGCCTGGAGAAGATCCTCGGGCTCGGCTTCCGCCGCGGCAGCCTCTACGCGCTGGAGATGAGCACCGCGGCAGGCGCCCCGACCCCCGGGACCGGCCGGGTCGTGCGGGTCACGGCCCACGGTCCGGTGAAGGTTGTCTCGGGCCTGACCTTCCCGACCGGCATGACGGTCGGTCCCGACGGGGCGTTCTACGTCTCCGAACGAGGCTTCGGCTTCGGTGCCGGAGATGGCCGGATCCTCCGTATCCAGCCCTGATTCACCGTGACGGCCCCCGGCAGGTCGCCGGGGGCCGTCACCGTGTCCAGCCTCAGTGCCCGTGCAGCGCTGCGGCCTTGCCGGCGACGCCCGGGCCGGATGTTCGCCCGCCGCCGGATCTCCGCCCGCCGCCGGATCTCCCGCACGTCAGCCGGTGAGCTGCGACGCGGCCGGCCCGGGGCCGGCGCCGGCCAGCGCCTTCGCCACGGCGGCCAGCGCCGGCGCCCGGAAGTCCGGGCTCATGATCGACTGGGCCAGGCGCTCGGCGTGACCGGGGTCGGTGGCGGCCAGTCCCTCGGCCACCGCGGCCAGCGCTGAGGCCTTGCCGTTCGGGTCGGGAATCGACTGGGCCAGGCGCTCGGCGTCGGCGATGAGCCGGCTGGCCCGGCCGGGGTCGGTGGCGGCCACGGCCGTGGCCACGGCGGCCAGTGCGGGTGCCCGGAAGCTCGCGCCGTTGATCGACTGGGCGCCGCGCTCGGCGTCGGCGATGAGCCGGGCGGCCCGGTCGGGGTCAGCGGCCGTCACCGCCCTCGCGAGCACCGACAGCGCCATCGCCGTCGGGGTCGGCTCGTTGATCGACTGGGCGACGCGCTCGGCGCGGTCGGAGTCGGTGGCGGCCAGTCCCCCGGCCACCGCGGCCAGCGCGGGTGCCTGCGCGGCCGGGTCGGGAATCGACTGGGCCAGTTCCTCGGCTTCGGCGATGAGCCGGGCAGCCCGGTCGGGATCGCTGGCGGCCAGCGTCTTCGCGACGGCCGCCAGCGCCTGCGCCTGCGCGCTCGCGCCGGTGATCGACTGCGCGGAACGTTCGGCCCGGTCGGCGTCGGTGGCGGCCAGCGGCCCCGCCACGGCGATCACCGCGGCCGCCTTCGGACTCTCGTCGGTAATCAGGTGGGCGACACGGTCGGCGTCGATGACGATCCGGCTGGCCCGGCCGGGGTCGGTGGCGGCCAGCGCCTCCGCGACGGCGGCCAGCGCCCGGGCTTTCGAGCTCCCGCTGGTGATCGAGTGAGCGGCCCGCAGCGCGTCGGCGACGATGCCGGCGTACCGCGGTCCGCCCCGCGGGACAGCCTGAGCATCCGCGTCGTCCAGCGCGCGGAGGCCAGCGTCCTCGGCCGGGTGACCGGCAGCGGGCGGGTCCGCGGCGACCGCGGCGTTGGCCGTGAAGGAGAACTGGCCGGCCGCATCGGTGCCGCGCTGGCCGGGAGCGGGCAGTCCCTTGCCCTGCAGCCGCTGGCGCAAGACCGGGTAGATGTCGCCGAAGGTCAGCCGCGGCGCCTTGCCGGGGATGCCGCGCCGGATCAGCTCGTGCAGCTCGCCGGTGAAAGAGGTGCAGGCGGCGTCCTGCTGGCCGGGAGGGGGGACGTGCGCGGTGCGGTTCCGGGTCGTCGCGGTGAGCGTGTACACCCCTTCGACGTGCGCGATGTCGGCCAGTCCCGGATCCCCGTCACCGGTCAGCGCCTCGATCGCCTGGCCGGCGAAGCAGCAGTCCAGGATGGCCAGCCGGACGCTGGCGGGCGAGCCGCGGAGCACGTCCGCGACGGTATCCCACGGCAGGCCGCTGATCTTCGGCCGGTCCGGGCGGGTGGACGTCACGGTCAGGCACAGTTCTCCGCGGGGCGACAGCACGCCGTGGCCGACGTAGTAGAGCAGCAGGACTTCCGCCGTATTCTCGGCCAGATCGGCGATGCTCGTGGCCAGGTCGGCCGCGGAGACCGGGTTGGCGATCACGGTGATCCGCTCGGCGGGCCAGGCGCACAGTGCCGTGTCGGCCAGCACGGAGCGCATCGCCTGCAGGCTGTTGCGGGCCGCGCGGATCGGCGGGAACTCGGCGTACTCATAGGCCGATACCCCGATCAGCACGGCGCGGGATTCCGGCGAGCACGCCGGCGTCAGAGGTCATCGGCGGCCGCCCCGGCGATCTTCGCCATCGTCATGCCGGGCCGCCACCCGGACCCGCGGCGACGAGGCGATCATCATGCTCCCCTCCTTACCGGACGCGCTGGCCAGCAAACCCGGCTGCCCGGATCCCGGGCGGGCCGGCCGACGGGCAGCCGCCGTCTCACGACGCTGACATCGTGCCAGGAAACGGGCCCGCGGCGAAGCGCACGCGCCGGTGAGCCCGGCCGCGTGACGCCTGCCCGGCCCTCCCGCGCGGCCCGACCAGCCCGGCCAGACGCTTACTATTACCGGACGCGAAACCTCAGGCGACGACGGAGGAGCCGTGACACCGCCCGCTCCGGACGAGCTGGCGCCGCTCGACGAGCTCATGCTCAAGGCGGACGCCGATCCCGCGCTGCGCACGGTCGTGACGGGCGTCCTGGTCCTCGACGACGCCCCCGACTGGGAGCGCCTGGTGTCGGCCTTCGGCGCCGCCACGGTCAAGGCCCCGCGGCTGCGCCAGAAGGTAGTGGCCCCGCTGCTCCCGGTCGGGCCGGCCGAGTGGGTGCCGGACGCCCGCTTCGAGCTCGGCTATCACCTGCGCCGCATGGCCGCTCCGGGCGACGGGAACCTGCCGGACGTGCTGGACGCGGTCAGCGCCACCGCCACCGCTCCCTTCGACCGGGCCCGCCCGCTGTGGGAGGCGACCCTGTTCGAGGGCATGCCCCGCGGTTCCGTCCTGGTGATGCGCGCTCATCACGCGCTGGCCGACGGGGTGGGCGCGATGGAGATCCTCGCCGCGCTGCTCGACCTGCAGCCCGACGCGCCCGGCGGCCCGGCGCCGGCCGGGGCCGAGCCGGTGCCGGCCGGGGGGATCGCCGCCGATCCGACGCCGGCCGGGCTGTTGCTGGCCCGGCTGGCGGACCTCCCGCAGCAGCTGGCGGGCGGCCTGCTGCAGCTGGCGGACCTGCCGCAGCAGCTGGCGGGCCGCCTCGGGCAGGGCGACCTCTCGCTGGGGACGGTGGCGGGCCGGCTCGTGCTGCTGCCGGGCGAGTCGGTGACCCGGCTGACCTCCTGGACGAGCTCGCTCCGCCGGCTCATGACCGCCGACGGTGCCGCGCCTTCCGCGCTGCTGCAGGCCCGCAGCCGGGCCCGCCGGTTCGCCGCGCTCGACCTGTCCCTGGCGGCGCTGAAGGAAGCCGCCCACGCGGCGGGCTGCACCGTCAACGACGCTTACCTGGCTGGCCTGCTGGGCGGATTCCGGCGTTACCAGGAGAAGCGGGGGACGGAGGTCGCCGACGTCCCGATGGCGCTGCCGATCAACGTACGGGACAGCGTCGCGGGAGACGGCGCCAACCAGTTCGGCGCTGCCGTCCTGTCCGGGCCCGCCACGATCGAGGACCCGGTTGACCGGATGCGGCACGTCGCCGGGCTGGTCCGGGAGGCGCGGGCCGAGCCGGGGCTGGACGCGGCCCAGCGGCTCGCGCCGGTCCTGGCCCAGCTGCCGAGCGCGTTCGCCACTCTCGGGATGGCCGCGCACGCCCGGCGGATCGACCTGCAGGCCAGCAACGTGATGGGGGCGCCGATGGCCACCTACCTTGCGGGCCAGCGGGTACGCCGGCTCTACCCCTTCGGGCCGCTGCCCGGCATCCCGGTCATGGTCGTCCTGCTGTCCCACGACGGCACGTGCTGTATCGGCGTCAACCTCGACCCGGCGGCCGTTGACGACCCGCCGCTGTTCATGTCGTGCCTGTGTGAAGGGTTCGACGAGGTCCTGGGGGACCGCGGCTCGGCCGTGCCCGCCGCGATCCCGGCCTGAACGACGAGTCACCGGCCTTGCCGCCCGAGGGAGCGCTATGAGCGGGTCAGGAGCAGCAGCAGGACGAACGCGGCACGGGCCGCTGGCCGGGGTGCGCGTGCTCGAGCTCGCGGGGATCGGCCCCGGGCCGTTCTGCGCCATGATGCTCGCCGATCAGGGAGCCACGGTGCTGCGCATCGACCGCCCCGGCGCCGGTCTCGATCATCCCGAGCGTGAGCTGCTGAACCGGGGGCGCCAGTCCGCCCTGCTCGACCTGAAGAACCCGCGCGCCGTCGATGCGCTGCTCCGGCTCGCCGATACCGCGGACGTGCTGCTCGAAGGGTTCCGGCCCGGCGTGACCGAGCGCATCGGCGTCGGGCCGCAGGTGTGCCTGCAGCGCAATCCGCGGCTGGTGTACGCGCGGATGACCGGCTGGGGGCAGGACGGCCCGCTGGCCGCCACCGCCGGGCACGACATCGGCTACATCGCCCGCACCGGGGCGCTGCACGCCCTGGGCCGGGCCGGCGGGCCGCCCCAGTTCCCCGCCAACCTGCTCGGCGACTTCGGCGGCGGCGGGATGCTCATGGCCTACGGCATCTGCGCGGCGCTTCTGGAGCGGGCCACGTCCGGGCGGGGCCAGGTCGTGGACGCGGCCATCGTTGACGGGGTGACGTCGCTGCTGGCCATGCCGTGGATGCTGATGGCCCGGGACCTGTGGCGCGACGAGCGCGGGGTGAACCTGCTCGACGGGGGCGCGCCCTTCTACGACGTCTACCAGACGGCGGACGGGAAGTGGATGGCTGTCGGGGCCCTGGAGCCGCAGTTCTACGCTGAGTTCCTGGCCGGGCTCGGCCTGACCGACGTCCCGGACCGCGACGACCCGCGGAACTGGCCGGAGCTGCGCGCGCGGTTCGCGGCCCGGTTCGCCGAGCGGACCCGGGACGACTGGGCGGCCGAGTTCGCCGGGACCGACGCGTGCGTCGAGCCGGTCCTGTCGCTCACCGAAGCCGCTCGCGATCCGCACCTGGCCGCGCGGGAGGCCTACGTCACCCGGGACGGCGTGGTCCAGCCGGGCCCGGCGCCCCGGTTCTCCCGCACCCCCGGCCGGCTATCCGAGCCTGCGCCCGCGCCCGGCCAGCACACGACCGAGGCCCTGACCGCGTGGGGCCTGGACGACGCGGCCGACCTGGTGCCTGCGGCGCGGCCGTCCAGGCCTGATCGGGGGAGACGCCCGCTCGCCCGCCGGCCGCCAGGATCACGGTCGTTCGGGCCTGGGGAGTCGGCCGGACCGGGGGAGTCGGCCGGACCCGGGGGAGTCGGCCGGACCCGGGGGAGTCGGCCGGACCCGGGAGTCGGCCGGACCCGGGGAGTCGGCCGGAACCGGGACGAGCCGTGTCAGAAGCCGGGGAAGACCTGCCTCAGCTCGTCGAGGTCCACGTTGCGAATTTCCACCGGCGGAGTGTGGGCCGGGTCGAGCCGCCCGTAGATCAGGCGGATGAACGCTTCGCCGGGCAGGGCCAGTTCGGGCCGCATGTCGTCGCCCTCGGCGGAGGTGAGGGTGACCGGGTCGCCGATGTCCAGGATGTAGTGCCGTACCGGGCTGCTGGTTGACACGCGCAGTCGTCGTGGCTGCGCGCCGGGCTGGCCTGCCCGAGCCACCAGCTCGCCGAGCCGTGTCGACCAGCAGGCCGACGGCATCCGCGGCCACCGTCGCCGCCGGGTCCAGTGCGACCGCGATGTCCCAGGTGTGAATGGCGTGCTCGCCCAGGCGCATCCGCGGCCATCCCGGTCACATCGAGGTCCCGGCCGAACATCTGCAGGTGCAGGCGCTCGCGCTGCCCAGCGTCCAGCGACTCGAACCGCGCGGTCACCTCCTCGTCGGCCCGCAGCGCATCCGCCGCCTGGGCCTGCGGGCTCTTGGCGTTCCATGTTTCCCAGATCGGCGGGAACGCGTCCCGTCCCGGCGGCTCCTGCCCGCTCAGGCTGGCGTCGAGAAACAGGCCGAAGATCTCCGCCTGGGACCCGAGATGCGACAGCACCTGGGCGATCGACCATTCCGAGCAGTACGACAGGCGCTCCAGCTGGCCGGCGTCCAGCGGCCCGGCGGTGGCCTGCAGCCTGTCATGGGAGTGCCGCAGGGCCTCGATCCACGGGGTAGGGCTGGTCTCGCTCATCTTCACTCCCGGCCGTCCGCTTGATCGCAGAGATCTCCGGACAGCGATTGTCGTCACGAGAATGTGCGCGGACATCATCCGCCAGGGGTGGTCTGGGCGGCTCGGCCCTTTCCCGCCTTCTCGGCCGCGGGCTGCGGCGACGTAGGATCGCCGTGTCCGGGATGCCCGGGCGGGACGGGGACGGAAGGCGGCCGTGGCGCACGTGATGATCACCGGCGGGGCCGGATTCCTGGGGTCGCGGCTGGCCCGGGAACTGCTCGCGGCCGGCTCGGTCGCGGTGGCCGGGGACGGGGACCGGCAGCTGTCCCGGGTGACGCTGGTGGACCAGGCACCGGCCGCGGCGGATCTGGCCGCGGACGAGCGGGTGGCCGTGATCCGCGCCGACCTCGGCGACCTGCTGGATCCCGCGCGTCCCGGGTGGCGGGCGCCCCCTGGCAGGCGCTCGCCGGGGCTGACGTGATCTTCCACCTGGCCGCGGCGGTCAGCGCGGAATGCGAGGCGGACTTCGACCTCGGCCTGCGGGCGAACCTGCGCGCCACCGAGTCGCTGCTGGCCGCGTCCGGGCCGCCGGGACCGCACCGGTCGTGGTGCTCGCCAGCTCCCTGGCCGTGTTCGGGACCTCGGCCGAGCACCCGCTCCCCGCGGTCATCGACGACCACACCCTGCCGAACCCGCAAACCAGCTACGGCGTGCAGAAATTCATCGCCGAGCAGTTGCTGGCCGACTACACGCGCAAGGGGTTCCTGCGCGGGCGGGCGGTCCGGCTGGCGACCGTCAGCGTGCGCCCGGGGCGGCCCAACCGGGCCGCGTCCGGCTTCCTGTCCGGCATCATCCGCGAGCCGCTGTCCGGGCAGCGCGCGGTCTGCCCGGTGCCGGCGCGGACCGAGGTGGCCCTGATCTCCCCGGCCCGGGCCGTCGACGCGCTGCTGTGCGCCGCCGCCTCCTCCGAGCAGGCCTGGGGCGGCCGCACCGCGGTCACCCTGCCCGCGCTCGCCGTGACCGTCGCCGGCATGGTCGCCGCGCTGGAGCGGGCGGCCGGACCGGAGGCCAGCGCGCTGATCGACTGGGACCTGGACCCGGGGGTCGACCCGGATGGTGACCGGCTGGCCTGCCAGGATCCGGCGCGGCCGGGCCCGGCGGCTGGGACTGACCCCCGACCCCGATGTCGACTCCATCATCGCCGATGCACCTGGCCGAGTCGCGCTAGCGGTCCCGGCCATCCCCGGCCGGGACGGGGGCCGGGCCATCATCGCCAGAACGGCCGCAGCTCGAACGTCCCGATCCTGGCGGCCGGGTGCCGCGGACGCAACCTCGTTCGCCTCGACGCCGAACGGGAGCACCGGGTACGGACAGCCGGCCGGTCCCGGGGCGGCGGCTGCAGGCGGCCGGCAGGTATCACGCCGCGCGTGCGCTGCGTTCCCTGGTCAGCTCGTACCGGACCCCCGAGGCGCAGTCCGCGCAGGCCCGCACGGACCTTCCGTCGGGAAGGCGCCCCACTTCACAGGTCAGGACGGGCAGCAGGCGCCGGCAGTTGGGGATGGCGCAGCGCCGTCCGGATAGCTGGGCGGGAGTGAGCGACCGGGGATCGATGACCGGCACGGGGTACGTCACTCGTGCCTCAAGAGTCGCCATGCGCGCCATCTCGCGAACCTCCTGCGGATCGTGATCCGTGGTCATGTCCCGGACTGGTGACTACCGCCGGGTAGCCGGGACCGATGCGCCCGGGCGGCCGGCCTGCTCTTATCGTGATCGCGAGACATCCACGGCAGCTTGGCAGCAGATAAGAAAACGCTGATAATCAGCGGTCTCTAGCATGTGTATCTCGAGATCTCATGGCCTGGCTGGCGGCACGGCCCGGGGGTGATCTAGCTTGGCGGTGTGGACGATGCTTCGTTGCGCGTCTCGGATGCCGAGCGGGAGCAGGCGGTCGTCTCACTGCGCGATCACCTGCTCGCGGGCCGGGCTGACGCTCGATGAGTTCACTGAGCGGGTTGAGGTGGCCCTCGGGGCCCGGGTCCGCGGCGAACTGCTGAGCGCCCGGGAAAACCTGCCGGTGATCTCCGTATCGCGGCGCAGGCCCACCCGGTTCACGTCCGCGCTGTTCGGCCGGGTGGTACGGCGCGGTCGGCTCCGGCTGCGCGGGTGGACCTGCGCCGCTTCGGCCTTCGGCGACCTCGACCTCGACCTGCGCGAATCCGCGATCGACGACCCGGACACGTCGATAACGGTGCTGGGGGCGTTCGGGAACGTGGACGTCTACGTCCCCGAGGGGGTCAACGTCGACGTCGGCGGGGTCACCGTCTTCGGGCACCGGCGCGACTGGGGGCACGACGCGGGCCGTCCGGACGCACCCACCATTCACGTCCGTACGCTGGGCTGCTTCGCCACGGTCGATGTCTGGCGGGTGCCGCGCGATCTGCGGGGCAGTTACAGCGAGATCTTCCGCGAGCTCCAGAAGCGCCAGCGCCAGCTTCCCCAGTCCGACGGGTGACCCGCCGCCCCCGGGGCGGCGGGGAAATGCCCTAGGACGCGGGGCTGCCGAGTACGTGGATGACGTCCTTGGAGTGGGTGACCGGCAGCCGGTTGCCTTCCAGTTCGATACGTGAGCCGCTGGAGTCGTCGACCAGCTCCAGCACGCGCACGTTCACCCTCTGGTGCACCTTGACCGCCAGGCCCGCGCGCGGGATCTGGAAGACCAGCGAGGCCGGCTCGCTGTGCCTGGTGGCCGCGGCGAATCCGTAGACCGTGCGGGCGGAGACGCCGATGAGCATGCTGGCGGGCAGTCCCGAGCGGGCGTCGGCGGCCCGCATGCCCGCGATAGAGCCCACTCCCAGGCCCGCGGCCTCACCCGCCTCGCCAAGCAGGCCGCCGGCCTCGCTGCCGGCCAGCCCGCCGGCGAACATGCCGCCGACGTGGCCCCGCGGATTGAACTGCCCGGCTGCGAGCACCTCGTCCTGGATCCCGTGCGCGGCCAGCGCGCCCTGCACCAGGCTGACCATCTGCTCCTCAGACATCGCGGCAGACCCCACTACGTCGCAGCTGAGCCGGGCCGCCCGCCCGGCACAAGGCAACATAACAAACAAGTCAAGGATCCGCCGGCGGCCTCGGCCATAGGCCGGGGAAATGTTGCCGGCCAGAAGGCCAGCCCGGCCGGCTCCGGGCCGGCCCCCCCCGGGGACGGCGGCTAAGCGGGGTCGCCGTGCGGGGCGCCCGGCACGATCATGCCGGTCTCGTAGGCGAGGATCACGGCCTGCACGCGGTCTCGCAGCCCGAACTTGGCCAGCAGGTTGCCGACATGGGTCTTGACCGTCGCCTCGGAGACGAACAAGGCCGCCGCGATCTCGGAGTTGCTGCAGCCGCGGGCGAGCAGCAGGAGCACATCCCGCTCTCTGGCCGTCAGCGCCGCGAGCCTGGACGGCGACGGCGTGGTGCCGGCCGGCCGCTGCGCGAACGCCTCGATAAGGCGGCGGGTCACCGACGGGGCGAGCAGCGCGTCCCCCCGGGCCGCGGCCCGGACGGCGGCGATCAGGTCGGCGCGCGGGGAGTCCTTGAGCAGGAACCCGCTGGCCCCCGCGCGCAGCGCATCGTAGACATAGTCGTCGAGGTCGAAGGTGGTGAGCATGACCACCTTGGGCGGGTCCGGCTGGCCGCTGGTGATGAGCCGGGTGGCGGCCAGGCCGTCCATGCCGGGCATCCGGACGTCCATCAGCACCACGTCCGGCCCGTGCGCGGCCGCCTGCGCCACCGCCTCCTCGCCGTCGGCGGCCTCGCCCACCACGGTGATGCCGTCGGCCGCGTCGAGGATGACGCAGAACCCCGAGCGGACCAGTTCCTGGTCGTCGACGACGAGCACCCGGATCGGGGCTCCGCCTCGACCCGGGCCGGGCGGGGGCGTGGCGGTCATCGGGCTGGCAGTCGTGCGGTGACGGCGAAGCCGTCGGCGGACGTCGGGCCGACGGTCAGATTGCCGCCGCACGAGGCCACCCGCTCCGCGATCCCGGCCAGGCCGAGTCCCGACCCGGCCGGGCGGGCCGCGGCGCCGTCGGCCTGACGGGCTGGCGGCTGATCCCTCAGGGCCCCGGAATCGGCCACCCGGACGGTGATGTACCCCGGCTCGTAGCGCAGGCTCACGGCCGCGCGCCCCGCTTGCGCGTACCGGAGCGTATTGGTCAGCGCCTCCTGAACGATGCGGTAGACGGTCAGGCCGATGCTGGGCGACAGCGGGTATGGCGCTCCGGCGATGTCGAGGTCCACGGTCAGGCCTGCCCCGCGGACCTGGTCGAGCACGGTATCCAGGTCGGTGAGCGACGCCGCGGGCGCCGTCTGCGGGCGATCCGCGGGACGGCGCAGGACGCCGAGCAGCCGGCGCAACTCGGTGAGGGCCTGCCGGGCCGTCTCGCCAATGATCTCGGTCGAGCGCTGCGCCTCGGCCGGGCGGTCGGGCAGCATCGACGACGCCGCTTCCGCCTGGACCGCCATCAGGCTGACGTGGTGCGCCACGACGTCGTGCAGCTCGCGGGCGATCCGGGTGCGCTCAGCCGCCGCGGCCCGCGCGGCCTGCTGGTCGAGCTCGGCCTCGGCGCGGTCGGCGCGGCTCTGCGCCGCCTGCAGGGTCGCCCGCTTGGTCCGGCTCAGCGTGCCCGCGGCCCACGCGGTGAGGAAAATCAGCACCTGGAAGATGGCATCGTACGGCTCGCTGTGCCCGGGCGCGGTCTGCGAGATCGTGATTCCCGCCGCGAGTGTCGCGCAGGCGGTCCAGCGCCAGGCCCGGCAGCGACGGTCGATGATGGTGTAGAAGGCGATCGCGGGCCCGAGCGGGAACGGCGCGAAGCCGAACCCGAACTTGTCGTAGGCGACCCGCGCCACGCCGATGGTGAACCCGGCCCCGACGGCCCGTGACCGGCGCCAGATCAGCGGGATCGCCTGGGCCACGACGAGCACGAGGGCGAGCCAGAACGGGTGCAGCTGGGCCCGGTAGGGCAGCAGCGACACCGCGTTGACCGCGGCCAGCGCCACCGCGATGCCGATGTCGCCGAGCCGCTCCTGGCGGCGCTGCGAGAGGGCCGCGATCCGTGCGGCCAGGCTGTTCACAGCCCGATCGTAAGGTCTGGCCCCGCCAGGCGGGATCACCCGCAGGGCGGATCCGGCGGTTCCGACTCCGGACGGAGTGCCGCCGCCGCCAAGCCGCCGTCCTCAGTCCTGCGGCGGAGCCAGGAAACCGGCCTTGCTCCCGAAGCGCCGGGAGGCCGGAACGGGCGACGATGCTGGCATGAACGCCATGACCAGCCCGCCGGGCTCATCAGCAGCACCAGACCGCACCGCCGGCCGCAGCGGATGTCAGGCGCCTGCGGCGCCCGCCCGTCCCGGCTCGCCCCGGCTGTGGATCGCCGTCATCGCGGTGAGCGCCTTCGCCGTCGAGATGGCGGTGAGCGCCCGCTACGGCTACGTGCGGGATGAGCTGTACTTCCTGGCCGCCGGCCAGCACCCGGCCTTCGGCTACGTCGACCAGCCGCCGCTTACCCCGCTGCTGGCCCGGCTGGCCGCCGTCGCGGGCGGCGGCACGCTGGCCGGGTTCCGGGTGCTGCCCGCGCTGGCCCTGCCCGTCCTGGTCGTGCTCACCGCCAGCATGAGCCGCCTGCTGGGCGCCGGGCGCACCGGCCAGGTGCTGGCCGCGCTCGCCGCCGCCACATGCGGGGAGTACGTCGCCGCGGCGCACGAGCTGACCACCACGACACCCGATTTCGTGTTCTGGGCGGTCACGCTGCTGCTGGTCGTGCGGCTGCTCGCCAGCCAGGATCCGCGCTGGTGGGTAGCGATCGGCGGCTGCATCGGCGTCGCCAGCGAGGCGAAGTGGAACATCGCCTTCCTCGCGGCCGCGCTCGGCGCCGGCTTCCTGGCCACCGGCGCCCGGCGCCTGCTGCGCAGCCGCTACCTGCTGCTGGGCTGCCTCATCGCCGCGGCCCTGGCCGCGCCCGACCTGGTCTGGCAGGCCGCGCACGGCTGGCCGAGCCTGGACGTGTTCCGCGCGCTGCAGACCGCGGCCGGGCACAACCGGCTCACCTACTGGCCGGCCCAGATCCTGTTCACCGGGCCGGCGCTGACGCCCGTCTGGGTGGCCGGGCTGGGCTGGACGCTGCGCGGCCGCCAGGGCAGGCCGTTCCGCCCGGCCGGAATCGCCTGCGCGGTCACGATCGCGCTGCAGTTCGTCCTCGGCGGCAAGCCCTACTACCCGGGCGGGGCGTACACCTTCCTGCTCGCGGCCGGATCGGTGCCGCTCGAGCGCTGGCTGGCCGCCCGCCCGCTGTCCGGGCGGATCCGGCCCGCCGTCGCGAAGGGCGCCGCCATGCTGGCCGCCGCCCTGGTCATGCTGCCCGCGGGGCTGCCGGTGCTGCCCGCCCGGGCGCTGCACACCGTCCCGCTGCAGGACATCAACTACGACCTGGGCGAGGAGATCGGCTGGCCGGACCTGACCGCGCTGGTCGCCCGCGAGTACCGGTCGCTGCCGGCGTCGATGCGACGGCACACGACGATCCTCACCGGGAACTACGGCGAGGCCGGCGCGCTCGCCCGCTACGGCCCGGGCTTCGGCCTGCCCCAGGCCTACAGCGGCGACAACAACTTCTGGCTGTGGGGGCCGCCGCCGGCCGCCGACACCGCGGCGGTCGCCGTCAACCTCGACCCGGCCCTGCTGCACCGCGAGTTCGCCCGGGTCCGCCCCGTGGCCACGTTCTGGAACGGGCTCGGCGTCCGGGACGACGAGCAGGGCGCGCGGATCTACATCGCCACCGGCCTGCGGTCATCCTGGCGGCAGGCCTGGCCGGCCTTCCGTGACTACTCCTGAGCGCCTCGTCCCGGGCATCATCACCCGGCGGGCTCACGCGGCGGTCACGCCGCCATACGCATCGGGTTACAGCCCGGTCATCGGCCGCCGGCCGGGCCCGCCCGGCAGCCCGGGAGGGCAGCGGCGGGCGGGCGAGGAACAGGGTGAGGCCCAGTCCCGCGACCATCAAAGTCCACCAGCCCCACGGTCCCCGCCACGCGGCTTGCGAGGCGAAGGTGAGCGCGGCGGCGGCCAGGGAGGTCGCGGCGAGGCGCGGCCAGCCCGGCGAGGCGGTGATCAGCGCGACCGCCAGCACCGGCCACAGGTAGTAGGCGACCATCACCGTCTCGAACACCGAGCGCAGCGCCAGCGCTGCCGCCACCCACCACAGCAGCTCCGCCAGGGCCCGCGGGCTCCATCGGCCGCGGCCACGCGATGCGCCAGTGCCGCCCGGCTGCCACCGCGCATCCGCAGGCGACGCAGGATGGCCAGGGCCCGGCCCGGGCCGCCGCCACCGATTCCGTGGCCCAGGTGCGGGGCGATCGACGTCCACGGCGTGGGGTGGTTGACCGTCGGCCAGTTGGGCTGGCGAGTCACCGCGGCGACGGTGGCCTGCCAGTTCGCCGCGGCCGCGGCGGCCAGCAGCAGCCCGGCCGGGGTGGCGGCCCGGGCGAGGAAGCCGGCCAGCGCCGCGGCGCGATGACCGTGAGCACGACGGGCAGCGCGAGCAGCACGAGCGGCTGCACCGCGACCGCCGCCCCGATCAGCCATGCGGACCGCCCGGTCCGGCCGTCGGACAGCGCCAGGATGCCGAACAGCAGCAGTCCCACCGCCACCGCGTCCTCGGGATGTCCCCAGCGCACCGAGACGTTCCACAGGGCCACCGCGCCCGCGGCGGCGAGCACGGCCCGCTTCGGCCGGGTCGCGCCCAGCCGCTCGGCGATCGCGTCGGCGGCGAACAGCGCCACGGCCGACAGCGCGGTCTCGTAGGGGCCGGCGAGCAGCCAGGCGTCCGGATGGCCGTGTGCGCGGCGGGAACGGTGAGGCCGAGCCCGGCCGCGTCGATCACCGCGACCACCGGCACCAGGATCACCGCCGCGCCGGGCAGGGCGACCAGCCGGGTGGGCCCGGTGTACAGGCCGCTGAGCCGCCAGTGCAGCAGCCGCTGGGCGGCGGCCAGCGTGCCCCACAGATCGTCGGGAAGCGACCAGGACGACTTCCCGACCAGGCCGGGTCCCCACCAGATCGTCGAGGCCATCCCGACGGCGATGAGGCCGATGGCGGCCAGCAGCGGGAACAGCCTGCGAACCGACCATGGCGCGGGATTCGGCCCGGCCGCCCGCGGCCCGGCGGCCGCCTGTCCGCTGCTCACCCGTCGAGTCTAGATATGTCCCGGGGGCAGCGGCGAGGGTGCGCAGGTCAGCGGCTCTGCGGCGGTGTCCGGCGGACGGCGGCCGGCCACGGCGGCCGGCAACCTGTCCGGGCAGTGACGGTCCCTTGTCGCGGAGGCTGGCTGATGAACCCGCTGTCCCGTATCGCCGGCCGGACGGCCGGCTTCCGGCGGGCAGTTCCGCCCGTTCCTGTCCGAGCAGGAGGACGGCCTGGCCACGCTGGCCTGGCTGCGCGAGCAGCCGTGGTGCGACGGCCAGGTGTCGATGACCGGGCAGCTGCCTGGGGCACACCCAGTGGGCGGTGGCCCCTACGCCGATCCGCCGCTGCGCTCGGTGTCGCTGAACGTCACTGCCGCGAAGTTCTCCAGCGCCTTCTACCGGAACGGTGCACCGGGCCTGCAGAACGCGCTGGCCTGGACCGGGGTGATCGGCAGGCAGGAGAAGGGAGCGGGCTCGGCGCACTCCCGAACCCGGTCCAGCAGGCCAGGCTGAAGCGGGCCTACTGGCGGGTGCCGCTGCAGGCTGCCGACGTCACCGTCGCGGGCGCCCCGGTGCACTTCTGGCGGGACTTCACCGAGCACGCCGCCCGTCGATGAGTTCTGGGCCGGTGGCCGATCACGACAAAGTCGATCTGACCCGGCTGCCGCCGGTCAGTATGGTCACCGGCTGGTGGGACCTGTTCCTGACCGAGCAGTTGCGGGACTACGCGGCGATCCGCGCGGCCGGCGTCACCGCGAGGCTCACCGTCGGGCCGTGGCTGCACGGCGACCCCGGCGAGGTGAAGGCCACCACGATCGAGGACATCGCATGGCTCGACCACCACCTGAACGGCGGCCCGCCGCCAGCCAGGTGCGCCGGTCCGGCTGTTCCTGCAGCACGCAGGCGACTGGCTGGACTTCGACCAGTGGCCGCCGCCCGCCATCGTGCCACCGATTATCACCTGAGCGCGAGTGGCCAGCTGAACCAGGAGCTGGAGTCCGGCGACTCACCGCCCGCCACCTTCGTCTACAACCCGGCCGACCCGACTCCGTCAGCGGGTGGTCCCCTGCTGCAACGGCCGGGCAAGCAGACCGACAACGCGCGATCGAGACCAGGCCGGACGTCCTGAGCTACACCAGCGAACGGCTGGCGGCCGACCTGGATCTGGTCGGGCCGGTCAGCGCGCGTATCTTCGTGCGCACCGAGCTGGAGCATGCCGACGTGTTCGTCAGGGTCTGCGACGTCGACCTCGGCGGCGTCTCGCGCAACGTCGTGGACGGCATCCGGCGGCTGACCCGGCAGGTCCCAGCCGACGACGTGGAGGCCGATGAGGACGGGATCCTGGCGGTTGACGTGGAATTGTTACCCGACGGCCTACCGGGTGCGGGCTGGGCACCGGATCCGGGTGCAGGTCAGCGGAGGAGCGTTCCCGCGGTTCGCCCGCAACTTGGGCACCGCGGAGCAGTTCGGCTCGGCGACCAGGGCACGGCCCTGCCGGTTCGGGATCTACGGCGATGCCCGGCATCCTGCGCACGTCCGGCTGCCGGTGCTGCCCGGCCGGCCAGGGGCGGATCAGGCTTCTGGGTGATCGATGTCCACCGGCGGCAGGTCCTGCACCTGGTGCTTGCTGAGGCTGAGCTTCATCCCGTCCTCGTCGATCCCGGTCACGGAGCTGATCGGGATGGCCACTTCCTTGCGGCCCCACAGGTGGCCTTCCTGCAGCAGCACGTGGCTGACGTGGCGGCTGCCGGGGTCGATGACCAGGCCCTGCACCCGCCCGATGTTGCCGTCGGTGGCGTGGACGTGGTCGCCGCGGCGCACCTCCACCTCGCCGAGCGGGACGGTGTCGTAGGTGACGGTCTGCGAGACCCCGGCGAGCTCGTCGCCGGGCACCCCGGCGCCGCCGAGACCGTAGTACGGCCAGGACACCACCTGCTCCGGGCCGAATGCGCGTACCCCCGGGTGCCCGGCACGAACTGGGTTTCCTCGGCCGATTCGAGGTCCTCGAACTCCTCGCGGGTGCAGCGCATCCGGACCCGGTCCGCCGTCGCGTCAACCAGGTCCAGCGGGACCAGCCGGCCCTCCCAGCCGTCCGTCCGGCTCGATCACGAGATGGGTGACCGAGTGCGCCACCGGGTCGATCACCACCCGGGTGACCGTGCCGCAGGGGCCATCGGCACAGTCGGCTTTGGCCCCGATCACGAACGGCGTTGCTTCTGCCATGACCGCGCCTCCTCGGTGTCCTTGGACCTTATCGCGGCCACCGGCGGCCGCGGTCAGCAGGCGCAGCGAGCCCGGCCCGCAGGGTCCTGGTCCGCGGCCGGCTGGCTGCCGGGTCGTCGCCGGCCGGAAAGGACGACCGGCCACGGCTCGGTGGCGCCGGCGTCGCCGATCGGCGCGCCGATGACCTCGCCGCCGACTCCCGCCGAGCAGCGCGTCGCGGTGCGTGAGGCCGCGGGCGGCGGGCGGCTGGGCGCCGAGTGCGCCAGGCCGCGTCAGCTTCGCCTCTCGCGCCTTCCCGTCGCAGGCCGTCTTCACCCGTCCCGGGTAAAGAAGACCCCAGCCTGGTTCCGAAGATCGGCGCGGGATACTGTCCAGGTTGCCCGACGAACAGGAGTCGTGATGGCCAGGCCGTTCCGCGGGATGGGCCGGACAGCACCCTGGGCGGCCTGGACCGGCACCCGGTCACCCACGTCGCCGCCGAGGACGCCGACGCCTACGCGGCCTGGGCGGGCCGGGAGCTGCCCACCGAGGCCGAATGGGAGTTCGCGGCCCGCGGCGGCCTGGACGGCGCCGTCTTCACCTGGGGTGATGATCCCGCGCCCAAAGGCAAGGTGATGGCCAACACCTGGCAGGGCGAGTTCCCCTGGCAGAACCTCAAGACCGGCCGGTGGCTGCGGACGTCCCCGGTCAAGAGCTACCCGGCCAACGGCTACGGGCTCTACGACATGGCCGGCAACGTGTGGGAGTGGACCGAAGACTACTTCGTCACCCGCCCCGCGGCGCAGGTCCAGCACGCGTGCTGTGCCCCGCGCAACCCGCGGATCACCTCGGCCGAGGCCAGCCTGGTGCCCGGCCAGCCCGGGGCGCACATCCCGCGCCGGGTGATCAAGGGCGGCTCGCACCTGTGCGCCCCGAACTACTGCCTGCGCTACCGCCCGGCGGCGCGCCAGGGGGAGGCGGTCAACACCTCCACCTCGCACCTGGGCTTCCGCTGCATCATCCGGCCGGCCCGACCCGCCCCCTGATGAGCGGGGAACCCGGCGGACCGCCGCCTGGCCCGGCGGCGGGGAACCAGCGGCACGATGCCGGGGCAGCAGCCGAGCTGGCCCGGTTCGTCCCGGTGCTGTCCTGGGCCCGGTGCTACCAGCCCGCCTGGCTGACCAGGGACGCGGTCGCGGGGATCACGATCTGGGGCCTGCTGGTTCCGGAGATGATCGCGTACGCCAGCCTGGCCGGGCTGCCGCCGCAGGCCGGGCCTGTACACGCTGCTCGCGTCGCTGGGCGCGTACGCGATCTTCGGCTCCAGCAAGCAGCTGGTGGTGGCCGGCACCTCCGCCTCGGCGGTGCTGGTCTACTCCGCGGTCACCGACCTGCACCCGAAGAACGCGGCCGCGTATGCCGACCTGGCCGCGGGGATGATCATCCTGACCGGCCTGCTGTTCCTCGTCGGCGGGCTGTGCAGGCTCGGCTTCATCACCCAGTTCCTGTCCCGGCCGGTGATGGAAGGGTTCGTGTTCGGGCTGGCCATCTTCGTCACGGTCAGCCAGCTGCCCAAGCTGTTCGGCCTGGCCAAGGGCCCCGGTGACACCATCCGCCAGCTCGCGCACCTGGTCGGCCCACCTCGGCGACGCCAGCTGGTCGACGTTCGCCGTCGGCGCGGTGGCGCTGGTCCTGCTGTTCGCCCTGGAACGGGTGCCGAAGGTGCCCGGCGGGCTGGTCGTGCTGGTGGCGGCCATCGTCATCAGCACCGGCGCTGCACCTCGACAGGCACGGCGTACATACGGTCGGGAAGGTCGCCGCCGGGCTGCCGTCGGTGCACGCGGTCGCAGCTCGGCTGTGCCAACCTGTGGGTGCTGCTGCCCAGCGCGGCCGGCATGATGCTGGTGATCTTCAGCGAGGCGCTCGGCGCCGCGCAGACGTTCGCCGACAAGCACGGCTACCGGCTGGACCCCAGCCAGGACATGATCGCGCTGGGCCTGGCCAACATCGGCTCCGGCCTGCTCGGCGGGCTGGCCGCCGGCGGCAGCCTGTCGCAGACCGCCGTCAACGACGGCGCCGGCGCCAGCACCGAGCTGTCGCCGGTGATCGCCGCCCTGCTCAGCCTGATCACCGTGCTGGCCCTGACGCCGCTGTTCACCAACCTGCCCGAGGCGGTGCTGGCCGCGATGATCATTCATGCCGTCTCGCACCTGATGAAGGTGGCCGAGATGCGCCGCTTCTACGCGCTGGTGCGGCGGGAGTTCTGGCTCGGGATGATCACCCTGCTCGGCGTCGTCGTCCTCGACGTGCTGCCCGGCCTGGTCATCGGCGTGCTGGCCTCGATCCTGCTGCTGGTGTTCCGGGCCAGCCGGCCGCCGTTCTCGGTGATGGGCCGCGACCGGGATCTGCCCGGCGCCTTCGAGGACATGCGGTCGCCACCCCGGCGCCCGGCCGGTCCCGGGGGTGCTCATCGTCCGCCCCGACGCGCCCCTGTTCTACGCCAACGCCCAGCCGCTGCGCGACACGGTCAGCCAGCTGGTGCGGTCGGCCGCCGAGCCGGTGCATACCGTGATCCTCGACCTGGACGCCAACGACGAGATCGACATCACCAGTTCGGAGACGCTCGGGAAGCTCATCGGCGAGCTGCACGAGCGGCACGTGCGGGTCGCCCTGGCGCACGTGCACGCGACCGTCGCCGACACGATCCGGCGAGCGGGGGTCATCACCGGCGAGCCGGTCCCGGATCGGCTCTTCCCGAACCTGGACTCGGCCGCCGCCTGGGCCAGCACCGACTCGACCGCCCGGCCGTAACCGAGGAGGCACCATGGGACAAGCCATCGGCGGATCGCTGCCGCTCGCGGTGGGCATAGCGCTCAGCCCGATCCCGATCATCGCCGTGGTCCTCATGCTCACCAGCCGGCGGGCCCGGGTCAACGGGCCGGCCTTCGTCCTCGGCTGGCTGCTGGGGCTGGGCATCGTCGGCGCGATCGTGCTGTCGGTGGCCGGGCCGGCCGGGGCCAGCTCGTCCGGCGCCCCGGCCACCTGGGTGAGCTGGGCCAAGATCGTCCTCGGGGTGCTGCTGCTGCTCGTCGCGGCCCGGCAGTTCCGCGGCCGGCCGCACGGCGACGAGCAGCCGCAGATGCCCAAGTGGATGGCCAGCATCGACAAGACCACTCCGGTCGGGGCGCTCGGCCTGGCCGCCGGGCTGTCCGCGGCCAACCCCAAGAACCTGCTGCTGGCCGTGGCCGGCGGCGCCGCGATCGCGCAGACCGGCATCGCCGGGGGACAGCAGGCCGTCGCCTACCTGGTCTTCGCCCTCATCGGCACGCTCGGGGTGGGCATCCCGGTGGTCATCTACTTCGCGCTGGGCGCGCGGTCGGAGAAACTGCTCGCCGGGCTGAAGGACTGGATGAGCCAGCACAACGCGGTCATCATGACCGTGCTGTGCCTCATCATCGCGGCCAAGCTCATCGGCGACGGCATCAGCGGCCTCGCCTGACCGGCCGTGGCCGTGATCGTGCCCGGGTGTTGCCCGGCAAGCGCGCCGCGGCCTACATTGACCCAGCCAGGCGGGGAGCTTCCCGAGCCCGGCCGGGCGGGCGGCGACCTGGACGGCCAGCCGGTCGCGCGGCCTCCGGCCGGCCCGGACTAACGCGGCGGCGGGTGGCCGAACAGGTGGCAGTCGTCCAGGCTCGGGCATTCGCAGCGCGCGGCGCAGTCGAGCCAGCCGCGGACCCAGCTCGCTGCGCTCGATCAGCGCCGTACTTTAACAACGACGATGGCCGGGGGCGTTCTCCCGCCGGCCTCAGGAGGCAGACCATGGCCAGCCACGACAGCCGCGCCGAAGAGAACCCGGGCCCCGTCCCGGTCGCCTGCACCCTCAGCCCGGCCGGCCTGGCCGCGCAGGCAGGCCGCTGGCACCGGCTCGCCGCCCGCGCGCTGGCCGAACGCGCCGAGACCGGCGACGGCCTCCGACTCCGCTTCCGGGCCGGCCCCGGCGTCGAGCAGGAACTGCGAGCGCTCGTCGCCGTGGAGAACCAGTGCTGCTCCTGGGCGGACTGGACGGTGCAGGCGAGCCCCGGGCAGCTCGTGCTCGACGTCCGCTCGGAAGGCGACGGCACCGCTGTCCTGCATGGCATGTTCACCGGCCGGTAACCGGCCGGCCGTGCGCGGCGCCGGGGTCCCGGCCGGGCAGCCGGAGCTGGCCGGAGGGCGGCGCGATCACCGTCGCCAGCATCCGCAGCAGCGAGGTCTTGCCGGCCCGTTCGGCCCCGGCAGCACGAACACACCGGGCCCGATCTCGAGGTCCACCCCGGCTACCGCCGGGGCCCGGCCGAGCCGGAGTCCCGCGGCTCGCCGCGGCCGGTCACCGGCGATCCTCGGTCAAGTTTCCCCCGAACGTCCCTGACGGGAGGGGCCAGGCGTTAGAGACGGCCAGGGCGGGGAACTGGCAGGGGCACGTGCCGGTGACCCGTTCCGTCCGGAGGTGGATGACGTGGAGATCAAGGTCGTGCTGTTCCTGCCCCGCGATGCCGCGAGCGTGCCGGTCAGCCGCCGGGTTCTCGATAACTGCCTGGAAACCCTCGGCGTGACCCCGGACACCCGGGCTGACATCGCGCTGGCCCTCACCGAGGCCTGCGCCAACGTGGTCCAGCACGCCGGACCCGGCGACGAGTACGAGGTGAGAGCCAGCGCCAGGGACGGGCGGTGCTTCATCGAAGTGGTGAACACCGGGCAGAGCCCGCAGCTGGCGGTTCCGGACCCGGTGCCAGTGCCGTCCCTGGCCGAGCACGGCCGCGGCCTGCAGATCATCGATGCGGTCGCCGACAACCTGCGGCTGACCGGCAACGACCGCAACGGCACCATGACGGCCCACTTCGAAAAGGACCTGGACTACCTGCCGGGGGCGGCGGGCAGGCTGCTGATCGACGGGGACGGCCCGGCGAGCTGACCGTTCACGGCGAAGGCTCGGGACCGACCGCGACCTGGGGGCCGGCCTGCCCGCCGTCCGTGCCCGCGCGATCACCGTCGGCGGGAGCGCGGGCCCCAGCCGCCTCCCGACTCGCGTCTGCGGGCGCGGGCGCGAACCGGGCCGCGGCGACGTAGGCCACCACGACCGCCACGATCACCAGCGGCATCACCGCGACGCCGTCGGAGAACAGCAGCACCGAGGCGAGCAGCACCGAGGTCAGCGGGAGGGTGAGCATGACCACCGACATGGCCCCGATGCCCATGGCCACGCCCGCGACCAGCGGCAGCCCCGGCAGATGTGACAATGCCATGCCGCCGGCCGTGCCGATGAACATCGCCGGGAAGACGGGGCCGCCGCGGAAGCTGCCCAGCGACACGCCGTAGGCCAGCCCCTTGCAGGCCAGCAGCAGCAGCAGCGCCCCGACCGAGAAGCTGGCGCTGTGGGTGATCAGCGGCCCTATCGAACTCTGGCCGGAGAACAGCACGTCGGAGGATTGCTTCCCGGTGCCCTCCGCGTAGGCGATCGCCAGTCCGCCGACGACCAGGCCCGCCAGCGGGGTGAGCAGCAGCCGCCGGCGCCGCACGTAGCCCTGCACCCACCGCCCCAGCCAGCGGATGGACAGGCCGACCGCCGGGGCGGCCAGGCCGACCACGATGGCCCAGCCGAATTCGGCCAGGGTAGGCGCGCCGAAGTGCGGCAGGCCGGGGATGGCCAGGGAGAACGTTCCCAGCCCGGTCCAGGCGTCCAGCCCGACGAAGATGAGCGACCCGATGCCCGAGGCCAGCAAGCCGGGCACGAGCACCAGCCCCAGCATCGGCCCGCCCAGCCCGGAGGCCTCCATCAGCAGGAACGCGCCCAGGATGGGCGACCCGAACAGCGTGCTGATGGCAGCGAAGCTCCCGGCCGAGAGCAGGACGGCGGCCGCCTGATCCGGGACGTCCCGCCGGGCCGCCTTCAGGGCCAGCCCGGCCAGCCCGCCGCCGATCGCGATCAGCGGCATCTCCGGGCCGAGCACCGCGCCGAAGATCAGGGTGGCCAGGGCGGCCAGGATCACGCCGGGAAGCTGCGCCGGCGTCGGCGCCTTGTGCATCTTGAACCCGTCCGCCGGGGACGCGCCGCCGGTGCCCGGCAGGTACACGATGGCCAGCGCGGTGAGGATCCCGCCCGACCGCCAGGACGGGCAGCGGCCACCACACCGGCTCGGTGCTGAATCCCAGGCCGTGCGGAAGATGGGTGAATATCTCCTTCTGCAGGTAGGTGACCAGCGCGAGGAAGCCGTACGCGGCGGCCGATACCGGCACCCCGAGAATCGCCGCGAACAGCAGCAACCTCAGGTAGGCCTTGCTGCGCAGGAGCGTGCGCGGATCCAGTTGCGCGGCTGCGGCCCCGGCTGCGCCGGGGCGTCTGGCCGCGTGGTCACCTATCCGGCGCGCTGTCTGCCTGGGCGGCGGGGGTCGCCGGCGTGGTACTCGCGGGCCCGGCCGCGCCGCGGGCTCGCCGCCGGGCGGGCCGCTGCCGGGCGGGGTCGCCGGTGGCCCGGCAGTGTCCCGGTACACGTCGTGCAGCGTGGCCACGTCCCTGAGGCCGAACGTCCGTTCCCGGCGCAGATCCCGGGTGAAGGCCATCCACCAGCTCAGCACGGCGCCGAGACGGTTGCGGTAGCCGGTCAGGAAGCCGATGTGGATGAACAGCCAGACCCACCAGCCGAGGAAGCCGGCGAACCGCAGCCGCGCCACCGAGACGACCGCGCGGCCGCGCGAGATGTACGCCGCCGATCCCAGGTCGCGGTAGCGGAACGGCTTGTCCGTGGCCTCGCCCGGCGATATCCCGCCTGATCCGGTGCCCGGCGTACAGGCCCGGCCTGCATGGCGACCTCGGCCACCCCGGGCAGCTTGTCCAGGCTCATCACGTCCCCGGTGACCAGGATCTCCGGGTGGCCGGGAATGCTCAGGTCCGTCGCCGACCACGATCCGGCCCGCCCGGTCCTGCTCGGCGCCGGCCGCCTTGGCGATCGCCGTGGCCACCGGCGGCGCGGCCACCCCGGCGGTCCACAGCACGGTGCCCAGCCTCGTGCCGGCTCTCGTTGCCGTCCTGGCCGCGGACGCTCAGCCCGGCGATGTCAACCTGGGTCACGACCGAGTGCATGTGCAGTTCGACCCCCAGCTTGCGCAGGTGCGGGCCGCCTTGTCCGACAGCTCCGGGCCGAACGTGGCCAGCGGGGCGTCGCCGCCGTCGAACAGCAGCACCCGGGCGTCCTCGGGCTTGATGTGGCGGTACTCGTCGCGCAGCGTCTTCGTCGCCACCTCGCGGATCTGCCCGGCCAGCTCGACGCCCGTGGGCCCGGCGCCGACCAGGGCGAAGGTGAGCTAGCGGCGGCGCTCCGCCGGATCGGTCGCGCTCTCGGCCATCTCGAACGCGCCGAACACCCGGCGCCGGATGAGCAGGGCGTCCTCGATGGATTTCATCCCCGGCGCCCACCGGGCGAACTCGTCGTGGCCGAAGTAGGACTGCTGCACCCCGGCCGCCACGATCAGGTAGTCGTAGCCGAAGCTCGATCTGCTCGCCGAGCGGGCGCCGGGCCCGCACCTGGCGCCGCGCGGCGTCGATGCCGGTCACCTCGGCCAGCACGCACTCGACATTGCGGTGGCGTTTCAGCACATCCCGCAGCGGGGCGGCGATCTTCCCCTCGGACAGGATGCCGGTCGCGCACTGGTACAGCAGCGGCTGGAACAGGTGGTGCTCGGCCCGGTCGATGAGCGTCACCTGGACCGGCGCCCGGCGCAGCGCCCGGGCGGCGAACAGCCCGGCGAATCCGCCGCCGATGATCACGACGCGGCGCTGGCCATCGGCCTGGTCATGCGGGCCTCGACTCGCTGTTGCTCGGACTGCCGCCCGGTCAGGTCAGCCCGCCGGGTCGTGCCAGGTGTCGCGGTCGGGCAGCAGCCGGTCCGCCTCGCCCGGGCCCCAGCTGCCCCGGGCGTAGGGGTGCACCGGGCGTGACGTCGCCGAGCACCGGGTCCACGACCTGCCAGGCGGCCTCGACGGTGTCCTGCCGGGCGAACAGCCAGCGGTCCCCGTCCAGGGCGGCGCCGATGAGCCGGTCGTAGGGGCGCATGTCCGACGCCGGGCTGCCGGACGAACGCCAGTTCCTCCGACCTGCGGCTCCCAGCCCGGCGCCGGGCTTCTTGCCCGCCAGGGTCAGGCCGACCGCGGTCTCCGGCCAGACCCGGAACCGCAGCTCGTTGTCGGCCGGCAGCGGCGCCAGGCCGAACACGTCCCGCGGCGGGCGGCGGAACCGGACGGTGACCTCGGTGGCGGTGACCGGCAGGCACTTGCCCGCCCGGATCAGGATCGGCACGCCCGCCCACCGCCAGGTGTCGGCGGCCAGCCGGACCGCGACGAACGTCTCCGTGGTCGAGTGCGGGTCCACGCCCGTCGACGTCGAGATAGCCCTCGTACTGGCCGCGCACCGTGTCCTCCGGGGTCAGCGGCGTCAGCGCGGCGATCAGCCGGGACTTGGCGTCCCGCCACGTCGGCCAGCCCCTGGCCGTCCGGCGGGTCGGCCATCACGGTGGCCAGCACCTGCAGCATGTGGTTCTGCACCACGTCCCGGATGGCGCCGGTCCGGTCGTAGAACCGGCCGCGGTCGGCCACGTCGAACGCCTCGGCCATGGTGATCTGGATGCTCTCCACGTAGGTCCGGTTGAGCAGCGGCTCGATCACCGAGTTGGCGAACCGGGCGAACAGCACGTTCTCCACCGGGTCCAGGCCCAGCCAGTGGTCCACCCGGTAGATGTCCTCCTCGGCGAAGTACTGGTGCATGGTGTCGTTGAGCTGCCGCGCGCTGGCCAGGTCGTGGCCGAACGGCTTCTCCACCATCACCCGCGCGCCCTCGGCCCGGCCCGCGGTGGCGATGCCCTGGGCGATCCGCCCGAACAGCGGCGGCGGCACCTCCAGGTAGAACAGGACCTGCTGTGCCGGCGCCGATCTGCGTCCGGACATGGCCTGGTAGGTGGCGTCGTCGCCGAGGTCGCCGTCCACGTAGCGCAGCAGGCCGAGCATCTTCGTGCGGCCGCCGGGCTGTCCGGGTCCATCTTGTTCAGCCTGCAGCGAGGCCGTCGCGTAGTCGCGGAACTGCTCCAGGCCCCAGCCGCTCTTGGCCACGCCGATCACCGGGACGTCGAGCACGCCGCGCTCGACCAGGCCCGACCAGCGCCGGGAAGGTCTCCAGCTTGGCCAGGTCACCGGTCGCGCCGAAAATCACCAGCGCGTCAACTTTGCTTGTCGCCATGTCCGCTCCTTTCCTGATTGTCCGCTCGTCTTCCATCGGGCGCGGCGGTCCGGTCATCACCTGCGCGGGTATGCTGGATGCGAGGTGCCGGCGTCACTGCATGGCTCGTCGTCCGCTGCGCGCCTGTGCTGCAGCGTCCCGCGGAGGCGGCCGCACGGCTGGTAGTTTCTGGCTGGCTGCGGGCGCCGGCGTCGCGGCGGCGCGACGCGCTGGCGCGGCTGGAATTCGCTGCTGCTGACTCGCCTGCGGAATACGTAGTAGGTCCAGGTCTGGTAGGCCAGGACCAGGGGCATGAAGATGAGGACGACGACGGTCATCGCCTTGAGCGAGTACGGCGGGGACGCGGTGTTGTGCACGGTGAGGTTGTAGGCCTTGCTGGTGGTGGAGACCATCACGTTGGGGTAGAGGTCGGTGAAGATCGACAGGATGCAGGCCGCGATGGTGACCGTGGTGGCGGCGAAGGCGAAGCCCGTCGCGGTGCTCCCAGACCAGCCAGAGCGCGGCGATGGCGGCGAGGATGGCCAGCAGCTCGATCGGGTTGAGGAAGAAGGTGCCCCGCGCCGGAGCTCACGTGCGTCCAGATGGCGAAGCCGGTGACGGCGGCGGCGGTGAAGGGGGCGATCCGGCGGGCCAGCCGCCCGGCCCGGTCGCGCATGTCGCCGGTGGTCTTCAGGCTCAGGAACGTCGCCCCGTGCAGCACGCAGATCACGACCAGGGTGATCCCGGTGAACACGCCGTACGGCTGGAGCAGGTCCCAGAACGTGCCGGTGTAGTTCTGCGCCGAGTTGATCGGCAGCCCGTGCAGCAGGTCGCCCAGGGCGATGCCGATCAGCAGCGGGGCCAGCACGCTGCCGGTGGTCAGCGAGACGTCCCAGGTGCGGCGCCAGCGGGCCGCGTCCCGCTTGCCGCGGTACTCGAACGACACGCCGCGGATGATGAGGCAGGCCAGCAGCAGGGCCAGCGCGAGGTAGAAGCCGGAGAACATGGTCGCGTACCAGCCGGGGAAGGCGGCGAACATGGCGGCCGCGGCCACGATCAGCCAGACCTCGTTGCCGTCCCACAGCGGGCCGATCGTGTTGATCGCGGCCCGGCGCTCGGCCTCGTCGCGGCCGACCAGGCTGTGCAGCATGCCGACGCCGAAGTCGAACCCCTCCAGGATGAAGAACCCGGTCCACAAGATGGCGATGACGATGAACCAGAACGGGATGAGGTTGCCCATCGTCGCCTCCCTAGTACTGGACGGCCGGCACCGGCGCGTCCGCGTCGGCCTCGGTCGCGCGGCGGCGGCAGCTGCTGGCGCGAGTACCGCAGCATCAGCAGGAAGTCGACCGTGCCGAGCGTGCCGTACAGCAGCACGAACACGCCCAGGCTGATCGCGATCCAGGTGGTGGACACGGTCGGCGAGATGCCGTTCTTGGTCAGCATGATGCCCTGCACGATCCACGGCTGCCGGCCGCTTTCGGTCAGCAGCCAGCCCGCGGTGTTCATCACGAACGGCAGCACCGCTCCCCAGATCGCCACCCACAGGAACAGCCGGGAGGTGGCGAGCTTCTTGCGCCGGATCAGCCACAGCCCCCACAGCCGCGATCAGCAGCACCAGGACCCGGCCGTAGGCCATCACCCGCATCCCCCAGTACTGGATGAACACGTTCGGCACGTAGTTGCCCGGCCCGTACTGCTTGCGCGTACTGGGTCTGCAGCGGGGTCAGCCCGATCACCTTGCCGTTCCAGTGAGTTGGTGGCCAGCAGCGACAGCAGGTGCGGGATCTCCAGGATCTGGGTCGGCGTCTGGTCGTTGTTGCCGCCGCCGATCTGGAACAGCGAGAACGAGCACGGCTGGCAGGTGGTCCACTGCGCCTCGGCCGCGGCGATCTTCATCGGCTGGTAGCGGGCCTCGATCACGCCCAGCTCGTCGCCCACCAGCATGGTGAACAAGATCGCCGGGACCAGCACGACCAGCGCGAGCCGGGCCGAGCGGGTGAACACGCCGGTGTCGCCGCGGTGCCGCAGCTGCCACGCCGAGACCGCCAGCATCACCGCCGCGCCGGTGACCAGCGAGGCCAGCAGCACCTTGGCGTACCCCCAGACGAACACCGGGTTGGTGAACACCGCCCAGATGTCGTTCAGCTGCGGCTTGCCGCCGACCATGACGTAGCCGACCGGGTGCTGCATCCAGGAGTTGGCCGCCATGATGAACGCCGCCGACAGCGCGGCGCCGAAGGAGACGGCCCAGATGCACGCCAGGTGCACCCGCCGCGGCAGCTTGTCCCAGCCGAACAGCCACAGGCCGAGGAACGTGGACTCCAGGAAGAACGCGGCCAGCCCCTCCATCGCCAGCGGGGCGCCGAAGATGTTGCCCACCAGCCGGGAGTAGGCCCCCCAGTTCATCCCGAACTCGAACTCCTGCACCAGCCCGGTCACCACGCCGATCGCGATATTGATCACCAGCAGCGTGCCGAAGAACCTGGTCAGCCGCAGGTACTCCTCGCGCTTGCTGCGGTACCACGCCGTCTGCAGCAGCGCGGTCAGGAACGCCAGCCCGATCGTGACCGGGACGAACAGGAAATGGTTGACCGTGGTAAACGCGAACTGCCAGCGCGCCAGGTCGACGTTCATCGACTATCCCCGGTTCCGGCCACTGGCACCCGTCCTCGACGTCGCGGATGGACAACGCGGATGGACAGCACTGTCGCAGCGGCCCGGGCGGCCGGGCATCATCCGCGCGGGGTGATTGCCTGGCCGCGCCGCGCCGCCTGGCCGCTGCTTATCACCCGGCGGGTGTGATGCCCGGCGGGCCGGATGCGGGCGACGGTGGGCGCATGGCGGATGCACTACGACGTGATCATCATCGGGTCCGGGCGCCGGCGGCGGGACGCTCGCGCACACCCTGGCCGGCTCGGGCAAGTCGATCCTGCTGCTGGAGCGCGGGGACTTCCTGCCCCGGGAGACGGACAACTGGGATCCGCGGCCGGTGTTCGTGGACGGCCGGTACATGTCCAAGGACACCTGGTTCGACGCGCGACGGCAAGCCGTTCCAGCCGCAGGTGCACTACTTCGTCGGCGGGGCGACCAAGCTGTACGGCGCGGCCCTGTACCGGCTGCGCCCGCAGGACTTCGGGGAGATCAGGCACGTCGACGGGCTCTCGCCGGCCTGGCCGCTGTCCTACGACGACTTCGAGCCGTGGTACTCCAAGGCCGAGCGGCTGTACCAGGTGCACGGCAACGGCGGCGAGGACCCGACCGAGGGCCACCGCAGCGAGCCCTACCCGTGGCCCGCGGTCTCGCACGAGCACCGGATCCAGCAGATCTCCGACGGCCTGGCGAAGGGCGGCTACCACCCGTTCCACGCGCCGTGCGGCATCCTGCTGGACGAGGCGGACCGGCCCCGGAGCACCTGCATCCGCTGCGCCTGGTGTGACGGCTACCCGTGCCTGGTGCACGCCAAGTCCGACGCCGAGGTCATCGCCGTCCGGCCGGCTGCTGGACCGCGGCAACGTCACCCTGCTCACCGGCGCCGAGGTGACCAGGCTGGAGACCGACGAGTCCGGCCGCACGGTCACCGGCGTCGTCGTCTGCCGGGACGGCAACCGCGAGGTCTACGCGGCCGACATCGTGGCGCGTCTGCGCCGGCGCCGCCAACAGCGCCAAGATCCTGCTCAATTCGGCCACCGACACGCACCCGAACGGGCCTGGCGAACGGCTCGGACCAGGTCGGACGCAACTACATGTTCCACAACTGCAAGGCGGTCGTGGCCCTGGCCAAGGAGCAGAACGACACCGTCTTCCAGAAGACGCTGGGCATCAACGACTTCTACCTCGCCACCCAGGACTACGAGTGGCCGATGGGCAACATCCAGATGATCGGCAAGTCCAACGCCGAGGCCATGCGCGGCGAGAAGCCCAAGCTCACCAAGCTGTCCCCGGAGTGGACCCTGTCCGACGTGGCCGAGCACGCGGTGGACTTCTGGCTCACCACCGAGGACCTGCCGGTGCCGGAGAACCGGGTGACGACCGACCGGGACGGCAACGTCCACCTGGCCTACACGATCGACCAACGACGCCGAGGCCGACCGGCTCTACGGCGAGCTGAAGAAGATCCTCAACCACACCGGGATGGCCGAGCACCACGTGCTGGGCAAGAACTTCTACATGGACATGAGCATCCCGCTGGCGGGCTGCGCGCACCAGGCGGGCACCTGCCGGTTCGGCACCGACCCGGCCACCTCGGTGCTCGACGTCAACTGCAAGGCCCACGAACTGGACAACCTCTACGTCGTGGACACCAGCTTCTTCCCCAGCATCGGCGCGGTGAACCCGGCGCTGACCGCGATGGCCAACGCGATCCGGGTGGGCGAGCACCTGGCGGACCGGCTGGGGTGAGCCGCGCCGGTCGGCGCCGCGAGGAACCCTGGCCCGGGCCGGGGGACATCTGGCCGTTCCGCCCCGCGGCTGCGGGCGGGCGGTGAGGCCCGGTGCAGAAAGAAGCCGAGGCCGTCGAGGCCCGCGGGTTCGGGCCGTTCGTCACCCTGCGCATCCGCAGGCGCCTGGACGGCAGGATCGAACGCTGGGAATCGCGCTGGCACCGCAAGCACCTGTCCGGTGCTGCCTCATCCGGCTCCGCCTGGTGGGCGCCGCGAGATCGTGACTGGTGGATCGGGGTGCTGTTCGCGGCCGGCTCGTTCCTGTTCGCGCTGGGCGTGGTGCCGGCGTACGCGAACGCCGTGGGCGCCCGGCCCGATGCCGCCACGTTCTTCACCGGGTCGCTGTTCTTCACCTCCGCCGGGTTCCTGCAGTACCGCGAGGCCGTTGACGCCGCGCCTCGGCGGCCCGGCGCCGTGCGGCGCAAGGTGCTGGTGCTCCTGCCGCGCCAGATCGACTGGCTGGCGACGGGCGTGCAACTGGCCGGGACGCTCGAGTTCAACGTCAGCACCGCCGTCGCCATCTGGGCGGCCGCCGGCTCGTCGCAGGCACGCCATCACGTCTGGCGGCCGGACGTCCTCGGCTCGTGCTGCTTCCTGATCGCCAGCGGGCTCGCGTGGTTCGAGGCGTGCCATGGCTGGGCGGCCTGGCGGCCCCGGTCGGTGGCCTGGTGGATCACCGGCGTGAACCTGGCCGGGTCGGTCGCGTTCGGGTTCTCGGCCGTCGCGAGCTACGTCGTACCGGGGACCACGAGCCTGCTGAGCGTTCCGGTGACGAACCTGGGCACGTTCGCCGGCGCGGTGTGCTTCTTCGCGGGCGCGATACTCCTGCTGTCCGAGCGGGTCGAGCCTGCGCCTGCCGTCTCGCCGCCGGTACCCGTCCGCTCCTGACCCCGGCGGCGCCGCGGGCTGGGGAGGGCGGCCGGATTCACCCGGCCTGGATGAGGCGGGTCCGGACGAGAATCAGGCAGGGTAGACCCCGTGACGAGTATCGGCGGCGAGCCGCCACCGGCCGCCGAGAACCACGGGCTCAGCCAGGACGAGCGGGCTGAGCTGGAGCACCTGCGCGCCGAGACGCAGCACCTGCGCGCCGAGACCGAGCGCCTGAGCGCCGAGAAGGAGCAGCTCGGCAGCCAGGCAGGGCGCACCCGCCGGCGGGTCGGCTGGCGGACGCCCGTCGCCGTCGTGCTCATCGTGATCGGCTGCGTGCTGGCCCCGGTGTCGGTGCTGGGCGTCTGGACCGCCAACCAGGTCTCCGATACCAGCCGCTACGTCGCGAACATCGAGCCGCTGATCCACAATCCGGCCATCCAGGGCGCGCTCACCGACAAGGTCACGACCCAGATCACCAGCCACCTCAACATCACCGGGTACGTCAACCAGGCCAGCGCCCTGCTGTCCAGCAAGGGGCTGCCCCGGGTCGGGACGCTGCTCAAGACCTTCGGCCCGTCGCTGGCCAGCGCGGTGACCGGCTTCATCCACAGCACCGTGCACAAGATCGTAACCGGCCCGCGGTTCGCCCGGGCCTGGATCCAGGTCAACACCGTGGCCCACCAGGAGCTGGTCAAGGCGCTGTCCGGGCGGGGCGGGGGCGCGGTGACCGTCAGCAACGGGCAGGTGGTCATCGACCTGGCCCCGTTCATCGCCATCGTCAAGCAGGATCTGAGCGCGCGCGGGTTCACGCTGATCGACAAGCTGCCGCCGATCCACCCCACGCTGGCGCTGTTCTCGGCCAAGGACCTGGTGCGGGCGCAGACGCTGTACCGGCTGATCAACGACCTCAAGATCGTGCTGCCGATCCTGTCGCTGCTGCTCATCGCCGCGGGGGTCTACATCGCCCGCGGCCACCGGCGGGCCCTGATCGGAGCCGGGCTCGGCTTTGCCGCGTCCATGCTGGTCCTGGGCCTCGGCCTGCTGATCGGCCGGGGCATCTACCTGAACACCGTCCCGGACAGCGTGCTGCCCGCCAACGCCGCCGCCGCGATGTTCGACACGTTCGTCCGGTTCATCAAGGAGGCGCTGCGGACTCTGCTGGTGGTCGGGCTGGTGGTGGCCGCCGGGGCGTTCTTCACCGGCCCGTCGGTGACGGCGGTCCGGACCCGCGCGGCGTTCCGGTCGGGCTTTGACTGGATCCGGCGCAGCGGCGAGCACGCCGGGGTGAGCACCGGCCCGGTCGGCGAGTGGACGTACGCGCACCGCAAGAGCCTGCGGGTCGCGGTGGTGGCACTCTTCGCCCTGATCTTCGTGTTCTGGGGCCGGCCCACGGCCCTGGTGGTCATCCTGCTCGCCGTCCTGCTGCTGGTGGTCCTGGGGCTGATCGAGCTGATCGGCAGGCCGACTGCGCAACCGCAGGCCGCAGGGCACACGTGATGACCGGCCCCGGATACCGGATCACTCCTGGCGGATGATTTCTGGAATCGGGTCGTGACGATACTAGGCACCGTGGATCCGCGCGACAGGTTGCGGTTCGTCGGCAGGCGCATGGCCGACCCGGTCGAGGCGCTCGCCCAGCGGGTGGCCGAGCGTGCGCTCGACCTTGTCGTGGACGCGCTGGACATCAACGCGCTGGTAGCGCGCGTCGATCTGAACGCGGTGCTCGACCACATCGACCTCGACGAGGTCCTCAAAAGGGTGAACCTGCCCGCGGTCCTCGACCGGGTGGACGTGAACGCGCTGGTGAGCCGGGTGGATATGAACGCCCTGGTGAGCCGGGTGGACCTGAATGCGCTGGTGAGCCGGGTGGACGTGAACCCGGTGCTGGACCGGGTGGACGTCAATGGCCTGGTGAGCCGGGTGGACGTGAACGCAGTGGTTCAGCGCGCGGATATCGACGATGTCGTGCGGCGGGTAGATGTCGGTGCCGTCGTTGACCGGGTCGATGTCAACGACGTCGTCAAGCGCGTAGACATGGACGCGCTCGTCCAGCAGACGGATCTCGGGGCTGTCATCGCCCGGTCGTCCGGCGGGGTAGCCAGCGAAGCCCTGGACTCGGCGCGCAGCCAGGCCGTCGGGCTGGATCAGTTCATCGACCGCTGGGTGTGGCGCGTACTGCGGCGCAAGCATCCCCGCCCGCCGGCGCCGTCCGCCCTGCTGCGCCGGCCCGGCCGCAGTGACCGCCCGGGCTGAGCCATGACCACCCGGGCAGAGCCGGCCGGCCTGGTCAGCGCGCAGGGGCAGTACGCGGGCTCGGTTTCCCGGTTCGTCGCGTACGTTATCGACCTCGCCGTCAGCGCTGGCATTTTCGCGCTCGGCCTCGCGGCCACGTCGCTGGGCGTACAGGTCGTGACCCGTCATCCGGTCAGCTGGAACCGGTCCAATGTCGTGGTCGCGATCGTCTACGTTTGCTGGGAGTTCTTCTATTTCGGCTATTCGTGGGCGGCAAGCGGCCGGACCGTCGGCATGGCGGTGCTCGGAGTGCGCGTCGTGCGAGCCGACGGCGTGATCCTCGACCCCTGGCGGGGGGTCGTGCGCGCGCTCGTCTTCCCGCTCAGCTTCCTCCTCTTCGGGCTGGGCTTCCTCGGCATCCTCGTGCAGCGCGAGCACCGTGCCCTGCACGACCTCATCGCCGGCTCGGCCGTCATCTACGCCTGGGACGCGCGATCGGCCCGGCTGCGCTTCCTCGCCCGGCAGGCCGAGCTTGGCGCCGACGGCAGTCCGCCGCACCCGGCTGGTGCCGCCGGCGGCACTGGTGATGGTGGTGACGGCCGCATCCCCCGGCACGGGTGATGCGGTACCGTCAGCAGGCCGCCATCGTTAGCACCGGGGTGCGGTGACCTCGGCATCCCGGCCACCCATCAACCGCAGCGACGAAAAGGATCATAGTCATGAGCATGCCAGCCAAGGCAGATGTTCGACGACGCTTCCCGGGACGCGCTGGCCGCGCTGTCCGTGGGCGAGATGGACCTCCTGGCGGAGGGCCTGGAGATGCGGGCGCAGTGGCAGGAAAAGAGCGGCCTCGACGCCCGCAGCTTCGCGCTGGTCAAGCTGGCCTCCCTCATAGCGCTCGACGCCCCTCCAGCCTCCTACGTCTGGCAGGTGAGCAACGCGCTGGACGCCGGGGCTACCCCGGCCGACCTGGTCGGCGTGCTGATCGCTGTCGCGCCGCAGGTCGGCGGGCCTAGGATAATGGCTGCCGCGCCTGAGCTCATGGTGGCGCTCGGCCTGTCCCTCCCCGAGGGAACGTAAGACGAGAATCTGCCGGCGGCACCAGCCAACAGGAGGAGTAAGCGATGTTCATGAGGAGACGTCCGCTGCTGCGAGCGGCCGCGGTGGGCGGCGGCGCGTACGTGGCGGGCAAGAGGGTGGCCCGGAACCGGGCGGAGCAGGAACAGGCTCAGGCCGAGCAGGACCAGCGCATCAGCGACCTGGAAGCAGCAGCAGCAGTACCAGCAGGCGTCGCCGCAGCAGGCTCCGGCCCAGGCCGGGTCGTCGCCGATGATCGACCAGCTGAACCAGCTGGCCGCCCTGCATCAGCAAGGCGTGCTGAGCGACGAGGAATTCGCCGCCGCTAAGACCAAGCTGCTCGGAAGCTGAGAACACCACGGCGCCGAGCCCGAGGACCGCGGGACGAGAGCACGCATGGCATTCGGTGAGTATGACGCGCAGCCATCACCTTCGTCGC
This sequence comes from uncultured Actinomycetes bacterium, assembly GCA_963795575.1. Lineage (GTDB taxonomy): Bacteria > Actinomycetota > Actinomycetes > Streptosporangiales > Streptosporangiaceae > PALSA-505. The sequence continues at coordinate 145,006 of CAWCII010000024.1, read as the reverse complement.
TGATGGCGGTCTCCTGGCAGCCCACGTTGTTTCTCGGCGTGGTGACCCTGATCCTCGGGCTCATCGTGAGCTTCCATCCGACGGGGTCGCTGAACGTGATCGCGGTCCTGTTCGGCATCCTCATGATCCTGTCCGGGATCTTCCACCTGATCCGGGTCTTCGACCCAGAGGAACTGCACCGGGTCTGGCTCGGCATCGCCGGCCTGCTGTTCATCGTCATCGGGGTCGTCCTGATCCGTCATCTGCACCTGACCAGGGCGCTGGTCGGCCTCGTCATCGGCATCACCTGGATCGTCCAGGGGCTGACCGCGCTCATCGGGGGAATCGCCGGCGGCGTCCGCGAAGGGCGCGGCTGGTGGATCGCCTTCGGCGCGGTGAGCCTCATCGCCGGGATCGTGGTCGCGTCCACCCCGGCGTCCTCGCTCGACGTCCTCGCGGTCCTGGTGGGCATCTGGTTCGTGGTCATGGGTATCTTCGAGGTCATCGCCGCGTTCATGCTCCGCCGCGCGCTGCGCAAGCTGGGCGATGAGCGGGGGACCCCTGCCTGAAGACGACGGCGTAGGGCCGGCCAGATAACGACGAGCGGCCGGATAACAACGGGATAGGGACCCCTCCGACGGGGGACGACGCGCCGGATGGCACGGCAAGACCACAGAACCATGCCGTGCCATCCGGCGCGGTCGTTGACTCTCAGTGACGGCTCGGTGACCAGGCGTCCGATCAGGCCTGCCGCCGGGTCAGCGGTAGCGGCGGCTCGGCAGCACGGCCCCGATCAGCCACAAGATCGGGAACACGAATCCGATGAGGCCGAGAACCCAGTGCCCCTTGCGGAAGGTGAGGATGGCCACCGTGACTAGCAGCACCACGTAGAGGATGGCCATGCTGATGGCCCAGCCCGTCCCTGACATGCTTTCCGCTCCGTTCGGCTCTGGCGATCCCGGCGATCCTTGGCCGGGGCCGGCTGCCTCCAGCATGCCGCCTCCGGCGTCCCGGTGCATCACCCGGTACGGGCTAGCTGGCCGGCGCCCGCGGCATCAGCGCCCGGCCACGTTCGTGCGCCTACCGCACGCGGTCGGGGGGCCGGAGCGCGCGCAGAGCCGTCTCGAAGGCGTACAGACGGCTGCGGGCGATCCCGGCTTGCTCCGGGCCGGCCCCGCCCGGATTCCGCTCGGCGTCCATGGCGGAGCGAACCGCCTGCAGCGAGGCGATCACGTCATCGACCCTGGCGCGGTCGTCTTCGTCCCGGGCGGTCTCGCGCAGCCCGTACAGCATCTGCGCGAGGTCATCCGCGCGGCGCTGGATGTCGTACCATCGCGCACCTGCGTCGGCGGCGGTCAGCCGGCCCGGCGCTTCGGCCACGCTCATCGCGTCGTAGAGGGCCGAGCCCCTCGCGTACGCGTCGAACCGCCCTCGACCGCCAGGCGTTCGCGGCCGTCGCGCGGCGGCGGTGCGCGGCAGCCGCGATCCACGCGATCAGGCCGACGAGCACGACGACGCCCAGCAGGACCCACAGCCAGAGGTACTTGGAGGCCGACCCGCTGGCCGTGGCCGATTTCTTCGGGTGCGGGGTCACCAGCTTGGTGCTGATCTGGGTGGACGGCGTGACGGTGGGCGTCACGGTCACGGTCGAGGTGGGGGTGACGGTGGGGGTGGGCGTGGGGGCGGGCGTGCTGGTGTCGGTCGGGGTGGGCGTGATGGTGTCGCTGGAGGCCGGCGACGCGCTGTTGCCGTGGTGCGGCGCCAGGCTGGATGCCGCGCTCTTGATGGCGCCTCCGGCATTCTTGATGGCGCTTCCGCAGCCCGTCGCCAGGCACACGGCGGCGATGGCGGCGACGGCCAGGACGAGCCTGCGGGTAGCCCGCCGCAGGCCCGATCGTTCCGCGCGTCGCCCGGGAGGGCCGCTGAGCCGGAGCATACCGATGATGATGGCGCTGATGGGACGGCTGTGCATCACCCAGCGCGGATGTATGGGCCGGCCCGGTAACCATCACCGGGCGGCCGGATCACCCAGGCGGGGTGAGGCGGGCCGCTGCATCGCCGCGGCAGGGTTAGGGGGGCACCCTGTCGGTCCCCGTCTGCGGCGTGGAGATGGCCCGCCAGGAAACGGCGGGCCGGGAAGGAGCCGATCATGCCTGTGGGAACTGCCGAGGCTCCGCCCCGGCGCCTGCCCAGGTACGAGCTCGACACCGGGATCGGCCGGCTGACGCCCGCCGAGCGTGCCGCCCGGGGCAAGCAGGCGCGGGCCGAGGTGCCGCGCGCCAGCCATGCGGAGTTTGACCCGCCACCGGACCGGCCCGACCCGATCGCGCTGCTGGAAAAACAGGCGAAGTCGCGTGTGCCCGAGCTGGTGCCGGTGCGCTGGGGCCGGATGATGGTGTCCCCGTTCACCTACTACCGCGGCGCGGCGCTGCCGATGGCCAGCGACCTGGCCGGCACGCCGGTCTCCGGGCTGGCCGTGCAGGCCTGCGGTGACGCGCACCTGTCCAACTTCGGCATCTTCGGATCGGCCGAGCGCCGCCTGGTGTTCGACGTCAACGACTTCGACGAGACGCTGCCCGGCCCCTGGGAATGGGACGTCAAGCGGCTGGCCGCCAGCCTGGAAGTCGCGGCCCGGGGCAACGGATTCCCCGGCAAGAAGCGCCGTGAGATCGTCATGGCCGCCGTCGCCCGCTACCGCCAGGCGATGCGCGACTTCGCCGCGATGACCAACCTGGATGTCTGGTACGCGCACGTGGACATGGACGAGCTGCGGGCGCAGTTCGAATCCCAGCTCAAGCAGCGGCAGCGCAAGGCGGTGGCCAAGGGCCTGGCCAAGGCGCGCACCAGGGACAGCATGCAGGAGGTGGCCAAGCTGACCCGGGTGGTGGACGGCCGGCCGCGGATCATCTCCGACCCGCCGCTGCTCGTGCCGGTCGATGAGCTGCTCCCCGAGGACATGACACGGGAGCGCTTCGAGATCGGAGCTGGCCGGCCTGATCGCCAAGTACCGGCGGACGCTGGAGACCGACCGGCGGTACCTGCTCGAGCAGTTCGAGTTCGCCGACATGGCCCGCAAGGTCGTCGGCGTCGGCAGCGTCGGCACCCGCTGCTGGATCGTCCTGATGCTCGGCCGCGACGGCTCCGATCCGCTGTTCCTGCAGGTCAAGGAGGCCGAGGCATCGGTGCTCAGCCGCTTCGCCGGCGCCAGCAAGTACGCCAACCAGGGCCAGCGGGTGGTCGCGGGCCAGCGGCTGATGCAGGCATCCAGCGACATCTTCCTGGGCTGGCAGCGGACCGAGGCCGGGCTGGACGGCCAGGCCGCGCGACTTCTACGTCCGCCAGCTGCGGGACTGGAAGTTCTCCGTCGACATCGAGACCATGGCGCCGTCCGGGCTGCGGCTGTACGGCGCGCTGTGCGGCTGGACGCTGGCCCGGGCGCACGCCCGCTCCGGCGACCGGATCGCCATCGCCGCCTACCTGGGCGGCTCGGACGTGTTCGACCGGGCCATCACCCAGTTCGCCGCCGCCTACGCCGACCAGAACGAGCGCGACCACCAGGCTCTCGTCGACGCCGTCGCCTTCGGGCGGGTGACCGCGGAGCCGGCCGAGTGACATTCCGGCTGACACCGGCTCAGCCGGGGAGGCAGAGTGGTACTCGACCTCATGCTCATCGGGCTGGCGATCACCCTCGAGCCGTTTCCGCTGACGGCTTTCATCCTGGTCCTGAGCGCTGAGAAGGGCACCAGGAAGGGCCTGGCATTCATTCTCGGCTGGCTGGCCTGCCTGGTCATCGTCATCGCCGCGGTCTTGCTGGCGACCGGCGGCCAGCCGCCCGGGTCACGCTCCGCGCCGTCGACCGCCGCGACCGCGGCCAAGCTAGCCCTGGGCGTCGTGCTGATCCTGGTCGCCGAGCGCCAGCGGCGCCGGATGGGCCGCCCCCGCAGGCCGCCGGCCTGGATGGCCAGACTCGACCGGCTCTCGCTGTGGGCCGCGGCCGGACTCGCCGCGTTCCTGCAGCCCTGGGCGCTGGTGGCGAGCCGGCGCCGCAACAGTTGTCGATGCCAAGCTTGCTACCGCGGGTAGTTACGTCGCCCTGGTCCTGTTCTGCCTGCTGGCCACCTCCAGCTTCCTGTACCTGGAGTTGTACGCCGTCTTCGCGCCGGACGCGGCCAGCGCCCGGCTGGAACGGCTGCGCACGTGGCTGGACTCCCACCAGGACCAGGTCATCATCGCCGTATGCCTGCTGCTCGGCCTGTGGCTGATGGGCAAGAGCATCTACCTGCTGGTCAGCTGACCGGCGAGGAACCCGGGCGGGACGCGCCGCGTCCAGTAGCACCCGCGGCCCGTTCAGGGTCCGGCCCCCGCCCGCCCGGCCCGCGGACGACCGGCCGGCCGGCCGCCCCGGCGGCTTCCTGCGGGGGGTCGGCCGGGCGCCGTTACGGAGGCTTCGCGGCGGCCGACGGCTGGCCGGCGGTCTCGCGGCCTCACGCCGGGGACGGAACGCGGCGACGAGCCGGGCGACCAGGGTGGCCAGGAACACTTGGCCGATCAGGGCCTCCATCACGGCGATAGCCCGGCCGCCATCGGAGGCGGCCGTGAAATCCCCGTAGCCGAGCGTGGTCAGCGTGGTGAAACTGAAGTACTGGAATGTCTGCGGCTGGCCGGCTTCCCGCCGGCGAAGAAGGGCACTCCGCTGATGTACTGCATCGCCGCGAAGAACGCGGCGAACATCAGGCCGATGATGATGTAGGCGCTCAACGCCCCGTAAATGCTCTGAATGGTCACCGTGGGCTTGGCCAGGACACGGCGTACGATGATCACCACGCTGACGAGCAGGATCAGTGCCTTCCACAGCACGGCCGCGCCGAGAGCGAGCTCCTCGCCGGTATGGGTCAGGCTATCGACCAGGACCGAGCCGGCCAGCGCCACCGTGCCGACCAGAAGCTTCGTCCGGCGCGAATATGGTGCCGTACGGAGGGCGAGCAGCAGCACCGCCGCGAACAGGACGAAGTCGAAGTCTGCGACGAGCCTCACGTTGAAAGCGGAGAGCAGGTAGCTCGAGATCAGCAGGAGCAGCAGCGCGCCGTACCGGCCGCCGTATTCCGGCGGCCGGTACGGCGCACTGGCTTCGTTCCTGCCCGCCCGCCGGGCAGGCGGTGCCTGCGTCATGACCCTCCATACGGCCACGCCCGGGCGGGACTGGCGGCGTAGAGCTTAAGGGGGCCCGCGCTCAGGCCGTGCTAGCCGAGCCGCTCCCGCCGTGCAGGGCGTCCTGGAGCTCCGCCTCGCCCTCCTTGCTCAGGGAGGTCTTCAGCACCGTGCCGCCGTACTTGCTCATCGCCTCGACGGCCTTGTCCGGCGTGACCTTCTCCACCATAAGGAACAGGGCGGATGTTCCCGGCTGGATCATGCCGCGGACCTGGTCCTGGAACTGCCTGTCGATGCCGGTCTTGGCGACCTTGCCCATCAGCGCGCCGAGCCCGGCCCCCAGGGCGATGCCGAAGACCGGGACGAAGAAGAGCAGCCCGAACAGCAGCCCCCAGAACATCCCCCAGGTCGCCCCGGCGCCCACCGGGTGGTGGTCGGTGTGAACGTGGTAGGCACCGTCCTTGTCCCGCACGATCACCGCGATCGCGTCAGGCTGGATGATGAGATCTTGGGCCAGCCGCCGCGCCTCGGCGGCCGCCTCGTCGGCAGTGGCCTCGTCGGGGTAACCGATGGCGATCAGATCAGACATAAGGCTCTCTTTCCTGGTGATGCGGGTCTTTCCTGGTGATTCCGGCCCAGGTCCGGCCCAGTCCAGCATGTAACAAGGCTCGCCGCCCCACCCGTGGCGGGTGATAGGCCGCAATCCGGTGAGCCGAAAGGACCCTGGTCCCTGGCGCGGGTGCCGCGCGCCATGATTACCTTGCGTAAGTGCGGGACAATCCAGGCGGGGAGCCATCTACGGGACCGTCGCGACGGGGGCGCGCCTTGCGGGCGGTGCCTGCTTCCCTGCTGCCGCGCGCAGGCTTCGGCGTGCCGATGGAGACCGCATTCACCGCCCCCGGGCCGCACACGGACTGGGCTGACCGGCCGCACCTCGTGCAGCGGATGACCGACACCGCGGCCCGGCTGATCCTGGTGGCCGCCCCGGCCGGATCCGGCAAGACCACGCTCGTCGCGCAGTGGCGGGCCAGCACGCTGGCGACCCGGCTGTTCGCCTGGATCTCGGTGGACGGCGGGGACAACGATGCCGGGCAGCTGTGCTGGCATATCGTCCAGGCCCTGCGCCGGGCCTCGCCCCAGTTCGGCGCGGACGAGGTTCTCCGGCAACTGCGGGAGCCCGGCGTCCGACATCACCGGAACGTGCTCCCGATCCTGGTCAACGAGCTGGCGGCGCTGCCCGGGCGCGTCGTTCTCGTGCTGGACGACTACCAGGTGATTACCGAGCCGCGCTGCCACGACCAGCTGGCCTTCCTGCTGCTCCATCTTCCCCCGCCCGTCCAGATCGTGCTGATCACCGGTCAGATCCCGCCGCTGCCGCTGGCCCGGCTGCGGGCCACCGGTGAGATGGCCGAGTTCCGCGCGCGCGACCTGCGCTTCGGGCTCGCCGAGACCGCCTGGCTGGTGCGCGCGATCTCCGCCGTCGAGCTCAGCGGGCCCGACCTGGCCGTCCTCGTCGAGCGCACGGAGGGATGGCCCGCCGGCCTGTTCCTGGCGGCGCACTCGCTGCGCGGTCACCCCGCGCCGAGCGGCTTTGTCGGCCAGTTCACCGGGCAGAACAGGTACATCGCGGACTTCATGACCGAGGAGGTGCTCGGCCGTCAGCCGGCGGAGATCCGGGAGTTCCTCGTCCGGACCTCCGTCCTGGACCGGTTCTGCGCCCCGCTCTGCGACGCGGTGGCCGGTCGGACCGCGCGACCAAAATCCTGGACCTGCTCGACCGGGAGAACCTCTTCGTCGTTCCGCTGGACGAAATACGGCAGTGGTACCGGTATCACCATCTCTTCGCGCAGGCTCTGCGGGGACAGCTCGCCCGGACCGAGCCCGGCATCACCGCCGCCCTGCACGAGCGCGCGAGCGCCTGGCACCGGCGATCCGGGTCGGCGGGCGAGGCGATCAGTCACGCGATCGCCGCCGGTGACCGGGCTGGCGCCGGCCACCTGATCGCGGCGCACTGGTACGCCTACGCTGCCGCCGGCCAGGTGCCGGCGGTCCGCGGCTGGATGCGCGCGCTCGGCGACACCACGATCAGCGCCGACCCGGTGGCCGCGCACTGCGCGGCCTGGACGTCGGCCCTATCTGGTGACGGAGAATCCGTGCGGCGCTGGCTGCCGGTGATGGCGGCCGCGCAGCACGACGGCCCGCTCCCCGACGGCCTGCCATCACTGAAGTCTTCCGTCGCGCTCCTGCAGGGCATCTACGGGTTCGCCGGCCTGCGTGCGATGCACGAGTCAGCGCGTACCGTCGCGGAGCTAGAGGACGACCCGGCGTCACCGTGGTACGCCCTGGCCAGGGTGGTGCTTGGCTACAGCCGCTACCTGTCCGGCGAGACCGAGGCGGCGGAGAGACCGCTGCGGGAAGCCGTCTCCGGCGAGACGACCTCCCCCCTGGTGCGGCTGCCGGGCTTGTCCGCCCTGTCGCTGGTGGCCGCCGAGCTGGGCAGGCTCCCGCAGGCGCAGGAGCTGGCCGGCCAGGCGCGTATCCTCGCGACCCGCGGGGATCTCGAGTCCACGCCGCAGGCTTCGCTCGCCCGTACCGCCGCGGGAGCCGTCTACGCCGCCCTGGGGCGGCCGGAACAGGCGCGCAGCGAGCTGGAGCAGGCGGTGCAGTCCCGCCGCCGGACGCCCGGCATCAGCCCCTGGCCGGCGGTTGACGCCATGCTGCTGCTGGCGCAGGTGCTGCTGGATCTGGGCGACCGGCCCGCCGCCGTGGTGCTGGTCGATGAGGCACGGCAGATGATGACCGCGTTCCCGGATGACCCGAAGACCCCGGTGGTCCGGCTGAACCGGCTTCGCCGGCGGCTGGCGAACCCGTCCCGGGCCTGCGTCGCTCGCCGAGCCGTTGACCGAACGCGAGATATCGGTGCTGCGGATGCTGCAGGGCACGCTCTCGCTCCGTGAGATCGGCCAGGAGCTGCACCTGTCGGCGAATACCATCAAGACCCACACCCAGGCCATCTACCGGAAGCTCGGCGTGTCCGAGCGGCGGAACGCCATCAAGTGCGGTCAGCAGGCCGGCCTGCTGTAGTCCGGCTGCGGTGACGCGAGGTCAGATCAGCTCCAGGTGCCTGGCCCGGCGCACGGCCTCGCCGCGGTGGGCCGCGGACAGCTTACGGTAGATGCTTCGCAGGTGGGTCTTGACCGTGTTCACCGAAATGTACATCTCAGCGGCGATCTCGGCGGTGCTGAGCATCCCGGACAGATGATCGAGCACCTCGCGCTCGCGCACGCTGAGCGGCTCGATGATCAGGGGCGCGGTCGGGGCCGCCGGGTCCGGCCGCGCTGATCCCGCGGTCGCGGTGGGACCCCCAGGCCTGGTTCCAGCAGTTCCCGGTAGGAATCGGCCAGGTCAGGGTCGCGTCGCAGCACCGGCCGGATCCAGTGCCTTTCCAGTGCGAAGGCCAGCCGGAGCTGCTCCGCCTTGCCCAGCCGCAGCGCGTGCTCGAACGACCGGCGCCCGCGCGTGGCGTCGCCGGTCACGTAGCTGAGCCAGGCATCGGCCAGCCACCCTTCCAGGCTGGCCTGCCCGGCGGCCTGGTCCGAGTATCCCGCCGCGACGTCGAGCGCGCGCCGGGCCGCTTGATGGTCTCCCGCGGCCAGCCGGGCGTAGGCGAGCGCGACGGCGGCACCCGGCGCGGACTGCGGGCCTGCCGTCCCGCGGCGGCCACGGCGCCGTGGATATCCCCGGCGGCCGCGCAGGCCCGGGATTCGAGCAGGGCCAGCCTGAGCTCGAGCCAGCCCGGGGGCATCCAGCCCTGCCGTGCGCCGCGGATCATCTCGACCGCTGCCGTGGCGTGGCCGCCGGCCAGCGTGCGCTGCGCCGCGACCAGGCAGGCGACCGCGCCGATCAGCCGGTCCGGGCTCACCCGCAAGGCGGCGTCCGCGAGCTTGAGCTGGCCATGCGCGCGCTGTACCTCGTTGCGCTCGGTGTACACGTACGCGAGCGCGACGGTCGCGGCCACGGGAAGGTGCCTGGGGAGGCCGCTGCCGCTTTCGGAGGCCTCACCGGCCTGGCCGATCAGCTCCGCGGCGCGGTTCAGCTGTCCTCGCAGCGCCGCCAGCAGGGCGAGATGCCCGAGGCAGTCAGCGCGCTCACAGGCACTGTCCGGGGTGCGGGCCACGGCGGCGCCCGCCCGGAACGTGGCGGCCGCCTCATCGAGGCGATCCGCCCACAGCTCGACCGCCCCGCGCCCGGACAGAATCTGCCCGCGAACCCCGGGATGCCGTGCCCGCAGGCCTTCCGGAAGCTCGTCCAGCAGTGCCTCCGCCCGGCCCGCGGCGTCGTCCGCGGCACCGAGATCCCCGGTGCGACGCGACTGGGCCAGCCGGATCAGCGCTCCGGCCAGCCGGGCGGGGATCTCCTGGCCCGCCGGAAGGCGCTCCAGGAGGCGCTCCGCCGCGGCCAGCGAGGTCCTGCCCAGGCCGGCTGCGGCGTCGGACAGTTCCATCGCGGCCGTCACGAGCAACGGTCCCGGCTGGGCCGGGGCCGGGTCCGGCGGCATGCGGCGGAACGTCTCGGCCAGCGACTGATCGTCCCGCGGGTTGACGAGCTGGCCAACGGCGAGCCCATCGAGAACAATCGCCGCCGCGAACACCCAGTCGCCGGAATCGGCCGCGTGCCGCACCGCTTCAGCCAGCCGCCCGTTCCGCTGATACCAGCAGGCCGCCCGCCGGTGCAGGCCGGGCAGCCGGGCCGGGGACTCGCTCCTCAGCTTCAGGCGCAAGACCGCGGCGAACAGCGAATGGTAGCGATACCACCCGTGCCCGAGCGGCTGGACGAACGCGTTGGCCCGCGCCAGGGCGGCCAGCGTGTCGGGGGCCTGCTGGTCATCGGTGAGCTCGCCCGCGAGATCCGCGCTGACGCAGTCCAGGATGCTCGTCCGCAGCAGCAGGTCGCGGACGGACGGGGGCTGGGCGTTCAGTACCTCGTTCACCAGGTAACCGGTGATGGCACTTTCCTCGGCGTCCAGTTCCTTGATGAACTGCGCGGGGTCGGGGTGCCCGTCCAGTGACAGCGCGGCCAGGCGCAGCCCTGCCGCCCAGCCCTCGGTCCGCCCGGTCAGGCACTCCAGCGCCGCGGCGGGCAGGCTGATGCCGTGATGGGCTAGCAGCAGGCCCGATTCGGGGACGCTGAAGGCCAGGTCATCGGCCCGGATCTCGGCCAGGTCTCCGGTGAGCCGGTAGCGGTGCAGCGGGAGGAGCGGGTCCATCCGGGAGGTAACCACCAGGCGCAAGCCTGCCCTGGCGTTCTTCAGGACGTAGTCCAGCCCGTCCAGGGTGGGCGGTTCTGCCATCAGGTGCAGGTCGTCGAGCACCATGACCAGCGGCGGGTCCTGTGCCGCCAGCGCGGACGCCAGCCGCAGCAGGAATGCGTGGTTGACGGCGGTCCCGCGGCCCCCCGCCGGAACGCGCGGGACATCGACGCCAGCCAGGCGCAGTGCTGCCGCCACGTGCGACCAGAAGGCTCTCGGCTGGTTGTCGTAGCCGTCGAGGCTGATCCAGGCCAGGCGGCAGGGGCCGGTGGCCGCCGCGGCCCACAACGCGACGGCCATGGTCTTGCCGGCCCCCGGCGGGCCGGTGAGCATGGTCAGCGGGCCTTGCGCGCCCTTGGCGATGAGCTTTTCGATCCGCGGACGGCGGACCGCCCAAGCAGGCGGCTCAGGCGCGGTGATCTTCGACATCAGGACCGGGTCACCGGCACCGGCCCGGTCCCTGGGGCGAGCGATACCGCCCGCCGCGGTGCTGGTCACCGTTGACCACCTCCCGGCCGGCGCCTGCCGCGCCGGCTGTGCTCCCGCGGTCAGGCCGGCCCGCACGCCGGCGATCACGGCACACGGAGCAGCAGACGGCCCGCTTACCCTACTGTTTCGCACGCGGCCGGGTGATACGTCATCACCCGATCTTCAATCTCACCAGGGTGACAGATTCACCCGTGGTGAATGGGGCGCGGCCGGCCGCTGAGCAGGAACCCTGGGAAGCGGTCATGGTGATTACGATCTGCTGGGAGCTGCGGTGTCATCGTCCTACTACGAGATTCGCGTAGCGGGCGTCCTTCCGCCCGAGGCCCTGCTGGACTTCGACCGGCTCAGCGCCTCGGTAGAGCCGGTCGAGACCGTCCTGCACGGTCCCCTGCGCGATCAGGCCGCCCTGCACGGGCTGCTGGCCAGGCTGGAGACGTTCGGCGTGGAGGTCCTGGAAATCCGCCGCCTGCAAGACAGGAAGCCGCCCGCCAGCACGGACCAACCGGAGAATCCGGGTCAATGACGTGTCGCGGGCTTCGGCGGCCCGGCGCCCGGGGCGCCCGGCCGCCCGGGTAGCGCGCGAGCAGGCACACGGCGGTGCCGCGGGAGGCGGGCACCGCCGCGGTGACAGTCAGGGTGGATGGAAAAGGAGAATCAGGACGCGCGGATCACGTCACGTCGTACCGGTCACGCCGGTGCTGGTGACATCGGTTCCGGTACCGTTCTGCCAGGCAGACGTGCCGGCCGCCATCGCGGCCTTGGCCTGTGACCACTTCAGCCTGGCCACCTCGCTCGGCGGGACCTCCATCTCGGCGATCCACCGGCGGGTAGCCGCGATCAGGTGCGAACCGCCGACCGCCAGCCCGGCCAGGGCGATGAAGGTGCCAGCACCCACCAGCACCGCGCTGGTAATCAGCGGGCCAGCGCTGAACTGCGGCGTATTCCAGCCGCTCGGGTTCTCGTTCATGGCCCTCTCCCTCTGCGTCGCCATGTAGCTCGTCCATTGTGGACGCCGCGGGCGGCGCCGGGATCATCCGTCCCGGGTGATGCCGCAGCGGTGTCATGTGACCATCGTAGGCAGGCGGGCGCGCTGGCGCGTCGCCCGCCCGAGGAGGCGGCCAGAGGATTGCCCGGGGAGGAGAGAGCCATGGCTCGTTATCCCGAGATCAGTGATCACGGGCTGATCGGTGACCTGCAGACGGCGGCGCTGGTCACCTCCGACGGCACGCTGGACTGGCTGTGCTGCCCCCGGTTCGACTCACCCAGCGTGTTCGCTTCCTTGCTGGACGCCGAGCGCGGCGGTCATTTCCGGATGGCGCCGGACCGGGACGACTACGTGAGCAAGCAGCTCTATCTGCCCGACACCGCCATCCTGGTTACCCGGTTCATGACCCCGGACGGGGTCGGCGAGGTGCATGACTTCATGCCCGTGACCGGGACGGCAGCCACCGAGCGGCACCGGCTGGTCCGGAACATCCGGGTGGTCCGGGGCGTCATGCGCTTCGCGATGAATATCCAGCCGCGATTCGACTACGGCCGCAAGCCGCACAAGCTGGAGTTCTCCGAGAACGGGGCGGTGTTCCGGTCTGACGGCCTGGAGCTGACGGTGCACGCGATCGGGCCGCAGGGAACCTCGCTCAAGGAGGCGGGCATCTCCGGCGGGCGCGACGGCGACGGGCTGCGCTGGACGCGGACCCTGCGGGAGGGTGAGACCGGCGGCGTGGTGCTGGAGTGGATGGGCGGCCAGCCGCGGCGCATCCCGCCCGGGGAGGCCCGGCGGCTCGCGGACGAGACCGCCCGGTTCTGGCGTACCTGGCTGCACCGCTCGACCTACCGCGGGCGCTGGCGGGAGATGATCGCCCGCTCGGCGATGACGCTCAAGCTGATGACCTACGCCCCGTCCGGTGCGCTGGTCGCGGCGCCGACCACCGGGCTGCCCGAGCAGGCCGGCGGGGAGCGCAACTGGGACTACCGGTACACCTGGATCCGGGACGGCTCGTTTTCCATCCACGCGCTGCTGAGCCTGGGGTACATCGAGGAAGCCGCCGCGTTCGGCGGCTGGCTGCGGGACCGCGCGACCGAGCAGGCCGGGGACTCCTCCGGGCCGCTGAAGATAATGTACCGGGTCGACGGCAGCTCGGATCTGACCGAGGAGACGCTCGACCACTTCGAGGGCTGGCGCGGGTCCCGCCCGGTGCGCGTCGGCAACGGCGCCGCCGACCAGCTGCAGCTCGACATCTACGGCGAGGCCATGGACGCCATCTTCCTGGCCGACGCCGAGGGCGTGCAGGCGGGTCACCGGGGCTGGATGGCCGCCGCGAACCTCATCGACTGGCTGTGCGAGCACTGGGACCAGCCGGACGAGGGCATCTGGGAAACCCGCGGCGGCCGGAAGAACTTCACCTACGGGCGGTTCCAGGCCTGGGTGGCGCTGGACCGCGCGATCCGGCTGGCCACCCAGCGCGGCCGCCCCGCCAACCTGGCCCGGTGGGCCGCCGAGCGCGACCTGATCTACGACCAGATCATGCAGCGCGGCTGGAATCCGAAGGTGGAAGCCTTCACCCAGCATTACGACACCGAGGTGCTGGACTCGTCGCTGCTGATGATGCCCCTGCAGGGCTTCATCGCCCCCCGCGACCCGATGTGGACATCCACCCTGCGGGCCATGGACCGGGAGCTGGTCTCCGACAGCCTGGTCTACCGGTACAACCCGGCGGCCTCCCCCGACGGGCTGGCCGGCGACGAGGGCACGTTCTCGCTGTGCACGTTCTGGTACGTTCAACGCGCTCGCCCGCGCCGGGCGGCTGGACGACGCGCGGCTGACCTTCGAGAAGATGCAGACCTACGCCAGTCATCTCGGCCTGTACTCCGAGGAGATCAGCAGCACCGGCGAGCAGCTCGGCAACTTCCCGCAGGCCTTCAGCCACCTGTCGCTGATCAGCGCCGCGGTCAACCTCGACTACCAGCTCGACCACGGCCCCGGCCTGGTCCTGCGGTGAGCCGGGGCGCGCCGAGCCCCTGCCGGGACTAGGTCCGGTGACCGGCACGACCGGTGCTTGTACCCGCGGCGAGATCGGTACCAAGGTCGCGGAGGCGGTGCTGGCGGCCTGGCCGGGTCAGCCCGTCCTGCGGATCCGCCGGCCGGTGATGCGCCTCGGCGTGATGCGGATACCGTGCTGACGTTCCTCCCCGCCCGGCCACGGTCCCACCCCGCTCTGCACCGTCAGGTCACGCTCGGCCAGGAGATCCATGTGGTGCGCCGGACCGTGGATGAGCACGCTCCAGCCCTCGCGGGCCACCGGGTCGATCGCATCGACCTCGAACGCCACCTCGTACTCGGCATCGGGTATGCCGGTGCGCAAGTCCTCGTCGGTGGGGCTGTACTCGGCGGTGCGGAACACGACGGATCCCTCGTGCACCCGGTAGTTGACGGGGAAGACGGTCAGGCCGTACCGGCCCGAGTACGCGAGCCGGCCAACGCCGCCAGGCGAGATGAGCCGGAGGCATTCTTCCTCGGTGAGGTGCTCCAGTACGGGGTCCATGCTCTGCCCTTCTGTCGAGCCGGTTCTGCGTGACACCATCCGCCGGTCAGCGGGTCAGTGATTCAGCTCGCCGTCTCGGGACGGGCATCCCCGGTGAGAACCCGGGCGGCCTAGGCGGCGGCCTGCGTCCCGCGTTCCATTCCCGGCTTGGCGAACAGCGCCGAGACGTAATTCTTCACCGTCTTCTCGGCCAGGTACATGCGCTCGCCGATCTGCGGGTTGATCAGGCCCGCTCCGACGAGTTCCAGGATCCGCCGCTCCAGCAGTTCTCTGACCCCGTGCCGGACTATCTCGTGATCGTCAGGCAGGAACACCCGGATCGTGCGGCCATCTCCTGCCGTCTCGTTCATCATCGGAGTCCTTCTGGCCCGGAGAGCGGGCCCGGGTCATGTGGCTGAACCGCCTCCGTTCCATTTTACCGGCCGCCTCCATGCCGCAGCAGGGACCTTGGTCCCGGCACCGGTTGCCGGAGGTCCGTCCCTCGTCCCGCAGCATGGGACGAGGGGCGGACCTATGCGCCGGACGCCGAACTCGCGGCCGGCACCGCCGCCATGCCCGCTAGATCGCGCGCATCCTGGTCAGCGCCCGCGCGGGGCCTGCCGTGCCGTACCGTCAGGTTCCCCGTCACCTCGCAGAACGGATGCCGGGTGCCACCTGGACTGTCAGGCCGGCACCCGTACGCTTTCCTAGCGCTCCGTGGGCACGACGACAACCGGGCAGAGCGCGTGATGCACGACCTTATGGGTGACCGAGCCCAGCGCCAGCCGGGCGAATCCGCCGCCGCCGCGCGAGCCCACCACGATCAGGTCGCTGTCCTGCGATGCCTTGATCAGTTCCTGGGCCGAAATGCCGCTCACCGCCTCCACCGTGACCGACGGCGGCTTGGCGTCGCTCAGCTGGCCGCTGACCTTGCCGACTGCCTCCTCGGTGGCCTGACGCGCCTGCTGCCTGATGGCCTCGTCCTCCGGGTAGATGATCGGGTTGGCCGTCCACTGGTTGGCGGCGACCTCGTGCACGGCGAGGACGGTCAGCGGGACCTGCCGGATCGACGCCTCCTTCATCGCCCATTCCAGGGCGCGGTGGGAATCGTCCGAACCATCCACGCCCACAGTGATTCCGGGCATTTCCTGCTCCTTCTAGCCGGGGTCACCGCTGCTGCGGTGGCCGAATCCCTGGCCCATGATCGCACCGCCGAAACGATCCGGCCAAGGGCCGACGCGTCACGGGCTCGCGACGGTTGCGATCGGGCCGTGGGCGTGGCTCAGCAGCGGGTGCGTGATCGAGCCCACGCCCGATCCGGCGGCGTGCCGGCCGATCACCACGAGGTCGGCGCGGGCGGTCGCCCCGATGAGCAGGCGCGCGGGCCGGGCATGCACGATCTCCCCGTTGGCCTGCACGCCCGGGTATTTCTCCCGCCATCCGGCGAGCACGCGGTCAAGCCGCGAGGCCGCGTACGCCTGGGCGTCCGAGGAGTCCATGACGGCTCGCTCCTGCGCGGTCAGTGTTCCCACCGAGCTCGTCGAGGACAGCGACCATGCCCACGCGTGCACGGCCCGGAGCCTGGCCCGGCGCAGGGCCGCTTCCTCGAAGGCGAACTCCAGCGCGGCGGCGGACTGGTCCGGGTCATGGACGCCGGCCACGATCTCGTCGTGGACGGCCGTGGTCTCCTCGCGTACGACCACGACCGGACACGCTGCGCGGGTAGCCACGTAACGGCTGACCGAGCCGAGGACCATCGCGGCGAGGCCGCCCGTCCCGCGGGAGCCGACGACCAGCATCGAAGCGTCGGCGGCCATCTCGACCAGCGCGGGGGCCGGCGGCCCGGACAGCAGGCCGGTGCCGACCGCGAGAATCCGGCTCGGTCTCCGCCGCCCGCTGCGCGGCGCCGTCCAGCGCGCGCTCAGTGGCCTGCTGCACGATTCCCGCCACGGTCTCGCGGCCTTCGGGGTCGGGACTCATGCGGGGCGGCAGGGCTGCCGCGGACACAATCCGCAGCGCTGCCTGGCGCAGGACCGCCTCGCGCGCCGCCCACTCCACCGCTCGCAGCGATTCTTCCGAGCCGTCCGTTGCGGCGATGATTACCTTGTCTGCCACCTCTGCCTCCTTCTCGGGCTTCTGGCCCAGGCTGCCGGGCGGCCGATGCCGCGCGATCCAGGCCCCGGCGGGCCGTTATCTGCGACTCCCGGACAGGTATGACACTAGAACCGGCCATAACGACCCGGCATCGTGTTCCTATGGGAACGTGGCGATGAAGGCAGTCTGGCCGGCGCGAAGGAGATGTGTCCCAGTGACTGTCCGCGAGACGACCCAGGGTAACCTGTTCTCCCCGCAGGGCAGCTGCGGCCGCGGGAGCGGGCGGTGAGCATCGGCGAGGCGTTGTCGGAGGCTCGGCGCCGGGCTGGACTCAGCGTCACGCAGATCAGCCAGAAGACCCGCATCCGGGAAGCCATCATCCGGGATATCGAGCAGGATGACTATTCGACCTGCGGTGGGGACTTTTACGCGCGAGGTCACATCCGTGCCCTCGCGCGCGCCGCGGGCACCGATTCGGCTCCGCTTATCGAGCAGTACGACGCGGCCCGCCGGGCAGGCGGCGGGTTCGCGGCGCCTGCCGAGCCGGTGGCGCCGGCCCAGGCTCCGGCGGGCGCCGAGCCTGGGCCGCCCGAGGCGCATGCGCCCCCGGCGGTGGAGTTCGCGCCATCCGGCGGGTACGCGGCGCGGGACCAGCCCGTAGCGCCTGCGGGGTACGCGGCGCCAGAGGAGTACACGGCTCCGGCCGAGTTCGGCCCGGACGGGTTCGCGGTGCCGGCCGGGCAGTACGCAGCGTCCGATGACTACGCGCCGTCCGGCGAGTTCGCGGCCGCGGACGAGTTCGCGGCCGCGGACGAGTTCGCGGTGTCCGGCGAGCGCGCGGCGCCAGGCGAGCACGCCGCGCGAGACCGGTACACGGCAGCTGCGGAGTATGCGGGCGCTGAGGAGCACGCGGCTCCGGCCGGCCTCGGCCCGGATGGGTACGCGGCGCTGGACGGGTACGCGCCGCCGGATGGATTTGAGCCGCCGGAAGAAATCACGGCGCCCAACCCGGCCATGACGGCCAGCCAGATCGCAGCGCTCGACGAGATCATGGCCGCCCGCCAGGCCACGGCGCCGGACAAGATCACATCACCGCCAGCCCGCCGGCCAGCCGGGCCGCGCCGCATCCCGGAGCCGCCGCCGGCCGGACCGGGCCGTGGTTCTGGCCGTGCTGGTGGCGCTGGCCGTCCTCGGCGGCGTGATTTATCTCGTCATCCCGGGCTCGCGGGCTGCCTCGCACACCGGTCCGGCGGCCGCGACCGGGCCGGCGACCAGCGGCCCGGCCAGCCCGCGCCCCGCGACGAGTTCCCCGGCCGCGACGAAGTCCCCGGACTCCACCCCGCCGAGCCCAGCGCGGGTCACGCTGACCCCGGCCCGCGCGACGGCCTTCGGCCCGGCGGGCCCGGGGCAAGGCGACGACCCGCAGCGCGCCTCGCTCGCGATCGACGGAAATCCCGCCACGGCCTGGCAGACCGACTGGTACACCACCAGCCATTTCGGCAACCTGCAGGCCGGTACCGGCCTCCTGCTGGACATGGGCCATCGGGTGACCATCACGACCGCCCGGATCAGCCTGGGCAGCATTCCCGGTGCCGATTTCCAGCTGCGCGTGGGCGGCGCGCCCGTCCTGCCTGGCCTGCGGCCGGTGGCGAGCGCCGCCGACGCGCACGGCCTCGTGCGGCTGCGGCTCGCCCGGCCGGCCCGGGCCCGCTACGTACTCATCTGGTTCACCAGCCTGCCGCCGGATCCGGCCAGGCACCTACCAGGTCAGGGTGTTCGGCGTCCAGCTGCGGGGAACCGGGTAATCAGCAATCCGGGCGTCGCCCCCGTCCTGCCTGGCCGGCAGTCCCGGATCAGCAGAGCGTCCGGGTCCGGCCGGGCCGTCCGGGTCAGGACAGCACGCGCCGGCGGAAGTTGCGCAGCCCGATCGACAGGAACACGACCCCGAACGCCACCACGACCGGATAGATGACGTACAGGTGCATGTGCGGCGCGCTGGTGAACGCGGCCCGCATCCCCTCGTTCACGTAGATGAGCGGGTTGATCAGCACGAGCGTCTGCAGCCAGTGCCACCCGCCGACGGTGACCGGCGCGAGCCTGGTCCACGAGTAGTAGGTGCCGCCCAGGAACGTGATCGGCAGGATGATGAAGCCGAACATCAGCCCGATGTTGCGCGGCTCGAAGCTGGTGCCGAGGAGCAGCCCGAGCCCGGCCATGGCGACGCACGCCAGCGGCACGAACGTCACGATGATCCACCAGTGCAGGGTGAGGTGCGCGTGCACGCCGGGCGCGTGCACGACCGAGGCGATCGGCAGCACGATGATCGCGGACAGCACGTCCCTGGGCCGCGCCCGACGAGCACCTTGGCCATGGCCACCAGCCAGATGGGGCAGGGCGCCTGCACCCGGTCCTCGATCTCCCGGGTGAAGCCGAACTCCTGCGCCATGGCCAGGGCGATCGACTGCACGCCCTGGAACATGACCGAGATGCCGACCACCCCGGGCACCAGGATGGTCGCGAACGCGGACTCGGCCGCCGCGCCGTGCCCGCCGATGCCCTGCCCGATCTTCGGGAAGACGTAGAGGAAGACGAAGCAGAGCAGGAACGGCTGGATGATCGTGCGCAGCACGAACTCCCACAGGTGCTTGCGCAGCACCACGAGGTCGCGCAGCATGAGCGCGCCCAGCGCGGTCCAGCTCGCCGCGGCCACCGAGCGGGTGGGGCCGCCGCCGATCCGCCGGGCCGGGCGCCTGCGAGGTCGAGCGGCGCGGCCATCAGTCCCGCAGCTCCTTGCCGGTGAGGTTGATGAACACCGTCTCCAGGCTGGGCTCGGAGACCGACACGTCGACCAGGTCGAACCCGCCGCGCTCGGCCGCCATGACGACCCGCGGGACCAGCCGGTCGGCGCCCTGCACGTGCAGTTCGACGCCGCCGTCCACCTGCCGGGTGCGGGTGACGCCTGCCACGTCCTCGGCCGAGCAGCTCGGCGAGCTGGCCGGTGTCGCCGCTGGTCTTCACCGTGACGACGGTGTCGGCGCCGATGCTCTGCTTGAGCGCGGCCGGGGTGTCCAGGGCCAGGATCTTGCCGTGGTCCATGATCGCGACCCGGTCGCAGAGCCGGTCGGCCTCCTCCATGTAGTGGGTGGTGAGCAGGATGGTCTGGCCGTCCCGGTGCAGCTCGCCCAGCAGATCCCACAGCGCGAGCCGGCTCTGCGGGTCGAGCCCGGCCGTCGGCTCGTCCAGGAACAGCACGCGAGGGGCGGTGGAAGATGGCCCGCGCCACCATGAGCCGCTGCGCCATCCCGCCGGACAGCGCGTACACCGACGCCTTGGCCCACCTGGACAGCTGGAACTGCTCGAGCAGCTCGTCGGCGATCCGCCGCGACTGCCTGCGCCCCCATGCCGAACAGCCGGCCGTGGAAGTACAGGTTCTCCCACACGGTGAGCTGGCGGTCGAGCGTGTTCTGCTGGGAGACGATCCCGCTGAGCTGCTTGGCCAGCGCCGGATGCGCCGCGACGTCCACGCCCGCCGATGAACCCCCGCCCCGAGGTCGGCACCACCCGCGTGGTCAGCATCCCCGCGGTCGTCGTCTTCCCCGCGCCGTTGGGCCCGAGCAGGCCGAAGATCTCGCCGGCCTGGATGTCGAGGTTGAGCCGGTCCACCGCGGCGAAGTCCGTTCCCGGGTAGACCTTGGTCAGATCCTCGGTGTGGATGACCGCGTCCGGCCGGCCATCGGGCAGGCCGGTGGCGCTGGCCGGCGCGTGTGCGGTACTCATCGCCCCACATCGTAGTGTCGGCCGCCTGCCCGTGCCGGGCCTGGTCGCGCGGTCGCCGGTGCGACGGCCGCAGCCGGCCGCTCACCTGGTCTCCCGTGACACCCGCTTCTGGCCCGGATCGGCGGCGCGCTGGCGCCCGGCCTCGCACAGCCCCTGATAGGCGCCGCCGGACCGGATCAGCTCCCGGTGCGTGCCGCGCTCGGCCACTCGCCCGTGCTCGAGCAGCACGATCTCGTCCACCTGGTCAAGCCCGTCCAGGTCGTGAGTGATGAGCAGGGTGGCCCGGCCGGCCGTCGCGGCCAGCAGGTCCGCGGTCAGGGCGCGACGGTTCTCCGGGTCGAGGTGGGCGGTGGGCTCGTCCAGGACGAGCAGTGCCGGGTCGGCCAGCAGCGCCCGGGCCAGGGCGAGCCGCTGCCGCTGGCCGCCGGACAGCTGGGCGCCGCGCGATCCCACCGCGGTGTCCCAGCCGCGCGGCAGCGAGCCGATCCAGTCCAGCAGCCGGGCGCCGGCCGCGGCCTGCGCCAGCTCGGCGTCGCTCGCCCCCGGCCGGGCCAGGCGCAGGTTCTCGCGGATCGACGCGTCGAAGATGTGCGGGTCCTGGGCGCAGCCGCTGATCACGGCGCGCACCTCGTCGGGCTCGTACCCGGCCAGGTCCCGCCCGTTCAGCAGCGCGGTGCCCGACATGACGTCGACGAACCGGAACAAGACGGCGGCCACGGTGGACTTGCCCGCGCCGGCGGGCCCGACCAGCGCCACCCGGCGTCCGGGCCGAAGGTCAAGATCGATGTCCCGAACGGCCGGCGGCCGGTCCGGCGCGTAGCGAACGCTGACGCCGCGCAGCGAGACCTCGGCCGGACGGCCCGGCGGCGGGAACGGCCGGTCCGGTTCGCGCACCGGATCCGGGGCGTCCAGCACCAGGGCGATCCGGCCGGCCGCGGCGCGGGCCTGGCCGAGCTGAACCGCGGCCGCGGGCATGGCCGTAACCGCCTCGAAGGAGGCGAGCGCGGTGAGGGTGATCACGGCCAGCGGCACCCGGCCCAGCGATCCGGATCCGGTGGCCGCGACACCGAGCAGCAGTACCCCCCACAGGGTCAGCCCGGAGACCGCGGTCATGAGTCCGGTGCCCAGGCCGGAGGCCGCCGCCGAGCGCCGGGCGAGCCGGGTGAGCTCGCAGTCCGCGGCCCGGGTCCGGGCCAGCTCCGCGTCCACCGCGCCGAAGGCGTGCAGTTCCGCCGCGCCGCCGAGCATGTCGGTGACGGCGGTGCCGAGCTCGCCCCGGGCCGGGGCGGCGCGGCGCGATGCCCGCCGCGCCGACACCGCGGCGGCCCACGGCACCAGCGCCCCGGCGATCAGCAGCCCGGCGGCGAGCGCGCCCGCCGCGGGCGCGAGGATCAGCAGCACCGCCGCGGTCGCGCCCGCCCCGACCAGCACCGCCGTGAGCGGCGGCGCGATGCCACGGATGAACAGATCCTGGGTGGCGTCCACGTCGCTGATCAGCCGGGTCAGCAGGTCGCCGGACCGGAACACGGCCAGCCCGGCCGGGGCCAGCCGTTCCAGCCGCCGGTAGATCGCCACCCGGACGTCGGCCAGCACGCGGAAGGCCGCATCGTGGGAGAACAGGCGCTCGAGATAGCGCAGCACGCCGCGGCCGACGCTGAGGCCGCGGACGGCGACCACCGCGACCGAGATGGCCAGGATGCTCGGGTGCTGCGAGGCCCGGGCGAGCAGGAAGCCGGACACCGCCAGCAGGGCCACCCCGCAGCCGGTGGCGGCCGCGCCGGCCAGCACCGCGAGCAGCAACTGGCGGCGCATCGGCCGGGCCAGCCGCAGCAGCCGCAGCAGCGGGTGGTTCCCGAACGGCACCCGCCGGGCCGCCGCCGGGTCGCCTGGTGCCGGCCGGGCCGGCGTGATCGCGGTCACGGGCCCGCCGCCGGGTCGTCTGGTGCCGGCCGGGCCGGCCGGATCGCGGTCACGGGCCCGCCGCCGGGTCGTCTGGTGCCGGCCGGCGGCCGGATCGCGGTCACGGGCCCACCGCCGCCGGGGCCGGCCCCGGTCGTGACGCGGGGGCTGGGCGCAGACTGCCCCGGTCCAGGAGGAGCACCCGGCCGGTGTCGCCCGGCCAGTCCTGGCCGTGGGTCACCTGGATCACGGTGCGGCCGGCCGTCAGAGTGGCGATGGCCTGGCCGAGTCGGCGCGCGCTGGCCGCATCCAGGTGCGCGGCGGGTTCGTCCAGCAGCAGCAGCGGCGCGTCGCGCAGGAACGCACGGGCCAGCGCGATCTGCTGCCGCTGTCCCGAGGACAGCCGCAGTCCGCACTCCCCGATCGCGGTGTCGTAGTCCTGTGGCAGGTCCTCGATGAACTCCGCCGCGCCGGCGGCCTGCGCGGCCCGCTCGATCGCCGCCCGGCTCGCCGCTGGGCAGCCCAGCGCGATGTTGCCGGCCACGGACGCGGCGAACAGGTGGGGCTGCTGCGGAACCCAGCTGATCTGGCGGCGCCATTCCTCCAGCGGAACCGATCTCAGGTCGGTGCCGCCGGCCTTGATGCGCCCGCCCTCTGGCTGGACGAAGCGGAGCAGCAGCGCGAGCAGTGAGCTCTTGCCCGCCCCGCTCGGCCCGGTGAGCGTGATCCGGTCGGCCCGCCGGACGGTAAGGTTCACGCCGGACAGGGCGGGGTGGTCGCGTCCCGGGTAGGTCAGAGTGACCTCGCTCAGCCGGATGATGTCCGTCCGCAGCGACACGGGCCCGGCGGCAGGCCTGCCCGGCCGCCCGCGCCCGGGGGCCGCGGGTACCGCGGGAACTGCGGTCGCGCTGGGCTCCGGGGTGTCCAGGATCGCAAAGACGTCGCTGGCGGCGGCGGCGCCCTCGGTGCTGGCGTGGAACTGGGTCCCTGCCGCGCGCAGCGGCAGGTAGGCCTCGGGCGTGAGCAGCAGCACGAGCAACGCCGTCTGGTAGCTCATGTGGCCGGCCAGCAGCCGCAGCCCGACCTCCACCGCGACCAGCGCGGTGGCCAGCGAGGCGGCCAGCTCGAGGACGAGGCTGGACAGGAACGCGACCCGCAGCGAGGACATGGTGGCGGCCCGGTGCTCGCCGGTGATCCGGCCGATCTCCTCGGCCTGCGGCTTGGCCCGGCCGAACAGCTTCAGCGTCGGCAGGCCCTCGACCACGTCGAGGAAGTGGCCGCCGAGCCGGGCCAGCAGCCGCCACTGCCGCTGCGCGGTGGCCTTGGTGTGCAGGCCGGCCAGGACGGCGAAGACCGGGATCAGCGGCAGGGTGACGCCGATGATCGCGCCGGAGATCCAGTCAGCGAGCCCGACCCGGATCACCACGGCCAGCGGCACCAGGCAGGCCAGCACGAGCTGCGGCAGGTAGCGGGCGAAATAGGCGTCCAGGCCGTCCAGCCCTTTGGTGGCGAGGGTGGTGATCCCGCCCTGCCGCTGGCCGCCCAGCCAGGCCGGGCCGAGCCGGAGCGCGTGCTCGATCAGCCGGCGCCGCAGCTGTGACTTCACCGCCGCGGCCGCCCGCAGCGCGGCGGCCTCACCGCCGTAGCCGGCCACCGCCCGGGCCGCCAGCACCGCCAGCAGCAGGCCCAGCGTGCCCGGCCAGCGCGGCGGCACCGATCCCGGTGGCCGCGCTGGCCAGCGCGTGCGCCAGCAGGCTGGCCTGCAGCAGGATCAGGCCGGTGGCGGCCAGGCCGAGCAGGATGGTGACCGCGAGATAGCCCCGGGCCGCCTGGCCGTGGCGCAGTAGCCGCGGAATCCAGCGGCCTCATGGCTGGCCGCCGGCCGGTTCCGCGGCCGTCCCGAGTGGGCACCTTGACCGGCCCGGCACGCTCATCGGTGTTCCCTGGTTCTCGGCGTCGTCGTTTGCGACCGCGCAGTCGGCGGTACGACCAGTGGTCGGTAGGAGGAGTCTCCCTCGTGCCGGCCGCTAGCTGATCAGCCGGGGGGGGTGAGCTGTCCAGGGCCGGCTCGCGCCGCGGATCGCGCTCTTGCCACGGGTGACGACCCTGTGGCCCAGAGTCATCGTTCCCGCACCCGGGGCAGGCCGGCGCCGTTGGGCTCATAATCTGTGATCCGGAGAACTCGGCACGACCGGCTTGACCTTCCTGCCCCTGCCGAACGGAGCGCGATCATGGACTTGCGCGGACGCAGCCTGCTCAACGAGACCGACGTCACCGCCGGGGAGTTTCTTTCCCTGGTCAACCTGGGCGGGCGGCTGCGGGCGGACAAGCACCGGGCCGGCGGGCGGCCTGCTCGCCGGGCGCAGCATCGCGCTGATCTTCGAGAAGACCTCCACCCGGACCCGGTGCGCGTTCGAGGTCGCCGCGCACGACGAGGGTGCCCACGTCACCTTCCTGGGGCCGGGTGAGTCACAGCTCGGCGGCAAGGAGTCGGCCAAGGACACCGCCCGGGTGCTCGGCCGGATGTTCGACGGCATCGGGTACCGCGGCTCAGCGCAGCAGGTCGTGGAGATCCTCGGCGCCTGGTCCGGGGTCCCGGTGTGGAACGGGCTGACCGACGACTGGCACCCGACCCAGATGCTGGCCGACATCTTGACCATGCGCGACCACGCGGGCAAGCAGCTGGCCGAGGTGGCGTACTGCTACCTGGGGGACGGCCGGAACAACACCGCCAGTTCGCTGCTGGTCACCGGGGCCATGCTCGGCATGGACGTCCGGATCTGCGCCCCCGGGCCGCTGCAGCCGTCGCCCCGGGTGCGTGGCATCGCCGGCAATCTCGCGGCGGCGTCGGGCGCCCGCGTCGCGGTGACCGGCGACATCCCGGCCGCCGTGGCGGGGGCGGACTACCTGTACACCGACATCTGGCTGTCGATGGGCGAGCCGGCCGGGGAGTGGGACGAGCGGATCGACCTGCTGCTGCCCTACCAGGTGAACGCCGCGGTGCTGGCCGCCACCGGGAACCCCGAAGTCAAGTTCCTGCACTGCCTGCCCGCGCTGCACAACACCGAGACCGAGATCGGGCGGCTCCTGCGCGACAAGCGCGGCCTGCAGGCCCTGGAGGTGACCGAGGAGGTCTTCGAGTCACCCGCCTCCATCGTCTTCGACCAGGCGGAAAACCGGCTGCACACCATCAAGGCCCTGATGGTGGCCACCATCGGGGACCAGCCGTAAGGATCATCGCCGCACCCGGCCGCTTGCCCGGGGCCGGCGCGGTGCCCCGCGGGCAGTCGGTACGGTCGTCGCCCGGGTCGGCAGGCCCGTTCGGGCTCAATCATCTGGCGCTGACGCCCCGATGCCAGGCCAGCGCTTCCCCTCTGCCTCCCGCGGGCTGCTCCGCTTGACAAATCAATCCTTTGCAAACTATATTGAGCAATCTCAGCCGAGAAGGAGACAACGATGGCCGACACCAAGAACATGAGCCAGGAGCTTCAGGCTCAGATGCTCGACACCATCCGCAAGAGCCAGGAGTCCGTGGTCAACGCGATCAAGGCGTGGGCCGACTCGGTCCAGGCCCTCGCCCCGTCGCTGCCCGTCAGGAGCGCGCCGTTCGCCGACACGCTGCCCAAGGCGGACGAGCTCGTCGCGAACGCCTACGACTTCGCCGAGCAGCTGCTGCTCACGCAGCGGAAGTTCGCCGAGGACGTGCTTGCGGCCACCGCGCCGGTGCGCGCCGCGGCCGACGGTCCGGCGAGGAAGACCGGCACGTCAGCCAGGTAAGCCCAGCTCGCTCGGGCGCGGCGGAATCCGTCCGGGCCGGAATCCGCCGCGCACGTCAATGCTAACTATACTTAGCACGGGTGCCGCGCCGGGAAGAGAGCAAAGGTCCCGGGAGGGTGACGTGCCCGAACCCCAGTTGTGGAATGACCAGATGGAGGCGCCCGGCGCCTTCATCCGCAGCCAGCGCAAGCCCGCCCGGCTGTCGCTGCGCCAGGTGGCCGGGCTGACGACGCTGTCCAGTCCGTACCTCAGCCAGGTGCAGCGCGGCGAATTGAGCCACTGGCTCACTGCCCGGATCGACGGTGATGCCCGTTCAGGCTCGTTCCGTTAGGCTGCCTGCTCATTCCGTGACGCCGGCCGGACCGTCAACCCGCAGGCAGTACCCCGCCCCGCGGACGGTCTCGATGACCCGCTCACCGAGCTTGCGGCGCAGGTAGCCCACGTACACATCGACGAGGTTCGTCCCCGGATCGAAGCTCGTGCCCCAGGCCAGGGACAACAGCTCCTGCCGGGACAGGACCCGGCGGGGCCGGGTGACGAAGGCCTTCAGCAGGGAGAATTCCCGGGCCGACAGGCTCACCTTTCGCCCGCCGACCGTTACCTCACGCCGCAGCACGTCGATGCAGATGCTGCCGACGCGGAGCAGGCCGGCCGCGGCGGTGGTCCTGGGCCGCATGTTGGCCCGCACCCGGGCCAGGAGTTCCGCGAAGGCAAACGGCTTCCCCAGGTAATCGTCCGCGCCGAGGTCGAGCCCCTTGACCCGGTCGTCCACCCGCCCCCTGGCGCTGAGCACCAGGACCGGAACCGTGCATCCCCGCTCGCGCAAGCCCTCCGAGCACGTCCAGCCCGTCCAGGTCGGGCAGCCCCAGATCCAGGATCACGAGCGCGATGTCAGGTTGCTGCCGCGCCGCAGCGCCTCCCGGCCGTCCGGCGCCCACTCGACCTCGTAGCCGTGCGCCCGGAGCCCCTTCTCGAGGAACGACGCAACGCGTGCCTCATCCTCGACGACCAGGAGCTTCATCGCGGAATCCTGATCCAGAACGCGGCGCCGTGCCCTGGCCGGTTAACGACGCCGCACTCCCCGCCGTGCGCCCGGGCCACGCCCCGCACGATCGAGAGCCCCAGGCCTGTCCTGCCCGCCCGTGATGACCCGGTGCTGAACGGCTCGAAGACCACCTGCTCGTCGCCGGGCGGCAGCCCGCCGCCCTCGTCGGCCACCTCGAAACGCCAGCCCGACGGCGAGGCCTGGACGCCGAGCCGCACCGGTTCCTGTCCCCCGGCATGATCCGCCGCGTTCTGCAGCAGGTTCACCAGGGCCTGGGTCAGCCGCTGCGGGTCCGCCCGCAGCGTGGCGCCGCGGATAGCCGGGCTTCATCCGGACCCGGCCGCCCGGAAGAATGGCCCGCGCCTTGGCGGTTACGCTGCTCATGAACCCGTCCAGCGGCAGCGTCTCGAACCTGAGCAATGCCCGGTCGTCCATCTCGGCGAGCGTCGTGAGGTCCTCCACCACCCGGCCCATGAGGTCAAGCTCGTCAACGAGCAGGTCCCTGACGGTGCGCAGTTCCCGGTCGTCGGCTCCCTCGTCGAGCACCTCCAGGTGACCCCGGCAGATGGTGATCGGGGTCCGCAGCTCATGCGACACCGTGGACAGGAACCTGTCCTTCATCTCATCCAGCTCGCGAAGCTGCTCCGTCCGGTCCCGTTCGCGCCGCAACGCCAGTTCGATCCGCTCGAGCCTGCTCATCCCCCACGCGAGCCCTTCCCCCACCAGCAGGCAGACCGGGATGGTGAGCGCCGCGGAGGACAGCGCGGCCGGGAGGCTGCCCGGCATGACGAACAAGGGCATGATGTAGGCGGCGGTCGCGAGGGGGGCCATGGCTGCGGGCGTGCGCGGCGGGTGGGCCATGCCGATCCACACGAAGGCGACCACGAAGAAGACGCCGTAGCTATGCATGTTCTGTCCGCCGAACACGTTGCGCAGCGCGATGAGGGCGAAGGCGGGAGGCACGATGGCCAGGCTGGCCGCCCGGGGCCATCTCTCCCACGGCGCCAGCCAGACGGCGACGCCGACCGCCACCGCGGTCGCGTAGACCGCCGCTGTCGCCTGGATATCCGACCCGGGGGCGGGAAGCGGGAGGGTGGCCAGGCCCAGCACGCCCGAGCCCGCGTAGAACATGGCCGCCAGGCGCCCGAACAGCCGTCGTAGTCCGGGGGCACGGCCGTCCAGCAGCAAGCCATCGGCGTGACCGGGCCGCGCGCATCGGCCAGGAACGATAAGGCCTCGAGCGCGGAGCCTGCGCGGCCGGGGGGCGAACGTATCAACCGCCGCGGTCCGCTGGCCGGGTCGCGGCGCGGCTGTCGCCCGGCCGGGGCGGGCGGCCAGCGACTCCCTCACCACCAAGACGCAACCCCCTTGTCTGCCGTTACTACTCAGGAGTAACTATCTACCCGGGCTCGCGCCGGTAAACCGCCGCGCCCGGGGAGCCGGTGAACAGGGCCCGTGGGCCCCGGAGCCCCACCGGCCCCCCCTGGCGGTCTCGGCGGGACTCCGGGTTTATTGCTTCTGCCACCTGTCCAGACGGTTATGACCCCGATGAGAGAACTCTCATCGGGGCGTCCCGGGCCAGCTGTCGTCGCGGTCTACTCGATCATCCACCGCGACCCCGGCGAGCTCCTCGTGCCTTCGGGC
This sequence comes from uncultured Actinomycetes bacterium, assembly GCA_963795575.1. Lineage (GTDB taxonomy): Bacteria > Actinomycetota > Actinomycetes > Streptosporangiales > Streptosporangiaceae > PALSA-505. The sequence continues at coordinate 116,325 of CAWCII010000024.1, read as the reverse complement.
AAATCCACCGGGTGCTGCGGCCCTCCCGGCTGGCGCTGGTCGCTTCCACACCGGCCCGGAGGTCAGGCACCGGGCCGAGTGGTGGGGCATGAGGCGGACGTCAGTCTCCGCCGCCCGCATCCAGAACCGCCCGCGACCCGCCCGGCGTTATTCGAATGAGGGCTTGCGGTCCCGGGTCCGCTTGAGCTCGAAGAAGCCGTCTGCCGCGGTCACCAGCACCAGCCCGTCCCACAGCTGCCCGGCCGCCTCGCCCCGCGGGGCCGGGGTGATGACGGGTCCGAACAGCGCCCTGCCGCGGATGCGGATGACCGGGGTGCCCACGTCCAGCCCGACGTCGTCGAACGCCTCGTGGTGCGAGTTCTTGATCAGCTCGTCGAATTCGGTGCTGCTGGCCGCATCGGCCAGCGAGCCGGGCAGTCCCGCTTCGGCCAGGGCCTCGGGGATCACCGCCGGGTCCTCCCGCCGGCCCTGAACGTGGAACCGGGTGCCGAGGGCGGTATACAGCGGCCCGAGCACCTCCGGGCCGTCGTGCCGCGCGGCCGCCTGGCACACCCGCACCGGTCCCCAGGCCCGGCCCATCCGCTCCAGGTACTCCTCGGTCAGGCCCCCGCCCTCGTGCTGGGTCAGGTTCAGGTAGGCCAGCGACATGATCCGCCAGTCCGCCCGGACCGGCCGGACCTTTTCCACCTCCAGCATCCAGCGGGAGGTGATCCACGCCCAGGGGCACACCGGATCGAACCAGAACTGCACGTTCTCGCGCTCGCGCTGCGGTGCTGTCACGCCCGGGCCAACGGCGGCCCGCACCCGGGTATTCCCCGCTGTTCGACCCCGCCAGCCGCTGACCCGCGGCCACCACCCCGGCCGGTGACGCGCCGCTGTATCAAAACCCGCCCGCCTGGCTCTGCATCACAGGAGGTTGCCATGAACCGCTTCACCATCACCGGCCGTCTCGCCGTTACCCTGTCCGGGCTGGCGGGCGCCCTGCTGGCCGTCAGCGCCGGGGCAGCACCCGCCGCCTTCGCCAAGGTGGCAGAGCCGCTGGGCGGCGATCCCCATGGCCGCCCCGGCTGGAGCAAGCACCTGCCGCTGCCCGCCCACGCCCGTCAGGCAGCGGCCGGCGGCATGTCCGGCTGGCAGGTCGCCCTCATCGTGGCCGGAGCCGCGCTGCTCGCAGCCGTTCTGGCGGTGATCGCTTGCCAGATGCGGACCGCCCGGCGGCGGGCGGCGGCAAGCACCGCCTGAGCACAGCGCACCAGCGCGAGACCGCGCCGGGATTGGCTGACCGAAGGGGTTTCCGGCACCGATGCGGCACGCTGCGCGCGGCCGGCGCCCGCGGCTGCCTCCGGGCTAGGTCGCCGACGGTGAGGGTCTCGGTCCTGCCGCCCGGCTTCCCGCCGCCGGCCCTGCTGCATCCATTTCCGCGAGCCGACGTCGATGACCTGGCGTGGCTGCCTGCGCTGGGCCCGGTCCTGCCCATAACATTGCCCTACCTTTGCCTGCTCGGGCAGGTTAGCTGGGTGTTCGTGGCCATGGTGCAGACCGAGGCAAATGTGAGGTCTAGATCGCGTTAGAGGTCGGCCGGATGACCACCGGCCAGTGCCAACGGGTTCCCGGTGCCCGGAGCCCGCGCATTTACCTGCACATCGGCGAGCCGAAGACCGGCACGACCTTTCTCCAGGATGCGCTGTGGGGCAACCGGTCCCGGCTGGCCGCCCAGGGTCTCCAGCTGCCGGGTTACGGTAACCGCGATCATTCCCGGGCGAGCCGGGACCTGCGTGAGACGCCCAGGACGGCTTCCGACCCGGCCGATCCGTGGATCGGCGAGTGGGACGTCCTGGCGGCCCAGGCGCTGTGTGCCCGCGGGCGGGCGGTCATCTCGAACGAGCTCCTGGCGGCTTCGAGCCCGCGGCAGTCCGAGCGCGCCGTTCGGTCGCTGCTGCGCGCCGAAGTGCATGTTGTTGTCACCGTGCGCGACTTCGCTGCCATCCTGCCGGCCGAGTGGCAGGAGGCCGTCAAGTGCGGCGGCGTCGCCGGGTGGGAAGCGTGGCTCGGCGAGGTGATCGCCGCGGAGCGGGCGGCTGACCGGCGCGACCGGTCGTGGTTCTGGCGAGTTCACGACACGCTGGCCATCCTGGACATGTGGTCCCGGCACATACCGCCGGACCAGGTGCATGTCGTCACCGTGCCGCGCCGGCACTCGCCGGACCTGCTGTGGGCGCGGTTCGCCGCTGCCGTGGGCATCGACCCGGGCGGCTGCGACCTCACCCGGGCGCAGCGGAACTCCTCTCTCGGGCCTGCGGAAACCGAGTTCCTGCGCCGGATGAACCAGGCACTGCCGGATCAGTTGCCCGACTGGTTCTACACCCGGGAGATCAAGCAGATCCTCGCGCATGGTGTCCTCAGCGCCCGGCCGCACCGCCCCCGGCTGGCGCTGCCGCCCCGCGCGGAGGCGTGGGCCGCGGAGCAGGCGGAAACCCTGCTCGCAGGCCTGCGCGACGGCAAGTACGACATCGTCGGTGATCTCGCCGAGATGCTCCCGGCCGGCCGGGCGGCCCGCACGCTGACCCGGCCGGCCAGCCGGCCGAGCAGCAGCTCGAAGCCGCCGTGCAGGCCGCGGTCGCCCTGGCCGACCGCTACTACCAGGTGCGGTACCCGGTCCGGCAGCGACAGCCGTCCCGCGGCGCCCGGCAGATGGCCAGCGACATCAAGTGGGCGGCACTGAACGGCCCCCGGGTCAAGCGGGTGCTCCGCCGCGCCAGTCACCGTGCGGCCGTGCGGCGCCTGCGCGTGATCATCTGGTGCGTGCTGATGCGCCCTGGCCACCGCGGGGGCTGACCGGTCGTGGCCGTTCCGGCCGCGCATCCGGCCGGGTCAGGACGGCCGGCCGCCTCGGGCTGCGGCCGGCGTCAGCGCCTGCGCGATCATCGGGCAGCAGGTCATGGCCCCGCAAAGCCAGGGCGCGGCTCCCCATGCCAGGATGGCCGGCCCAGTAGATTTGTCAGGGACACAACCATAGGTGCGCGAACGGCGTGATAGGGAATAGGTGCCAGCTGACTGGAGACGGAGCAGTCCACTGCATGGGCATGGGCGTTTCCGGCTAGCCTGCTGGTGCGCCGCCAGTACGTTCAGAGCTGATCATCAGGGGCTGGAGTGAGAATAACCTATCTCGGTCATGCCGGGCTCCATATTGACACTGCGCACGGGAGCATCTTGTGCGACCCGTGGACGAATCCGGCCTATTTCAGCTCGTGGTTCGCCTTCCCGGACAACAGCGGGCTGGACTGGGAGCATTTCGGGAGAACCGACTACTTGTACGTCTCCCACATGCACCTGGACCATTTCGACCCGGTCCTGCTGCGTGATCACGTCTCGCCTTCTGCCACCGTGTTGCTGCCCGACTTCCCGGTACCGGACCTGCGCGAGAGCCTGGAGCGGCTGGGCTTCACCCGGTTCCGCGTCCTGCCCAACGAGGAAGCCGTCCAGCTCGGCGGGCTGCGGCTGATGATCCAGGCGCTCAAGTCCCCCGCGGACGGCCCGCTGGGGGATTCAGCCCTTGCGGTCAGCGACGGCACCGCGGTCGTCCTGAACCAGAATGACGCGCGCCCCGCCGACCTTGATCCGATCTTGTCGTTCGGCCCCTTTGACGCGCATTTCCTGCAGTTCTCTGGCGCTATCTGGTGGCCGTGGGCTTACGAGCTGCCGGAGGCGGCCAAGCGAAGTTTCGGGGCGGCCAAGCGGGCAAACGGTCTCGACCGCGCCTTGCGTTATGCCCGGGCCGTCGGGGCGCGCCACGTGGTGCCAAGCGCCGGCCCGGCGTGCTTCCTGGACCAGGAGTTGTTCGCGCTCAACGACCTGACCGGCGATGACGCGAACACCTTCCCGGACCAGGCGGTGTTCGCCGCCTATCTCCGGGCCCGGGCCATCGACGCGCGCCTCATGGTCCCCGGCGCCGTCCTTGACATCAGCTCGCAGCACTGCCGGGTGACCTGGCCGGCGAGGCTCAGGCGCTGGCACCTTACCGGGACAAGGGACGCTACCTGCGCGAGTACGCCCGCCGCGAGCGTCCCCGCATAGAAGCGGCGAAGCGCCGCTGGCACGTGCCGGCGTGGATGTCCTGACCGAGATCAAGGCGTGGTTCGAGCCGCTGCTGGAACTGGCCGACCATATCCGGGCCGGCGTGGGCGGCCCGGTACTGCTCCGGCTCGCCGCCGCCGACGGCGACGAGGAGGAAATCGTCATCGACTTCCAGGCCGGCCAGGTCCGCCGCTACGCCGGCGAGTCATGCCGGTACCAGTTCGCCGTCGCCCGCCCGCTGGTCGAGCGGCTGATCGCCGACCACCAGGTCGACTGGGTCAACAGCCTGTTCCTGAGCATGCGGTTCCGCGCGCGCCGCGTCGGCTCCTACAACGAGTACCTCTACACCTTCTTCAAGTGCCTGGCCCCGGACAGGATCATGTATGCCGAGGGCTGGTACGCCAGCCAGCAGCAAGACGAGGAAGACATCCGGCTCGGCGAATGGATTGTGCAGCGCCGGTGCCCGCACTTGCGCGGCGACCTCAGCCGGTTCGGCGAGGTGGACGGCACCACATTGACATGCACCATGCACGGCTGGAAGTACGACCTGACCACCGGACGCTGCCTGACCAATGACACCGCCGAGCATCGCCTGCGCACCCAGCCCGTCCGCACGGAGGAGTACAGCAACGCCATTCACGCCGGGTTACCAGACGTGGTACCCGGATCGAGAATCCCGGCTGCCGTCCCTGGTACGCGCCCATCACCGCCGGGACCGGCGGCTGCGCTTAGCGGGCCAGGAAGTCGAGCAGGGCCGCGTCGGACGCTTGCTGGGGCTGACGCTGAGGCCGTGCGGGGGCATCCAACTCCCAGCACAGCCCGACGGCTCCTGCCGCGCCGGCCGGGCGGCCCGGGCTCCGCTGGCCCGCCAGGCCCGGGCGGCTAATCCTCAGGTGCCTCAGACCCCCGTTCACGATGCGGGCGCCGAGCGCGCCGGCGGCGCCGGTGATGACGCCTCTCGTGATAGCCGCGCCGTGCTCCGCGCCGAATTCCTTCGCCGCTCGCATGATGGGAACCGCGGTCGCGTTGAATCCGTCAGCGAAAGCCCCGTTGTCGGTTGAGGCGTCATAGGCGCCCTTGGCGAACCCGGCGGCAACCGCCACCGGGAACGTGGCCACCACGCTCACATCCGCCCAGAACTCGTTCTTGTCTTCCACCTGCTCTTTCCTCTCCGGTGAGAGTCCATACAGACGGCCCCGCGCGGGCCGCCGGCCCGGCCTCACCGCCGGCCCGGCCTGCGGGCACGCTCGCGTCACCTCACACAATCTTGACCCGCGCCGGGACCGTGCGCCATGGGCCGGGACCCACGTCCCTGGTGGGCCTGAGCCTAACTCGTTCCCGCTCAGGTATTGGTTGAGGTCCCGGGGCCTGGTGATCATCGTGGTGGGACCCGGAACCGCAGGATGCGGCCTCCCACCAGGGGATGGGGACTTCGAGGTCGGCGAAACCTGCTCGATCAGGACTGGGTGGTGGCTGCGCAGGTTCAGTGCGCAGGTGACGGCATTGTCGGTGATGTGCAGGGTGCCGGTGGCGTCGAGGAAGTGCCGCCAGATCTTGTCGGGGGTGGCTGTCTGGTAGCGGGGCAGCTTGAGGGCGAGCAGCCGGTAGAGGTTGCCGGCGATGACGGTCAGCGTGGTGTCGAGGTCGACGTTGAGTGGGACGCCGCTGGTGAGGGCGTCGAGGTGGAATCCGCCGATGTAGGCGTCTAGCTCGTTCTCGACCGTCATCCGTTCGGCGTAGCGGGCGAACAGGTCCCTTGCCGGGGTGGCCAGGTCATGGGTGATCAGCAGCGTGGGCTCGTCGCGGCCGATGTTCGGCGACCGCGATCTGGCGGACTTTGGAGCTGACGCCGGTGAGCTTGACCATGTCTTCGTGCAGGCGAGGCCGCCGGTAACGGCCGGAGCGGGTGATGGTGATGGTCTTCCATGCGGAGGCGGGCAGCGCGGTGAGCCGGGCCATCTCGTTCTTGCCGCGCTGGCGCAAGGTGAGCCAGTTGATTCCGCGGCCGGTGAGTTCGTCGAGGATCTTGTAGGTGGTGAGCTGGGAGTCGAACACCAGCAGGCCGGGGTCGGCCGGTGGCGTGCTGCCAGTAGTCGGCGAAGGAGATGATTTCGGCTGCCTGCTCGGCCTGTGATGTCGGCTTGGCGTAGACCATCTCGGCTGTGGCGTGGTCCTGGGCGAAGAAGGTCAGCACGGCGCGGGTGCGCTGGGAGCGGCGGGGCACGTAATGCTTTTCCAGCACAGCGTCCTCGCCGTGGTGGCGGATGGCGTGGAAGTCGCAGTTGAACCCGGCCTCGCCGGTGGCCAGGCCCAGCGGGCGCAGCGCCTTGATCAAGCCGGTGAGGAGCGTGCGGTTGGAGTCGCGGCGTACCCGCCAGGAGTAGGTGCCCAGGTGGGTGGCCTTCGGCAGCGCGGTCAGGCCGAGGGTGAACGCCAGTCCGTCGTCGTCGGTGAGCGAGCCGACATGGTGGATACGGGCCTTGCGGGCGCATTTGGCCAGCAGCAGGCTGCCTACCGACTGCCAGGAGCTGACGCGCCCGGGTGGATGGGTATCCGGCCGACCTGATCAAGCCGGGCAGGCCCAGCTGCGCGATGGCGGGGAACAGCAGCAGCAGCCCGGCATGATCACACGCCAGCACCGCGTCGCTGGCGGGCCAGCCGGGCAGCTTCGCGGCCTTGACCGCGTCCAGCCGGGCTGGCGGCCCGCGGCGGCCCTCGTCGCGGCGGGCCAGCCGCGGTAGCCCCTCGGCCTCCAGGATCTGCCAGGTTGTCTGCGCCGACCCCGGCATGCCCTCGGCGGTGAGCGCGGCTGCGATCTCAGTGACGGAATGCCCGGCCGCCCGCAACGCTAGCACCCGGGCCCGCAGCTGGCCGGTGGCCTTGCGCGGGCCCTTCGGCCCGGGCCTGGCCTCGGCGAACAGGCCCAGCCTGCCGCTTGCGCAGCAAGGTGGCCATCTGGTGGACGCTCGCGGTGGAGTAGCCGAACCGGTCGGCGACCTCGGCGGCGGGCATGTCGTTGAGGAAGTAGGCCCGCAGTGCCTCGTACCGGCGCTGCGCCGCTCCGGTCGGCTGCAAGAAGTACTCTGCTCCGGCACGCATCTCAACTCATCTCACTGAGCATCCCATGAATACGTTAGTGCTGTTCTTACTTCTTGGCAGAACACGCGTAACGCGACACGCCACAGGGCTACCTCGCCAAGGCGGGAGAAACTTCACCTGAGGGCAATCGGGGACGCTGGCCTCGCCGAGTTGATACATCCTGATAACCGGTAAAGATTCCAGTCAATCAGTTGAGGAAAGCCCCCGGCCTGACAGGCTGCAGGCATCAGCTTGACCCTGACACCGTGTGAGGCTGTCGAGTTGGAGGCGTCATGTTCACCATCGGAGACTTCGCCAGGCACGGCCAGGTGTCGGTCCGCATGCTGCGCCATTACGACGCGACCGGGCTGCTCCGCCCGGCCCGGGTCAACCCGGCCACCAGCTACCGGTTCTACGAGGCCAGCCAGCTCGCACGGCTTAACCGCATCATCACGCTGAAAGACCTCGGCTTCACCCTCGAACAGGTGCGCGCAATGCTGGACCAGCAGGTCAGCGCCGAGCAACTCCGCGGGATGCTCGGCTGCGCCAGGCCGAGCTGCAAGGCCAGATCGCTGCCGACACATCCCGGCTGGCGCAGATCGAGGCGAGGCTCCGGCTCATCGAGATGGAGGGCGCCATGCCAGCCGACGACATTCAGGTCAAGCGGATCCCGGCGGTCCGCGTCGCGGAACTCACCGCGACCGCGGCGAGCCTAGAGCCCGCCTCCATCAGCCCGGTCATCCAGCCGCTGTACCAGGAGCTCGGCAGCCGACTCGGCCGGGCAGGCCTGGCCCCGGTCGGCCCGGCGATCGCTTACTACCAGGAGACCCCGGACGGTGACGGGGTGCTGGTACACGCCACCCTGCCGGTCAACGCCGAACCCGGCAACGGCCACGACTTCGAGATCACCGACCTGCCCGAGATCGGCCAGGCGGCCACGATCGTGCACCGCGGTCCATGGACAACGTCGTGGCAACCTACCAGACCCTGGCCCGGTGGATAGAGCACCAACGGCTACCGCTCCACCGGATACGCCCGCGAGCTGTACCTCGAATGCCCCGACGACCAAGACAAGTGGGTCACCGAACTACAAGAACCCATCACGCCCGGATGACCCCCGCGCCGCATCCCGGCGCGAACGCGCTCCTCACCCAGCCAAAACGCGCACAGTCCCGAGACGCAGACACATCCGCGCAGCGCCTCAACTCAATTCCGGCACCGGGAATCGAGGCTAATCGGTCCGGCTCGGCGCTGAGCTCCGCGGGGGCGGGCTCACGGGGCCGCCCCGGCGGCCTGGGCGGCTGTCCCCGCAGGCTGACCCGCCTGACCGCCCGGGCCACTGGCGTCGGCGACATGGCCTGTGCCGGTGACAGCGAACATGCCCGGCACGTAAGGTGGCGCTGTGGACGGCAAGGTGATCACCGATCTGCTGGAGCCGGTGATCGGCAAGTCCGGGCAGGTCCGGCTCGCGTTCCGCGGGCTGAACGCGCGGTGGGCCCTCAACGACGAGAAGCATCCGCTGCAGAGCGTGCGGTTGCGCCCGGACGGGCTGGTCGAGGCCGCCCGCGATGACGGGTGGGACGTGTTCGACCCGGAGGACGTGCTCGCCGTCGACTGGATCTCCTGGGAAGGCGAGGGGCACGGCCCCTACCTCTGATCACGTCCGGCGGGCGGGCGACTGATTCCGCCGGGCGGCGAAGTTGCCCGTCCACGTCGCGCACACGCGATCTTCATCCGGTCTTCACGGTGCCGGGCTGCCTGGGAACAGAACGTGGCTGTCTCATTCGTCCACGGCAGGTCTTCCTGGCCACGATGCTGGTGCTGGGCGCGGCGGCCCCGGCCCGGGACTGCCGGACCCGCAGCGCCGGGGTCGGCGGGGCGCACCGCTAGCGCCTGACCTCGAGGTGACCGGCCTCCCGCCGGAGCGGACTGGATGACGCCGGACGGAGGCGTGCTAGCCGTGGGGTTGCCGGATGACCCGCCGTCCCGGCTGCCCGGGCCGGCCACCGACGCCGCGATCGCCGCCAGGCACGTGCCGCCGGCCAGCCACCAGCACGCATCCGACGACAGCCCCCCAGCCTGCGGAGCCGTCGCCGGGAAGGTGTCAATCCGCCGCCAGCGAGGGAACGAGCGGGATGGCGGTGAGGACGAACGCGGCCGCCGACGACGCCCACGCGCCGGGCTCGCGACGCGCCGCCGGAAGACGCAGGCGAGGGCGAAGCCGAGCAGCACGTTCCCGGCCATCGCCAGGGCGACCGCGGCCCGGACGGCCCGGGGGGCGATGCGCGCAGCCGAGGCCTGGCTGAGGCCGGTGCCGAGCGGCACCAGCAGCGCGAAGCTGCGCGCCGCCGTCCGCGCGCTGGGCCCGGTCAGGGTCACGTCGGTCGCCGCGCTCGGGCTCGTCCAGGCAGCAGCGACGCGTCGCTCGGGCTGCCATCCATACCTAACTGTCGCCCCGGCGGCGCCGGAAAGATTCACTCCCGGCCGGAGATTCTCCGGCGGGCCGGGTACTTGCCCCCGCAGCTCGCGCAGGCCAGCCGGGCCGCCGGGATTACTTCGCGCCCAGCGGCATGAGGCCGGCCAGGGCGGCGGCCATCGAGACCGGCACGGCCAGCGCGCCGATCCGCGAGGCCCGGCCGATCGAGGGCCGGGCGCCGGCGCCGCGGGCCGCGCGCAGCCACAGGATCCAGGCCAGCGACCCGGTAACGAACAGGTTCGGGCCCAGGTTCAGTCCGACCAGCAGCGCGAACGGGCGCGGCGGCGTGCGCGCGGCCAGCAGCGAGGCGGCGGGCAGGTTGTTGATCAGGACCGAGGTGATCGCGGCGACGACGGCGGTGGCCCAGGTGCCCAGGTGGGCCAGCAGCCGGGCCGGGCCCATCCAGGACCGGCCCAGGGTGCCGACGGCCACCGCGATCCCGAACAGCCCGGCCAGCACCGGGATCCCCAGGGTGCGGGTCACCTGGCGTAGCGACTGCTTGCCGCTGGCCGGTCCGCACCGCCGCGGCCGCCGCGCCGACGGCCGCGACCGGGACCGCCGAGTCGGGCAGCACCACCACCAGGACCGTGGCCAGCGCCACCGCGGCCAGGCCCGTGCCGAGCACCGGCCGCTGCGCCGGGACCAGATCACCCGGCCGGGCCCGCAGCGCGCCGCGCTCGGCCAGCGCGACGACGGCCGCGGTCGTCACCAGCGCCGCCGCCCAGGGCAGCCACATCCGGCTCAGGAACTGCGCGCCGCTCAGATGCAGGTGACTGAGCACGATGAGGTTGGTCAGGTTGGAGCCCGGCAGCAGCAGTGACCCGGCATTCGACAGCAGCAGGCACCCGTACAGCAGCGCCGCCTCGCCCGAGCCCCGGCTGCGCGCCGTGTACACCAGGACCGGGGTCAGGAAGGCCACCGAGGTATCCAGGTTGAGCGTCGCGGTCACCACCCCGACCAGGACCACCACGCCGCCGAACAGCACGACGCCGCTGCGGCCGGCCCGGGCCAGCTGATAGCCCGCGGCCGCGAACAGCCCGTCCCCGTCGGCGACCAGGCCCACCAGCAGCAGCCCGGCGACCAGGACGAACGGTGGCCAGTCCTGCCTGGCCGCCGCCAGCGCGGCCGACGGCCGGGCCACGGCAGCGGCCACGATCCCGGCCCCCCCCGCCGTGGCCAGCAGCCAGCCCAGCCGCGCCTCAGCGTCCGGCCCGGCCGCTGCAGGCTGGCCCGGCCGTCGGCGCCCGAGGACGGCCCGCAGACGAAGCACAGCCAGCAGCATGCCCGTCCAGCCGGACAGAAACATGGACCGGGCGGGCCGTATCCCCGGCGGATGCCGGCGGCGGCTCCCGGCGGTCAGGTCGGTTCGGCTGCGGCGGCACCGCGGTGAGCACATGGGTCCGACGCGCTGCCGGTGACGGTCGGCTGAGAGCAGTCGGCCTGGCCGCGGGGCTAACCCATGGACTTGGCCCCGTCGAGGGATTCGCGGATGATGTCGGCGTGACCGGCGTGCTGGGCGGTCTCGGCGATGACATGCAGCAGCACCCGGCGGGCCGACCAGCGGGCTCCGGGCTTGAACCAGGGAGCCTCCGGCAGCGGCTGGGCGGCGTCCAGGTCGGGCAATTCCGCCACCAGCCCGTCGGTGCGGCGCGCCACCTGCGCGTAGTCCTCCAGCAGCCCGGCCAGCGTCTGCCCGGGCAGCATCCGGAATGCCGCCATCCAGTCGCCCGCGCTCGCCTCGTCCCAGGCCATCGCCGAGGGTCCGGTCTCGATGAAGTTGATCCACTGCCGTTCGGTCAGTGCGACGTGCTTGATCAGGCCGCCGAGGCACAACTCGCTCACCGTGGTCCGCCGCGCAGCCTGCTCGTCTGTCAGGCCGCGGACCGTATGCCGCAGGAACTGACGGTGCTGGTCCAGTGATTGCAGCAAGTCGGCTCGTTCACCGGCCGCCGGCTCCGGTGTGCTCATGACTTCCGCCTCCCATCGGCCCGCCCGGCAATCCTATGGTCCGGGACGGGCATCGGCCCGCCCGGGAATCCATGGCCCTGGACGGGCATCGGCCCGCCCGGAATCCTATGGTCCGGGACGGGCATCGGGCCGCCCGGGAATCCTATGGTCCGGGACGGGCATCGGCCGCCTGCCCTAGCCTGGCCCGCCTCGGGGCAGCCTGCGCCTGGGGCGCCGGTCTCGCCGGGCCGGCCGTTGCGCGTCATGCCCTAGCTGGCCCGGGAGGCCGGAGGGGCGGTGGTGGCCCAGCGGATGGCGTGCACGAGGGCGTGCCCGGCCGGGCGGATCACCGCGGCCTCGGTCACCGGCAGCCGGGGCAGCCGCAGCGGCTGGCGCGCCCAGCCCGGCAGCATCGAGACCGCGGCCGCGGCCAGCACCCCGTAGGGTGCCCGGGCGACCAGCGGAAGCGGGGGATACAGCAGCAGGAACCGGGCGGCCTCGCGAGCCTGGGCGGTGGCGGCCAGCTCGGGCCGGTACTGGCTGATCCGGTTGGCCAGCTCGGCTTCGGTCCGCGGCGGGTCGGGCACGCCGAGCTCGGCACCGATCCGGGCTAGGTCGGCGACGTAGCCATCGCGTCCGGCCTGGTCCAGGGGCTGAGCCCCGAACCGGGCGTGGGCGCGCAGGAAGCTGTCCGCCTCGGCGATGTGCACCCAGGTGAGCAGCCGGGGGTCCGAGGCCGCGTACCGCTGCCCGCCGGGTCCGGTTCCGGTAATCCGCTCGTGCACGGCCCGGACCCGGGCGACCGCCGCCCGCGCATCGCTGGACCGGCCGAACGTCGTGACGGCCAGGAAGTAGCTGATCCGCTGCAGCCGGCCCCACGGGTCGCCGCGGTAATCCGAATGCCCGGCCACGGCGGCCATGGCCAGCGGATGCAGCGACTGCAGCAGCAGGGCCCTGAGGCCGCCGATGAACATCGACGAATCCCCGTGGACCCGCCGGACCGGCCGGTCCTCGGCGAACCACCGCTCGCCTTCGGCCTCATGGATTAGCCGCCGCCGCGCCGGGCCTTCCGGCCCGGCGACCCGCTCGAAGATAGCCGCGCCGATCCGGCCGCGCATCCGGTCAGCAGCACCCTGGCCTCCCATGTTCTCATTATCGCCGCGCCGGTGCGCTGCCCTCGCCCACCTCCGCCGAGGCGAGCCGGCGGCACGGCGGCGGTCGCGGCCGCGCGGGCCGGGCAGGCGCAGCCCCGCCGCGCGTGTCCGGCATGCCGCGAGGCCCCGGTTGGTAGGGTGCTGCCGGTGGAGTTCCAGGATGTCGTCCGGCGCCGGCGGATGGTACGCAGCTATGACACGAGCCGGCCGGTGCCGCCCGGCCTGGTGGACCGCATCGTGCGTAACGGCCTGCGGGCACCGTCCGCTGGCTTCTCCCAGGGCTGGGGCTTCCTGGTGCTGGACACGCCCGCCGATGTCGCCCGGTTCCGGGATGCGGTGCGTCCCGAGGATGATCCGGAGAACTGGTTCGCCGCGAGCGTGGACGCACCGCTGCTGATCGTCCCACACTCGAACAAAGATGCCTACCTCGATCGCTATGCCCTGCCGGACAAGGGTTTCACCGACCGGTCGGATTCGTGGTGGCCCGCCCCTTACTGGGACATCGACACCGGATTCGCGGCGTTGCTGATGATGCTGACCGCAGTGGACGCCGGGCTGGGCGCTTGCTTCTTCGGCATCCCGGCTGACCGGATCGACTCCTACCGCGAGGCGTTCGGTGTGCCGCCGCAGTTCATGCCCATCGGAGCGATCTCCTTCGGCTACAGCGACGAGGCGCCGCGCGACCTGTCCGGCAGCGCCGGCCGCTGGCCGAAACGGCGTACCGGGGCCGGTGGGGCCGGCCGGGTACGGGGCCTGACCGCGATTGGCCAGGGTGGCGTTCGGTATCGAACCATCACGGCCCCGGGCCGCAGGCCGGTCAGAATTCGCTGCCGCGGCCGAAACGGCGTACCGGGGCCGCGCCGGGCCGAGTACGGGGCCTGACCGCGATTGGCCAGGGTGGCGTTCGGTATCGAACCATCACGGCCCCGGGCTGCAGGCCGGTCAGAATTCGCTGCCGCCGATCCGCGGGCGGGAGAATTCTCCCCGCTGGCTATGGCCTGTCGGCGCATGTGATCGGACACTGATATGTGATCGGATAACGATAGGGATCCGCCAGGACGCGCGTGGGAGAACTGATCGTGAAACGCGTTGCGCTCGTCGCCGCCGGGCTGGTGGTGCTGTTGATCCTGATCGAAGCCAGCCACGCGCACAAGACCAACACGGCGGCATCGCACGGCTCACCGCCGGTGTCGTCATCCACGCGGCATCACCGGGGCGCGGACCGGGCGTCCGCTCATCACAAGAAAGCACACCCTTCGTCCCGCCCGGCGACGGCGCATCCTTCATCTCACCCGGCGACGGCGCATCCCTCGCCCCCGTCCGGCCCGGCGGCCACCGCCACCGTCGCCAGTCACGCGGCTGCGGAGTCAGGCCCGGGAGACTGGGTCATCGCGATCGCGTGCATCGCCGCCATCGCCATGTCAATATTTGCCGTCACGGTATCGGTCTCCGGCTCCGGCTCCGGGCGGGACGGTACACCGAATGCGAAAGCCTCACCCTAAGGGACAGCCGTGAGTATCTTGCTTGGCGTAACGGTCGCCATTGTCGCGGCAACATGCTTGTTCATTGCGTCCAGTCTCCGGTTTCGGTCACGTGAATACCACGACCTGATGGAAGGAGTACGCACGCAAATCGATGATCAGGCTGAGCGCATGTCTGACCTGGAGGCCAAGTACGACGTCTGGCGTGATGACCGCAGGGCATTCGACGAAGTGACCAGCTCGCTGGAGCAGGCGGTCGATGACATGCAGGCGCGGCTGCACAGGATCGAATCGGTGACCCTGAGCAACGAGCAGGAGATGGAGAGGGTCAGGGCCCAGCGGGGCAACCAGGGCGGCCCTGGTCACTAGGTTCCGGGATCGGCGGGCGGGATGGTGTGCGCAATGACTGCTCGTTCTGGGCGGGCGGTGCTGGCCGGGCCGCTGATCACCGCGATGGTCGTGCTGGCCGCCGGATGCGCGGGCCCGGCCGTCCGGCACGCCGCGGCGGCCGGCCGACAGCACCAGGACACGAGAACGGCCGCCGGTCCGTCACCCGGTACCCTGTCGCCCTCGGTCACGCCGCGGCCGGACACGTCGCCCAGCGTGCTCCCGGTGCGGCTGCCGCCCGGCAACCTGCACCAGACCAGGGCATTCCCGAGCGCGCGCACGCGGGTCTTCACCGCGCAGATGACGGACCTGTGGGCCGCCGTGACGACCGGCCGGGCCAGGCTGGCCATCGGGTCGTTCTTCCCGCTGACCGCGTACCGGCAGGTCAAGGCCATCTACGACCCAGCCGCCGACTGGCACGACCGGCTGTGGGCCGACTTCGGGCTCGACATCGCCGCCGCCCGCCGCTTCGTGGGCCGCGGAGCCAGCCTGGTCCGGGTGATCGTGCCCTCGGCCCAGGCCGCATGGATCGATCCCGGGGTGTGCTTCAACTCGGTCGGCTACTGGCATGTCGCCGGGGCGCGGATCGTCTACCGCAAGCACGGCCTGCTGCGCTCGATCGGCATCGCGTCGCTGATCTCCTGGCGCGGCCGCTGGTACGTCGTCCATTTCGGCGCCGTCTTGCGCAACGGCGCTTACGGCATCGTGGACCAGCCTGCGGCCGGCCCCGGGGTGCCGGGGCCGGCCGGCGGCTGCTGACCCGTCCTGTGCGGCTGGTGAACCTTCCTGCCCGAGGGTGCTGCCCGGCTGGCCCGGCGGTGCTGGCCCGGCTGGCCCGGCGGTGCTGGCCCGGCTGGCCCGGCGGTGCTGGCCCGGCTGGCCCGGCGGTGCTGGCCCGGCTGGCCCGGCGGTGCTGGCCCGGCTGGCCCGGCTGGCCAGCAGTCAGTCCTGCTGCGCCGTTCGCCCGCCGCCGTCCGCGGGCTGCGCCGTGCCGCGCGGTGCCCCGGCGGGCACGGTCAGCGGCGGCGGCTGATCGCAGGCATGACGGACGTCAGCGCCCCGCTGGCGTGGACCGCAGCCCGGCGTCGCTCCTGCTGCTCCTCGGCCCGGACGGCCGCGGCGGCCAGCCGGTCACTCATCGTGCGTCTCCGGCGAGCTCTTGCCCGCGCCTTGAGGATGAAATCCACTGCGTAGAGCACGAGCATCGCTCCGGCGAAACCGGCAATGAGCAGGCCAGCCACGTATTTCCTTCCTTGAGTCACCGACTGTGCGGACGTCTCGAGCCTATGCGAAGCCTGGGTCCTGATCGGAATGCCGGCCGCGTGCGGCCGCAGGCCGGCCGGGCCTCGGCGCACTCCAGCCCAGGCTGGCGCGGACATCGGGCGGCGCCTCCGTGACCCCCTGGCGGCGAGTTCTGCCCTCATGTCCAGCGTGGCGGTCAGTCCGCGTCGGCCGGCCTGGCTACATTCGTGTTCATGTTCGAGTCGCCGAGCCCTCTGGACGGGCTGAACGAACAACAGCGGCAGGCGGCGGCGCACGCCGGCGGGCCGCTGCTGATCCTGGCCGGAGCGGGCACCGGGAAGACCACGGACCCTGGTGGCCCGCGCGGCCTGGCTGCGCGAGCAGGGCACGCCCGCCGGCCGCATCCTGCTGCTGACGTTCACCCGCCGCGCCGCCGACGACATGATGGCCCGGGCCGCGCCCCGCGCGCGGGCGGCTCATGAGCGGATCACCGGCGGTACCTTCCACGCGATCGCGCACCGGATCATCCGCGAGCACGCCGAATCGTTCTCCCTGCCGCCCGAGTTCACCGTCATCGACCCGGCCGACGTGACCGGCCTGCTGGATGCCCGGCGGGCCGAGCACGGCCTCGTGGGCACCGCGCGCCGCGCGCCGCGGGCGGCCGCCTGCGCCGAGATCTACACCCGGTGCGTCAACACCCAGCGGCCCGTGGCCGAGGTCGCCCGCCGTGACTACCCCTGGTGCACCGAGTTCACCGGCCAGCTATCCGAGCTGTTCCGCGACTACACCGAGCACAAGCGCAGCCACGGCCTGGTCGATTTCGATGACCTGCTGCTGCTGTGGCGGGCGGCACTGGCCGACCCCGCAGCCGGGCCGGTGCTGCGCGGCATGTTCGACGCCGTGCTGGTCGACGAGTACCAGGACGTCAACGCGGTGCAGGCCGACATCGTGCGGCTGCTGCGGCCCGACAGCGCCGGCCTGACCTGCGTCGGCGACGACGCCCAGGCCATATACGCCTTCCGGGGCGCCGACCCGGAGCACCTGCGGCAGCTGGCCGCCGCGTTCGGCAGATCTCACCATCGTCCGGCTGGCCAGGAATTACCGCTCCAAGCAGGCGGTGCTGCGGCTGGCCAACGCGGTCCGGCCGCAGTCGGACGGGCTCGACCTCGAGCTCACCGGCGACCGCGGGGCCGGGACCGCCCCGCAGCTGGTGAGCTGCCACGACGAGGCGACGCAGGCCCGCGAGATCTGCGCCCGGGTGCTGGAGGCGCATGAGACCGGGGCCGAGCTGCGCGAACAGGCCGTGCTGGTCCGCGCCGCCCGCCACAGCGACGTGCTGGAGGTGGAGCTGGCGGCCCGCGGCATCCCGTTCGTGAAGTACGGCGGGCTGCGGTTCACCGAGGCGGCCCACGTCAAGGACTTCATCTCGGCCGCCCGGGTGGTCGCCAACCCTGCCGACGACGTGGCCTGGTTCCGGGTGCTGCGGCTGCATGAGGGCATCGGGCCGGTCCACGCGCGGCGGGTCATCGAGATCCTGCGCCCGGCGGAGCCCGGGCCGTTCGGCCGCTGGCCGGAGGCCGTGCAGGCCGCCCCGCGGCAGGCCCGGGACGACCTGGCCGCGACCTTCGGCAGCCTGGCCGCGGTCACCGCGCTGGACCGTACCGGGGAGCGGGCGGCGGCGATCCTGGACGCGCTGGAGGCCCCGCTCCGCGCCCGCTATCCCGACGCAGGCATCCGGATCGCCGACCTGCAGCGGCTGGCCGACGCGGCGGCGAGCAGGCCGTCCCTGCACGACGCGCTCACCGAGCTCGCGCTCGACCCGCCGGTCTCCGCCTCGGACCTGGCCGGTCCGCCCCGGCTGGACGAGGACTATCTGGTCATCTCGACGGTTCACTCGGCGAAGGGCCTGGAATGGCCCGTGGTGCACCTGCCGCACCTGGTCGACGGGGCCGTGCCCAGCGACATGGCCCTGTCATCCGCGGCCGGGCTGGCCGAGGAGCGGCGGCTGTTCTATGTTGCCGTCACCAGGGCCCGTGACCAGCTATTCCTGTACGCGCCGTTGCGCCTGCATCACCACCGCATGGCCGGCGACGACCGGCACGGCTACGGGCAGCTGAGCCGGTTCCTCGACCCCGCCGCCCGGGCGGCCTGCGAGACGGTCAACGCCGTGCCGCCCCAGCCGGTGCTGCCCCGCATCGGCCAGCTGGCCGCGCAGGTCAACGCGGCGCTCGGCTCGCTGTGGCAAGACTGACCGGCAGGCCGGGGCGGCGTTCCTGGTGATACGCCAGGCTGGCCGGCCGGGGCTGCGGAGCCGTCCGGGCCCGGCGTCCGGCGCCGGGGCGGGGCTGCCCGGCAGGCCGGGGCGGCGTTCCTGGTGATACGCCAGGCTGGCCGGCCGGGGCTGCGGAGCCGTCCGGGCCCGGCGTCCGGCGCCGGGGCGGGGCTGCCCGGCAGGCCGGGGGCGTTTCCCGGTAGGGCGCGGGCCTGGCCGTCCGGCGGGCTGCGGAGCCGTTCGGGGATGACGGGAGGATCCTTCCTGGATCTTCATCCTCCCGAACGCCGGCAGGGCCGGCTCGCGCGCGGATGCCGGCCGCCGGGGGCGCAGCGGGATACTTGTGGCGTGCCTGACTCGAGGAGCCGCTCATGACACAGCAACCTGCCGCAGACATCGGCGTCACCGGCCTGGCGGTCATGGGACGCAATCTCGCCCGGAACCTGGCCCGGCACGGTCACGCCGTCGCGCTGCACAACCGTTCGCCGGAGCGGACCCGCGCCCTGGTGGCCGAGCACGGGGAAGAGGGCACGTTCGTGCCCAGCGAGACGATGGCCGATTTCGTCGCCAGCCTGCGGCGGCCGCGGGCGGTCATCATCATGGTGCAGGCCGGCTCCGCCACCGACGCGGTGATCGACGAGCTGGTGCCGCTGCTGGAGGATGGCGACATCGTCGTCGATTGCGGCAACTCGCAGTTCACCGACACCCGCAGACGGGAGGCGGCGCTGCGCGGCCGGGGCCTGCACTTCGTCGGCTGTGGCGTCTCCGGCGGCGAGGAGGGCGCGCTCAACGGGCCGAGCATCATGCCGGGCGGGTCCGCTGAATCGTACGAGCGCCTGGGGCCGATGTTCGAGTCGATCGCCGCGCAGGTCGACGGGACGCCCTGCTGCACCCACGTCGGCCCGGACGGAGCCGGCCACTTCGTGAAGATGGTGCACAACGGCATCGAGTACGCCGACATGCAGCTCATCGCCGAGGCCTACGACATCCTGCGGGCCGGCCTCGGCGAGGATCCCGGCCAGATCAGCGAGATCTTCCGCACCTGGAACGAGGGCGACCTGGACTCCTTCCTCATCCAGATCACCGCGGACGTGCTGGCTCACGTCGACGCCCGGACCGGCGCGCCGTTCGTGGACATCGTGGCCGACCAGGCCGAGCAGAAGGGCACCGGCCGGTGGACCGTGCAGAGCGCGCTCGACCTGGGCATCCCGATCACCGGCATCGCCGAGGCAACCTTCGCCCGGTCGCTGTCCGGACACGCCGATCAGCGCGCGGCCGCCCGCGACGCCTTCGGTGACAAGGCGGAACAGCTGGCGGGCGCGGACCGCGACGCCTTCACCGAGCAGGTGCGCCGCGCGCTGTACGCGTCCAAGGTGGTGGCCTACGCCCAGGGCTTCGACCACATCGCCGCGGGCAGCGCCGAATACGACTGGGACATCGACCGCGGCGCGATGGCCACCATCTGGCGCGGCGGCTGCATCATCCGCGCCCGGTTCCTCGACCGGATCCGCGCCGCCTACGACGAGAACCCGGGGCTGCCGAGCCTGCTGGTCGCCCCCTACTTCGCCGACGCGGTCCGCGACGGCACCGGCAGCTGGCGGCAGGTCGTAGCCCAGGCCGCCGTGTCCGGCATCGCGACGCCTGCGTTTTCCTCGTCCCTGGCGTACTACGACGCGCTGCGGCGAGACCGGCTGCCCGCCGCGCTGATCCAGGGCCTGCGGGACAACTTCGGCGCGCACACCTACCACCGGGTCGACGCCGATGGCGCCTTCCACACCGAGTGGGCCGGCGACCGGAGCGAGCACCCCGCCTGACTCGCTGACCGCGGCCGTCCGGCGGGATCAGCGGCGGCAGATCCGGCTGTACCGGCAGGCCACGGCGGCCGGCTGCTCGACCGGACGGCCCGCCTGGACCGACCAGGCCAGCCGGATGAACTGAGCCGTGGTCCAGCCCAGCGGGGTCGCGGACGTGGTGGGGCTCCCGGTCGCGAAGCCGGGCCGCCCAGCCGGCGGCTGGTTGTCCCAGACCTGCTCGGGCAGCAGGTAACCCGCCGTGGCCGCCCCCGCCATCGCGGCCAGCTCCCGCCGCGCCGCCGACGGCCGGCCGGCCAGCAGGTCGTACTCGCCCCGCTCGCCGGACAGCAGCACCCACAGCCGGCCGCGGGTAATGAAGGTGTTTGATGGGTTGATCCCCCACGGGCCGCCGGTCTTGGTCTCCCCGTAGCCGTCGTAGGAGTAGCGGTGCCACATCAGACCCTGGGGCGTCCTGACCCCGAGCTGGGCGTTCACCACGGCCAGGGTGTTGCGCACGGCAGGGTTATCGGCTGGCTCAACGCCCAGGCGCACCAGCTCGAGGAAACTCGGAATCCACGACGCGCCGCTGGTCGATGGCCGACGGCCCGCTGTCGCCGATGGAGTAGGTGGTGGCGGCGTTGGGGTGGCCGTTCTTCGACAGCCGCAGGAAGTACGGCCGGGGCGAGTACGGGCCGTTGGTGGTTACGGTCCACGGCTCGACCCGCAGCTGCCACCGGTCGGCCACGGCCAGGTAACGCCGGGCGAGGGAGCCACGGCCGTTGGCGGCGGCGATATGGGCGGCGCACACCAGGCCCGCGATCTCCGCGGCGATCGTCGCCGGGGAGTAGCCGCTCTGGTTCTCCCAGCGTTCCTCGGGCGTCCACGGCGCCCGGTGGCCCTGGAAGTGGTAGCCGAGCAGGAAGTCGGCGGCCCGCCGCACGTGGCTCCAGTCCGCGGCACCGGTCCGGCCGAGCTGGTAGTCCAGGATGATCGGGTCGGCCACCTCGTCCAGCTCCAGGGCCGAGAAGACCGGCTTCCCGGCCAGGGTGGAGTTCGCCGGGAAGGAGCCGTCCGGCCGCTGCTGGCGATCGAACAAATACTCGAGGATGCGCACCGCGGCGGCCCGGTCCCCGTCGGCGATCAGCGCCGTGGCCATCTCGTAGGAGTCGCGGGCCCATACCAGGTGGTAGGCGCCGGACGGGACTTCCAGGCCGGTGCCCCAGGCCCATGGCATGGTGGGGGAGGCGACGAAGGCTCCCCGGTAGGTCTTGTCTTCCAGCGCGGCCAGGACCATCTCCGACACCGTGTAGAGCCGCTCCTGGCGCGTGCCCCGCAAGGCGGCCGGGGGGCGGCGGAGCGTGGCCAGGTAGCCGTGCCAGCCTGCCGCGTACCGGGCCGCCGCCGTCCCGAAGCCCCGGCTCAGCGAGGCCCGGGCGGTGATCAGAGCGCCGGCGGCCGTCGCCGAGAATCCGAGCGACAGCGTGCCGGTGTCGCGGCCGGGCAGGCCGGTCAGCGGCAATCGCGCCGTCTGCATGACGTCCCCGTCGGGTGCGGCGTCGTAATGCCAGGTCATCCGGCCGTGCTCGCGCAGGTCAGTCCACCCGTCCGAGGTGCCCAGGTAGCCGTTGGACGTCTGGCTGAACCCGGTGCTCGCAACCAGCGCGCTGGCCAGGCCGTTGCCCGTGGCTACCAGGGCGCCATGCCTGGTGTACCCGCTGTTGTCGTTGCCGTTGTTGCCCAGCGCGGGCTCGTACAGTGCGAACAGCCGGTACGGCCGGCCGTCCAGCGAGGCGAAGCGCAGCCGGACCAGGACGGTGGCCCGCTGCGGGTCGGTGACGTAGCTGGTCGTCAGCCGCCAGCGGCGCTGCCGGTCGGTATCGGTCAGCTGGTAGGCCAGGCTCCGGCGCCCGAGCAACCGGGTCGTCATCGCAGCAGAATCGATGACGCGCTGCACGAGCCCGCGGCCGTTGGTCACCACGAACTCGAGATCCCGGGTGCTGGGCGTGCCTAGGTTGGGGTAGTACACCTCGCTCATCCGGCCGTCCTGCAGCGTGTACCACACCTTGCTCCGGGTCCCGTACGCCGTCCCGAAACCCGACTTGTCGGCGGGGGCGAACACCGCGTTGCGGCCCGGGCGGCCGGGCGCCACTGCGCCGGGCCGGTTCGCTGCCCGGGCCTGCGCGTGCGCCTGCCCGCTGAACGCCGGTACCAGAGCCGTCATCAGGGCAAGTGCGCTCACTCCGAGCACCGTTGGCTGAAGCCGCCCGGCGCGGCGGCGGGTCCCGCAACTGAGCCTCATGGTGATACCTTTCTCCGGCGTACCGTGCCCGGGACGGCGCCCGTCACCATCTACCGCGGATCCGGCGGATCAATCGGAGCCGGCATCGGGAACCCAGTTCGGCGCGGAACCGGCGGAACTCAGTTCGGCGCGGAGCCGGGCGGCCGCCGCCGTCATCGCCTTCAGCTTGCCGAACGCGACGTCGCGCGGCAGGTACTTCATGCCGCAGTCCGGCGCGAGCACCAGCCGGTCGGCCGCCACATAGGGCAGCGCCCGCCTGACCCGGGCCATCACCGTCTCCGGTGTCTCCACCGCCGGGTCGTTCAAATCCAGCACGCCCAGGATGACGGTCTTGCCGTCCAGCGCGGCCAGCACGGAGCAGTCCAGGCCGGACTGCGCGGTCTCGACCGACACCTGGTCGCACGAGCAGGCGGCGAGCTCGGGCAGGAACGAGTAGCCGGACGGGCGGTCGTGGATGATGGCGGCGTAGCCGAAGCACAGGTGCACCGCGGTCGTCCCGGCAACGTCCGTCCAGCGCCCGGTTGACGGCCCTGACCCCGTAACGCCGCGCCTCCTCGGCCCGGGCCTGCAGGTAGGGCTCGTCCAGCTGGACGATGTCGGCGCCCGCCGCGAACAGGTCCCTGACCTCCTCGTTGACCGCCTCGGCGTACGCCAGGGCGAGGCTTTCCGTGCTGCCGTAGTAGTCGTCCTGCGCCTGCTGGGCCATGGTGAACGGCCCGGCACGGTGATCTTGACGGTGCGGCCGGTGTTCGCGCGCAGGAACCTCGCGTCGTCCGCCTCGACCGGATGCCGCCGCCGGACCGGCCCGGTGACCCGGGGCACCGGGTTCGGCTGGCCGCTGCGGTCGAGCGCGGTGCCGGGGTTGTCGATGTCCACGCCGTCCAGCGCGGTCGCGAACCGGTTCGAGTAGCTCTCCCGGCACATCTCCCCGTCGGTCACGATGTCCAGGCCGGCCTGCTCCTGGGCGCGGATGGCCAGCAAGTCGCATCCCGCTGCGCCTCGCTCCAGGTACGCCGGATCGACCCGCCACAACTCCCGGGCCCGCACCCGCGGCGGGAACCGGCCCGCGAGCCGGCCCCGGTCGATCAGCCAGTCAGGCTGGGGGTAACTTCCGACGAGCGCCGTGGGAAACAGCATAAGGAACTCTACACTCGGTGACGTGCCGCGCCAGTTTCGTCAGGTGGACGTGTTCACCAGCACGCCGCACCTCGGCAATCCCGTCGCTGTCGTGCTCGGTGCCGACGGCCTGGGCGACGAGCAGATGCAGCTCTTCGCCCGCTGGACGAACCTGCCGGAGACGACGTTCGTGCTGCCGCCGCAGGCCAGCGGGGCGGACTACCGGGTCCGGATCTTCACGCCCGGAGGCGAGCTGCCGTTCGCCGGGCACCCCACCCTCGGTACCTGCCACGCCTGGCTGTAATCGGCTCGGCGGTCGAGGACCCCGTCACGGGCAGCCTGAACGCGTCGCTGGCGCAGTGGCTGCTCGACACCGGGCGGGTCGCCGCGCCGTACGTGGCCAGCCAGCGCACCGCACTGGGCCGCCGGGGCCGCGCCCACATTTCCCGTGACACAGACGGCCAGATCTGGGTCGGCGGCGGCACGGTCACCTGCGTCAGCGGCACCGTGCGGCTGTAGCGGGCGGCGGTGCGGGCTACGACAGCGGGCGCCGGCCGCTGTCGTAGCCGGCTGTTACGCTCGCCTGCATCCCGCCGCGGATCCCGCGAGGATCCGCTGACCAAGACGTGATGGCAGGAGAAGACCATGGCCTCTCGGCTGAACCCTTACCTCAACTTCAACGGCAACGCACGCCAGGCACTGGAGTTCTACGCGAGCGTGTTCGGCGGCAACCTCAGCCTCAGCACGTTCGCCGACTTCGGCCGCAAGGACTCGCCCGACGCCGAACGGATCATGCATGGGATGCTCGACACGGACGCCGGCTACACGATCATGGCCGCCGACGTCACCAGCGACATGGAGTACCACCCCATGACCGGCTTCTCGGTGAGCCTCAGCGGGGATGACACCGACGTCCTGCGCGGCTACTGGGAGAAGCTGTCCGCCGAGGGGACCATCGTGATGCCGATGCAGAAGCAGGCTTGGGGCGACGAGTTCGGCATGTGCGCCGACAAGTTCGGTGTCTCGTGGCTGGTCAACATCGTCCAGCCGCAGGGATAGGCAGCTCACCGGGGCGCACAGCCGCCGCGCGCAGCGGCCGGCGGGTCCGCCGGCGCAGCCTGGCCGGCGGTTCCTCGCCGGCCGCCGGGTGCGCGCGGCGCCGCTCAGTGGTGAACGGCGGCCAGCAGCGCGGCGTAGGAGCGAACCAGCGCCGCGTGCTCGAGCGGAAGCAGCGGGCTGTCCGGCCGGCAGCCCTCCGTGATCCACTGGTCGGACAGGTCAATCGCGCGGGCCCGGTGCACCGCCGCCGGCCTGACCTTCTCCTCGGGCTCGCCATACAGGTAGCTGTACAGGCGGGTCAGCGACTCGACCAGCTCGTCGCCGGCGCCCCTGGGCGCCGCCGAATGCTGGCCCTCCCGGTGCACGCGCCACCAGTCGACCTCGAGCGCCGCGGCCCGCGCCGGGCTGGCGGGGGAGCCGTAGCTGAGCTTGACCAGGGCGTAGAACCGCCGCATGCAGGCCCGCGCCCGCTCCGGGTCGTTGTCCGGGAACGGCGCCCACAGCTGGTTGGCGCGCAGCACCAGCCAGGCGCCGTGCAGCGTCCGGTACCAGTCCAGGCCGAAGCCGGTGCGGACCATGCCGACGGAAGCCGCGAGCACCTGAGGCCACTGACGCAGGTAGTAGCCGACCCACGCCCGGTACTCCAGATCGGCGATGCGAGCCGGGTCGAACGACCGGAGCCGGCTCGGCTGGTCGCCGGGCGGACGGCTGGCCCGCCGCCAGCCGCCTTGCTGTCCTAACCGGGTCGCGGTCGCTTTCATGCGGGCGGTGACGCTCTCGATGCCCACGGGCTCCCCTCACGTGTCAGCATGGTGTCTGGTCTGCCATCTGCTCCATCGTCAAGCGTTGCCGCGCGCTGGCGGATAGCCGCGGAGGGCCTGGCCCTGCGGAGTTCCAGCCGGGCAGGACCACATCGCCGTTACTGGCACAGCTGTGTTATCTCCGTGCGGCGGCCCGCCGAATCCGCCCGCCCTGTCCAGCGCCGGCGGCCTCCGAACGCGCCCCGCCGGGCCAGGCGTCCGCAGCGCCTGACGTCGCGCTGCTTTTTGCGCACGGTAGTCAGCCTGGGATGGCCACGGCGACCGGAATCGCCCGACGGTGATCCGGGCGGTCGCGCGCCGCGCGCGCGTGTCGATCATCGTGACCTTGCCCGCGCAGGTGTTAACCACCACCGCGCTGGCCCTGTGCGGCGGGACCGCCAGCCGTGGCCGGCGAGCGGACGCTCAGGATCTTGACATTTGCCCACGGCGGGACGGAAAGTCATTGTCAGCAGCAGCGCGGCCGC
This sequence comes from uncultured Actinomycetes bacterium, assembly GCA_963795575.1. GTDB lineage: Bacteria > Actinomycetota > Actinomycetes > Streptosporangiales > Streptosporangiaceae > PALSA-505. The sequence goes on along the minus strand of CAWCII010000024.1, from coordinate 90,662 downwards.
CGGTTACCGGCCGCGACTGGATGCCCTCAGCACGCCTGGAGGCCGCATGGCAACCGCTGTATCCCCGGGCTCCGGCGGACTCGTCGACCTCGGGCTGGCCGGCTCGGTGATCGTCGTCACCGGGGCCGGCAGCGGCATCGGCGCGGCCGCCGCCCGGCGGCTGGCCGCCTCCGGCGCCCGAGTGGTGCTGACCGGCAGGCGAGCCGCCCTGCTCGGCCAGGTAGCGGACGCGATCGAGCAGCCAGGGCGGCCTGGCCCGCTGCGTGCCCGCCGACCTCGCCGACCCCGCCAGCACTGCGCGCATCATCGAGGCCGCCCTGGGGGCGTTCGGAAGAATCGACGGCCTGGTCAACAATGCGGCCATCTGCCAGCACCGCCCGCTGGCCGAGTGGGAGGCACCGGAATTCGACGAGCACGTGGCGACGAACATGCGCGCGCCCGTACTTCCTCATCCAGGCGGCGCTGCCACCGCTGCGCGAATCGCCGGTCAAGTCGGTGGTCAACATCAGCTCATCGTCCGGGACGCTGAGGCTTACCGGGCAGTCGGTGTACGGGATGACGAAATCCGCGCTCGACTACCTGACCCAGTCGCTGGCCGGCGAGCTGGCCCCCTCCGGGATCCGGGTCAACGGCATAGCCCCCGGCCCCGTCGACACGCCGATCCACGCCACCTGGGCCGACGATCTCACCGAGGCGTACCGGTGGCTGAAGAGCCAGGTGCCGCTCGGCCGGATCGGCGACCCGGACGAGGTGGCGCGCTGGATCGCGCTGCTACTCAGCCCGGTGTCGTCGTTCCTGACCGGGGCGGTGATCCCGCTGGACGGAGGGCAGGTGATACCGCATGCTTGAGGCCGGCCGGGCAGGCGGGGGTGACGGATGAAGAGCGCAGGTGAAGCGGGAACAGTGCAAGCAGAACGGGACGGTGGCGCGGGACGCTGGAGCTCGGAGGAACTGCTGCTCCGGGCGGCCTGGTACTACTACAAGGACGAGCTGACCCAGGACGAGATCGCCCGGCGGCTGTCGATGTCCCGGGCGTCGGTGGGACGGCTGCTCGACCGGGCCAGGAAGGTCGGCCTGGTGTCGATCAACCTGAACACCGAGTACCTGGACGCGTTCGAGCTGAGCGGTAAGCTGCGCCAGACGTTCGGCCTGGCCGAGGCGCTGGTCGTCCCGGATCACGAGAAGGAGCCGGCCGACCACCACGTGCTGAACGCCCGCATCGGCCTGGGCGGCGCCCAGTTCATGAGCACGCACCTGCGGCCCGGCGCCAGCCTCGGCGTGGGCTGGGGCGAGACCGTGTCCCGGGTGATCGCCGCGACGAGCTTCGGCGCGGTCGGGCCGGTCCGCATGGTCACGCTGACCGGCGGCGTGGAGGGCTACCTGCCGACCATCCTGTCCGTCCAAGGGCGAGATCAGCCACCGACCCGGCCGAGGTCACCTCGGCCACCGTGATCCCGAGCCCGATCATGGCGTCCACCCCGGAGCTGGCCGCCGCGCTGCGCGCCGAGCCGACCATCCAGCAGGTGCTGAAGCAGGCCGTGAGCGTGGAACACGCCCTGGTCGGGGTGGGCACCCCGGCCGCGGACGCCACGATCGTGCACATGGGCTACCTGAACCGGGACGACGTGCGGGGACTGCGCGAGCGCGGCGTGGCCGGCGACATCCTCGGCCAGTTCTTCGACGCCGACGGCAACGTCGTGGACCTGCCCATCCACGACCGGCGCATCGGCATCGAGCTGTCCGACCTCGGCACATCCCCAAGGTGGTCGGCGTGGCCGGCGGGCCTGCACAAGGCCGAGGCGATCCTCGGCGCGCTGCACGGCGGATTCCTGGACGTCCTGGTCACCAACGAGCTCGCCGCGATCCGGCTGCTCGAGCTGGACCGCCACGGTCACGGGCGCCGGCGGCGGGGCTGACCGCGATCGGGCGCGCCGGAAGCGGGCCGGTCGCGGTCGCGGGCGCCGGAAGCCGCCCGCGGTCGCGGGCGCCGGAAGGAGCCGGCCGTGGCCGCCTGGCCTGCCGGATTCCGCGCCCGGCCCTTGCGGCATGCCGCGGCGCGGACAATACTCGGATGAGCGGATGCCCGCTGTCTGAGCAAGTGCTCCGACGTCGGGCTCGGGGTATACCAGCGTTACGAGCGCGCCGTCCTTCCGTGCGCGGCGCTGGCCTGGTCGGCCCAGGCCATGTCCCGAGGAGGTCCGGTGACCACTAGCTTCGCGGGCAGCGGCGTCGTGGTGACCGGCGCCGCCCAGGGCATCGGCGCCGCGATCGCCGAGTACTTCGTCGCGCGCGGTGCCCGGGTCGTGCTGATGGACATGGACGCCGGGCTGGCCGCGCAGACCGCTGCCGGGCTGGGGGACAACGCGCTCGCGGTCGGCGGAGACGTCAGCCGCCGGGCCGACGTCCAGCACGCGGTGGGCGCCTGTGTCGAGCACGCGGGCCATATCGACGTCATGGTCGCGCACGCCGGGATCGCGGACGTGCACCCGCTGCTCGACGTGACCGACGCGCAGTGGCAGCGGATCTTCGACGTGAACGTCAACGGCGTCTTCCTGTGCACCCAGGAGGCGGGCCGGGCCATGCGCGGCCGCGGCGGCACGGTGGTGGTGACCGCGTCCACCAACGCGGTCCAGGTCGAGGAGAACCTGGTCGGCTACAGCGCGAGCAAGGGCGCGGTGGTCACCTTCGTCCGGGCGGCCGCCCTCGACCTGGCCCGGCACAACATCCGGATCAACGCGGTCGCGCCCGGCGTGGTCAACACCCGGATCGCCCGCTGGGTGATCGAGGATCCGGTGCTCGGGCCGGAGTACCTGAAGAAAATCCCGCTCAGCCGGTTCGCCGAGCCGGACGACGTCGCGAAGGTGGCCGGCTTCCTGGCCGGGCCGGATTCCGGCTACATCACCGGGCAGACGATCGTGCTGGACGGCGGGCAGACCCTGGGCATCCCGCTGGAGGGCGTCGAGGCCGAGCTGCCCGGCCAGTCCGGGCCGGCGCCATGACCGGCGGCACCACGCCCCGCGGCGGCCGCACCTGGCCGGCCGCGGCGACCAGTGACCCCTGAGGAGGAACACCATGGCCAGCGACAACGGCGGCCAGATCGTCACCCCGCCTACGCCCATGAAGATCACCCAGATCGCCGTCGTGGTCCGGGATATCGAGGCCGCCCTGAAGACCTACACCGAGACCCTCGGCTGGGGCCCGTGGAGCGTCTTCGACTACAAGCCGCCGCTGCTGCACGACACCCGGGTGAAGGGCGAGCCGGCCGAGTACCGGATGATCGGGGCGGAGGCCTCGGTGGACGGGCTCGGCTTCGAGCTGATCCAGCCGGTCAGCGGCCCGAGCATCTACCAGGAGTTCCTGGACGCCCACGGCGAGGGCGTGCAGCACATCGCCTGCATGAAGCACTCGACTCCGACAGCGAGCTGATGCAGCGGCACTGGCGGGACAACGGCGCGGACGTCCTGATGAGCGGCAGGATCGGCGACTCGATCGAGTTCTACTACCTGGACACCGCGCCGATGCTCAAATTCGTGCTCGAATCCGGCAGCGGACACGCCATCGACCTCAAGCCGACCCGCGTCTACCCGTGACCTCAGCCCGCCGCTGCGCGTCCTGGTGGCCGGCGACTCCTACATGCCGGCCAGCATCTTCGCCGCGGCCCTGGCCGCCTGGGCGACGCCGTGACCGTGACCGAACTGCAGATCGACGGCACCGAGGCGGCCCCGCCGCGGACCGAGTCGCGAGCGGTCGCTGCGCGAGTACGTGGGCGACCCGGCCGAGGTCGCCGCCGCGGTGGCCGGGCACCAGGTGCTGGTGGTGCACGGTGCCCCGGTCAGCGCCGAGGTCCTGGACGCCGCCCCGCTGCGCCTGGTCTGCTGCGCCCGGGGCGGCCCGGTGAACGTCGATGTGGCCGCGGCCAGCGCGCGCGGCATACCGGTGGCCAACGCACCGGGCCGCAACGCCGAGGCCGTCGCCGAGCTGACCATCGCGTTCGCGCTGCATGCTGCTGCGCGGCGTACCCGCCTCGGCCCGGTACCTGATGAACGGCGGACCGCACGCGGACAGCGTGTACGAGGGCCGGGAGTTCTTCGGGGCCGAGGCGTCGAGCATGACCCTCGGCCTGGTCGGCCTGGGCAACGTCGGCCTCCAGGTGGCCGCCCGGGCCGCGCGCTCGGGTTCACGGTGCTGGGCTACGACCCGGTCCCGGCCGGCGATGCTCCCGGCGGCCCTGAACATGGTCGGCTTCGACGAGCTGCTCAGCCGGTCGGACATCGTCTCGGTGCACGCCCGGGCCACGGCGGACAACCGGCACCTGTTCGGGCCGCCGCGTTCGGCTGCATGCGGCGCGGGGCGTACTTCATCAACACCGCACGCGAGTCGCTGGTGGACGAGGAGGCGCTGCACCGCGCGCTGGCCAGCGGCGCCCTGGCCGGCGCGGCGCTCGACGTGGTGGAACGCCGTCCGGCGGGCCACCGCACCCGCTGCTCGCGCTGCCGAACGTCATCATCACCCCGCACATCGGCGGAGCCACCCACCAGACGCTGCACCGCGGGGCGGGATGGCCGCGGCGGAGGTGGCCGCGGCTGGCCGCCGGCGAGCCGCCGGACCACCTGGTGAACCCGGAGATCCTGGCCCGCCGGGAGGCGGCGACATGACCGGGGGAGCTCGTGACCGGGCGGGCCCTACCTGCTCGCGGTGGACGCCGGCACCGGAAGCTGCCGGGCGCTGCTGTTCACCGCGGCGGGCGAGCAGGTAGCGGTCTGCTGCGGGAATGGACCCACCGTGAGCCGCCGGACGCTCCCGGCGGCCAGGACTTCGACGTCGAGTCCAACTGGCTGGCCATCTCGGCCTGCATCCGGACGCGCTGCGGCTGGCCGGCGCGACCGGGGACGACGTCGCGGCGGTCGCCGCCACCAGCATGCGCGAGGGGATCGTGCTCTACGACGCGCGGCGGCGCCGAGATCTGGGCCTGCCCGAACGTGGACAGCCGGGCGGCGCGCGAGGCCGAGGAGCTGATCGCGGAAGGCGCCGCCGAGCCGGATCTTCGCCGAGGCCGGCGACTGGGTGTCGATCACCTCGCCGGCCCGGCTGCGCTGGCTGGCCCGGCACCGGCCGGACCTCTGCGACCGGATTCACAGCCTGGGCATGCTCAGCGACTGGATCACCTACCGGCTGGCCAGGGTCCACGTCACCGAGCCGTCGTGCGGCTCGAGCTCGGGCATGTTCAGCCTGGCCCGCCGGGCCTGGTCGGCGGAGATCGCGGAGATCTGCGGCCTGCCGCCGGGGTGCTGCCGCCGGTGGCCGACCCGGGCACGGCGGTCGGCGCGGTCACCGCGGAGGCCGCCGGCGCAGACCGGCCTGCGGCCGGGCACGCCGGTGGTCGCCGGGGGCGCCGACACCCAGCTCGGGCTGCTCGGCGCGGGCGTGCGGGCCGGCGAGTTCACCGTGCTGGCCGGCACGTTCTGGCAGAACACGATGCTGGTGGACACGCCGCTCATCGACCCGGACGTCAGGCTGCGGACGCTGTGCCACGTCACGCCGGGCGAGTGGATGCTGGAGGGCATCGGGTTCTACTGCGGGATGGCGATGCGCTGGTACCGGGACGCGTTCTGCGACCGCCGAGATCGCGGCGGCCCGCAGCCGCGGCGTGGACCCGTACGTGGTGATGGAGGAGACGGCGGCGGGCATCCCGCCCGGCTCCAACGGGGTCTTCGCGATCCTGTCGAACCTGATGAACGCGCGCCGCTGGGTGCACGCCAGCCCGTCGTTCCTGCAGTTCGACGTCGGCGACCCGGCCGGATCCGGCCGCGCGGCCTGCATCCGGGCGATCGAGGAGGCGGCCGCCTACGTGGTCCGCGGCCATCTCGGCATCATCGGCGAGCTGACCGGCGCACCGGTGGCCGAGCTGACGTTCACCGGCGGCGCGGCCAAGGGCGCGCTGTGGCCGCAGATCATCGCGGACGTGCTCGGCCTGCCGGTCACGTGCCTGCGGTGACCGAGAGCAGCGCGCTCGGCGCCGCCCTGTGCGCTGGCCGCGGTGCCGGGCTCTACTCCAGCCTGGCCGAGCTGGAAGGCGAGCTGCGCAAGCGCGCGGCCGTCTTCGAGCCCGACCCGGCCGCGGCCGCCGCCTACGACGCCGGTACGCGCCTGGCGGCGAGATCTACCCGCGGATGCTCGGCCTTTCCGAGGACGGCCTGCTCACCCCGCTGTGGCGGGCCGCGGGCGCCCGGCCCCGCCCGACCAGGGACCGCCCGACCAGCGGAAGAGAGCCCGATGGCAGACAATGACGACCGCACCGGGGGCGACAGGTTCGCCCCGTATCCGTGCCGCCCCGCGCCGAGCCGTTCGGGCTGAAGGGATCGGCCGGGCTGGACTGGGGCATGCAGAGCCGGCTGGCGCGGGTGTTCCGCCCGGCCGACGGCCGCACGGTGATGCTGGCCATCGACCACGGCTACTTCCAGGGCCCGACCACCGGGCTCGAGCGGGTGGACCTGTCGATCGTCCCGCTGCTGGGCTACGCCGACGCGCTGATGACCACCCGCGGCATCGTCCGGTCCACGATCCCGCCGGCGGCGGGGACGCCGATCGTGCTGCGCGCCAGCGGCGGCCCGAGCGTGCTGCGCGAGCTGTCCGACGAGCAGATCGCGGTCAGCATGGAGGACGCCGCCCGGATCAACGCCGCGGCGGTCGCGGTCCAGGTGTTCATCGGGGCGAGTTCGAGACGCAGTCGGTGCACAACATGACCCGGCTGGTGGACGAGAGCCAGCGTTACGGGATCCCGGTGCTCGCGGTCACCGCCGTCGGCACGGACCTCGCCCGCGACGCCCGCTACCTCCGGCTGGCCACCCGGATCTGCGCCGAGCTCGGCGCGCACGTGGTCAAGACCTACTACTGCGCCGAGGACTTCGACACGGTGACCGCCGCCTGCCCGGTGCCGCTGGTCATGGCGGGCGGGAAGAAGCTGCCCGAACTCGACGCGCTCACCATGGCCTACCGCGCCGTGCAGGAGGGGGCGGCCGGGGTGGACATGGGCCGGAACATCTTCCAGAGCGACGATCCGGTCGCGATGATCCGCGCGGTCGGCGCGATCGTGCACGAGTCCGAAACCGCAGGCGGCCTACGACCGGTTCCTGCGCACGAGGTGAGAAGGCGATGACGACACTGACCCGGCCCGCACCGGTGACGCTGCGGGAGTTCGGCGAGATCTACGAGTCGGTCAAGAACTGGGGCCGCTGGGGCCGCGACGACGAGCTCGGCACGCTCAATTACGTCACCCCGGACACCGTGCGGGCCGCGGCCGCGCTGGTCCGGTCCGGGCGGCGCGCGACGATGACGATCCCGATGAACACGACCGCCGGCCCGGACAACCCGAGCCCGGTCGTCCACCACATGGTGCAGGGTCACGACATCGACATGGGCAACTCGCTGAGCTTCGCCACCGACTTCGTCGGCCTGGCCTTCCACGGCGACTGCCACACCCACATGGACGCGCTCTGCCACATCGCCTACCAGGGCCTGGTCTACAACGGCCGCCCGGCCCAGCAGGTCGTGACGTCGAAGGGCGCCACCGCGCTGGACGTGACAGCCTACAGTGAGGGGCTCGTCGGCCGGGGCGTGCTGCTGGACGTGCCGCGGTTCCGCGGCGTCAGGTGGCTGGAGCCGGGCGAGGCCGTGACCCGGGCCGAGCTCGAGGCGGTCGAGCAGGCGCAGGGCGTCCGGCTCGGCGAGGGGGACATCCTCGTCTTCCGCACCGGCCACCACCGGCGCCGGGTCGAGCTCGGCGCGTGGAGCAACGACTACCCGCCGGCCGGCGAGGGCAAGGCCGGCCTGCACGTAGACACGATCCCGTGGATGCACGAGCGCCGGATCGCCGCCTTCCTGCCCGACGGCGACGGGGAGACCGTCCCCAGCAACGTCGAGGGCATCCGGTACCCGATCCACCCGCTCCAGGTCACCGCCATGGGCATGTTCGCCTCCGACAGCCTGCAGCTGGAGGACGTGGCCGCGGCCTGCGCCGAGGAGGGACGGCTGGAGTTCATGGTGGTCGGCCTGCCGCTGCGGCTGCCGGGCGCGACCGGCTCGCCGTGGAACCCGATCGCGATCTTCTGAGACAGCCGATTCCGAACGGCGCCGGGGAGGCGGTCATGGCGGTCAGGGCGGCGCCCGGTCAGGGCGGCGCCCGGTCCGGCCTGCGGTCGCCGGCGGCCCGGGCCGGGCGCGATGACCGCCGCCGCCCGGTCACGACGAGCCGCCCGGTCACGACGAGCCGCCCGGTCACGACGAGCCGCCCGGCTCACGATGAGGAGGTACCCGATGCCCGATACCGTGCCACTGCTGGGCGAGGCCCGCCAGCGCGTCATGAGCCAGTACGGCAGTGCCGTCGGCCAGCGGCGCGAAGACCTGGTGACCCCGGCCCTGGTGCTGGACGTGGACGCCGCCCAGCGCAACATCGACCGGATGGCCGGCGAGCTGCGCCGGATCGGCTCGGCCGCGATCCGGCCGCACTACAAGACCCACAAGAGCCCGGACCTGGCCCGCCGCCAGGTGCAGGCGGGCGCGGGGGGCCTGTCGATGGCCACCGTGTGGGAGGCGGCCGTGCTCGCGCACGCCGGGATGGACGACCTGTTCGTGGTCAACACCGTCTCGCACCCGGCCAAGATCCGGCTGCTGGCCGAGCTGGCCCGCGATCACCGGATCCTCGTCGCGGTGGACGAGGCGCCGAATGCGGCGGCGCACTCGGCCGCGGCCACGGCGGCCTCCTCCACGCTGGGGATCCTGGTCGAGGTGGACACCGGCATGGACCGCTGCGGTGCCGACACCCCGGAGGAACGCTGACGCTGGCCCGGCAGGTGATGGAGCTTCCCGGGCTGCGCTTCGAGGGAATCACCGGCTACGAGGGGCACTGCTCGCTGACCTTCGACAATGAACTGCGCCATGAGCGGCAGCGCGAGGCGATGACGTTCTTCACCGGCGTAGCGGACCTGCTCGAGGACAACGGCATTCCGTGCCCCATCCGCTCGGCCGGCGGCATTGCCACCTGGCAATGGACGGCGGCCTTCCCGGGAATCACCGAGATCCAGGCCGGCACCTACGTCGTCATGGACAACTTCCACGGCCGGATGGTGCCGGGCTTCGAGCACTCGCTCACCATCCAGGCCACCGTCATCAGCCGGCAGAGCGGCAAGGTCATCGTCGACGCCGGCGCCAAGTCGCTCGCCGACCCCGCCGACGTGACGATCGTGGGCCACGACCACCAGGTGTTCCGGTTCGACGAGGAGCACGGTATCTTCTCCGCCCCGGACGGCTCGCGGCTGGCGGTCGGCGATTCCGTGGCGCTCGTGCCCGGGTACTCGCCGAGCACTGTGAACTGGTACGACGCGTATCACGTGGTCCGCGACGACGTCGTCGCGGACATCTGGCCGATCATCCCGCGCGGCCCCGGGCACCACGGCCTGGCGGCACTGGCGATGACGGCCTGAGCCGGGCCGGGCGGAACCGGCCCCGGGCTCTTGCAAGACCGGCCCGGCGGGTCGATACTCCCCATATGGAGCGGATGGTCAGATCGTGAGCGAATGCTCGCAGAGGCGGGATCCTGCTCCCGGCCGGTAACGGGAAGGAGACTCACCGTGGCAGTCGAAGCCGGTCAGTCGAGTCAGTCGAGCAAGGGCAGCGTCCGGACTGACCTGCGGGAAAACGCGGTCGGGCTTCCCGGAATCCTCATGCAGGGGATCGCCACCATCGGGCCGTCGTTCGCGATCCTGGCGTCGTTCGTCTTCATCGTGGGGTTCGCCGGGATCGTCACGCCGTGGGCGTTCCTGTTCGGCGGGATCCTGCTGGCCCTGCAGGCGCTGTCGGCGGCGCAGCTGGCGAAGGTGCTCCCGTCGGCGGGCGGCTGGTACACCTGGATCGCCCGGGCCCTCCACCCGCGGGCGGGCTTCTTCGCGGGGGTGCTGTTCTCGGTCTGGCTGCCGCCGGTGGCCGCGCTCACCCTGTGCTACCTGTCCAAGACGGTTCTCGAGCCGTCGATCCAGGCCGAGTACGGCGTGGACATCCAGTGGTGGATCTGGGTGCTCGCCGGCCTGGCGATCGTGATCTTCTTCGCCTACCTGGGGATCACGATCTCGGAGAAGGCGCTGATCATCACCGGGTCGATCGAGATCGTGATCATGGTGGCGCTCGCGTTCACCGGGCTGGCCTCGCCCGGAAAGGGCGGTTTCAGCTGGGCCCCGCTGAACCCCGCTCACTTCGGCTTGGCCGGGAACCTGTTCCTGGGGGTGGTGTTCTCCATCTTCGCCTTCAGCGGGTGGGAATCTACCGGCCCGATGGCGGAGGAGAGCAAGAACCCCAAGCGGTACGTGCCCATCGGGCTGGTCGGATCCGTGTGCGTGCTGATGGTCTACTTCGTGTTCGTCACCTGGGGATACCTGGTCGGCACCGGCGTGGACCGGGTCGCCGCCACAGCCAACCCCAACGCGCCGTTCCCGGTGGCGATCATGGCGCAGCGAGTGTGGGGCGGCGCCTGGGTGCTGCTGCTGTTCGCGCTGCTGAACTCGGCGATAGCCCTGTCCATCGCGTGCTTCAACGGCGGTACCCGCACCTGGTACGCGATGGGCCGTTCCGGGGTGCTGCCCGGCGCGCTGGGGAAGGTCAACCCGAAGCGGAAGACGCCGGCCAACGCGATCCACCTCCAGGTCGGCGTGCAGGCCCTCGCGTTCATCTTCGTGCTGATCTTCGGGGCCGCCGAACGTGTTCTTCTCCTGGGCGAACGCGATCACGATCGGCCTGGTGCTGATGTACATCCTGTGCAACATCGGCGTGGTGAAGTACTACCTCACCGAGGCCCGCAGCGAGTTCAACCCGCTGCTGCACCTGGTCGTCCCGGCGGTGGCCTCGGCAGCGGGTGTCGTGGTCGTCTGGAAGTCCTACTTCTCGCCGTTCACCAGCACCGGACCCGTCTTCTACGGCCTGATGGTCTTCATCGCCGTCCTCGCGATCACCGTGCTCATCCTGATCTACCTGCGGGTCCGCGGCAAGGAGGACTGGATGCGCCGCGCCCAGCTGGTCTTCGAGCAGTCGGGCGGCCACTAGTCACGCCCTGATGGCCGGGACCGGGGACCGCTGGGCGCTGGTCTTGCCGCCCGGCTACCAGGTGCCCCACGCCAGGGCGGGCTCGGGCAGGGACGGGGGGTCCAGGTAGGCGGGCGCGCTGGCCAGATCCAGCGCGTCCAGCGGCGTGCTGGCCGCGGCATCCCGCGCGGTGAGCGGGGGCAGGTTCCACTTCTCCTCCACGAGCTTGAGCACCGAGGTGTGGTCGAGAACCGTGGAGCAGACGTAACCGGGCCGCGCGTACGGGGACACGATCACGGCCGGGACCCGGAATCCGTACCGGTCATAGCAGCGGGGTCCGCTCACCTGGCTCTCCTTGTCCTTGACCAGGCCGGGCAGAACCGGCCGCAGGAATCTCTCCAGCCGGGTCGGGCCCCCGATCGCGATCCGTCCCGGAACGTCATCGGGCGGGACCGCGGGCGGCGGCGGCACGTGGTCGTAGTATCCGCCGTGCTCGTCATAGACCCAGATCAGCAGGGTGTGCGGCCATCCCTTGCCGTGCAGGACCCGGTTGATCACCTCGGCGGCGAAGCTCTCGCCCTTCCGGATGTCCTGCGGGTTCTCCTCGGAGTAGCTCCCGAAGTCCGGGTCCACGATGCTGAAGGCCGGCAGCGTGCCGTCGGCGGCATCGGCGAAGAACTGATCGAGGCCGCAGACGTGCCGCATGTACCGGCCGATGCCGAGCGGGAAGACATCGCCCGTGAACGTGATGTCCTTCTCCACGTCCTGCCTCGCGGCGGGCAGGAACCGGCTCAGGGAGTGGACCCGGCGCCGGGCCATCTTCAGCTTGTGCCGGCTGTAGTGCCGCCAGCTGCGCTGCTCGGCGGCCACCGGATGGTAGTTGGCCCAGGAGATCCCGTGCCGGGTCAGCATGTCGAAGATGGTTCCGGCCGGGGGAGAGTCCAGCAGGTGGTAGGGAGAGTCGTCGATCAGGCCGTGCGCGGTCCCCGCGATGAGGAACCGGCGGTTGGGGAAGGTGGGACCCAGGCACGAACTGAACCAGTGATCGGCGACCGGAAACGTCCGGGCCAGCCCGTAATAGAACGGCAGGTCGTCTCCTGACCAGTAGCCCATGCCGGTGGCCGCCGCCTCGGCCGTGATGCCGCCGGCCGCGACGGCGCCGTCGCTAGCCTCCGCAAGCAGGTTCTGCACGCTGGTCACGAACCCGTCGCAGCGTCCTTGCCCCCATTGGTGATGACTGGCATTCCAGCTCTGTGACGGCACCCCTCGACGCTGCACCGGAGACGGCTGGTGAAAGGCCCGGACCACCTCGCCGCCAGTGCCGCGGTTGGACACCGCGGGCTCGTGGCCGGGCCCGAGCGGGAAGCCCTCGCCCCGGCCCTGCAGCAGGCCGAGATAATTGTCGTAGGAGTGGTTCTCCATCATCAGCACGACGATGTGCCTGATCCGCGGTAGCAGGTCGGTGCCGGAGGACAGGTCCGGCCGCGGGCGCTGCCGTGGCGGCCCGGCCGCCCGGCCGGACCGGCGCCTCATCTCATGATGCTCGAGTCGCTGCCACATCTCGTGCCGCTCCAGGCTCATAAGCCCAGCATCGTAGCCAGCCCGGAGGCGGGGTGATCCGTCAGGGACCGCCGCGCCGGCCCTGGCCAGGTCCGTTCTCACCGGGCGTTAGAGCCTCGCGCCTACGGGTAATGAGGGCCCGGAGGTAGCCATGAAATCTTCGGGTTCGGATCGCCGCAGCTGGCGATCAGTCCGGTCATCCGCAGTCATCGTCGCGGCGGCCGCGCTAGCCCTGGGCACCGCCGGGGCGGCCGCGGCCGGGACAGCCGCCGGCGGTTCCGCGCCGCAGGCGCCGGCGCCGCCCTACCCGTGCGTGCCGAACGGCCCGGCGGGCGACCAGACCATCTACGGCACGTTCGGTGATGCCGGGGTCATCGGGTGGACCGGGAACAGCCAGGGCGTGGTCGCCTGCCTGGGCGGCAGCTTCTTCGTCACCCGGGGGGCCGGGCCTGGCAGCGGCACCACCAAGCCGGTGGCCGGCACCACCTACGGCTACGGCGTCTACGACGACAGCACCACCAGCTGGACGAACGCCGACGGCTATCTCCCCGCCCTGGTCACCAGCTTCCGCCGGGACGGTGCCCGCATCTCGATCACCAACTTCGGCGACCGGGTGACCATCGGCGGCCACGCCTACGTGGCCATCTACAGCCGGGTGCGGGTGTCGAACCCGACCGCGGCGCCGGTCAGCATCGACCCCCAGGCATCGCCCGGGCTGATCACGCTCCATGCCGCCCCTACGGTGGTGCCGCCGCACGGCACGGTGAATCACGACTACGTGGTGGCCGCCAACCGGTTCGGCGGAACCTATCCTTGGCCGTCAGCGAAGGCCCTGGCCGCGGCGGGCGGCTTCGGCCAGCATTTCGCGCACATGCGGGCCTACTGGAACGGCCAGCTGAGCAAGATCGCTCAAATCGTCAGGCTGCCCGACCAGCAGCTGGCCGACGCCTACCGGACCGGCTTCATCTACACGCAGATCATCAGGTCGGGCAACAGGCTGAAGACCGGGGCCAACGGCTACGACACCGAATTCAGCCACGACGTCATCGGCATCTTGTCGAACCTGTTCACCCAGGGCTACACGACCGGCGCTCACGGCCTGCTCGACCGGGCCCGCTACGTCATCGGCACGCAGACCCAGTACGACGACGGGGTGTGGACCTACCCCTGGCCGTGGGCGATCTACCTGCTGAAGACCGGTGACCTGAGCTTCGTCAAGGCGAACTTCGCTCGCCGCGGGCCGGCCGGCAAGACCGAGCCGAGCATCGAGGACACCGCCCACCTGATCGCCAAGGACCGGACCGGCCCTGGCGGGATCATGGAGAAGACCAACGACATCGACGCCGACGGCTACTGGACGATCGACAATTACGAGGCGCTGACCGGGCTGGCCACCTACCGCTGGCTCGCCGAGCAGGTCGGCAATAAGGCGCAGGCCTCCTGGGCCGCCGCCGAGTATGCCAGCCTGCTCCGCGCCGTCGACAGGACGCTGGACAAGACCATAGCGACCTATCACCTGCATTATCTGCCGTGCTCGATGACCGAGCCCAATTCCGCCAACCGGTGCACCAACGCCGAGGACGCCAACTGGGCCGCGCCGTTCCTGTTCGGGCGCTGGGCCTGGGACGGCTACCTGTTCGGCGCGCACCTGGCCGGCCCGGGCATCCGCCTGATCGACGCCACCTACGACTACGGCTTCTCCCGGCTGGCCGGCAAGCTGCCCCCAAACACCTTCGGCGGCTATCCGACCCAGTACTACAGCACCGCGTACAACGCCGGCTACGGAGAATGGGGCCTGGCCAGCAGGACTCATCGCGACCAGGGGATTCTCAGTTATCAGTTCATGATCTCCAACGGGCAGAGCGGGCCGTACTCATGGTGGGAGAGCCAGCAGTTCCCCAATCCGGGCTCGCCCTGGACCGGAACCCATCCGGAAAGCGGAAACGGCTCCTCCCCGCACGCCTGGGGAATGGCCAACGCCAACATGGTGCTGCTCGGCTCGCTCGCGGCCCAGCGGGCTGACGGCAGCCTCATCGTCGGCCGGGGCGTGCCCGATGCGTGGGTGCGGACCGGCCAGGTCATCAGGCTCGCCCACATGCCCACCACGGACGGCCGGCACATCACGCTGAGCATCCGCACCCGCGGCGCCCGGGTCACGCTGACCCTGGGCGGCCAGCGGACGTCCGGGCCGGTGCTGTTCCAGCTGCCCGCGTTCGTCCGCAACGTCGCCCGCGCCAGCGTCGGCGTAGTCAGCGAGAGAACCGGCACCGTGACCCTGCCGCCCGCCACCCGTACCGTTACCGTCCGGCTGAGGCACCAGGAGGGGGGAAGCTGACGGTTCCTGCCGGTGAGCCTGCCGCCCGCCGCCCGTACCGTTACCGTCCGGCTGAGGCACCAGGAGGGGAGAAGCTGACGGTTCCTGTCGTCATCACCCGGGCGGCGGCTGCGGCGTCAAGGAAGACCCCAGGTTCCGTTCAGCCGACACGCAGATCGGCTCCCTACTGTGGCCGGAGCACGCCGGAGGTGAGCCGGGACGGGATGCTGAGCAGGAGGGCCGGAACCATGCGTGAGATCGTGGCCATCTGGTACCGGGGAGCGAACTACCAGATCGGGCGGGGACGGGACTTCTACGGGATCTGGCCGGTCGAGAAGCCGGCCGTGCAGCCGCTCGAATGGTGGCCGCTGACCGGTGAAGGCTGGTCCGGCGCATGGTCCCGGTTCACCGACATCGAGACGCCGGGCACGATCGTCCCGGGCACCCGGACCACCCCGGCCACGGCCGCCCAGCACCCGGCTGGTCCGTCCCGCACCCGGCTGGTCCGCCAGCACCCGGCTGGTCCGGCCGCCCAGCCCCCCGCGGCGCCGGTCACCCCGCCTGCGGCGATGCCGGTTGCCCGGCCCGCGCCGGGTCCGGTCATCCCGCTCATCGCGGGAGTAGCCACCCCGCCCGCGCCGGGACTGGCCACCCCGCAGGCGGCGATGCCCGCCACCTCGCGGGCCGCGATGCCGGTCATCCGGCCGGCGCCGGAACCGGACACCCCGGCGGCGCCCGGGTGGCAGGCAGGAAACTGCGAGCGCTCATCGCGGCGGTACTGCTCGCGGTCGGAGTCGGCTGCGGGGTAGCCGGGCTGTTCCCCGCCTACCTCGGCGGGGCGAGCCTCGCCCGGGAGCCGGCCGAGCTCGTGCCGCACGTGATCTACCTCGCCGCCTGGACCGCGAGCGCGCTGCTCATCCTGTTCGGCGGGGCCCGGGTGCGGATGGGCGCGCTACTCGGCACCGGGATAAGCATCGTCACATTCGGCCTTTTCCTCGCCGACGCCGGCACGGTGATCTCCGGGGGCACGCATCTCATGGGCCCCGGCCTCGTGCTCGGGCTCATCGGCTGGCTGGCCTGCACGGCCGGCGCGGTGACGGCACTCGCGCTCCGCCCGCCCGGCGCGCCGGCCTTCTCGCGCGGCTACCGGGTGGATGCCCTGCTGGCCTTGATCCTCGCGGGGCTCGGCACCGCGATCGCGTTCGCTCCCTCGTGGGACAGCTACACCCTGCACACGGCGGCCGGAACGTCGCAGACCGTGACGGCGGGCAATGCCTTTGCGAACCCGGGACCGGTGATCGCGGGAGATGTCGCCGTGATGGCCACGCTCGTCGCCGTGGTCGTGGCGGCGGCCCTGTGGCGTCCGGTCCGCCAGGGAGCTGCGCTGCTGGCTGGGGCCATCCTCCCGATGGCGGCGCAGGCGATCTCGGCGCTCGTCCTGATCGGCGAACCCACCTCGCCGGCCCAGTTCGGGATCCCGCCGGCCCAGGCTTCCCAGGCGGGGCTCACGATCAGCTCCGGCCTCACGCCCGCCTTCTGGATCTACTGCGCCTTCCTCATCGTGCTGGCCGCGATCTGCGTGTGGATGTTCTTGCGGCCGGCCTCGGCGGAGCCTGACGCCACCCGGTCCCGCCCGGTCACGCTGGACACGACGTCGCCCTCCGCGCCCACGTTCGGCTGACCACCGGGTTGGTGGGCCCCCGGCGTCCGGGCTGGCTCCCCGGCGTCCGGGCTGGCTCCCCGGCGTCCGGGCTGGCTCCCCGGCGTCCGGGCCGGGCCCCGACACGGCCGGGCCCGGCGGATCCTGACGCGCCGCAGCCCTTCGCAGAACTCTGCCGGGCCGCGCGGTCGATCTGACATAGCTGTGGCCGGAGGCACAGCTATGTCAGATCGATCAAGGCCACTTCGGCGCGTCGGCGGCCCGGGAGCAATGAGCCGGGCGTCCGCCGGCTCAGGAATGGCGCGGGGCGTAAGCGGGCCGGAATAGGAGCAGGCGCCCGGGCGGTTATTTCGCCGCAGGCGTAAGCAACGTCGGCTCGTGCCGCCCGTGGGCATTTGGGTCCCCGGGCTCGCGGGTCGCCGGTACCCGTTATCAAGCGCCCGCGCGTTCTGGCGGAGGCGGGATCTCTAACGGCGAACAAGAGGCGGAAGTAATGCCGGCCGGTTCGCGTTAATACCGGTAACCGCAGAACTTTCGGGAAGTGAGCTTCATGAGTGAGAACTTGTCCCTGCCGGTTCTTCCGCTGGACGACACCGTCGTGCTGCCCACGATGGTGGTCCCGGTCGAGATGTCGGGGGCTGTCCGGGCGGCCATAGAGGCGGCGCGGCTGTCGGCGTCGGGGCCCGGCGCGGCCGACGCCAAGCCCCAGGTGCTGCTGGTGCCCCGGCTGGGCGGCAAGTACGCGCCGGTGGGAACGCTCGGCGTCGTCGAGCAGACCGGACGGCTGCCCAGCGGTGAGCTCGCCGCGGTGATCCGCGGCATGTCCCGGGTGCGGATCGGCACCGGGACGGTGGGACCCGGCGCAGCGCTGTGGGTCGAGGGCACGGTGGTAGACGAGCCTGCGGCCAGCCCTCGTGCGCAGGAGCTGGCCCGCGAGTACCGGAGCCTGGCCACGACGATCCTGCAGAAGCGCGGCGCATGGCAGGTGATCGACATCCTGCAGAACATCGCCGACCCGTCGGCCCTGGCCGACAGCGCCGGCTACGCCACGTACTTCACCCTTGAGCAGCGCACCGAGCTGCTGGAGACCATCGACCCCGAGCAGCGGCTAGAGAAGCTGACCGGCTGGGCCCGCGACGCGCTCGCCGAGCTGGACGTGGCCGAGACCATCCAGAATGACGTCCGCGAGGGCATGGAGAAGCAGCAGCGCGAGTTCCTGCTCCGCCAGCAGCTCTCGGCCATCCGCAAGGAACTGGCCGAGCTGGACGGCCAGCCGGGCACCGAGGAGGAGGATTACCGGGCCCGGATCGAGGCCGCGGACCTGCCCGGGAAGGTGGCCGAGGCGGCGCTCAAGGAGGCCGCCAAGCTGGAGCGCGGCTCCGACCAGTCGCCGGAGGCAGGCTGGATCCGCACCTGGCTGGACACGGTCCTGGAGATCCCGTGGAACACCACGACCGACGACGCCTATGACATGGCCGCCGCGCGCGCGATCCTCGACGCGGATCATGCCGGGCTCGATGACGTCAAGGACCGGATCGTCGAGTACCTGGCGGTCCGCAAGCGGCGGGCGGAGAAGGGCCTGACCCTGGTCGGCGGCCGCCGCAGCGGCGCGGTGCTGGCCCTGACCGGCCCGCCGGGCGTGGGCAAGACCTCGCTGGGCGAGTCGGTGGCCAGGGCCATGGGCCGCAAGTTCGCCCGGGTGGCCCTCGGCGGCGTCCGGGACGAGGCCGAGATCCGCGGTCACCGGCGTACCTACGTCGGCGCGCTGCCGGGCCGGATCGCGCGGGCCATCCGCGAGGCGGGCTCCATGAACCCGGTCATCCTGCTGGACGAGGTGGACAAGCTCGGCACCGACTACCGCGGTGACCCCACCGCGGCGCTGCTCGAGGTGCTGGACCCGGCGCAGAACCACACCTTCCGCGACCACTACCTCGAGGTCGAGCTCGACTTGTCCGACGTGCTGTTCATCGCGACGGCCAACGCGGCCGAGGCGATCCCCGAGCCGCTGATGGACCGGATGGAGCCGATCCCGCTGGACGGCTACACCGAGGACGAGAAGGTGACCATCGCGATCGGCCACCTGCTGCCGCGGCAGCTGGAGCGGGCCGGCCTGGACGCCGGCGACGTGACGGTGACCGAGGACGCGCTGCGGCGGCTGGCCGCCGAGTACACCCGCGAGGCGGGCGTGCGCGCCCTGGAGCGGAGCATCGCCCGGATCCTGCGGAAGATCGCCGCGCGGCTGGCCGCCGGCGAGGCCGAGCTCCCGGTCACGGTCGGCCCGGATGACCTGCACGGGTACCTGGGCCACCCGCGGCACACCCCGGAGTCGGCCGAGCGGACCGCCGTGCCGGGCGTGGCGACCGGGCTGGCGGTCACCGGCACCGGCGGCGACGTGCTGTTCATCGAGGCGTCGCTGGCCGACCCGGAGACCGGAGACACCGGCGTGACGCTCACCGGCCAGCTGGGCGACGTGATGAAGGAGTCCGCCCAGATCGCCCTGTCCTACCTGCGGTCACACGGCGCCGAGCTGGAACTGCCGGTCGCCGACCTGAAGGAGCGGGGGGTGCACGTGCACGTGCCGGCGGGCGCGGTGCCCAAGGACGGGCCGAGCGCCGGGGTGACGATGACCACCGCCCTGGCCTCCCTCCTGTCCGGCCGCTTGGTGCGCAGCGACGTGGCGATGACCGGCGAGGTGTCGCTGACCGGCCGGGTACTGCCGATCGGCGGGGTGAAGCAGAAGCTGCTCGCCGCTCACCGGGCCGGGATCACCACCGTGCTGATCCCGAAGCGGAACGAGCCCGACCTGGACGATGTGCCCGAGACCGTGCGCGAGCAACTCGAGGTTCACCCGGTTAGCGACGTCCGGGAGGTCCTCGAGTTCGCCCTCGAGCCCGCAGCCTCCCGGCCGGAGTCGCAGCCGGCGATCGCCGCCTGAGCCAGGCCGCTGTAACCGCAGACGGTGGCCACGTCACCCGACGCAGCCGCCGTTCGCGCGCCTGGCCGCCGTCTGCGCGCTTCCGTCTGCGTGCGCTCCCGCGGCCACCCGGCCCCGGGGTTGTCGATGGCACATCGCCGACGTTCGCGCGCCTGGCCGCCGTCTGCGCGCGCCTTCCGTCTGCGTGCGCTCCCGCGGCCACCCGGCCCCGGGGTTGTCGATGGCACATCGCCGACGCTATGAGGTCGGCAACGGTACATCGATCATGGCCGGCGGCAGGCCCGGCCAGCGCTCACGGGCGCTGGCCCCGCCGCGGCCGGCTGCCCAGCACCCGCGGCTTACAGGCGCCCGCGGCGCCACTGCGGCTTGCGCTTGCCGAGGAAGGCGTGCATCCCCTCGCGGGCGTCCGGCAGCTGGCTGGTGGCGGCCATCACCTCGACCGCGTAGGCGTAGGCCTTCGGCTGATCGAGGTCGATCTGGGCGTAGAGCGCCTGCTTGCCGATGCCCTTGCTTTCCGCGGAGCCCCGGGTGACCCGCTCGAGCAGGTCCTGCGACCGCGGAGTCGAGCTGGCTGGCCGGCACCACCCGGTTGACCAGCCCCCAGTCCAGCGCCGTCGGGGCGTCGATGACGTCGCCTGACAGGGCCATCTCAGCGGCCCGCTTGCGCCCGACGTTGCGGGCGATCGCCACCATCGGGGTGTGGCAGAACCAGCCGCCCTTGCCGCCGGGGGCGGCGAATCCGGCGTCCTCGCTAGCCACGGCCAGGTCGGCGGAGGCGACCAGCTGGCAGCCGGCCGCCGTGGCCAGGCCGTGCACCCTGGCCACCACCGGCTGGGGCACCTGCTGCATCAAGGTCATCAGCTCGGTGCAGGTCCGCAGCAGCGAGCGGACGGCCGGCAGGTCGGCCTCGGCGACGTCGGCGAAGTCGTGCCCGGCGCTGAACACCGGGCCGTTGCCGGCCAGCACGATGCCCAGCGCTTCACTGCCGCCCGCCTCCGCGAACGCCGCGATCAGCTCGCGCATGTGCTCCAGCGACAGGGCGTTGCGCCGCTGCGGCCGGTCCATCGTGATCGTGACGAACTCGCCGGACCGCTCGACCAGAACATGCTCGAACCCCATGACGGGCTCCTTCCCTCCCTCGCAGCCTACGTCGCGCGGGGCCGGCCGCCCTCCTGACCGGGCGTGCGGAGTCGGCCGCCCCCTGGCCGGGCGCGCGGATATGCCTCCGGGGTGTATCAGCGGCGGCCGGCCGCGCTCTGCAATCACAAGACCGAGAACGGGGTCGGTGTGATGGAGTCCCATCTGATGTTCCTGGACTGCCCGGCGTACATGGATGACCATGGCGCGGCCAGGTGCGGGCTGCCCGCGGAGGTGAAAGACCGGTACCGGGTCAGCTCGTCCGGCGGCCAGCTGGAGAGCGCGCGGATCCGGTGCCCGCGCGGCCACTGGTTCAACGGCACCATAGAGTTGCTTAGCTGGGAGAAGAGACCGGACGCGGCTCTCGACCGCGCCGCCGGGCCGGGTCCGGACGGCACCGCGCGATCACGCCTGGCGAAAGCGGCGGGTCTGCCCCGGAACGACTAGCCGGCGCGCTACCCTCCCGAATGGGCGCGGCCGGCGACGTCGCGGCACCCGGGACGGTGTCCAGGCCCGGGACCGGCGGGCCGCGGGGGCGCCTGATCGCCGCCGCGGGCCTGCGCCCGCGGTACCGAGTGTCCCCGGGGACGACCGTCACGATGGGCTGAATCTCGTGCGACGCAGAGTTACCTTATCCGGCCGCGAGGTCGCCGCCCTGATCGGCCTGGCGGCCGCGCTCGGCCTGTCGGCCTGCTCGGCGGCCGCCTCTCCTGACCCGGCCGGCAGCACGGCCACCGGATCCGCCCCGGCCAGCCCGGCCAGCCCGGCCGCGACGGGCACGCCGAGCCCGGCCGCCGCGGCCCGCGTGACCATCGCCGCCGTCGGCGACACGATGCTCGGGGACACGCCGGATCTGCCCCCCGATCCCGCGACCTACTTCGACCCGGTCAAGCGGACCCTCGACTCCGACGCCCAGATCGTCTTCGGCAACCTGGAAGGCACGCTGACCACGGCGACCGCCAGCAAGTGCGGGCCGGGCGGTTCGGGCGGCAACTGCTTCGCCTTCCGGATCCCGCCGGGGTACGTTCGGTACCTCAAGGACGCCGGGTTCACCGTCCTCAACGACGCCAACAACCACTCGTTCGACTTCGGTGCGGCCGGGCAGGCCCAGACCGTGCGGACGATCCACGCGGCCGGCCTGGCCCAGACCGGGCTGCCCGGCGAGATCACCACCGTCCGGGCCAGGGGAGTCACGGTGGCGTTCGTGGCTTTCGCGCCCTATGACTACGACGCCAGCCTCCTCGACCTGCCCGCGGCCCGGTCGCTGATCGAGCGCGCCGTCAGGGAAGCCAGCATCGTCGTGGTCTACATGCACGCCGGCGCCGAGGGCTCCGACGCCGACCAGGTGACCGGCCACGAGGAGCACTACCTCGGCGAGGACCGGGGCAATCCGGAGGCGTTCGCTCACATGGCGATCGACGCCGGCGCCAGCCTGGTGATCGCGAGCGGCCCGCACGTGGTGCGCGGTATGCAGTTCTACCACGGCCACCTGATCGCCTACAGCCTCGGGAACTTCGCCGGCTATAACGATTTCGCCACCGACGGGGACCTGGATTCTGAGCGTCATCCTGCATGTGACGCTGTCGTCGGCCGGGCGGTTCGAGCACGCCCGCATCTACCCCATCCAGTTCACCGGGCCGGGCCTGCCGGTGCCGGGCGGCGGGGCCGTGCCGTTCGTCGCCCAGCTGTCCAGAGACGACTTCGGCCGGACCGCGGCGCGCATCGCGCCGTCCGGGGACATCCGGCCCCCCTCCTGACCGGCGGCCCGCTGCCGCCGCGGCCGTCCCGGCCCCGGCGGTCAGGGACGTAACCCCGGTTCAGGCCGGGGTCATGCCGTCCCGGCCTCGGCCCAGGCCCGGTCCAGCACCTCCGCGATGACCTCGGGGGACTGTGCGCCGGAGATGCCGTAGCGGCGGTCGATGACGAACAGCGGCACGCCGTTCGTGCCCAGCGCCCGTGCCATCGCCTCATCGGTGTCCACCGCGTCGCCGTACTCCTTGCTGGCGAGCACCCGGGTCACGTCGTCGCGGTCCAGACCGGCCTCGACGGCCAGCCCGGTCAGCGAGGCGTGATCGAAAATCGATGCCTGCTCGGTGAAGTAGGCGCGGTGCAGCCGCTCGGCCAGCTCGGCCTGCAGGCCATGGTCCTTGGCCAGCTGCAGCAGCCGGTGCGCGTCGCGGGTGTTGCCGCTGCGCAGTCCCCCCATCCGGAACTCCAGCCCGTCCTGCGCTGCGCGCTGCTCCATCTGCCGCTGGGCGTCGTCGGCCTGTGCCGCGGTCATCCCGTACTTGCTGGCCAGCAGCTCGACCGTCGGCGCGGTCCCCTGCCGGGGCGCGGACGGATCCAGCTCGACGACCGGAGACCACCGTGACCTCGTCGCGGTGATCGAATGACTCCAGGGCCCGTTCAAAGCGCCTCTTGCCCAGGTAGCACCACGGGCAGACGACATCGGACCAGATTTCCACCTGCATGCTTGGGCCAACGCGCCGCTGGGCCGATCCCTTCCAACGGCGCGAACCGATCCGCGGCGCGAACCGATTCGCGGCGCGAACCGATCCGCGGCGCGAACCGATCCGCGGCGCGAACCGATCCGCGGCGCGAACCGATCCGCGGCGCGAACAGATCCACGGCGCGGACTCTTACGGCGGCGCGGCGGCGCGGCCCGGCCGTGCCCCGCGGCCCGGGAATTGCCGCGGGGCACGACCGGGCCCGCGCTAACTGACCACTCGGCCGGGGGAACGGTCCCCGGCCGGCCCTCGCGCCAGGTAACGACGCCGTTCACGATCACCAGGCTCACCCCGGTGGCTGGCCGTCGCGGGTGCTCGTAGCTGGCCTGCGCGGTCAGCCCGCCGGGCCCGATGACGCAGATGTCCGCGGCCTGGCCCGGGGCGAGCCGGCCACGGTCGCTCAGCCCGAAGGCGTCCGCCGCGTTCACCGCGAGGTGGCGTGCCATCTGCTGGTACCCAGCGTCCGCCCCGTGCTGCGCCAGGTACCGCCCGAAGAGCAGGGCGAACGTGCTGTACCCGCGAGGATGCGGATGCTGGCCCTGATAGATGCCGTCCGACCCGGCGCAGTGCCGGCCGTCTGTGACGAGCCAGGCCAGGTCGTCCTCGGTCAGCGCAGGCCGGTAGAGATGGCCGCCCACGTTCAGGCCCGCGCTGGCCAGCAGGTCGAGAACCCACTCGCCGGCCGGCGGCGCCGCGCCGGGCCGCCTCGGTGACCGGCAGCCCGGCGAACTGCCCGACGCCGGCGGGCAGGCAGCCCAGGTAGACGTTCTGCAGGAAGTCGTCGGTGAACTTCTCCCCGGCCAGCAGCGCCGCGCGCTGCCCCGGATCGGCCAGCGCGGCGAGCGTCTGCGCCGGGCCGCCCGCCTGCAGCTCGGGCGGGAGCAGCAGCATGGCCAGGATCGTGCTGGACCGGCGATGGGGATACATGTCGAAGGTGACGCCGACGCCAGCGGCCTCCGCCGATCCGAAGGCCGCCGCGATGTCGGCTGGCCTGCCCCACAGGTGACTGGCGTGCACCCGGACGGCTGCGCCGCGCCCGACGGCGGCCAGCTCGTCCAGGCCCGCCGGACGTCCGGGCCGTAACCCCGCAGGTGCGACACGTACGGGCGCCCCGCCGCGGCCAGCGGCCGGGCCATGTCGGCGATCTCGTCGATGTCGCCGAACCGGCTCGGCAGGTAGTCCAGGCCGCTGGACAGTCCCACCGCCCCTTCCGCGAGTGCCTCTTCCACCTGCCGCCGGGCCGCCGTCCGCTCCCCGGGCCCGAGCGCGCCCGGCCGCAGCGCGGCGACGTTGTGCCGGATCGTGCCCTGCGAGGCCAGGACGGCGACGTTCTGCGCCAGCCTCCCGGCGACCGCGTCCCGGTATGCGGCCAGGCTGAGGTCACGGGCCGGCTCGAGAGCGCCGTTGACCGGGGCGAAGTACTGGTTGAGGTACCGCGCCGTGTCCGCGGTGGCGCCGATCCACGATTCCCCGTCCTGGCCGACGACAAGGGTGGTCACTCCCTGGGCGAGCGCGCCGTCCACCCGCCCGGTGGCCAGCAGCGGCCCCTCGGCGTGCGCGTGCGCGTCGATGAAGCCCGGGCAGATCACGCTGCCCGGGGCCAGGTCGATCACTTCGCAGCCGTCCGGGGGCGGGCCCGGGGCCGCGCCGCGGACATCGGCCGGCGCCTCCCGGTCCTCGACCGAGACGACTGACCGGCCGTCGGTCAGCAGGTCGGCGGGCCTGGTCGTCCGGCCGATCCCGTCGGCGACCAGGCCACCGCGCAGCAGTATCGGTGTGGTCACGGCCTGACCCCTTTCCCCATGCCTGCCACCGGGCCGCCGCGGCCCGCCTGGCCCACGCTACGACCGGCAGAGCTGCCGCGAATCAGGCCATCCTGGTCGTATCGTGTGAAAAGCCGAAGATGATCATGAGAATCGAGCCCCCGCGGGTGCGGTTCGCGTTCACCTCGCTGGAGAACTCGGCCGCGGTCCAGGGGCGTGGGTGACGGCCCGGGGCAGCGACGCGCTGGTCGGCATGGCGGCGTCCCGGCTCGGCTCCTCCTCCCGGGCCCGGGGTAGCCGACATCGGCGTGGGATCAGCCCCGGTCGGAGTGATCCTCGTGGACGGCGGGCGGCTGGCCGTGGTGGCCGACTCGAACCGTTTCGGCGGCTCGGGCCCGCACCGCCTCCGTCCCTACTTCCGCGATCGAACATGAGCGAACATATTTCTACACGGCCGGCCGATCGCGGAGCGTGCGGCGCTAGCCCGGCCCGCTCGGGGCGGGGCGGCCGGGCAGTGGGCAGTCCGAGCACAGCCCGCCGCCGGGCACGCGGTAGAACAGGCAGCAGGACCGGCGGGTGAAGTCCAGGCCGGGCCCGGTCAGCTCGCCCGTCCCGCGCAGTAGCCCGGTGGCCAGCAGCCGCCGGGCCAGCTCGCCGGCCGGCCGAGGCCGGGACGGGCACAGGCGAGCACCCGCAGCGCCGCGGTCATCGCGGCGGCCGAATTGCCGCGCAGCAGGCCCGCGGCCATCTTCACCGGCAGGCTGGCGGCCAGCGGCTCCAGGTGACCGGTCACCACCGTCCGGTACGCCAGCGCGGCCAGCTCCGCCTGGTCACCGGGTTGCCAGCCGCGCGGCTCCGGCAGGTTCAGCCGCATCGGCTCAGCCGCTCCGGTGCGCAGCCCGGCCAGGTCCGGCACGATGCCATGCTGCAGCGCGCAGCCGGCCACCGGGGACCACAGCCGGGCGGCATAGCCCAGCTGGACGGTCGAGGCCGCCACCCGGGCCTCCGTCACCCCCAGCCGGGCGCCGGTGCTCGCGATCAGGCCGCCCAGCCCGTCGGCGTACAGCGCCGCGGCCTGCCGCCACCGACGCCCGTCGTCCCCGACGCTGAGCGCGAAGTACGGTCCCGCCCAGGCCGCGCCGGCCAGCGCCTCGCGCACCAGGTCCGGGTCAGCCGGACGAGCCGCGGATTCCGTCATCACCCTCGATTGTCCGCCGAACGCTCGTTGTCCGCCGAACGCTCGTTGTCCGCCGAACGCTCGTTGTCCGCCGAACGCTCGTTGTCCGCCGAACGCTCGTTGTCCGCCGAACGCTACCGGGGTCGGCCCGCGGGCCACGAGCACCCCGCCGCCGCCGGCCCACCCAGCGACCCGGCCGCGGCCGGACCAGCTACCCGGCCGCGATCGGGCGCCTCGGGCGCCGGGATTGTCGGGCCGTGCCTCTACACTCCGGGTCATGGACTGGAAGATCGAGCTTGTGGCCATTCCCGTGACCGACGTCGACCGGGCCAAGGCCTTCTACGTGGACCAGGTCGGGTTCCACGCCGACCACGATCACCAGGTCAGTGACCAGCTGCGGTTCGTGCAGCTCACCCCGCCCGGCTCGGCCTGCTCCGTCGTGCTCGGCACCGGCATCACGCAGATGCCGCCGGGCTCGCAGAAGGGGGTCCAGGTCGTCGTGGCCGACGTTGCGGCGGCGCGGCAGGATCTCCTCAGCCGCGGCGTGCAGGCCAGCGAGATCGACGTGCAGCCCTGGGGGTCGTTCGTCACCTTCAACGACCCGGACGGCAACACCTGGGCCCTGCAGCAGCTGCCGCCCTGGGCCCTGCAGCAGCTGCCGCCCAGAGACTAGCGGTCTGGCCAGCGCAAGTTATCTCGGCCGGGGGTACCCGCGGCCGGGTGACGGGGGCGCCTGGCGCGGGGCTACGGTGAGCGCCGGGCTGGCTGCTTATCGGTGCTCGCGGCTTCGTCCACGTGCTCCGGCGCCGTGTGCTGCCAGACCTCGCGGACGATCACCTGGACGGCGCCGGCCGCGGGGATGGCCAGCAGGGCGGCCACGAAGGCGCCGAAGACTCCGCCGATCCAGCTGCCGATGGACGCCCCCACCAAGATGGACAGCAGCACCAGCAGCGGGTTGACCCGCACCGTCCGGCTCATCACGACCGGGTTCAGCACGTGGTTCTCGAACTGGGTGTAGACGAGGAATACCACCAGCGTGACGATGCCCGCGGTCAGGGAGTGGCCGAGCGCGAACAAGACGGTGGGAATGCCGGCCAGCGCGCCGCCGATCATGGGCAGGAAGTCCACCAGCGCCACCCACAGCGCCCACAGGAACGGGAACGGGACGCCCACGATCAGCAGGGTCACGAACACGACCAGCCCGGCGATGATCGACGTCAGGACGTTGCCGAGCATGTACCCGGTGACCGAGCGGTTGACCTCGTGCGCGGCCCGGGAATAGCGCTCCGCCCGCGCCGGGTGACATCATCCCCAGCAGGACCGTTCGCATCTTCGGGCCCTCGACCAGCAGGAGCAGCACCAGCACGAAGATGGTCAGCAGCGCGATGACCAGCGAGAGGGCTCCCTTGCCCAGGGTCAGGGCGGGTTTCGCCAGGCCCTTGCCGAAGTCCACCATCTTGGGCGCGTTGTTCTTGACCCACGTCTCGACGTGGTACTTGCGCAGCCAGGTGCCCGATCCAGCCCTGGCCGTGCTGCGCCTTGCTCACGTACGACGGCAGGTCGCTGGGCCAGGTGGGTGATCCCGTTCACCAGCGGGTAGCCGAACGCGACCGCCAGGCCGGCGAAGACCAGCAGGCGCCCACACCGTCACCACGGTCACGGCCAGCCCGCGCCGCCGGACGCCCCAGCCGCTGCACGGCCAGCACCAGCGGATTGAGGATCAGGGCGATGAATCCCGCGACGACCATGAGCAGGATGACGTCCCGCAGCCGGTAGACCAGCTTGCCGGCCACGTAGGTCGCGGCCACCACCGCGACGGTGACCAGGATGGCCCGCAGCGGGATGTTCCTGGCCTCGGCGGCCGCCCACAGCCGGTCCCGCCGGGTCTCGGGCGGCGGTGAATCATCCCGCATGCGGTCATCATCGCAGTTTCGCCCGCCCGCGGGACGGCATGGCCGGCCGTCGCCGGCCGCCGGGCGCATCGACGCCGAGACCGCGGCGCTGTTCGCCACGTGGGTGCCGTCGCTAGAAGAGTCGCTGGAAGAGCTGTAAGGCAGCTGTACCGATAGCGAGCTGACGGCCATCTGCGACTTCATGACCCGGGCCGCGCGGCGTCAGCGTGACGCGGTGGAGCAGCTCACCGCCGCGGCCCCCGACGACGCCTAGCCCGCAGGCTGGCCGGCCCGCAGGTAGCGGACGCCGAGCCGCTCGACCTCGGCCCGCAGGCCGTACCAGTCCAGGCTGAGCTCGCCGCGCGCGAAGGCCTGCCGGGCCTCGTCCTCGCCGCGCGCCCGCCGCCGTCCGTCCGCCGCCACCCGCGCGGCGGCCAGCCGGGGCACGCAGGCCACGCCGTCGTCGTCGGCGACGATCACGTCACCGGGCGCCACCGTGACGCCGGCAATGCGAATCGGCATGTTCACCGCGCCCGCGGCGGCCTTCAGCGTGCCCTGCGCGCTGACCGACTGCGACCACACCGGGAACCGGGCGCGGGTGATCTCGGCCGTGTCCCTGACCCCGGTGGTGGTCACCAGGCCGCGTACCCGGCGGGCGGCCAGCGACGTGGTGATCAGCTCGCCCGCGAAGCCGTGGCTGGACGGTGACGTGGTCGTGACCACCAGGACGTCACCGGGCCGGGCCTGCTCCACGGCTACGTGCAGCATGAGGTTGTCAGCCGGGCCGCACAGCACGGTCACCGCGGTCCCCGCGATCCGGGCACCCGGCCAGACCGGCCGCAGCCGTGTGCCCAGCAGCCCGGTGCGGCCCGCCGCTTCGTGCACCGTGGCCACCCCCAGCTCGGCCAGCCCGGCCACCGCGGCCGGGTCGGCTCGCGGGGGGTCGATCACCACGAGCCGGATCCCATGCCAGCACCTCCTTGCTCGCCGGTCACCGGCCGGCATCGTCTCCCGCGGCCGGTTGACGCCGCCCGCGTGCGGGGCTTACCGTCAGCGGCCTAGCCATCCAGCCGCTGCCCCGCGACACGGAGGAATCTCGATGCCTCATCCCCGGAGTATGCTCCGGCTCCCAGTCCTGGCGGGGGCCGTCTCGCTCACGCTCACGGCGTTCGCCGGCGTGCTGCCCGCCGCGGCCAGCGCGATGCCGCGGCCGCCGGCCCGGCCGCCGCCCACCGCGGGCCGTCCGCGCCGGCCGCGCTGGGCAAGCACCTGGTCGGGCCCGGCCACCGCGACGGGCCGGACAAATCCGTCACCGACTACACCTCCCGCAACTGGGACGGCTACTTCGCGACCGCGGCCAATCACGCCAGGGACTTCACCGCCGTCTCGGCGACGTGGGTCCAGGCCGCGGTGAAGTGCAACAGCAAGAACGCCTGGGCCGGCTTCTGGGTGGGGATGGACGGCTGGTGGAACGATGTCGTCGAGCAGGGCGGGTCCGAGGCGCACTGCTTCGGCGGCGTCGCGCACTACAACGTGTGGTGGGAGATGTTCCCGCACAACCACGTCCAGACCAGTTTCGCGATCAAGCCGGGCGACACGATCCACGCCCGGGTCACCTACGTGCCCGGCACGAAGAAGTTCGACATCGTCGTGCAGGACCGCACCAGTGGCAAGACGCTGACCAAGGACACGCCCTGCCTCAGCAAGCAGGACGGATGCCCGCGCAGCTCGGCCGAGGTGATCTCCGAGGACATCGGCGGCGGGTCCGCCCCGGACGGCCTGTACTACCTGCCCGATTACGGCAAGGAGGCGTACGGCAGCGCCTCGGTAACCGACATCCACGGTCACGCCGGCTCGCTCACCGGCTCCGCGTGGCAGCTCGGCCACGTCACCGAGGTCAGCTCGGCCGGCGTCACCAAGCAGACCACGTCCGGCCTCAGCGCTGGCGGAACCGCGTTCAGCACCACCTGGCACCACCAGTGAGCCCGGCCCGCGGCTGACCGGGCCTGGCTCCTGACCGGGCCTGGCTCCTGACCGGGCCTGGCTCCTGACCGGGCCAGGGCTCCTGACGGGGCCCGGCTCCGGGAAGCCGGCAGGCTTACCGGCCTGCCGGGCCGCCTGCGCACGGTACGAGCCGCGGACGAGCCGGTCGAAGCCGCGGTCGGTGAGGACCCGCTGCGCGAGCAGGATGCCGCGGGCGCCACCGCCTACCGGGTAGCGGGTGCGGGGCCGGGCGCTCCGGACGGCCCGGCCGATGGCGTCGGCGACGACCGCTGGCGCGGAGGACAGCCACGACTTGTCCGCCGCCCGCAGCACGGCACCGACGATCCTGGCCTGCTCCCGGTAGGGGGTGCCGGCCGAGGCCGCCTCCAGCTTGTCCGCGGCGATGGAGGCCCACTCGGTGCGGATGACGCCGGGTTCGATGACGACGACCTTGATGCCGAACTCCGCGACCTCGGCGCGCAGGCTGTCGCTGAGTCCCTCGACGGCGAACTTGGTGGCGTGATACCAGCTGCCGAGCGGTTCCCAGATCTTGCCGCCCACGGAGGAGACGTTGACGACGTAGCCGTCACGCCGGGCGCGCATGTGCGGGAGCACGAGCTGGGTCAGCCGGGCCAGCCCGAACACGTTCACGTCGAACTGGCGCCGCGCCTCGGCGATCGGGACGTCCTCCAGCGCGCCGTAGGAGCCGTAGCCGGCGTTGTTCACCAGCACGTCGATCCGGCCCGTATCGGAGATGACCTTGCCGACGAGCGACACCAGGGCGGCATCGTCGGTGACGTCGGCCGGCTCGGTGCGGATCCCCCGCTCCCTCAGCGCGGTCATCCGGTCCACCCGGCGGGCGGCGGCGTACACGGTGTAGCCCAGCTGGGCCAGGCGGCGCGCGGTGGCGTCACCGATGCCCGAGGACGCTCCGGTGACGAGGGCAACTTTCACGGTCATGAGGAATTCTCCCTGGCGGGCCCGGCACCGGCGCGCGGGCTTCATGCTGAGATTTTTACCGAACGGAGCACCCCGGTGAGCATCGGCACGCGGAACTCGCCGGGCCGGGTTTCCGGCCGGGACCGCAGGTAGTCGCGCACCCGGTCCAGCTGCCGGCCGCGTTCGGCGGGATCCATCACCAGCTGCCTGGAATGCGTGGCGATCATGGCGACCAGGGAATCGGCGGTGTGCAGCTGCCCGTGCTCGAACTCGGCCTGCTCGGCGGCGCCGAACAGCGCGCTGCCCGCGGCCGGGCCGGGCCAGTGGTGCGGCCGGCCGTCCAGCTGCTGACGGTGACGCTCGGCGGGCACACCCGGCACAGCCCGGCCACCCAGTCTTCCCGGTCGTCGTCCATGTTCCACAGCCCGGCAAAAACCCCCCCGGGCGCCAGCACCCGGGCCACCTCCGGCACGGCCAGGTCCATGGTGAACCAGTGGGCGGCCTGGCC
The DNA here is from genome assembly GCA_963795575.1 of uncultured Actinomycetes bacterium. Taxonomy (GTDB): domain Bacteria; phylum Actinomycetota; class Actinomycetes; order Streptosporangiales; family Streptosporangiaceae; genus PALSA-505. Next base: position 59,220 of record CAWCII010000024.1, on the reverse strand, counting down.
GCACAGCACGGCGTCCACCGAGGCGTCTGGCAGCGGGATGTCCTCGGCCGTTCCCGGTAGCGACGTGACCGCGGGCACGCGGCGGCGCAGCTCGGCCAGCATGGCCGGGTCCGGCTCCACCGCGACGACGCTGACCTGCGGCGGCCCGGCCAGGCGGGCGATCATCGCGGTGAGCTTGCCGGTGCCGGCGCCGACATCGAGCACCCGCAGCCGGCCGGAGCCGCGCGCCGGCTCGAGCGCCCAGTCGACCGCGGCCCGGGCGTAGTCGGGGCGGTGCTCGGCGTAGGCGGCCGCCTGGCGGCCGAACGACGAGGCGCGGCGGGCCCACAGGTCCCGCGCTGACTCGTCCGTGGCGCCCACCCGCGACATCGTAGCCGCGCCCCCGGAGGCGGCGCGGGGCCGGCGGTGCTCGGGGCCGACATGGTGGTGGCGCAGCAGCCGGGCCTCTTCCTGGTCGAGGTGGAGGGCTCGCCTCGACCGGTCGGTGAACCGCATGAACATGCCCCGGGGCTGCGCCCGCATCGTGGCCATCTTGATCTTCTCGGTGAGCGGCCGTCGTCGCATGGATGCCTCCTGCGCGCGGGTTGCGGGCCGGCCGACGGGCCGCAGCCGGGGCGCCAGCCACCGGCTCGATCAGGGTCCACATCAAATCGGGCCGCCCGGCCCGCATCATCGATGATCGTTCCTCGCTGGCCGGGCGCAGCCGCCCTCACCCGGCCAGGGTGGCGTAGAGCAGGTAACCGTTCAGCGCGGTGATGACCAGCGCGATGCCGCCGGCCACGACGGTGGTCACCCGGCGGTTGACCAGCGCGCCCATGATGTCCGCCCGGCGCGGTGAGCAGGACCAGTGGCACCAGCGCGAACGGGATGCCGAAGGACAGCACGACCTGCGAGAGCACCAGGCTGCCGGTGATCGGCAGCCCGAGCCCGAGCACCAGCAGCGCCGGCAGCATGGTGATGCCGCGGCGGACGAACAGCGGGATCCGCCGCCGGATGAAGCCCTGCATCACCACCTGCCCGGCGTAGGTGCCGACGCTGGAGGAGGACAGTCCGGAGGCCAGCAGCGCGACGGCGAACGCCAGCGCCGCGCCGCCGCCGAACAGCCGGCCGAGCCCGGCGTGCGCCTCCTGGAGGGAGGCGATGTGCGGGAAGCCGCCGCGGCTGAACAGCGACGCGGCGATGAACAGCATCGACAGGTTGATCAGGCCGGCCAGGCCCAGCGCGACGACCACGTCCAGCCGCTGGAAGCGCATCAGCTCGCGGCGCTCGGCGTCGTCACGGCAGCGCACCCGGGACTTGGTCAGCGCCGAGTGCAGGTAGACCACGTGCGGCATTACCGTCGCCCCGATGATGCCGACCGCCAGCAGCAGGCTGCCGGCCGGGAAAGCGCGGCACCAGGCCGGCCGCGATGCCGCCCGGCTTCGCCCCCACCGCCACCTGGTCGTAGACGAAGCCGAGCAGCACGATGCCGAGCAGGCCGCTGATGGCGAGCTCGAACCGCCGATAGCCGCGCTGTTCCAGGGCCAGCACGCCGAACGCGACCACGGCCGTGATCAGCCCGGCGGGCAGCAGCGGCACGTGAAACAGCAGGTTCAGCCCGACCGCGGCCCCGACGAACTCGGCCACGTCGGTGGCCATGGCGATGCATTCCGCCTGGACCCACAGGCCCGCCGACACCGCGGGCGGCAGGTGCGCGCGGCACAGCTCGGGCAGGTCCCGCCCGGTGGCCACGCCGGTCTTGGCCGACAGGTACTGCACCAGCATGGCCATCAGGTTGGCCAGCACGATCACCCAGGCCAGCGCGTAGCCGAACCGCGCCCCGGCGGAGAAGTTGGTGGCGAAGTTGCCCGGGTCGATGTAGGCCACGGCCGCCACGAACGCCGGGCCGAGCAGCGCGAGGATGCCGCGCGCCCGGCCGCGCGAGCGGAGCAGGCGCAGCCCGCTCTGCGGCCCGGCGGCCTGCGTCCCGCCCGGGTCCGCGAGCTCCGCCGTCCCCGCGGTCCGCGCAGGATCGGGGCCGGTCTGCGGGCCCGCGGTCCGCGCAGGATCGGGGCCGGTCTGCGGGACAGCCGGGCCCGCGCTCCCCGCGGTAGCGGGGTCCGCCGTCTCCGCCGGGCCCGCGGTTCCCGCGGTAGCGGGGTCCGCCGTCTCCGGCAGGCTCGCGCCGGTCGTCTCCGGCGACCGTGACCCGGCCGCCATCCGCAGCTGCTGGGCCTGGTTCACGGCCAACGGCCACGGCCGGCCGCCGGGTCGCGGGACGCCACGACCTTAGCCAACCGACGGGCCCAGGCCGAGCGACTGCGGCGTGCTGGCGTCGGGTGAGGGCTGGTGCAGGCCCTCGTCGAGCTCGCCGTACTCGGTCATCAGCGCCCGGCTGCCACCCCACGGCGTCTGTTCCTCGGCGACCAGGGTGTTGGTGGTCAGCAGCAGGCCGGCCACCGAGGCCCCGTTCTGCAGCGCGGAGCGGGATACCCGCAGCGGGTCGATGATGCCCATCTCGATCATGTTGCCGTATCGGCCCTCCAGCGCGTCGAAGCCCTCGTCCGCCCCCATCTGGCTGCATCCGGGCCACCACCTCCTGGCCGGAGTACCCGGCGTTGGTGGCGATCAGGAAGGCCGGCTCGGTGAGCACGCTGCGCACGATCTGCACGCCGATGGCGTAGTCCCCGGAGACCTCCATGTCGTCCAGCGCGCCCTTGGCGTGCATGCAGCGCGGCCCCGCCGCCGGCCACGATGCCCTCGGCCATCGCCGCCCGGGTGGCCGACAGCGCGTCCTCCACCCGGTGCTGCAGCTCCTTGAGCTCCGCGGGCGTCGGCGCCCCGACCCTGATGACGGCGACCTTGCCGGTCAGCGCGCCGATCCGCTCGGTCAGCACGTCCTCGTCCACGCCGAACGTCGCCCGCTCCAGCTCGGCGCGCAGCTGGGCGACCCGGAACTCGACTTCTTCCGAGGACCGGCTGCCGCCGATGATCGCGGTCCTGTCCGCGGTGACCCGCACCTGTGCGGCGCGGCCGAGGTGCTCGGTGGTCATCGTCTCCAGGGTCAGCCCCGAGTGCTTGCTGTAGACCGCGCCGCCGCAGACCGCGGCGATGTCCTCCAGCTTGTGCAGCCGCCGGTCGCCGAACCCGGGAGCCCGGATGGCCACGCACTGGAAGATCCCGTTGACGTGGTTGTGCACCAGCATGCTCAGCGCGGTGCCCTCGACGTTCTCGGCGATGATGACCAGCGGCCGCGGCGCGCGCATCACCTTGTCCAGCAGCGGCATCAGCTGCTGGACCTTGGTGATCTTCTCGCTGCACAGCAGGATGTACGGGTCGTCGAGGATCGCCTCCAGGCTCGCCGGGTTGGTCACCATGTACGGCGACAGGTACCCGTTGTCGAACTCGAAGCCCTCGACGAAGTTGACGCTCATCCCGGACGTGGGCGACTCCTCCACGGTGACGACGCCGCCGTCGCCCACGGTGTGCAGCGCGCTGGCGATCACCGCTCCCACGGTGTCGTCATCGTTCGCCGAGATCGCGGCCACCCGCAGGTAGTCCTGCTCGGTGACCACCGGGTGCGCGACCTTCTGCAGGTGCTCGACCAGGCGGCCGACGGCCATGTCGATGCCCCGCTTGACCAGCACCGGGTTGGCGCCCCCGTCGATCGCCTTCATGCCCTCCCTGATGATCCCCTGGGCGATGACGGTGGCGGTGGTGGTGCCGTCGCCGACGATGTCGTTGGTCTTGATCGCGGCTTCCTTGACCAGCTGGGCGCCCATGTTCTCGAACTGGTCCCGCAGGTGGATTTCCCGTGCGATCGTCACCCCGTCGTTGGTGACGACCGGCGACCCGGTGATCTTTTCCAGGATGACGTTGCGGCCCTTGGGCCCGAGCGTCGACTTGACGGCTTCGGCCAGCTGGTCAACTCCGGCCAGCAGCAGGCGGCGGGCGTCCTCGCCGAAGCGCAGTTCCTTGGCCATCTGTCTTCCTCCGGCGCCCTGTGTGAGCTGTGGCTAGCGGTTGGTAAGAGTATCTGCGGTGAACGGCTGATCAGGGAACCAGGATGGCCCGGCCGCGTACCCGGCCCGCGTCCAGGTCGGCCAGCGCGTCCTGCGCGGCGTCCAGCGGGTAGGTCCTGGTGTGCAGGGTGACCTTGCCCGCCTGGGCCAGCTCCATCAGCTCGGCCAGGTCGTTGTAGGTGCCGACGATGTTGCCGATGATGTTGCGCTCGGTCGAGATGATGTCCAGCGTCGGGATGTGCAGGGTCCCGCCGTAGCCGATGACATAGTAGGAGCCCGCCTCCCGGGTCATCGCGAAGCCGTCCTGCTCGGCACCCTCCTCGGCCACGAAGTCCAGCACCACATGGGCGCCCTTCCCGTCGGTGAGGTCCTTGACCGCCTGCACCTGGCCGCCGTCGCCGACCACGGTGTGCTGTGCGCCCAGCTGCTCGGCCAGCTTGAGCGCGTCCGGGTTGCGGTCGACCACGATGATGCTGGTCGCGGTGAGCGCGGCCAGGCACTGGACGCCGATGTGGCCCAGGCCGCCGGCGCCGATCACCACGCAGGTGGTGCCCGGGTAGAGCAGCGGGACCGCCTTGCGGACCGCGTGGTAGGCGGTGATGCCCGCGTCGGCCAGCGCCGCGACGTCCTGCGGCTGGGTGGCGGGATCGAGCTTCACGCAGGCCCGCGCCGTGGTGAGCAGGTACTCGGCCATGCCGCCGTCGCGGTTGGCCAGGCCGGGAAAGGCGCTGTTCTCGCAGTGCATGTCGTCGCCGGCCCGGCAGGGGCGGCACAGGCCGCAGCTGGGCGCAGGGTGCAGGATCACCGTGTCGCCCACCGCGACGTTGGTGACCCCGGGACCCACCTCGTGCACCCAGCCGGCGTTCTCGTGACCGAGGATGTAGGGCAGCTCGGTCTGCGTGCGCTCGGCCCACTGGCCCGCGATGATGTGCAGGTCGGTGCGGCACACCCCGGCGCCGCCGATCTTGACGATGACGTCGAGCGGTCCGGAGATTGTCGGCTCCGGCACGTCGTCGATGACCGGTTGCTCGTTATACGCATGCAGCCTGACGGCCTTCACGGCTGCTCCTCCTCACCTTGTCCTGCTGTGTCATAACGGTGCCTCAGCATGCCCCGGCAGATGCTGCCGTTCGCTTCCAGGCTGGTCCGGGTCAGCTTGGCCTTGCGCAGGTGCAGGGGCAGTGAGTCCGGGCTTACCGCCGCGCCTGTCCTCGGGTCGATGAGCAGCGGCGCGTCGTCGCCGGCCGGCAGGCCCAGCTCGGCCCGCCGTTCGCGCAGCCGCCGCAGCGGCCGCGAGTCCGGCACCTCGCCCAGGGTCAGCCGCGGCAGCCGGGCCGGATCCGTCCCGGCGGCGAGCAGCGGCCGGCACACCTGGTCGGTGCCGGCCATCACCGCCTTGCGCAGGAAGTCGGTGCGCAGCTCGTCCAGCTCGCTGACCGCCTCACCGTCGAACGAGGCCGCGAAGCCGGCCCGCGCGGCTACGCCGCCGTTGATCGCCTCGGCGGCGAAATGATCCTCGAGCACGATCTCGGCGTGCCGCACGCCGGGCAGCGCGGCCACCGCGTCATAGGCGTCCGCGACCATCAGGAAGGCGAAGTTGGGCGCGCAGAAGTACGTCGGCAGCCGCAGCCGCACCTGCGCGTCGCCGGCCGCGGAGACGTGGCACGACGTGACGAACCCGAGCGAGGTGATCGGCTCGTCCAGTTCCGGGTCGCGTACCCCCGCCAGAGCCTCCAGGATCAGATCCGGACCCGCCGGGGGAGCGGTGAGCCCCCCCGGCGCGGATGCGCTCGGCCCGGCGGTCAGCCCGGCCGTCATGCTCCCTGGGCCGCGCGTGAGTCCTCCACGAGCTGCGCGTCCTCCGGCTTGGCCGCGGCGGCGGCGGGTTCCGGCCGGAACTCGGCCGGCACCTCGATGTCGTACAGCTTGGCCGCGTTCAGCCCGAGGATCTTCTTCTTCCCCTCGGTCCCCAGCCGCGGGTAATCGGAGTACGCCTCATCGGCCGGGAAGTCCCAGTCGACGAAGCCCTCGACCTGCCACTTCGGCTCCCAGATCGCGTAGTCGCTGCCGAAGATCATCTTGTCCTCGCCGACCCAGAACAGCAGCTCGCCCATGACCTTGGCGAAGAACTTGGGCCGGGCGTGCATGAGCCCGCCGATCGCCACCGCCAGCCCCGCGTACACGTTCGGCTCCTGCGTGGCCATGAAGCAGAAGTCCTCGATCCGCGGCAGGCCGACGTGCTCGACGATGAAGTTCAGATCCGGGAAGTCGGTCGCGGCGTGGTCCACGTCGGAGACGTCGAAGGCGTCCTTGTCCAGCGGCCAGATCGTCGGGCCCTTGTGCACGTGGATGTTCTTGACGCCGAGATCCTGGGCGGCGCCCAGGAACGTGTAGGCCTCGGGGTCGCTCAGCTTGTAGCCCCGCGAGCCCTTGTTCCACTCGGCCGTGTACAGCTTGAGCCCCTTGGAGCCGAAGCGCTCGACGTTCGCCCGCAGCTCCCGCAAGCCCTCCTCGCCGTCGCGGGGGTCGAACCGGGTGTTGTAGACGAACTTGCCGGGGTGCTTCTCGCCCATCAGCGCGTTGCGCTCGGTGGTGTTGAAGCCCTCCTTGTACCACTCCTTCAGGTACGTCGGCTGGAAGATGGCCACGTCGACGTAGCCGTCCTCGAAGACGTCCTTCATCAGGTCATCCTCGGAGTACTTCTGGAAGTGCTCGATCGGCCAGTGCGTCTCCGGCGGGCCGAGGCCCTGATACGCGTGGAAGCACTCGATCCAGCCCTTGGCGTACTGCTCGGCGCCCGGCACCCAGTTATCGGGCGCCGCGTTCCAGTAGTGCATATGGCCGTCGACAACGAAGTACTTCTCGCCGTTCTTGGTGTACACAGTTCCTCCTCGTCGCGGGCCGAAGTGGTCACCTTGTGGCTAGCCGCCAGCCCGGAGCGGCACCGGGCCCGGCGGCCGCACTATCTGCTTAGCCGCTGGGCCCGGTCGCCGCAAGGCCTAGCTACGAGCGGTCAGGTCGAAGCCGAGGTACTCGGCGCGCGTCCTCGGGGTTGGCGAACATGATCGTCCGGTCGTCCTCGTGGATCATGCGGCCGTAGTGCGTGGACATGTTCTCCTCGAACTCCGCCGCGTCGAAGTAGCCGGGCTCCTCGCCGAGCGCCTCGGAGATCTCGTCGTAGTCGACGACCATGGTGCCGATCGCGTCGACCCGGATCATCGACGGCAGGAAGCGCACCTTCACGTTCTCCTTGCCGCTCATGACCTGGGCGACCACGGCTCCGACCTGGTTGTTCATCAGGGTGAAGCCGCACTGGTTGGACGCGGTGTTGTCCGACTTGAACGGGCTCTCGGAGGATTTGAACGTGGTCACTGGGCCAGCTCCTTCGGTGTTTCCAGGTCAAGGTCGGACAGGATGCCGCTGAACCGGCTCTTCACGTGGTCGAGGCCGTCCTCGAAGCGGGGCGGCTTGGCGTCCGGCTGCGACCAGATCGGCTGCAGGGTCCGGGCCGCCCCGAGGGCCCGCGGCACCCAGTTCCGACAGCCACCCCTGCATGATGCCCTTGTTGTGGTCGGCGAACTCCCGGTCGTTGGTGAGCAGGTGGAACATCGCCCGGGTATACCGCAGGTCCCGCTCGGCGAAGTCATACTCCTCCGCGCCGACGATGGTGGGCGTGACGAAGTCGCCGTTGCGCGGGGCCGCGTGCATGACCAGCTGGCTGCGGAACAGCTCGCCCACCAGCGGCTCGAACACCACGTTCCCGGCGAAGATCGCCTCGCACCAGTCGTCGATCCCGGTCAGCGCCTCGGCCACCTCGCGGACGTCCCGCCAGGCCGGGTCGTCGTTCCACGCCTCGACGTGCGCCCGGCCGTCGAAGTCGGGCATCTCCTCGCTCAGCGTCAGGTTGTACAGCGCCAGGTCCTGCGCGGACCGGATCCGGTGCATGCTGTTCACCGAGATCGCGTTGTTGTGCATGTTGGTCGGCGCCCGGCGGTTGGCGTTGGCGTACAGGTACAGGCCCAGGCCGTGGTCCACGTGCATCCAGGCCCCGACGTTGCGCTCGACGAACGTCACCCAGTTGCGGCTCCACTGCTCGAACGCCTTGGTCTGCCGGGCCACGTCGATGTTCTGGTTGAGCTGGCGGACCACGTTGGCGTTGTACCGGTAGAGGGTGAGCTCCCACTCCTCGTTCGGGTCGCGGAACTCGTGCCAGCCGTGGGCCGGCCAGTCGTAGCCCTTGCCGCCCGAGCCCGGGTAGCGCTTGGGCTCGGGCTTGTCCGAGCCCCAGGCCTTCAGCGCGGTCCAGTCCAGCGGGTAGCCGCCGCGGCCGTCGGAGAAGCCGTACAGCCAGCCCTGGGCGAGGTAGTGCCGCGGGTCGGGCTGCACCTCGACGGTGACGTCCTCGTAGTGGGTCTGCTTGCGCTTCTCCGGGGTGTAGTAGTTGAACCGGCGGCTGCTCGAGTCCGGGAATTCCTTGGCCCCGGCCTCGGCATCGGTAAAGACGGGCTTCGGTACGCTGCGTTCTTCCGAGGTACTGGTCATGAGGTCCTTCCTTTACCTTGAGAGGTCACCGGGTATCCCTCACCCTTTACCGGGGTCACCAGTGGTGGTGAACTTGTCGAAGTACACGTGCTCTTCCGGCACTCCGAGCTGGGTCAGCAGCGGCACGGCTGCCTCCACCATCGGCGGCGGCCCGCAGACGTAGGCGTGTGCTCCCTTCAGGTCCGACTCGTGCCGCTTCACCACGTCGGTGATCAGGCCTACCTCGCCATCCCAGTCATCGGAGTCGTCAGGCTCGGAGAGCGCGGGCACGTACCGGAAGTTCTCCAGGGTCTGCTCCAGGTCGCGGAGCTCCTCCTCGAAGCACAGGTCGCGGCCGGCGCCGCGCACCGTAGTAATAGGTGGCCTTGCGCGTGATGCCGCGCTCGGCCATCGACCGGAGCAGCGCCAGGATCGGGGCCATCCCGGCCCCGCCGCCGACGAAGATCAGGTCCTCGTCGTGGCCCTCGCGGAGGGTGAACACTCCGTACGGTCCGGTCAGGTTGAGCTGGTCGCCCACGGCCAGCTGGCTGTCGAGGAAGTGCGAGAACACCCCGTCCGGGTAGACCTTGATGACGAACTCCAGCTGGCCGTCCTCACGGCAGGTCGTGTTCGCCATCGAGAAGGAGCGGGAAGTGTCGGTGCCGGGAACGGCGATGTCGACGTACTGCCCGGGGAAGAACTTAAACCCGGGGGTCCGGGTCGTCGCCGCCCGGGCTGGCAGCCCTTCCGGCTCGGTCAGCCGCAGCACCAGGTGCCGCATGTCGTGCGTGACCTGCGTCGTTGGACACCACCTCGGCGACCGTCTCCACGATGGGCAGCCCGGCCCGGATCATGTCCTCGTCGTAGTGCAGCAGCTCGATGGTCAGGTCCTCGTAGGCGTGCGTCCGGCACAGCAGCGTGAACCCTTCCTCCTTCTCGAAGTCGGGCAGCGCGAAGGTCGAGTACTTCTCCAGCTCGATTTCGTCGCCGTCGAGGATGAACGACTTGCAGGAGGAGCACTGTCCTTCCTTGCAGCCGTGCGGGAGCATGATCCCCTGCTCGAACGCGGCCCGCAGGACCGTCTGATCCTCGTCGACCTCCATCTCGATGCCGACCGGCTCGAACCGCACGACGTGCTTTTCGCCCATGGCTCCCTCGCGGAGTAAGTGCTGTTTGCGGGAAGGCGGGAGGGGCCAGGGGCTGGCCCTGGCCCCTCCCTGCGTGCTTCCTCCTCCGGCTACCGGCTAGGCGTCCGCGGGGGCCGGGCGGCCAGCCGGTCCCTGGCGGTTGTAGTCCGCCTTGAAGGCGGCCCGCTCGTCATCGGACATCTCGTTGAGCAGCACGTTCGGGCTCTGCGAACGGCGGGCACCGGCGCATGTGGTCCAGAGTCCACATCTTCTTCTGGTCGCCCAGGTCCAGGTGCGGCTGCGCGGTCATGGTCTTGCCGTCGTCGCGGACGTAGCCCATGTCGACTCACGACGTCGGCCAGGTTCCAGCCGTGGTACATGGTCTCCCACTCGCGGGTCCCGATCAGCTGGCCCATGTTCGGCGTGGACCGGCCCTGGTAGGTCGGCCGGAAGGCCTCGACGTCGGTCCACCGGCAGACCTCGTGGCAGTAGGTGCGCCACTGGCCGTCGACCTTCTCCATGACCATGTCCTCGCGGACCAGGCACGGCACCATGCAGGTCCAGCAGCGGTGCGGGTACACGTAGTTGACGTCTTCGAAGATGATCGGGTTGTGCCCGTTCGGGTACTTCAGGCGGCTGTAGTTCTCCCACCACTTGCCGTACTTGTCGTACCAGCCCGGGTACTTGTACTCGAACCACTCGAAGTCGGCGTCGGTCATCGCGTCGATCCGCCAGTAGTTCGCCAGCCAGCCGGTGGCGAAGAACTGGGCGACCTCGTGCACGTAGCCCTTCTCCCAGATCTGCCGCCACGATTCCTCGATGAGGTCGTGCGGAATGACCAGGCCGTACTTCTCCAGCGGCACGAGGTAGCTGCGGTAGTAGTCGTCGTAGATCCACCGGCGCCACATCTCCGCGTAGCTTTCCCGGTCCTTGCGGCGGTCCTTGGTGCCGTACTCGATGAACGTGCCGATGGCCGCGTCCACCACCCGGTGGTTGTTCCACCAGGCGTACCGCAGGTCGCGCTCGAGCAGCTGGTGGTTGGACTCGTCGGCCAGCGCCATCAGCAGGGTGGCGTACCCGTTGCTGATGTGCCGGGACTCATCCGACTGCACCGAGTGGAACACCGTCGGCAGCAGGTAGTCGCCGTTGGCGGCGGCCTCGGCCGGCATGGCCACGAACAGCGTGTTCGTGAACGCGGTCTCGGCCACGATCGTCAGGTAGATGCTCGCCGCCGTGATGGCGTCACCGGTGATGAAGCCCTCAGCGAACTGCCTGCCGATCGTCCCGCAGTAGTCGTTCTGGAAGTTGCGCAGGCTGTTGTTGAAGCCCGCCGGGTCGATGTAGTTGTTCATGTACAGGCGCTTGAGGTTCTGCTGGATCGTCGAGTGCCGTACCTCGTCGATCATCTGGATCGCCTGTCCGTTGTGCAGCTCGGGGTTGGGCACCGTCCGGAACAGCAACGGCATCGCCCGGGCCGCCGAGATCTCCGGCAGCGGGATGATGGACAGGAACAGCTTCTGCCATTCCAGCCACCGCTCCTGCACCTGGCGGAACATGTTGCCGCGGATGGCGCCGTCCTGGGCCCCGTAGACTCTGTGGTCCTTTTCCTCCTGCATCGGGAAGTACGACCGGAGGACCTGCTTGAGCGGGTCCTTCTTGGCGGCCTTCTGGAACGTGTAGTCCGTTCCGTACTGCGCCACTGGCTCGTGGTACTGCGGTTCCCAGGACAGCTCCTGGATCTTCTGGTGGGCCTTAGCCACGCTCTGGCGACTCACGTGTCACCTCTCACCCTTCACTCGGGCCGAATGAGACGGCCTCTTGCCGCCTCATTTCGCCGCACGGGCCGCAACGGGGGACCGCACGGCCGAAGGTCCTCGTGGGTCGATCACATCGCGCATGGGGACAGATGTGGCTCTCAACATGAGACAGCGGCCAGTACTGGAATCCCTGCTCAGCAGGTCGCGCGGCCGCGCCGGTCACTCCTCGTCGAACATCGCGGCGCGTATCTCGGCGAGGTGCTGGTACGTGTTCCGCGCGATCTCGCGGTTGCCTTCCGCGGCGGGCTGGATCCCCAGGCACCGCAGCAGTTCCGCGGCCGGCCCGCCGGGATCGCCGGCCTCCCCGAAGGTCGGGTGTAGCCCCTGGTCAGCCAGGTGCTCGAACACCAGGTTGACGACGCTCCACGGATTGAATGTCTCGTGCTGAGGTTCAGCATGCTGCTCCAACGGGCACCTCCTAGCCGAGGCATCAAAAGACTCCAGGCCCGGATCGGGGGTCTCAACTTGAGACATACCCCTCCAGGGGTGCGTTTACGTTTGTAAGTACGCGGACCCGAACCATCCTGCGAGCTTCATCCGCCTGCGAGAACGATCCCGGGAGGCAAGGAGGGGCCATGTCGCGGCTCGCATCGAACCGGCCGGTCTTGACCGACGGTGAGGGGCTAGCGGATGCGCGGCAGCGGTTCCTGACCCGGGAGGAGATCGGGTCGCACAAGGTGCGCGACACGATCCTGGCGTCCTGGTGGCGGTCCCGGCGGTGGCATGTCGCGGCCGACCACATCGACCTGTCCTACACCGGCGAGCCGGATCTCGACACCTCGCTGACCCGCAGCGCCATGCCGGTGCTGAGAAGCCTGCGCGAGCACCTGGAAAGCCAGCCGATCAGCGTCATTCTCACCGACGCCTCCGGCGTGGTGCTGTCCCGGCTGGCCGCCGACACCGAACTGGACCGGCACCTCGACAGCGTTCAGCTCGCCCCGGGCTTCAGCTACGCCGAGGAATCGGTCGGGACCAACGGGATCGGCACCGCGCTCGAGGGCGGCCGGCCGATGCACGTGTTCGGCCACGAGCACTACGCCGAGAACCTGGAGAACCTCGCCTGCGCCGGCGTCCCGATCCGCCACCCCATCTCCGGCGTGACCCTCGGCGCGGTGGATCTGACCTGCTGGCGTAAGGACGCCGACCGGCTGCTGATCACCCTGGCCAAGACCACCGCTGACCAGATCACCCGGGCGCTGCTCACCGACAGCAACGCCCGCGAGTTCGAGCTGCTGCAGGAGTACCTGCGCGCCTGCCGGCGCAGCGCGGGCATCGTGCTGGCGCTCAACAAAGAAGTCGTGATGATGAACGAGCAGGCCCGGCAGGTCCTCGATCCCGCCGACCAGGTCGTGCTGCTCGCGCAGGCCGCCGAGGCGCTGGCCAGCCGCCACCCGGTCCCGATGCCGGTCGACCTGCCCACCGGGGCCAGGGCGCGGATGTACTGCCGGCCGCTGAGCAGCGGCGACCGGCTGGCCGGCGGCGTCGTGCACGTCAAGATGGCCGGGCCCGGCGCCAGCCGGGTGGCCGGCGAGGCCGCGCCGCCGAAGCAGCAGATGTTCCTGCCCGGCCTGGTCGGCTCCAGGCCGCTGTGGTTGCGCGGGTGCCAGCAGGTGGACGCGGTGTACCGGGCGGGGGAGTGGCTCGCGCTCGAAGGCGAGCCCGGGGTCGGCAAGCTGGCCCTGCTCCGGGCGGTGCACCAGCGGCGGAACCCGGCGGGACGCTTCCACGTGCTGGATGCCGCCGATGCCGTGGACGCCGAATGGCAGGTGACCGCGCGCAGCGAGCTGCTCGAGGGCTCCGGCTGCCTGGTCATCCGGCACGTTCAACCGGCTGGGCGCCCGGCGGCTGCACGCGCTGTCCGCCGCGCTGCAGGAGACGGTGGCCGCGGGGCGGCAGGAGTCACTGTGGATCGCGGTCACCCTGAGCAAGCGGCCCGCGGCCGGGGGCCTGGCCGACCTGCTCCGGTTCTTCCCCCGCACCGTGGACCTCCCGCCGCTCCGGCACCACATCGAGGACCTGAACGAGCTGGTGCCGTTCTTCATCGCCAAGCTCAACCAGTACCCGCGGCTAGTGTGCTCGCCCGAGGCCATGCAGCTGCTGCTGCGGTCCAGCTGGCCCGGCAACACCGAGCAGCTCTGGCAGGTGCTGCGCAAGGTCGTGCAGCACCGGCGCACCGGGGTGATCACCCCGAACGACCTGCCGCCGGAGTGCTGGACGGTGAGCCGGCGCCTGCTCAGCCCGCTGGAGTCGATGGAGCGCGACGCGATCGTGCAGAGCCTGCTGGATTACAAGGGCAACAAGGTCAAGGCGGCCGAGTCGCTGGGCATGTCCCGGGCCACCATCTACCGCAAGATCCACGAGTACGGGATCGTCACCCCGTCCAGCTGATCAGCCACCGCCGCCGGGCCGGGCCGCGGATCACCTGGCCGTCCGGCGCGAGCATCGCCGCGTCCCGGTATGGGATAATCATCGGATATGACCGGAGTCCCGCGATGACCGAGTCCCAGGCTCCCCGGCCCCAGGTCCCGGAGCCGCTGTTCAACCCGTTCGCGCCGGGCTTCACCGACGACCCGTACCCGCAGTACGCCGCGGTGCGGGCCGCCGCGCCGGTGTACCTGCACCCGCTGGGATTCTGGCTGGTCACCAGCTACCAGGAGGTGTCATCGCTGCTGCGGGCCGGCGGCCTGTCGGTGGAGGACCGCAACCTGGCCGACAGCCCGCTCCAGCAGCTGCGCGAGGCCACGTACGGCGACCGCGCCCGTCAGCCCGTCGACGGCTTGTCCATGCTGGACCGGGACCCGCCGGACCACACCCGGCTGCGCAAGCTGGTCTCCAAGGCGTTCACCCCCCGGGCCATCCAGGCGCTGCGGCCGCGCATCACCGAGCTCGTCGACGAGATGCTGGACACGACCGCCCGGGCGCGCCGGGTCGACCTCGTCGATGCACTCGCGTTCCCGCTGCCGTTCACCGTGATCGCCGAGATGCTCGGCACGCCGCCCGCCGACCACGACCGGATCCGGGAGCTGTCCGGCACCGTGGTGCGCTCGCTGGAGCCGGTCGCCGACCCGGAGCTGGCCGCGGCGATCATGGCGGCCGACGAGGAGCTGACCGGCATCGCGACCGAGATGATCGCCTGGAAGCGCGACAACCCGGGCGACGACCTGCTCACCGCGCTCATCAACGCCGAGGACGGCGGCGACGTGCTCAGCGACGACGAACTGGTCGCCCAGACCCTGCTGCTCTACATCGCCGGGCACGAGACCACGGTCAACCTCATCGCCGGCGGCACGCTCGCGCTGCTGCGTCACCCGGCCCAGCTCGCGCTGCTGGCCCGCGATCCCGGCCTGGTGCCCAACGCGGTCGAGGAGCTGCTGCGCTACGACAGCCCGGTGCAGGCTAGCAGGCGCATCACCCTCGAGCCCGTCACCCTGCGTGACATCACGATCCCGGCGGGGGCGTTCGTCATGGCCAGCCTCGGCTCAGCCAACCGGGACCACGAGTTCTGGGGACCGGACGCCGACGACCTGCGGCTCGACCGGGAGAACGCACGGCAGCACGTGTCCTTCGGCGCGGGGCACCACCACTGCCTGGGCGCGTCGCTGGCCCGGCTCGAGGCCTGCATCGCCTTCGAGCAGATGGCGGCCCGGTTCCCCGGCCTGGCTCTCGACGGCGACGTGGTCTGGAACGGCCGGATCAACCTGCGCGGTCCGGCGCACCTCCCGGTATCGGTGAACTGAGCCCGCACGGGCGCCGCCGCATGCCTGTCCCGGCATCGAGACCGGGCTCGGGCTTCCTGATTGAGCCGAAGTCCTGGTGCTGCCATGGCGCTGCCAACGCCTCTGCCATCGAGACCGCCGCGGACCCCAGCACCGGGCTGGGGCCTGCGGCGGGCCGGCGGATCAGAACGGCCCGGGGCCAGGGTGGCCGCCTGGCTTGGTCGGGCTGGACAGGACGCACTGGCCGAACCGGTGCCCCGCTACCGTGTTGGGCTCGGGCTTGCGCGGGAAGAGATGCTGGCCTACATCGGCGCTGTCCCACGTGCGGCTGTTACGGCTGCACACCAGGTCACCCCCGATGTGGTTGGCCAGGATCTCGATCGCGTCCGGGTCGGCCAGCTTGTTGTTCCACACCACCATGGTGCCGCCCACGTGCAGCCGCGCCATGCCCATCCAGCAGGACCGGACCCCGGACACCTTCACGCTGCCGCGCACCGAGCTGTCCTCGTAGGTGCTGTAGACCGGGCTCTTGAACAGCTTGAACACCCCCGACGGGGTGCAGGTGCGGCCGCCCCCGCCGGCGAACTGGTTCACGTACCCGCCGATGCTGGTGTTGTGCACGATGACGCCCAGCGGCCGGAATGAGATCATGTTCCGGCCGACGGTGGCGTGGCTGGACAGCGTGGGCGCCTTGGGATGCGGGTCGTCCAGGCAGGGGAAGCTCTGCGGATCGCAGCCCATCAGGAGGGTGGCGCCCATGCCGACCCGGACATCGCCGCGCACGCTAAGGCTGGACGAGCCGCTGCCGGTCTTGTCGTTGAGCGCGAACACCGCCAGCAGGGCCGAGCCCGGGTTGAGCCGCAGGTCGCCGCCGACGACCGCGCGCCCGGCGTTGACCTCGCATGCCCCCTTCACCACCACGTCCGAGCTGTACCGGCCCGCAAGCACCCCCGGTGACTTCGGCGTACCCGAGCAGACCGCCGCCTTCTGGCCGGTGACGGCCGCGCCCGCCGCCGTCACCGGGCCGGCCGCCAGCATCCCCCCAGTGATCGCGCCCGCGAACACCAGGTACGGCAAACTTCGCAGGTATTTCCTCATTGCGCCCCTCCCCATGCCCCGGGTCCATAGCCCGGGCAGCCTTCTAGCAGGACAGAGCGGGGCGGATCAGAACGTATCACCTCGCAGCCTGCGTGACCAGGGCAGCCAGCAGAAGCCCGAAGCCCCGCCGGCGTTCAGGTAACCCCGGGCACTGGCCCGGAACCTGATGTCCTTGGACCTAGGCTCTCCGCGGTGATCAGCTCGCGAGCCAGGCGGGCAGGGCCCGCGCGCAACGAACTGGTCACGAAGTCATCAATGCCGCCGCAGCGGCCTATCCCGCGGGCGGCAACCGCGCGAGGCTAGGTGATGTCCGCCGCGCGAGCCCGGAGGACGAGCTTAGGGGCAAGTGAGGAGAGTGCCTCATGGCCAGACGCCGGCTGCGAGCCAGCATCATCACGTCGGTCTCGGTCACGGCGCTGACCGTCCTGGGGCAGGCTTCGCCCGTCGTGGCCGGCGTCTCCCACTGGCCGGGTGGCCACCGGCCAGGGACGGGTGCCCCGCGGGGGCCCGTCCCGGGCAGCCCGCGCCGGTGCTCGGCGGGCGCGCATACCCTCTCCCGCTTCGGCGCGCACGTCTACCCGGATACCGGGAACGGCGGCTACACGAGCGTGCACACCGACGTCGACCTGGTCTACGACGCCGCCGCGAACCGCTTCCTGCCGGGCAACCACGTCGTCCTCACCGACCGGGCCACGCAGTGCCTGACCAGCTTCAGCCTGGATTTCGAGCGCACGTCGGCCAACGCCAAGGCCGGGCCCGACATGACCGTCCGGTCGGTCAGCGTCAACGGCAGGCCCGCGTCGTTCACCTTCGTCCAGCCGGCCTACCCCGGCGACCCGCACGGGCCGAACGACCCCAACCCGCTCGCCCACGAGGCGTCGCAGGACAACCCGGTCGGCGGGCCGCGGCACAACCCGCTGCCGCCCGGCCTGCTCGCCCGAGCTGACCTCCACCAACCCGGCGAAGCAGGACTCCGAGAACGGCACGCAGTGCCCGGCGAACAAGCTGGTGATCACCCCGCGGTCCCCGATCAGGGCCGGGTCGGACTTCACCGTCTCGGTCAGCTACACCGGCAGGCCCGGCGTGCACAACGACGGCGACGGGACCACCGAGGGCTGGTTCCGTGCCCCCGACGGCGGCTTCGTCACCACCGAGCCGGTCGGGTCCGAGGACTGGATGCCGCTCAACGACTACCCGACGGCCAAGCCCACCTATGACTTCTACGACACCGTCAACCCGGGCAAGACCGTCATCTGCAACGGCATCCTGGAGTGGACCAGGCGCAACAAGCCGGACGCCGAGTTCGGCCGCGGATCGGTCACCTATCACTGGCACTCGCGCGCGCCCATCGCCAGCTACCTGGTGGAAGACAGCGTCGGCGACTACCACCTGACCGAGCGCACCGCGGACAACGGGATCAGGTACTACGAGGCGCAGGACGCCGCGATCAGCCCGGCGCAGCAGAAGAAGAACCTCGCCATCATGAACATGCAGCAGAACATCACCGAGTTCGAGAGCCAGTTCAGCGGCACCTTCCCGTTCACCTCCGACGGCGTGGTCATCGGCACCCCTCCGGCCAGCTTCGAGGAGGAGATGGAGACGATGATCACCTTCGCCGGCGGGAAGATCGGCACGAGCGTCCTCTACCACGAGAACATGCACCAGTGGTGGGGCGACAACGTCACCGAGGGCGGCTACGACATGACCTTCTACAAGGAGGGCATGGCCACCGTGGCCCAGTACCTGTACGCCGCCCGCCAGGCGGAGGCCGCCGCGGGCGGCCCGTACTCCCGCAAGGGCCAGGCCGCCTTCCAGGCCACCCTGGTCAAGATATTCAACCGAGATCTACGCCCAGCGGGGAAGCTTCTGGGCCCAGGCGCCGTCCAACCCGACGCCGTTCGGCCTGTTCTCCGGCTCGGCCACCTACGCCCGCCCGGCCGCGGCCTACCTCGCGCTGCGCCAGATCCTGGGCCGGGGCAACTTCACCCAGGCGCTGCAGCAGATCCAGCGTGACTACGGCGGCGGCCACATCACCGAGCCGCAGCTCGAAGCGGCCTTCCGCCGGTGGATGCCCAACCGGACCTCGGCCTGCCAGGCCAAGCTCAGCGAGTTCTTCACCGAGTGGTTCGACACCGCCTATCCGGGCGGCGGCGGCGCGGACCAGCCGCAGATCACCGGACCCGGCCTGACCGGGCCGGGCTTCTACGACCGCACCGGCGGCTGCACCACCGGCTAGCCTCGCCGCCCGGCCGTCAACCCCCGGCCGTCAACCCGGCCGATGTGAGATTGCTGGTGCTGCAACGCTGGCTATGTCACATCGACCGGCACCGCCGCCTGCCGGAAGGCCGGTTATTCCGAGCGAGCGGTCGCCGGTGGGGCGGCCGCGCGTGGCCGCTGCATCCGGTAGGCGACGTGCGGGCGGAACCGGTGGCCCGGCTCGATCCTCGGGTGCTCGAAGTACTGATCCAGGGTCATCCCGATCCGCCGCATGACGGCCTGCGACGGCGTGTTGCGGACGGCGGTCATCGACCACAGCTCGTCCAGGCCGACGCCGTCGAAGGCCACGTCCACGGCCGCGGTGGCGGCCTCGGTGGCGTACCCGTGGTGCCAGGCGCGGCGGGCCAGCCGCCAGCCCACCTCCATGCCGCCCGTGCCTGGCACTCCGTCCGGCATCGGGTTCAGCCCGGTGAACCCGAGGAACTCGCCCGTCTCGGCCCGCTCCAGCGCCCACAGGCCGAACCCCTGCCGCTCGAACAGCGCTTCCATCCGGTTGACGCTGACATCGCTGGCCGCCTGGTCCATGATCGCCGGGAAGTACCGCATCACCACCGGGTCGGCGTTCATCGCCGCGAACGGCTCCCGGTCGGCCTCCCGCCACCGCCGCATCAGCAGCCGCTCGGTGCGGATGGTGTCGAAGCGTTCCGCCACCCCCGCAGCGTAGCCACCGACGGCCCGCCCGGACCCGGCCCGGCGCGCCGCCCGGCGACTTGGCTATGATCTTGATGCGGGTGCGGGCTGTGATACGCGCTGCCGAGCCGGGCGCCCGCCGCCGCTGGTTCATCCCCGTCACCACGCGCAGGCTAGCCGGTCATGGCCGCGCGGGAACCTGGCGACCTGGCCGCCCGCGCAGGCTGCGGCGGGCAGAATGCCGCCATGAGAGCCCGGCCGCCGCGCCTGATCGCCATCGACCTCGACGGCACGCTCCTGCGCAGCGACGGGACCATCTCGCCGCGGACCGCCGCCGCGCTGGCCCGGATCGACGAGGCCGGCTCGCGGTACGTCTTCGCCACGGGCCGGCGGCCGCGGCACACGGAGGCCGTCCTGCGGCCGTTCGGCTACCAGGGCACCGTGATCTGCGTCAACGGCGCGCTCATCTATGACATGCGCCGGAAGAAGGTGATCTGCGGGCGGCTCATCGCGGCGCGGGAACTGGCCGCGGCGGCCGCCCGGCTGCGTCACGAAATCCCCGGCCTGGGCATCGCCGTGCAGTACGCCGACAGCCAGGTACGGGACGGCCGGTACCAGCCCGGTCCCTGGGACGGCGGGCAGGCGGTGCCGCGGCGGCCCGACGCCGAGTTGTTCGGCCGGGACGCGGTACGGGTCCTCGGCCGTCACCCGAGCCTGTCCGCGGACGAGCTGCTGGCGCTGGCCGGTCCCGCCGCCGGCCAGATCGTGTCGGTGTACCACTCCGGCGGCTTGCGGCTGGTGGAGGCCGTCGCGGCCGGCGTCAGCAAGGGGGCCGCCGTCGCGGATCTCGCCGGGCGGCTGGGCCTCGGGGCGGGCGACGTGGTGGCGTTCGGCGACATGGTCAACGACCTCCCCATGCTGGCCTGGGCGGGCACGTCGTACGGCATGGCGAACGCGCACCCGGCCGTTCAGGCCCTGGTCGACCAGGTGATCGGCGGCAATGACGAGGACGGCGTGGCCGCGGTCATCGAGCAGCTCTTCGGGTAACCCGTCTCGCCCGGGGCCGCCGCGGGTCCGGGCCGCCCGCGCCGCGTCAGGCGGCGCGCGGCGCTCCGGCCTAGGGTTGAGGCTGCCGGGTGCCAGATGGCCGCCATGACCTACGCTGACTCGGTCGCCACCCTCAGGGAGCAGCCGTGGACTTCGCCGAGACCGACGAGCATCGCGATCTGCGCGCCGCGGTGGTCGCCGCCGCCCGCGCCTTCCGCCTGCCCCGGTCCTGTTAGGAGGGACAGGGTGGCCGTCCTGACCTCGTCGCTGGACACCGCGGGCGAGACGTACCGCGCCAACCGGGAGGCGCAGCTCGCCCTGCTCGGGCAGCTGGACGAGCAGCTGAAGCTGGCGATCGCCGGCGGCGGCGAGCGCTACCAGCAGCGGCACCGGGACCGGGGCAGGCTGCTGGCCCGCGAGCGGATCGAGCTGCTGGTGGATCCGGACAGCCCGTTCCTCGAGCTGTCCGCCCTCGCCGCCTAGGGCACCCAGTTCACCGTCGGCGCCAGCCTGGTCACCGGGATCGGCGTGGTCTCCGGCGTGGAGTGCGTGATCATCGCCAACGACCCGACCGTGCGCGGCGGGTCGGTCAACCCGTACTCGCTGCGCAAGTCGCTGCGCGCCGGCGAGATCGCCAGGGCCAACCGGCTGCCGGTGATCAACCTGGTCGAGTCGGGCGGCGCGGACCTGCCCACTCAGGCTCGACCTGTTCGTGCCGGGCGGCCGGACCTTCCGCAACCTCACCGAACTGTCCGCGATGGGCATCCCGACGATCGCGCTGGTGTTCGGCAACTCCACCGCCGGCGGCGCCTACATCCCCGGCATGTGCGACTACTCGGTGCTGGTGGACCAGCAGGCGAAGGTGTTCCTCGGCGGCCCGCCGCTGGTGAAGATGGCCACCGGGGAGGAGTGCGACGACGAGACGCTCGGCGGGGCCGAGCATGCACTCGCGGGTGTCCGGGCTGTCGGATTACTTCGCCGCCGACGAGCGCGACGCGATCCGGATCGGCCGGGACATCATGGCCCGGATCAACTGGCGCAAGCTCGGGCCGCCGCCGGCCGACGCCCACCCGGCCGCGCCCAGGTATGACCCGGACGAGATCCTCGGCATCGTCCCGGCCGACGTGAAGGTGCCTTTCGACCCGCGCGAGGTGCTCGCCCGCACCGTGGACGGGTCCGAGTTCGACGAGTACAAGCCGCTGTACGGCACGTCGCTGGTCACCGGCTGGGCGCGGCTGCACGGCTACCCGGTCGGCGTCCTGGCCAACCACCGCGGCGTGCTGTTCAGCGAGGAGTCGAAGAAGGCGGCCGAGTTCATCCTGCTGGCCAACCAGTCCGACACCCCGCTGATCTTCCTGCAGAACACCACCGGCTACATGGTTGGCGCGCGCTACGAGCAGGGCGGCATCATCAAGGACGGCGCGAAGATGATCAACGCGGTGACCAACAGCACGGTGCCGCACCTGACCGTCAACATGGCCTCGTCGTTCGGTGCGGGCAACTACGGCATGTCCGGCCGGGGTTACGACCCGCGGTTCCTCTTCGCCTGGCCCGGCGCCAAGCTCGCGGTGATGGGCGGCGCCCAGCTGGCCGGGGTGCTGTCGATCGTCGGCCGGGCCAGCGCGGCGGCCGCCGGGCGCCCGTTCGACGAGGAGGCGGACCAGATGCGGACCGCGGCGATCGAGGCGCAGATCGACGCCGAGTCGCACGCGTTCGCGGTCACCGCCCGGCTCTACGACGACGGCATCATCGACCCCCGGGACACCCGCACCGTGCTCGGCATCGCGCTGTCCGCGATCCATTCCAACGCGGTGGCCGGCCGCCGCGGCTTCGGCGTCTTCCGGATGTGACGCGGTGCCTGCCAGCCGTGAGCCAGAAAAGCGGGAAAGCATCGTTGCGAACGGTTCCGATCCCGGCCGGTCGCAGATCCGCAAGCTCCTGGTCGCCAACCGGGGCGAGATCGCGGCGCGGGTGATACGCACCGCGCACCGGCTCGGCATCGCCACGGTCGCCGTCTTCTCCGACCCGACGCCGGCCTGCCGTTCGTGCGCCAGGCCGACGAGGCCGTCCGGCTGCCCGGCGCCGCACCCGCCCAGACCTACCTGCGCGGCGACCCGATCCTCGCCGCCGCCGCGGCGACCGGGGCGGACGCCATCCACCCCGGCTACGGCTTCCTGTCCGAGAACGCCGGCTTCGCCCGCGACTGCGCGGCGGCCGGTGTGACCTTCGTCGGCCCGCCCCGAGGCGATCGCCGCCATGGGCTCCAAGCTGGCGGCGAAGGCGCTGATGGAGGCGGCCGGGGTGCCGGTGCTGCCCGGCGCGACCGTGACCGCGGCGCCGACCTGGCCGAGACCGGCGCGCGGATCGGCTTCCCGCTGCTGGTCAAGGCCGCGTTCGGCGGCGGCGGGCGCGGCATGCGGCTGGTCCGCGACCCGGCGGGCTGGCCGGTGCAGTGGCGGCGGCGAGCCGCGAGGCAGCGTCGGCGTTCGGCGACGGCCGGTGTTCCTGGAGCGGTTCGTGACCGACCCGCGGCACGTCGAGGTGCAGATCCTCGGCGACGCGCAGGGCGCCGTGGTCCACCTGTTCGAGCGGGACTGCTCCATCCAGCGGCGGTATCAGAAGATCGTCGAGGAATGCGCCGTCGCCCGCCGTCGACGACGCGCTGCGGGCCGCGCTGGGCGAGGCGGCGGTCGCCGCGGGAAAGGTCATCGGCTACACCGGCGCGGGCACCGTGGAGTTCGTCCTCGACGCGGCGGGCGGCTTCTACTTCCTGGAGGTCAACACCCGGCTGCAGGTCGAGCACCCGGTCACCGAGATGGTGACCGGGCTCGACCTGGTGGAGCTGCAGCTCCGGATGGCCGAGGGCGAGCCGCTGCCACCCGAGGTCACCGGCGCCCGGATCACCGGGCACGCGATCGAGGCGCGGCTGTACGCCGAGGACGTGCCCGCCGGGTTCCTGCCTGCCACCGGGACCCTGCACCGGTTCGGCATCCCGGCCGGCCCCGGCGTGCGGGTGGACGTCGGGTACGCCGCCGGCTCGGTGGTCGGCCCGCACTACGACGCGATGCTGGCCAAGGTCATCGCGCACGGCCGGACCCGCGCCGATGCCGCCCGGCGGCTGGCCCGCGCGCTGGCCGGGGCCCGGCTGCACGGCGTGACCACCAACCGCGACCTGCTGCTCGGCATCCTGCGCGAGCCGGAGTTCCTGGCCGGGCGCACCGACACCGGCTACCTGACCCGGCACGACCCGGGCGCCTGAGCCGCCCGCCCGACGCCGCGGCCGTGCGCCGGCACGCGGCGGCCGCGGCGCTGGCCGGCGCAGGCGGCCCACCGCGCCGCGCGCGCGGGTGCTGGCCTCCCTGCCCTCCGGCTGGCGCAACGTGCCGTCGGCGCCGCAGCAGGTCAGCTACGCGGCCGGCGGTGACGAGTACGCGGTCGCCTACCGGCTGCACGGCGTGCCACGGGGCGGGTGCTGGCTACGGTTCCGGGACCGGTTCCGGGGCCGGGTGCTGGGTACGGTTCGGGGACGGGTGCTGGGTATGGTTCCGGGGCGGGTTCGGGGGCCGGAGTTCCGCGCGGAGGAAGTTCCCGCGCCGGTGCCGAGCTGGCCGTCAACGGCGAGCCGCTCGGCGGGCGGATCGTCATGCACGCCGCCTCGCCGGACACCGTCGACCTCGAAGTGGACGGCATCCGCCGGGTGTACTCGGTCAACCGGGTAGCCGAGGACGGCCGCGCCGTGGTGTACGTGGACGGCCCGGACGGCTCGGCCGCGCTCACCGAGGTGCCGCGGTTCGCCGACCCGGGCGCGGCCGCCCGCGGCGGCTCGCTGCTCGCGCCGATGCCCGGCGTGGTCGTCCGCGTGCTCGCCGAGGCCGGCGTGACGGTCACCGCCGGCCAGCCGCTGGTGGTGCTGGAGGCGATGAAGATGGAGCACGAGGTGGCGGCGCCCCCGCCGGCAGTCTGGCCGAGCTGCGGGCCGCCGCCGGCGAGCAGGTTGACGCGGGCCAGGTACTGGCCGTGGTGGAGGCAGGAGATGCCGCCGCAGAAGGGGTCACCGGAGAAGCCGCAGCCGGAGACCCCGGGAATGCCGGGCCCGGGACGGGGAAGCCCGCTGCCGGGGAGCCTGCAGGGCTGGCGGCCGGCCAGCCCGCCCGGGAGGACGCGGCCGGGGACCGTGCCGCGGGGGAGAGCGCAGGGCGGGCGGCCGGCCAGTCCGCCGGGATGCCCGCCAGCGGCCAGCCTGCGGCCGGGGACTGATCGGAGGACTGCCGTGCCCGCGGACATGAACGCGCTCGCCAATGACCTGGCGGCGGAGACCGTGGTGCTGCGCGAGCTGGTCGCGGGCCTGGACGAGCAGGCCTGGCAGCAGGGCACGCCGGCCCCCGGCTGGAGCATCGCCGACCAGGTCAGCCACCTCGCGCACTTCGACGAGGTGGCGGTGCAGGCGGCGGTCCGGCCGCAGGAGTTCCAGGCCGAGCTGGCTGGTGCCGGCGCCGGCCGGCTTCGACCCCGACGTCATCGCCGAGCGGTACCGGGCCCTGCCGCCGGCCGCGCTGCTGGAGTGGTTCGACGACGCCCGGGCCGGGCTGCTGAGTATCTTCCGCGAACTTCACCCGTCGGTCCGGGTGCCCTGGTTCGGCATGCACATGAGCGCCGCCTCGTCGCTGACCGCCCGGCTGATGGAAACCTGGGCGCACGGGCAAGACGTCGCCGATGCGCTCGGCGTCCGCCGCGAGCCGACCGGCCGGCTGCGGCACGTGGCGCATCTCGGCGTCGCGGCGCGGCCGTTCAGCTTCGCCGCCCACCGCCGGCCGCTGCCGGAGCAGCCGGTCCGGGTCGAGCTTTTCTCGCCCGGCCGGGACATGTGGCTGTGGGGGCCGGCCGACGCCGCCGACCGGGTCACTGGCAGCGCGCTGGACTTCTGCCTGGCCGTGACCCAGCGGCGCCATCTGGACGACACCTCGCTGCTGATCTCCGGCCCGGTCGCGACCGAATGGATGTCGATCGCCCAGGCGTTCGCCGGCCCACCCGGACCAGGCCGGCGACCCGGCCAGTTCCGGCCCGGCCGGCACGCTCCCGGCCAGTATCCATCCCGCCAGGAGCCTCCCGGGAGGTGATGCAGGTGACCGGACGGCGTGCGGTGCGCATCGCCAACTGCTCCGGGTTCTACGGCGACCGGATCGCCGCCGCCCGCGAGATGCTCGCCGGGCCGGTCGACGTGCTCACCGGCGACTATCTCGCCGAGCTCACCATGCTGATCCTCTGGAAGGCCCGGCTCAAGGATCCGCAGCTGGGCTACGCGCGGACGTTCCTGCGGCAGATGGAGGACGTGCTCGGCAGCTGCCTGGAGCGCGGGGTGAAGGTCGTGGCCAACGCCGGCGGCCTCAACCCGGCCGGGCTGGCGGGCAGGCTGCGCGAGCTGGCCGCGAAACTCGGCCTGACCGCCCGGATCGGCTACATCACCGGGGACGACCTGACCGGCCGGCTACCAGACCTGGCCGAACGCGGCGTCGGCCTGGCGAACCTCGACACCGGCGTGCCGCTGGCCGAGGCTCGCCTGCCGGTGGTCACTGCCCACGCCTACCTGGGCGGCTGGGGCATCGCCGCGGCGCTGGAAGCGGGCGCGGACGTCGTCGTCTGCCCGCGGGTGACCGACGCCAGCCTCGCCGCCGGGCCTGCCGCCTGGTGGCACGGCTGGCGCCGCGACGACTGGGACGCGCTGGCCGGCGCGGTGCTGGCCGGCCACGTGATCGAGTGCGGGCCGCAGGCGACCGGCGGCAACTACAGCTTCCTCGACGAGATCGCCGACCGTAGGTATCCCGGGTTCCCGGTCGCCGAGATCGCCGCGGACGGCAGCTCGGTCATCACCAAGCACGACGGCACCGGCGGGCTGGTCAGCGTGGGCACGGTCACCGCCCAGCTGCTGTACGAGATCGCCGGGCCTGCCTACCTGGGCCCCGATGTGGTCGCGCACTTCGATACGGTCCGGGTCGGGCAGGCCGGGCCGGACCGGGTCGCGCTGGCCGGCACCAGGGGATCGCCGCCCCCGGACACCCTCAAGGTCGCCCTGAACATGCTCGGCGGCTACCGGAACACGATGACCCTGGTGATCACCGGCCTGGACGTCGAGCAGAAGGCCGAGCACGCCCGGCAGCTGCTGTTCAGCCGGCTCGGCGGCACCGGCGCCTTCGATGAGACCGACGTCCGGCTGCTCCGGTTCGACCGGCCGGACGCCCCGGTCAACGAGCAGGCCACCGCGCACTTGCGCATCACGGTCAAGAGCCAGGACGAGCACGCCGTCGGCCGGGCCTTCTCCGACGCGGCCGTGGAACTCGCCCTCGGCGGCTACGCCGGGTTCTACGCCACGACGCCGCCCACGGGGGCGAGCGCGTTCGGCGTCTACTGGCCGGCCCTGGTGCCGGCCGCGGAGGTCACGCACACCGTGCACCTGCCCGACGGCACGGAGCAGGACATCCCGCACACGGCCAGTGCGGCCAGCCCCAGCCTGAGCACCGTCACGCCGGGCAGCGCCAGCCCGGGCGGTGCGGGTCCGGGCGGTGCGGGTCCGGGCGGTGCGGGTCCGGGGGCAGGCGTTGTCGATGTGCCATCGCCGACACTATTGGGTCGGCAATGTGCCATCGACCACCGTGGGCCCGGGGGCGGCGGGCAAGCGCGGCCAGTCCCGCGGGACGGCAGCGTCGATCCCGTGTCTGGCACCGAGCGGGTTGCCGTG
Source organism: uncultured Actinomycetes bacterium (assembly GCA_963795575.1). Lineage (GTDB taxonomy): Bacteria > Actinomycetota > Actinomycetes > Streptosporangiales > Streptosporangiaceae > PALSA-505. The sequence goes on along the minus strand of CAWCII010000024.1, from coordinate 32,253 downwards.
CCGCTGGGTCTGCTATGCGGCGCCCGCTCCGGCGACAAGGGCGGCAACGCCAACGTCGGCTTCTGGGCCCGCGACGAGCGCACCTACGCCTGGCTGCGCGCCGAGCTGACCGTCGAGCGGTTCACCGAACTGCTCACCGAGGCGGCCGGCCTCGAGGTGCTGCGGTACGAGCTGCCGAACATCCTGGCGCTGAACTTCGTGGTCATCGGACTGATCGCGCCCGGGGTCGCCGCGACCACCCGTCCGGACGCGCAGGCCAAGGGACTGGGCGAGTACCTGCGCTCGCGGTACGTGCTCGCGCCCGCTGAGCTGGTTCCGCAGGTCCCAGGTAGTCACTGACGCCGGGCCGGCGGCCGGCGTTCCAGGGGATGAGCGCGCGGGCTGGTCCCGGAGTTTCCCGCCGGTCAATGACGCCAGGCCGGCGGCCGGCGTTCCAGGAAGGCCCGGATGCCTTCGGCCGCCTCGTCGCTGGCGAACAGCCGGGCGGACAGGGCGGCCATGGCGGCCGATTCCGCGGCCAGCCGCCGCCGGCGGGCGCTGACGAGCAGCAGCTTGGTCTCCGCCGAGCCCTGTGGGGAGGTCTCGCGGATCTGCTCCGCCAGGGCCGCGATCACGTCGTCGATGCTGCCCGAGCTGACCGCGACGGTGATCATGCCGAGCTCGGCCGCCGCCGCGGCGTCGAAGGTCTCCCCGGTGAGGTAGTACCGGGCCGCGGCGCGCGGCTGCATCAGGTCGAGCGTGGTCAGCGAGATGATCGCGGGGGCCAGCCCGATGCGGGCCTCGGTGAAGGCAAACGACGCGGTCTCGGTGGCGACGGCGAGGTCGCATGCGCCCACGACACCCATGCCGCCGGCCCGCACGTGCCCGGTGATCCGGGCGATCACCGGCTTGTCCAGGTCGACGATCATGGTCAGCAGCCCGGTCATCGCGGCGGTGGCGTCCGACATCGACCCGCCGCCCGCCTCGGACAGGTCTGCCCCGGAACAGAAGACACCGCCGGCATGGGTGAGCACCACCGCGCGGACCCCCCGGTCCTGTCCTGCTGCCATCAGGCTGCCGGTGAGCTCGCCGACCAGCGTTCGGGAAAGGGCATTGCGGTTTTCCGGCGAGTCCAGCGTGATCGTCGCGACCTGGTCGCCGACGTCGTAGCGCACAAGGGAGGTCACCATGGGCAGCGTAGCCTGCCGCCATTGCAGAAAAGCGCATGCCCGCGCATACTGGGCGAGCAGCCAGGCCTGTGCCGGCCTGCGGGGCAGCGTGGAGGGGGTCACGTGACTATCCGGTCATTCAGGCTGCCGGCTGCGGCGGCCACTCCAGCCCGGGGGGCATTAGCACCTGGAGCCGCGCACACCGTCGCGCCGCCGGTGACCGGGTACCCCTCAGGCCAGTCGCCGGCCGGGTGGGCGCGACCGAAGACGAAATCCGTACCGACGCCGAGGACGCGCTGGGCGGTATCGACGGGCTGGCCGTCCGCAGGATGTTCAGCGGCTGGGGCTTCTACTGCCACGGCCTGCTGTTCGCTGCCGCCTGGAAGGGCGCGTTCCGGTTCCGCACCCGGCAGGGTGACCACTGGGTCTACGAACCCGTGGACGCCGCGCTGCTGGACCGTCCCGGCGAGCTGGTCACTGCGGCCCGGACCGCCATCGCGGCGCTGGCGGCCGAGCCCGCGGCCCGGACCCGGCGGCGCGTCGCCGACGAGGCGATCTCGGTCGCCCCCTACCAGCCGGGCTGGCCGGCCGCCTTCGAGGCGGAGCGCCGGCTGCTGGCCCCGGTGATCGGCGCGTACCTGGTCGGGGGAATCCACCATGTCGGCAGCACCGCGGTTCCCGGCCTGGCCGCCAAGCCGATCATCGACATCCTGGCCGGGATCAGCGATCTCGACAGCGCCCGGCCGTGCATCGAGCTGGTCGCCCCGCTCGGCTACGTGCACGCGCCGTGCCGGCCCGGCGAGATGCTCTGGTTCTGCAAGCCGGGCCCCCGGCGGCGAACCCATCACCTGCACCTGATCCCGGTCGGTTCCGCGAGCTACCGCGACGAGCTGAAGTTCCGCGACTACCTGAGAGCCCATCCGGACAGCCGGGACGAGTATGCCCGTCTCAAGGAGGGCCTGGCCGTGCGGTTCCGCCGGGATCGCGAGGCTTACACCGAGGCCAAGACGGACTTCGTGCGCGACATCCTGCGCCGCACGGCCCGCTCCGGCTAGGAACGTGCGGAAGAAACCGGTCCTCGATCGGGAAGCGGCTCGCGGACCTGCGGCTTTGTCGAGCCGTAGAGCGAGGTTCGGGTTTAAAACAGCATGCTCCCAGCCGTTCTGTCCGCGCTGAGATGATCATCTCGACCCATCATGCCGTGCGGATCACGAACCGGGACAAATCGGCCACCGTGGTCGTAGCGCATGATAACTCGTAACGATCTTGAATGAGGGAGATCTCACAGGCCGAACAGCCTGGTCGCGTTGTCATGGCAGACGGCGCGCAGCCAGTCCGGGCCGAGTCCGAGGCGGGCCAGGGCCTGCAGCTGATGCAGGTAAGGATAGGGGATGTTGGGGAAGTCGCTGCCCAGCAGGATGCGGTCGGCGGCCGCCGTCAGCCGGGGCCGCAGCTGCGCCGGGAAGGGCGCGAGCCGCTCCATGAAGTCGGTGAACGCCATCGTGGTGTCGAGGTGGACGCCGGGGTACCGCTGCGCGAGGTCAAGGAATTCGCCGTACTCGGGCGCCCCGAGATGCGCCACGATCATCATCAGCCGGGGGTACCGGGCGAGCACCTCCGATATCGGCCCGGGGCCGGTATGCGCCCCCGGCCTCGGCCCCGAGCCGCAGTGCACGACGACCGGCACGCGCGCGTCGGCCAGCGTTCCCCAGACCGGGTCCAGCAGCCTGTCCCGGGGATCGTAACCGCCCACCTGAAGGTGGGCCTTGAACAGCCGCGCGCCCGCTCCGATCGCCTCCGCCACGTAGCCGCCAGCCCCCGGCTCGGGAAAGAACGTGGCGCTGTGCAGGGCGTCCGGCGCCCGGGCCGCGAAGCCCGCCGCCCACGAGTTAAGCCAGGCGGCCATGCCGGGCTTGTGCGGGTACAGCAGCGCGCTGAACCTGAGCACGCCGAACGCCCTCAGCAGGGCGATCCGCTCCGGCTCGGGCAACCGGTAGACGATCGGCCAGTCCTGCCCGGCGACGGCGCGTCCGCCGTCGAAGAACGCCCAGACCTTGGCTAGCACGTTGGGCGGCATGAAGTGCGTGTGCACGTCCACCAGGCCGGGCAGTCCGAGATCCCGCCAGAACGCGGTGACCGCGCCCGCCTGGGCGAGCGCGCCGAGGTCATCCGCGGCCGGCGGCCGGTCCGCATCATCGGAGTCGGGCACGCTCCCAGTCTGTCAGCGCGCGCGGATCCTGCGGCGGCATCGCGGGCACGGCCGCCGCGACGGGGAACCGGCGGGAGACATCACGGGACGGTCTTTTAATCACGGCCAGGCAGGGTAGTACGCGGTCTTAGGCGGTGAGTGCATGAGCGAGGATGGAGTCGTCCTGGTCGTCGGCAGCGGCCGCGGCACCTACCGGGAGTACCTGCTGGCTGGCGCCGCCGCCCGGGCCCCGCTGTGGCTGCTCGATTCGGATGAGCCCACCTGGCAGCGCCCGTACATCGTCGGCGCCGAAGTCGTGGCCATGATCGACGAGGCCGGGTTCATTCCCGACCAGGCACGCCTGATCGACGCCGCGATCCGGCTGGCCGGGCAGCGCGAGGTGCGCGGCGTTTTCACCTTTGACGAGTGGATGGTCCTGCCCGCCGCGCACATCGCCGAGGCACTGGACCTGCCCGGCCCCAGCGTGGCCGGCGCCGACCGCTGTCGTAACAAGCACCTGTGCCGGCAGGTGCTGACCGCGGCGGGGCTGCCGCAACCCCGGTTCGCGATGGCCCGGACGCCCGCGGAAGCCCGGCGCGCCGTGCCTGGCATCGGCTACCCGCTGGTGCTCAAGCCGCGCGGCCGGGGGGCCAGCGTCGGCGTCGTCCGCGTTTCCGGTCCCGGCGAGCTGGACGATGCGTTCGCCGTCGCCGACCGGGCCGGCCAGGGCGGCGCGCCCGCGTACCAGGGCGGTGTCCTGCTGGAGGAATACCTCGACGGACCCGAGATCAGTATCGACGGGGCCTTCGGCGAGGGCGAGTACCAGCCGCTCTGCATCGCGCACAAGCGGGTGGGCCTCGAGCCTTACTTCGAGGAGCTCGGGCACGTCGTGGACGCCGCGGACCCGTTGCTGCGCGACGACGGGCTGGCCAAGGTCCTCGTGGCCGCGCATCAGGCGCTCGGCTTGCGGTCGGCCATCACGCACACCGAGGTGCGCTTCACCGGCCGCGGCCCGGCCATCATAGAGGTCAACGTGCGGCTGGGCGGAGACCTGATTCCCTACCTCGGCCAGCTGGCCACCGGGATCGACTCCGGGAGCGTGGTCACCGACGTGGCCACCGGGGTCTGGCCGGCCGTCCGGCCGGGCCCGCCGTCGGATACTCCGCCGTCGGACACTCCGGTGGTGGGCATCCGGTTCGGCTACCCGCCGCGGAACTGCACCGTCCGCTCGATCACCCTGCCCGAGCCCGGCGACACGCCCGGGCTGCTCGAGGCCGGGGCGTTCGTCGGACCGGGAGCCCAGCTCCGGCTCCCGCCCGAAGGCTACGCCTCCCGCTACGCCTACGTGATCTGCGCCGCGGCCGACGCGGCCGGCCTGCAGGCGCGCCTCGACACCGCGGTCTCCCGCGCCGTGCTCGACTACGACGCCCTGCCCTGACCAGGCCCGGGGCCCTGAAGGCCTGCGGGCCCGCCGTTGACGGGGCCGCCTGAATCGGGGGACCGCGCGGGCCCGCTCGCGGCCAGGCGATACTGCTCCTGTGGCAGCTGATCACGCGGACGGGGCGAGAGCATGACCGCCCCGGCGTACCCGCTGCTCATCGACGGCGGCACGGTCGAGATCCGGCAGGGGGGCCGCGCCTTCGCCGCCGGTTGTTCGAATCACTATCCCGGAACCTAGGCTCCGGTGCCGCCGGGCGTTAAGTTCTGATCACCACACGGACGAGAGCGGAGACCGCGATGAGCTTCAACGTGCAATCCGAGGTGGGCCGGCTCCGCCAGGTCATCGTGCACCGGCCCGGCCTGGAACTGTCCCGGCTGACCCCGCAGAACGTCGGAGATCTGCTGTTCGACGAGGTCATGTGGGCCAAGCGGGCGCAGGAGGAGCACGACGCGTTCGCCGAGGCGCTGCGCGGCAGGGGCGTGCAGGTGCGCTACTTCGGGCGGCTGCTGAGCGAGACGCTCGAGATGCCCGAGGGCCGGGCCTTCGTCCTGGACCGGGTGTGCACGCCGGACATGCTCGGCCCGAACCTGGTCAACCCGGTGCGGAAGCTGTTCGAGGACCTCGACGGCCCGGCGCTGGCCGAGTACCTGGTCGGCGGGGTGCTCAAGGCGGACCTGCACCCGGCCCGGTCACACAGCCTGACCTGGGACGTGCTGCACCAGGACGACTTCGTCCTGCCCCCGCTGCCCAATCACCTGTTCCAGCGGGACACCTCCTGCTGGATCTACCGGGGAGTGTCGGTCAACACGATGGCCAAGTCCGCCCGGCGGCGCGAGGCGCTGCACAACCGGGCCATCTACCGGTACCACCCGGTGTTCTCCGATGGCGGTTTCACCAGGTACGACGCGGACGACGACGCCGTTCACCTGCCGGCCAGCATCGAGGGCGGTGACGTGCACGTGCTGGGCCACGGCGCGGTGATGATCGGCATGGGCGAGCGGACCACATCGATGGCGGTGGAAGTGCTCTCCCAGGCCCTGTTCCGCAGTGGCCAGGTGCGCACGGTGATAGCCGTCGAGCTGCCGGTCACCCGGGCGATGATGCACCTCGACACGGTGATGACCATGGTCAACCGCCATACGTTCGTGCTGTACCCCTATCTAGACCCGCAGCTGCGCTCGTGGACCGTCACCGACGAGGGCGGCGAACTCAGGCTGTCGCGCAATCACAGCCTGTGGGACAAGGTCGCCGAGGTGCTGGACATCGGCGAGCCGGTAGTGCTCACTACCGACGAGGACATCAGGGCCGCCGAGCGCGAGCAGTGGGATGACGGGAACAACTACCTCGCCGTCGCGCCCGGGGTCATTGTCGGCTACGAGCGCAACGAGGCCACCAATACCATGCTGCGCCAGCACGGCATCGAGGTGGTGACCGTGGCCGGCAGCGAGCTGGGCCGGGGCCGGGGCGGCCCCCGGTGCATGACCTGCCCGATCGAGCGGGATCCGGCCTAGCAGTCCGTCCCGGTGTCACGCGGCGTCCGTGTCTCGTTTTGGCGGACGCCGCGGCCCGTCGCCGGGTGCCTCACGCGACGATGCCGCCTCTGCCCTCGAGGATCTCGGCCGCGCCGCGGACCACGCAGCGCAGCGGATCGTCCACGACGAGCGCGGGGATGCCCGCAGCCACCTCGACCCGGCTGGCCAGGCCGGGCAGCAGCGCCCCGCCGCCGGCCAGGCAGAATCTTTCCCTGGACCACGTCTCCGGCCAGGTCCGGCGGCAGATCCAGCAGGGTTTCCCGTACCGCGTCGACAATCCTGGCCACGGACGGCTCCAGCGCGTCGGCGACCAGGCTGCCCGGGACATGCTCCACTCGCGGGGTCCGCCGCTTGAGGTCGACGCCGATCGTTTCCGCCCGCTCGGCCGTTTCCCCGGTCAGGCCCAGCGCCGTCTTCAGCCGCCTGGCCGCCTTGGGCCCGATCAGCAGGCCCAGCTCGGTCTTTACCGCCTGCGCGATGGCCGCGTCCATGGCGTTGCCGCCGAGTCGCAGCGAATCGGCGCGGACCAGCCGGCCGCTGGCTACTACCGCGATCTCGGTGGTGCCGCCGCCCACGTCGACGATGAAGATGCCGTCGCCGCCGGACAGGCTGAAGCCCGCTCCCGCGGCGGCGGCGACCGGCTCCTCGACGATCCGTACCGCGCAGCGCGGCCGGCGGGTCTGCACGGCCGTCGCCAGCGCCTGGCGCTCCACCAAGGTAGCCCCGCTCGGCACGCACACGACGGCCGACGGGCGCAACACGCCCCGGCGCAGCCGGGCCCGGCCGAAGAACGCCTGCAGCATGGCCGTGGTCGCACCCAGGTCGGCGATGACCCCGTCACGCAGCGGGTGGATCACCTCGACGTCCTGAGGTTCCTTCCCGGCCATCACGTCGGCTGCCTCGCCGGCGGCGATCGCCTTGCCCATGAGCGTGTCCACCGCGATCGCGGAAGGCTCCTCCACCACCAGGCCCTTCCCCCGGACCCAGACGAGCGTGTTGACCGTGCCGAGATCAATTGCCACGCCTGCGCGCAGCTGCATCATGTCCGCCTGTTTGCTAGAAGCTGTTGGCTAGAAGCGCCGCATTTGCCGAGGATCATTTTGCTTTCCCATTATGGCCGGGAGCACCGCCGCCGGCGCGCGGGTCCGCCCGAACGCGCTCGGGGCGTGTCCGCGGGCCGCTCGGGCCTGGCGTAGGTTCGGAGCATGGGCCAGAGGCTGCCGCTGTTCCCGCTGGGCACCGTGCTCTACCCGGGACTCCTGCTGCCGCTGCACATTTTCGAGGATCGCTACCGGCAGCTTGTCCGGGATCTGCTGGCGGGGCCGGAGCCGGGACGGTTCGGCGTCATCGCGATCCGCAAGGGACGCGAGACCGGAGTCGACGGGATCTCCGCGCTCTACGAGGTCGGCTGCACGGCCACGCTCCGCCGGGTCAGGGAGTACGAGGACGGACGGTTCGACCTGGTGACCGCCGGGACCCAGCGGTTCCGGCTGGCGGGCCTGGACCTTTCGCGACCGTATCTGCAGGGCGAGGCGGATCTGCTTGCCGAGGACACCGGTGACGAAGCCGCCGCCGGCGTCACGGCGCAGGCGGTACGGCGGGCGTTCCACGGCTATCTCGTCCTGCTCGCCAGCCGGGGGATGGGCGAGATCACCATCCCGGAACTGCCTGACGAGCCGGTTCCGCTCTCGTACCTGGTAGCGGCGTGCATGGTCGTCGACCTGCCGGACCGGCAGGCGCTGCTGGCCCAACCGGACGCGCTGCGCCGGCTGGAGGCCGAGCGCGCGCTGCTGTCCAGGGAGACCGCGATGCTGCGCACGTTCACCTCCACGCCCGCGCCCGGGCTGAGGAACTCGGCCTGGAACCCCAACTGATCAGGCTTCGCAGCTCTCCCGTCCGGATCGGCAGATGACCGTCAGGCTGGCTTCCTCGGGTCACCCGCAGGCAAAAAGCGCGTATCCCGGGCATGACCGTGTCAACTCGTGGCAGCTTTGTCCCGTCTTACTGATGGCGTGTCCGGCGCCCGCGACACTGTGCCCCGGGCCCCGGCATGCGCGTAGCTTCCTGCTTTCTTCTGCAAGGAGGGGGAATCATGCGTCCTACAGGGCGATGGAAGTTCCAACGGAGCGCGGTCGCGGCGGGCGGCGCACTGGCGCTCAGCATCGCCGGGTACGCGGCACCCGCAGGCGCCGCGCCGGCCAGCATCGGAGCGGTACCGGGCTCGGTGTCGCCGAAGGCCGGCGGCGGGGACGCCGGAGCTGGTGCCCGCCCCGAAGCCGAAGGGCAGCGTGGACCAGATCCGGCAGATGGTGCAGTGCGGGGGCACCATCTACGCGGCGGGCAGCTTCAGGTCGATCGTGCAGGGCGGCACCAAGTTCCTGCGGACCGGCGTGTTCAGCTTCAGCGCCACCGCGCCGTACAAGATCACCTCCTGGCGGCCGAAGATCAACGGCATGGTCAACTCGATCACGTTCAACGGATCGAACTGCTCGCACGCGTACATCGGCGGAGCCTTCACCTCCGTGGCCGGCACGGCGGCGAGGAACATCGCCGAGATCAGCACGTCAACCGGCGCGGTGCAACCGGGCTTCGGCCACAGCACCACCGGGGGCGGGGTCGAGACGCTGCTCGGCGCGCGCGGGCACATCCTGGTCGGCGGCGAGTTCACCTCGATCAACGGCAGCACCGCCGACCCGTACTTCGCCAGCGTCAGCCCGGCCACCGGCAAGGACGACGGCTTCGTGCACCTGAAGATTTCCGGGCACTATCACTACTGCAGGAAAGCGGGCGGGGCGGGCCTAAGTGCACCACCGGCAAGAACTCCTACGTCTACAACCAGCAGCTCAGCCACGGCGGGACGCTCGACCTGGTGGAGGGCGACTTCACCTCGGTCGGCGGGAAGCCCCGGCAGCAGATCTTCATGCTGAACCTGGCCGCCAAGCCGGCCTCGGTGACCGGGTGGACCTCACCCGAATGGGACGGCAGCAAGGGCAACCTGCCGCACGGTTACCCCTACCAGTGCGAGACCAACGAGGCGTTCTACATCCGGGCCGCGGCCTGGTCGCCCAACGACCAGACCGTCTACACCGCGTCCACCGGCGCCCGCCCGTGGAACGTGTCGTTCACCGCCCCGCGCAGCGGGCTGTGCGACTCCGTGGCCGCCTTCCCGGCCACCCGGAAATCGGTACTCCACGAGTGGGTGGAGTACTCCGGCTGCGACTCGTACTACAGCGTCGCCGCTGACAACAGCACCGTCTACGCCGCCGGCCACCCGCGGTGGGCGAACAACCCGAACGGGTGCAACCACAACGGTCCCGGTGCGGTACCCGACCAGGGGCTGCAGGGCCTTAATCCCGGCAACGGGCAGGTGGAAGTCAACAAGAACGGCACGGCCGTCTACACCATGTCCCGCGCCGCCAACGCGGACAACATGCTGATCACTCACGCCGGCTTGTGGATCTCCAGCACCAACCGCTTCGGAGCCCAGTTCTGCGGCAGCAAGCCAGGTCACGCCGGGATCTGCTTCCTTCCCTACTCCTGATCGTGGCGGCAGGCCCGCGGGTCCCGGACGATCTCGCCCGGGACCCGCGGGCGCGGTCTTGTGAACGGGCGGCGGGGTCGCGCCGTCTCCTATATGGTTTGCCGGGTGCCTGTGGTACCCGGTCCGGGCGCACGACGCCCGGAGCACAACTGGACACCGAGGCCTCCAGGGGACAGCTGTAACTCCCCGTTTCTTCTGCATGGGAGGATCATGCATTCGCTTAGCCGATGGAAAATCCGGCATGGGGCCGTGGCGGCGGCCGGCGCGCTCGCGCTGAGCGTGGCCGGGTACGCGGCACCCGCAGGCGCCGCTCCGGCCGTGCCCGCGGCCCAGCTGCCAGGCTCGGTGTCGCCGAGGCCGGTCGCGGGGACGCCGGAGCTGGTGCCCGCCACGAAGAGCGTGCAGCAAATCCGGCAGATCGTGCAGTGCGGGAACACGATGTACGCGGTGGGTACCTTCAGCTCGGTCGAGCAGGGCGGCACCACGGTCACCCGGAACAACGTGTTCAGCTTCGGCGCCTCCGCCCCGTACTCGATCACATCCTGGGACCCGGACGTCAACGGCGAGGTCAACTCGATCGCCTTCAACGGGACCAACTGCGCCGATGCCTACATCGGCGGGAACTTCACCTCGGTGCACGGCACGGCGGTCAAGGACATCGCGGAGATCAGCACGTCGAGCGGAACGGTGCAGTCGGGGTTCGGCACCAGCACGGCCGGCGGCGAGATCGAGACGCTGCTCGGGGTGGACGGGCACATCCTGGTCGGCGGCCACTTCACCTGGATCAACGGCAGCCACGCCGATCCCTACTTCGCCAGCGTCAGCCCGGCCACCGGCCAGGACGACGGCTTCGTGCACCTGAGCATCTCCGGTTACTACCACTACTGCGACCCCAACATCAGCAAGCACAAGTGCACGACCGGCACCAGCTCATCGGTCTACAACCAGCAGCTCAGCCACGACGGCACGCTCGACCTGGTGGAGGGCGACTTCACCTCGGTCGGCGGGAAGCCCCGGCAGCGAATCTTCATGCTGAACCTGACGGCCAAGCCGGCCTCGGTAACCGGGTGGACGTCGCCGGAGTGGGACGGCAGCAAGGGGAACCTGCCCAGCGGCTACCCCTACCAGTGCATGCCCGTCGAGGCGTTCTACATCCGGTCCGCGGCCTGGTCGCCCGACGACCAGACCATCTACATCGCGGCCACCGGCAACCACCCGTGGAACACGCCCGGTGGCACCACTCAGCGGCAGGGGCTGTGCGACGCGGTGACCGCTTTCCCGGCGACCCAGACGTCGGTGCTGCACAACTGGATCGAATATTCCGGGTGTGACTCGTACTTCGCCGTGTCCGCCGACAGCGTCACCGTCTACGCGGCCGGGCATCCCCGGTGGGCGGATAACTCCAGCGGGTGTAATCACGCGGGACCCGGCGCCATACCCGATCCCGGCCTGCAGGGGCTGAACGCGAGCAATGGTCAGGTGGAGACCAACAGCTCCGGTGATGGGGTGTACAGCATGTCCCGGGCCAACGCGGACAACATGCTGATCACCGGCGCGGGCCTGTGGATCTCCAGCAGTAACCGCTACGGCTCCCAGGACTGCGGCACCAAGCCGGATCACGCCGGCGTCTGCTTCCTCCCCTACTCCTGATCGTGGCGGCGCGCCCGCATGCGCTGAACGAAATTGCTCAGCGTATGCGGGCACGGTCACGAGAGAGGGTAGCGGCGCTGGCCGGTCACCGTCACCCGACGGTCGGCCCGACACCCGTTTCGCCGAGCAGCGCCAGTGTTGCCGCGGGAGTCGACTCGTCCGTGTTGAGGATAATGGTCGGCTACGGCGCCGGCGGGGGGCCAGCGCGCCGCTTCAGTTCCGGGCGCCAAGGGCCTTCGCCATGATGTGCTCCCTGTGCACACCGTCGGACATCAGGTCGCCGAGCTCTCCGGTGTCAGCGAAACCGCTGCGCCGGTAGAGCGCTATGGCGCTGTCGTTGCCGTCGGACACGGCGAGCTTGAGTACCCCGGTGCCAGCCTGGCTAGCCCAGTCCTCTACCGCCCTGATGAGGCGATCACCGACTCCCTGGCCTCGCGCAGCCGGGCTCACCCACATCGAGATCAGCTCGGCCGCGCCGTCCTCATCCTCGGCCGGGACACCGCTGACCATGCCGGCCGGCTTGCCGTCAAGCACTGCGATGATGTTGCGCGACCCGGGAATGCTCAGCCGACCGCGCCAGCGTTCCTCGCGGTCGCCGTCGCCCTGCCAGTCCGAAAGCCGGGAACCGAACGCATACGGCGCCTCAGCCAGCGCGGACAGCCGCAACTCGCGCCAGGAGCGCCAGTCGTCTGGCGTGAGCACCCGCAGCTCGATCACACGGAAAGATTCCCGCAGCACGCGCCCGGCTCGCAAACGGATTCCGTTCGCGGCGAATGGCCGGTCATGGCTGCGGGCCGGATTCCCCGTCGTCATGCCCGGGGCCCGGCGGGGGAATGAGCCTGACGTCCGGCCCGTCGTCCGCCTCGGCGTCTGACTCGGGATCCGGTCTGGCGTCCGGTCCGGTCGTTGGCCTTGGGTTCCGCCAGGCCCCGCGCCCGGGGCCTGGCGGGGGAATGAGCCTGACGTCCGGCCCGTCGTCTGCCTCGGCGTCTGACTCGGGATCCGGTCTGGCGTCCGGTCCGGTCGTTGGCCTTGGGTTCCGCCAGGCCCCGCGCCCGGGGCCTGGCGGGGGAATGAGCCTGACGTCCGGCCCACCTGCTTCATCGTCTGGTCCGGCGTCCGGCCCGAGATCCGGCCGCGCGTCTGGCCTGGTAGGGGGCCCGGAATCTGACCGGGAGGTGAGCCTGACGTCCGGCCCGTCGTCCGCCTCCCCGCCCTGTCCGGGGTCCGTCCTGGTGATTGGCCTGGTAAGTGGTCTGGTAGGGGCCCCGGGGCCTGGCGGGGGGAGCCTGGCGTCCGGCTCCTGGTCCGCGCCGGCGTCCGGCTCGAGATCCGGGCCGCCGTGTGGCCTGGCGGCGGGATCGGCGCCTGGCCCGGTACCGGGTCCGGGCCTGGTGGGGGGAGCCTGGCGTCCGGCTCCTGGTCTGCCCGGCGTCCGGCTCGATCCGGGCCGCCGTGTGGCCTGGCGGCGGGATCGGCGCCTGGCCCGGTACCGGGCCCGGGGCCTGGCGGGGAGCCTGACGTCCGGTCCCTCGTCTGCTTCATCGTCTGGCCTGAGGGCAGGCCCGGCCTCCGGCCGAGGGACCAGCCTGACGTCAGGTCCATCATCCGCGCCGGCGTATGGCTTGAGGTCCGGTCCGGTGTCTGGCTCGGGTCCGGGCCGGGGGGTGAGCCTGATATCCGGTCCCTCATCCGCCCCGGAGTGCGGCCCGAGATCCGCGCCAGCCTCCGGTACGGTGAACGGCTCGGGAGCCGACCGGGGGATCTGACTCCGGCGTGTGGCCCGGCGTACGCCTCGGCAGCGGGTTCGGCTCCAGCCCTGGGCCGGGGGCTGCCTTTCAGAATCGCCTTGGGCTTGAACGGGTGGATGGGCGTGACCTGGCTCCTGACGAACATCCCGAGCAGGGCGGCGACAATCCCGACCACCGCCCCGGTCTGCGCCGGCGTCCAGTGCCACCAGGCGAAGGCGATACCCAGCGCAATGAAGGCCTGGACCAGGGCCGTCGTCGCAGCCGACTCCTGCCGGACCCAGCCTACGATGTTGTCCCACACGATCTTGCCCGCGCTAGGTTTCTGCGCTGTGCCCTGTGTCTGCTGCATCCGATTCGCCCTCTTTCCGCTTACAGCGCATGTTCCCAGGGACGGCCGGCCGTGTCCGCGACACGCCCGAACTTCATGATCTCGTCAGGCTTAGAGCGCCCGGCAATAGGACTGCCGGGCTCGCGGCGCCCAGACGCCGCCCGGCGCCAGAAGAAGACGGCACCGCTCGCTCGCCCGCATAGCTCCACTGTGCGGCTCGCTCGGCCCGGGCCGGACCGACGCTGGATCGCCGCTCCCTGGTCCAGCGCCCTATGGCCGGCGCTCTCAGCGGAGGACCCGTTCGCCCACGTTCCGACCACGGAACATGACAAATCGGGCGCATTATTGATCGCCACGTGTGAAAAGTGAAGCTGATCATGGTCGGCGGGCGGCGCAGGGTGCTATGACATGGGAAAACGGTATTCGAGGGGACGTAATATATCGTTTCGATGCGATCCTGTTATCTGCGGTTGTAGCATCCTGAGCAGTCGGAGCGCGGTAGAGAGATCCGATCACGGACAACGCCGCCCTTGGCCTGGAGATGGCGTTTGCATGGTCAATGTCTATGCGTTGAATCGTCCCCTGGGGAGGGAATGATGTCAGCCAGGCGTGACCGTTCTCGTCGCCGACAGCACGTCCGGCCAGTGGCTGGTGGAAGGGCTCCGCGACGCAGACGTGTGCTCTCAGGATTCCTGCTGCCCGCCGTCATCATCCTGATCCCGGCGCTCGGGACCGCCGCTGCCGTCGGCGACACCGGGGAGGGCCGGGTCATAGCGGTCGCGGTGCAGCGGTTTTTGCTCTTCTACTCCGGCGTATTCGCGCTTGTCGCACTCACCGCGGCGGTCGGGGCCGGGCTGCTGGCCTCGGGCAGAATCGTCTTGTCACCGGGACGCCGGGTCGTGACGCAAGCCGTGCACCGCGCCATTTCGCTGGTGGCACTGGCAGCGCTGATTACTCATATCGTGCTTGAAATTGTGGCACACAAGGCTCGGACAATCGACGCATTCGTGCCCTTCCTGGCACAGGGGCGCACTTTCTACATAGGCGTCGGCACCATTGCTTCAGACCTGGTGGTGCTGATCATCGCGACCGGGATCGTGCGCAGGCGGTTCGCCGGCCGGGCGCCCCGGGCCTGGCGCGCGCTGCACGCGACCGCCTACCTGGCCTGGCCGTTCGCGATCCTGCACGGCCTGCTCGCAGGACGGTCGGCCCGCCCGTACGTGGACTGGAGTTACGGGGCATGCCTGGCCCTGGTCGGGCTGGTCCTGGTGATGAGGTACGTCGCGACGGTACGGGGCGGGGACACCGCGGCCCAGCCGGTGCCCGACCGGGCCTCCTGGCCGGTGCACGCCAAAACCCTGACGGCGGGGACCGGGGCGGCCGGAGAGCTGGCGGTCCCGTCGGCCAGGTACCGGGCGGCCTTTCCCGGCCGGGCGCAGCCGCAGCTCGCCCTCCCGCCCGCGCCCGGCCGGGCCGGTTACCCGCACGACCGCCCCGCTTACGCCCACGATCGTCGTGTGTACGCGCGCCATCGTCCAGCCGGCCCGTGCCGAGACCCCGGCCCGGTCGCGCCGGGCGAGCCATTCCCGGCGGATGAGCCCCGATGACCGGGGGCGTGCCCGACGTCTTGCGCATCGGCCAGCCGCGGCTGACCGCCGGACTCGACCGGCTGAAGCGGCTCGACCTGGCGGCCTACCGCGCGGTGTTCGGCCCGGCTCCGACCCTGGCCGCCGGCCGGCTCACCGAGATGGCTGAGCAGGTTGGCTTGCGCGGGCGCGGCGGCGCGGCCTTCCCCGTCGCCAGCAAGCTCCGGGCGGTGCAGGCCTCGGCGCGGGCCCGCCGTTGCCACACCGTCATCCTGGTCAACGCGGCCGAGGGTGACCCGGGCAGTGTCAAGGACAAGTCTCTCCTGCTCCGCTCGCCGCACTTGGTACTGGAGGGCGCCGTGCTCGCGGCCAGGGAGCTGCACGCCAGGCGGGTCGTGGTCGCGGTCGGGGGCGAGGGCCCGCCCGCCGACTCCGTCCGGGCGGCGGTCATGGACGACCGTAATCTGGCCCGGCAGGTGCGCGTGCTGACCGTGCCCGACCGGTTCGTCTCCGGTCAGGGCGGCGCGCTGGTGAACGCGGTCAACGGGAAGGCGGCACTTCCCCCCGGCCGCAAGGTCCGGGCCAGCGAGCGCGGGGTCGCCGGGCTGCCCACGCTGCTGTGCAACGCGGAGACGTTCGCGCAGCTCGCCGTGCTGTCCATGCTCGGCCCGGAGGGCTACGCCTCGGCCGGCCTTTCCGGCGAGCCGGGAACGACGCTGCTCACGGTGGGCGGCTCGGCCGCCCGCCCGGCGGTGGTCGAAGTACCGACGGGCACGCCCCTCGGCGAGATCCTGGACATCTGCGAGGCAGCCCCGGCCGAGGGCGTGCTCGTAGGCGGGTACCACGGCGTGTGGCTGCCGGCCGGGCTGGCCGATGACGTCCCGGTCAGCCGCAGCGGCCTGGCCGCGGCCGGCGGCACCCTGGGCCCGGGGATCGTGCTGCCGCTGGGCCGGGAGACCTGCCCCCTGGGCGAGGTCGCGCGGGTGACCGCCTACCTGGCCAAGGAGTCATCGGGCCAGTGCGGGCCCTGCATGCTCGGCCTGCCCGCCATCGCGCGGTCGGTGGCCGCGCTGGCTCAGGGGTCGGGCGGAGTGGACGCGCTGGACACCGCTCGGCGCGCCGCCGCCGCGGTGCGCGGCCGCGGTGCGTGCGGGCACCCGGACGGCGCGTTCAGCTTCGTCGCCTCCGCGCTCGACGTGTTCGCCGACGACCTGTCGGCCCATCTGTTCCGCGGCACCTGCGGACGGCCGGTCCGCGGCGTACTGCCGCTCCGCCACGACGACGACGTGCGGCTGATGGTGGACTGGACCCGCTGCCGCGGGCATGGCCTATGCGCGCACCTGGTGCCCGAGCTGGTTCAGCTCGACGGGCAGGGCTATCCCGTTTTCCTCGACACGCCGGTTCCTTCCTGGCTGCTGCGGGAGGCGGGCCAGGCGGTCGGGATGTGCCCCGCGCTGGCCCTCACGCTCGCCCGGCCGTCGGCCGGCCGCGACCGCCAGACGGCCGCGGGCGACGGCCGCATCGCGGCCCCCGCCCAGCCGGACGCCGAACAGGCCTGGCGGCAGGATCTGATCGTCACCGAGTCCTGGATCGCCGAGATCAGCGGCACCAGCTAGCCAGGCGCTCACTGCGGCGGTTCAGCGGGTCAGGGCGCTGTCCGCCGCTCCGCCGTAGAGCTCGGCGGCCCGCCAGCAGTACCAGGCCACCACCGAACGGTACGGGCGGTAGGGATCGCCGAGCGGCTCGAGTTCCCGGGCGGTCGGCGTCGGGATGCCCCACGCCAGCCCGAACCCTTTTCGCACGCCGAGATCGCCCGTCGGCCACACGTCCAGCCGCCGCAGCTGGAACAACAGGAACATCTCCGCGGTCCACCGGCCGATGCCGCGCACGGTCGAGAGCCGGGCGACCACCTCGGCGTCGCTCTCGGCCCGCAGCCCGGCCGGGTCGAGCACCACCGTCCCGTCCAGCACCTTGGCCGCCAGATCCTGTAGCGAGGCTGCCTTGTTCGCCGACAGGCCGACGGAACGCAGCGTGCCCTCGGGCAGCGACAGCAGCCGCTGCGGAGTGACTTCACCGCCGAGCGTGCCGGTCAGGCGCCCGTGGATGGCGGACGCCGCGGCGCCCGCCAGCTGCTGATAGACGATCGCGCGGACCAGGGCCGCGAAATGGGACTCCGACGGCGGCCTCACCTTGGGCGGGCCGGTCTCCGCGACCAGGCGGCGCAGGACGGGGTCCCGCTCGGCCAGGATCGCCGCGGCGGCCGGATAGCCGCGGGCCGGGCGGCTGGACAGGGTCCGGTCTGGCATGGACACAGTCTTCCATCGCCTGCCGTCAACGGCGCGGACCGCCGCGATGGCGCGGCCGTGCGCGACGGCGCGGCCGTGCGCGACGGCGCGGCCGTGCGCGACGGCGGCGGGCGGTAGCGGCGCGGGCGGCATCGACGGCGGGCGGGTGCGAGCACGGCGCGGGCGCGGGCGGCGGGCGGCTGCGACAGCGGCGGGCGGCGCGGCGGCTGGTTCCTGCGGCGGTGGCGCGAGAGGCTGCGACAGCGCGGCCTGCGGCAACGGTGTCTACGGTCACGTCGGCCGCGGCACAGTGAAGTCGGCGAAGTCGAAGCCGGGGGCCACCACGCACGTCACCAGGACCTCGTGCAGGCCGGCGCGGCGGCCTGCCAGTGGCCCGCGGGTACCAGCTGCTGGGGCCGCTCCCCGGCGGCCAGGTCGGGTCCCAGGGTCAGTGCGGCGGGATCGGCACCGGGCCGGTCGCCGGCTCCGCCGATCGTCAGGGTCAGCGGGCCGCCCGCGTGCCACAGCCACAGCTCGTCTGAGCGGACCGCGTGCCAGCGGGACCGCTCGGCGGGCGGCAGCAGGAAGTAGATGGCGGTCGCGGCGGCGCGCCGGCCCGGGTAGCCGGACGGCTCGTATCCCGGCCCGGCGGCCCAGGTCTGGCGATACCAGCCGCCCTCCGGATGGGGCAGCAGGTCGAGCGCTTCGGCGGTCGCCGGCCTGGCCTCCAGCGCCGTGTACCGCCCGGCCGGATCACGCCGCAAGTACCTGATCTCGGTGACCGCCGCCCTCTCCACCGGCCCGTACACGTGCGGGAACAGCGTCCCGGCGGGCACGCCCGGGGGTGGCGCCGGATCGCCGGCCTCGTACCTGACCGGAGCCGCCAGCGCCGACTCGTCCAGGGCCAGCGCGAGCAGCGGCTCACCGGCTTGCCGGTACAGCGCGTTGGCGACCGCCAGCGTGGTCTGCTCATCGGGGGCGGCGTGCATGAACCCCGCCGCCCCGGGCGGCTGCGGCAGGTGCTCCGATTCATGGTCCGAGCGCCATTTCGACAGCGGGATCAGATGCCAGATCATGCCCACCGTTGTAACCCGGGAGACGGCGCCGGCGCCACCCGGCCGGAGCATAGCGACCGTCACCGCACGCGGCCCCGGATCGGCCCCGCCCAACCGGCAGGCTGGCCTGAGCGGCCACCGTGGCCTACCCGGCCGGCATGACCTGCGCGGCCAGTATGGCCAAGTGGTCTCATGGCCCCGATGGCTGTCCTGGCCGGGTGGCTGTCCTGGCCCGGGCGGCCCGGCATGGGCGGCGTCGGCCGGCCCCGGCCCGTTAGGGGGTAGCGGACTTGCGACCGGGGACGGTAGGTAGCGTGGACGGGGAGAGCATCCGGCTCCCGGCCACCCGGGCCGCAGGCCCGGCGGGTCGCCCGCCCACCAGGGGTTACTGAATGACGGCAGAATCGTATGCGGCCGCTGTCGATCTGGTCGCTCGCTCGGCGTCGGCCTACGTGTCCGGCGTGCCGGAGAATCCGGCTGACGACGGCTTCTTCGGACCCGGCAGCGTCACCTGGCGGGTGAGCACCGATCCGGCCTCGCCGATCGCGGGCCTGCGGTCGCTGATGATCCAGGCGTTGCACCCGCTGGCCATGGCGGGGGTGGACCAGCACAGCGACTGGCGCCAGGACCCGGTCGGCAGGCTGGCCGCCACCTCCACGTACGTGACGACGATCAGCTTCGGCGAGCGGGGCGCCGCCGAACGGTCCGCGGCCCGGGTGCGGCGCATCCACGAGCACGTGCGCGGCACCGACCCGGTCACCGGGCGCGGCTACGCGGCCAGCGATCCCGCGCTGCTGCTGTGGGTGCACGCGGCCCTGGTCGATTCCGGCATAGCCGCCGCCCGGATGTTCGGCCTGCCGCTGCCGGCCCACGACGCCGACCGCTACGTCGCCGAGATGGTGGTCGCCGCCGAGCTGGTCGGCGTGCCTGCCGCCATGGTCCCGTCCAGTCACGACGGGCTGCGGCGGTACATCGCATCGGTCCGGCCGCAGCTGCGATGCACCCCGGCCGCCCGCGAGTCGATGGCTTACCTGCTCGACCCGCCCGGCCTGGACGAAGACGTGGCCGAGATCTGGCAGGACGTCCGCGCCGGCGCGGTCGCCGCCCTGCCGGACTGGGCGCGGGACATGTACGGCTACGACCCGCCGCCGCTCACGCCTGCCCGGCAGGGCGAGATCCGGCAGGCGCTCGGCGTGCTCGACGCGGTATTCCTCGGCGAGCCGGGCGTACTGGAGGCGCGGCAGCGGATCGCCCTGCGGATGCGCGCGGCCCGGCGCGCCTGACGTGCGGATGAAGAGGACCGTCGCCGGGCTGGCGGTCGGCGGGATGATCGCGGCCGGCTTCCTGGGCCGCCGCCGGCTGAGCAGGATGCGCCTGCGCCGCGGGCGGGCGGCGGTCCAGCTCGCCCTGCGGGGCGGGATGCGCTACGCCGGCAGCGCGCCGCGGCTG
Organism: uncultured Actinomycetes bacterium; assembly: GCA_963795575.1. Classification (GTDB taxonomy): domain Bacteria; phylum Actinomycetota; class Actinomycetes; order Streptosporangiales; family Streptosporangiaceae; genus PALSA-505. The sequence goes on along the minus strand of CAWCII010000024.1, from coordinate 12,299 downwards.
TTCGCGGCGGCGGGCGAGAGCCGGCAGCGGCTGCGCAACGACCTGGCCCTGCAGACCGCCGAGGACATCGCGACCACGCTGGGGGCGATGAAGGGCGTCCTGATGAAGATCGGCCAGATGGCGAGCTACGTGGACGACGGGCTGTCGCCCGCGGTCCGCCGGACGCTCAGCCGCCTGCAGGACAGCGTCCCGCCGATGAGCGCGGAGCTGGCGGCGGGCGTGGTGACCGAGGAGCTCGGCCTGCCGCCGGAGCGGGCCTTCGCCCGCTGGGACCCCGAGCCCATCGCCGCCGCGTCGATCGGGCAGGTGCACCGCGCGATCACGCATGACGGCCGGGCGGTGGCGGTGAAGGTGCAGTACCCCGGCATCGCCGAGACCATCTCGGCGGATCTGGACAACGTCGCCCTGCTGCGCCGGATGCTGCGCATCACCGCGCCGAACCAGGACGTCGATGCGCTGGTGGCCGAGCTCAGGGAGCGCGTGCTCGAAGAGCTCGACTACCACCGGGAGGCGGAGAACCAGCGGTACATGGCGGCCTACTACGACGGTCATCCCACCATTCACGTACCCAAGATCATCGATGAGCTGTCCACCCGCCGGGTGGTGACCAGCGAGCTGGCGGCCGGGGCCCGGTTCAGCGAGCTCGCGACCTGGTCACAGCGGGAACGCGACCTGGCCGCCGAGACCATCTACCGGTTCGTGTTCCGCAGCCTGTACGAGATCCGCGCGTTCAACGGCGACCCGCACCCGGGCAACTACCTCTTCCACGGCGGCGGCCGGGTCACCTTCCTCGACTTCGGGCTGGTCAAGCACTTCACCGCGGCCGAGCTGCAGCCGCTGGTGCACATGGTCAGGGACCTGTGCGTGGCGGGCGACCCGGAGGCGTTCCGGCACAGCATGGAGGAGGCCGGCTTCCTCGTCCCGGGCGCGCCGCTCAGCACCGAGACCATCGTCGAGCACATGGCGGTGTTCTACGACACCGTCCGCCGCCCCGGCGTCCGCACCATCACCGAGGACTACGCGTCAACGGTCGTCCGCCGGTTCTTCGACCTGCGCAGCCCGGTGGCCGCGTACGCCAGCATCCCGCGGTCCTACGTAATCTTGCAGCGCATCAACCTGGGCGTGTTCGCCCTGCTCGGCCAGCTGCACGCGACCGCCGACTGGCGGGCCATCGCGGAAGAGATCTGGCCCTTCGTGCTGGGGCCGCCGTCCACCCCGATGGGCCGCGCCGAGGCGGCGTGGCTGGCCGGCCGGCCGCAGATGACCGAGCGGGTGGCGTGACGCACCGGGGCGTGCCGCGGACCGGGGCCACGCACTGCCGGCTATCAGGCAGGCTTAAGGCATGACGTCAGACCTGACCTTGATGGCGGTACACGCGCACCCGGACGATGAATCATCGAGCACCGGCGGCGTGCTGGCCCTCTACTCCGACCAGGGCGTCCGGACCGTGGTCGTGACGTGTACGAACGGCGAGTTCGGCGACGCCCCCGGGGGGGTCAAGCCCGGCCAGGACGGTCACGAGGAGCAGGCCGTGGCCCAGCTGCGACTGGGCGAGCTGCGCCAGGCGGGCAAGATCCTGGGCGTCAGCGACACCGAACTGCTCGGGTATCACGACTCCGGCATGCCGGACTGGGACTACAAGGACCGGCCGGAGGCATTCTGCAACGTTCCCCAGGCTGACGTGGCCGCCCGGATCGGCAGCCTGATCGAGGCCTACCGGCCGCAGGTCGTCATCACCTACGACGACACCGGCATGTACCAGCATCCCGACCACGTGCACGCGAGCCGGTCGGCTCAGGCGGCGGTGGCCGCCACCGGGATCCCGGCCAAGCTCTACCTGTCCGCCATGCGCGGCAGTGACTTCCAGAAGGTGTGGGAGGCGCTGCGCGAGCGGGGCATCGAGGTGCCCGGCGATCGCGAGATCACGCCGGAGATGCGGCGGAAGATGGCCGAGGACGAACAGCGCATCACCACGACGGTCGATATCCGGCCGGTGCTCGACCGCAAGCGGGACGCGCTGCTCGCGCACACGAGCCAGATCCAGGAGTCCTGGTTCAGCCGAGATCCCGCCGGAGATCGCGACGGCCGCGTTCGGCCGCGAGCACTTCATCAGGGCGAGCGACTCGACCGGTGCTCCGCTGCCCGAGGATGACCTGTTCGCAGGCCTTCGCTAGCCGCTCTGCGATCCGGGAGGCGTCGCGGCTGGCCCGGGGGCAACCTGCTCATCGCGGACACGGACAACAACCGGATCCGGATGGGTGACCGGAGATCCCGCCGGGCAGCCGGGAAACGTGCGCATCCCCTGACGCCGGATTGCCGCCGGGAGCCGCATCAGGGCCCAGGGCGGCGGCCATGCTGGATCTCGGTAGGTTGGCCTGGTCGTCGCCCGCAGAGGAGAACCAGATGGTGGTCCCGACCGGCGGCCGCGCGGTGGCCGCGGTTATCGGCGGCCTGCTCGTGCTCACCGCCTGGTCCAGCATCGTCGGCACGGTCGTCGTGCCCCGCCCGGTCAGCAGCTGGCTGACCCGCTGGGTGGACAAGAGCGTGAACAAGGTCTTCCGGATGGTGACCAACCCGATCAGGGACTACAAGCGGCGCGACCGGGTGCTCGCGGCCCAGGCGGCCACGATCCTGCTCGCGCAGCTGGTCGCCTGGCTCGGGATCGCCTTCCTGGGATACACGCTGCTGCTGTGGCCGTTCATCAGCCGCGGCATAACCTCCGCCTTCACCTCCTCCGGCTCCGCGATGTTCACCCTCGGCTTCGAGGTGCCGGAAAGTGCCGTGCCCGCGGCCATCGTGTTCCTCGCCGCGTCCACCGGCCTGGTGATCGTCGCCCTGCAGATCGCCTACCTGCCCGCCCTGTACGGGGCGTTCAACCGGAGGGAGACCGAGGTAGCGCTGCTGAACGCCCGGGCAGGCATCCCGTCCTGGGGCCCGGAGCTGCTGGCCCGCACCCACTACGCGCTGGGCTCGGGCGTATCGACCATCGACACACTGCCCGACCTGTACGCCCAGTGGGAACGCTGGGCAGCCGACGTCGCGGAGAGCCACACCACCTACCTGCCGCTGGTGCGATTCCGCTCGCCCCGGCCGCTGTCGTCCTGGGCGACCGCCCTGCTGGCCGTGCTGGACTCCGCCGCGCTGATGCTGGTGCTTCCGGTTCGGGTGAGACCACGATGGCGTCATCAAGCGAAACCTTGCCGGCGACGCCGCCGCGCTTTGCCCGGCGATTCGTTTTCGCATGATCCACCAGGATGTGCCGCATCACCCGCGCGGAAACAGCGAAGAAATGGACGCGATCTTCCCACGACACATCCGATCCCAGGATTTTGAGATAGGCTTCGTGAACCAGTCCGGTCGCGCTCAGGGTATGATCGGGTTTTTCCGCGCTCATGTAACGGGCCGCAAGAGAACGGAGCTGCGGATAGACGATGGTCATCAGTTCGTCGCGCGTGTTCGCGCGGCCTTCCCGCCAAGCCTGCAGAAGAACCGTGACTTCGTGCGCGCTGTTGAGGCGAAACTTGAGTCCCAGCGAGTGTGCTGCAACTTTCAGGTACGGCGAGGCGATTTGCGGCCCGACCCCGGAATAACGCTAGAATTCATGCTTCGGAGCTCGTTCCTGCGCACACCAGATAAGCCAATTGAACAACTATCGAGCGGGCGGATTCGCGGATTGTTTGAAAGCGACCGCCGCTACAAGTACCTCGACACCTTGATCACGCTGTTCGTTACGATTTTGCTGGTATCGAATATCATCGCGATTAAATTCTTTGCGATTGGCAGCCCTGCGCATCAGTTCGGCGCAGGTGCTTTTTCCGCTCACCTACATCTTTGGCGATCTGTTCACCGAAGTTACGGGTATAGCGCTTCGCGGCGTGCGATCTGGTACGGATTCTTTGCGTCGTTTTCTGCTGGTTGTGCTCAGCTACATCGCAGTGATCATTCCACCGGCTCCGGAATTCGCGGATCAGAAGGCCTTTGCGGCCAGTGTTCACCCCCGGTGGGCCGGATCGTAGCGGCCAGCCTGCTCGCCTATTGGTGCGGCGAGTTTGCGAATTCCTTTACGCTGGCGAAATTGAAACTTCTTAACGGAAGGGCGATATCTCTGGACGCGCACCATAGGTTCGACAATCGTGGGGCAGGCGGTCGATACCACGGTCGTAATGTTTGCGGCGTTCTACGGCACGCGCCCAGTCGGAATTATTTGGAAACTCATTATTTCCGGTTATCTGATTAAAGTTGATCTATGAGACCGCTGATGACGCCGGCGACGTATGCCGTCGTGAATTATCTGAAGCGCGCCGAAGGGCGTGGACTACTTCGACCAGGCGGACGAATTTCAATCCGTTCGCCACAGCGCAGGACCAAGAGTCAGTTGTAGCACTCAAGGGCGGCGGCTTCAATTAATTTCACGGGAGCCTTGGCGCGTGCGCCCATTGCGGTAAACGGTGAGTGTGATGGTGTCGCCGACGCGCTTTTTGGAAATGGCTTGCGTGAGCGCATCTTCCCGCTCGACTGGTGGCCATCGATCGCGGTGATTAAGTCGCCGCCGACGCCCAGCTCGGTAGTTCCCGATTCTACTTCCTGGCGAGCGCCGCGCATGCCGGCCGCTGCTTCGGAGGACCCTGGCTCAACCGTCTGAACGAGCAGGCCGCCGGTGCTCGGCAACTGCGAGCGCTTCGGCCATGTCGCCCGCTGACGTATTGGGTGTGTACGCCGACCTTGGGCCGCTCGGTACTCGTCCCGCCTTGTAGTCGCTTAGCAGCGCTTTGGCGCGATTGATGGCATAGCGAAACCGATACCGATATTGGTTCCGCCGAGAATGGCCGTATTGATGCCGATGACGTCTCCGGTCGAATCGAGCAGCGGGCCGCCGCTGTTGCCACCATTGATAGCGGCGTCGGTCTGAATCATGCCTTTGAGCCGCTGCGCGTTTTCGCTTTTGATGGAACGGCCGATCGACTTACCACGCCAGTGGTCAGTGTTCCTTCGAGGCCGAACGGATTTCCGATGGCGAGCACTTTCTGTCCGACCTGAAGATGGTCGGAATCGCCCAGGCGGAGAAACGGCGACTTCTTCTTAGGATCGATTTTGATGAGCGCGAGATCGTCGGAGCGATCGATATCGAGCGGCGTCGCGTTGTACTGCGACTGATCCGGAAGCGTGACCTGGAGCGGGTACTGCCGGAGATGACGTGGAAATTGGTCAGGATGAAGCCGTTGTCGTTGACGAGAAAGCCGGAGCCGAGGCTTTGTGGAGCGAGGCCGAGAAAAAATCGCGGTGTACGGTGGTGCTGGTGACGTAGACCGTGGCGAGGCGGGCCGACTTAGATGTCGATGTTGTTCTGTTCTTCGGGCAGAGTCCGGCACCGTGAACGGTTTCAGGCTCAGACCAGTTCACACCCGCCCGAAGAGCGGGGCCGCGAAGTTACGGAGGCTCCAGTGGGCGTGAGGTGGCAACCAAAGGAACAAACTGAGACAGAAGCGAAAATGAACCCACGGATCTCTCATGGGGTACTGACCTTCGACGTTAGATCCTCGAACATCTGGTTCACTTGCCCTGGTCTTCCTTCGTACCGGCCGGTCGATGACAAAGTCGGCGAGAGCGTTTCTTGTCTTCGAGAGGCATTTGGCTGGCTATCGGGCGCGGACCTGGTCCCGGGTAAGATGGTCTCGTTTTCTGCCGCGCGGATCTGAATTTCTGGGCTAGCCGGTCAGAATGATCCGATGAATTCCCGATAGCGGCCGGTCTCTATCAGGATAGCCGCCTCAGATGACGACAATCGCGCCCGGCTCTTCGCTGGCCGCGTATGGCGTGGAGCTCGGCTTCTTCGAGACGAAAACAGCGGGGTGAACGAAGCCGTCAATCGATCCAGGCGCTTCGTCATTTGGAACACGAGGGCCCCGAGCTTTTTGCGATCGATCCTGCCGTCGGGGGCGAGAATTTCCGCCCGAAGGCTCGATGAGGCGTAGGCCTGGCCATCGGGAAACAGAACGGCGTGGCCCGAGCTTGATCGGCGTGGATGAGATAGCAGCCGAGGCGGGCGAATTGGGAGGCGACGAAGATTTGCCGGTGGCGTAACCTCCGGTCAGCCCGGCTTTCGGCATCAGCGATGCGGCGTTCCGCGGTGCCAGATGCTTCCCTCGGCCAAGACATACCGTGTTCGACATGAGCATGGCAATGGTAAGGGGTCCGACGCTTCCGGGCACGGGCGTGTAGGAGGAAGCGAGTTCCTGCATGGCGAGGGGCTCGACGTCGCCTACCAGGATCGATCCGTTTTTTTCGAAGGCGGCGAGGCGGCCCATCATGCTCGAACAGCCGTTCGAGTTCGGCCTTATCAGTTATGCGATTCATGCCGACGTCGACAACGACCGCGCCGGGTTGGATGTGTTCACGCGTGATGGGTCCAGGCTTTGCCGGTCGCGGCAACGAGAATATCGGCTCGTCGGCATTCTTCGGTCAGCTTCGCGTGCGGGAATGGCATATGGTGACCGTCGCGTTCTCGATGGAGCAGCATAGCGACATGGGTTTTCCGACGATTCGCTGCGGCCGACGACGACCGCGTGTTTACCCGCCACAGGGATTTGGTAGCGCCGCAGCATTTCCATGATACCGGCGGGGGTGCAGGCACGCGGAGCCCGGTTTGTTGCGCACCAGCAGGCCGAGGCTGTGCGTTCCGAAGCCATCAACGTCGCGCATCGGATCGACGGACCTGACTGACGACGGTTTCGGCATCGATTTGCTTTGGCAGCGGCATCTGCACGAGAATCCCGTGTACAGAGGCGGTCGCGTTGCAAGCGGCGCGAGCAGCAGCGAGCAGTTCTTCGGTAGAGATGTCGCCAGGAGGCGTGAACTACGGCGCTGCGAATCCCTAAATCGTGGCATGCTTTGATTTTGCTGCGGACGTAAATCTGAGAGGCGGGGTCGTCGCCGACGAGCACTACGGCCAAACCGGGGTTTGGTTTTGCGCGCGAAGGGCCGCTATACGGGGGCGCAGTTCTTCCTGGATTTCGCGGCTGATTTTCTTTCCATCGAGCACCACCCCACTCATGCACAGAGAGGATAACATTGGCGTATATCCGCTCCCTTTGGTCGCGGCTTTGCCGGGTTCGCCCTTGGCGGGAATCTGGCGCCGGCGCTGATCAGGCGGATAGGTTGATCTCAGTCAAAGAAATCGCGGTCCTCTTCGCTGAGGTGCGCTTTGGCTGCGCGGACGTTGAACGTGACGCCGAGACCCGGTTTATCCCAGACATCGATGAAGCCTTTCTTGACAATCGGATTCGGCAAGCCGTCCACAATTTCATACCACCAGTCCGGTTGACCTTTCGCATATTCGAAAGCGATGTAGTTCTGCCCCATCGCGGCGCCCAGATGCACCTGCGCGGCGACCCAGAACAGTCCATCGAAGATTCCGTGCGGAGCTACCTGGATGCCGTGGAGATCGGCGTATTCGCCGATCCACTTCAATTCGGCGATTCCGCCCACATCCTCCGGGTCTGGCCCGACCACGTCAACGGCTTGCATCTCGATCAGATCCTTGAAGTTCTCGCGCAAGTAGATCTCTTCTCCTGTATGAATAGGAGTCGTCGTGCTCTCTTTCACCTCTTTGAACACCTGGGCATTCGGGTAAGGCGTGTAGTCGCCAGTGATCAGGTCTTCAAGCCAGGCGAGCTTATACGGTTCAACGGCGCGGGCGAAGCGGATTGCATCCTTGGGGACCCAGCCGGGCCCGCAGTCGAATGCCAGGCCAATCTCATCGCCGAGCACCTTCTTTGTGGCTTCGACGCAAGCGACGACATGGTCGATGCCGCGTTCCGTCATCAGCCCGCGATTCATGTAAGGAGGCATCCGTCCGGTCCAGCGCTGGCCGTACCATGCGTCCGGGATGTCAGTCATCATGGGCGCATTGTGAAAGCCTACAGGCACCTTGATTAGCTTGTTGACCTTCTTTCGCCTCCTTCACCTTTGCCGCGAGCTCGGCATAATCCTGCGGCGTCCGGGGATCGAACCTGGCGTTGTTTTCCGAGTTTCCGTAAGCACAGACGCGGTCGTGGATCTTTCCGCCGAGCAACTCGTATACGGGCAGTCCGGCTGCCTGGCCCGCGATGTCCCCCAGAGAGCGATTTCGATGGAGCTGACCGCCGCGCCCCAGGGCTTGAACGCGCCCCTTCTCCGGATCTTGAGCATGATGCGCCCGACGTCCCTCGGATCCTCGCCCAGAAGGTAGGGCTTATAGAACAGCACCATCGGCTTAAGGTATGGCTTGGCAGACTCGCCCTGAGCGTATCCGGAAATGCCTTGATCGGTGACAATGCGAATCACCGGATTGCGTCCGATGACAGCCTATCTCGAGGTCAGTGATCTTGATCGATCCACTCCCGAGCCGTTGTTTGAGTCCCGCCTCCTGAGCAGGAAGCGCCGCTGCGGCTGCTGCTCCCAAAACAGATCCGACAAACCCTCTGCGCGTGAATTGACTCATGAGTTCCTTCCATTGAACATCTCTTTGATCGAGGTGATCAAAGATTGGTCCATTTGGTTATAGGCAAGTCATAGGTTATCTGCTTCGCCTTCAAGACACGTTGCCCGCACGCCTAGAGTGGCATAGCCGATGTCCGATACACTGGTCGAGTTCTCGGCCATCTAGCTCTCAGCAGAATGCCAGAGCATAGAATTCAACCGAATAGAGTCCAGGTCGTAGTCTCGTTGACTGCATCTTACTTTTGGAATGTAAAGAATCAATATGAGCCACCTCGATGCGGATCGCTGATCTTATCCTTCCTGTATTTGCGGTAATCATAAGTGGCTGGATCGTTGGCTACACGGGTTATCTGTCGCGGACCTTGTCTGACGCACTGATTCATTTCGCCTACAACATCGCAATGCCGGCATTACTGATCGTCACAATCGCACAAGAACCAAGTCGGTCGATGATCAATTGGCGCTTTCTTGTTGCCTTTGGTGGTGGTTCCCTCCTCTGCTTCATCCTCGTGCTCGGCATGATGAGCATTCATCTTTCCCGCAGTCTCGCGAGCCGAACGATGCAAGGCATGGCGGCATCGATGACGAATACCGGTTTTGTCGCTTTGCCGATCCTGCAGGCGATTTATCGTCCACGCGCCGTGTTGCCGGCCGCGATCGCCACGGTATTCGTTGCGGTTGTGATGTTTCCAACAACCGTGATCTTGCTCGAACTTGATCAACGAGACGCGCGGGGATCACGCACCGCCCCGATCGCCACAGTCAAGCATGTCGTGCTGAACCCGATGGTCATATCAACCCTGATCGGAATGCTTTGGTCAGTCCTCGGTCTTCGCATGCCGGGACCAATCAGGGACTTATTTGGGCATCTTCGCCGATGCGCTCACGCCGTGTGCTTTGTTCGCCATCGGGCTGGGGCTTTCGATCGATGGACTGCGCGCCAATATTGGTCGATCTTCGCTGCTCGCGACCGTTAAGCTCGTGCCTCATGCCGCTGATCGTGTACGGATTGAGCTTGTCCTTGGGGCTCGACCCTCTTTACACCATCGCCGCCGTGATCTGCGCTGCTGTGCCCACGGCCAAGACTGTCTTCATTCTGGCCGGAGAGTATCGACTGCGAGGAGATGCTGGTAGCATCCACCATCTCGATGACGACTCTCGTTTCCATCATCTCGCTCGTGGTCTGGATGTACGTGCTATCCGGGCTGGCAGTACGGATTGCTGCCCGATGATCAGATTCAGGCGCGGGCGGGGGAGCGCTGCGCCCTGTTGCTTTCCAAGATGAAATGTGCAATGCTTCCTATCGGGAACCCAACAGACAAGCATGCGAGAGAAAACCGATGTGCGGCAGGGAACGCTGGCGCTGATGGTGCTGAAGACGCTGGACGTGCTCGGGCCGCTGCATGGATACGGTATTGCGCGGCGGATCGAGCAGATCAGCGGGGATCTGCTCACGCCTGAATCAGGGCACGCTGTATCCAGTGCTGTTGAAGCTGGAACAAGAGGGCTCGATTGAATCCGAGTGGGGCGCATCGGAGAATAACCGCAAAGCGCGCTTCTACCGGCTAACGCGAGAGCGGGCGCAAACAGCTGAAGGCGGAGACGCAGGATTGGGAGCAAACGGCCGAAATTATCGGGCGCTTCTTTGCCGCGAAGGCCGAGGATTTCGAGTGAGAGCGCTGCGGCGATTTTTTGGCGCGTCTGGGCGCCTATTCAAAAGGGCGTTCCGAGGAGCGAATGCGCTTCGGAGATAGAGGAACACCTGGCGCTCGAAACCGCGGAAAAGATTCGCGCGGCGATGCCGGAGGCGGAAGCACGCCGGCAAGCGGTGTTGAAATTCGGCGCGGTGGCGGCAATCGAGGAAGAGTATCGGGAGCGACACGGTTGCCCTTTTTTGAAGCGCTGCTCAATACCCGCAGGTACGGATTGCGGCAGTTGCGCAAAAAGCCCGGGTTAACCGCAACCGTGCTGATCACGCTAGCGCTAGGCATCGGAGCCAATACGGCGATTTTGACGGTGGACTATGCGACGCTCCTGGCGCCGCTGCCGTATCCGGATACCGGGCAACTAGTGATGGTGTGGTCGAAGATTCGCGGGCAGAGTCATAATGCGATCTCGGCCGCGGACTTCCTTGACTGGAAGCGGGAGAGCCGCGTCTTTCAAGACTTGAACGCGCAAACCGGGGAGGCGGTTGGATTTCGCCGGGACTGAGCGGCCGGAAGAAGTGCTCGGGCGAGTGACCACACTGGGACTCTATCGGATGCTGGGCTATCCGCTTTCTCTTGGCCGCTATTTTCTTCCCGAGGAAGGGCGGCCGGGCAAGGACCACAAACTTATGCTCGACGCACAAATTTTGGGAGCGGCTGGGCAGCGACGCGCACATTCTGGGGACGGCGATTCGCCTGGACGGGGAGCCTTACACGGTGGTAGGCGTTTTCGCGCCGGGCCTGACCGACCGGCCTCCCAGTCGGAATTGGAACTCTGATTAAAGTCGCGTGTCGGCTGGTTCCAGTTCCAGCCGCTGTGGGACTTAATTTCGCGGGAGCAACCGGGTTTTCTGGAGTAAGCCTCTGGCCTGGTAGTTGCGTTGGCGGCTTACGTGATCCGCGTTTCCTGAGCTTCAAATCGTACCCGAAACGTCGATCCCTATCCCGAGAAGGGCGCGGAAAATATCGTGGAACACGGATAGCCGCAGCTAGCGCAGAAACGATAATCCTCGACGGGAAGGGTTCAAGGTTCTCGCCCGACGGATTAGCTGGTTCGCCATCTTCGGGTAAGCAGTCAAGCGCGGCTAAGCCCAGTATCAGGAGGCAAACCGAACCGGGTTCCGGTACCGCCGCAGTGACATCGCTGATGAAGCGGTAACTTGGTGCTGACGCGTCGAATCCTGGTTGCCCGGCAGTTGGCGTGTAGAGCGCGTCACCAGAGGCACTCTCCGTGAGTGAAATTGAATTATGTACAGGAAACGGGAAAATGGGCGGCGAAAATCTCTCTGCGAGGGTATTATCGCTGTCGATCTTCGAATAGAAGTTTACCGTGCCATCTCCGTTGAATTGCAAAACGTCGCCCGGTATCCCGCTCTCGGGCTCAATCAGCAGCACATTCCCCGCCACACCCGCGAAAGGAAGAGTGTAGGCCAGAACCGGACTCTGAAACGGAACGACCGGGTTTCTTCCGCTTGCTGTGAATGGTAACGGGACCGTTCCGAAAGTTCCATGGCCGTTTTCATCCAGGGTAATCGTGGTTGCCGACGCCGCTCCAATCGAGCAAAGCGAAAGTATGCCGGCCAACAAAAAGTATCCTACGCGTCTTTTCATTCGTATCTCCATGTCATCTGACAGCCCATAGATGGCTGCGTTGTTCAAATGGCTTCCTCTGGATATTCCGGGCATAGTTGCCGGTTTTGAGGGCCGATTCACTGCGGCGAACCTGTCATTGCCACATTGCCGAAAATAAACATGGCTGACCCTTCAGGTTTCCCGAGAGGTGTGATAGTTGCGGCGCTCCCGACCTGTATGTTCGACGTCAGATTAAGAGTGGTAACTTCGCCGTCTTTGAGCCCGGCCACCTGGATTTTAGTAACATCCGGACCGTTGGTAATTTCGATACGAACGTTCTTCAAGCCGGGGCTGCCATTCTGAATGGTAAGAACGCCTAGTTGGGGCATAAGCCACTTCACGGGATACCCGAGGGGCTTCCCAGCCGCGCGCGCCGCTTCCACAAAAATCGGGTCGATATCCACGGGAACATTCCCAGCAACGTCTGTCAGCTTGAATTCAACATAGGACGAAGTGTCGTACTGCGTCTCACTGAAATTTACT
>CAWCII010000023.1:0-180754 GCA_963795575.1 uncultured Actinomycetes bacterium | reverse complement strand
CCGCCGAGCGCGCTCTCTCCGGGCCCCCACCCGGCCCAGGACGCGGCCAGTCCTGCCCCCGCCGGTCCCGCCCCCGCCGGACCCGCCCCAGCCGGTTCCACCCGCCCCGGACGGGCCCGGTAAGAGGGACAGAGGCAGTACGTTTAGGACTTCGGAATTCCTACGTATCGACGGCGCGGGCCGGAGCAAGTTCGCCATGCGATTCACCGCGCCGCGCTCCCCGCGGCCCCGTCCCCGCGCGGCCCGTCTTGATGACCAGGGCCCATCGTTGACTACGAATGCCTGGCTGCCGACGGCGCGGGGCAGGACCGTTCGCCATGCGAGGGGGCACCGCGCCACGATCCCCCCGCCGGGCCCGTCCCGCGCAGGACCGTCTTCGGGACAGGAAGCCATGGTTTCGACTCCGAAATACCTCCATTCCCGACGGCGCAGGACCCGGCCGTTCGCCATGCACAAGCCACCGCGCCACAATTACCGCGCCCCCCTCGCCGCTACAGCGAAAGCTGACGCAAGGGGCTGAAGGGGAGCGCGCAGGTCGATGGACATCTCCAGCCAGCCGCCGTACCTGCTGGGGCTGCGCCTCGGCGGGCGGCGGGTGACCGTCATCGGCGGCGGCGCGGTCGCGGCCCGCCGGGTCCCCGCGCTGCTCGAGGCGGGCGCCCGGGTGCGCATCGTCTCCCCCCGGGTCGGCGCATCGCTGCAGGATCTCGCCAGCTCCGGGCGGATCGAGTGGGAGCAGCGCGAGTACGCCGACGGTGACTGCGCGGGTGCCTGGCTCGTCTGCGCCTGCACCGATGACCGGCTGGTCAATGCGGCCGTGGCCGAGGAGTCCGAACGGGCACGGATTCTGGTGTGTCCGCGCCGATGACGCGGCTGCCTCGCCGGCCTGGACGCCCGCGGCCGGCCAGGCCGGCGAGGTACGGGTCGGCGTGCTCAGCGGCGACCCGCGCCGCAGCGCGGGGATCAGGGACGCGATGCTGAACGCCCTGCGATCGGGAACCGTCGGCGCGCGCCGCGGCCGCGGCGCGCGCCGCGGGGTGGCGCTGGTCGGCGGCGGCCCCGGCGACCCCGGGCTGATCACCGTGCGCGGCCGGCAGCTGCTCGGCGAGGCCGACGTCGTGCTGGCCGACCGGCTCGCCCCCCGTTCGCTGCTGGACGAGCTGCCGCCTGACGTCGAGATCATCGACGCGGCCAAGATCCCGTACGGCCGGGCGATGACCCAAGACGAGATCAACGCCGCGCTCATCTCGAACGCCCGGGCCGGCCGGTTCGTGGTGCGGCTGAAGGGCGGCGATCCGTTCGTGTTCGGCCGGGGCGCCGAGGAGGTGCTCGCCTGCCTTCGGGCCGGGCTGCCGGTCACCGTCGTACCGGGGGTGACCAGCGCGATCGCGGTACCCGCCGCGGCCGGCGTGCCCCTCACTCACCGGGGCATGGCGCAGGAGTTTCACGTGGTGTCCGCCCACGTTCCCCCCGATGATGAGAAATCCACGGTGGACTGGCCCGCGCTGGCGGCGTCATCTGGCACTCTGGTGCTGCTCATGGCCACCGAAAGGCTCCAGCTCATCGCGGAGGCACTCATCCGGCACGGGCGCCTGCCCGGCACTCCCGCTGCGGTGGTCGCTGACGGTACCCTGCCCACGCAGCGCACGATTACCGGGACGCTGCAAACCGTGGCAAGCCAGGCGGCCGCGGCCGGGATCAGGCCGCCGGCCGTCGTGGTCGTGGGGGAGGTAGTCGCGCTGGCCGCGCAGGTAGCGGAGCTGAGCAGGGCCGTGGCCGCGACCGCGGCTCCAGGGTAGCGGCAGGGCGCCGCGGGAAGGTCGGGCAGGCACGTGGCCGAGGGGCAGGGCGTCGAGCCGCACGCGCGGGTGGACGCGCGGCAGCTCGAATCTGCCCTGCTCGCGCTGCGGCACCGGATCGTGGACGCGCCGCTGCTGCTGGAGGCCCCGGGCGTGGCCGAGGCCAGGGCCGAGCGCAAGAAGCTGCTGACCCAGATCGATGACTACCTGCTGCCGCGGATCCGCCAGTCCGCCGCCCCCGTGCTCGTGGCCCTGGTCGGCTCCACCGGAGCGGGCAAGTCCACCCTGGTGAACAGCATTGTCGGGGCCCAGGTCAGCCAGACCGGCATCCGCAGGCCCACCACCAACAGCCCGGTGCTCGCCTGCCACCCGGACGACATCGACTGGTTTGCGGAGAACGTGTTCCTGCCCACCCTGCCCCGCGTGCGCCAGCAGGGCCTGGCCATGCCCGGCCGTGACGGCTTGCTCGTGCTGGCCGGGAGCGAGGGCATCCCCAAGGGAGTGGCGCTGCTGGACACGCCGGACATCGACTCGGTGATCCAGGCTCACCACGAGTTTGCCCACCAGTTCCTGGACGCTTCCGACCTGTGGCTGTTCATGACCACCGGGAGCAGGTACGCCGACGCCCCCGTCTGGGAGTTGCTGCGTTACGCCAAGGAGCGCGACACGGCGCTGGGCATCGTGCTGTCCCGCGTGCAGCCCCGGTCGCGGGCGGAGCTCATCAGGCACTTCACCGCCATGCTGGAGAAGAACGGCCTGGGCGAGGTGGACCGGTTCGTGATTCCCGAGACGGTCATTACCGAGGGCATGCTCCCGGCCGCGATGTACGGGCCGATCAGGGACTGGCTGACCGACACCGCCGTGCGCGAGGACCGGCGGGTCGCCGTGCTCACCCAGACCATGTCCGGCGTGCTCGACACGTTCCGCACCCGGGTGCCCGAGCTCGCCTCTCACCTGGCCACCCAGCTGAACGTCCGGGTCCAGCTGCGGCAGTCGATCGAGGGGTGCTACGCCCGCGCCGTCACCGAGATCGACGAGGCCGCCGGGAACGGCTCGCTGCTGCACGGCGAGACGCTGGCCCGGTGGCAGGACTTCGCCGGGACCGGCGACCTGCTGCGCAACCTGCAGTCGCGCCGCCGCGGCGTCCGGGAGCCGCCCGCGCAGGCGACGGATTCGGCCCGGGCCCAGGCGCTCAAGGCCGCCGTGAGCTCCGGCCTCGAATCGCTCATCGTGTCCGTCGGCGACCGCGCCGCCGAAGAGGCCGTGGCCCGGTGGCGCGACCATCCGGCCGGGGCAGCGCTGATGGAGCAGGCGCCGGCCCTGATGCGGCTGCGCGCCCTGCGGCAGCGGCCACGGTGCGCGGACGGCCGCTCGCCGTTCGACGACGATGACTCCCCGTTCGCCGATTCCGCGGCCCTATCGCCCTGGCGGACGCCGAGTGCGCGCCCGGCCGGTCTCGAGACGGTGAACGGTGACGACCCCAGGTCCCCGGGGCCATCACGCTGGGCCGGTCGTCACCGGATCTGGCCCAGGCGAGCCGCCCAGGCCATCAGCTCATGGCAAGATCACGTGTTGCGCCTGGTCCAGGCCGAGAACGTGACGAAGAGATCCGTCGCCCGGGTGGTCGCCTTCGACGACGAGTCGCTCGCCCTCGTCGTGATCATCGGCCTGCTCGGTCACCGTGCAGGCGATGCTTCGGCGGCCGGGGGAACCAGCGCGGCCGCGCAGGATCTGCTGAGCTCGCTGCTCGGCCACGGGCCGCTGCGGAACATCGAGACGGAGGCACGCGCGGATCTCCGGGAGCGGGTCCGCCTGCTGTTCGACGAGGAGATGCTCCGCTTCGCCGAGCTCATCGACGCCGAAGGGGTGCCCGACGAGGCCGCGGCGGTGCAGCTTTACGAGGCCACGTACGCGCTTGAGGTGGTCCGGTGACCGAGTCCCTGGATGCCGCGGTCGGCCAGCAGGACCTGGCCGACGCCGACGGCACGCACGGACCCAGGAAGACCGGCGGCGCCGAGCCTGCCCGGCAGGCTGAACGCGCTGGCCAGGCTGGTCCAGATCGGCTCGGCGCGCGGCGGGCCTGACGGGTTCGACCGGGACCTGATCGAGCACGCGGCCGACCTGCTCGGACGAGCCGGGGATCGGCTGCGCCTGTCCGCGGCGCACACCGTGGTGACGCTCGCGGGCGGCACCGGGAGCGGGAAATCCTCGGTGTTCAACGCGCTCGCGGGCGCGGATTTCTCCCCGGTAGGGGTGATCAGGCCGACGACCGGCGACCCGCATGCCTGCGTCTGGGGAATGGCCGGGGCCGGGCCGCTGCTCGACTGGCTCGGCATCCAGTTGCGGCACCGCTACGCCCGGGCCAGCGCCCTGGGCCAGGGTGAGGAGGACCTGAACGGCCTGCTCCTGCTCGACCTGCCCGACCACGACTCGGTGACGGCGGGCGCGTCGCACGAGGTGGACCGCCTGGTCGGCCTCGCCGACCTGATGATCTGGGTGCTCGACCCGCAGAAGTACGCGGACGCGGCCGTGCACACCCGCTACCTGGTCCGGCTCGGCGCTCACTCCGCGGTCACCACGTGCTGCTCAACCAGTCTGACCTGCTCAGCCCCGAGCAGTGCGAGGAATGCGCGGCCGACCTGCGCAGGCTGCTCGAATCCGAGGGCCTGCCCGACGCGCGCGTGCTGCCCACCTCCGCGACCGCCAGCGCCGGCATCGGCGAGCTGAAGAAGTGCTCATCCAGGCGGTGGCGGCACGGCGGGCGGCCGGCGAGCGCATCGAGGCCGACGTGGACACCCTGGCCGCCCGGTTCGAGGCCTACGCCAGCCGACGGCGAAGCCGCCGTACCCGAGCCCGCCGCGGCGGCCCTGACCGACGCGTTCGGCCGCGCCGCGGGATGGCGGCGGCCGGGGACGCGCTGCAGGGCATACGCGAGAGTTCCGCGCCGGAGAGTACGTCGGATGGCCCGTCGCGGCGCTGGCCCGCCGCCTGCGCGGCCGCAACCGGCTCAGGCAGTCGGGCTGGGGAACATCGCCGGCCAGCTGCGCAGCCTGGCGGCCGGCCCCGCGGACGCGCAGCCAGCCGAGATCGACAACGCGCTGACCGCCTTCGGCTCCGCTGTCGCCGGGCCGCTGCCGGCTGCCGTGGTCACGCACGGTCTACTCGGCGGCCCGGTCGAGAGCCGACGCGATCCCGCGGCGCGCTCGGGTCGGCCATCGCCGAATCGTTGCCCGCCGACAGCAGCGTGCCTGCCTGGTGGCGGCTGGTCCGCGCCTGGCAGTGGCTGCTCGTCGCCGCGGCCGTGGCCGGCCTCGGGTGGCTGGGCGCGATCGTGGTGTCGGATCAGCTGAGCCTGCTGCCCTGGGTGGCCGCGGCGATCGTGTCGCCGCTGCTGCTCGGCTGGCTTACCTCGCCGGCCTGCATGAGCATGGTCATGCGGGCCGCCGGGCGGGAGCGGGCCCGGGCCGAGCAAGGTATGCGGTCCCGCGTCGTCAGGTTGCGCGCGAGTTCGTGCTGGCCCCGGTGGAGCAGGAGCTGTCCGAGTACGACCGGTTCCGCGCGCGCTGAAGACCGCCCGCGGCCACGCCTGAGGCCCGGCGCCCGTCCGGGAGATCCGCGCGGTACAGGGCTGCCGCCGTTCGCGGCGCACGTCCGAGATTCAGGGATCCCGGACCGGGCGGAGCCATCGTA
Source organism: uncultured Actinomycetes bacterium (assembly GCA_963795575.1). Lineage (GTDB taxonomy): Bacteria > Actinomycetota > Actinomycetes > Streptosporangiales > Streptosporangiaceae > PALSA-505. The sequence continues at coordinate 175,265 of CAWCII010000023.1, read as the reverse complement.
AACTGGGCTGATGGCCGGTTCTGAAGTCAGCACTGCCCAGCCGGCTCGCTTCCTGGCCCGGCTGCAGCCGCAGCTGGCCGGCCTGTCCACGCTGCGGCTGACCTGGTCGGTGCCCGCCGCGATGCGGGCGGTGCGCGCGACGCTAGTCGTGCCCGCCCTGTTCGCGCTGACCTTCAAGGTCATCGGTGACGTGCAGATGGCGCTGTTCGCCGTGTTCGGCGCCTTCGCCAGCCTGGTGCTGGTCTCGTTCGGCGGAACCAGGCGCGACAAGCTGATCGCGCACCTCATGCTGGCCGTGGTGGGCAGCGTCGTGCTGGTGATCGGCACCGCGGTCAGCGGGATCGCCTGGCTGGCCGCGATCGTCACCATCCCGGTAGCGTTCGGCATCTTCTTCGCCGGGGTGGCCGGTCCCAATGCCGCCTCCGGGGTCACCGCCGCCCTGCTCGACCTACGTGCTCCCCGTGGCCACGCCCGGTGCGATGGGCATGATCCCGTCCCGGCTGGCGGGCTGGTGGCTGGCCGCCGCCGCGAGCACGGCGGCCGTGTTGCTGCTCTCGCCGAAAACGCCGGGTGACCGGCTGCGGGCCGCCGCCGCCGGCTCGGCCCGCGCGCTGGCCGCACCACCTGACGGCCGCGGCGCGCGATGAGGCGACGTCCAGGCACCTGGAGGCGTCCCGGCGGCCAAGCACGAGCTGATGGCCCGGTTCGCCGCCACGCCCTACCGGCCCACCGGGCTGGCCACCTCCGACCAGGCGCTGGCCAATGTCGTTGAGCTGCTGGAGTGGTGCAGCCGCCCTGGTCAGCGATGCCCTGGACGGCCACCTGGATCTGAGCCGGGCCGCGCAGGCCGATCGTGACCTGCTGGGCGCTGACCGCCGGCCTGCTGAAGGACGTGGCCGCCCTGCTCGCGGGCCGCGATGCCGAGCCGCACTTCGACGGCTCGAACGCGCCCGCGCCGCCAGCGCTCGCCCACCATGCGGAACTTTCCGCCGACCCGGCCGCGCCCGGCTGTGCGCCAAGCACGCCTTCCACGCGCAGGCGATCGCCGTCGCCACGCGGGCCCTCGCCGCGGACACCCTGATCTGCACCGGGCGCGCCGTCCGCGAGATCATCGCCGGCCCAGCGTCGCGACTGGTTCGGGGAGAAGCCCGCGATGTGCCCGCCGAGGGCAGGCTCGGCGGCCTGGCGGCGCGGCCGGGTTCATCGCCCGGCACGCGAGCTTGCGCTCGGTATGGCTGCGCAATAGCCTGCGCGGCGCGGTGGGCCTGGCCGCGGCGGTCGCCGCGGCCGACCTCCTCAGCGTGCAGCACGGCTTCTGGGTCGTGCTCGGCACGCTGTCGGTGCTGCGCACGAACGCGGCTTCCACCGGATCGACGCGCGTGGCGGGCGCTGGCGGGCACGGTGGTCGGCTTCGCGGTCGGCGCCGCGCTGCTGCTCGCCATCGGCACCGGACCGACCGCGCTGTGGATCGCGCTGCCGGTCGCCGTGCTGGTCGCCTCGTACGCGCCGGGGACCGCGCCGTTCGCGGTCGGCCAGGCCGCGTTCACGGTCACCGTCCTGGTGCTGTTCAACCTGCTCGCCCCGGCCGGCTGGAAGGTAGGCCTGCTGCGGGTCCAGGACGTGGCCATCGGATGCGCGGTGAGCCTGGTGGTGGGGCGCTGTTCTGGCCGCGCGGCGCGTCGGAGGTGGTCGGCGACGACCTGGCCGACGCCTACCGCGACGGCGGCGCGTACCTGACCCAGGCGGTGGACTGGGCCCTCGGCCTGCGCGGGCGGCGTACCCGAGGCGGCGCAGGCGGCGGCCACCGCGGGCCTGCGGCTGGACGACGCGGTCCGCGGGTACCTGGCCGAACAGGGTTCCAAGCGGATGCGGAAAGAGGATATGTGGCTGCTGGTGATGGCCAGCATGCGGCTCCGGCTGACCGCGTATTCGCTGGCCAGCCTGCGCGATGGCGGCGCCTACCCTGACTCGCCCGGGCACGTGGACGGGGAGCGGGCCGCGCTGCGAGCATCTGGCCGGCGAGCTCGATGGCTTCTACCAGTACATCGCCGTCCAGGTCGGACCGCCCGTGCGTGGCGCCCCGCCGCCCGCCGACGTCCAGCTCGCCGCCGGGATCAGCGCGGCGGCCCAGCCCGGCGACGACGGTCTGACGGTGCATCATCATCCGCACGCGCTCTGGGTCCGTGAGCACCTGCATCACCTGGCCCAGCACGTGCCCGCGGTGGCCGGGCCCGCCCGGCATGTGGCGGAGTTGCGGCGCACTCCCTGGTGGCGCGGACCGCGCAGCGCCGCTGCCGCTTCCGCCCTGCACCCCCCCAGCGCGCGTCCTGAGAGTGATCAGTCCGGCGTTCCGGCCAGCGCGTCCTGAGGGTATCGCTCGGGCGTTCCGGCCAGCGGTCCTGAGTTCGGTATCGCTCGGGCGTTCCGGCTAGCGGCGGCCAGAGGGTGGTCACTGCGGCGCGGCCGCCCGCCAGTGCTTTCGCCGAGGGCGTAACGTGGCCAGGAAGCTCTCGCCACCCGCCGCCGTTCGGACGTAATGTTGTAATTATCATTGCGACCTGGAGGCGGAGATGACTGGCAGCCGATGCCCCGCTTGACGCCTACTCGCAGGTCGTGGCGGGGTCGCGGCCGAGCTCACGCCCAAGGTAGCCAGCCTGCGGGTGCCGAGGCCGGGCAGCGGCGGCGCGGGGGAGAGCCTCGGCTCGGCCGTCGTCTTCACCGGTGACGGATTCCTGCTGACCAACGCGCATGTCGTCGGCCGGGCCCAGGGCGGGACCGCGCTGTTCGGCGACGGGACCAGCGCTCCGTTCCGCGTCGTGGGCGCCGATCCGCTGTCCGACCTGGCCGTGGTCAGGGCGGCAGGCGACACGCCGCCGCCCGCGCGAGCTCGGCGAGGCCGACCGGCTGGTGGTCGGCCAGCTGGTGGTCGCGGTGGGCAACCCGCTGGGGCTGGCCGGCTCGGTAACGGCGGGCGTGGTCAGCGCGCTCGGCCGTTCGCTGCCCACGCGGGACAGCCAGGGCCGGGCGGCCCGCCTGGTCGAGGACGTGATCCAGACGGACGCGGCGCTCAACCCGGGAAATTCCGGCGGCGCGCTCGCCGACGCCAGCGCGCGGGTGGTCGGCATCAACACCGCGGTGGCCGGGATCGGTCTCGGCCTGGCCGTCCCGGTCAACTCGACCACCCGGCGGATCATCTCGTCGCTGATGGCCGACGGCCGGGTACGGCGCGCCTACCTGGGCGTCGTGACGGCGCCCGGCGCCGCTGCCGGCCTGGCTGCGCGAGCGGACGGGCCGGGCCAACGGGCTGCGGGTGGCGCAGGTGATACAGGGCGGCCCGGCCGACCGGGCCGGCCTGCGGGCCGGCGACCTGCTGCTGTCGGCCGCGGGGAGCCCGGTGGAGAAGGCGCAGGACCTGCAGCGGCTGATGTTCGGTGAGGCGATCGGGCGACCGCTCGCGATCACCGTGATGCGCAACGGCGCGCTGGTGGACGTGATCGCCGAGCCGTCCGAGCTGGTCGCCGCCTGACCGGCGGGCTGGGCCTGATCCTGCACCGGCCCGCCGGTCCGTCCTGGGAACTGGACTGGCCACAGATTATCCTGCCGCGGCGCCCGGAGCTGGTCTCCACAGATCCGCCTCCTGCGCCGGTTATCCACAGGCCGTTGTCCCGGCCGCGGTCCGGTCCCCGGCTGGTCATGGCGAGACGGCACCGGCGGCGCCGGCCGGTCGTGCGCGGCCGGGCCTGGTGCCGCGGCAATCGTTCAGGAGGATCACGATGATCAACGGCGCAACGGTGACCCTGGCGGGTTACGTGGCCACCGAGCCGCTACTACCGGACCACCAACGACAAGACACCCATCGTCTCCATGCGGGTGGCCTGGACGTCCCGCTTCATCGATCGGGAGACCGGTGAGTGGCGGGACGGCCAGACCTCGTTCGCGAACGTCAAGTGCTGGCGCAAGCTCGCCAACAACGTGGCTCCCTCACTCCGGAAGGGCCAGGCCGTGGTGGTCACGGGCCGGCTCCAGGTGCGTGACTTCGACGACAAGGAGGGCAGGCGCCGCATCGCCGTGGACATCGACGCGGACGCCATCGGCCACGACCTGTCCCGCGGGGTCGCGCACTTCCAGCGCACGCTCCGGCCGGCCGGCGAGGCGTGCCGCCGACGGGACGCCGGACGGCCTGGCCATGGGCGAGGCCATCCGGGCCGGGCTGGCGGGCGAGGACGCGACCGGCGCCGACGCGGACATGACCGGCGCCGACGCGGACATGATCGGCGCGGGCGAGGATGCGGCCGGTGCGGGCGAGGACGTGACCGGCGCGGGCGAGGATGCGGCTGGCGCGGGCGAGGACGTGACCGGCGCGGGCAAGAAGCGGCCGGCACGAACCGGGCCCTGGCCGGCGGCAGCGTGCCGGGCCTGTCCTTCACCGGGTCCGCGCCCGGCGCGGGGGCGGAAGCGTCCGATGACATGTTCGACCCGGATGCGATCAGCGAGCTCGCCGGGGCTACGGCTCAGAACGGCCCGGCGGCGCCGTGCTGCGCCGGGCTGCGACGGTCGGCCGCGCAGCCGCGGCGGCGCAGTCGAGGCCGCCGCGGCGGCCGGCGGCACGAACGCGGCGGCCGCGCCGTTCTGAGCCCGTCCCGGCCGGGCGCCGTCCTCACGGACTGCCCCTGCGTTCCTCTGACCGGTGCGGCCGGTGTCAGCCGGTGCGATCCAGCGGCCGCCTGGTCCTACCCTTGAGACATGCCCGAGTTCATCTACCAGATGCGCGGCGTGCGCAAGGCCCACGGCGACAAGGTGATCCTGGACGACGTCACGCTCGCCTTCCTGCCCGGCGCCAAGATCGGCGTCGTCGGGCCGAACGGCACGGGCAAGTCCACCCTGCTCAAGATGATGGCCGGGGTGGAGCAGCCGTCCAACGGCGACGCGAAGCTGATGCCCGGGTTCACCGTCGGGCTGCTCGCGCAGGAGCCCGTTCTCGACGAGAACAAGACGGTCCTGGGCAACGTGGAGGAAGGCGTCGCCGAGACCAAGCGGCTGCTGGACGCCTACAACGAGGTCGCCGAGAAGATGGCGACCGATTACTCCGACGAGCTGCTCGCCGAGATGGGCAGGCTCCAGGAAGAGCTCGACCGCCGGGACGCCTGGGACATCGACAGCCAGCTCGAGCAGGCCATGGACGCGCTGCGCTGCCCGCCGCCAGACGCCGACGTCCGGGTGCTGTCCGGCGGCGAGCGCCGCCGGGTCGCGCTGTGCCGGCTGCTGCTTTCCCAGCCGGATCTGCTGCTGCTCGACGAGCCGACCAACCACCTGGACGCGGAGAGCGTGCAGTGGCTGGAGCAGCACCTGGAGAAGTACCCGGGCACCGTGGTCGCGGTGACGCACGACAGGTACTTCCTCGACAACGTGGCCCAGTGGATCCTCGAGCTCGACCGCGGCCACGCCTACCCCTACGAGGGCAACTACTCCACCTACCTGGAGACCAAGGCCGCCCGGATCAAGGTCGAGGGGGCCAAGGACGTCAAGCGGCGCAGGCGGCTCGAGGACGAGCTCGAATGGGTGCGGTCGAGCCCGCGCGCCCGGCAGGCCAAGAGCCGGGCCCGGCTGCAGCGGTACGAGGAGATGGCCCAGGAGGCCGAAAAGAACCGCAAGCTGGACTTCGAGGAAATCCAGAATCCCGCCGGGTCCGCGGCTCGGCAGCACCGTGGTCGAGGTCGAGCACATGTCGAAGGGCTTCGGCGACCGCGAGCTGTTCGAGGACGTGAGCTTCTCGCTGCCGCGCAACGGCATCGTGGGCATGCTGGGCCCGAACGGCGTCGGCAAGACCACCCTGTTCAAGATGATCGCGGGAGAGGACACCCCCGACTCGGGCAAGATCCGGGTCGGCGACACCGTCCGGATGTCCTACGTCGACCAGCTCCGGTCCGGCATCGACCCGGACAAGACGGTCTGGGAGGCCATCTCCGACGGCGAGGCGACCATCCGGGTCGGCAACGTCGAGATTCCCAGCCGCGCGTACGTGGCCGCGTTCGGCTTCAAGGGGTCCGACCAGCAGAAGCCGGCCGGGCTGATGTCCGGCGGCGAGCGCGGCCGGGTCAACCTGGCCCTCACCCTCAAGCAGGGCGGCAACCTGCTGCTGCTGGACGAGCCGGCCAACGACCTGGACGTGGAGACGCTTTCCTCGCTGGAGAACGCGCTGTCCGACTTCCCCGGCTGCGCGATGATCACCAGTCACGACCGGTGGTTCCTGGACCGGGTAGCCACGCACATCCTGGCCTGGGAGGGCGAGGCGAACTGGTTCTGGTTCGAGGGCAACTTCGAGGCCTACGAGAAGAACAAGATCGACCGGCTCGGGGCGGAGGCGGCGCGGCCGCACCGGGTCACCTACCGCAGGCTCACCCGCGGCTGACCGCGGCTGACCGGCGGCTGCCGCGGCTCACGGCCAGTCGGCTGCATGACCCGGCCGGCGGCTGCCCTCCGCGCCGTCAGGCTCCTGGGCTGGCCATCCGTCAGCGCGGAGCCTCAGCACTGCCCTAGCGCTACTCATGCTCCGCCATCTCGGCGGATGAGGCGATCAGCCAGTGAGCGGGCCCTCTGCGGCGCGCCGCCCGGGCTCGCCGCGTCGCGGGCCTCAGCCGGCCCTCGCGGGGGCTCAGGCCGGGGTGAGGCCCAGGTCCCCGCGGGGGCCGGTCGGCTGCTGGTTGACCAGGCTGTGCGCGGCCATGACGAGGTAGTCCCAGAGCTGCGCGACGAGCGCCTCGTCCAGGCCGAGGTCGTCGAGCGCGTCGCGCATGTGCCGGAGCCAGGCATCCCGTTCCGCCTCGCCTATGGCGAACCGGGCGTGCCTCATCCGCAGCCGGGGATGCCCGCGCTGCTCGCTGTAGGTGCCGGGGCCGCCCCAGTACTGCATGAGGAAGAGCCGCAGGTGCTCCTCGGCCGGCCCGAGGTCCTTGCTCGGGTAGACCGGCCGGAGCACGGGGTCGTCCGCCACCCCCCGGTAGAACGCGTGCACCAGGCGGCGGAACGTTTCCTCCCCGCCCACGGCCGCATAGAAGCTGGTGTCGCTGGAGTCGCTCATAGCGCTACCAGGGTACGGGCGCCCGGCAGGTTGTCATGACGCCTTGGGCGAGGGCGCGGCCGCGCCCTGCGCCGGCGGCTCCGGCGAGCCGCCGGCCGCGCCGCCCGGGTGCGGCATGGCCAGGATCGTCGTCGGGGCCGTGCTGATCCCCCGGGCATCCAGGGCCCCCTTGATCTGCTCGCGCAGCGCCCGCTCCACCTCGTACTGCCGGGGCGGCGTGGTCATGGCGACCAGCCGCCAGGTGGCCTCGCTGCTGGACAGCGACTGGACTCCCCAGACCGTGGGCTCTTCCAGGATGACGCCGTCCCACTCCGGCTGCCGCCACATGGCCGTCGCCACCTGCGTGATGATCTCGCGTACCTCGGACATGTCCTGGCTGTAAGGAACCGGAATGTCGATCACCGCCCGGGCCCAGCCCTGGGACTGGTTGCCTACCTGCTGGAGAGACCCGTTCCTGATGTGCCACACCATCCCGTTCACGTCGCGCATCCGGGTGACCCGCAGGCCGACGGCCTCCACCGTTCCCGATACCGGTGACGTGCCCGATGGTGATGACGTCCCCCACCCCGTACTGGTCCTCGAGCAGGATGGCGATGCCGGCCAGGAAGTCGCCGACGAGGTTCTGCGCCCCGAAGCCGAGCGCCACGCCGAGACGCCGGCGCTGGCCAGGATGGGCGCCAGGTTGATCCCCAGGTCGCCCAGGATGGTGATCCCGGCGATGCTGAAGATCAGGATTGTGGAGGCGTTGCGCAGGATCGATCCGAGCGCGTGCGAGCGCTGCCGCCTCCGCTCGCTGTTCCGCTCCGGCAGCAGGCTGCGGACGTGGCCGTTGCCGTTGCTGCCCGTCCCGGCGACGGCCGCCCGGGCCGTGATCCGGTTGATGGCCCGGTGCGTGATGAACCGGATGATGAAGGCCAGCACGATCACGAACAGGATCTTGAGGGCGACGCTGACCGGGCCGGCCACGTAGGCGCCGACGGTGCTGGCCGCGGATCCGCTGTGCGAGACGTCCCAGATCAGGCGGCAGACGGCGCCGGGATTGGGCCCGCAGGCGTCGCGGAGCGAGTCAGGCGATCGCGACCCAGCGAGTTCGGCGGCGAGCGCGTGGGCAATCATGGCGAGACCTTTCAGAGATGCGCGGTCGCGACCGCGCGACACTGCCTTGCTCAGTCTCCATGGTGGCCGGCCGGGGGACTGCCAGGGCCGAATTCAGTGCCTGCTGGCGGCGGGCGCAGGCGGCCTGCTCGCGCCCTGCTGGCGGACGCCCGGGAGCCAGCCGGTCCGGCTGCGGCGCGGCGGCCCGGCCGCGGGCAGCGGGCTCGGCTCGCGCCCCGGACCCGGGGTGGCCGGTCTGGACAGCGGCGAACGCGAGGGTGTCGGCGGCCAGCGATACCGAGCGGCTGACGGCCCGTGCTCCGTGCCCTGCCGACGATTCCCGCCGCAGCAGGACCGGCCGCGCCGGCCCGGGTTGGCCCGCCCGGGAAGCCGGGCGCGGAGTCCGCGGCATCCGCGCGACGCCGCGGCGCCGCGGCCGCCGCGTGCTGGAGCGCCGCGCACATCTTGCGGGCGTGCATCGGATCTACCCGGGTGTCGCTGTCGAAGACGGTGAACAGGACGGCCGGGTACCTGGTTCCTCCCGGACATGGTGATACGGCGAGTAGCCGAGCAGCCAGCCCAGCTCCTCGGGATCGGCGGCCGTGCCGAACTCGTCGTTCCACGTCTCGCCCAGGCCGAACCGCTCGTAGCGGACCATGTCGAGCAGCGGGGCGGAGCAGATCGCGGCCGCGAACATATCCGGCCGCTGGGTGATGGCGGCGCCGACGAGCAGCCCGCCGTTGGAACCGCCGGACACCGCCAGCTGGCCCGGCGTGGTCCGGCCGTCTGCGATCAGCCGCTCGGCCGCCGCGTAGAAGTCATCGAAGACGCGCTGCTTGTGCTCCCGCATGCCGGCCCGGTGCCAGTCCTCGCCCTCCTCGCCGCCCCCGCGCAGCGAGGCGACCGCATACACTCCGCCTGCCTCCACCCAGGCCAGGATGGCCGCGGAGTAGGCCGGGGTCAGGCTCACCCCGAACCCGCCGTACCCGTACAGGATGGCCGGCCGGGCCGGGCGGCCGCGCCGGAATCCGCCGCCCGGTCCGCGTCCGTGCCCGGGCCGTCCGCCGGAGTCGCCATGGCCCCGCCAGTGCCGTCGCCCGGCGCCGTCCCCCATCCGCGCCCGGCTCCGCGGCCGAGAGACCAGCATCCGGACCGGGGTGCCGTCCTTGGACTCGTACGTCAGCTGCTCGGCCCGTACCCGGGGCACTTCGACACTGCCCGGGGCGCGGGCCCACTGCCGCACCTGGCCGTCGCGTCCGTCGTAGTGCTGGATGACCACGGGCGTGGTGTTGTCGGTGTAGCTGAACCAGGCCTCGTGACCGCCCTCGGGCCGTTCGGTGATCCCGCCGACGCTGCCCAGTCCGGGCAGCGGCACCGTCCCCGTCTGCTCGCCGGTGGCCAGGTCGTGCACGGTGAGCTCGCTGATCGCGTGCCGGGTCCACGCGACCAGCAGCAGCGGCATGCGCGAGCTCGGCCCCGTCCAGGATCGCGTAGCCGGCCAGCACGGCATCCGCGCGCTCGGGGACCAGGTCCCGCCAGCCGGCCGGGCCGGGGTCGGCCGGGTCGGCGACCGCGAGCCTGCCGCGCGGCGCGCCGGCGTCGGTGTGCACGTACAGCCGCCCGTCCCGGCCGGCCCGCAGGCTGGTCCGGGCGTCCAGGCCCTGCTGCACCACCCGGAGCTCGGGCGCGGTCTCGTCTGAGGCGGCCAGGTCGGCCAGCCACAGATCGTTGCGCGGCGCGGTGCCCAGCGACGCCGACACCGTCAGCCAGCGCCCGTCCCTGCTCACTGACGCGCTGTAGTAGCTGGTCTTGTCCCTGCCGTCACCGAAGATCATGACGTCTTCCGAGGCGGGAGTGCCGACCCGGTGCAGGTATACCCGGCGGTGGTACTGCTCCTCGGCCGCCGGGCACCGCCTCGGGAGGAAGCCTCCGCACGTAGTAGAACGCCTTGCCCGCCGGTCCCCGGCTCGCGCTCGTGCCGGGCAGCCAGGCCACCACGGAATACCGGCAGCGGTCGATGGGCCCGTCCACGTCCTGCCCGGCCGGCACGTCCATGACCCGCAGCACGGACTCCTCGTCCCCGCCCTCGGAGAGCTGGTAGGCCAGCAGCTGGCCCTCCTTGTCCGGCTGCCAGGCGTCCAGCGTGGTCAGACCGGACGGGTCGATGCCCATCGGGTCGATGAGGACGCGTTCGGCCGGGGGAGCGGCGTTCCCGCGGCGGCCTGCCGGCGGCCGCCGGCGGACGGCCGTGAACAGCACCGCGTGATCCTGGTCGGGGGTGCGGCGCAGGAAGAACCGGCGGTCTGCGCGCCACACCGGCGGGCTGACCGTGCCCGCCCGGACGAGCTCGGCGATCCGCGCCGCCAGCGCGTCCCGGCCCGGCAGGGCCGCGGCGTACCCGGCGAACAGCGCATCCTGCGCCGCCAGCCAGGCGCGCGTCTGGCGCGGAATCGGCGTCCTCGAGCCACCGGTAGGGATCGCGCACCAGGTGGCCGGAGATCTCCTCGGCGGTATCGAGCCTGCGGGCGTCGGGGTAGCGCAGTTCGGCCATGCCAGGCACCTTAGGACACGGCCTGACGGCACCGGACCGGCGTCGCGCACGCGTCCGCGCCCGGCTGCCGCGGACGCGAGCCGGACAATATGGTGGCGGATCCCCGCCCCAGCCGACACACTAGGTCCGGGGCGTTACCCTGATCGGGCATGCCCTGCGAGACGGCGGGAGGTGTAGACGGCGGTGCGGCGCGTACTGCTCCTGAACGTCACCTATGAGCCGCTCACCACGGTCGGCCTCCGCCGCGCGGTGTGCCTGGTGCTGTGCGACAAGGCGGAGATCGTGCACGACGACCTGAGCGGCACGATGCTCTGCTCGGCGTCGATCAGCCTGGCCACCCCGTCAGTGATCAGGCTGCGCCGGTACGTCCGGGTGCCCTACCGGCACCGGGTGCCGCTGACCAGGGCCGCGCTGATGCGCCGGGACAACTACCTGTGCGCCTACTGCGGCCATCGCGCCGAGACCGTCGATCACGTCGTTCCGCGCAGCCGGGGCGGCGGGCACACCTGGGAGAACTGTGTCGCCTCCTGCCGGACCTGCAATCACCGCAAGGCCGACCGGCTGATCGAGGAGCTGGGCTGGACGCTGCGCTGCGTGCCCGTGGTGCCCCGCGGGGTGCACTGGCGGCTGATCGGCGCGAGCCACGACGGCGACCCGCAGTGGGACGCCTACCTGGCCGAGCCCAGCGCGGCCTGACGGCCAGGCCCCGGGGAGGCAGCGCAGTGGAGCGGGACATCTTTACCGAGGAGCACGTGGCGTTCCGCGACCTGGTGCGGTCGTTCATCGCCAGGGAGATCGCGCCTTACCACGAGCAGTGGGAGCGGGACGGGATGGTCTCCCGTGACGTCTGGCTGGCGGCCGGCCGGGCCGGGCTGCTCGGCATCGAGATCGACGAGAAGTACGGCGGCGGGGGCATCGCGGACTACCGGTACTACGTGATCCTCGGCGAGGAGCTGGCCCGGGCCGGGATGTACGGGCCGGGGTTCGGCGTGCACAACGACATCATCGGCCCGTACCTGCAGCGGCTGTGCACGCCGGAGCAGTGCGAGCGCTGGCTGCCCGGCTACTGCTCGGGCGAGATCATCACGGCGATCGCGATGAGCGAGCCCGGCGCCGGCAGCGACCTGCAGGGGATGCGCACGTCGGCGCGTGCGGGACGGCGATCACTACGTGCTCAACGGGCAGAAGACCTTCATCTCCAACGGCCAGCTGTGCGACCTGGTGATCGTGGCGGCCCGGACCGATCCCGAGGCCGGGTACCGGGGCATCAGCCTGCTGGCCGTGGAGCGGGGGATGGCCGGCTTCGAGCGCGGCCGCAACCTGGACAAGGTCGGCATGCACGCCCAGGACACCTCCGAGCTGTTCTTCACCGACGTGCGGGTGCCGCTCGGCAACCTGCTGGGCGACCGAGGGCGGCGGGTTCGTCGCGCTGATGCAGAACCTGCCCCGGGAGCGGGTCGCGATCGGCACGTCGGCGCTGGCCGGGGCGGAGAGCGCGTTCGAGCAGACGCTGGAGTACTGCAAGCAGCGGCAGGCGTTCGGCCGCCCGATCGGGAAGTTCCAGCACAACCGGTTCGTCCTGGCCGAGATGGCGACCGAGCTCGCCGTGGCGCGGGCGTTCACCGACCGGTGCGTCGCCGAGCACAACGCCGGCCGGCTGAGCACCGAGGAGGCGTCCATGCTCAAGTGGTGGGACACCGAGCTGTGCAACCGGGTCATCGACCGCTGCGTCCAGCTGCACGGCGGCTATGGCTACATGCGCGAGTACCCGGTGGCCCGGGCCTTCGCCGACGGCCGGGCGCAGACCATCTTCGGCGGCACCACCGAGATCATGAAGGAGATCATCGGCCGCGGCCTCGGCGTCTGACCGCGGCCGCGCCCTCCCCTGGCGGCTGCCGATGCTCCCGGGCAGCTATCCCCACCGCGGCCCCCAGCCGCGTGGTCGGTGGCACATTGCCGACCCTGGGGTGTCGGCGATGGCACATCGACCACCTCAGGCGGGCCCGCTGACACTTGAACGCGGCGTGCCTTTATGACTGCGCTCTGCATGAATTGCCGTATGCTGTCACATACGCGGCGGGAAGCGGCGTCAGCGGCAGGACGGAGCGGCACAGTGACGGACGAGAGCGCAGGGACGCCGGGCCCCAGGGAGCTGGTCGTCCCGGACGGAGGGTTCTGGCCGGCGCCGGCCGTCATCCAGCCGAACATCTACCCGATGGAATGGCGGGTGGAGACCCAGAAGCTGGCCGACATCTACCAGAAGTCCAAGCGGGTGGCCTGGAACCCGGCCGACCTGCCCTGGGAGGACCTGCGGGCCGAGGACTTCACCGTCGAGCAGCGGCTGGGCATCATGTACTGGTTCTCCGTGCTGGCCAACTTCGACGCCTCCGGCCCCGCGGTCTTCGCCCGGGCCACCATCCACGCGTTCGAGCAGCACGAGGAGGACCCGGTCCGCAAGTGCTTCTTCTCGATCACCAGGGACGAGATGAACCACGAGGAGTGCTGCCAGCGCTCCATCGCGGCGCTGTGGCCCGGCGGCCCGCTCGACTGGCACCCCCGCACCGACCTGGAGCGGGCCGCGCACAACAACATCGGCTGGCTGTACCACAACGGCGGCCGGTACTGGACCGGCTACAACAAGGCGGTCGGCAAGTACTCGCTCCCGGTCCTGTTCACCAGCTTCATGATGGGCGAGATGGCCGCGTCCACGCTGTTCCGCGGGATGGCGTCGGGGGCCACGCACCCGGTGTTCGCCGGGATGTTCCAGCGGATCGGCCGGGACGAGTCCCGGCACCTGCAGATCTGCATGACGATCCTGGAAAACGAGTGGCCCGGGCTCACCGAGGAGACCAAGAGCCTGATCACCCGCCAGCTGCGGGCCGGGTTCATCTTCCTCTCGATGATCCTCTGGGAGCCGCCGGCCGGCTTCTGGGACATCCCGCCCTACTTCCTGCCCAACCACCGGGTGCTGATGGGTCACGCCCGCGACGCCGGGCTCGGCGTGCTGTCCTACGAGCAGCAGGCGGAGAACTGGCGGGTCGCGATGGCGCGGGTGCGGGCGATCGTGACCCGGTGGGGGATCGAGTTCCCGGCGATACCCGAGCTCGACATCGACGGCGTCGACGTGGCCGACGACATCGACCCCGAAGACATCATCCCGGTTTTCTGACCGTGCCGCCGCGGGTCACCGGCTTCGCCGGCCTAGCTGGCCAGTCAGCTACCCGAGCGGGACCGCGGCCGGGTAGCGTTCGGTACATGACGACGAACCAGGCTGCCCGGCGGCCTCTTCGGCCGGATGCTGACCGCGATGATCACCCCGATGACCGAGGACGGGGCGCTCGACTACGACGGCGCGCAGCGGCTCGCCGCCTACCTGGTCGACGACATGCGCAACGACGGCCTGGTGGTCAGCGGCACCACCGGCGAGTCGCCGACCACCTCGCGACGAGGAGAAGGAGCGCCTGCTGCGCGCGGTGATCGAGGCGGTGGGAGACCGGGCCGCCGTCGTGGCCGGGGTCGGCACGAACGACACCGCGCACACGATCGAGCTGGCCCGCCAGGCCGAGCGGGCCGGCGCCGACGGGCTGCTCGTCGTCACCCCGTACTACAACAAGCCCCCGCAGGACGGGCTGTTCGCGCACTTCACGGCGGTCGCGGACGCGACCGGGCTGCCCGTGCTGCTGTATGACATCCCCGGCCGCACCGGCATGCCGATCGCGACCGACACCCTGGTCCGGCTGGCCGAGCACCCGCGGATCGTCGGCGGTCAAGGACGCCAAGGGCGACCTCGGCGCGCAGCGTCCTGCGGTGCATGGCCCGCACCGACCTGGTCTACTACTCCGGCGACGACATGCTCAACCTGCCGCTGCTGTCGCGTCGGCGCGGCCGGCTTCGTCAGCGTGGTCGGGCACGTGGCCGGGGACCGGCTGCACGAGATGATCGACGCGCACGCCGCGGGCGACGTCGCCCGCGCCCGGGCGATCCATTACGAGCTGCTGCCGGTGTACACCGGGCTGTTCCGGACCCAGGGCGTGATCATGACCAAGGCCGCGCTTGCGGCTGCTCGGCCTGCCGGGCGGCCCGGTCCGCCCGCCGCTGGCGAACGCCAGTGATGCCGAGGCCGAACGGCTGCGCACCGACCTGGCCGCGGGCGGCGTGAAGCTGCCGGGGATGGCTGCATGAGCCACCCGCACCCCGAGCTCGGCCTCCCGCGCCCGCTCGCGCAGCACGGCCTGCGCATCGTCGGCCTCGGCGGCCTGGGCGAGATCGGCCGGAACATGACGGTGTTCGAGCACGCCGGCCGGCTGCTGATCGTCGACTGCGGCGTGCTGTTCCCCGAGCCCGACCAGCCCGGCGTGGACCTGATCCTGCCGGACTTCGGCTACCTGGACGACCGGCTCGACCGGGTCGAGGCGGTCCTGCTCACGCACGCGCACGAGGACCACATCGGCGCCGTGCCCTACCTGCTGCGCAAGCGCGCCGACCTTCCCCTGGTCGGGTCGAAGCTGACGCTGGGGCTGATCCGCAGCAAGCTGACCGAGCACCGGGTGACGCCGGTCGCCATCGGTGTGAGCGAGGGCACGCGGCAGCGGTTCGGGCCGTTCGACTGTGAGTTCTTCGCCGTCAACCATTCGATACCCGACGCGCTGGCGGTGGCCATCCGCACGTCGGCCGGGCTGGTCCTGCACACCGGCGACTTCAAGATGGACCAGCTGCCGCTGGACGGCAGGCTCACCGACCTGGGCGGGTTCGCCCGGCTCGGCGGCGAGGGCGTCGACCTGCTGATGGCGGACTCGACCAACGCCGAGGTGCCGGGGATCGTGACCGCGGAGCGGGACATCGCGCCGGTGCTGAGCGACGTGTTCGCGGCCGCCCGGCAGCGGATCATCGTGGCCTGCTTCTCCAGCCACGTGCACCGCGTGCAGCAGGTGCTGGACACCGCCGTCACGCACGGGCGCAAGGTGTGCTTCGTCGGCCGGTCGATGGTGCGGACCATGGGCGTCGCCCGTGACCTGGGATATCTCCGGGTGCCCGGGGAGCTCGTGGTGGATCTCAGGGAAGCCGAGCAGCTGCCGCCGGACCGGGTCGTGCTGATCTCCACCGGGTCGCAGGGCGAGCCGATGTCGGCGCTGTCCCGGATGGCCGGCCGCGATCACCCGATCCGGGTGGCGGAGGGCGACACGGTGATCCTGGCCTCGTCGCTGATCCCCGGCAACGAGGCGGCGGTATACCGGGTGATCAACGGGCTGACCCGGCTCGGCGCCCGCGTGGTGCACAAGGGGAACGCGCTGGTGCACGTGTCCGGGCACGCGGCCGCCGGGGAGCTGCTGTACGTGCTCAACCTGGTGCGGCCCAGCAACTTCATGCCGGTGCACGGCGAGTGGCGGCACCTGCGCGCGCACGCCAGGCTCGCCTCGCTGACCGGGGTGCCCGACGAGAACATCGTCATTGCCGAGGACGGCGTGGTGGTCGACCTGGTGGACGGCCGGGCCTCGATCGCCGGGTCCGTCCCGTGCGGGTACGTGTACGTGGACGGGCTGTCGGTGGGCGAGGTCACCGAGGCGTCGCTGAAGGACCGGCGGATCCTCGGCGAAGAGGGCTTCGTCTCGGTGGTCATCGTGGTGGACACGACCAGCGGCAAGCTGGTGGCCGGCCCGGAGATCCACGCCCGCGGCTCCGGCATCGACGACGCGGCATTCGGCGAGGTGCGGCCGCGTATCGAGGAGGCGCTCGTGCTCGCCGCCGCGGAGGGCATCAGCGACGCGCAGCAGCTCAGCCAGTTGGTCCGGCGGGTGCTCGGGCGCTGGGTGAACGAGAACTACCGGCGCCGTCCCATGATCATTCCAGTCCTGGTCGAGGTCTAGACCATTGCCCGAGACGAGCTCACGGTCCTGGCGCACCCGGCGAGGCGGTACTGTCGCTTCTGTCGCCCCTCGTCATCGGCGGCCCGGGAAGGGAGTCAGCGCGGTGAACTTCGTTCGCGGTCTCATCGGGGAGGTCAGGCACCTCCTGCACGAGATCGCGAAGTTCGGCGTGGTGGGCGCCATCGGCTTCGTGGTGACCGAGGTCGGCTTCAACCTGCTGCACTTCAACGTGGGCCTCGGCCTGTTCACGTCGAACCTCCTGGCCACCGGCACGGCCGCGGTGCTCACCTTCCTGGGCAACAAGTACTGGACGTTCCGGCACCGGTCCGGCCGGGGCACCGCCCGCGAGACCGTTATGTTCTTCGCGCTGAACGGCGTCGGCGCGCTGATCCAGTACGCCTGCGTGTGGATCGCCAGGAACGGCTTCGACGTGACCGACAAATACCTGCTCAACGTGGCGTTCCTGATCGGGATCGGGCTGGCCACGCTGTTCAGGTTCTGGTCGTACCGGAAGTGGGTGTGGGGCGCGGTGGCCGGCGAGGCGCCCGCCGAGCCCAGCCCGCGCTCGACCGCCTCGGTCTGACCAGCGCCCGGTCCCAGCCCGCCCGGTCCCAGCCCGCCCGGTCCCAGCCCGCCCGGTCCCAGTCCGCCGTCTCAGGCTCTCTTGTCTCAGGCTCCCTGGTCTCAGGCTCTCTTGTCGCAGGCCCTCTGGTCTCGGCCCGCCTGGTCTCGGCCCGCCTGATCTCAGGCTCTGTCTCGGCTCTCTGGTCTCGGCCCGCCTGGTCACGGTGCCTGGTCAGCCCGGCCCGTCGGCCCGGGGGCGGAAGACGGACAGCCGGACCGAGAGCGTGGCCGTCATTTCCGCGGGCAGGCGGGCCACCCGGGCGGCCACGGCCGCCTCGTCGCGGTGCCAGGCGGCCGGGCCCATCCGGGCGGCGGCCAGCATGTCGGCATGGCCGAGCCCGGCCGCGGTCCGGTGCTCGCAACGCGCCACCAGGCCGAAGTACGGGCCAAGCTTCCCGCGCAGCCGCTCATCCTTCCGCTCATCGACGGTCAGCAGGCCGAGCGTTCCGGCCAGCTCGTGCAGGTGGTCCTGGGCGGGAGTGACCACGATCAGCCGCCCGGCCGGGCTGAGGATCCGGCGCAGCTCGGCGCCGTTGCGCGGCGCGAAGATGTCCAGCGCCAGCAGAGCCGCGCCGGCCGCCACCGGCAGCCCGCGCCACACGTCGCAGGCCACGGCGCCGATCCGGCCGTGCGCGCGGGCCGCCCGGCGCAGCGCGTACCGGGACCGGTCCAGCGCGATGCCGGCCTGGCCGGGAACGGCATCGAGTACCCGGGCGAGGTAGTAGCCGGTCCCGGCCCCGCAATCCACCACGCACCCGTCCCCGCCCCCCTCGGCCGCGGTCGCGGCCAGGGCGTCGTCGGCGGCGGCCGTCACGGCCGCGGCCAGGCCGGCGAGATGCCCCGCGGCCAGGAAGCCGGACCGGGCCGCGACCATGGCGGCGCTGTCCCCGCCGTCTCCGCTGGCCTCCCGGGGCAGCAGGCTGGCATAGCCCTGGCGCGCGATGTTGAACGCGTGCCCGGCCGCGCAGACCAGCGCGGACTCAGCCCGGGTCAGCCCGGCACCGCAGTAGGGGCACGCCAGGTAGGCAAGCACGTCATCGAGCACCGGGCCCAGCCTGCCATCCGCCTGCGGTCAGCCTGCCGGGGGCCAGCTCGCCGGCCGCGCCGGTCTCACGCAGCCGGAACCGCTGCAGCTTCCCGGTGGTGGTCCGCGGCAGGGCGGGCAGGAAGGCGATGGTGCGCGGGTACTTGTAGGGCGCGATCTGCTGCTTGACGAACTCCTGCAGCCTCGTCGCCGTCGCCTCGGTGCCGTCCACGCCGTCCCGCAGTACCACGTAGGCCGTGACGATCTGGCCCCGGGTTTCGTCCGGCGCTCCGACCACTCCGCATTCGGCGACGTCCGGATGGAGCAGCAGGGCCTCCTCGACCTCCGGCCCGGCGATGTTGTACGCCGGCCGAGATGATGATGTCATCCGAGCGGGCCTGGTACCAGAAGTAGCCCCGGTCGTCGCGCAGGTAGGTGTCGCCGGTGAAATTCCAGCCGTCCTGGACGTAGCTGCGCTGCCGGTCGTCGGCCAGGTAACGGCAGCCGGTGGGTCCCTTGACCGCGAGCCGCCCGATGGTCCCGCCGGGCACCGGCTTGCCCTCGTCGTCCAGCACGGCGGCCACGTATCCGGGCACCGCCGTGCCCGTCGCGCCGGGCACGATGTCGTCGCCGGCCGCCGAGATGAAGATGTGCAGCATCTCGGTGCTGCCGATCCCGTCGATGATCCGCACGCCGGCCGCCTGGTAGAACGCGTGCCAGGTGCTGGCCGGCAGGTGCTCGCCCGCCGAGACGGCCAGCCGCAGGCCGCGCAGCTGCTCCGCGCAGTCCGAGGCGATCATCGCGCGGTAGCCGGTGGGGGCAGTGCTCAGCACGGTGACGCCGCGGGCGGCGATCTGCTCCGCGAGTTCCTCCGGCGGCGCCTTCTCCAGCAGCAAGGTGGAGGCGCCGGCCCGCAGCGGGAACACCAGCAGCCCGCCGAGCCCGTAGGTGAAGGCGAGCGGCGGCGTGCCGGTGAAGACGTCGTCCGGGACCGGCCGCAGCACGCGGGCCGAGAAGGTGTCGGCGATGGCGAGCACGTCGCGGTGAAAGTGCATGGTCGCCTTCGGCAGGCCGGTCGTCCCGGAGGTGAACGCGATCATGGCCACGTCGTCGGCGGCCGTCGCCACGGCGGTGAAGTCGCCCGGCTTCGGGGCGGCCAGCATGGTGAGGTCGCCGGCCTCCTCCGCGCCGTACGGGACGACCGCGGGATCCGGGGCGGCGGCGGTGAGGTCCCAGGTGAAACGATGATCGCACAGGGCCAGGGCCGGGCTGGCGATCTCGCAGATGGTCGCCAGCTCCCCGGCGCGCAGCAGCGGCATGGTGGTGACGGCGACCGCGCCGGCCTTGACCACGCCGAGCCAGGCCGCGGCCAGGCCCAGGTTGTTGGGCCCGCGCAGCAGCACCCGGTTGCCGGGCACGATGCCGAAGTCCTCGGTCAGCACGCGCGCCACCTGATTGGCCGCGGTGAGCACGTCGCCGTAGCTCCAGTCTCCCGCGGGCGACAGCAGGCAGGGCCGGTCCGCGCCGTGCCGCCTGATCGTCGTGTCCAGCAGTTCCGCGGCGCAGTTGACCCGGTCCGGGTAGCGCAGCTCGGGCAGCGAAGGAGAACTCAGGCCACTGCGCCTGCGGTGGCAGGTTGTCCCGGCAGAACGTATCGACGTGCGCGGACGGTGAGAGCTGCATGACCTGACCCTCCTCGCCCCGTCGGCCTTGGCGGGCCTGTCGGCCTGGCGGGGGTTTGCCGTCCGCCGGCGGGACCTGACCACAGTATTCCGCAGGGTGGCGGTAGGGTCCCAGCATGGCTCTCGCGCGGTTCAGGGACCTGTGCATGGACGCGGGCGACCCGGCCCGGCTCGGCGCGTTCTGGGCGGCGGTGCTGGGCCGGTCCTGGCAGCCCGACGACGACGGCGAGGGCGTGCTCCGCGGGCCG
This sequence comes from uncultured Actinomycetes bacterium, assembly GCA_963795575.1. Classification (GTDB taxonomy): domain Bacteria; phylum Actinomycetota; class Actinomycetes; order Streptosporangiales; family Streptosporangiaceae; genus PALSA-505. The sequence continues at coordinate 155,099 of CAWCII010000023.1, read as the reverse complement.
ACCGGCAGGCACACCATCTGGGTCAACCGGGTGCCGGAGCCCAAGACGGCCAAGAACCGGGTGCACCTCGACATCTACGCGCGCCGGCTCGCCGACCTCGAGGCCCTCGGCTCCACCGTCATCCGGCCCGAGGGCGACGACAGGGCGTGGACGGTCATGGCCGATCCCGAAGGCGGCGAGTACTGCGCCTTCCTGCGCGAGGAGCCTACCCGCCGAGCGGCTGCACGGCCTGGTGGTGGACAGCGCCGACCCGGCCGCCCAGGCGCAGTGGTGGGGAAGGGTCTACGGCGCGTCCGTGCGGCACAGCCCGCGCGGGTTCTCCACCCTGGAGAACGTGCCTGGCATGCCCATCCTGACCATGGACTTCGACCGGGTCCCGGAGCCCAAGGCGGCCAAGAACCGCATCCACTGGGACGTCGCCGTCCCGGCCGTGCAGCCGCTTCATCGGGGGCGCCACCATGCTGGAGCCGCCGAACGACCAGGCCCGGTGGTACGTGCTGGCCGATCCCGAGGGCAACGAGTTCTGCGCCTTCCCCGAGGTCTCCCCGCCCGGGGAAGACCAGGGGCCGTGATCTCGCGGCCGGCTCGGCGCGGTTCTGGGTGCGCCGGGCCGCTACGCCGGGCCGCCGGGCCGTCGTCCGCGGCGCCGGCGGCCCGTGCCGGTGCCGGACGTCAGGGGATGACCGCGTGCCCCTGGATCTCCACCAGCGCGGCGGTGTCCCACAGCCTGCTGACGCCGACCGCCGCCATCGCCGGGTACCGCGGCCGGCCAGCCGCCGCCAGACCGCGCCGATCTGGGGGGCGTGCGCCCGGTAGTCCGCCAGGTCGACCGCGTAGATGGTCAGGCTGGCCAGGTGCTCCGGCGCCCCGCCGGCCTCGCGCAGCGCGCACAGCAGGTTGCCGAGCGCCCGCTCGAACTGCGCGGTCACCGTCTCGCCCGCGATCTGCCCGTCCGCCCCGGCCGCCGTCTGCCCGGCCAGGAACACGATCCGGCCGCCCGTGGCCACGACCGCGTGCGAGAACCCGGACGGCCGGGCCAGCCCGGCCGGGTTTACCCGCTCAATGGTCACCATGCCTCCACCCCCGATCTCGCCTTCAGGTCACCGCGCCCCCGTTCCCCCAGCACGATCGATGTGACGTTGCTGCTCACCCAACCACAGCAATGTCACATCGACCGGCATAGACCGGGGGCGCGGCGGACGGGGCGCGTCGGCACGAGCCGCGGGACGGGGCCGCGCCGGCACGAGCCGCGGGACGGGGCGGCGCGGACCGGGCGGCGGCGCGGACCGGGCGGCGGCACGGACCGGGGGCGGGCGCCGCGCCGGTCACGCTGAGGGGCCGGCGCGGCGCCCGCCCCCGGGTCGTTCGGGCGCCAGCGCTGGTGCCTGGTCACCGGCTCGCCGTCCATGATCAGCTGCAGCCGGGGGCGGGGCCCGTCGGTCCGGCCGGCCTGCGGCCGCCGGCTGCCCGCGGCCCAGGGCTGCGGCCAGGTCACCCCCGGGCCGGCGTAGTCCTGCTCGGCGGCGGCGTGCAGCGTCCAGTTCGGGTCGTAGAGGTGCGCGCGGCCGATCGCGCACAGGTCGGCGCGGCCGGCCAGGATCAGCGAGTTCACGTCGTCGAACGAGGAGATCACGCCGACCGCGATCGTGGCGATGCCCGCCTGGTTGCGGATCGCGTCGGCGTACGGAGCCTGGTAGGAGCGGCCGAAGGCCGGCTTCTCCGCGGGCGTCACCTGGCCGGTGGACACGTCGATGGCGTCCGCGCCCGCCCGGCCGAAGGCCCGCGCGATCTGCACCGCGTCCGGTCCGCTGATGCCGCCGTCGTGCCAGTCGGTGGCCGAGATCCGCACCGTCATCGGCTGGTCCGCCGGCCAGGCGGCGCGCATCGCCGCGAATACCTCGAGCGGGTAGCGAAGCAGCAGGCCAGCGACCCGCCGTAGGCATCGGTCCGCTGGTTGGTCAGCGGCGAGATGAACGACGACAGCAGGTACCCGTGCGCGCAGTGCAACTCGATCAGGTCGAAGCCGCAGCGCTCCGCCGCCTCGGTCGCGGCCACGAACTGCCGCTTGATCTGCTCCATCTCGGCCAGTGACAGCTCGCGCGGCACCTGGCTGACGCCGGGCAGGTAGGGCAGCGGCGACGGCGCGCACAGCGGCCAGTTGCCCGACTCCAGCGGCTGGTCCATCCCCTCCCACATGAGCCTGGTCGAGCCCTTGCGGCCGGAGTGGCCGAGCTGCAGCCCGATGGCCGCGGCCGACGAGCCGTGCACGAACGAGACGATCCGCCGCCAGGCCGCCTCCTGCTCCGGGGTGTACATGCCGGTGCAGCCGGGCGAGATCCTGCCCTCCGCCGACACGCACACCATCTCGGTCATCACCAGGCCGGCCCCGCCGAGGGCCTTGCCGCCCAGGTGGACGAGGTGGAAGCCGCCCGGCTGCCCGTCATCGGCCGAGTACATGTCCATGGCCGACACCACGACCCGGTTGGCGAGCTCGAGCCCGCGCAGCCGCAGCGGCTGGAACATGGGCGGCCGCACGTCGCCAGGAGCCATCCCGCGCCGCTTCTCGTGCCCGGCGAACCAGGCGTCCATCCGCGCGGCGAACTCCGGGTCGCGCAGCTGCAGGTTGCCGTAGGTGACCCGGCGGCTGCGGGTGATGATGTTGAACGCGAACTGCTCGGGCTCCTGGTGGGTGTACTGGCCGAGGTTCTCGAACCACTCCAGGCTGGCCTGCGCGGCCCGCTGCACCGACGCCACCACCGGCAGGCGTTCGGCCTCGTAGGCCGCCAGCGCCTCGTCCAGCGACGGCCGCTCGTGCAGGCAGGCGGCGAGCGCCAGCGCGTCCTCCATGGCCAGCTTGGTGCCGGAGCCGATCGAGAAGTGCGCGGTGTGCGCGGCGTCGCCGAGCAGGATCACGTTGCCGTGCCGCCAGCTCTGGCAGCGCAGCGTGCCGAAGCTGATCCACCGGGAGTTGTTGGCCTGCACCCCGTGGCCGCGCAGGACCGGCGCGAACAGGTCCCGGATCCGCTCGATGGACGCCTCGTCGGACGCGCCGGGCGGCAGGCCGGCCGCGTCGAACCGGGCCGCCAGTGCGCCGAACCCGGCCGCCCGCCACACCGCGTCGTGCATCTCCACGATGAACGTGCTGCCGGTGGCGTCGTAGGGATAGCCGTGGATCTGCATGACGCCGTGCGGGGTCTGCTCGATGTAGAACTTGAAGGCGTCGAAGACCAGGTCGGTGCCGAGCCACATGTACTTGCAGTGCCGGGTCTCGATGTCCGGCCCGAACGTCCCGGCGAACCGCGCCCGGACGGCCGAGTTGGCCCCGTCGGCCGCGATCACCAGGTCATAGTCCGAGGCCAGCACGTCGGCCGGCGGCGCCTGCGTGCGGAAGTGCAGCCGCACGCCGAGATCGGCGCAGCGCTGCTGCAGGATGCGCAGCAGCCGGCGCCGGCTCATCGCGGCGAAGCCGTGCCCGCCGCTGGTGATCACCTCGCCCTTGACGTGCACGTCGATGTCGTCCCAGCGGGCGAACTCGCGTTCCATCGCCCGGTAGATCCCGGGATCCGCGTGCTCGATGCCGCCCAGCGTCTCGTCGGAGAACACGACGCCGAAGCCGAACGTGTCGTCCGGCGCGTTCCGCTCCCAGACGGTGATCTCGTGCCCGGGGCCGAGCTGCCGGGTCAGGGCGGCGAAGTACAGGCCGCCCGGCCCGCCGCCCACGACCGCGATCCGCACGCCACCTCCCTGCGCCGTTGCCTGCCAGGGTAATCCGCGCCGGGGCCGGCCGGTTTCGCCGTGGGCCGACGGCGACACGCCCGCAGCCTGCTTCGGCCGCGCCGGGTTGCTCGCTAGCGTGGGATCATGGCCATTCGTGCGTCCAAGGGCACGCAGACCGCCGGCCGCCCCGGCAGCGGCCGGCGCGGCCGGGCCGAGCCTGCGCCGCGCGGCCGCCGGGCGAAGAAGGCCAGCCGGGCCGCCAAGAGCGGGCGCCGGTACACCAGGTCACGCCGCCGGGACAACCCGCGCGGCGTGCCGCCGTCGGTGGCGGCGCACCCGCTGCTGATCCTGCTCGGCTGGGGGGCGAGCGCCGTGGCCGGGCTGTGGATGCTGCTCGCGCACGGCGCCGGAGCCGTGGTCCGCGAGATCGACCGCAACGCCCGCAGCCTGGAGCCCGCGCACCGCCGGGACGGGCTGGGGCTGGCCGCGATCGGCGCCGCCATCGTCGTGGCCGGCACCGCCCTGTGGCCCACGGACAACGCGGCCAGCCGGCTGATGACCACGGTCGTGCGGGGCGCGTTCGGCTCGCTCACCTGGACCTTGCCCATCCTGCTGGCCCTGCTCGGCTGGCGGTTCCTGCGCCATCCCGACCGGAACGCGGAAACCAGCCGGATGATAATCGGCTGGCTCGCGCTGATCACCGGCGCGCTCGGCCTGGTGCACATCGCGAACGGCACCCCGCACCCGTCCGCCGGCGCGCGGGCGATGCGGGACGCGGGCGGCCTGATCGGGTTCGCCGCCTCGGCGCCGCTGGTGACGATCCTGACGCCGTGGCTGGCCGCGCTGCTGCTCGCGCTCGTGGCCGGCTTCGGCGTGCTGGTCATCACGGGCACGCCGGTGCGCGCGGTGCCCCGGCGGCTGGCCCGGCTCCTGGGCAGGCCGGACCCCGCCGCCGGGACGGATACGGGTGCGGGCGGGAAAACCGGTTATCCCGAACGGCCGGGGGCCGGGTCGCTGGCCCGCTTCGGCCGGCGGCAGCAGGCCATCGAGGCCGGCGAGCACGAACGGCCCTACGACTCACCGCTGCTGGCCGAGCGCGGCACCCGGATCAGGCCCGCCCCGGCCGGCGGCGCGGACGGCCGGGTGGCCGGGCGTGGCGGTACGGCAGCCGACGGCGACGACGGGCTGCTGGACACGCTCGGATTCGGGCCGCGGGCAGGCCAGATCGCGGACGGGCTGGACGTCGGGATGCCGGCGGCGGCCAGCGCCCGGCCGCCGGCGCCGGGACGCCCGCCGCTCGGGGGGATGAGGACCGCGACGGCCTGCTGCGCCAGCCCGAGCAGCTCACCCTGGCCGGGGCCACCGACGCCAGCTACACCCTGCCGCCCGCGGCGCTGCTGCGGCCCGGGACCGCGCCGAAGGCCCGGACCCGGGCCAATGACGCCATGGTGGAGGCGCTGGCCGGCGTGCTGGAACAGTTCGAGGTCGATGCCGAGGTCACCGGGTTCACCCGGGGGCCGACGGTCACCCGGTATGAGATCGAGCTCGGCCAGGCGGTCAAGGTGGAGCGGGTCACCGCGCTGTCGCGGAACATCGCCTACGCGGTGAAGAGCGCGGACGTGCGGATCCTGTCGCCGATCCCGGGCAAGTCCGCCATCGGGGTCGAGATCCCGAACACCGACCGCGAGATCGTCAGCCTCGGCGACGTGCTCCGCTCGTCGGCCGCGGTGTCTGATCACCACCCGATGGTGGTCGGCCTGGGCAAGGACGTCGAGGGCCACACGGCGGTGGCCAACCTCGCGAAGATGCCACATATTTTGATTGCCGGAGCGACTGGTGCCGGCAAAAGCACTTGTATTAACGGGCTGATTACGTCAATTCTTTTGCGGGCCACGCCGGATGAGGTGCGGATGATCCTCATCGATCCGAAGCGGGTGGAGCTGACCCACTACCAGGGTGTCCCGCACCTGATCACGCCGATCATCACCAGCCCGAAGAAGGCGGCCGAGGCGCTGGGCTGGGTGGTCGGGGAGATGGAGCGGCGGTACGACGACCTGGCCGCCTCCGGCTTCCGGCACCTGGACGACTTCAACAAGGCGGCGCGGGACGGCAAGCTCGTCGCGCCGCCGGGCAGCGAGCGGGAGTACCTGCCCTACCCGTACCTGCTGGTGATCGTGGATGAGCTGTCCGACCTGATGATGATCGCCCCGCGGGACGTGGAAGACGCGATCGTCCGGATCACCCAGCTGGCCCGGGCGGCGGGCATCCACCTGGTGCTGGCCACCCAGCGGCCGAGCGTGGACGTGGTGACCGGGCTGATCAAGGCCAACGTGCCGTCCCGGCTCGCGTTCGAGACCTCCAGCCTGGCCGACAGCCGGGTCATCCTGGACCAGCCGGGAGCCGAGAAGCTGGTCGGCCAGGGTGACGCGCTGTTCCTGCCGATGGGGGCGAGCAAGCCAGTCAGGCTGCAGAACGCATTCGTCACCGAGAAGGAGATCCGCGAGGTCGTCGCGCACTGCAAGAAGCAGGCCGAGCCCACTTACCGGGAGGACGTCACCGCCGCCGACGGCAGGCAGCGGGAGATCGACACGGACATCGGCGACGACAGGGAACTGCTCGTGGCGGCCGCCGAGCTCATCATCGCCACCCAGTTCGGCTCCACCTCGATGCTGCAGCGGAAGCTGCGGGTCGGCTTCGCCAAGGCCGGGCGGCTGATCGATTTGCTGGAGAGCCGTGGCATCGTCGGCCCCAGCGAGGGTTCCAAGGCCAGGGACGTCCTAGTCAGGCCGGAAGACACCGAAGAAGTCCTCGGCCCGCTGCGCGGCGAGTAGCGGCCGGGCAGGCGGCAGCTGCTCGCAGGGGCACAGCCGGGGTCCGGGCGGGTCATTTCGAAACCGGTTCGCGAATGCGGACCCGGAGGGTCTGCGCGAGCGATCGGCCGCGGTCATGACCACGGCACCGGCACAGTTACCGGCACAGGTCATCGTGCACAAGGCGGCATCTGAATAAGACACTGGACGGGGGCGCCGCGCGGGGCACTGGTCCCTCGCAGTGCGGTGTCCGGGTGTCTACACTTGGTAACTGTTCCCCGCGCGGGCGGCATGCGCCCGGCGGCCGCCCCGCCGCGCGGGACGGCACGTTTTCCGAACTGACGCAGGGGAGGCGCCACGTGAGCATCGGCGACACCATCGCGGAGGCGCGCCGCCGGGCCGGTCTCACCATTACCCAGGTCAGCCAGCAGACCCGGATCAGGGAGACGATCGTCCGCGGCATAGAGCGCGGTGACTTCTCCGCCTGCGGCGGCGACTTCTACGCGCGGGGGCACATCAAGAGCATCGCCAGGGCCGTCGGCCTGGATCCGGACCCGCTCATCGCGGAGTACGACCAGGCGCACGGTTCGCCGCGCGCGATCAGGGCGGCCGAGGTGTTCGAGCCGTCCACGCCGATCAGGCTGAAGGAGCGGCGCCGCCTCAACTGGAGCGTGGCCATGCTGCTTGTCCTGGCCGTGATCGTCGGTTACGTGGTCTACCGCGAGGTGTCCTCGCACTCGCACGACGGCCGGGCCGCCGCGTCGCAGCAGCCGCAGCATCACCCCAGCCACCCGCCGCCGGCCGCGCACCACCACAACTCGCCTCCGCCCACTCACAGTACCGCCCCGGCCGGCAAGGTACTCGTCATCAAGCTGGTGGCGAAGGCCCAGCCGTGCTGGGTGGAGTTCACCCGCCGGAACGGCGGGTACCTGACCCAGTACACCCTCCCGGCCGGCGCCGCGAAGACCTGGCACTTCGATCACGCGGTGAAGCTGCAACTCGGCAATCCGGGCGCGGTCCTGCTCATCGTGAACGGGCATAACCGCGGTTCGCCGGGCACCGTGGGTAACCCGGTCACGCTGAGCTTCTGGCCGGGCCGGCAGCTGTCCAGCTGACCGGCCGGCCAGCCGCCCGCGCCGCGCGGCCGAGTGCCAGCGGAGGGGCGCACGTATCGTAGTCTTCCGGTGTGCCGGAGAACAAGGAGACCCCCCCTGCCACGGACCGGAAGGTCCGCCTGGTGACCCTTGGCTGCGCGCGCAACGAGGTGGATTCCGAGGAACTTGCCGCGCGGCTCGAGACCGGGGGCTGGGCACTGACCGACGGGCCCGGAGCCGACGTCGTGGTCGTCAATACCTGCGGCTTCATCCAGGCGGCCAAGCAGGAGTCCATCGACGAACTGCTGGAGGCCGGGTCCTCGGGCGCCGCGGTGGTAGCGGCCGGGTGCCTGGCCGAGCGGTACGGTTCCGACCTCGCCGAGGCGCTGCCCGAGGCGCAGATCGTCAGCTTCGACGACTACCCGGACATCGCCGCCCGGCTGGACGCGGTACGCGACGGGACGCGCTGGCCGGCCCACACGCCGCGTGACCGCCGCCGCCTGCTGCCGCTCGCCCCGGCCGACCGCCCGGCCGCCGGGCCCTGGCGCGACGGCCTTCCTGACCTGCCGCCCGGGCTGGCCCCGGCGTCCGGGCCGCGGGTGCCGCGACGGCGGCTGGGCCAGGGCGTGACCGCCCCGCTCAAGATCGCTTCGGGCTGCGACCGCCGGTGCAGCTTCTGCGCGATTCCCACGTTCCGCGGCGCCTTCCTGTCCCGGCCGGCCGGCGACCTGGTGGCCGAGGCACGATGGCTGGCCGGTCAGGGCGTCCGCGAGCTCCTGCTGGTCAGCGAGAACTCCACCTCCTACGGCAAGGATCTGGGCAACCTGCGGCTGCTCGAGGACCTGCTGCCCGCGCTGGCCGCGGTGGACGGCATCGCGGTGGTCCGGGTGAGCTACCTGCAGCCGGCCGAGATGCGCCCGGGGCTCATCGACGTGCTGGCGTCCACCCCCGGGGTCGCTCCGTACTACGACCTGTCGTTCCAGCATGCGAGCGGCCCGGTGCTGCGGGCCATGCGCAGGTTCGGCGACCGGCAGCGGTTCACCGAGCTGGCCGGCCGGATCCGGCAGGCCTGCCCGGCCGCGGGGATCCGGTCCAACTTCATCGTGGGATTCCCCGGCGAGACCGAGGGCGACCTGGAGACGCTGCACGGCTTCCTCGAGGAGGCCCGGCTGGATGCGATCGGGGTCTTCGGCTACTCCGACGAGGACGGCACGGCGGCCGCGTCACTGCCCGGCAAGATCGACCCCGCCGAGATCGCCCGGCGGGTGGAGGAGACGGCCTCGCTGGCTGACGAGCTGATGGCGCAGCGCTCGGCGGACCGGGTGGGCGAGACCAGCGACGTGCTGCTCGAGCGCCGTCTCGGACCGGGCCGCTACGAGGGCCGGGCCGCGCATCAGGCCCCGGAAGTCGACGGGACCACGATGGTCCGGGGTGGTGACGACCACCGCCCAGGGGACCTGGTCCGGGCCCGGTTCGCCGCGGCCGAGGGGGTAGACCTGGTGGCGGACGTGGCCCGGGCCGTCTCCCCGGTGCCGCGTTGACCGGTTCCCCGCACCGCCCCGGCGACCCCCCGGCCGCCGGTTCCGCGACCTCCGGCCAGCCCGTTCCTCTTCCTCCCGTCCCGGGCGCCGCGGCCGCCGGCTCGCCCGTTCCGGTCCCTCCCGTCCCCGGCCCTGCCGTCTCCGGCCAGCCCGCCGCGCACCCGGGTCTCGTCAACGTGGCCAACGCGCTGACCGGGCTGCGCCTGATCCTGGTCCCGTTCTTCGTCCTGTTCCTGAGCACGGGCGGGACCGCCGGCCGGATCATCGCGTTCGTGCTGTTCGCCGTGGCCTCGGTCACCGACCTGCTGGACGGGCGGATGGCCAGGCAGCGCGGGCTGATCACCGATTTCGGCAAGATCGCGGATCCGGTGGCGGACAAGGCGCTGACCGGCTCGGCGCTCATCACCCTGTCCGCGCTCGGGGAACTGTCCTGGTGGGTGACCGGCGTGATCATGGTCCGGGAGGTGGGCATCACCGTCCTGCGGATCATCGTCATCCGGCGTAACGTGATCGCGGCCAGCCGGGGCGGCAAGCTCAAGACCCTGCTGCAGGTCATCGCGATCAGCCTGTACATCCTGCCCGGTCCGTTCGGCCTGGCCCGCCCGCTGGCCATGGCCGCCGCCGTGGTGGTCACCCTGGTCACCGGGGCGGACTACGTGGCCAGCACGTGGCGGAAGAAACCGTGACCGGCCCGGCCTGCGGCGGGCCGGCGCAGCGGGTCGTGACGCTGCTGACCGAGCGGGAGCAGACCGTCGCGGTGGCCGAATCGCTGACCGGCGGGCTGCTCGCGGCCTCGCTGGTGGAGATCCCCGGCGCGTCGGCCGTCTTCCGCGGCGGCATCGTGGCCTACGCCACCGACCTGAAATCGGCGCTGCTGGATGTCCCCGTGGCCCTGCTGGAGCGCTACGGTGCGGTGCACGCCGATGTGGCCGGCGCGATGGCCGAGGGCGTGCGGCGGCGGCTGGGTGCCGCGTACGGGGTCGCGACCACGGGCGTGGCGGGCCCCGACCCGGCCGACGGGCAGCCGGCGGGCACCGTGCACATCGCGGCAACCGGCCAGCTCAGCGGGGTGCGGCGGGAGCTGTGCCTGGCCGGCGACCGCCGCTCGATCCGGGATCAGGCGGTGCTGGAGTCGCTGCGGCTGCTGCTGGGCATGCTAGCGGCAGAAGGCGCATGACCGGCCCGGCCGGGAAGAGCTCAAGCGATTACAGCGTTACGTCAAAAGCGAACACGCGGCCGGCCGGTCTCGCCGACTGTCCGTAAGGGCGGGTACGGTGGAGTCCTAAGCAGAACGGCCGCGGAAGGGAGTGCGACGATGGTCCTGCTTCGTCACTTGCTCGGTGACGTACTGCGGCGGCTTCGGCTTCGGCAGGGTCGCACCCTCCGCGAAGTGTCCGCCTCAGCCCGGGTCTCACTCGGCTACCTGTCCGAGGTCGAGCGCGGCCAGAAGGAAGCGTCCTCCGAGCTGCTGTCCGCGATCTGCACCGCGCTGGAAACGCCGCTGTCCCACGTGCTGAGGGAAGTCTCCGACAACTTCGCCCTGGCCGAGCTGCAGAGCACGCCGGTGCTGAGCGGCCCGCGGGAGCCCGGGCTGCGTCCTCACGCTGGCCGGGCAGCGTCGCTGAAGGCGCAGCCGGTGCCGGTCCTGGAGACGCCGCAGAACTCCGTTCTGGGCACCGCCGTCCGGCTGGGCCCGGCCCGCCGGGAACTGCCGCCGAGGGAGCCCGACCTGGTGGCCGGCGACACGGCATTCGACCCCGGGGACCTGACCGACATGGTGCCGGTCTGACCGTCCCGGCCGGCGCCCGCCCGGACAGGTCCAGGTCCCGCCCCGGCCTCTGGCCTCGCCGTCCCAGCCTCAGGGTGCTGAGCCTCAGGTTCCTCTCGTCCTAGGCCCAGGCCCGGGGATCCCCCACGAGCTCGTTGATCGTATCCGGCAGCTCGCCGGACACGATCTGGTCGAGCGTCACCTCTTCGAGGATGGCGCGCTCGCTGGCCCGCAGGGCGATCCACACCCGCTGCAGCGGCTCGGCGGCGCCGATGTACCCGATGTTCTCCGGGCGCTCGCCGCGCACGCCGAGAAGCTGGCCGTCGATGGCCCGGAGGATATCGGCGAGCGTGATCTGATCCGCGGGACGGGCCAGCCAGAAGCCGCCATCCGGCCCCCGCTGGCTGCGGACCAGGCCGGCCCGCCGAAGCTGGGTGAGGATGGTCTCCAGGAACTTGACCGGTATCTGCTGCGCCCGCGCGACCTGTTCGGCTGTGACGTGGCTGTCACTGATAGTAGCGATCTCGATCGCCGCGCGAAGCGCGTAGTCGGCGCGAGCGGACAGTCTCATGACCAGCATTATGCCGTCATTCAGGGCTGAACGTGGTCATCAGCCTCCGGGACCCGCCCGCCGTGCAGCGGTATCACTGGCACCGGCGGCCGGATGGTGCTGCTGATGGCGCCGAGGCCGTCGCGGGATCGAGGTCGGGCCCGCGGCCAACCCCGGCCGCGATCTCGAGCTCGTAGTCGAAGCGCCGCGAGCCGGGGGCGATGGGGACGTCTCCCCCTCGTGCAGCAGCCCTGCCCGCACCGCCGATCAGCCGGAGAAACGTACGTGCACCAGCGCATCGGATCTCCGATCGGTCGGCGGCACGCCTGACTATGCCCGGACCGCCCCCCTCAGCCAGGCGTCAGCCCGAGAATCTCGGCGGCGGCCTGGGCGTTGGGGCGGGCTGCGCCGAACGTGGCCACGTAGGCGCCGGCAGGCGGGCGCCAGACCGGCAGGCCCATCTCTACCACGATCGCGTCGGGATGGGCGGCGAGCAGGGCGGTGGCGGCCGCGCGGGCGGCCGGGTGGCGGTGGGCGTCGCGGACTACGATCACCAGGCGGCGGCCGGCCGCCTTCGCGAGCACGTCCCCGATCGCAGGACCAAGCTCAGCCTCGCCCTGGCTGATGTCCAGGCGGTGGACGTTGCCGTCGAGCCAGGGCCCCAGGCCCCAGGGCACGCTGCCGACGGCGATGTTGCCCAGCGGCCTCAGCTCGACGACCACGGGGCTGGCGGGCGGGCGGATGAGCCCGGACACGCGCAGCGCCCGCCGGGCCGCGGCCAGGCCCGCGCGTGCGCCGTCGTGCGCCGGGCCCTCTCGACCGGCGGCCGTCGCCCCGTCGCCCCCGGTCCGCGCGCCGTCGCTCCCGGAGGCCGGCGGCGCGAGACGGCGCCTGGACCGGGCCAGCCAGGAGCGCAGCGCGGCGACCCGGGCGCCGGCGTCTTCCAGGCGGACGGCGGGGAGCCTGTCCCCGGCGACGGCAGCGGCGAGCGCGGCCCGCACCGCCAGGTACGTTTCCTCGTCCTGGTCGCGGCCCAGGCAGAGCAGGTCGGCGCCCGCCGCGACCGTGCGCACCGCGGCCTCGGGCACGCCGTGCGGGTCGCTGACAGCTCGCATCTCCAGGGCATCGGAGACGATCGCGCCGGTGAAGCCGAGCTGGCCGCGCAGCAGGCCGGTCAGCGCGGCCGCCGACCACGTGGCGGGCAGCCTGCCGGTGAGCCCGGGGACGCGCAGGTGCCCGGGCATGACCGCCTGCACGCCCGCCGCGATGGCCGCGGCGAACGGGGGGAGGTCCCGGCGCCGCAGCTCGTCGAGGTCGCCGTCCACCGAGGCGAGCACGTGGTGGGTGTCGTCGCGGGTGCTGCCATGGCCGGGGAAGTGCTTGGCGCAGGCCGCGATGCCTGCCGACTGCAAGCCGGTCACCGCGGCGGCGGCGTGCCGGGCGACCAGGGCGGTGTCCGCGCCGAACGACCGGGTGCCGATGACCGGGTTGTCCGCCGCCGTGTTGACGTCCGCCGACGGGGCCAGGTTCGTGTTGATCCCGGCGGCGGCCAGGTCCGACCCGAGGGCGCGATAGATCTCCGTGGTCAGGCCCGTGTCGTCAACGGCGCCCAGGGCCGCGTTGCCCGGGTAGGGGCTGCCGGTCCGGTGCGCCATCCTGGTGACGTCCCCGCCCTCTTCGTCGATCGCGATGACCGGCTCATCGGCCGCGTTCCGCAGCTGGGACGTCAGCGTGGCCAGCTGGGCCGGATCGGAAACGTTCGGGCCGAACAAAGTGACCCCGGCGAGCCCGCGGCCCAGGGCGGCGAGCAGCCAGCCGGGGACGCCGGTACCGGGAAAGGGCGGGACCAGGACCGCCTCGGCCAGGCGGATCAGGGACGGGTCCCTGGCGGCGCCGGCGCTCATCCCTTCACCGACCCGGCCCGGACGGCAGGAGTCCCGCCCGGCGCATGCCGGGCGGGACTCTCTGGCTGACCAGTCAGGAAATGTGCCGCGGGAGCAGCGCGGCGGCGCCGAGGATCAGCTTGCAGCCGAACGTCTCGGCCTGCGCCTCGGTGGCCGGGATCGCCGTGTCGCGGAAGGCGGCCGCCTCCAGCTCGCCCTTGATCCTCTCGGCGAGCCTGTCCCGGACGATGTCAAGGCCGGTGAGGGCCCTGTCCGTGGACTTGTACACCTCATCGCCACGGCTCCTGCTCTCGATGGCCTTGGTCGCGGCCTGCAGCGTGTCGGTACCAAAGTCGCCCACGCTCGAGTTCATCTGCTTGTAGCACTCGCCCAGCGTGGTGACGTAGGACGGGCGGAGCGCGGCGTTCGGGTGGGTCAGGATCTGCGTGATCACCCGGCCGTCGTGCTCGTAGTCATCCCGCAGGCCGGTGAGGTACATCACCGTCGGCCGGATGTCGGTCTCGTCCACCCAGGGGCCCTTGGTGTGTGCCTCGGGCACCGTTGTCTGGCCGCTGTTCGGGCCCGCGGAGTTCGGGCCCTCGCTGGCCGTCGACCCGTCCAGCCCGAGATGGGCGACCCCGGGCCCGACGAAGCCCACGTAGTTGGTGTCGATCTCCGCCGCGTAGTCGCCGTGATCCCAGGCGAAGCCGGTGTTCTGGGTCACGCACGACGGGCTGCAGGTGGTGGAGCCCGTCGCCACGTAGTAGTCGGGCCGGGCGAACATCGCGAACGTCGGGGTCCGTCTCGGATCCGCGTTCACCATGTGCAGGATGGCCTCTTCGGCCGGATCCGCCAGGTAGTTCGCTATGAGCTGTCTGGACGGCTGCATGTACGGATTGGTCGCCGTCAGGCTGCCCACGTCCCGTTCCAGGCCGCGGACCGCGTGGTTATCGGGCCCTGGCTGGCCGGTCACGTAGAACTCCGGCGCGGTGTCGGCCTCCAGGCTGAACGGAGTGGTGTTGTTCCTCTGGGTGGCGAGCAGGCCGTTGATGTTCGCGTCGAGCTCGCCGAAGGTGCCGGCCGGATAGCTGCACAGCACGTCGGGGGTTACCTTGGTGCCGGTCACCTTGGCGCCGTCGCAGCTGGCCGGCGTGGGCTGGACCGCCCGGCCCACGTTGGCTCCGGCCTCGTGGTCGCCCTCGTCCGAGCTGATGACGAACAGCGTGTTCCTGGGCGTGATCCCGTCCGCGGCCAGCCGCTTGAAGAAGACGCCCCAGGCCCGGTTGTAGTACTGCGCCTGCTCGACGTAGCAGAGCGAGCCGCTGCCCAGCGCGTCCGGCGCGGACGTGCACGCCTTCAGGCCGGGGATGTGCTCGTTGCCGTGCAGGTCGGCCATGTAACCGTCGACGACCGGCACGTGGGACTCCAGCATGTCGGCCAGGTAGGCCAGGGTCTGCGAGGCGTTGATGCTGCCGAAGCCGGGGAATCCCGGGTAATTCGTCAGGAACGCGCCGTTGATCTGGTTTCCGTTCAGGTCGACCAGGTTGCCGGCCGCGTTGGTGACCCGGTAGCCGTTGCGGGTGAGGTTCGGCGTGCCCGCCCCGAGCTGCGGGGCGACGTACTTGTGGCCGAACAGCGCCTGGTAGCCGGTGTAGCCGCCCGGCTCGTCGGGCAGCAGATCCGGCACCGCCGTGTGCGTCGGCCTGGTCTGGCCGTACTTGACCGCCTTGGCGTCCCGGCAGAACGCGCCCTGCTGGCCGCCGCTCTGCGCGCAGTGCACCGCGACCCCGACGTAGTCCGCGGTCTCCGGATCCTTGAACGGGTCCTTGTCCGCCTTGAGCTGCCTGGCCTCGGGCGAGTTCGGGCCGAACACCTTCGGGATGTCCACCGAGTCGTTCTCGAGTTCCATGTTCGCGGTGGCCACGGCGCCGACGTCGCAGCCGGCCCGGGTGTACGGCACCCAGGGGGCCGGGGTGATCGTGTCGGGCTTCGGCTTGGGGAACGTGGTGGCCGGCGGGGTCGGCGAGTAGACCATGTTCGGGTTGGTGTCATGACCCGGGCTGGGCGGGGACGCAGTGTCGTAGACCGGGTCCGTCCAGTAGGCGAACGAGCCCGCGGGGTCGGTCGTGCCGTCGGTGTTGTAGGCCTGGTAGCTGTTGGCGATCGGCATGCCCTGGCGGTCCCCGTAGAGGCCGGTCAGCGTGGTGAGAATGTCGTCGGCCGTGTGCGCGATCAGCGGAGTGTGGTTGTTGGACAGCAGCGTCCCGTTCCGCTGGATGAAATGCAGCAGGTTCGGCATCATCTGCAGGTCGGAGGGGACGTTCGGGTTGTCGCGGAAGAAGTGGATGTTGTCGAAGGTGAACTCGATGACGTGCTTGATGCCGTTTCCCAGATGACAGCCCGTCACCTCGGCGTGCGCGGAGACCCTGGCCGGATGCTGCCGGGCCGCGGCGCTGCCCGGCGCGGCGACCGTCACCACGAGCCCGCCAGCCAGCGCGGCGCACCCGGCGAAAGCGGTCAGTCTCGGGCGTTTCCGCCATATAGCCCTTTTTCTTCCCATAACCCCTCCTGCCTGATATGGCGCGCTTCCGGGGATCGTCCCGGTTGCCGACGTTGGGAGCGCCGACCAAACTACCGGAAGACCGCGGGGAAACGGCAGTAGCTAATCCGTTCCGGAAGGCTGACCGTCGATGGGAGGAACCCGGATGGCTGAGGCGGCCGCGGCCGCCTCGCGGGATGCCGATCCGGGGATCGTCCCGGTTGCCGACGTTGGGAGCGCCGACCAAACTACCGGAAGACCGCGGGGAAACGGCAGTAGCTAATCCGTTCCGGAAGGCTGACCGTCGATGGGAGGAACCCGGATGGCTGACCCGGCCGCGGCCGCCTCGTGGGATGCCGAATACGCGGCCGGGCGATATGCCGGCGAGCCCCCGGTGGCGTTCGCCGGGGACATTCTCGCGGCCGCCCGCGAGGCCGGGGTGACGGCCGGCCTGTACGTGGGCTGCGGTAATGGCCGCAACTATCTGCCGCTGGCCGGCGGCGGCCTGGACTTGACCGGCCTGGACATCTCGGCGACGGCGCTCGCCCAGCTCGCGGCGCGGCCCGGGACCCGGCGCGGCCGGCTGGTGTGCGGCGACCTGTCCTGCCTGCGGCCGTCCGCGCTGTTCCCCCTGGTCATCGGCATCCAGGTGTTCCAGCACGGCGACCGGGCTATCGCGCAGGCGCACATCCGGCAGGCCGCCCGCCATGTGACGCCCGGCGGCCTGCTGTGCCTGCGGGTCAACGCCTCAAGCACCGACGTGCGGCCGGCCCACGAGGTCACCGAACGGCACGCCGACGGCGGCTTTACCGTGCGTTACCTGGCCGGGTCCAAGCGCGGCCTGCTGGTTCACTTCTTCGGCGAGGCCGAGCTGGCCGGGCTGCCCGGCTGTGGGTTCGTTCCCGTGCTGCCGCTCCGCTGCGCCCGGACGTGGCGCACCCCGCCGGCCGCCGGGCAGTGGTCCCAGTGGGAGGCGATCTGGCGGAGGGCCGGCTGAGCCTGCCGCCGCTACCCGGCCGGAGCCTGCTAGGGCGCGAGCATTGACCCGGTGCGCCTGGCGTCCGGGTCCAGCAGCACGCACGATGCGCTTCGGTCGCCCGATGACCATGCCTGCTGGTCCGGGGTGTAGTTCAGGACGCTGACGCCGCTGCCCAGCGTGTGCTGCCGCAGGACGCTGGCCAGCATGGCCGCGCACCCCGCGCTAGCCTCCCGGCGGAGCGCCGGCCTGCCCGGCCAGGCACGGCCGGCGAGCGCGAAGGTGCCGACCACGCGGCCGTTGTGCGGCCGCGTGCACGAGGAGAGGTAGCGCACCTGCGTGGACACCTGGCCCGGTTGCAGGGTGTTGAAGCAGGCGCCCGCCCGCAGGCCGCCGACGCTTCCGTTGCTGGCGCCGTGGACGACGACCAGGATGAACACGATGGTCAGCCCGGTCCACATGATGCCGAGCACGATCCCCGTGACGGCCATGGCCCGGCCCCGCGGGCCCGTCCTGCCGATCCGGACCAGCGCGACGACGCCGAACACGATGGCCAGCAGCGCGGCGAAGAAACTGGCCAGCAGGCCCAAGATGCCGAGGACCAGGGAGGCGACGGCGGTCCCGCTCTGCCTCCCGCCCGCCCCGGGGAATGCTGGCCCGGCAGAAGCCGGCGCCGCGGGGTAATAGGGCGGCGGGTTCTGCACAGCGCCCGGAGCGCCTGGGTAAGCCGGAGCCCCTGGGTAAGCGGGAGGTCCTGGGTCGCTTGGCGGTCCCTGGGAAGGCCCCGGCTGGCCGGCGGACGGATAGCCGGGCGGCCCCTGGGGGAATGCGGCCTGGCCGGCGGGCGGGTAGCCGGGTGCTCCCTGCGGGGCCGGCGGCGGGTAGCCGGGTGCTCCCTGCGGGGCCGGCGGCGGGTAGCCGGGTGCTCCCTGCGGGGCCGGGGGCGGGCGGTCAGGCGGTCCCTCGGGGTACTCGGGGTCACCAGCTGCGGGGTAGCCGGGCTGGGAATCGCCGCGCCGTCTCGCCGGGGAGTAACCGGCCAGGCCGGGGCCGGGATGATCCGGCTGCCCGGCCTGCCCGTGCGGCGGATGCTGCGGATGCTGCGGCTGCGGCTCGGGGGTTCCCTGCTGATCGTCGTGCTCAGCGGGCGGAGTCGTCATGGCGTGCTCCTACGGAAGGGAAGGCGCACAAGTGGGCACGATCCTCGTAAAGCAGCGTAATCACGTCCATCACCACGGCGCAGGCCTGCCGCAGGCGAGCCGAGACAGCCGGCGATCGGGTGCCAGTAACCTGGCGCCGTGCGCCTCACCGTCTTCTGGAACCGGATGAACAGCCAATTCGGCGAGAATTACGCGGCCAGCGTGGCCAAGGATTACGTCCTGGCGGGCATCGGCGGACGCACCGTCAATCAGGCGCTCGCCGACGGCGAGGACGTGAAAACGATCTGGCAGGCCGTCTGCGAGGCTTTTGAGGTGCCGGAGAATCTCCGCTAGACGGCCCCGGCCGGCCGTCAGGCCGGAGAATCAGGGCTGGTCCGGGAGCTGTTGCCGTAGTGGTCTTATCACGCCCCGAAGCCTTCGCCATCTCGGATGGGCGGATCGGCGTGTCGGCTTCACGGTCGAACAGATGTTCGCCTACGATATGGACCCATGAGCTCGACACCTTCCGGCCCTGATGCCGGGCCGGATTCACCACGGGCCAAACTGTCGGTGGTGCCACGTAGCGTCGGCGCCGACGGTTACAGGCGGCCCGGGATACAGGCGACCACGACGGACCCGCCGGCATGGCTGGCGTCGGCGGCGGCCCGCCCCGGCGTAGGCCCCTCACCCCGACAGGGAGTCCACATGGCAGTCAGCGACAGGGCGAGCAGCATCAGGGGCGGCGACCGGGACAAGGCCCTGGAGACCGCGCTCGTCCAGATCGAGCGGCAGTTCGGCAAGGGATCGGTCATGCGGCTCGGCGACGAGGTCAGGGCACCCGTGGAGGTGATCCAGACCGGGTCGATCGCGCTCGACGTGGCCCTGGGCATCGGCGGCCTGCCCCGCGGCCGCGTCGTCGAGATATACGGCCCAGAAGGTAGCGGGAAAACGAGCCTTGCTCTTCAGGCGATAGCGAACGCGCAGGCGGGGGGAGGGATTGCGGCATTCATCGACGCCGAGCATGCGCTCGACCCGGATTACGCGAAGAAGCTCGGCGTCGATACCGACGCACTGCTCGTATCCCAGCCGGACACGGGGGAGCAGGCCCTCGAGATCATGGACATGCTCATCCGTTCCGGTGCGATTGACGTTGTCGTCATCGACTCGGTCGCCGCGCTCGTCCCGCGCGCGGAAATCGAGGGCGAGATGGGAGACAGCCACGTGGGCTTGCAGGCCAGGCTCATGTCGCAAGCGCTCAGGAAACTGACCGGTGCGATCAACCAGACGAAGACCACCGCGATCTTCATCAACCAGCTGCGGGAAAAGGTCGGTGTGATGTTCGGCAGCCCGGAGACGACCAGCGGCGGCCGGGCGCTGAAGTTCTACGCGTCTGTCCGGCTTGACGTCCGGCGCATCGAGACGCTCAAGGACGGTACCGAGGCGGTCGGAAACCGGATCCGGGTGAAGGTCGTGAAGAACAAGGTCGCACCGCCGTTCCGGCAGGCTGAGATGGATCTGCTTTTCGGGCACGGGATCAGCCGTGAGGGCGGCCTGATCGACCTCGGCGTGGAGCAGGGCATCGTCCGCAAGTCCGGCGCCTGGTACACCTATGAGGGCGACCAGCTGGGGCAGGGCAAGGAAAACGCGCGGGCCTTCCTGCGCGACAACACCGACATCGCTAGCGGCATCGAGAAGAAAATCAAGGAAAAGCTAGGCGTGGGCCCGCGGCTTGATGCGGAAGCCGACGCCCCGGGCAGCACGACCGATGATGGTGCCGGGCGGCCAGGCGGTGACAAGTAGGGGAGCGCGCCGCCAGGCGGCGGCCGATCATCCTGACAGGCAGCGTGAAGACCCCGAGACCGCGGCCCTGGAGATGTGTCTGCGGCTGCTGACCGCGGCACCGCGCACGCGGGCGCAACTCGATCAGGCGCTCCGGCGCCGCGCGGTACCCCAGCAGGCCGCTGACGCAGCCCTTGACCGGCTCACCGGGGCGGGCCTGATCGACGACGCGGCGTTCGCCCGGGCGTGGGTTGACACCCGGCACCGGGGCCGGAGCCTCGCCCGCCGGGCTCTGACCGCCGAGCTGCGCCAGCGCGGGGTGGACGAGGGCGACGTGCGAGCCGCCGTCGCGGATCTCGGACCGGAGCAGGAGGCGGCGGCCGCGCGGCGCCTGGTCGAGGCGAAGCTGGCCGCCACCAGAGGCCGGCCGCTGGCTACCCGCATGCGCCGTCTCACCGGTCTGCTGGCCCGCAAGGGCTACCCGCCCGGGATGGCCTACCGGGTGATCCGCGAGGCGCTGGAGCAGGAAGGAATCGACCTCGCGCAGGCCGGTCTCGAGGGAGAGTCCGTGCTGGACGCCGACATGTCCGTGTCCGGGGATCCGGATCCGGACGGTGATCCCGGAGCCGGTCTGGACGGCTGATGGCAGCAAAATTTCGCTCGGCCATCGAGCCGGAAGCCCGGCGGCTGGCCTGCGACGAGGCTCGGTCGCTGACTGGGCGCTGGGCGGCGCCGCTGGACGGTGGCGGCCACCGCAGGGTTCGGCAGGATCGCGAAAGAGCCGCCGGGGGCGAGCCGTGCCCGTTCGTGGCAGAGGTGAGCTTTGCCAAGAAGTTGTGGTTTGCTTGCTCTAATCGTTATCTCCGCTTAACCTCTCGGCAGGCGAGGTGTTACTCCGCGCTACGCGGATGACCATAGATCCACACGGCCAGTTACTCCCGCCGGAGGTGGCCATCCGGCGAGACCGGACCTGTCATGGGCCGGCGGCCCCGGCCGGCAGCAGCGCTGCCGGCCGGGCCTTCGGAGTCTGGCAGTAGCGGCGCGCGCGTGAACCCTCGTGCCAGGGCATACCTCTGACAGGCACCTGGCGGCAGGAGTCGCCGAGCAGGGAGGGCACGCGGTGAGCGACGCAATCGCAATCACGCTGATCGGGATCCTCCTGTTCGCGATCCTGCTCGTGCTGGGAGTCGTGCTGCGCACCCTGAAAAGGCCCGGCAGCCGTGCGGCCGTGACCGGAACCAGCCCGGAACAGTCAGCCGCCGTGGTCTCCGGCCAGGCCCAGGACCAGGGCGCTGCCCTGAAAGCGGAGCAAATCCTGGCCCGGGCGGAATCCGACGCGACCGGGATCCTGCGCAAGGCCGAGACGGCGGCCGAGCAGGCCGATCAGACCCGCCGGGCGGCCGAGGACGAGATCCGCGCGGTCAAGAGCGAGATGGCCGGCCTGCGCACCGACCTGGAACGCCGGGAGGCGCGGCTGGCCGACCGGGAGCACCGGCTGGACGATGAGATCCGCAAGCTCGAAGACAGGTCAGCCGCGCTCGACGAGCTGCGCGACGACCTCGGCCGCGAGCGCGGCGAGCTGGGCCGGCTGGATGAGGAGCGGCGCGAGATCCTGGAGCGCACCGCGGGGCTGACCGCCGCGCAGGCCAAGGCCGAGCTGATCGCCGGCATCGAGAGCCACGCCAAGCGGGAAGCCGCCGTGACCGTCAGGGACATCGAGAGCACCGCGCGCAAGGACGGCGACAAGCGGGCGCGCAAGATCGTGACCCTGGCCATCCAGCGCATAGCCAGCGAGCAGACCAGCGAGTCCGTGGTCTCGGTGCTACATCTGCCTGGTGATGAGATGAAGGGCAGGATCATCGGCCGGGAGGGCCGCAACATCCGCGCCTTCGAGTCGGTCACCGGGGTCAATCTGATCATCGATGACACCCCGGAGGCTGTCCTGCTGTCCTGCTTCGACCCGGTGCGTCGCGAGGTGGGCAGGCTCACCCTGGAGCGGCTCGTCCTGGACGGCCGGATTCACCCCCAGCGGATCGAGGACGCGCACCAGCGGAGCAAGGCGGACGTCGAGCAGCTGTGCGTGCGGGCCGGGGAAGACGCCCTGACCGAGTTCGGCATCACGGACATGCACCCCGAGCTGATGGCGCTGCTCGGCCGCCTCCGGTACCGCACCTCCTACGGGCAGAACGTGCTCAAGCACCTGATCGAGTCCGCGCACATCGCCGGCATCATGGCCAGCGAGCTCGGGCTCGACCCGGCCCTGCTGCGACGCGGCACCCTGCTGCATGACATCGGCAAGGCGCTGACCCACGAGGTGGAAGGCAGCCACGCGCTGATCGGCGCGGAAATCGCCCGCCGGTACGGCGAACCGGAAGACGTCGTGCACGCCATCGAGGCGCACCACAACGAGGTCGAGGTGCGCACCGTCGAGGCGGTGCTCACCCAGGCGGCCGACGCGATCAGCGGCAGCAGGCCGGGGGCGCGCCGCGAGTCGCTGGAGGCCTACGTCAAGCGGCTGGAGCGGCTGGAGGAGATCGCCTCCGCCCACGAGGGCGTCGAGAAGGTCTTCGCCATGCAGGCCGGCCGGGAGATCAGGGTCATGGTCAAGCCGGACCAGGTGGACGACATCCACGCCCAGGTGATCGCGCACGACGTCGCCAAGCAGGTGGAGGAGGAACTGGCCTACCCGGGGCAGATCCGGATCACCGTGGTCCGGGAATCGCGCGCCACCGAGTACGCCCGCTAGCGGTACTAAGCCGCAGGGTTGATGACACGTCGGCCGTGATGAGGGGCCCCGTCCCGGCCCGCGCCCGCGGCCGCGATCACCCGCTGAGCCGCTGATTCAGCCGGCCCGGCCGGGTCCGCGTACGCTAATACGCGACATGACTGCCTCCCGTACCTACCAGGTCCGCACCTACGGGTGCCAGATGAACGCGCACGACTCCGAGCGGCTGGCCGGGCTGCTCGAGGACGCGGGTTACCGGCGCGCTGCCGACGGCGCCGTCCCCGACGTGGTGGTCTTCAACACCTGCGCGGTCCGGGAGAACGCGGACAACCGGCTGTACGGCAACCTCGGCCAGCTGCTGCCGGTCAAGACCGCCAGCCCGGGCATGCAGATCGCCGTGGGCGGCTGCCTCGCGCAGAAGGACCGGGGCGAGATCGTGCGCCGCGCGCCGTGGGTGGACGTCGTGTTCGGCACGCACAACATCGGCTCGCTGCCCGCCCTGCTCGATCGCGCCCGGGCGCTCGACGAGGCGCAGGTCGAGATCGCCGAATCGCTGGAGCGGTTCCCCTCCGTGCTGCCCGCCCGACGGGAGTCGGCCTACGCGGCCTGGGTGGCCGTCTCGGTGGGCTGCAACAACACCTGCACGTTCTGCATCGTGCCGAGCCTGCGCGGCCGGGAGAAGGACAGGCGGCCCGGCGACGTGCTGGCCGAGATCCGCGCGCTGGTCGCGGGCGGCGTGCTCGAGGTCACCCTGCTGGGCCAGAACGTGAACTCCTACGGGACCGAGTTCGGTGACCGGCAGGCGTTCGGGAAGCTGCTGCGCAGCTGCGGCGGGATCGACGGCCTGGAGCGGGTGCGGTTCACCTCGCCGCATCCGCGCGACTTCACCGACGACGTCATCGCGGCCATGGCGCAGACGCCCACCGTGATGCCGCAGCTGCACATGCCGCTGCAGTCCGGGTCGAATGCGGTGCTGCGGTCGATGCGCCGCGCCTACCGCAGGGACTCCTACCTGGCCATCCTGGACCGGGTCCGTTCCTCGATGCCCGGCGCCGCCATCACCACCGACATCATCGTGGGCTTCCCCGGCGAGACCGAACGTGACTTCGCCGACACCCTCGGCCTGGTCCGGCAGGCACGCTTCGCCGGGGCATTCACCTTCCAGTACTCGCCGCGTCCCGGAACGCCTGCCGCGGCCATGGACGGTCAGGTTCCCGCCGAGATCGTGCGGGACCGCTACGACCGGCTGGTCGCGCTGGTCGAGGAGATGACCCTGGCCGAGAACGAGCGGTTCACCGGCCGTGAGGTCGAGGTGCTGGTGGCCGAGGGCGAAGGGCGCAAGGACGGGGTCACCCGCCGGATGTCCGGCCGGGCGGAAGACAACCGGCTGGTGCACTTCGCACCTGCGGGCACGTCGCCGCGCCCTGGAGACATGGTCACCACCGTCGTGACCCACGCGGCGCCGCATCACCTGATCGCCGACGGCCCGCCGCTGTCGGTCCGCCGGACCCGGGGCGGCGACGCCTGGCAGGCCCGGCAGGAGGACCCCGGCCAGGACGCAGAGCTGGACACCGCGCCCCCGGGTACCGCGAGGTCCGGCCAGGTCCTGCTCGGCATGCCGTCGCGAGCCCGGCCCGTGCCTACCCGCTGACCGTCATGGCGCAGCGGGTGATCGCGGTCGTGGGCGCGACGGCGACCGGCAAGTCCGGCCTGGCCATCGGCCTGGCCCGGGCGGCGGGCGGAGAGATCGTCAACGCCGACTCGATGCAGCTGTATGCCGGCATGGACATCGGCACCGCCAAGCTGGCGCCCGGGCAGCGCGGCGGCGTGCCGCATCACCTGCTGGACATCTGGGACGTGCGGAAGGCCGCGAACGTCGCTGAGTACCAGCACCTGGCCCGCGCCGCCGTCGACGACATCGCGGCGCGGGGCCGGGTGCCCATCCTGGCCGGCGGGTCCGGCCTCTACGTTCGCGCCGTCCTCGACGACCTGAACTTCCCCGGCACCGACCCCCGGCTGCGCCGGGGGCTGGAGGATGAGCTGGCCCGGACCGGCCCCGGCCCGCTGCACGAGCGGCTGGCCAGCCTCGATCCGGCGGCCGCCGCAGCGATCCTGCCCGGGAACGGACGGCGGATCGTCCGCGCTCTCGAGGTGATCGAGCTGTCCGGGCAGGCCTTCAACGCGACCCTGCCCGGGTACGAGCCGGTCTATCCCTCGGTCCAGATCGGCTTGCGGCTGGACCGCGCCGAGCTCGACCGGAGGATCGCCGCCCGGGTGGACGGGATGTGGCACGCCGGGTTCGTGGCCGAGGTCCGCGGCCTGGAACGCCGCGGCTTGCGGGAGGGCCGGACGTCCAGCCGCGCGCTCGGCTATGCGCAAGTGCTGCGCTTCCTCGCGGGGGAGTGGTCGCAGCAGCAGGCACGGCTGGAGACGGTGCGCGCGACCAGGAAGTTTGCCCGCCGCCAGGAGTCGTGGTTCGGCCGGGACCCCCGGATCAGCTGGCTGGACGTCGGCGGCCGGGGTGGCGCGGGGGTGCTGGACGCGGCGATGGCTACGATCGGCGCATGCGATTCGCCAAGGGACACGGCACCGAGAACGACTTCGTGATCCTTCCCGATCCGGACGGCGAAATCGACCTGACGGCGGGCCTGGTCGCCCGGCTGTGTGACCGGCGCGCCGGGCTGGGCGCCGACGGCGTGCTGCGTGCCGTGCGGGTATCGGCGGCCGTCACGGACGCCGGCCATGGGAGTGGGGGTCCGGACGCCGGCCATGGGAGTGGGGGTCCGGACGCCATGGCAGGCGGCGCCGGAGGCCGTAGCCGAGTGGTTCATGGACTACCGGAACGCCGACGGCAGCCCGGCGGAGATGTGCGGGAACGGCGTCCGGGTGTTCGGGCGGTACCTGCTCAGTCATGGCCTGGTGGCCGGCCCGGAATTCGCCGTGGCCACCCGCGGCGGCACCCGGCTGGTGCGGGCGGAACGGGACGGCGAGATCACCGTGGACATGGGGCCGCCGCGGGTGCTCGGCGCCGGCCACGCGACCCTGGCCGGCCAGCCGCTCGACGGGCTGCGGGTGTCGGTGGGCAACCCGCATCTGGCCTGCCTGGTGGACAAGCCGCTGACCGGGTTCGACCTGTCCCAGCCGCCCCAACTCGATGCGGGGGAGTTCCCGGACGGCGCCAATCTCGAGCTCGATCAGCTTCGTCGGCAGTGCGCACATCCTGATGCGGGTGCATGAGCGGGGCAGCGGCGAGACCCGGTCCTGCGGGACCGGGGCGGTGGCCGCGGCCGCCGCGGCGGCGGTAGCCGCCGCCAGCCAGCCGCCCGATGCCCCGGGCCTGCCGCCCGACGCAGCCAGTCCGGTGGCTGGCGCCAGCCTGTCAGACAGTCCCGCTGGCCCGCCGGACGGCGCCGCTGGCTCGCCGGACAGCGTCGGCCAGCCGAACGACGCCGGCCCGCCGGACGGTCCCGCTGGCTCGCCGGACAGCGCCCCTCCGGCCCCCGGAGGCGATGCGCCCGCGGTCTGCCCCCCGGCGGGTATCTGGATCGTCGACCTCCCCGGGGGCCGTCTGCGGGTCACCTTCGACGGCCGGACCAGCTTCCTGTCCGGGCCCGCGGTGATCGTAGCGGAGGGGGAGCTGGACGAATCCTGGCTGTCCGGAAAGCCTGCCATCCCGGCTCAGTCCTCGCCCGCCCCGTAGGCCAGCCGCAGGCCCAGCGATACGAGCGCCCAGCCGGCCCGGCGGCGGATCACGTTCCCCCGGCCCTGGTGCGCGCGGATCTGCGTCTGCTTTGCCTGCCGGGCCTGCTTGGCCGGTCTGGTGTGACCGCTGCGCGCGCAGAGCCCGCGCAGCTCGTTCCGGTGCTGGCTGGCCAGCTTCTCAGCCTGGTACGGATTCACGGGATTCTCCTTTGCCCGGTGCGGACTCCTGTCGGTTCCGGCTGACGGTCAGCCCCGGGTCGCCCGGGTGATCCTGACGTCGCCGCTGACGCTGGTGCAGCGCAGGGTCACCGCGGCGTCGCCGTCGCTGTCGCCCGGCTCGTCGGAGTCGAGCTCGCTCCTGACCCGGCCGCTGACCGAGGAGAGGTCCAGGTAGACCCCGGTGCCCGGTGCCACCCCCAGGCAGACATCGCCGGAGACGGTGGTGACGTCGGCCCGCCCGGCCGCGACGCGGTCGATCTGCACGTCACCGCTGGCCGTCCTGGCCTGGACCAGCTGCCCGGCCTGCCCGATCACCAGGTCTCCGCTGGCCGTCTTCGCGGTGATCTCTCCGTCGGCCCGCCGTATGACGGCGTCGCCCGACGCGGTCTGCAGCCGGACGTCCCCGGCGACTTCCTGCAGCCCGATGTCGCCTGATGCGGTGCTGAGGCCGACGTCGCCGGCCGACCCGGGCCGCGGTCACGTCACCGCTGGCGGTGTGCCCGTCCAGCGAGCCCAGGCTGCCCGTGCAGGACACGTCGGCCGAGGCGGTGCCGACCGTGACCGACGAGTCCTCCGGCAGTTCGACGGTGAGGTCGAGCGAGGTGTCGCCGCGCAGCTGGATCCGCTTGGGCACGTGCACCGTCAGCCTCCCGCCCTCGAAGCTGACCTCGGTGTCGTCGATGAGCTTCTCGGCCCGGCCGCTGTTTCCGTCCGCCGGGAGCAGCGTGACGGTCACGGTGCCGACGGGCCTCGCCGCGACTTTCACGGCGCCGGCGGCGAGTTTGATGTCGGCCTCGATCGGGCCGGCTGCGTTGAATTGCCAGGAAGTCACGATGCTTCTCCTTCTGGTGGGCAGCACGGAGCCGCGCAGGGCACGGTCGTGCTCCGGTTCGGGTGATGTTGCCTGGGACGGAACGGCGTCCCGCGGGGCCGCCGGTCAGCTTCTGGCGTAGCCCGTGATCCGCTGTCCGGGACCGCGGCGGGCTCGTGGCGGGCTGAAGTCGGATGGATCGTCGAGCGCACGGCTCGCCGCGCGGACCAGCCATGCGTTGAGCGACAGGCCGTCACCGGCAGCCGCCTCTTCGGCCCGGGACTTCAGCCCGTCCGGCAGGCGCAGCGTCACCCGTGACGTCCCGGTGTCTTCCTCGGCCTCGCGCTCCGGCCCGGCCGCGGGAGGCGGCGGCGGTGGCGCCGGTCAGGTCCTGCGGGGCGTGCACGACGACGAACGTCGGGCTGCCCGAAGACAGGCGCAGTTCGATCTCGGTGTTATCCAGCCGCGAGGTGATCTCCGCGGCCGCGCCGGAAAGCACGTCGAGCAGGGTCAGCCGGATGGACGAATCGAGGGCCTCCGCGATCATCTGGCCGGCTCTCGCCACGTCCTCGCCCGCGACCCGGGTGACGGACGCGACCTCCCCGCGCAGGGTCTCGATGTACTCTGACAACTCCATGACGTCATGATGACATCATTTATGACGTCAGTCAAGTCCATTATGGCGTCACATCGCGTCAGGCGATCAATGGGCCGGCCCGGTCAGCGCGGACACCGGGAGCCCGCGGATCGAGGCGTCGAGCACCTGGGCGGTGTGCGCCACCGGCATGGATATCCCCTGCGCGGCGAGCGCGGAGGCGATCTGCAGTGAGCACCCCGGGTTGGCCGAGATGAGCAGCTGGGCGCCGGTCGCCCGGATGACGGCCGCCTTCCGCTGCCCGAGCTCGCGCGCGGCCTCCGGCTGCAGCAGGTTGTACACGCCGGCCGAGCCGCAGCAGATGCCGCCGTCGCCGGTCTCGGCCAGCCTCAGCTCCGGGATCGCGCCCAGCAGCGCACGCGGCTGCGCCTTGATGCCCTGCGCGTGCCCGAGGTGGCAGGCGTCGTGATACACGGCGGTGACCGGCAGCGGATGCCGGGCGGCCGCCTGCCCGCCGGCCTCGGCGAAGCCGGGGACGGCGGGAGGTCCGTCTCCCGCCGGGGCGGCGGCCCGAGCCGGGTCATCGCGCCCGGCCGGGCCGCCGGGCCTGGCCGGCGCCTGGGGACTGGTCAGGTCGGCCAGGAACTCGGCGAAGTCACTTACCCGGCCCGCCAGCGCTTCGGCTCTGGCCGCCCAGGCCGGATCGCCGGCCAGCAGCTCGCCGTATTCCTTCATGGCCGAGCCGCAGCCCGCCGAATTGACCACGATCACGTCCACGCCCGCGGCCTCGAACGTGGCGATCGTGCGCTTGGCCAGGCGCAGCGCCTCCGCCCGCCGCCCGGCGTGCAGCGACAGCGCTCCACAGCACCCCTGCCGGTTCGGAATGACGACGTCGCAGCCCTCGGCGGCGAGCACCCGGGCCGTGGCCGTGTTCACCTGGGGGAAGAAGACCCCCTGCACGCAGCCGGTGAGCATGCCCGCCACGGCGCGGCGCGGGCCCCGGGCGGCGACCCGCCGGGGCAGTGCCGGGACGCGCCCGGCCGCGGGCGGGGCCAGCCGCAATGCCGCATCCAGCTCGGGGGACAGCCGGGCGGGCAGGCTGCTGCGCCTGATCAGCTCGTCAAGGCCGAGCCGCTGCGCGGCGCGCAGCGGGCCGGACACCAGCCGGAGCCGCCGCGGGTGCGGGAACACCGCGAAGATCGCCGCCCGGGCGGCGCGCCCGCGCAGCGTCCGGCGGTACCCGCCCTCATCCTGGCCGGCGGGCCGCTCCGCGGGCTCGGGCCGGCGGCTGGCGTCTTCCACCCAGGTCCGCGCGGCCTCGATCAGCCGGTCGTAGCGCACCCCGGACGGGCAGGCGGGCACGCAGGCCATGCAGCCGAGGCAGCGGTCAAGGTGGGTAGCGGCGGACTCGCCGAGCTCGGCGCCGTTGAGGACCTGGGTCATCAGGTGAATCCGGCCCCGCGGCGAGTCCATCTCCTCCCCCCACAGCTGGTAGGTGGGGCAGGCCGGCAGGCAGAACCCGCAGTGCACGCAGTCCCCGGCCAGCGACCGCAGCTCCTGCACCGGATCACGGCGGCTGGCTGAATCGCTCAGCGGCTCGACCCGGCCATGACCGTTCATCAGATTCCTCCCGAGAGCCGGCCGGGGGCCATCCGGTGACCGGGGTCGAACTGGTCCTTGACCGACCGCATCAGCGCGGCACCCGGCACCGGTCCCCAGATGTCCACCGCGCCGCGGACCAGGGGCGGCGCGTTCAGCACGACGACGCTGCCGCGGGCCGGCGGGAAGCCGGCCGCGGGCGCCGGCCGGGCACCGTCCCGCAGCGCGGCGACGAACCTCGCCACCGCCCCGGGCTCGGCCAGGCTGTCCACGGCGGCGTAGAGCACGCCCGCGCCCGGCGAGCCGCCGACGGCCGGCTCCACCCCGGCCGCCGCGGCCGCCGCGTCCAGGCTGTCCAGCACGGCCTCCAGCGCGCCGGACCAGAACGCGATCCTGATCAGCGTGCTGTCGCTGGCGGCCGCGGCGCCGTGCCCCCACCAGCCGGGCGCCTCCTCCGACGCCGCGGCGCCGCGGCCGAGCAGCTCGCACATCCCGGACACCCGCTCCGGCACGCCCGCCGGGTTGCCCTCCAGCAGCACGCCCACCCGGACCGGGGCACCCGGCGCCGGCCGGTCGATCTCCACCGCCGAAGCCTGCAGCGGTGACTCCACCGCGGCCGCCACCGCATCTGCCGCCGCGGCCGCGGTGCCGCGCTCGAGAGTGAGGTACGCGGCCGCCGCCGGCACCGGGTGCAGCCGGAACGTGGCCTCGGCGATCAGGCCGAGCGTCCCGAACGACCCGGCGAACAGCTTGCCCAGGTCATAGCCGGCCACGTTCTTGACGACCTTGCCTCCGGAGCGGGCCACCCGGCCGTCCGCGCGCACCACGGTGATCCCGATCACCAGATCCCGCGGCGTGCCGTAGCGCAGCCGCCGCGGGCCGGCCATCCCGGTGGCCAGCACCCCGCCGACCGTGCCGGCGTTGCCGCCGGCCGGCACCGGCACGTCCAGCGACAGCTGCTGGCCGGCCTCGCCCAGCACCTCGGCCAGCCGCTCCATCCTGACCCCGGCCTGCAGCCGTGCGATCCAGTCCCCGGAAGCGTGCTCCAGCACCCGGTCGAGCCCGCTGGTGTCGATCACCAGGTCGCAGCGGCTCGGCGGCAGCCCCCAGGACAGCCGCGACCCGCTGCCCCGCGGCACCACCGTGAGGCCGAGCTCGGCCGCGGCCCGCATCGTCGCGGCGGCCTCCGCCACGGTGGCCGGCGCGGCGACCCACGACGGCAGCACGCCCGCGACCGCGTCGGCCGGCCCGGCCGGGCGCAGGCTGGCGCACGCCGCGGCGAGCGCGTCCCGGGCCGCGCCGGCCGCGACGCGCGGCGGCGGCCCGGTCTGGCCGCCGGTGGCGGGCGGGCTGGTCACAGCAGGTCCGCCTGGCCGGAAGCGACCAGCGGATGCGGCCCTCGCTTGAGGCCGGGACGCTCGCCGCACAGCCGCGGCGTGGGGTAGATCTTCCCCGGGTTGCACAGCCCGCGCGGGTCGAACGCGCAGCGGACCATCTGCATGGTGTCCAGGTCGTCGGGGCCGAACATCCGCGGCATGTACCTCGACTTGTCCGCCCCCACGCCGTGCTCGCCGGTGATCGACCCGCCGTGCTCGATGCACAGGTCGAGAATGGCGCGGGACACCTCCTCGGCCGTCTCGGGGTCGGTGTCGGCGTCCAGCAGCACCAGCGGGTGCAGGTTCCCGTCGCCGGCGTGGAACACGTTGGCCACCCGGATCCCGGTTTCGGCGGACAGCTGCGCGATCCGGTCCAGCACGTCCTGCAGCGCGGTGCGCGGCACCACGCCGTCCTGCACGATGTAGGCGGCGGCGATCCGGCCCACGGCGGCGAACGCGGACTTGCGCCCGGCCCAGATCACCGCCCGCTCGGCGGGGTCGGCCGCGGCCCTGATCTCGGTGGCGCCGGCCTTCGCGCAGATCTCCTTGACCGCCTCGGTCTCGGCCTCGACGTCCGCCGCCGGCCCGTCCAGCTCGACCACCAGCACCGCGCCCGCGCCCGCGGGATAGTTGCAGTGCACGGCGGCCTCGGCCGCCTCGATCGACAGCGCGTCCATCATCTCGATCGCGGCGGGCACGATGCCGGCCGCGATGATCGCGGAGACCGCGGCGCCGCCCTCGCCCGTCGTGCCGAACCCGGCGAGCAGCGTCGTCACCGCCGCGGGGATCCTGGTCAGCCGCACGACGACCTTGGTGGCGATGCCCATCGTCCCCTCGGACCCGGTGAACGCGCCCAGCAGGTCATAGCCGGGCGCGGCCCCGGTGCCGTCGCCGAGCCAGACGATCTCGCCGTCCGGGGTGACCACTTCGAGACCCGTCACGTGGTTCACCGTGAAGCCGTTCTTCAGGCAGTGCGCGCCGCCCGAGTTCTCCGCCACGTTCCCGCCGACCGAGCAGATCACCTGGCTGGACGGATCGGGGGCGTAGAAGTAGCCGAACGGCTCCGCGGCCTTGCTGACGGCCAGGTTGGTCACTCCCGGCTCCACCACGGCGCGGCGGCTGCGGGCGTCGATCTCGAGGACCTTACGCATCCGGGAGGTGACGATCAGCACGCCGTCCCCGGGCGCCAGCGCCCCGCCGGACAGCCCGGTGCCCGACCCGCGGGCGACGAACGGGACCCCGGCCGCGGCGCACGCGCGCACCACCCCGGCCACCTGCTCGGCGGTTTCCGGCAGCACCACCAGGCCGGGGACGCTGCGGTGCGAGGTGAGCCCGTCGCACTCGTAGGTGCGCAGCTCGGCCGGGTCGGTGATCACGTAGTCCGCGCCGCAGACTCCGGTCACCGCCCGGACCAGCGTGTCAATCATCGCAACTCCTCCCGGCGGTGGCCGCGTGCCTACCAGCCAGGCTTCCCCGCCGGGGCGGCCGCAACCGCGGAAGCCCCGGTCAGGGCATGCGTTCGTAGGCGGGCAGGGTGAGGAACTCGGAGTAATCGTCGGCCAGCGCGACCTCCCTGAACAGCGCGACCGCGTCCTGGTAGCGGGCGGTGTGGAATTCCTCCCCGCCCTGCTCGCGCACCTTGGCCAGCTCCTCGTCGATGATCCGCGCGACCAGTTCCCGGGTGACCTGCTCGCCGGTGTCGTCCAGCGTGATGTCGTTGTGCAGCCACTGCCAGACCTGGGACCTGGCGATCTCTGCCGTGGCCGCGTCCTCCATCAGGTTGAAGATCGCGACCGCGCCGGACCCGTTCAGCCAGCTCGCCAGGTACTGCAGGCCGACGCTGATGTTGTTCCGCAGCCCGGCCTCGGTGATCTGGCCCGGGGTCTTGGACACCGCGAGCAGGTCCTCGGCGGTGACGCTCACCTCGTCGCGCAGCTTGCCGAGCTGGTTGGGCCGGTCGCCGAGCACCCCGTCGAAAACCTCCCGGCACAGCGGCACCAGATCGGGGTGGGCGACCCAGGAGCCGTCGAACCCGTCGCCGGACTCGCGGGCCTTGTCCTGGCGCACCTTCTCCATCGCGACCTTGTTGACCTCGGGATCGCGCCTGCTCGGGATGAACGCGGCCATGCCGCCGATGGCGTGCGCGCCCCGGCCGTGGCAGGTCTTGACCAGCAGCTCGGTGTAGGCCCGCATGAACGGGGCGGTCATCGTGACCGAGTTCCGCTCCGGCAGCACGAAGTCCCGGCCCCGGGTCCGGAAGTTCTTGATCACGCTGAACAGGTAGTCCCAGCGGCCGGCGTTCAGCCCGGCGGAGTGCTCCCGCAGCTCGTAGAGGATCTCCTCCATCTGGAAGGCCGCCGGGATGGTCTCGATGAGGACGGTGGCCCTGATCGTGCCGCGCGGGATGCCGAGCGCGTCCTGGGCCAGGTTGAACGCGTCGTTCCAGAGCCGCGCCTCCAGGTAGTGCTCCGTCTTGGCCAGGTAGAAGTACGGCGCCTTGCCCTTGTCGAGCTGCCTGCGGGCCGACGTGGTCATGTAGAGCGCGAAGTCGGTGAGGCTGCCGGACGCCCGCTGGCCGTCGATGCTGATGTGCTTCTCGTCCAGGTGCCAGCCGCGCGGCCGGACCACGATCGTGGCCAGCTCCTCGTCCGGCTTGAGCGTGTACTCCTTGCCCTCCTCGCTGGTGAAGTCGATCTTGCGGTCCAGCGCGTCGGCCAGGTGGAGCTGGCCCGTAATCATGTTGTCCCACAGCGGGGTGTTGGCGTCCTCGAAGTCAGCCAGCCACACCTTCGCGCCGGAGTTGAGCGCGTTGATCGTCATCTTCTGGTCGGTGGGCCCGGTGATCTCCACCCGCCGGTCCACGAGCCCGGGGGCCGGCTCCGCCACCCGCCAGGACCGGTCCTCGCGGACGCCCCGGGTTTCGGCGAGGAAGTCCAGCGTGCCGCCCTCGGCGAGCGCGCGCTGCCGCTCGTGCCGGGCCGCGAGCAGCTCGGCCCGGCGCGGGCCCAGCTCCCGGTGCAGGGCGGCGAGCAGGCGCAGGGCCTCATCGGTCAGGATCTCGTCGTACCTCGGACCGACCTGGCCGGTGATCTCCACGCCCTCGATGTCGGTCACCCTGTGCTCCTCCCTGCCCGCCGTGTGGTGCCCCCATCCTAGAAACCCCTCGTGATCATGTGCGGCGCGGCCCGCGCGGGCCCATACCGGTCCGCCCTGGCGCGCTCCCCCCGCCCGTAACCCCCCGGATCCCGCACCCGACGGGTCATCGTCGGCCCGTCCCTTCGGTGTGGATGGCACATTGCCTCCCCGGGAGCGTCGGCGGTGGCACATCGACCACGGTTCGCGGGTCTGCTTCTCGCCTCCCGGGAGCGTCGGCGGTGGCACATCGACCACGGTTCGCGGTCTGCTCCGTCGGCGGATTGTCGGTCCGGGCTGCCACGCTGCGCTCATGACGCCACCACCGGACTTCGACCACCAGGCGCTGGCGGAGTTCCTCCGCAAGCAGCACGACGTCGTCACCCGCGGCCAATCCGCGGGCTGCGGCATGACCGACCGGGCCCTCAGGTACCGCATCCGCCGTGGTGGTGCCTGGCAAAGGCTGCTGCCCGGCGTGTACCTGGCGGCCACCGGCACCCCGACCACGGACCAGCGGGACATGGCCGCGCTGCTGTACGGCGGGCCGGGCAGCGTCCTCACGGCGGCCGCGGCCCTGCGGCGGCTCGAGCTCAAGGCTCCGCGCTTGGACGGGGTGGACGTCCTCGTGCCCGCGGCGAGGCGGCGTCAGAACACGGGCTTCGTGCGGGTGCTGCGGACGACCCGGCTGCCGGAGCAGGTATGTGTCACCGGCCAGATACGGTTCGCCATGGCGGCCCGGGCGGTGGCCGACGCGGCGCGCGGCCTCGCGGAGTTGCGCGAGGTCCGCGCCGTGGTCGCCGATTCCGTGCAGCGTGGCTGGTGCCGGGTCGCCGAGCTGGGCGAAGAGCTGCGCCGGGGCCCGGTAGTCGGCTCCGCTCTCTTCCGCCAGGTGCTTGGCGAGGTGGCCGACGGGGTCAGGTCCATCACCGAAGGCGAGTTCCGGGATCTGGTCAAGCGCGCCGGGTTGCCGATGCCCATGTTCAATGCGCGCCTCTACGCGGGCAACCTGTTCATCGCGGTGGCCGACGCCTGGTGGCCTGACGCGGGGGTGGCGGCCGAAGTCGAACTCGCGGCAGTGGCACCTGTCGCCGGAGGACTGGGAGCGTACCCTGCGCCGGCACGCCCGGATGACCGCCCACGGCATCCTGGTGCTGCACTTCGCGCCGAAGCAGGTCAGGACCGAACAGGCCCAGGTGATCGCCGCGATCAAGGCTGCGCTGGACTCCCGGCGAGCCGGCCGCCAGTCCCGGGTCCGCGCACTGCCCGCGGCTGACTGATCCCGGAGCCGGGAAGCTGGTCCCTGGGCCGGGAGGCTGGTCCCTGGGCCGGGAGGCTGGTCCCTGGGCGGAGAGGCTGGTCCCCGGGCCGGGAGGCTGGTCCCCGGGCCGGGAGGCTGGTCCCTGGGCCGGGAGGCTGGTCCCCGGAGCCGGGAGGCTGGTCCCCGGGCACATACCGGCCCGGCCGGGTGTTAATGAGATGAAAGGACATCAGGAGCGTGGGACCATCGGGGGGCAAAGCGCCGGGCCGATGCCCGGTGCGGATTCCGGATTTGGAGGATGATGACATCACCGTCGCGCCGCCTGGCTGACCAGCCGGCCGCCGCGCTGGCCGCCGCGCCCGGACCGGGCGAGCTGGACCTGGAGGACCGGGCCGCGCTCCGCAGGGTCGCCGGGATGTCCACCGAGCTGCAGGACATCTCCGAGGTCGAGTACCGCGAGCTGCGCCTGGAGCGGGTGGTCCTCATCGGCGTGTGGACCGACGGCGCCCTGGCGAACGCCGAGAACTCGCTGCGCGAGCTGTCCCGGCTCGCCGAGACCGCGGGATCCCAGGTGCTCGAGGGCCTCATCCAGCGCCGCGGCAAGCCCGATCCGGCCACCTACGTGGGCGCCGGGAAGGCGGTCGAGCTCGGGGAGATCGTGGCCGGGACGGGAGCCGACACCGTGATCTGCGACGGCGAGCTCAGCCCCAGCCAGCTGCGCCGCCTCGAAGGCGTCGTGCGGGTCAAAGTGATCGACCGCACGGCGCTGATCCTGGACATCTTCGCCCAGCATGCCCGCAGCAAGGAGGGCAAGGCGCAGGTCGAGCTGGCCCAGCTGGAGTACATGCTGCCCCGGCTCCGCGGATGGGGCGAGTCGCTGTCCCGGCAGGCGGGCGGCCGGGTGGCGGCCGGCGGCGGCATCGGAACGCGCGGCCCCGGCGAGACGAAGATCGAGACCGACCGGCGGCGGATCCGGGCGCGCACGGCCAAGCTGCGGCGGGAGATCGCCGGCATGGCCACCGGGCGGGAGGTGCGGCGCGGGCAACGGCGGCGCCGCGAGGTGCCGTCGGTGGCGATCGCCGGCTACACGAACGCCGGCAAGTCCAGCCTGCTCAACCGGATGACCGGATCGGGCGTGCTGGTGGCCGACTCGCTCTTCGCCACCCTGGACTCGGCGGTGCGGCGGGCCCGGACCCCGTCGGGCAGGCTGTTCACGCTGACCGACACGGTGGGGTTCGTCCGCCACCTGCCGCACCAGCTCGTCGAGGCCTTCCGGGCCACGCTGGAGGAGATCGCGCAGGCCGACCTGATCCTGCACGTGGTGGACGGCTCGGACGCCGACCCGCTGGCGCAGCTCGCCGCCGTGCGCGAGGTGCTCAGGGAGATCGGCGCCGGCGAGGTCCCGGAGCTTGTCGTGGTCAACAAGTCGGACGCGGCCGACCCGATCGCGGTCGAGGCCGTGACGCTGCGCGAGCGGCACAGCGTCGTGGTCTCCGCGCGGACCGGCGCGGGCCTCGAGGATCTGATGGCGGCGCTGGAAGATGCGCTTCCCCGGCACGACCGGGAGGTGCGCACGGTCGTGCCGTACGAGCGGGGCGACCTGCTCGCGCGGGCTCACGAGGAGGGCGAGGTGCTCGGCCTGCGGCATGGCGCGCACGGCACCCTGCTTCAGGCCCGGGTGCCGATGTCGCTCGCGGCGGAGTTCGACCGCGTGGGCCAGCCGGTGACCGGCGCGGACGGCTTCCCCGGCATCGACGGCACGGTCGACGGCACGGTCGACGGCACCGTGGCCGGGCCGGCCGGCGGCGACCAGCGGCTGCGCCAGCGCCCGGCCGGACCGTAGCCGTCCGGCGCCGCGGCCGTCCGGCGATCACGGCCGGAAGTCGGGGCCCTGGCCCGCGCCTGGTCTGTACACGCTGCGCACGCTGGATTACGGTGGCTGAACTGACATGTTGGCCCGCGCATATGCCGAACGCCGCCATGCGCGCCGAGTGTACGATTCACTTCACTGGATGCCCGTTGGTGTCCGCCACCAGGGCACGATCCATGGCAGGTGATCTCATGAGGCACGGGACCGCGATCCTGTGCTCCCTGCTCACGAGGCATGGCACTCCGGTGACCGTCCGCCTGCTGACGAACATCGGCCGGTTGTGGACCGGCTCCGAGATCCTGAGCAACGCCGCCATCCTGACCCAGGACGAGCGGATCACCTGGGTCGGGCCGGCTGCCGAGCTCCCCGAGCGCATTCCCGGCGTCATCGACGACATCGTCGACGTGGACCACGTAGAGAACCTGGGTGGCGGGCTGGTCACGCCCGGCCTGATCGACGCGCACACGCATCCGGTCTACGCGGGCAACCGGTGGGCCGAGCTGGCCATGCGGTCGGGCGGCTCGTCGGCGACCGAGATCGCCGCCGCGGGCGGCGGCATGGCCTCGACGGTCACCGTCACCCGGGGAACCGACCCGTGGACGCTGTGCAACGGAGTGCGCGAGAGGCTGCGCGACTGGCTGCTGTCCGGCACCACCACGATCGAGGCGAAGACCGGCTACCACCTGACCCGGGACGGCGAGCTGGCCGATGTCCGGCTGCTCCGCTCGCTCGAGAGCGAGGTCGCCGTCCCGCGCATCCACGTGACCTTCCTGGCCGCCCACTCGGTGCCGCCGGAGTACTTCGGCCGCCGTAACGACTACGTCGATGCGGTGGGCTCGTGGTGCTCCGACGCCTCCGCGGCGGGCGCCGACAGCGTGGACGTGTACTGCGAAGAGGGCCGGTTCACCGAGCATGAGGCCCGCTGGATCCTCGGCGCGGGCCGGGCCGCCGGGCTGCTGCCCAGGCTGCACGCCTGCGGCCAGTCCCGCACCGGCGCGGCCAGGCTGGCCGCCGAGATCGGCTGCGCGTCGGCGG
Source organism: uncultured Actinomycetes bacterium (assembly GCA_963795575.1). Lineage (GTDB taxonomy): Bacteria > Actinomycetota > Actinomycetes > Streptosporangiales > Streptosporangiaceae > PALSA-505. The sequence continues at coordinate 116,981 of CAWCII010000023.1, read as the reverse complement.
ATCTGCTGCACGAGGCCGACGATGAGGACGTGGCCGCGCTGGCCCAGGCCGGCGTGGCCGCCGTGGTCTGCCCGGGCACGTCCATGCAGACCGGCCGGCGCCCGCCGGTCCGGGCCCTGCTGGACAAGGGCGTGGCCGTCGCGCTGGGCAGCGACCACACGCCCGGCGGCAACGGAATCACGTCCATGCCGCTGGTCATAGCGCTGGCCATCGCCGACTTCGGGATGAGCGTGACCGAGGCGCTGCGCGCGGCGACCATCGGCGGCGCGCACGCGCTGCGCGCCCCGGACCGGGGGGCGCTGGTCCGCGGCAGGTACGCCGACATGGTGCTCTGGGACGCCGACCACGAGGGCGCGTTCGCCTGGTCCTACGGCCTCAAGCCGCTGCGGGTCTGGCGCGGGGCCGAGCCCGTCGTACCCTGACCCGGTGCCGCCGGCCCGCGTCCCTCGTTCCGGCCAGCGGCCTGGCAGAGGGGCGGTTGAGCGAACGGCGTTCAGGTGGGTGCATGGCCAGGGAGGGATCGCTGCGGAGGAGGAGTTCATAGCGGAGCCACGGGCGAGGACCCGGGGTGAGCGCCGCTGTGCTGCCCCCTTCCGGCGCCACGCAGCCGGAAGGTTCCTCGTACAGACCGCCAACACCGGGCCGCCGTGCTGCCCGTAGCCTCGGCTCTCTACCCCGCCGGGCAGCACGGCGGCCCGGGGTCTAGGGCGTCCTGTTCGCGTCGATCTGGTCGAAGTCGCCGTACCCGTTGAGCGCCCCGCCGCCGCCTGACCACTGCCACATGAGCGCGTACCGGCTGGACTGGAGCTGCCCGCCGAAGAACTGCGCGCAGGTCGACGTGTCCGCAGGCACCAGCCGTCGGGCGCGTGCGACAGGCTGCTGGTGTCGCCGGTGTAGGTCCATTCGTAGGTGTTGGGGATGAGCGAGTCACTTCCGGTGCCGATGATCGAGGTCCAGACGCGGGGGCGGAGTAGACGCCGACCTTGTACGAGGAATGGCTGGTGATGTAGTCCGCGTACCCGTTGAAATCGGCCCGGTCCACCGCGAGCGGGACATAGCCCTGCTTGACCTTCCCGCTGCACGGCGAGGTGTAGACCGAATTCCAGCCGTTGTCGGGGGCGGGCGCGATCCCCGGCAGCTCGACGTCTTCGAAGATCACCGGGTACGTCAGCGAAATGTGCATGTGCCCGAGTTCGTACAGCGTCTTCCCGGCCTGCTTCTCGCCAAACGCGAAGGCTTCCGAGGTGGTGCCGTTGTAGTCCGGGTCCACGCCCGGCCCGCCCATGAACCAGTACACGCCGGTGCCGATGCCCACGTGGTACTCGGTGAAGTTCGTGTTGGCCTGCTGGCTGTTGGCCGGCGACCATGCGATCTTGCCGTGGCAGCCGAGCCACCAGGCCCAGTTCCCGGCCATCCCGATGTAGCCGCCGTAGCTCCCGCCGATGGCCGGCTCCTGGTACGGCGGCGTCCCGCCGATCGTGATCGGCCAGCTGTCCGTTCCGTACCAGAACCCGGCCGGCTCGGCGCGACCCAGGCGCACCCGGGACCCCGCCGCGTGGCCGGCCGCCGCGCCGTGTCCGCCCGGGGCGGCCGCCGCACCTGGGCTCTGCGCCGCCGCGGCGCCGGCCGTCACGCCGGACAGCAGCACAGCCGTTCCGGCGATCGCGAGCACCCTGACTGTCCTGCGACCGTTCCGGCCGCTCACGAGCCAGCGTGACCGCACCATGCTCACCGACCTCCAGGCCCCGTCTCCTATCCATGACTGCGCGGACTGCGGTTTGGTTGGCGGGCGGGGCCACCGGATTCCTGCGGGACGCCATTGGTCCCGCCCCGGGAGGCGGATGGTGCGCCCGCAAGCAGCGTCGCAAGATCCACCAGACACGGCCTAAGCTGAGCCGGTGCGCTCGTCATCAGGACCTGACCGCTCCGGCCCGGGCGGCATCAGCCTCGTCGTGGGGGAGGAGGAACTGCTGGTCGACCGGGCGGTCGCCCGCCTGGTGGCCGAGGCCACAGCGGCCGAGACGAGGCCCTGCCGGGTGCCGCGGCGGCGAGGTCCGCGACGTGGCCGCGCCGGCCTGGCTCCCGGTGAGTTCGCGTCCCTGGTCTCGCCATCGCTGTTCGGCGGGGCGCGGGCGGTCGTCATCCGCGGCATCCAGGACGCGAGCCAGGAGCTCGCGGCCGCCCTGGAGCGCTACGCGGCCTCCCCCGAGCCCGACACGTGCTCGTGCTCACCCACGCCGGGGGGGCCAAGGGCAAGGCGCTGCTGACCGCGCTGACCATAGCCGGCGCCAGGTGGTCCGCTGCGCCAAGATCTCCAGGGCCGACGAGCGGATCGATTTCGTCCGCGCCGAGTTCCGCCGGCTCGGCCGCAAGGCCGACCAGGGCAGCGTGCGGGCGCTGATCGACGCCGTCGGCACACGACCTCAGCGAGCTGGCCGCCGCCTGTGCCCAGCTGGCCGACGACGTCACCGGCACCATCGACCAGCCGACGGTGGCCAGGTACTACCGGGGCCGGGCGGAGGCGACCGGGTTCAGCGTGGCCGACCGCGCGGTCGAGGGCCGGCTCGGCGACGCGCTGGAACAGCTCCGCTGGGCGCTGGCCACCGGGGTGGCGCCGGTGCTGATCAGCAGCGCGCTGGCCCAGGGGGTCCGCGTCGCTGGGCAAGGTCGGCGCGGTGCCGCGCGGCAAGAGCGGCGAGGCGCTGGCCGGGCAGCTCGGCATGCCGCCCTGGAAGATCGACCGGGTCCGGCGCCAGCTCAACGGCTGGACCGCCGATGGAGTGGCCCGCGCGCTGCAGGCGGTGGCCGAAGCGGATGCCCAGGTCAAGGGCGAAGGAGCCAGCGCGGGCTATGCCCTGGAACGCGCCATCGCGCCATCGTGGCCTGCCGGACCGGGCTGAACATCGCGGTGCGGGCCGAACCGGATCCGCAGGCTGCGGCCACAGGCACCCGCCGGGTCGCGGCCGGTGATCGCGGGCAGCCGAGGTCCGCGGCCGGTGAGGCGCGCGGGCCGGGCCTGCGCGGGGCAGCTGGCGGGGACGCGGGGGCTGAGCCTCGTCAGCGCGCGGCGATCAGCTCGCGGTCGAGCTCGGCGTAGGTCTTGGCGATGGCCGACTTGCGGTTTGCGGCCTGGTTCTTGTGGATGACGCCCTTGCTGGCGGCCTTGTCCAGCTGCCGGCAGGCCGCGCGCAGCGCGGCTCCGGTCTCCTCCACGTCGCCGGCCTCGGCGGCCTCGCGGAACTTCCGGACCGACGTCTTCAGCGACGACTTGACCGCCTTGTTCCGCAGCCGCGCCTTCTCATTCTGCCTGTTGCGCTTGATCTGGGACTTGATGTTCGCCACGCGAAAGCCTCGCTTGAGATTTGTTCGGGCCGGTCGGACCGATCGGGCGGGCCGGAGACCGACGAAGGGTACGCCGGTAACGGTATCGCGTTCCCTGGAGCTGCGACAGTGAAGGATATCCGAGGTAGCGGCGCCTGCTCAAACCGGGCCGCTAGGCCCGGGCAGCCCGGCGGCAGCCGAGCCCTGGCCCACGCCGGCCGGCCGCGCATGCGACCATGTCACCCATGCCTGAGCTTGCCCGTACCGATCCCGCGGTGATCCGCAATTTCTGCATCATCGCGCATATCGATCACGGCAAGTCCACGCTCGCCGACCGGATGCTGCAGCTCACCGGGGTGGTCGGCGAGCGGCAGATGCGCGCGCAGTACCTGGACCGGATGGACATCGAGCGCGAGCGCGGCATCACGATCAAGAGCCAGGCCGTCCGGCTGCCGTGGACCGGGCCCGACGGCACGCAGCACGTGCTGAACCTCATCGACACCCCCGGGCACGTCGACTTCTCCTACGAGGTGTCCCGGTCGCTGGCCGCGTGCGAGGGGGCGGTCCTGCTGGTGGACGCGGCGCAGGGCATCGAGGCGCAGACGCTGGCCAACCTGTACCTGGCGCTGGACGCCGACCTGCAGATCATCCCGGTGCTGAACAAGATCGACCTGCCGGCCGCGCAGCCGGACAAGTACGCCGAGGAGCTCGCGCACATCATCGGCTGCGCGCCGGCCGACGTGCTGCGGGTCTCGGCCAAGACCGGCGAGGGCGTGGCCGAGCTGCTGCACGCGATCGTCACCCAGGTGCCGCCGCCGCAGGGCGACCCGGCCGCCCCGGCCCGGGCGCTGATCTTCGACTCGGTCTACGACACCTACCGCGGCGTCGTCACCTACGTCCGGGTGATGGACGGGCACCTGTCCCGCCGGGAGAAGAGCCTGATGATGTCCACCGGGGCGGCGCACGACACGCTCGAGGTCGGGCGTCATCTCGCCGGAGCCGCACGCCGACCGACGGGCTCGGCGTGGGCGAGGTCGGCTACCTGATCACCGGCGTCAAGAACGTCCGGCAGGCGCGGGTCGGCGACACGGTGACCAGCGCGGCCAGCCCGGCGGCCGAGCCGCTGGCGGGCTACGCGCACCCGCGGCCGATGGTGTTCTCCGGCCTGTACCCGCTCGACGGCGACGACTACCCGGACTTCCGGGACGCGCTGGACAAGCTGCGGCTGAACGACGCGGCGCTGGTCTACGAGCCGGAGACCTCGCTGGCGCTGGGCTTCGGCTTCCGCTGCGGGTTCCTCGGCCTGCTGCACATGGAGATCGTCCGGGAGCGGCTGGAGCGGGAGTTCGACCTGTCGCTGATCTCGACCGCGCCGAACGTGGTCTACCGCGTGGTCACCGAGGCCGGCCAGGAGATCATCGTGACCAACCCGAGCGAGTTCCCCAGCAGTTCGGGGGCGTCCGGCCAGCCGGGCGTGAAGGTCGCGCACGTCTTCGAGCCGGTGGTGAGGGCCACGGTGCTGGCGCCCAGTGAGTACATCGGCACGATCATGGAGCTGTGCCAGGCCAGGCGCGGCACGCTGATCGGCATGGACTACCTGTCCGCCGACCGGGTGGAAGTCCGCTACACGATGCCGCTCGCGGAGATCATCTTCGACTTCTTCGACCAGCTCAAGTCGCGCACCCGCGGCTACGCCTCGCTGGACTACGAGCCCGCGGGCGAGCAGGAGGCCAACCTGGTCAAGGTGGACATCCTGCTGCAGGGCGAGCCGGTGGACGCGTTCAGCCAGATCGTGCACGCCGACGAGGCCCGCGACTACGGCGTGGCGATGACCGCGAAGCTGCGGGAGCTGATCCCGCGCCAGCAGTTCGAGGTGCCGATCCAGGCGGCGGTCGGGTCGCGGATCATCGCCAGGGAGAACATCCGGGCGCTGCGCAAGGACGTGCTGGCCAAGTGCTACGGCGGCGACATCACCCGCAAGCGCAAGCTGCTGGAGAGGCAGAAGGAAGGCAAGCGCCGGATGAAGGTGATCGGCCGGGTCGAGGTGCCGCAGGAGGCCTTCATCGCCGCCCTGTCCACCTCCGAGAAGCGCCGCTAGCGCCGCGGTCCGAACCCGGTCAGCCGGCCGCGGGCCAGCAGCGCGACCGGCGTCACGGCGCCGGCAGCGGGGCGTGAAGGCCCCGGCGCCGGAGCGCGTGGAATCGACCACCTGATGGCCCGAGGTGACGGCCATGGCCGCGACCACGACCACGATCAGCACGAAGAACGCGATGCCCAGCCAGCCGAGCACCAGGCCGGCGATGGCCATCGCCGTCGCCGCGCTCGCCGTTCCGCCGGATCTGCCTGCGGGCGGCGTGGCCGAGCACGACCGCCGGGATCGCGGTGAGCCCGAGCGTGAACACCTGCAGCAGGCCGCAGACGAACGAGGCGACGGCCAGGCCGTTGGTGGCCTCGCGGCGGGCCGGGCGCCGCGACGCGGCTGGTACCCGGGCGCAGCTGGACCGGCACCGGCCAGGGACGGTGCGCCGGGGCAGGTCGGCGGTCTGCGCGGCCAGGTCGGCGTAGGTGCGGGCCGTGTACACCCGGCCCAGGCGCTCGTCCAGCTCGTCCTGGGTGAGCCTGCCCTCGACGAACGCGCCGCGCAGCACGTCCGCCGTCCGCTCCCGGTCGGCGTCGCCACCCGCATCCGCGCGTACTCGCCGCCGGGCATCCACCGCCCGGACTCGCCCGGCATCCAGTAACCCCGCCCTGACGTCATCGGCGCCTCCCGCAAGAGCGATCACTTTCAGCTTAACTCCGGACGCGCCGCGGGCAGCGCCCTGCGCAGTTCCGCAGCGGGCAAAGAATTCGACCGCGGCCTGCCGGTCGGTTAGCGTGCCGGTCATGGCGAACGCACGGGTCATCTCGGTCAACGTCGGCCGGGAGGTCGGCGCGGCCTGGGCGGGCGGGCTGCAGCGCACCGCCATCGACAAGCGCCCGGTCGCCGCGGCCGTGCAGGTGGGAGTGCTCGGCCTGGCCGGCGACGAGCAGGCCGACAAGGCCAACCACGGCGGGCCCGAGCAGGCCGTCTACGCCTACGCCCGCGAAGACCTGGACTGGTGGGCGCCCGGCTGGGCCGGGAGCTGCGGGACGGGATGTTCGGCGAGAACGTCACCACCGCGGGGCTGGACGTCAACGGCGCCCTCATCGGTGAGATCTGGCGGTTCGGCGGCGTCGTGGTGCAGGTGACCGCGCCGCGCATCCCGTGCGTCGTGTTCCGGAACTGGATGGACGAGAAGGGCTGGATCAAGGCGTTCCGCGCGGCCGGGCGCCCGGGCCCGTACCTGCGCGTGCTGCCAGCCTGGGCTGCTGCGGGCCGGAGACCCGATCGAGCTGCTGTCCCGCCCGGACGGCAGCGTCACCGTGGCCGAGGCGATGGAGGCCTACTACGAGCGGGACGCCGGGGTCATCCGCCGCATGCTGGCCGTTCCCGGCCACTCGAGCCGGTGGGACGGCATGGCCGAGGCAGTGGCTGGCCGCCGCCGCGCGCCCGGCGGCGCGGGCGCCCGGAGTGAGGAGGCACATGCCGGGGCTGCCCGCGGGCGGTGAGCCCGTGCCGGCCGATGGCGCGCTGCCCGCCAGCGCGGCCGCGAGATCGGCGCGCGCCGTTCGGCATCTATGTTCACGTGCCGTTCTGCGCGACCCGCTGTGGCTACTGCGACTTCAACACCTATACCGCCGACGAACCGGGCGGCGGCGCGCGCGACTGCTATCCGGACCTGGCCATCGCGGAGATCCGGCTGGCCCGGCGGGTGCTCGGCGATGCCGAGCTGCCGGTGCAGACCGTGTTCTTCGGCGGCGGCACGCCGACCCTGCTCGCGCCGGCCCGGCTGGCCGCGATCCTGCGCGCGATCGACGGCGAGTTCGGGCTCGCGCCGGGCGCCGAGGTGACCACGGAGGCCAACCCGGAGTCGGTGGACGAGCGGTCGCTCGCCGAGCTGCGGCAGGCCGGGTTCACCCGGATCTCGTTCGGGATGCAGAGCGCGGTGCCGCACGTGCTCGCCACCCTGGACCGGGTGCACACGCCGGAGCGGGCGGCACGCTGCGCCGCCTGGGCGCGCGCGGCGGGATTCGGGCAGGTCAGCCTCGACCTGATCTACGGCACGCCGGGGGAGTCGGACGCGGACTGGCGCCGCTCGGTGGAGGCCGCGCTGGCCGCCGGGCCCGACCACATCTCCGCCTACGCGCTCATCGTCGAGGACGGCACCAGGCTGGCCGCGCAGATCCGGCGCGGGAAGCTGGCCGCGCCGGACGACGACGCGATGGCCGACAGGTACCTGGCCGCCGACGACCTGCTGGCCGCGGCCGGCCTGCGCTGGTATGAGATCTCGAACTGGGCCGCGGCGAGGCGGCCCGGTGCCGGCACAACCTGCTCTACTGGACCGGCGGGGACTGGTGGGGGATCGGGCCCGGAGCGCACAGCCACGTCGGCGGCACCCGGTGGTGGAACGTCCGGCACCCGCGCAGCTACGCCGCCCGGCTGGCCGCGGGGGCCAGCCCCGCGCAGGCCCGCGAGGTGCTCACCGAGCGCGAGCGGCGGACCGAGCAGATCATGCTGCTGACCAGGCTGGCCGACCGGCTGCCCGGCCGGCGTGCTGACCGGCCGCGGGCAGGCCGCCGCGCAGGCCGCGGTCGGCGACGGCCTGGCCGACCGCGGCCGCCTGGGCGGGGGGCCGGGTCGTGCTCACCCGGCCGGACGGCTGCTCGCCGACGCGGTGATCCGCGGCCTGACCGGATGAGCCCGCACCGGCACCGGCCAGGCTGTCCGGACCAGGCTACGGCCTAGCCGCTGTCCGGGCCGGTCACGAAGTCGATCAGGTGCTCGACGCTGCCGAGCAGAGCAGGCTCCAGGTCGGTGAAGCTGCGGGCCGCGCGCAGGATCCGCCGCCAGGCCGCGGCGGTGTCCTCGCGGCCAGCCGAGCGCGCGGAGCACGCCCTCCTTCCACGGCACGCCCCTGGGCACCTGCGGCCAGGCGGCGATGCCGACCGCGGCCGGCTTGACCGCCTGCCAGATGTCGACGAACGGATGCCCGGTGATGAGCACGTGAGGGGAGCTGACCCCGGCGGCGATGCGGCTCTCCTTCGAGCCGGTGACCAGGTGGTCGACCAGCACGCCGAGACGGCGCCCCGGGCCCGGCGCGAACTCGGCCACGATGCCGGCAGGTGGTCGATCCCCTCCAGGTACTCGACCACCACGCCGACGTCGCGCAGGTCGTCGCCCCAGATCTTCTCGACCAGCTCGGCGTCGTGCCTGCCCTCGACGTAGATCCGGCTGGCCCGCGCCACCCGGGCCCGGCGCCCGCGGCGGCGCCACCGAGCCCGAGGCGGTCCTGGCCGGGCGCCGCGGCCGGGCCGGCCGGCGCCGGGCGCACCAGCGTGACCGGCTTGCCCTCGAGCAGGAACCCGCCCGTTCCAGCGGGAAGACCCGCTGCTTGCCGAACCGGTCCTCCAGCGTCACGTCCAGCTTCTCGCAGCTGACGACGGCGCCGCAGAACGCGCCGTCCACGGTCTCCACGACCAGGCCGCGCTCGGCCTCGACCTCCGGCGCGGCGGGGCGGCTGGCGCTTGCCGGCCGCCGTCGGCCAGCACGTCGGGCCCGTAGTCTCGGCGCATTTCACCTCCGGTGACCGGATAGATGTCGGGCAGGCCGTGCCCTCCGGGCCCGCGGCGGCCATAGAATTGGCACTCGGGATTAGCGAGTGCCAGGGCCTCGGGGAGGTGGACACATGCTCGATGACCGCAAGCTCGCCGTGCTGCGGGCCATTATCGAGGACTACGTGTCCACCACCGAGCCGGTGGGGTCGAAGTCGCTGGTGGACCGGCACAACCTCGACGTGTCGCCGGCCACGATCCGCAACGACATGGCGGTGCTGGAGGAGCAGGGCTACATCGCGCAGCCGCACACCAGCGCGGGCCGGATCCCGACCGACAAGGGATACCGGCTGTTCGTGGACCGGCTGTCCGGGGTGAAGCCGCTGTCCGCGGCCGAGCGGCGGGCCATCGAGACGTTCCTGGCCGGCGCCTACGACCTCGACGACGTGGTCACCCGGACCGTCCGGCTGCTGGCCCAGCTCACCCGCCAGGTGGCGGTGGTCCAGTACCCTTCGCTGCGCATTTCCTCGGTCCGCCACATCGAGCTGGTGCCGATGGCGCCCGGCCGGCTGCTGCTGGTGCTGATCACCGACACCGGGCGGGTCGAGCAGCGCGGCGTGGAGCTGCCGGAGAGCATCGACGAGGACTCGATCGCGCATCTGCGCGCGGTGCTCAACGCCTGCCTGGACGGGCGGCCGCTGGCCGACGCGGCCGCGGTCGTCGCGGACCTGCCGGCCCGGATCGACCCCGGCCGACCGGCCGAACGCGGCCGCGGTGCTGTCGGTGCTGCTGGAGAGCCTGGTCGAGCGGCACGAGGAGAAGGTCGTATTCGGCGGGGCGGCCAACCTCGCCGCCCGCGACTTCTCCAAGGGCCTGCAGGACGTTCTGGAGGCCCTGGAGGAGCAGGTGGTGCTGATGCGGCTGCTCGGTGAGTCCGGCGACCCGGCCCTGCTCACCGTCAGGATCGGCGCGGAGAACGCGGTCGAGGGGCTGCACGACGCCTCCATCGTGTCCACCGGGTACGGTGCGGGCGACCAGGTCGCTGGCCAAGCTCGCGGTGCTCGGCCCGACACGGATGGATTACCCGGGAACGATGGGAGCGGTGCGCGCGGTGGCACGCTACGTGGGTCAGATTCTGGCGGAGTCCTAGTGGCGACGGACTACTACGCCGTGCTCGGCGTCCGCCGGGACGCGGGCACGGACGAGATCAAGAAGGCTTACCGGCGGCTGGCCCGCGAGCTGCACCCGGACGTCAACCCCGATCCGCAGACCCAGGACCGGTTCAAGGAGATCACCCAGGCCTACGAGGTCCTGTCCGACCCGGAGAAGCGCCAGATGTACGACCTGGGCGCGGACCCGTTCGCCGCGGCGGGCGCGGGCGGCCGGGTTCGGCGCCGGCGGCTTCCCGTTCAGCGACATCATGGACGCCTTCTTCGGCACCGGGGCGAGCAGCCGCGGCCCGCGCGGCCGGGCGCGCCGCGGCCGCAACGCCACCATCCGGGTCGAGCTCGACCTGGCCGAGTGCGCGTTCGGCGCCACCCGCGAGCTCGTGGTGGACACGGCCGTGGTCTGCCCCACCTGCACCGGCGAGGGCAGCGCGCCGGGCACCCACCCGGAGACCTGCGACGTGTGCGGCGGCCGCGGCGAGGTCAGCCAGGTGACGCGCTCGTTCCTCGGCCAGGTGATGACCTCGCGGCCCTGCCCGGCCTGCGCGGCCACGGCACGGTGATCCGCAGGCCCTGCCCGGAGTGCGACGGCGACGGCCGGGTCAGGACCCGCCGCACGATCAAGGTCCGGATCCCGGCGGGGGTGGAGGGCGGCACGCACATCCAGCTGGCCGGCGAGGGCGAGGTCGGCCCCGGCGGCGGCCCGGCCGGCGACCTGTTCCTGGAGATCGTCCAGCGCCCGCACCCGATCTTCGAGCGGCAGGGCAGACGACCTGCACTGCACGGTGACGATCCCGATGGTGGCCGCCGCGCTCGGCGCCACGCTGCAGGTGCAGAGCCTGGACGGCCCGCGGGACGTGGACATCCGGCCCGGCACCCAGTCCGGCCAGGTCATCCCGCTGTACGGGCTCGGCACGGCGCACCTCAACGACTCCGGCCGCGGCGACCTGATCATCCACGTGACGGTGGAGACGCCGACCAAGCTCGACGCCGAGCAGGAGGGCCTGCTGCGGCAGCTGGCCAAGCTGCGCGGCGAGGAGGCCCCGCCGGGCCGGTTCGCGCCCGGGCAGCAGGGCTTCTTCTCCCGGCTGCGCGACGCGTTCAACGGCCGCTGATGGCCATCGGGTAGGCCTGACGTGGCCGGCTCCTGCCGGACGCCGCCGGTCTTCCTCAGCCGACCGCGCCAGCCTGGAGCAGGACATGGTGGTGCTGTCCGGCCCGGAGGGCCGGCACGCGGCCACGGTGCGCAGGCTGCGCCCGGGCGAGCGCGCGGACCTGACCGACGGCGCCGGGATGATCGCGCGAGTGCGTGGTGGCCGCCGCCCGGCCCGGCCTGCTGGAACTCACCGTCTGCGCCGGCGCGAAGAGCCGCCGCCGCAGCCGCGAATCTGCGTGGTCCAGGCCATCCCCAAGGGCGACCGCGGCGAGCAGGCCGTGGAGACGATGACCGAGGTCGGCGTCGATGTGATCGTGCCCTGGGCCGCCGAGCGCTGCGTCGCTGTCTGGGAGGCCCGGCGACAGGCCGCGCGGAGCGCGGGGCTGGCCCGCTGGCGGTCCGCCGCCCGGGAGGCGGCCAAGCAGTCCCGCCGCGCCCGCGTACCCGAGGTCACCGCGCTGGCCGCGACCGCGGACGTGCTGACCCGGGCCGCGGCCGCGGCCGCGGTCGTCCTGGAGCCCGGGGCCGGCACCGGGCTGGGCGCCCTGCCGCTGCCCGCCGACCGGCGAGATCGTCCTCATCGTCGGCCCCGAGGGCGGGCTGAGCCCGGCGGAGTCGGCCGCGTTCGCGGCGGCAGGCGCGGTTACCGCGCGGCTGGGCCCGACCGTGCTGCGCGCCTCCACCGCGGGCGCCGCGGCCGCGGCCGTGCTGCTCAGCCGGTGCGGCCGCTGGTAGCGAGCCGGCTCAGCTCGGGGTGGGCTCCGATCCGCGGTCCCGGTCGGGCTAGCCGGGGATCCGGAGCCGTCCGGCGAGTTGGTCGTGGACGGCGAGTTGGTCGTGGACGGGGTTGCCGTCGGCGAAGTGGGCGGGGTGGTCGTCGGCGTGGTGGGCGGGGTGGTCGTCGGCGTGGTGGGCGGGGTGGTCGTCGGCGTGGTGGGCGGGGTGGTTGTCGGCGTGGTGGGCGGGGTGGTTGTCGGCGTGGCCGGCGGGGTGGTCGGCGGCGTGGTGGCGGGCGGCGGCGGTAGCGGCGCTGCGGACTTGGATGTCCCCGGCGGCGACGAGGTCGCGCACGCAAAGTTCTGGTGATCGGGGCCGGCGGCCCGACCGACGTCGTGCTCGCGGCCTGACCGGCGGCCGTGGCTCCCGTCCCGGCCGTCTGGTGCCGGGCTCCGTTGCCGCCCTGGCCCCGGCACCGGGACGACCTGCACCGGGCAGGATGGCATCTACCGGCTGCCCGGGGACGTTCGTATATCCCGCCCGGGAACTGCTCGGCCTGCTCGACTTGTTACTAAGGGCGTGGCCTCCTGCGCCGCCGCTGCTTCCTGGGCCGCCGCTTTGGCCGGAGCCGTAGAACCCGGAGATAGTCGCGACGGTGTGGCGCAGCCGGGGGATCGCGAGCATGGTCCCGATCACGATGGCCAGGGCGGCGGTCCCGGCCAGAACCGGCCGGATCCATACCCTGGGCGACCGCAGCGTGCGCGCCGCGTGGTGCGGCCAGCGCCTGGCCGACCGGAGCACCGGAGCCAGGCTCGAGTGACCGTGCGCCATGGCGCCGACCTCGCTGGCCGCCACCCGCAGCCAGGTGAGCAGCTGGTTCGGCAGGTGAGCCAGGTAAGCGAAGAACCAGCCCGGGGCGTGCGGCCGCCGTGCGGCCCGCGCCCTGATCTTGTTCAGGCCGTCACCGGCAGGTACGACGAGGTCGCCCGCGGCGCACAGGGCGCGGCGAACCTCCTCCTCGAACTTGCTGTCCGGTTCCGTCATCTCTCCCGCTCCACGTCCAGGCCAGGATCTCGTGTTACCTGCCGAATGCCTTGGTCCGCCTCGCACGACCGCCGTCAGACCTCCATCTCCAGGACGGCCCGCAGCGAGGACATGCCCCGCGCCGTGTGGCTCTTCACCGCGCCCCTGCTGATGCCCATGGTGGAAGCGATCTGCGCTTCCGACAGGTCACAGTAGTAGCGCAGCACGAGCGCTTCACGCTGCCGCGCGGGCAGCGTGCGCAGCGCCGAGACCACCGCCGAGCGCTCCAGCTCGGTGATCGCCCCCTGTTCTGCACTGGGGGCCAGCGGTGGCGGCTTGGGTGCGTTCCTGTCCACCACCACCCGGTGCCGCAGCACCGACCGGGACTTGTTCACCACGGCCTGGCGCAGGTAGGACAGGGCCTTGTCGGTATCACGCAGCCGGCTCCACGAAGCATGCGTAGCAATGAACGAGTCCTGAACCACCTCTTCCGCCGTCGCGATGTCACGGACCAGCAGGGCGGCCAGCCGTACGAGTGGGCGGTAGTGCGTGCCGTACAGCGCCGTAACCGCACGCTCAGCGTCCCACTCAGCTGGTACCGAGCCCAGAGCGGCTTCCGCCACAACGAGGGTCTCGATCACGTGCATTGGACGCGTAGGTGCCGCGTCTGGTTCACCGGCGGTCATAGGTTTCTTCCCCCGCCGTAGCCCCGTATCCGCGCCGAGCCCCAACCCTGTGCACCCACATCCACCCCTGGAGAGCCCGCACCGACAGCGGCCGCCCCGGCCTAGACCGGGCCCGCACGCAGGTGAACTGCCCTGAAACGGTGCGCTTGCGCCTGGCGGACGCACGCGGCGCCGGGAGCGGCGGGGGCCACGCTAGGGAAAACAATATCCCGGCGGGGGCCGCACGTTAAGATCTCTTTGTGCCTGACTGCCTTTTCTGTCAGATTGTGGCTGGAGTGACGCCAGCGACGCGAGTCATGGAAAGTGGCCGGATCCTCGCTTTTCGTGACATCAACCCTCAGGCGCCCACGCACGTACTGGTGATCACCAAGGAGCATCATCCCGACCTGGCCGCGGTCGCGCGGGCCGGAGACGGGCTGCTGGACGAGCTGGTCGGCCAGGCGCATCAGATCGCGATGGCCGAAGGTATCGCCGAGCCCGGGTACCGCGTCGTGTTCAACACCGGGCCCCAGGCCGGGCAGACGGTAGCGCACGCGCACGGCCACGTCCTCGGCGGCCGCCCCCTCGGATGGCCGCCAGGGTGAGCGCCGGCCGCCGCGGCCCGGCTGCCGGCCCCGAGGGGCTGAGCCGAGGCCGTCGACGGCCGTCGCGGCCTGGAGATCATCCGAAGCCCGCTGGCAGCCCCGGGCCCCGGCCGGCAGATAGCATGATTGATAGGTGGGTGCGTCCGTGCGGGCGGGCCCGGCCCGGCAGGCGGCCAGGGCGCCGCGCCAGGTTCCCGGCCGCGAACATCGCCGGCCCGGCGCGGATGACCCCGGATCTCCCGAAGGGGAGCAATTGACGGAAACTTCCTCACAGCACCGCAGCAACCGCGACGACCGCAACGGCAGCAGCGATCCGCTGGCCGACGGCCGTTCGCAGGTCAAGATCGTTATTCCGGACGACTACCCGATGGTGAGCCTGCTCGGCTCGGGGGACGAGCTGCTGCGGGTGATCGAGCAGGCATTCGGGGCCGATATCCACGTGCGCGGCAACGAGATCACGGTGACCGGCGAGCCGGCCGAGAACACCTTGATCACCGCGCTCTTCGAGGAGCTGATCGAGCTGCTCGGCAGCGGCACCGAGCTGTCCGCCGACATGATCGAGCGCAGCCTCGGCATGCTGCGCCGCAAGTCGGGCATACGGCCGGCCGAGGTGCTGACCGTGGACATCCTGTCCGCCCGCGGGCGGACCATCCGGCCCAAGACGCTCAACCAGAAGCGTTACGTCGACGCCATCGACAGGAACACGATCGTGTTCGCGATCGGGCCTGCTGGCACCGGCAAGACCTACCTGGCGATGGCCAAGGCGGTGAAGGCGCTGCAGGACAAGGAGGTCAACCGGATCATCCTGACCCGGCCCGCCGTGGAGGCGGGGGAGCGGCTCGGCTTCCTGCCCGGCACCCTGTTCGAGAAGATCGACCCCTACCTGCGGCCGCTGTACGACGCGCTGCACGACATGCTTGACCCGGACTCGATACCGCGGCTGACCGCGGCCGGCACCATCGAGATCGCCCCGCTGGCGTACATGCGGGGCAGAACCCTGAACGACTCGTTCATCATCCTGGACGAGGCGCAGAACACCTCGCCCGAGCAGATGAAGATGTTCCTCACCCGGCTGGGCTTCGGCTCCCGGGTGGTGGTGACCGGCGACGTCACCCAGGTGGACCTGCCGCACGGCCAGCAGAGCGGGCTGCGCCAGGTCCAGGACATCCTCGACGGCGTCAGCGACATCCACTTCGCCCGCCTGACCAGCCACGACGTGGTCCGGCACCGGCTGGTCGGGGACATCGTCGATGCCTACGAGCGGTACGACGCGCGGCAGGAGCGGCCGGAGCCGCGCGGCAGGCCGCGCGGCTCCGGAAGGGCCGGGCGCTGATCGGTGAGCGTGGACATCGCCAACGAGTCGGGGGCGGGGGTCGACGAGGTCGCGCTCGCGGCCATGGCCCGCTATGTCCTCGGCGAGCTGCACATCCACCCGCTGGCCGAGCTCTCGGTGCTGCTCGTCGACGAGAACGTGATGGCCGGCCTGCACCAGCGCTGGATGGGCGAGCCCGGGCCCGCGGACGTGCTGGCGTTCCCCATGGATGAGCTGAGGCCGCCGGTCCCGCCGCAGACCGGCGGGGCCCACGGCGAACGGGCGGGCCCGGACGAGCCGGAGTCCAGCCCGGCCCTGCTCGGCGACGTCGTGCTGTGCCCGCAGGTGGCGGCCAGGCAGGCCCGGGAGGCGCGGCACAGCGTCGAGGACGAGCTCGAGCTGCTCTGCACGCACGGCCTGCTGCATCTGCTCGGTTATGACCACGCCGACGCCGACGAACGTGCCACCATGTTCAGCCTGCAGGAACAGCTGCTTGCTTCCTGGCGGTCGGCCAGGGGGCGGGACGGCGACCCGGAAGAGCGGAAAGGGCCCGGGTGACATACCGGCATGGGATGGCTCATCGCTGCTGCGGTACTGCTGACCTTCCTGGCCGGCCTGTGCGTGACCGGTGAGGTGGCGCTGGCGCGCGCCGCCCGGATAGGCGCGCAAGAGCTGGCCAAGGGCGGCCGTCACGGCCTGGCGCAGGCCGAGGCCGTGCTCGCCGAGGGCCCGCGCTACCTGAACATGCTGCTGCTGCTGCGGATAACCGCACAGACCGCGGCGACCGTCCTGCTGACCGCGGCCCTGGTGGGATGGCTGGGCTCCGGCTGGCGGGCGTTCCTGATCGCCGCGGCCGTCATGATCGTGGCCGGGTACGTCGTGATCGGGGCCGGGCCCCGCGCCGTCGGCCGCCGGCACACCGCGCGGGCGTCGCTGGCCGCCGCGGCGGTGCTGCACCCGCTGGGCCGGCTGCTGGGGCCGCTGTCCTGGCTGTCCACGACGGTGACCAACATCATCACGCCCGGCAGCAGGACCCGGGACAGCCAGCTCGCGTCCGAGGCCGAGGTGAGAGGCCTGGTGGATCTGCTGGAGCGGGGCCGCGTCATCCAGCCCGGCGAGCGGAAGATGATCCATTCGGTCTTCGAGCTGGGCGACACCCTGGTCCGGGAGGTCATGGTCCCGCGGACCGATATCGTGTTCATCGAACGGGACAAGACGCTGCACCAGGCGCTGTCGCTCGCCCTGCGCAGCGGCTTCTCCCGTGTACCGGTGGTGGGCGAGAACTACGACGACGTGATCGGCATCGCCTACCTCAAGGACATCGTGGCCCGCAACCACGAGTACCACGACGGCGAGTCGGTCGAGAAGGTGGAGTCGATCATGCGGCCCGCCACCTACGTGCCGGACAGCAAGCCCATCGACGAGCTGCTGCGGGAGATGCAGGCGCGGCAGTCGCACGTCGCGATCGTCATCGACGAGTACGGCGGCACCGCCGGGCTGGCCACCATCGAGGACATCCTCGAGGAGATCGTGGGCGAGATCGCCGACGAGTACGACCAGGAGCAGCCCACCGTGGAGTGGCTCAGCCCGGGGACGGCCCGGGTGACCTCACGGCTTCCCGTGGACGAGCTGGCCGGCCTGTTCGGGGTCAGCATCGAGGCGGAGGACGTGGAGACGGTCGGCGGCCTGCTCGCCCAGGCCCTCGGCCGGGTCCCGATCGCCGGATCCGTGGCCACCGTTGCCGGGCTGCGGCTGACCGCCGAGAACCTGGCCGGCCGCCGTAACCGGATCGGCACCGTCCTGGCGGAGCGGCTCGATCCCGCGCCGGCCGGCTCCGAGGCCGCCGGCCGGGAAGACCAAGACGATTCCCCCGAACGGGCCGACGCCGCCCCGCAGGCCGACGGGAACCAGCCGGGCGAGGAGACCGACCCGGGCCCGGCGGTCCCGCGCAGTGCTTAGGGCGGCCCGGCGAAGGCCGTCCGGGCCGCTTCCCATCGGCGGAGGCTGTTCCGTCGGCGTCGCGCGGCTCCGGACCAAGCAGGCCCGGACCGGGTTCGGTCGGCCGCACGGTGTGGTCCGGCTGGACGGGCGGCGGCCGCACGGTGTTGCGCCGGCCGGGGGTGCGCGGCGCCGGCGTGCGGCCCGGACGGTGTCGCGCCGGCCCGGACGGTGTCGCGCGGCCCGGACGGTCGCCTGGCCGGCCCGGCTGCCCGGCCACGCGATCCGGGCAGGCATGCCCACGCCCCGATGGGCGCCTTTCGTAGACTCTCTGCCGTGACCGAGGCAGCGGCTCTTGACCCCGAGGATCTCAAGATCATTACCCTGGCCAGGTCGGCGCGTTCCCGCGGCACGGCAGCGGAGGGTGCGGCGGTCCGTGACGAGACCGGCCGGATTTACGCGGCCGCCGCCGTCGATCTGCCCTCCCTCCAGCTCACCGCGCTGCAACTGGCGGTCGCCATGGCCGCCTCAAGCGGCGCCGTCCGCCTGGAGGCGGCCGCCGTGGTCAGCGAGGCGGCCGAGCCCGACCCTGCCGACCTGGCGGTCCTGCGCGATCTGGGCGCGGGCATCACGCTGTTCCACGCCGCACCCGACGGCGCGCTGCGCGCCGCCTTGCCCACCTGATCCTGCGGCCGTCGCTCCGCCTGGTGGCCTGGCGGCCTGGCGCCTGGTGGCCTGGTGGCCTGGTGGCCCGCGGTCCGGGAGTGGGGCAGGTGCCGGGTAAATCCGGTCGCCAGGGCAGGCCCGTGCGACCACGATGGGGTGGTGGCTGACCTGCAGATCGCCCACACCGCCGACCTAGATGCCGAAGTCCTCCAGGCGGGCCGGGCGCTCCTCTACGACGTCTTCGATGACATGACCGACGACGACTGGGAGCACGCCCTCGGCGGGGTTCACGCCCTGGTCTGGGAGGGCGGCGAGCTGATCGGGCACGCGTCGGTGATCCAGCGGCGGCTGCTGCACGGCGGCCGGGCCTGGCGGGCCGGCTACGTGGAAGGCGTCGGGGTGCGCGCGGACCGGCGCGGCCGTGGGCACGGCGCGGCCATGATGGACGCGCTGGAACGGGTCATCGGCCGCGGCTACGACCTGGGCGCGCTCGGCGCAACCGACCTGGCCGCCGCCTTCTACGCGGCCCGCGGCTGGCAGTTGTGGCGGGGCCGGTGCTGGGCCCTCACCCCGGACGGCGTCACGCGAACCGAGGACGAGGAGGGCGCGATATTCGTCCTTCCGGTCACCGCTGCGCTGGATCTATCCGGCGAGATCACCTGCGGCTGGCGGGACGGTGACGTCTGGTAGCTTCACCCAGCCCCGGAAGCGCGGCACAATCACGAGGGTGAGCGCACCGCAGACGCCAGCCGAAGCCAGCTTCAAATCCGGGTTCGCTGCTTTCGTCGGCCGGCCGAATGTCGGCAAGTCGACTCTGATGAACGCGCTGGTCGGCGCCAAGGTAACCATCACCAGCAGCCGCCCGCAGACGACCAGGCGGCTGATCAGGGGGATCGTGCACCGCCCCGACGCGCAGCTGGTCATCATGGACACGCCCGGCCTGCACAAGCCCCGCACCCTGCTCGGCGAGCGGCTGGACAGCCTGGCCAGGTCGGCGCTCACCGAGGTCGATGTGATCGGGTTCTGCGTGTCCGCGCCCCAGCCGGTCGGCACGGGTGATGCCTACCTGGCCCGGGAGCTGGACGCCGTGCGCGGCACGCCTGTGGTCGCCATCGTCACGATGACCGACCAGGCGACCCGGCAGCAGGTCATGCAGCAGCTGGTCGCCGTGGCCGGGCTCGGCGACTGGGCCGACGTGGCGCCCGTATCGGCCGTGACCGGGTTCGGCCTTGACGTGCTCGAAGAGGTCCTGATCAGCAAGCTGCCGGTAGGCAAGCCGCTGTACCCGGACGGCGAGCTGACCGATGAGCCGGAGCAGGTGATGGTGGCCGAGCTCATCCGCGAGGCGGCTCTGGAAGGAGTGCGGCACGAGCTGCCGCACTCGATCGCGGTCGTCGTGGAGGAGATGGGCCCGCGCCCCGGCCGGGAGGATCTGACCGACGTGCACGCGCTCATGTACCTGGAAAGGCCCAGCCAGAAGCCGATCATCATCGGACCGGGCGGGGTGCGGCTGCAGGCGGTCGGCACGAAGGCACGCCACCGCATCGAGGCGCTGCTCGGCACCAAGGTCTATCTCGACCTGCACATCAAGATCGCTAAGGACTGGCAGCGCGACCCCAAGCAGCTGCGCCGCCTCGGCTTCTACGACTGACACGCTGAACCCGGCCGCGGCCGGGTGCCGCCGGACCGGCCTGCCGCGGCCCGCGGGCTGCCAGCAGGCGGGCTGCCAGCAGGGGCGGCCGCAGCCGACGGGGCCTAGCCGAGCGCTCCGGCCTGCGCGGCCGGCCGGCTGGCCGCGACCAGGGCCTGCTCCACGTCGAGCTGCCAGTGCGGCCAGCGGTCGAGCACCCGAAACCCGAGCGCCTCGTTGATGGCGATCATGTGCTTGTTGACGTCGGCGTTCCCGGTGATCACCTGGGCCAGCCCCGGCTCGGCTTGCGCGAGCAGCTCCAGCATGGCCACCTTGATCAGCAGCCCCAGCCGGTGCCCGCGGTGCGCGCGGGCCACCGCGGTCAGGTACTGATAGCCCCAGTCCGGCAGCAGCGGATCCACCGCGAACTGGGTCAGCCCGGCCAGCTCGCCGGTCTGGTCGCACCGGGCGGCCACCGAGTAGAACCGCAGACCCTGCGCGGTGATCCGCCGTTGGCCGTCCCGGACCCGCTGGGCGTCCATCTGCTCCGGCTCGAACCCCGGGCTGTGCGGCGCGTCGTTCATGGCGTTAGCCACCGCCGCCACCCCGGGCAGGTACTTCTCGGGCGGCACCCCCCGCCACGACACCACCGAGTAGCCGCGGGCGGCCGGCCCGGCCTGGCGGCGGAGCGCGGCCAGGTGCCCGGGCGGCATGTCCGCCAGTCGCAGGATCCGGCGCGCCTCGGTGATCCCGGGGCGCGATCCCATCGCCGCGGCGAAGGCGCAGCCGGGCGAGCCGTCCCTGGTCTCGGCGAACAGCACCGTGCGGCCGTGCTCCCGCGCGCGCGTCGCGGCGTGCCGCAGCAGACGCGTGCCGAGGCCGGCCCGCCTGCGGTCCGGCGCGACCAGGATGCCGAGCCACCCGATGTGCGTGTTCTCTTTGGCGGGCAGCTCGAGCAGGTAGCCGCCCGCCCAAGTGCCGTCTTGGTCGCCCGGGACCAGCCACGCCTCGCGCGGATCCGCATCCCATCCCAGGCTGAACCAGCCGGTGTACACCGGCAGCGAGGCCAGCGGGCCGTCGGGATCATCCGCCGGCTTGCCCGCGGCGTACATCTCGTAGCAGGCCCGGATCTTGTCCGTGTCCGCTACCGGATCGAAACGCTCGATGTGCATCCGTCAAGCAAAGCCCGGACCCGGCCAGAAAGCGACAGGTTTTCGGGCTCCGCCCGGGCGGAGCGGACGGCGGTACCGGCCGTGACTGCGGTCGCGGGCCCGCCGCGCCCCGCTCAACGTGGTCGATGTGGGCATGGCTGATGTCCCGGCGTGGCCGGTGTGGCATGGCTGATGTCCCGGCGTGGCCGGTGTGGCATGGCTGATGTCCCGGCGTGGTCGGTGTGGGCATGGCTGATGTCCCGGCGTGGTCGGTGTGGCATCGCCGGGGTTGGAAGCCGGTTAAGGCTGGCGATGTGGCCTGGCGGGGGCGGGCTGCCGCGGAGCTGGGAGCCGAGAGGCGGGGAACCCCGCGGGTTCAGCGGGCGTGCGCGCGGAGTTAACGTCGGGCACCGTTCGGACTGATAACCTGTCTGGCGATGCTGCGCGTGCTGCTGCTCCTTAGCCGCCGCGGCGGGGACCGATAACGGCCGGCTCCCTCGCCGCGGAGTCTCCGCGTGTTCGCTGGCCGCCTCCGCCCCGATGAGGGAGCAGCACCGATGCACACCCAGCAGAAGCCCAGCGGCATGCCCTGCCACCGGTACGCGCCCTTCAGGCCCGTCGACCTGCCCGACCGGACCTGGCCGGGCCAGATCCTCACCGCCGCGCCGCGGTGGCTGTCGACCGACCTGCGCGACGGCAACCAGGCGCTCATCGACCCGATGAGCCCGGCCCGCAAACGCCAGATGTTCGACCTGCTGGTGCGGCTGGGCTACAAGGAGATCGAGGTCGGGTTCCCGTCGGCGAGCCAGGCCGACTTCGATTTCGTCCGCGAGCTGATCGAGACCGAGCGGATCCCCGATGACGTCCAGATCTCCGTGCTCACCCAGGCCAGGGACGAGCTGATCGAGCGCACCGTGCAGTCGCTGGCCGGGGCGCGCCGGGCCAGCGTGCACCTGTACAACGCGACCGCGCCGCTGTTCCGGCAGGTGGTGTTCGCGGTGGACCGGGAGCAGTGCAAGGCGCTGGCCACCGACGGCACCCGCTCGGTGATGAAGTACGCGGAGGCCTACCTGGCCGGCTGCGACTTCGGCTACGAATACTCGCCGGAGATCTTCATGGATACCGAGCTCGACTTCGCCGCCGAGGTCTGCGAGGCGGTGATGGATGTCTGGCAGCCCGGCCCGGGCCGGGAGATCATCCTCAACCTGCCGTGCACGGTGGAGCGGTCCACCCCGAACGTCTACGCCGACCAGATCGAGTGGATGAGCCGCCGGCTGTCCCGGCGCGAGCACGTGTGCCTGTCGGTGCACACGCACAACGACCGGGGCACCGCGGTGGCCGACGCCGAGCTCGCGGTGCTGGCCGGCGCGGACCGGATCGAGGGCTGCCTGTTCGGCAACGGCGAGCGGACCGGCAACGTGTGCCTGGTGACGCTGGGCATGAACCTGTTCAGCCAGGGCGTCGACCCGATGATCGACTTCTCGGACATCGACGAGATCCGGCGGACGGTCGAGTACTGCAACCGGCTGCCGGTGCACCCGCGCCACCCGTACGCGGGCGAGCTGGTCTACACGGCGTTCTCCGGGTCGCACCAGGACGCGATCAAGAAGGGCTTCGAGGCGTTCGAGGCCGAGGCGGCCGCGGCCGGCATGGACCCGGCGCGGCGGCCGTGGGCCGTGCCGTACCTGCCGATCGACCCGCAGGACGTGGGGCGCACCTACGAGGCCGTGATCCGGGTTAACTCGCAGTCCGGCAAGGGCGGCGTCGCCTACATCATGAAGGCCGAGCACCAGCTGGATCTGCCGCGCCGGATGCAGATCGAGTTCTCCCGGCTCATCCAGGCCCGGACCGACGCCGCCGGGGGGGAAGTGACCGCGGCGGAGATGTGGGACATCTTCCGGGCCGAGTACTTCGCCGGCGGGCCGCTGTCGCTGCTGGACCACTACACCTCGGCGGCGGTGGAGTCCAAGGACGCGCTCACCGTGGAGGTCCGGGTGGACGGCGAGGCGCAGCAGATCGAGGGCGTCGGCAACGGGCCGATCTCCGCGTTCTGCGACGCGCTGGCCTCGATCGGGGTGGACGTCCGGGTGCTGGACTACGCCGAGCACGCGCTGTCGGAGGGCAGCGACGCCCAGGCCGCGGCGTACGTCGAGTGCGCGATCGGCGGGCGGACGCTGTGGGGGGTCGGCGTAGACGGCAGCACGGTGACCGCCTCGATGCGCGCCGTGCTGTCCGCGGTGAACCGGACCCGGGGGGGCTGACCCTCGCCGGCGGGCGTGGCGCGGGCCCGGTTCAGCACCGGCTTGCCGCCCGTGCCACGTCGGCCGCCCGGCCCCGGGCCGCCCCGTCGCGCCACGCCGGCCCGCCGTACCGCGGCACCCGCCGCAAGGCAGGAGAATGAGCGGGTGAGGCTGTACCGCGACGAGGGCATCGTGCTGCGCACCCAGAAGCTGGGCGAGGCGGACCGGATCATCACGCTGCTGGCCCGCCGGACCGGCCGGATCCGCGCGGTGGCCAAGGGCGTGCGGCGCACCAAGTCACGGTTCGGCGCGCGGCTCGAGCCGTTCACCCACGTCGACCTCCAGCTCTACGCCGGGCGCTCGCTCGACATCATCACCCAGGCGGAGACCCTGCGCCCGTACGGCGAGCGGCTGGCCGGCGACTACCCGCGCTACACCGCCGGGATCGCGATGCTGGAAACCGCCGAGCGGTTCACGCCCGAGGAGAAGGAGCCGGCCCTGCGGCAGTTCTTGCTGCTCGTCGGCGGCCTGCGCACGCTGGGCATGCAGGACCACGACCCCCGGCTAGTGCTCGACGCCTACCTGCTGCGCTCGCTCGCGGTGGCCGGGTACGCGCCGTCCCTGGAGGAGTGCGCCGTCTGCGGGGCCGGGCAGGGCGGCCTGGCGGGTGAGCACGCGCGCGCGTTCGCCGTGGCGGCGGGCGGGCTGACCTGCCGGTCGTGCCGGCCGCCCGGCGCCGCCACGCCGGCCAGCCAGACGGTGGACCTGATGGCCGCGCTGCTGCGCGGCGACTGGCCGCGCGCGGACGCCAGCGAGCGCAGGCACCGGGTGGAGTGCAGCGGCCTGGTGTCCGCCTACCTGCAGTGGCACCTGGAACATTCGATCCGGTCGCTGCGTCATGTAGAGCATGCGTGATGCGTCGTCGCGCGCGCCTGCCGCGGCCCGGCCGGTGAAGCGAAACGGCGTCCGGCCGCCGGACCCGCACCCCGGCGGCGCCCGTCCCCCGGCCATCCCGCGTGATCTGGTGCCCGCCCACGTGGCCCTGGTGATGGACGGCAACGGCCGGTGGGCCAAGCAGCGCGGCCTGCCCCGGACCGAGGGCCACAAGCGCGGCGAGGCGGCGCTGTTCGACGTGATCATGGGCGCGATCGAGCTCGGCATCCCGTACCTGTCCGCCTACGCGTTCTCCACCGAGAACTGGCGCCGCTCGCCGGACGAGGTGCGCTTCCTGATGGGCTTCAACCGCGACGTCATCCACCGGCGGCGCGACGAGTTCCACGAGATGGGGGTCAGGGTCCGGTGGGCGGGCCGGCACCGCAGGCTGTGGCGCAGCGTCATTTCCGAGCTTGAATACGCCGAACGGCTGACGGCCGGCAACTCCGTGCTCACGCTGCAGTTCTGCGTGAATTACGGCGGCCGGGCCGAGATCGCGGACGCCGCGGCGGCCATCGCGACCGAGGTGGCGGCCGGGCGGCTGCGCCCGGACCAGGTCAACGAGAAGATGTTCGGCCGCTACCTGGACGAGCCGGGAATCCCGGACGTTGACCTGTTCATCCGGTCGTCCGGGGAGCAGCGGACGTCGAATTTCCTGCTCTGGCAGTCCGCCTACGCCGAGTTCGTGTTCCTCGACACGCTGTTCCCCGACTTCGACCGGCGCGACCTGTGGCGCGCGTGCGAGATCTACGCCCGCCGGGACCGGCGCTACGGCGGCGCCCAGCCCAACCCGGTACCTGAGCTCCGCGCGAGATAGCCGCCGGGCCTGGCACCAGCCAGGCGCCAAACCGGGCGACTGCGGTCTTTGCCCGCAGGTAGGCTATGCCCTCCGGGTTGCCCGCGCTCGCAGCCGTCGCCCGCCAGCCGGATGGAGACCGTGATGGCCCGCCGCACCGAACGCATGGACACGCTCGTCAGCCTCAGCAAGCGACGGGGGTTCGTCTACCCGTCCAGCGAGATCTACGGAGGCCTGCGGGCGTCCTGGGACTACGGCCCGCTCGGCGTCGAGATGAAGAACAACATCAAGCGCCAGTGGTGGCGGTCGATGGTGACCGAGCGCGACGACATCGTGGGCCTCGACTCCTCGGTCATCCTGGCCCGTGAGGTCTGGGAGGCGAGCGGGCACGTCACCGAGTTCGTCGATCCGCTCACCGAGTGCACGTCCTGCCACAAGCGGTTCCGCGCCGACCACCTGGAAGAGGCCTACGAGGAGAAGCACGGGCACCCCGCCGCGCACGGGCTGGCCGACATCGCCTGCCCGAACTGCGGCACCCGCGGCGCCTTCACCGAGCCGCGGATGTTCAACGGCCTGCTGCGCACCTACCTGGGCGCAGTGGAGCGGGACGGGGAGGCGGGCGGGGAGTCGGGCCTGGCCTACCTGCGGCCGGAGACCGCGCAGGGCATCTTCATCAACTACCGGAACGTGCTGCAGACCTCGCGGCGCAAGATCCCGTTCGGCATCGGCCAGATCGGCAAGTCGTTCCGTAACGAGATCACGCCGGGCAACTTCATCTTCCGCACCCGCGAGTTCGAGCAGATGGAGATGGAGTTCTTCGTCAAGCCGGGCACGGACGAGGAGTGGCACGAGCGGTGGATCGACGCCAGGTTCGGCTGGTACGTCGACCTGGGCCTGCGCGGGGAGAACCTCCGGCGCTACGAGCACCCGGCGGAGAAGCGC
Source organism: uncultured Actinomycetes bacterium (assembly GCA_963795575.1). GTDB lineage: Bacteria > Actinomycetota > Actinomycetes > Streptosporangiales > Streptosporangiaceae > PALSA-505. The sequence goes on along the minus strand of CAWCII010000023.1, from coordinate 91,089 downwards.
TCGCACTACTCCAAGCGCACGGTGGACATCGAGTACCGCTTCGAGTTCCCGGGCTCGGAGTGGGGCGAGCTCGAGGGCATCGCCAACCGGACCGACTACGACCTGAGCACGCACGGCAAGGCGTCCGGCGTGGACATGTCCTACCTCGACCCCGACACCGGCGAGCGGTATATCCCCTACGTCATCGAGCCCGCGGCCGGCGTGGACCGGGGCATGCTGGTGTTCCTGCTCGACGCCTACGCCGAGGACGAGGCGCCGGACGCCAAGGGGAACCTGGAGAAGCGGACGGTCATGCGGCTCGATCCCCGGATCGCGCCGGTCAAGGCGGCGGTGCTGCCGCTGTCCCGCAACCCGGATCTGTCGCCCAAGGCCCGCGACCTCGCCGCGGCCCTGCGCAAGCGGTGGAACACCGACTTCGACGACGCGAGCGCGATCGGCCGCCGGTACCGCCGCCAGGACGAGATCGGCACGCCGTACTGCGTCACGGTCGACTTCGACACGCTGGACGACCAGGCGGTGACGGTCAGGGAGCGGGACTCGATGAAGCAGGAGCGGGTGGGCATCGCGGCCGTCGAGTCGTACCTGGCCGAACGGCTCGCCGACTGCTGACCGCCGGCCCGCAGCCGGGTCCGGACGTAGAGCCGCACCCGCATCTGATTTGCGCTGCCAGCTGACCGCCAGCCGGAAATCGGGGCACGAGGCGGAACGGCGGGTTCAGCCAGGCCTTGCTCGCTTCCACCAGCCAGAGCGGCGCGCGCCGGCCAGCGGCCCGCGCAGCGCGTGCTGGCCGGCGGCGCGAGCACCACGATCAGGCCGAACCCGGCGAAACATCAGCGCCGAGCCCAGGGTGCCCGCCGCGAAGGAGGCGACGAGCTGGTCCAGGATTTTCTCTACCCGGCAGTTGGCATTTCTCTACCCGGCGGCGGCTTTTCTCTGCGCCAGGCTTTTCTCCACCTGGCGGAGCCGGCGATCCGGCGGGCGTCTCCCGGTGCCGGAAAGCCGGCCAGCGTGCGTGCTGGCTCCCTTCGCGGGAACGCTGGCCGGTAGAGTCGTCATGGATTCACCAGGCTGCGGACAGACCATTTCAGACTGGCGCCGGGCCGCAGCACGCGGCGGCGTCGCGAGGAGAACGTGCAGTGGCCAAGCTCGTCTACGACTTCACCGAAGGCAACAGGGATCTACGGGATCTGCTGGGCGGCAAGGGCGCCAACCTTGCCGAGATGACCAACCTCGGCCTGCCGGTACCGCCCGGCTTCACGATCACCACCGATGCCTGCCGCCACTACCTGGACAGCGGCGCCATGCCCGAGGGCCTGGACGACGAGGTAACCGGCCCACCTGCGCGGCGCTGGAAGCAGGCGATGGGCCGCAAGCTCGGCGACCCGGCCGACCCGCTGCTGGTCAGCGTCCGGTCCGGGGCGAAGTTCTCCATGCCGGGCATGATGGAGACCGTCCTGAACATCGGCCTGTCCGACGAGTCCGTGCACGGCCTGGCCAAGCAGGCGGGCAACGAGCGGTTCGCCTGGGACTCCTACCGCCGGCTGATCCAGATGTTCGGCAAGACGGTGCTCGGCATCGACGGCGAGGCCTTCGAGCACGCCATCGAGGAGGCCAAGCAGGCCAAGGGCACCAAGAACGACCTCGACCTCGACGCCGGCGACCTGAGCGAGCTGGTCGAGACGTTCAAGGGCATCGTGCGCGAGCACGCCGGGCGCGACTTCCCGCAGGAGCCGCGCGAGCAGATGGACCTGGCGATCGGCGCCGTGTTCGAGTCGTGGAACGCCGACCGGGCCATCCTGTACCGGCGGCAGGAGCGGATTCCCGCCGACCTCGGCACCGCGGTCAACGTGGTGGCGATGGTGTTCGGCAACCTGGGCATGGACTCCGGCACCGGCGTCGCCTTCACCCGCGACCCCGGCACCGGCCAGCAGGGCGTCTACGGCGACTACCTGCAGAACGCGCAGGGCGAGGACGTGGTGGCCGGCATCCGCAACACGGTCCCGCTGCAGGATCTGGAGCAGATCGACAAGGCGTCCTATGACCAGCTCATGGACATCATGGCAGACGCTGGAGAACCACTACCGCGACCTGTGCGACATCGAGTTCACCATCGAGCGCGGCAAGCTGTGGATGCTGCAGACCCGGGTGGGCAAGCGCACCGCGGCCGCCGCGTTCCGGATCGCCACCCAGCTGATCGCGCAGGGCCTGATCGACGAGGACGAGGCGCTCACCCGGGTGACCGGCGCGCAGCTCGCCCAGCTCATGTTCCCCAGGTTCGACGCCGAGCGGCGGCGTCACCAAGATCACCACCGGGATCAGCGCCTCGCCCGGCGCCGCCGTCGGCAAGGCCGTGTTCGACTCGGCCCGCGCGGTCGAGCTGGCCGGCCGGGGCGAGAAGGTCATCCTGGTCCGGCGGGAGACCAACCCCGACGACCTGCACGGCATGATCGCCTCGCAGGGCATCCTGACCAGCCGGGGCGGCAAGACCAGCCACGCCGCCGTGGTGGCCCGCGGCATGGGCAAGACCTGCGTGTGCGGTGCCGACGAGCTGGACGTGGACACCAAGGCGGGCCGGTTCACCGCGCCCGGCGGCGTCACCGTCAGCGAGGGCGACGTGATCTCCATCGACGGGTCCAGCGGCGCCGTCTACCTGGGCGAGGTGCCGGTCGTCTCCTCGCAGGTCGTGCAGTACTTCGAGGGCAAGCTCGACCCCGGCCTCGGCCGACGCCGGCGAGCTGGTCGCAGGCCGTGCACCAGATCATCGGGCACGCGGACGCGCGGCGCCGCCTCGGCGTGCGGGCGAACGCCGACACCGGCGAGGACTGCGCCCGGGCCCGCCGGTTCGGCGCCGGCGGCGTCGGCCTGACCGCACCGAGCACATGTTCCTGGGCGAGCGCCGCCAGCTCGTCGAGCGGCTCATCCTGGCCGAGCGACGACGCGGGCCAGGCAGGCCGCGCTCGACGCCCTGGAGCCGCTGCAGCGCGGCGACTTCGTGGAGATCCTCGAGGCGATGGACGGCCTGCCGGTCACCATCCGGCTGATCGACCCGCCGCTGCACGAGTTCCTGCCCGACCTCACCGAGCTGTCGGTCAAGGTGGCGCTGGCCGGCGACGACGCGACCGACACAGGACCGCAAGCTGCTGGACGCGGTGCGCAGGCTGCACGAGCAGAACCCGATGCTCGGCCTGCGCGGTGTCCGGCTCGGCCTGGTCATCCCCGGCCTGTTCGCCATGCAGGTGCGGGCGATCGCGCGACGCCGCGGCCGACCGCAGGCAGGCCGGCGGCGACCCGCACCCGGAGATCATGATCCCGCTGGTCGGCGCCGTGCAGGAGCTGGAGATCGCCCGCGAGGAGGCCGAGAAGGTGCTCGCCGAGGTGGCCGCGGAGACCGGCACCAGCGTGCACACGCTGATCGGCACCATGATCGAGGTGCCGAGGGCGGCGCTCACCGCCGGGCGAGATCGCCGAGGCGGCCGAGTTCTTCTCCTTCGGCACCAACGACCTGACCCAGATGGGCTGGGGCTTCTCCCGCGACGACGTGGAGGGCGCGTTCTTCAGCCGCTACATCGACCTGGGCATCTTCGGTGTGTCACCGTTCGAGACGATCGACGCCGACGGCGTGGGCCGCCTGGTGCGCATCGCCGTCGAGGAGGGCCGGGCCGCGCGGCCGGGCCTCAAGATCGGCGTCTGCGGCGAGCACGGCGGCGACCCGGACTCGGTGCACTTCTTCCACCAGGCCGGGCTCGACTACGTGTCCTGCTCGCCGTTCCGCGTCCCGGTGGCCAGGCTGGAGGCCGGCCGGGCCGCGGTGCTCGCGCCGAGACCGCGGTCGGCAGCGACAGCAGGTGATGCGGTGCCGTGCGCCGCCGGCGCGCCAGGCAGGTGAGCTACGCGACTCCGGCTACGGCGACCGCCGCGCCGAGCGCTGGGTGGCCGAGCCGCCCAAGCGCAGCGGCCGCGGCATGCTTCGAGCGGGACCGGGCCCGGGTGCTGCACAGCTCCGCGCTGCGCAGGCTGGCCGCCAAGACCCAGGTCGTGTCCGTCGGCGCAGGCGACTTCCCGCGCACCAGGCTCACCCACTCGCTGGAATGCGCGCAGATCGGGCGCGAGCTGGGCCGCCGCGCTCGGCTGCGACCCCGACCTGGTGGACGCGGCCTGCCTGGCGCACGACCTCGGCCACCCGCCGTTCGGGCACAACGGCGAGGCGGCGCTGGCCGTGCTCGCCGCCGGCTGCGGCGGGTTCGAGGGAAACGCGCAGAGCCTGCGCCTGCTCACCCGGCTGGAGACCAAGGTGCCCGGGGCCGGCCTCAACCTGACCCGGGCCACCCTGGACGCCACCCTCAAGTACCCGTGGCTGGCCGGGGACGGGCCGGCCGGCACGGCCAAGTTCGGCGCCTACGCGCGAGGACGCCGAGGCGTTCGACTGGATCCGGCGCGGCGCGCCGCCCGGGCGGGTCTGCCTGGAGGCGCAGGTCATGGACTGGGCCGACGACGTGGCCTACTCGGTGCACGACCTGGAGGACGGGCTGCAGGCCGGCCTGATCACGCTGGCCCGCGCTGCGCGATCCGGCCGAGCGGCAGGCGGTAGCCGAGCTCACCGCGACCGCCTACTGCGACCCGGGCACGGTGACCGCCGACGAGCTCGCCGAGGTGTTCGGCGGGCTGCTCGGGCTGGACTGCTGGCCGGCCGACTTCGACGGCGGCCCGCGGTCGCTGGCCGCGCTGAAGAACCTGACCAGCGACCTGATCGGCCGGTTCTGCCAGGCCGCCCAGGCGGCGACGCTCGCGGCGTCGGCGGGCCGCGGCCCGGCTCACCAGGTACGGCGCGGACCTCGTCGTGCCGCGCGTCCAGCGGCTGGAATGCGCCCTGCTCAAGGGCGTGACCGCGCTGCTACGTGATGAGCCGGGCCGGGGCCGCCGCGGCGCAGGCCGCCGAGCGCGACCTGGTCGCCGAGCTGGCCGCCGCGATCGAGGCGGGCGCGCCGGGGACGCTGGACCCGGTGCTGCGGCCGGCCTGGGCGGCGGCCGGTTCGGCCGGGAGCGGCGCCGCGTCGTGGTAGACCAGGTCGCCTCGCTCACCGACACGTCCGCCATCGCCTGGCACCGGCGGCTGTGCCGGTGATCCTGGGAAAGGAAGATCCCGATGCCCGCAGGGCCGAGCTACGTGATCGTGGGCGCGAGCCTGGCCGGAGCCAAGGCGGCCGAGACGCTGCGCGAGGACGGGCTTCGGCGGGCGAGATCGTGCTGCTCGGGCGACGAGCCGGAGCTTCCCTACGAGCGGCCGCCGCTGTCCAAGGGCTACCTGCTCGGCCGGGACGAGAGGTCCTCGATCTACGTGCACGACGCAGGCTGGTACGCCGGGCACGACGTGGACCTGCGGCTCGGCGTGACCGCCGCGCGGCATCGACCGCGCCGCCCGCCGGGTGGAGCTGGCCGGCGGCAGCACCGTGCAGCTACGACAAGCTGCTGATCACCACCGGCGCCTCGCCGCGCCGCCTGGACGTGCCCGGCGGCGACCTGGACGGCGTGCGGTACCTGCGCATCGGTGGCGGACTGCGAGCGGCTGGCCGCCGCGTTCCGCGGCGGCGGCAACGTGGTCATCGCCGGGGCCGGCTGGATCGGCCTGGAGACGGCGGCGGCGGCGCGCGAGGCACGGCTGCGAGGTGACCGTGGCCGAGCCCGCGCCCGGCGCGCTGCACGCCTCGATCGGCCCGGAGCTCGGCGCCGTGTTCGCCGGCCTGCACCTGCGAGCACGGGGTGACGTTCCGGTTCGGCGAGGGCGTGCGCCGAGTTCCGCGGCGCCGGCGGCCGGCTGCAGGCCGTGGTCACCTCCGGCCGGCGCCGAGCTGCCCGCCGACCACGCGTCGTCGGGATCGGCGTCGTGCCGAACGCCGGCCTGGCCGCAGGCGGCCGGGCTGGAGGTCAGCAACGGCATCGTGGCCGACGCGGCGCTGCGCACCTCGGACCCGGACATCTACGCGGCCGGGGACGTGGTCGAACGCGTTCAACCCGCTGCTCGGCCGCCGGGTGCGGGTGGAGCACTGGGCGAACGCGCTGGCCGGCGGCCCGGCCGCGGCGCGCTCCATGCTCGGCCCGGACGTCCGACCTACGACCCGGTGCCGTACTTCTTCAGCGACCAGTACGACCTGGGCATGGAGGCCGCCGGGCTGCCCGAGCCGGGCCGCTACGACCAGGTCGTCTACCGCGGCGACGTCGGGTCCGATGGAGTTCATCGCGTTCTGGCTCGCCGGCGGGACCGTGGTGGCCGGGATGAACGTCAACGTGTGGGACGTCAACGACGACATCCAGGCGCTGATCCGGGCCGGGGCCGCGGGCAGCAGGCCGGACCTCGGCCCGGCTCGCCGACCCCGGCGTCCCGCTGCGGACCTGTGACGTCTGACCGCGGCGGCACCGACGCCGGGCCGGGCGCCGAGCCTGGTCACGCGGGCATCCTGCGTCAGGCTGATCATGCGGCGACGCCGAAGACGGCGGCGAGCACGCCGCCGGTGTCGGCCAGGTCGGGCAGCACCGCGTGCGGGCCGGCCGCGGCGAGCTCGCCGGCCGTGGACCCGCCGGTGGCCACCGCGACCGCCCGGGCCCCGCTGGCCAGCGCGGCCCGCACGTCGAACGGCGTGTCGCCGATGACCACGGTGGCCTCGCCGCCGAAGTCCGCCCGGTACGCCGCCGCGGCGGCGCTGCGGGCCAGCCGCGACCAGCTCGGCCCGCTCCTCGTGCGCTGTCGCCGTAGGCGCCGACGTCCAGATCGAGGTGGCCGGCCAGGCCCAGCGCGCCCAGCTTCACCTCGGCCAGCGGCCGGATGTTGCCGGTGAGCACGGACTGGACCACCAGGCCGCCGGTCCCGCGCAGCGGCCGGCCGCGGCGACCGCGGTGAGCGCCTCCGCGGCGCCGGGCAGCACGCGGCCGCCGGTCCTGACCTGCTCGCCGAACCGTGGCGCCTGCGCGGCGAGGCCGCCGGATGAACGCGTCCACGTGCCGCCCGGGCTCAGCGATCCCCGCCCGGGCCAGCGTGTCCGCGATGATGGCCCGGTCGGTCCGCCCGGCCATCGGGGCGACCTCCGCCAGCTGCCGCCCGAACAGCTCGGAGAACACCACGCCGTACAGGTTCCGGCTGAGGCCGCCGGCGTCGATCAGCGTGTAGTCGATGTCCCACAGCACCAGGCGCCCGCGCACCCGGGCGACGGTATCACCGCGAGCGGGGCACCGGGGACGAGGTCAGCCCGCGATCTGCCGGATCCGGTTGTTGCCGTTGCCGGCGGAGCACGATGTCGCTGTCACTATCTGCCATCGGGCCGATCGGCGAGTGCAGCCTCGCCTTGATGGCCGGGCCGCCGTTCCCTGTGTTCCCGTACTCGCCGTTTTGTCACGACGCCCACCAGCGCCCCGGTTGGCATCGTGCTCCGCAGAGCCCGGATTCTGACGGCAGTAAGGACTAGACTCGCCGCGACCAAGACGGGCGCGGGCGGGAAGGGGCGGCGGCGGACGTGGCTGGGCGGATCCGCGACGAGGACATCGCCACGGTTCGCGAGCGCTCGCCCATCGATGAGGTCGTGGGGGAGTACCTGCAGCTGCGCAACGCGGGCGGCGGCTCGCTCAAGGGCCTGTGCCCGTTCCACGACGAGAAGACGCCCTCGTTCAACGTCACCCCAGGCCGGGGACTCTTCTACTGTTTCAGCTGCTCCGAGGGCGGCGACGTCATCTCGTTCGTGCAGAAGGTCGATGGCCTGTCGTTCGCCGAGGCGGTCGAGCGGCTGGCCGCCCGGGCGGCCGTCGAGCTCCGTTACGAGCAGGGCGGCCACGTGCCCGGCCAGGACCAGAGCCAGCGCCGGAGGCTGATCGCCGCGCACAAGGCCGCGGCCGATTTTTATGCCGAACGGCTCGGGTCCGCCGACGCCGCGTTCGGGCGCGAGTTCCTCGCGTCCCGGGGTTTCGACACCGAGCAGGCGGAGGAATTCGGCGTCGGATACGCGCCCGGCGCATGGGAGGCGCTCACCGGCCACCTGCGCGGCCGCGGCTTCACCGACGCCGAGCTGCTGACCGCGGGGCTGGCCCGGGAGGGCAGGCGCGGGCCCGTGGACAGGTTCCGCGGCCGGCTGATGTGGCCGATCAGGGACCTGACCGGCGACGTGATCGCCTTCGGCGCGCGCAAGCTCGCCGAGCATGACGACGGCCCCAAGTACCTGAACACGCCGGAGACCCCGCTGTTCAAGAAGAGCTCGGTGCTGTACGGCGCGGACCTGGCCAAACGGGAGATCGCGCACCGCCGCCAGGCGGTCATCGTGGAGGGCTACACCGACGTGATGGCCTGCCACCTGGCGGGCGTGCCGACCGCGGTCGCGACGTCGGGCACCTCGTTCGGCGACGGGCACATCAGGATCCTGCGGCGGCTGCTGATGGACGCCAGCGAGTTCCGCGGCGAGGTCATCTTCACGTTCGACGGCGATGCCGCGGGCCAGCGGGCCGCGCTGCGCGCGTTCGGCATGGAAGACAAGTTCGTCACCCAGACCTTCGTCACCGTGCAGCCCGACGGGCTCGATCCGTGCGACCTGCGGCTGGCCCGCGGGGACGCGGCGGTGCGGGACCTGATCGCCCGGCGCGTCCCGCTGTTCGAGTTCGCCATCCGCACCGAGCTGCGCCAGTTTGACCTCGACACGATCGAGGGCCGCCTGGCCGCGCTCGACGCGGCCGCCCCGATCGTGGCGCGGATCAAGGACCGGGGTCACCGGCAGCAGTACGCGATCAGCCTGGACCGCTGGCTCGGCATCATGGACGAGCAGTTCGTGCTGGACCGGGTCCGCGAGCACGCGGGACCCGGCCAGGTCAGGATCTCACGGCAGGCCCCGCCGGGCGGCCAGCGGGTCGCCGGCCGCTGGCCCGGCGGCGCGCCGGAGCAGGACGCCGGACCGGGCCGGCCGGTCCGGGCGGCTGGCCGGGCCCGGGGCAGGCCGGCAACGGCGGCGCGCCCTACGATCCGCGCGACCCGGTCGTGCAGGTGGAACGCGAGGCGCTCAAGCTGGCCGTGCAGCGCCCGGGGCTGTGCGGGCCGGGGTTCGCGGCCCTGGGCGCGGACTCATTCACGGTGCCCGCCCACGCGGTGGTCTTCCGGCTGATCTGCGAGCGCGGCGGGTGGAGCGGTGAGAACCAGGACGGCACCGTCCGGGCCGGCACGACGCCGGGCGGCGGGGAGTGGGCCAGGGACCTGCGTGAGGCGGCGCCGGACGAGCAGGCCCGGACCCTGGTGACCCAGCTGGCCGTGGAGTCGTTGCGGACTCCCGGCGCGGACGGCGAGCCGGACGCCCGCTACGTGTCCGCGGTCCTGGCCCGGGTCGAGGAGCTGGCCGTCAGCCGGCAGATCTCCGGGGTCAAGTCGCGGCTGCAGCGGATGGACCCGGTGGCGGCGCAGGCCGAGTACAACCGGCTGTTCGGGGATCTGATCGGGCTCGAGCAGCGGCGGAAGGTGCTCATGGACCGGGCCTCCGGAGCGCTGTAGGTTCTGGCCAGACCCGGCCCGGGCACCTCTATCTGGCCGGAGCGTCCCGGCGTTACTGGCGTCAAGGTGACAAAATTGGGTCCCCCGTGACCGCATCGTTACGGGGCACACTGGTCTGCGTGAGCCTTACGGTGCTGCCCAGCGGACCGCTCTCGGCCGATCAGGTGACCGACCTTGTTGCCCTGGGAAGGGAACGCGGCGGGGTCACCATGGCTGACATCGCGGCCGCGATCGACCTCCCCGACCTTCCGCCCGATGCCGTTGACGGCGTGCTGCGGCTGCTCGCGGACGAGGGCGTGGAGCTGCTCGACGCGCCCGCCGACGACGCGGAGGAGCTGCGCAGAGGTGACCCCGACGCGAGCCGGCGCGCATCACCCAGCGACCTGGTCCGCATCTACCTGCGCGAGATCGGCCGGGTCCCGCTGCTCACCGCGGAAGACGAAGTGGAGCTGGCCAAGTCCATCGAGGCCGGGCTGTTCGCCGAGGAGAAGCTGCGCGGGATGCCCAGCTTCGGCCCGGCCCAGGCGCGCGCCGACCTGGAGCAGCTCGCGGCCGACGGCACGGCGGCCAAGCAGCGGCTGATCGAGGCGAACCTCAGGCTGGTGGTGTCGATCGCCAAGCGGTACATCGGGCGGGGGCTCATCTTCCTGGACCTGATCCAGGAGGGCAACCTCGGGCTGATCCGCGCGGTGGAGAAGTTCGATTACACCAAGGGCTACAAGTTCTCCACCTACGCCACCTGGTGGATCCGGCAGGCCATCACCCGCGCCATCGCGGATCAGGCGCGGACAATCCGCATCCCGGTGCACATGGTGGAGACCATCAACAAGCTCGCCCGGGTGCAGCGCCAGCTGCACCAGGACCTGGGCCGGGAGGCGACCGTCGCCGAGATCGCCGCCGAGATGGGCATCGGGCCGCAGCGCGTGGCCGAGATCCGGCGCGTCGCGCAGGAGCCGGTCTCGCTGCAGTCGCCGATCGGCGAGGAAGACTCCGATCTCGGGGACTTCATCGAGGATGCCGACGCCGTGGTGCCGATCGAGGCCGCGGCGTTCATCATGCTGCAGGACCAGCTGGAGGAGATCCTGGACACGCTGGGCCGCCGGGAGCAGACCATCATCCAGCTGCGGTTCGGGCTGACCGACGGTCACCCGCGGACGCTGGAGGAAGTCGGCCGGGAATTCGGCGTCACCCGGGAGCGCATCCGCCAGATCGAGTCCAAGACCCTGGCCAAGCTGCGCCACCCGAGCCGCGCCCAGAGGCTGCGCGAGTACCTGGACTAAGCGCCTGCTGCCCTTCCGCCCCGGCTTGCCGGTCAGATCGGCCGGTCACGGAGGTGATCACTAGCCGCGTGCCGTCGCCCGGACGCTCCCGGGCGACCGCACCGCCGGCTGGGTGACCGGGGCGCGGCCGCACCTGCACCCCGGCGGGCCAGCCGCGGACCAGCCCGCCAGGCGGTCAGTTGCTGACCGGCCGCCGGGCGTGGCCAGTTGCTGACCGGCCGCGGGGCGTGGTCAGTTGCTGACCGGCCGCCGGGCGTGGTCAGTTGCTGACCGGCCGCCGGGCGTGGTCAGTTGCTGACCGGCCGCCGGGCGTGGTCAGTTGCTGACCGGCCGCCGGGCGTGGTCAGTTCTCGGCCGGGCTGCTGGGAGCGGGAATGGGCGACACGCCGTTGCCGGCCGGGCCGGTCTCGGCTCTGCCCCGCAAGTTCGGCAGCCGCTCGCCGGCCTTCCGCGCTGCGTCGGCAAGTCCCGGTGCGCGTTGCTGTACCTTGTCCGTGACCTTGGCCGTGGCGGTCTTGGCCAGGCTGCTGGTCTGGGCGGCGGCGGCCCCGGCCGCTTGCTGGACGGCCGGATTGTCGGCCGCCTGGCGCGCGAGCTTCTTCATTTGCTCGTAACGCTCCCGTCCCGCTCGCGTGCCGACGACGTAGCCCGTCACGAAGCCCGTGAGGAACGAAAATCGGTACCGCATGTGGCGCCTTCTCTCACCTGAGTGCTGTTGCGAACACACTTCCCCATACCGGAGCTGGTACTCCTGGTAACGCGCGTGCCAGCCGTGCTGCCTGCGCCTAGGCAAGGACCTCGCGGTATGCGCTACGCTTGACCGCGACGCGGATGGTGCGGGGTTCCGGCAGGATCGTCGCCTGTCATCGTGTCGGCTGATCCCGCGTAGCTCAATTCGGCAGAGCGTCCGGCTGTTAACCGGCAGGTTACAGGTTCGAGTCCTGTCGCGGGAGCAGAGATATCCGGTCCGCATCGGCGGACCGACCGCACCCCCTAGGTGAGGCTGGGCACTTCCTCCGGCGGCCCGGCCCTTCTAGCAGGTGATCGGCGTCTTCCGGCTGATGATCGCCGTCGGCCCGGGCGCTCTGCCGGCCGGGACGGGAGCCCGCGCCTGTCCGGGCGGGTACCGGTTCCCACCGGGCGGCTCCGCCGGCCGGGACGGGAGCCCGCGCCTGTCCGGGCGGGTACCGGTTCCCGTCGGCCGCCGCCGCGGAACGCCGCGATCCTCGCTCCGCGGTAGGACCGCCGGGGCTGAGTCGGTCCCGGCCCGACCGGCCCGGCCTCGCTCACGTGTACCCCCGTGACCTAGCGCATCCCGGACCTCCGGGCGGGCCCCAGGTTCGCAGCGGCTCCGGGCCGGGCCGTCGCGCGGCATGACAACGATGTCCAAGGACTGGACTCACGACGGCCGCACCGTGTCAAGGTGCCCAGGAGGGCGGGACTTGACGAGGCTAACAATGTTAGCCATACTGGGTGATCAGGCTAACGCCGTTAGCCACCTCGGAGAGGGAGACGCGATGCCGGAGCCGCATTACCGCAAGCCCGGGTGGTTCACCCAGAACGTCTTCAACAAGATCGTAGCCAGCCTCACCCGGGCCGGCTTCAGCGTCCTGGGCAGTCGCGTCCTCGAGGTCCGCGGCCGCAAGTCAGGCCTGCCCCGCAGGACGCCCGTCAACCTGCTGTCGCTGGGCGGCGGCCAGTACCTGGTCTCACCGCGCGGCGAGACCGAGTGGGTGCGCAACGTCCGGGCCGACGACGGCAAGCTCGATCTGCTGCTCGGCAAGAAGCGCCAGCACTACCGCGGCTACGAGGTTCACGATGGCGACAAGGTCGCCGTGCTGCGCGGCTACCTGCGGCGCTGGAAGGCGGAGGTGGGCGTCTTTTTCGACGGCGTCGGGCCGGACTCAGCCGACGACCAGATCCGGGAGATCGCGCACAAGCACCCGGTCTTCCGCCTCGAGACGGCGTCCTGACCCGCCGCGCCCGGCCAGACCCGTGACACTCACCCGGCCCGAGCCGCGCCAGCATCCGCGGCGCGCCGCACAGATCATCGCGGCCGCCCGGGAACTCCTCGAGAACGAGGGCCGGGACGCGCTCACCATGCGCCGCCTCGGCCAGGCTCTCGGCATCCGCGCCCCATCCCTCTACAAGCACCTGCCCGGCAAGCACGCGGTGGAAGTAGCGCTCATCGAGGTAGGCCTGGCCGAGATAGGCGAGGCCCTGCACCGGGCGGTCGGCGGCCCCGAGGCGTGGCCGGGGGCAAAGGCCGTGGCAGGCCTGCTCGCGGCCTACCGGGCCGAGTGCCTGGCCCGGCCCAACCTGTACCGGCTGGCGACCTCCGGGCAGCTGCCCCGCGGCGAGCTGACCCCCGGTCTGGAAGACTGGGCCGGAGAGCCGTGGCTGCTGGCCGCCGGTGATCCCTTCCTGGCCCAGGCAATGTGGTCATTTGCGCACGGGATGGTCATCCTGGAACTTGATCGCCGCTACCCGGACGGATCAGACCTCGACCGGACCTGGCGCGCGGGAGCCGAGGCGTTCGCGCTCGCGGCCGCGCCGGACTGACCAGGTCAGCCGGGGCAGCAAGCCCTGGCGCTGCGGCTGTGGGAGGACACGTGATCACGGTGGCCGGCGAGGCTCTCATCGATCTCGTGGACGAGGGCGGCGGGCGGTACCGGGCGCACCCGGGCGGCAGCCCGGCGAACGTGGCGGTGGGACTGGCCCGGCTCGGCGTACCCTGCTCGATGCTCGCCAGGGTCAGCACCGATGCCCTCGGCGGCCAGCTGACGAAGCATCTGGCCGGGAACGGCGTCTCGCTGCGGGACGTGGTGCGGGCCGCCGAGCCGACCACGCTGGCGCTCGCCAGCCTCGACGGCGCTGGCCAGGCAGCGTACTCCTTCTACGTCCAGGGCACCGCGGACTGGCAGTGGCGCCGCGGCGAGCTTCCCGGCGTGCTCGCGCCGGACGTCAGGGCGCTGCACGCCGGATCGCTGGCCCTGGCGCTGCCCCCCGGAGCCCGGGCGGTGGAGGACCTGCTGGCCGCCGAACGCGTTCGGGGCGGGGTGACGATCAGCATCGACCCGAACATCCGGCCCGGCCTCGCCGCCCGGCGCGCCGAGGAGGTGGCCCGGGTCGAACGCCAGATTCCGCCTGGCGCACGTAGTCAAGGCCAGCGAGGAGGACACCGGCTGGCTGTATCCCGGCGCCAGTCGCGAGGTCGTGGCGCGAGCCTGGCAGCGGCTCGGGCCGCGCCTCGTCGTGATCACGCTGGGCGCCGGCGGAGCCTACGCCCTGGCCCCGGACGGGACCGAGGTCCGGCGGCCCGCCAGGCCCGTCCGGGTCGCGGACACCGTGGGGGCCGGAGATGCGTTCTGCGCGGGACTGCTCGACGCGCTGTGGCGGCGTGGCCTGCTCGGCGCGGACGGCGTTTCCTCCGCGCCCCCCGACGTTGCCGCCGTCCTCGGCACCCGCTGCGGCTGGCGTGTCCCAGGCGCCCGGGATCGCCGGCCGGGACGCGGATACGGCGCTCGGCCGTATCACCCCCGGCGATGTCACTGCGGCTGTCGACTGGGCGGTCCTGGTTGCCGCGCTGACCTGCGAGCGGCCTGGCGCCGATCCGCCGACTCGCGAGGAGGCTCTGCAGGCCGGCTAGCCGGGCAGACATGATCGTGGCGCATGGCGGTCATCGAGGATCCGCACATGCGCCACGATCGAGGCAGCGACCGGTCAGGTCGCCCGATCACCGGTGTCGGACACGGCCCGGCCGGTCTCAGCCGCCATCAGGTCGGCTCCGGCCTCGGCCACGGCCGCCGCCGCGCCGGACTCGGCCATCATCGGGCTCTGAACGCCCGCCAGGTCCTCGCGGGTCACCCGGATCATTGCGATCGTCACGATCAGGGCGAGCAGGGCGATCCCGGACGAGACCAGGAACCCGCGGGAGAAGCCGTAGGCCAGCGCGTGGTCGTAGATGGCCCGAGGCACCGAGGCGCCCGCCTGCGCGTGCACCGGGTGGCCGGCCTTCGCCGCCGCCGCGCTGAGCGCGGTGACCTGGCTCTTGACGCTGTTCGCCACCGCGGTCCAGGCCACGGTGCCGAGCACGGCCAGCCCGATCGCGCCGCCGACCTGCTGGCCGACGTTGGGCAGGCTCGCGGCCAGCCCCGCGTCCCGGTCCCCGACCTTGGACAGGGCGACGAGGGTCAACGGCATGAACAGCATGCCCAGGCCGGCCGCGGTGACCAGCATCGGGCCGAGCAGGCCGCCGGCGTAGCGTGCTGTGCTCGGTGATCCGGGACAGCCAGAACATGCCGCCCGCGCCGATCGCCGACCCGGCCAGCAGCAGCGGCCGGGCGCCGATCCGGGTGACCAGCTGGGCGCTGACGCCCGGCCATCAGCCATGATCATGGCCGACCATCGGCAGGTAAGCGACGCCGGTCTTCAGCGCGCTGTAGCCCCAGACCTCCTGCACGAAGACGGTCAGGAAGAAGAACATCCCGAACATCGCGGTGCCGACGCACAGCATGATCAGGTTGGCGGCCGACCGGTCCCGGTTGCGGAAGATCCGCAGCGGCATCAGCGCATGCTTGCTGCGCGCCTCGATGATGAGGAACGCGGCCAGCAGCACCACCGAGGCGAGCAGCGAACCGTGACCTTGGCGTCACCCCAGTGCGAGTTAGCCTGCCCGGGCTCGGGGCCGCGTTGGACAGTCCGTAGACCAGGGCGGCGAGGCCGAGGGTGCCGGTGATCGCGCCGGGCAGGTCGAACCGGCCGCGGAGCCGCTTCCGACGTCCCCAGCACCAGCGGCGCGGCCAGCGCGACCGCCGATGCCGATCGGCACGTTGACGAACAACACCCAGCGCCAGGACAGGTAGCTGGTGAGCAGGCCGCCGGCGAGCAGGCCGACCGCGGCGCCGCCGATGCTCATCGCCGCGTACACGCCCATCGCCCGGTTGCGCGGCGGGCCCTCCGGGAAGGTGGTGGTGACCAGGGACAGCGCCGCCGGGGCGACGATGGCACCGCCGACCCCCTGGATCGCGCGGGCGGCCAGCAGCCAGGCCTGCGTGGTGGCGAACCCGCCGAGCAGCGAGGCCAGCCGAGAACAGCAGGATGCCGGCGATGAACACCCGGCGCCGGCCGAGGATGTCCCCGGCCCGGCCGCCGAGCAGCAGCAACCCGCCGAAGGTCAGGGCGTAGGCGTTGACGACCCACTCCAGGCCGGAGCCGGAGAAGCCGAGCGCGGTCTGGATGTGCGGCAGCGCGACGTTCACGATCGTCGCGTCGAGCACCACCATCAGCTGCGCGGTGGCGATGACGACGAGCGCCAGGCCGAGATGGCGCTGGGCGGGCCCGGCCGCGGTCACTCCGGGCTGGGCCCGCGCGCCCGGTCGCGGATTGTGCGGTGGACATGGGATCTCCTTGCTGAAGGACGTAGTTCACCAGCGCCCTGGCGGATGATCTGCCAGGCACGTCGAAGCTGTGAAACGGAATTGCGATGGCCGAACGGCTTCGCGGTGACGACTCGCGGCCCGCTTCTCGGGAACGGTCCTGCTTAGCGGCCGCTGGACGTGGCCGGAGTGGGTTCTCGCGTCACCTCCCCCGCGCGGTGTCCCCCGGTCGTGGCCGGCGGGGTGTCATGGACAGTGCCGGGTGAATCGGCCTCGTCTCCTGTGCGGCCGTCCCGGACGGTCGCGCTGTCCGGCCCGCTGCCGGGTGCGGTGGCCCCGGAGCGTCGCTCGCTCTCGGCCCTGATCATCTTGCGCAGCAGGCCGAGCAGGCACTCGCGCTCGCTGGCGTCGAGCGCGCCGGTCCACGGCATCCAGGCAAGCAGTCTCCCGCTCGACCCGCTCGCGGAGCTCGAGTCCCTTGCCGGGTCAGTCAGAGGTGCTTGATCCGGCGGTCCCGGGTATCCGGCTCCCGCCGGCCGAGCCCGTGGGTGTCAAGCATGTCGGCTATGGCGGTGACGAACGACGGGTCGCAGTGGAACCGCCGCCCGAGCTCCTTCATCGCCATCGGCGCGCCGAGCATGTGCAGCGCCTTGACGCAGAACGGTGGCAGCGAGAAGCGCCGGGCGACCGTCTCGAAGCTCTCCATGATCTGCCCGAAGAACTCGCTGAAGGCGTCACCGATGTCGGCATCCAGCTGGTCGCGATCTGGATGTCCGCACACGGGGTGCCTCCTCTCGGTGCCTCTGAGCCAGTCAACCGTTGAGCAACTCAAGGATATTCCTGACGATACGAACCGGGCAAATTAATTCTCTCGCTGGGTACTGACAGTCCCCGGCCGCGGCAATCACCGGGGCCGGGGATCGAGCGCCGGCCGGGCGGGCCCGGATAAGATGCCCGCGGCCCGGCCGCCCGGGTTGTCGATCCGCGCTTTGACGCCCGCGGTGAGCAGGCAATACGCGGGTGGACCGCCATCAGGCATCTTCGGCACTGCCGCATCGATGCCCGGCCTGGCTCGTGCGGTCGAACGATGGCAGATCGACGGCGTCGGTGCGCTGAGGGCGGGCGGAGCTGAGGGCGGGGCGGAGCTGGGTGCACTGCCGCCCGCGAGGCGGCCTAATGCGCGCTGGAGGCGGCCCAGATGTTGATGCCGGCCTCCACCGCCTCACGGTCGATGGCGGCCAGTTCCTCGTCGCTGAACGTGCTGCGGCCCGCGGCGGCGAGGTTCTCCTCGAGCTGGGCCACGCTGCTGGCGCCGATCAGCACCGACGTGACGCGCTCGTCGCGCAGCGCCCAGGACAGCGCGAGCTGCGCCAGCGACTGGCCGCGGTCGCGGGCGATACCGGCCAGGGCGCGTACGTGGCCGAGCGTCTGCTCGCTGAGCTGGTCGGCCGGCAGCGAGGAATCCCGGCTCGCCCTCGATCCGTCCGGGATGCCGCCCGCGTACTTGCCGGTGAGCACGCCCTGGGCCAGCGGCGAGAAGGCGATGCAGCCGATTCCCTCCCGGCCGAGCACGTCGAGCAATCCGCTCTCGATCCAGCGGTTGAGCATCGAGTAGGAGGGCTGATGGATCGTCAGCGGCGTGCCCATGCGGCCGAGTATCCGGACCGCCTCCGTGGTCCGTTCGGCCGAATACGAGGAGATGCCCGCGTACAGCGCCCTCCCCGAGCGGACCGCCGTATCCAGGGCCCCCAACGTCTCCTCGAGCGGGGTGTCCGGGTCGAACCGGTGGCTGTAGAAGATGTCCACGTAGTCCAGGCCCATCCGGCTCAGCGACTGGTCCAGGCTGGCCAGCAGGTACTTGCGCGAGCCGTGGTCGCCGTACGGGCCGGCCCACATGTCGTAGCCGGCCTTGGTCGAGATGATGAGCTCATCACGGTAGCGGCCCAGGTCCTCGCGCAGCAGGCGGCCGAAGTTGATCTCCGCCGAGCCGTACGGCGGACCGTAGTTGTTAGCCAGATCGAAGTGCGTCACCCCCAGGTCGAACGCCCGCCGGATGATCGCCCGCTGGGTGTCCATCGGCCGGTCGTCCCCGAAGTTCTGCCACAGCCCGAGCGACACCTCGGGCAGCAGCAGCCCGCTGCGGCCGCAGCGCCGATAGGGGATCTGCTGGTAACGGTCCTCGGCGGCTGCGTAGGTCACCGGGTTCCACCTTTCTCCCGCACTTCGCGACACTGCCTGGCCTCGCCACGGCAGGCGCTTTCCCCGGCCAGTCTGGCATCGACTTCACCGGCCAGTCTGGCATCGACCGCAATCCGGCGGCCGGTTCAGCCCGCCCGCCCGGTACACGGGGGTTCGGCGGGCTGGCCGGCCGGTGCCTGGCAAGATAAGGGACTGATCACCAGGACACCACTTGCCCCGCAGACCGGTCGCGGCCGCTGGCGGAGAGGACGCCCAATGTATGACGCGATGATGGCGGAGACCATTGGCTTCGCCGGGCACGGCGGAGACGTGATCGAGGGTTACCTCGCCAGGCCGCTGGGCCCCGGGCCGTTCGGCAGCGTGGTGGTGATCCATCACATGCCGGGCTACGACCCGCAGACCAAGGAGATCACCAGGACGTTCGCGGCCCACGGCTACGCCGCGCTGTGCCCGAACCTCTACGTCAGGGAGGCGCCGGGGGCCAGCCCCGATGACGCCGCCGCGGCCGCGCGGGCCCGGGGCGGCGTGCCCGACGACCGGCTGGTCGGGGACGTCGGCGGGGCCGCGAGCTACCTGCGTGCGCTGCCGACGTCGAACGGCAAGGCCGGCGTGATCGGCTACTGTTCCGGCGGCCGCCAGTCCTTCCTCGCCGCGTGCAGCCTGCCGCTGGACGCGGCCGTGGACTGCTACGGCGCCTTCGTGGTCGGCACGCCGCCGGAGGGGATGCCACTCAAGGTGGGCCCCATCGTCCACCTGGCCAAGGATCTGTCCTGCCCGCTGCTCGGGCTGTTCGGCGCCGAGGATCAGCACCCGTCGCCGGAGCAGACCGCGGAACTGGAGAAGGAGCTCAAGGCGCAGGGCAAGACCTACGAGTTCCACACCTACGACGGCGCCGGCCATGCGTTCTTCGCGGTCGACCGGCCCGCCTACCGGCCGGAGGCGGCGAACGACGGCTGGCAGCGGATCTGGGCATGGTTCGGCCGCTACCTGGCCAGCTAGCGGGAGGTCCCGGGTCATGTGCACGTATCTGACCGAGAAGATCGAGGTCGCCGGCAGCGGCAAGGGGGCTGACGGGTGGTTCGGCCTGACCGAGGCCTCCGTCTACTTCGACCATCCGGTGCACGCCCCGGCCGGGCACACGCTCAACATCGACTTCCTCAACCCCGGCCGCGGCCCGGCGGCCCGGGTGGCGGTGGAGCTGACCGCAGAGTCCGCCCGTGCGCTCGCCAAGGCGATCGAGACGACGCTGGCGTCCGTTCCGCCCGGCCTGACCTGACCCCGCCGCCCGGCGGCCTGACCGCCGCCGCCCGGCGGCCTGGCCGCGCCGCCAGCGCACCGCCGCCCGGGTCCGGCCTGCCTGTCCGAACGTATTGTCGGACCTGCATGCCAGGATCGTCAGCATGAGATTCCGGATCGGGCGGGACGCGCTCGCCGAGGCGGTGGCGTGGGTGGCCCGCGCGCTTCCCGCACGGCCGGTCGTGCCCGTCCTGTCCGGCATGCTCCTCGAGGCGGCGGAGGGGCTGACGCTGTCCTGCTTCGACTATGACGTTTCCGCGCGCTTCGAGGCGGCCGCGGAGGTGACCGATCCGGGCAGCGCGCTCGTGCCGGGCCGCCTGCTGGCCGAGATCACCCGCAGCCTGGCCGGAGACCAGGCCGAGTTCCACGCGGAGCCAGACGCGATCGCGCTGAGCTGCGGCGCGGCCGAGTTCACGCTGGTCAAGCTGGCGGTGGAGGAGTACCCGGCGCTGCCCGGGCTGCCGCCGGCCGCCGGCACCGTGGACGGCTCGCGGCTGGCGGCGGCCGTCAGCCAGGTCGCGACCTCGGCCAGCCGCGATGACACCCTGCCCATGCTGACCGGGGTGTTCGCCGAGATCGACGGCGACACCATCACGCTGGCCGCGACCGACCGATACCGGCTCGCCGTCCGGCGGCTGTCCTGGGACCCGGCCCGGCCGGGCCTGCGGGCAGCCGCGCTGATACCCGCGCGGGCGCTGGCCGACGCGGCCCGGGCGATGGGACCGGGAGGCCGGGTGGCGATCTCGCTGCGGGATCCCCAGGATCCGGGCGCGGACGGCGGCCCGGGCCTGCACACGGCCGACGGCATGATCGGCTTCGAGGGCGCGGGGCGCCGGCTGACGACGCGACTGCTCGGCGGCGAGTTCCTCAGGTACTCCTCGAGGTTCCCCGCCGAGTTCGGCTCGCGCGGCGAGGTAGCGCCCGGGCCGCTCATCGAGGCCGTGCGGCGGGTGTCGCTGGTCGCCGAGCGCGGCAGCCCGGTGCGGCTCGCGTTCGGTGACGGCGAGGTGGTGATCGAGGCGGGCAGCCAGGGCCAGGCCCGGGCAGTCGAGCGGGTCCCCGCCCTCTTCGCGGGGGACGAGCGGGTCATCGCCTTCAGCCCGCACTACCTGCTGGACGGGCTCACCGCGGCCGCGACGCCCTCGCCCAGCCCGGGTCCGGCGGCCCCGGACGACCCCGGCGGGAACGGGGAATCAGCCGGCCGCGCGAGTACGCCGGGCCGGAATCCGGCTGGAATTCACCAGCGCCGCGCGGCCCGCAGTCATCACCGGGGTGCCGGATGGCCAGGACGGATCGACGGCGGAAGCCGGCCGGCCGCTGGCGACGATTCCGGGGCAGCGGGTCGCGATGACTCGGGGACCCCGGACTTCCGTTACCTGGTCGTGCCGCTCCGCATGCCGGGCAGTAGTTGACCGGACGTACCCGTCCTCGCAGGACAGGCCGCGCTACCAGCGCCGGCCGCGGCGGGCCGCGCGCACCGACCCGCGCCGTGCCCGCGCGAACAGCCAGCGAACCGCGGCCACCGCGGCCAGGAAGATGGCCACCACCGAGGGGCCGGAGCCGAGGCCGAAGGCGAAGGCGCTCAGCACCGCGAAGCACACCCACAGCGCCAGCATCACCGGGACGATCCCCAGCGGCCCGGCCGAGCGCCTGCCCCCGTGCCCGCCGTACCCGTAGCCGCCGCGGCCGTCCTGCCCGGGGCCGCTCCAGTACGGGCCGCCCCAGTCCCGGCGGGTCCAGCCCGGACCGGCCGGGCCCGCGGCGCCGTGTCTGGCCCGCCGCACGCCGTCGGAGGGCAGCGCGCCCCGCGGTGGCGCATACGGCAGATCAGAGGTCACGGCGCTGAGGTCGGTACGCGTCCGGGACGCGAATGTCCGGTCGAGCCGCTCGTTCAGCTCGTCCAGCGTGAGCCTGCCCTGGGCGTAGTGCTCGCGCAGCTGCGCGGCGACAGACTCCCGTTCGGCGTCACTGACGCGCACATTCCATTCCGTGGCCATCTGCCCCTCCGTGCCCGAACCGGGCGAGCGCTGATACCACCAAGATATATCTCGATGGCCCGGTCAGCAACCCCGCGGGCCGTGACCGCCCGGAGACCGCGGCACCGACTTCCGCGGCCGTCACCTGGCGCCCGGCACAGCACTCGCCCTGCCAGTTAGGTGATCTTGCTGTACAGGTGGAGCAGACCACGCGGCGCATGGTGATTCCGGTCGCGATGCGCAGATCGCCGCCGAGCTGGGTCAGACGCCCGCGGCACAGCGGCGTCAGGGCAGTTCTCAGGATCAGCCGCGCGAGTGGGTGCCGAGGCAGGCGCGCGGGCCCGCGGCGAAGGGCAGGTATGACCAGGGCGGCCGTCCGACGCGAATCGTCCCGGCCGGATGATTGCGGGATCAGGCCACAGCCCGGGATCGTGGTGGGTGAGATACAGCGAGTAAAGCACGAGCGTCCCGGCCGGGATCGCGACACCGGCGGCGACCGTGGCCTCGCTGGTGACCCAGCTGCCGAGCCAGCCTGCGGGTAGCGCGCAGTATCTCGTCCAGGAACATCGGCAATGCCTCCGGCTGCCGCCATCCGGGTGCGCGCGCGAGGTGCCAGCGGCCCAGGCCAGGGTGTGGCTGGTGGTGTCGTAGCCGGCGCCGTGCGACGCGCAGGTCGGTGACCGGGTCAGGGCCGTCGGCGATCCGGCCGCGATGCAGCCAGAGGCGGTCCGCCAGCACGCGGCGATCGCGCGTCGATCTGGCGGAACAGCGCGGCCGGGCAGCATCGGTCCCCGCATGGCGATCGTGCAGCGGACGCAGGAAGCGGGCCAGCAGCCCGCGGCAGGGCACACCAACAAGGCAACGTTGAGCATCTCGCCGGACAACCAGGCCAGACCACTCTACCGCCTCGAAGGCGGCCCCGCGCTGGCCCTCGGCGACTCGCGAAGGCGGCCGGCCAGCGGACGAGGCCTGGCGCTGAACTGCTTGCTGAGAGCGCGCCGGGGGCCGGTGCCGGGACGTCGGTGTGGACCACCCCGGCCGACAGGTAGGGGTCAGCCCGCTGAGGCTGCCGCGGCTGCGAAGGTGCCGAGATCGGACAGGACGGCGCGATTCCATTCCAGGCGGTAGCCCACGAGTGCGGGCCGCCAGAGACGGAGCCGGAGACAGGCCGGCCCACGCGCCGGCCTCCAGCAGCTGGAGCGGCGCGACGGCCCAGTGCCCGAGGTCGCCGAGCACCCGCAGGCGCGGCGGCTCGGGCACGACGCGGTGCTGCAACCCGAGCGAGGCCGTCCCGGCGACTGCCCGGGCGCATAGCGACGGCCCTTCCAGGTGTCGTGCGCCGACGCGGGCGCGTAGGCCCCCAGGGCCGCCACCGGGTTACCGGCACAGTGCGCTTCGGCGAGAGCGCCGCGGCCCGTCTGATGTTGACCAGCAGCCGCTGCGCCAGCCCGAGCGCGCCGGCCAGCCAGGCCCGGTCGCGGTGTTCCAGCAGCCACGGCACAGTGTAGGCGAGGACGTGCCAGGCGGCGCTGGCGACGAGCGCGAGATCGTGCTGGCCGTGCGCGGAGCGCAGGCTCTTGCCGAACCCGCGGGCCGACTCGCGGTACCCGTGGTACATGCGCACGCTGACCAGTCGCCGCCGAGCGCCAGCCCCAGCGTCAGCCCCATCCGCCGGGTGCGCCGGGCGAGAGCCAGGTCCTCGACCAGCTCACCGGCGACAGCTGCGTGCCCGCCCACCGACTCGTAGGCGCCACGGCGGAAGCCGAGCAGCTGGCCGTTGGCCGTCGCCGCGGCCGCCACCGGGCTGCGGAGCAGGACATGCGGCAGGAAGGCCAGCAGTACCTCGTCGATCAGCGGCACCAGGAGCCGTTCGCCTGCCGATCACGGTGCGCTGGCGCGGGAAGACGGACAGCACGTCGGCGTCCTGCGCGCACATCTGCGCCCAGAACGCGTCGAGCGCACCCGGTGCCAGCGTCGACATCGGCGTCGCAGTACACCAGCACGTCGCCGCGGGCCGCGGCGGCGAGCTGCTGGCAGGCCCAGTTCTTCCCGGTCCACCCCGCGGGCAGTGGCGCGCCGGGCAGCAGCCGCACCCGCGGTCGCCGGCGGCAGCCCGCGCTACCGCGTCCGCCGTGCCGTCACCAGACTCGATCGTCGAGGACGAGGATCTCCGCCGCTGGCTGCGCCAGCAGACCCCGCCAGCGTGGCGGGGATCCGGCGGGCTTCGTCCCGGGCGGGCACCAGGACGGAGATGGCCGGCCCGCCAGGCGACGCCGGCACCGGCCGCAAGGTGGGGAACATGACGCAGTTGGCCACCAGCCCGGCGAGCTTGGCGACGTGGAATGCGATGACCGCGGTGGCTAGCGGCGTGGCTCATGGTCAGCCGTGACGTTTGAGCGGCATCCAGATTTTTTTTTTTAACATCTAAGCACAAAAAACAAAAATACGCTGATCCCAGCTGCGACGGCCGCGGACCAGAGGGCGGAAACCGGGCAGCGGCTGCCGCGGGTCGCTGCCCGCGTTGAGCCGGTCGAGTATCCGCGAGGTCGCGGTCCTAGCTGGTCGTGCAGGCGCCGGGTGACGGCTGCCCGCGTCCCGCTGCCCTCGACATCGGTGAGTACGACGTAGGCCTCCGGGAACTGCTCCCCCCGCAGGGCGACGCGCACCGCGGCCGAGGACAGCCGGGCGGGAGCCTGCTGGGCGAACCAGGCCGCGCCCGGCGCGAGGCTCCCGGGGGGCCCGGCCGCGCGCAGCTCAGTCTCCGGGTAGAGCACGAGGACCGCTCCCGCCCGCAGGGTGTCCAGGCCGGCCCGGAGCTCGTCGGTGCCGATCGCACCGATACGACGGGCGAACTGGTACCGGCGCAGGTTGTCGCCGTTCATCACGACCACCGCCCGGCGCTGCGCCTGACGGCAGAGGTCAAGCGCGATAAACGGGTCCCACCAGCTGTGATGATTGGCGGCCCACACCGCCAGCCCGGCCGGGAGCCGGCCCCGCATCCACACGCCGCCCAGGCCGCTGCGGACGCAGAGCCGCAGCGCCGCCAGCAGACGCGCCGCGGCGGGCGCCGGTCACGGCCGGGCCCCCCCGTCGCGCGGGCGGCCGGACAGGCTCGGCGGCCGCCGCTGCACGCGCTCCCACAGCAGCAGCGTGAGGGTGATCATCGCGAAGGCGAACCCGAAGTCCTCGACCGGGATGTCCCACGGCCACCGCACGCCGGAGATGGCCTGCGCGCGGTAGAGCACGATCGGCGCGGAGAGCTTGGTCAGCCAGCCATCGACGGGCACCTGAAACGCGAAGGTGATGGCGAGGGCGGCCCAGAACCGCCAGGCTCCTGGAAGAGCCCGGTGCGCAGCACCCCGAACTCCAGCAGCGCCCACCAGGACGGGCGCGGAGGCCGCCGCGGACGGTGTACGCGCCGGTCATCGCGGCCGTCCCTTCCGGCCCAGGCGCCTCGTAGGCCAGCACCGCGCAGGTCGGCACCACGAGGAAGAACAGCCATTCCTCGACCGGCAGGCCCAGCAGTCGCGGGCCGAGTATGTAGCGCGAGCCGTACCACCACTCGCCGCCGGTGCACGGCGAGCAGGTCCCAGCCGCCGAACACTGCCACGACCGGCACCAGCGCGGACAGCAGCGCCGCCGGGCGCCGGTACACCCGGGCGCCCGCGACGATCTCCAGCGGCAGCGTCACCGCGACGCACAGGCCGAGCACCGTCTAGGTACTGCCAGGAATCCATGCCTGCTCCCGTCCGTGTTGGCTGGCGCCGGCGGCTATTCATGCCGGCCGGCGGCGGTGGCGGCGAGGCGGCACAGCGCGGTGCGGACGGCCGCCGGCAGGGCGGCGCGCCGGATCAGGGCGCAGCCGTCGCGGACGTTGCCGGCGATCCGCTGCTCGACGTGTTCCCTGGCGCCACAGGCGGCCAGTGCCGTCGGTGAGTTCGGCCGTCGTCGTCCTCGGTCAGCTCACCGGACGCGGCGCGGGCCAGCGCCGGGCGCCGGTCCCGGCGGCAGCAGGGCGGCCGCACAGGCGATCAGGTAGGTGGGCTTGCCGGCCCGGAGGTCTTCACCGACGGGCTTTCCCGTCCGGCGCGGGTCTCCGAACACGCCGAGCAGGTCGTCGCGGAGCTGGAACGCCTCGCCGACGAGATCGCCGTAGGCGCCCGACGGCAGCAGGCAGCTCGGCGGCCCCGGCCAGCGCGGCGCCGAGCCGCAGCGGTCCCGTGACCGTGTACTGCCCCGACTTCAGCAGGGCGGTGGTCCGCGCGACCTCGGCCGACCGGTCCTCCCGCGCAGCGCCGGCCAGGTCGAGGAACTGACCCGTGGTCAGCTCGTCCACCATGCGGGCCCAGATCAGCCGGGCGTGGCCGGGCAGCGTGGCGGCTGAGCCGGCTGGCCAGGGCGAACGCCAGGTCGCCGGTGAGCAGCGCCGCCGCGTGGCCGTACGCCTCCGGGTCGCCCGCCCAGCGGTGCCGGCGGTGCTGGCCGGCGATCTCCCGGTGCAGCGCGGGCCGCCCCCGGCGCGTGGCCGACTGATCCATGAGATCGTCATGGATCAGGGCGAACGCGTGCAGCAGCTCGAGCGCGGCGCAGGCCCGCAGCAGCAGCGGGCTCTGGCCTGCGGCCCGGCGATGGCGTGGCCCCAGTAGCAGAACCGGGGCCGCAGTGCTTTCCCGCCGTCGATGTAGGACGCGAGCGCCTGCGGCGGATCCTGCCACGGGGCGCCGCGCTCCTTCCAGGCCGTCTGCTCGGAGGCGAGCAGGTCGGCGAGGTAGGGCGGAGCAGGCCGGTGACGAACGTGACGTCGGCGGGCTTTTCGTCGTATTCGCGTTATCCGGTCATGCCGGCCTGGCCAGTTCGCGGACCACGGCCGCCGCTCGCTGAGGTTACCGTTTACGACGGCCCGGCCGGCCAGACGTCATCGCCGGCGTTCTCGATACGGCCGAGTATCCCCCCGTAGACCGTCGGAGGCCAGCCGGATGCACCGCCGTGACCGCGGCGGCAGAACGGCCAGTCCCGGTGCGGCGTTCCGGTAGTGCTCGCGGGCGCGGCCGATCTCGAAAGCGATGAGCCGCCGGAGGGCCGGGCTCGCGGACGGCGCCCCGAGGTCGGCCCGGCACACGCCGAACCGGGCCAGATCCGCGGCCGGGAGGTAGACCCTTCCCCGGCGCAGATCCTCGGCGACGTCACGGAGGAAGTTGGTCAGCTGGAACGCCAGCCCGAGTTCCCGGGCAGCAGCCCGGGGCTCGCCCGCGGCCAGCCGGCGGATCCGGCCCGGCCCCTCGCTCGGGCGCCAGCAGGATCGGCAGCATCATCGTCCCGATGACCGCCGCCGAGCCCTCCATGTAGCCGAGCAGCGCGTCGTAATCGGGATACTCGCGGACGCGCAGATCCATCCGCATGCTGGCGAAGAACGCCTCGAAGTCGGTGAGGTCCAGGCCGAACGTGCCGATGGTGTGCTGGACGGCCACCAGGACCGGGTGACCGGCCGGCGCCGTGCCGTCGAACGGCCGCGTGAAAATGCCCGGCCCAGGAATCCAGCCGGGCCCCCGCGCCGCGTGCCCCGGCGTCCCGGCGACGGGCGGCGGGGCGTTAACGATGTCATCGGTGCAGCGAGTGAAGCCGTACAGCGCGTGCACGTGCCGGCGCTTCCAGCGCGGCAGCAGCCTGGTGGCCAGGTAGTAACTGCGCCCGTGCCGGCGGTGCAGGGCACGGCAGACCGCATACGCGGCGTCCAGCGATCCCGCCTGGTGGTCTGCTGACCGCTCATCGCGCCCACCCTCAAATCGATGCAGATATCGATGCAAACTATCCGATGATGTAGGGTGACGCAAATGCCGGTCACCAGCCGGCCACGGGGACCCGGGAGAAGGCTCATGCGGACGGTCAGCGGACCCACCGACCACGTGGTGGTCGTCGGCGCCGGGCTCGGCGGGCTGGCCTGCGCGCTGCGGCTGGCCGGCGCCGGGCGGCGCGTCACCGTGCTGGAACGCGAGGCCGGCCCCGGCGGCCGGATCGGCCGGGCTCGCGGCGGCGGGTACCGGTTCGACACCGGTCCCACCGTGCTGACCCTGCCGCACCTGCTCGACGGGACCCTGCAGGCCGTGGGCGAACGGCTGTCCGGCTGGCTGGACCTCGTGCGGCTCGACCCCGCCTACCGCGCGCACTTCCCTGACGGGTCCACCCTGGACGTCCGCGCGCGCACCGCCGACACCGCCGCCGAGATCGCGCGGCTGTGCGGACCGCGCGAGGCCGACGGTTACCTGCGGTTCGCGGACTACGCGCGCGGCCTGTACCGGCTGGAGTGGGACCGGTTCATCGACCGCAATCTCGACCATCCCTGGGACCTGGGCGGCGTGGATCTGGCCCGGCTGGCCGCGCGCGGCGGATTCCGCCGCCTGTCCGCGAAGGTCGGCGAGTTCCTGCACGATGACCGCACCCGGCGCGTCTTCTCCTTCCAGTCCCTGTACGCCGGCGTCCCGCCGCACCGGGCGCTGGCCCTCTACGCGGTCATCGCCTACCTGGACACGGTGGCCGGGGTGTACTTCCCGCGGGGCGGCATGTACGCGGTCCCGGCCGCGCTGGCGGCCGCGGCCGTCAAGCACGGCGTCACCATCGACTACGACCGCACGGTGACCGACGTGGAAGTCACCGGCTCGCGGGCCCGGGCGGTGCGCACGGCCGACGGCGGCCGGGTGGCCGCCGACGTCGTCGTGCTCAACCCAGACCTGCCCGTAGCCTGCCGCGACCTGCTGCACCGGCCGCTGCGGCGCCGGCTGCGCTACTCACCATCGTGCGTCGTCCTGCACCTCGGCGCGGCGAAGGAGTACGCCGGGACGGCGCACCACAACATCCACTTCGGGAAAGCCTGGCGCCGTGCCTTCGACGACATCACCCGGGACGGCCGGCTCATGGCCGACCCCTCGCTGCTCGTCACCACCCCCACCCGCACCGACCCGGCCCTGGCCCCGGCCGGCCGTCACGCCTACTACGTGCTGGCCCCGGTGCCCAACCTGCAGGCGGGGACCGACTGGACGGAGACCGGCGGCCAGTACGCTGACGAGCTGCTGCAGGTACTGGCCGCCCGCGGCTATCCCGGCCTCGCAGACGCGGCGGAGGTACGGCACCTGGTGACCCCGGCCGACTGGGCGGCCGCGGGCCTGGCGGCCGGCACGC
This sequence comes from uncultured Actinomycetes bacterium, assembly GCA_963795575.1. GTDB lineage: Bacteria > Actinomycetota > Actinomycetes > Streptosporangiales > Streptosporangiaceae > PALSA-505. The sequence goes on along the minus strand of CAWCII010000023.1, from coordinate 62,279 downwards.
CGTTCGCGAGCGCGCACACGTTCGGCCAGACAGGCCCGCTGCGGCCCGGTAACCTCGCGCCGGGACTGGACAACGTGGTATTCGTCGGATCGGGCACCCAGCCGGGGGTGGGCATCCCCATGGTGCTCGTGTCCGCCCGGCTCGCCGCCGAACGGATCACCCGATCACAGGGCCGGGAGGCTGCGTGAACCAGGGGCCCGGTGCCGGTCTCAGCGCCGGCGAGGTGGCCCGCCTGCTCAGCGTCGCGGTCACCACCGTGCGCAGCTGGGACCGGCGGTACGGTCTCGGCCCGTCCCGGCGCGACCCCGGACGGCACCGCCGCTACGATCAGCGCGACCTCGCCCGATTGCAGCTGATGCGCCGGCTCACCGTGGAAGGGGTCGCCCCGGCCGAGGCCGCCCGCATCGCCCGGGATATCCGCGACCCCGGGCAGCTCTCCGATCCGGCCTCCGGTCGCGGGCAGGCCCCTGGGTCCGCGTCGAGCGCGGCCACCAGCCTTCGCCGCGCGGCACTGGCGCTCGACTCCGACGAGCTGGACCGGATCCTCCGCCACGTGCTCGCCGACGGCGTCGTGCCCGCGTGGACCGCCGCCATCGCCCCGGCCCTGCGCGATCTCGGCCGCCGTCATGCGGCCGCGGGACGCTACATCAGCGCCGAGCACCTGCTGTCGGCCGCGGTCGGCATGGCGCTGGCCCGGGTGCCCCGGCCATCCGCCCGCCCGCGGGTCCTGCTCGCCTGTACCCCGGTCGAGCAGCACAGCCTCCCGCTCGAGGCGCTCGCTGCCGCGCTCGCCGAGCGCGGCAGCGCGAGCCGGATGCTCGGCGCCCGCGTCCCCGCCGGCGCACTGATCGACGCGATCGCACGCACCGGGCCGACGGCCGTCGTGGTGTGGGCCCACGCAGCGAGCACCGCCGACCCGGAGCTGCTCACGACGGTCCTGGCCGCGCGGGCCCGCCCGGCAGTCATGCTCGCCTGCGGCCCCGGCTGGCGGCAAGGCACCCTGCCGGCGGGCGTCCTGACGGCGGCCAGCCTGCCCCAGGCGGTGGCGGTGACCGCAGAACTGCCCTGAGGTGTCAGGCGGCCGGGCCGGCCCCGCCCGGGCGGCCGGCGACCCGGCGCGACCGGGACCGCCCGGCTCCCTCGCACGCCTGACTCGGTGATGGCCACCCGCGGGCCGTGGCGCCGCCTGCTCCCGGAGGGTCGTTCCGGCCGCCGCGAAGGGTCGTTCAGGCCGGCCGGCGGCGGCGCGGCGATGAACCCGGGCCGGACGGGTGGCTGCCGCGCAGGATCAGGTGCGCGGGCCTGCCCAGCTTCAGGTACATGCGCACGTCATCGAAGCGCTCGTCCCCGACCTCGATGACATCCGGGAGCCGGCCCCACTGCACGAAGCCCGCCTCCTCGTAAAGCTGGATCGCCAGGTGGTTGTTACCGCGCACGCCGAGGTGCAGCGTCTCGATGCCGGCTCCGGCGGCGCTGGCGATCAGCGCCCCGGTGACGAGCTGCCCGAGCCGCCGGCCCCGGGTCCGGGGATGGACCATGATCTTGACCAGCTCGGCCATGTGCCGGAAGTAGGGGACCTTCTCCCGCAGCCACGCACCCATGGCGACCAGCCGGCCGTCCCGCCAGGCGGTGCACAGCGCGCCGTCGCCCGCCGCGATGCTGGCGAACGCGCGGGCCAGCCACTCGTCCGTCTCAGCCCGGGACGGCGGGCTGAGCCAGCCGACGGCGCCGCCGAGAGCGGTGACCGCCCCGACCAGGGCGTGCGACTGTTCGGCCAGCTCGCCGGTCAGGCTGGCCGGCCAGGTGAGATCGACGTCCGCGGCCACGGATTACATCCTGCCCTGCGCGACCTGGTACCCAGGAAGGGTGACCGAGCATGCCGCCGCGCACGAGCTGCTGGCCGCCGAGCGAGCGGACACCCTCGCGCGGCTGAACGGGCTGGAGCGAGAGCTTGCCGGGATCATCGAGTCATCCGGCGCCACCAGCACCGACGACGAGCACGACCCCGAGGGCGCGACGATCGCGTTCGAACGGGAGCACGCCGCGGCCCTGCTCAGCCAGGCCCGTCAGCACCTGGCGCAGATCGACGCGGCCCTGCTCAGGCTGGCCGACGGCCGCTACGGCCGGTGCGAGGAGTGCGGCCGGACGATCGGCACCGGACGCCTGGCCGCCCGGCCGGCGACCACTACCTGCATCGGCTGCGCCTCCCGGCGCTGACCCGGCGCCGGCTCAGCGTCAGGACCGCGACCCGCGGCGCGGGCTGGCCGCGGTCTGGGTCTGCTCCTCGCGCGCGGGGGCGACCGATGCCTCCTCCTCGCCCACGGGATAGAGGAACTGGTAGAGGAGAGCCGACAGCGCCCCGCCCACCAGCGGCGCGATGATGAACAGCCACAGCTGGCTCAGCGCCGTGCCGCCCACGAACAGGGCCGGGCCCAGGCTCCGGGCCGGGTTGACCGAGGTGCCGTCAATCGGAATCCCGATGAGGTGCACGAGGGTGAGGGCCAGCCCGATCACGAGCCCGGCGACCGCGGCGTTGCCCACCCGGCGGGTCACCGCCAGGATCACGAATACGAACAAGAAGGTCAGGATGACCTCCGCGATGAACGCGCCCCCCGCGTTCGCGCCGATCATCGACGATGTCCCGAATCCGTTCGCCCCGAGGCCGAAGCTCTTCTTGTAGCCCGAGGCCAGGTGGAAGGTGCCGTAGAGGACGGCCGCGCCGACTATGGCCCCGACGAACTGGGCGATCCAGTAACCGATTGCGTCGGCGAGCGTGATTCTCCGCCCGACCAGGAAGCCAATCGTGACGGCGGGATTCACGTGGCAGCCGGAGACCGGCCCGATGCCGTAGACCAGTACGAGCAGCACGAGGCCGAACGCGAGCGCGGTGGCCACGACCCCGGCGGAGACGCTGGCCCCGGCGACCTTGAACCCGAAGCTCAGGGTGGCTGTGCCCGCTCCGAAGAACACCAGCAACGCGGTGCCCACGGCCTCGGCTATGAGCGGCCGATGCTTCATCCAGTCCCACCCCTTACCCGCAATTTAGGAACCGAATACCGTACCGGGGTAGTGTGCCATCTCCGGCGGCATCCGCAAACACCGACACGGCCAGCCCGGAGGACTGGCGGGGGAGTTACTCGAGCGTGAGGATTTCGTGGCCGCCGTCGGTCACCAGGATCGTGTGCTCGAACTGGGCGGTCCGCCGTCTGTCCTTGGTCACCGCGGTCCAGCCGTCCGGCCAGATGTCGTAGCTGATCGTGCCCAGGGTGAGCATCGGCTCGATCGTGAACGTCATCCCCGGCTCCATCACGACGTCGGTCTCCGGGTCGTCGAAGTGCGGGACGACCAGCCCGGAGTGGAACGTGGTGCCGATGCCGTGCCCGGTGAAGTCGCGCACCACGCCGTAGCCGAACCGCCGGGCGTAGGACTCGATCACCCGGCCGATCGCGTTCAGCGGCCTGCCGGGCGCCACCGCGCTGATTCCCCGCATCATCGCCTCGCGGGTGCGCTCGACGAGCAGCCGTGACTCCTCGTCCACGTTGCCGGCCAGGAACGTGGCGTTCGTGTCGCCGTGCACGCCGCCGATGTAGGCGGTGATGTCCACGTTCACGATGTCGCCGTCGGTGATCACGGTGTCGTCCGGGATGCCGTGGCAGATGACCTCGTTCAGGGACGTGCACAGCGACTTGGGGTAGCCGCGGTAGCCCAGCGTGCTCGGGTAGGCGCCGTGGGCCACCAGGAACTCGTGCCCGATCCGGTCCAGCTCGTCGGTGGTGACGCCCGGGGCGACGTGCCGGCCCACCTCGGCCAGCGCGCTGGGCGGCCATCGTGCCCGCTACCCGCATCCGCTCGATCGTCTCCGGCGTCCTTGACGTCCGGCTCGCCCAGCCTCGGCCGCTTCTTGCCGACGTATTCGGGCCGCGGGATGCCGGGCGGGACCTGCCGGAGCGGGGAAAGCCGGCCGGGCTGGAGCACAGTCGTCATGGTCTGAAATTCTAATCGGCATGGACACACAGCAGCGCTGGTACTTCTGCCTGAAGCACCAGACGGTCGAGCCGGAGGACGGCTGCCCGGCCAAGGACCGGCTCGGGCCGTATCGACAGCCAGGACGAGGCCGCAGCACGCGCTGGAGACCGTGCAGCGAGCGCAACGAGGAATGGGACGCGGCCGACGACGACCCGGACTGACCGCCGAGGTCAACCAGGCTGCGCGGACCCCCGGTAAGGTGTGGGCAGCAGGAAAGGGGCGTGCTGTGACCCAGGACCGGCCGGGGGACCCTGCGCAGGCCGCGGGCCCCGCAGATCCGGAGTACGGGCTGCCGGCGGCGGCCGAGGCCCGGATGGCGGAGATCCGCGGCAGCGGCACCTGGGGGTCCGCGCTGTCCGCCGACGAGTTCGCCGCCATCCGCAGCACCGGCTTCGAGCCGGTCGGCCAGGTGCTCGGCGCGGCCGTCTACAACATCGGCTACACCGGCGGGTTCTGGCTGCCCGGGCGCCTGGGCCGGCTACGGCGGCTGGGCCACGCCCTACCGGAGCGTCACCCAGGTGTCCAGCCAGGGCGGCTACGGCTCGTTCGGCGCGCTGGTGCAGACCATGTACGAGGCGCGCCGCACCGCGATCGGCCGGATGACGGCCGAGTGCGCCGAGCTGGGCGGGCACGGCGTCGTGGGCGTCCGGCTCACCATCGGCGCGTTCCCGGCCGGCGGCCTGGAGTTCAAGGCGATCGGCACCGCGGTCCGGGCGCCCGGCGCGCCGCCGCTGAAGGCGCCGTTCACCTCCGACCTGTCCGGCCAGGACTTCGCCAAGCTGATCATGACCGGCTGGGTGCCGGCCGGGCTGGTGCTCGGCATCTCCATCGGCGCCAGGCACGATGACTGGCTGACCACCGGGCAGACCCGCTGGGGGGTCGGGCAACGCCGAGGTGACCGGCTATACCGAGCTGGTCAACGGCGCCCGGCACGACGCCGCGAGTCCAGCTGGAGAAGGACGTGCGCGGCCGCGGCGCCGACGGCGTCGTGATCGCGCGACATGGACATGCGGATCCGCGAGCGGGAGTGCCCGTCCCAGCAGCACGGCCGGGACCACATCGCGGAAGTAACGATCATCGGCACGGCCATCGCCCGGTTCGCCCAGAGCGAGCGGCACGAGGCCGAGCCCAGCCTGGCCATCCTCTCGCTCGACCCGCAGCGCCGCCAGGCCGCCCGGGTCCGGCTGGGGCCGACACGCTGAGCACGCCGCCGGGACCGCACGTGACACGATCAGCGGATGAAGCCTAGGGAGAGGCAATGACCGAGCAGCAGGGCACCGACCTGAGCGCGGCGCGACGCGCACGCGCCGCGGGGTGCCGCAGGATGCGATGCGCCGCCTGGCGGAGCTGCAGCCGGGCCGGGCCGGGGCCATCTTCACCTCGGACCTGTCGGTGAACGAGTTCCTGCTGGTCCGCGAGGCCGGGTTCCGGCCGCTCGGGCCTGGTCCTGGGCAGCTCGATCTACCACGTGGGCCTGCAGCTCGGCCGGTGGAGCAAGAACCAGGAGCTCGACGTGCTGTCCCAGGCCATGTACCACGCCCGCGAGCTGGCCATGAGCCGGATGGAGGCCGAGGCCGACGAGCTGCGGGCGGACGGCATCGTCGGCGTGCGGCTGGACGTGGAGATGAAGGAGTTCGGCAGCGACATCGCCGAGTTCATCGCGGTCGGCACGGCGGTGCAAGGCCGAGGAGGGCGCGGGCGGCGGCGGCGTCGCGAAGTGGCGCAACAACAAGAACCAGCCGTTCACCTCCGACCTGTCCGGGCAGGACTTCTGGACGCTCATCCGGGCCGGCTACGCGCCGCTCGGCATGGTGATGGGCTCGTGCGTCTACCACGTCGCGCACCAGCGGCTGGGCGGCATGCTCGGCAACATCGGCAAGAACGTGGAGCTCGAGCAGTTCACCCAGGCGCTGTACGACGCGCGCGAGCTGGCCATGAGCCGGATGCAGGCCGAGGCCGAGGCGCTGCACGCCGAGGGCATCGTCGGCGTCCAGCTCCGCCAGCACAGCCACACCTGGGGCTCGCACACCACCGAGTTCTTCGCGATCGGCACCGCGGTGCGCCCGCTGCGGCGCCGATCACATCATCGAGCGCCCCACCATGGTGCTCAGCCTGGACGCCTGACCGGCGTCGGGCTAGCCGGCGCTGGCTACTCCGGCGGCGGGCCGCTGACCGTGTCGAGCAGCCTGGCCAGCCTGCTGCGCAGGCCGCGCAGCCCGGCCGCGGCTGCCCCTGCCGCCCCGCGGGGCTCTCCCGGCCGCGGCGCTGACCAGGTGCTGCGCCGCGTCGAACGTCACCGGGTCGGCGCGCGGCCGGCACGGTCAGCGACTCGTGCGCCAGCTCCTCCAAGTCCCGGTCGCCCTGGTCGAGGGCGAGGATCACGGCGCCGGCCCTGCGCGCGTCGCTGACCCGTTCGAGCAGCGGCACCGGTGCCGCCTCGCGCGCTGACCACGAACAGCGGCCTCGCCGCGCCGCGCCGCCTCCAGCCGCTGCAGGCCGACCCGCAGGTGCGGCGGGCGCGTCCGCGGCGGGCGCCCAGCGGACCAGCGTCGGGGCCAGCTCGGGAATGCCGCCGAACCGGCTCTCCTCGTCCAGGTGCGCGGCGAGGTGCCAGGGCTCGTCGTCGGGCGTGCCCGACCAGCAGCAGCCCGCCGGCGCAGGCCGGCGCTCGTCCGCAGCACCCGGGCGAACGCCCGGGTCCGCTCCAGCCAGCCGGTGGGAGCGAGCAGCGCACGCAGCGCGGCCACCTGATCGGCGTCCACCCGCCCATGGTGCCCCACCGGGCCCCCGCCTTGCATTCCGCATCGCGGCAACCAGGCCAGGTCCGGCCGGTACCGGGGCAATCGCCCCGTTCCGGCCTGCGCATGATCAGGTTCATTCTTCCGGACGAGCCGCGGCCGGACTGGCCGCGGCCGGCGGCGCGCAGGCGGCTGCCCTCAGCGGTAGGAGTATTCCTCGGCGGGGAACGCGCCCGAGGTCACGTCCTGCGCGTAGGCGGTGGCCGCCGCGCGGAGCGTGCCGGCCAGGTCCGCATACTGCTTGACGAACTTGGGGACGCGCGGCGATAGCCCGGCCATGTCCTGCCAGACGAGTACCTGGGCGTCACAGCCGCGCCCGGCGCCGATCCCGATGGTCGGTATCGACAGCGACTCGGTCACCCGGGCGCCGAGCGAGGCGGGCACGCACTCGAGCACGACGCTGAACGCGCCGGCCGCCTGCAGCGCCTTGGCGTCATGCAGCAGCCGCTCGCCGTCCTCGCCGCGGCCCTGCACCCGGTAGCCGCCGAAGGCGTTGACCGACTGCGGGGTCAGGCCCGAGGTGGCCCATCACCGGTATGCCCGCCGCCACCAGCTCCTCGACCTGCCGCACCACCCGGTAGCCGCCCTCGAGCTTGACCGCGTGCGCCCCGGTTTCCTTCAGGAACCGGGCCGCCGTGGTCAGCGCGGCCTCCGGGGAGGCCTGGTAGGAGCCGAACGGCAGGTCGGCCACGACCAGGGCCCGGCTGGTGGACCGGACAACCGCCGCGGTCAGCGGGATCAGGTCGTCCACGGTGACCGGGATGGTGGTGTCGTGCCCGTAGACGACCATCGCGGCCGAGTCGCCGACCAGCAGCACGGGGATGCCGGCCTCGTCGAACACCCGGGCGGTCAGTGCGTCGTAGGCGGTGAGCATGGGCCACTTCTCGCCGCGGCCCTTGGCGGCCGCGATGTCCCGTACCGTGATCCGGCGCCCGGCTTTGCCCGCCGTAGAGGGGCTCGGGCGCGGTGCCTGCCGTGGCCGTGCCGGGCGGAACAGAAGTCATGACCAACCTCCTCGCCTCGAGGCGCCCCGATGGCGTCCCCGGACAACTCGATCATCGCACGGCGCCGGTGCCGGCGCGAGACGGGCGGGCGGGTGAAAAAGCTGGTGACAGCGGGAATATATATCGATACGATACTGTTCCGTATCGATAGTGGCCCGCCCGAGCCGGCCGCGCCGATCTTAGCAGTCAACGTCGCCGGCGGACCCGGTCTTCCCGGTCGGGGCGCGGCACCGCGAAGCTTCGAAGGGAACCATGGACAAGCAGATGATTTACCGGCGGCGCTGGGTAATCCTCGGCGTCCTCGTCGTCGGCCTGCTCGCCATCGTCATCGACAACACCGTCCTGAACGTCGCCCTGAAGACGATCGCCGAGCCGCACGGCGGGCTCGGCGCCAGCCAGAGCCAGCTCGAATGGGCGATCAACTCCTACACCCTGGTCTTCGCCGGCCTGCTGTTCACCTTCGGGGTGATCGGCGACCGGATCGGCCGCAAGCGGATGCTGATGATCGGCCTGGCGCTGTTCGGCATCGGGTCGCTGCTGTCCGCCTACTCGCACACACCTGACCAGCTCATCTTCGCCAGGGCCGCGATGGGACTGGGCGGCGCCGCGGTCATGCCGCAGACCCTGTCCATCATCTCCAACGTGTTCGAGCCGGCCGAGCGGCCGAAGGCGATCGGCATCTGGGCCACCGCGGTGGGCATCGGCGTCGCGATCGGCCCGGTGCTCGGCGGCCTGCTGCTGGCCCACTTCTGGTGGGGCTCGGTCTTCCTGATCAACGTGCCGGTGACCGTGGCCGGCGCGATCGCCGTCGCGTTCCTGGTCCCCGAGTCGAAGAACCCGGACCCTGGGAAGATCGACTACCTCGGCGTGCTGATGTCCATCGTCGGTCTCGTGCTGGTCGTCTACGGCATCGTCCAGGGCGGCGACACGGGCTCGTGGCTGCGCGGCGACGTGCTCGGCCCGATCTTCGGCGGGCTGGCCGTGCTGGGCGTGTTCGCCTGGCACGAGAGCCGCATCTCGCACCCCTCGCTGGATGTCAGGCTGTTCGCCGACCACCGGCTGTCCGCCTCGGTCGGCGCGATCAGCCTGCTGTTCTTCGGCATGGGCGGCGTGTACTTCTTCACCACCTTCTACCTGCAGAACGTCCGCGGTTACAGCGCGCTGGACGCCGGCCTGCTGACCATCCCGTTCGCGGTCGGCCAGCTGCTGCTCGCACCGCGCAGCGCCGGGCTGGTGCAGCGGTTCGGCGCCCAAGGTCCGTCGGCGCGACTCGGGCATGCGGGTCATGGCCGTCGCGCTGGCCGGCTACGCGCTGCTCGGCACGAACACGCCGATCTGGGTTCTTGGCGGTGCTCTTCGCCGTCCAGGGCGCGGGCGTCGGGGTCGCCATCCCGTCGGCCACCGCGGCGGTGATGGACGTGCTGCCGCGCGAGCGGGCCGGGGCCGGCTCGGCGCTGACCAACACCGCCCGCCAGGTCGGCGTCGCGCTCGGCGTCGCCGTGCTCGGCTCGATCCTGGCCCAGTCCTACCGGGACCAGCTCAGGCCCGCCCTGTCCGCCCTGCCGGCCGCGGCGCGCGGCACCGCCGGCCAGTCGATCGCGGCCACCCAGGCGGTCGCGCAGCAGCTGGGCGCCACGGGCCACCAGCCTGCTCGGACCGCGCCGACTCGCGCGTTCACCCACGCCATGCACATCACCACGATGGTCGGCGCGCTGATCGCGCTGGCCGGTGCGCTGGTGGTGCTCAGGTGGATGCCGGGTTCGCGGCCGTCTAGCGCCCAGCCCGGTGCTCCCGAGGCCGAGCGCAGGGAGACTGGCCGCCGAGCCCGCCGGCGTGGAAGGATAAGCGCCATGCGCGAGGCAGAAGTCCTGCCCGCCCAGGACGGCGAGCCGCGGTCACCGCCGCAGCCCGGGCGTCCGCGCAGCGAGCGCGCCGAGCGGGCCATCCTGGACGCCGCGCTGGAGCTGTTCGCCGAGTCCGGGCTCGGCGGCGTGTGCATCGAGGCCGTCGCCGCCCGGGCCGGCGTGGGCAAGGCGACCATCTACCGCCGCTGGCCGGGCAAGCAAGACCTGCTCCTCGACGCGCTGGCCACGCTGAAGTCGCCGCTGCCCGAGCCCGGCGGCGAGTCGGTGCGCGACGACCTGGTCGCCATGCTCCGGATGATGTGCCCGACGCGGCCGACCCGAGGCGGACGCAGGCGGTACACGCTGCTGCTCGGCGAGGGCGAGAAGTACCCCAAGGCTGATGGAGCGGTACAAGGAGACCGTGGCCGAGCCGCGGCGCGAGGCTGATCGGGTCGGTGCTGCGCCGCGGCGTCGCCACCGGGGAGCTGCGGCCGGACGTCGGACGTCGAGGTCGCCATGCTCACGCTCACCGGCGCGGTGATCTCCCGGGGCAAGCACGACGCGGACCGGATCACCGCCGGACTTCGCCGAGCGCGTCGTGGACGGGCTCCTGCTCGGCCTGACCCCCCGCTGAGCGCCCCTCGCCCGGGGTCGCGCCTGACGCTGCCCGGCCCCTTACCTCTAGGCTGGGCGGCTATGACGACGAGCCAGCCCACCCTCATCGTCCAGCTGCGGCGCGATGGCGCGGTGGACCGGAATTTCCGCGCCGATCCGCCGCCCAGCCTCGCCACCGGCCAGGTCGTGCTCGACCATGTCATCGGTGCGGCAGACGGTGACCTGGAGCTGCCCGAGGTCGGCGAGATCGTGCTGTCGGTGCTGTCCCCGGAGGCGCTGACCCGGGAGCGGCAGCGGGTCCGGGACGTGGTGCGGGACGCCCCGGTGACCGATCAGCCGCTGATGATCATCGTGGAGGCCGCGGAGGAGCTGCGGGAGGACGAGCTGGCCGCGGTGCTGGACGCGGCGCAGCGGGCGGACCGCCTCGTCATCCTGCGGCTCATGGCCGACGCCTGACCGGGCTGGCGGGCGCCGGGCTACCAGATCCGGGCGCGGGCGGGAACCACCCGGATCAGATGCGGGTAGTCGGCGGCGAAGCTGCGCGGGGTCCAGCCGTAGGAGTCGATGAACTCGCGGTACTTCTCGATGTAGACGGGCACGGCGTCGGCCGGGGGGCCGTCCGGGTCGATCCGGGCCCGGCCCTCGAAGATGACGTTCCCGCCGCCCCGGCCGTTGCCCTCCAGGTGGAGGCTGACCAGCGGGTTCGCTTCGATACTGCGGTTCTTCGGCCCGTTCGCGGCGCCGTAGATGACAAACTCACCGTCCGACCACAAGAACCAGACCGGCGTGGACTGCGGCTGGCCGGACGGGTTGACGGTGGTCAGCCAGATGATCGGCTCGGCCTGCAGGCGGCCCTCGGCGGCGGCGTGGGCGGGCTTGTCCAGGTTCAGGATGGCCATGCCTGACGGTAACGTGTCCCGGAGCACCCGGGGGGAGCGGACCGCCGCCGAGTGATTACGGAGAACGCGAATGGGCATCCAGGCACGATTCAGGCGCGGCCGGGTGGCCGCCTCCGCGGCCCTGCTGGCCGCCGTCACCGCCACCGCCGCCCCGGCCGGGGCCGCCACGTCCGGCCCGCATCCCGGCGGCGGGGTCACGCACACCGTCAGCTCCGCCGCACAGCGGGGCGCCCGCGCGTACTGGACGCCATCCCGGATGGCCGCCGCCACCCCGGTCAGCGCGCCCGGCGCCACGGCGGGCCCGCCGCGCGGGATACCGCGTCCCAAGCTGTTCAGCGGGGTGCCCACCGTCGGCGCGCTGTTCTTCACCACGGGGACGCAGGCGCACTTCTGCTCGGCGAGCGTGGTCAACAGCCGCACGGCGAACCTGGTCCTCACCGCGGCCCACTGCGTCTACGGCAGCACGTACGCGACCAACATCGAGTACGTGCCGCAGTACCACAGCGGCCAGCAGCCGTTCGGGGCCTGGCCGGTGCAGACCATCACGGTCTCCGAGGGATGGCAGCGGTCACACGACCAGAACCTCGACTTCGCCTTCCTCACCGTCGCCCCGCCGGCCGGGACCACGCAGCCCATCCAGCAGGTGACCGGCGGGCTGCGGCTCGGCATCAACCAGGGCTACGCCCACCCGATCGAGGTCATCGGCTACAACAACGCCGGCAACGCGCCGATCAAGTGCGCGTCGGCCAGCTTCAAGTACGAGGCCGACCAGATGAAGTTCTTCTGCCTCAACTACCAGGACGGCACCAGCGGTGGCCCGTGGATCCTGGGCTTCGACCCCGATAACGGCACCGGCACCGTCTTCGGCGTCATCGGCGGGTACAAGGAGGGCGGCATCCATCCGTGGGCGTCGTTCAGCGCCTACTTCGGCCTGGCGACGCTCAGGCTCTTCCGGCAGGCTCAGCAGCAGGCCTGATCACCGGCCGGCCCGCCGGATCCGGGCTGGCCTCGCGCCGGGAGCCGGCCCGTGGCCAGTAGGCGAGGGCCACCAGCGCGAGCAGCGGACCGGTGTTCGGATCGGTGGCCTGGCCGGTGAGGATGCCGCCGAAATTCTCGCCGATCACCCAGATGGCCGCGGCGATGACCATGGCCAGCGCCAGGGCCGGCCGGACCGCGGCGGGCAGGAAGATCGCCACCCCGATCACATAGAACGCGGCGGCGAGCAGGACCGGGAGCAGGGTGGCCGGCCCGGCCGCGGCGGCGGCCGCCCGGTCCATGGCCGCGATCCAGCCCGGCTCCCCGGCGGCCAGGCCTGCGATGCTGGCGCGCAGCGCGCCGGGCGTCCGGTCCGGGGCCTGCAGGACCAGGTAGGAAGAGCCGACCCACAGGATCAGCCACGCCAGCCGCGACCAGCGGGCGCCGAGCGGGCTGCCGTCGGCCACGCTGGCGGGCGGGCTGCCGCTCGTCCGGGCGGGCCAGGCCAGGACGGCCAGCAGCGCGTACAGGAGGGCGGCGCCAGGGGCGCCGGTCAGCGGGCTGGCCGCGCCGGTGAATACCCCGCCGAGGCTCTCGCCCAGCCACCAGACCGACAGCGACCATCCGACGGTGCCGGCCAGGGCGGCCCGGACCGCCTGCCGCCACAGCAGGCCGGCCGCCAGGGCCAGCTGGATGGTGGCGAACGTGGCGTTGGCGGCCACGATGTCGTGCTGCATCAGGTGGCCGGCCAGCACGACGGGGCGGCGTACGAGGCCCGGGCTGCCCGCGGCCGAAGCGGAAATGATCGTGGCGGGGAAGGCCCGGCTGAACATGTAGGGCTGGTACTGCAGGGCGGCGTCGAGCAGCCAGACCAGCCCGAGGGCGATCTGAAGCCGGCGCCGCGGGCCGGCCGGCTCCCGGTCCGCGGACCACATTGCGAGGCTGCGGACGCGGTCTGGCCGCATGACCGGGATCCGCAGCGCGGCCCGGATCGGCCGGTCTACCGGTGAGCTGGACGGGCAGGTCATCAGGTTCGCGGCGTGCAGACACCCGCGTTCAGGCGGGTGTGCAACGACGCTTCACCTCCCCTGAAATGTCGGCGCGGCCTGGCCGCTTCGGCGTGCTTGCGATAGCCAAGCGGGCACCATGCACCAACTCGGCGCAGGGCATGTGGCGGCAGCGCGGAGAGCCTTTCTTGCCCATCGGGACGTGGCTTTTAACCGCGAACCCGCAGCGCGACCGCGGGCCGCGGCGGGAATCCCTGCCCCTCAGGGCGGCGGAGGATGTCAACGTGGTCCCCTTTGCAGCGGAAGCCAGCGGTACGGGACGGCCCGAGCCGTCGGCGCCAGAGCCTGGCCGGCCGGCGCCGGTCCCCGCCAGAGCGGCCCGCTCCGATCACGGACCGCTCTGGCGCGGATGGTCCAGCGCCTGCTACTTCACGATCTGGATGACGCGCTCCATGCCGAGCAGGACGTGGTCCCGCCCGTCCTGGGTCTCCATGAAGCAGGCCAGCACGTAGTAGCCGGGGTGGTTGCGGACGACGAGCTGCTGGTAGGAGTCATGCGACAGCGGCCCGGCAAAGGTGCCCTGCCCGGTGGCGAGGCGCCTGACCAGCCGGTTGTTGCCGGCCTTCAGCGCGGCGGCGAGCTTGCGGGCGTTCGCGGCGTTGCTGGCCGTGGCGAAGACGATCATGTGGACCAGGAACCCGTGGTTGGCGAAGCGGACCAGCTCGCCCTGGTGCAGCTTCGCCGGACCGGTGAAGTTGAACTCGATCGCGGCCGTGGTGGCGCCCGGCTTCGGCAGGGTGGCCGGGCTGCTGGCCTTTGCGATCATGAACGTGGTGAACGGCCACTTCGACGGGTTACCGCGGGCAGAATCGAATGCGACGTACTGGCCCGCCTTCAGGCTGGCCTGGATGGAGCTGGTGCCCTTCGGGGCCGCCGCATCGGTCACGATCGTGGCGTACCCGTCGAGGTAATTCGGGTCCTGCGCGGCGCGGCCGGCCAGCAGCTTGAAGAACTTGGCCACGGTCACGCCGGGCTCGAGCCGGACGAAGATCGGCGCACCCTCGCGCTCGCCGGTGACCTTCGACACGATCCGCACGCCGCCGGACTGCAGGGCCCCGCCGACGGTGATCTTCTTGCCGGTCATGGCCACCGTGATCCTCGGCAGGCCGGCCGCGGACTTGCTAGCGGCGGCGGGACGGGGGCCGGCGGCCGAGGCGCTGGCCATCGCGGTGGGCAGCGCCACCGCGACGGCCGCCGCGATCGACACGCCGGCCAGTGCGGCCTTGGTATTCAGCTTGGTTCGCATGGGTGGTTCCTCCGCTCATCGGTCGGTGCCGTGGTGCCCGGCTCCTGGGCCTGGCCACGTGTCACGGTCCGGCGCGGCCGCGTCCCCGCTCGCCTCGGCGGTCAGCGTCATCAGCACCGCAAAGAACTCCGACCAGCCGCTGAAGGGGTAGGCAGGCCTGCCGGCCAGGCGTACCAGCCCCTCAACCGGCTCCGCGGTCACCGTGAACTCCGCCGTCAGCGCCAATCGCACCGGATCGTTCATCCGCGTCATCGTCGGCCCGGTCCCGCGCGCGGCGCGTCACGGCAGCTACCACAGTCATTGGCGCCCGGTTCCGAGATGGTGCGGCGGCGGGGTTGCGCCTACGATCGGCGCATGGCCTCGGGGGGAGTGCCCGCGGGAGGGCTGCTCGACCGGACCGCGGAGCTTGACGCCATCGCGGCGGCGGTCAAGTCTGCGGGCTCCGGATCCGGCTCGGCCCTGCTGGTGGAAGGCGTGGCCGGGATCGGCAAGACGAGACTGCTCACGCACGCCTGCGAGGAGGCGGCCGGGGCCGGCCTGACGGTGCTGGCCGCGCGCTCGGCCGAGTTCGAGGGCGGATACGCGTGGGGAGTGGTCCGGCAGCTGTTCGAGTCCGGGTTACTGGCCGGCCGGCGGCGAGGAGCTACGGGGTGATGCCGCGGCGCTCGCGGCCCCGGCGCTCGGTCACAGCCCGCCCGGGGGCGAGAAGGACTCGTTCGCGATCCTGCACGGCCTGTACTGGCTGACCGCGGCGATCGCGCGCCGGGCGCCGCTGCTGCTGGCGGTGGACGACCTGCACTGGGCCGATCAGCCGTCGCTGCGCTTCGTCGCGCACCTGGCGCACCGGCTGGAGGGCATGCCGGTGGCGCTCCTGCTCACCGTCCGCGAGCCGAGGTCGTCGACCGACCAGGAGCGGGCGCAGATCGCCCGCCTGGCCGCGGAGGCGGGCGTGACCGTGCTGCGCCCCGCCGCGCTGAGCGCCGCGGCCTGCGCCGAGCCTGGTCCGCGACCGGCTGAGCGCTGACCCGTCGCCCGGCCTTCCTGCGCACCTGCCGCGAGCTCACCGGCGGCAACCCGCTGCTGCTGCGGGCCCTGCTGGCCAGCCTGGCCGCCGAGGGGGCGCGACGGAACAGACGCGGAGATCCCGCACCTGCGCCGGCTGACGCCCCGCCGCGGTCGCGCGCCGGGTGCTGCTCCAGCTCGGGCGCGCTGCCCGCGGGCGCGATCGCGGCCGCCCGCGCCGTCGCCGTGCTCGGCTCGGCGGCCACGACGGCGCGCGCCAGCCAGCTGGCCGGCCTTGACCCGGACGCCGGGGCCCAGGCGATCGCCGCGCTGATGGCCGAGCGGCTGGTCGAAGGCGAGCGTGCGCTGCGGTTCGTGCATCCGCTGGTGCGGTCCGCGGTCTACCAGGACCTGGCGCCGCCGCTGCGGCAGCGCTGGCACGAACGCGCCGCCCGCATGCTCGACGCCGAGGGCGCGGCGCAGGAGGAGGTGGCCGTGCACCTGCTGGAGGCCGGCGCGACCGGCGACGCCTGGGTGGCGGGCAAGCTGCGCCAGGCCGCCGCCGACGCACGCGGCCGCGGCGCCCCCGATGTCGCCCGGCTCTGCCTCGAGCGCGCGCTGGCCGAGCCGCCGCCCCCGCCGATCCGCTCCGAGCTGCTGGCCGAGCTGGGCCGGGTCGAGACCCTGCAGGCGCCGGCCATGGCCGTCGGGCACCTGACCGAGGCGCTGGCGGGGATGACGAGCCTGCCGCGGCCGCGGAGCGGTCGCGCTGGCCCTCAGCGAGGCGCTGGCCCTCAGCGGTCGCTTCGCCGACGCCGTTGACGTCCTGTCCGCGATGATCACCGAGCTCGACGGCGAGCGCTCGGCCCTGGCCACGTCGCTGCAGGCCGCGCTGCTCAACACGGCCCGCTGGGACCTGGATACCCGGCCGGTCACGCAGCCGCTGCTGGACCGGCTGCTGGAGCAGGCCTGCCGCGGCGAGAAACTGGATCCGCAGCTGCACGCCAACCTGGCGATCGAGCTGGCCGCGGCCGGGACCGACCGCGACCGCGCGGTCAGCCATGCCCGGGAAGCGCTCCGGGCGACACCGCGGCTGATGTCGGTCACCTCCACGGCCCTGCCCGAGACGGTCAGCGTGCTGCTGTTCGCGGATTTGAGCGACGAAGCCCGGCAGGCGGCCCAGGCCTGGCTGCGGCTGGCGCAGGAGCGGGGCTGGCCGCTGTCGTCTGCGGTCGCCGCGTCGGTGGCCTCACTGACCGCGCTGTACCGCGGCGAGGTCAGCCAGGCCGCGGCGTACGGGCAGCAGGCGATGGAGGGGACCGGCGACGTATGGATCTCCTCGATCGCCGCGGCCTTCCTGGTGCACGCGCTGACCGACCGGGGCGCGCACGAGGAGGCGCGCGCCGTGCTTGCCGCCCGCAACCTGGCCGCCGAGCTCCTCCCCACCTGGCCGTACGTTGTCGTCCGGTACGCCCGAGGATGCCTGCGGGCGGCGTCCGGCGAGCACGCGGCGGCCGCGGAGGATTCTGCTGAAGGCCGGCCAGCTGGCCGAGCGCTGGGGCGTCTGCAACCCGGCCATGATGGCCTGGCGCTCGACCGCCGCCCTGTCGCTGGCCGTCCTCGGCGACGCGCGGGCGGCCGGCCGGCTGTGCGCCGAGGAGGTCGCGCTGGCCCGCCGCTGGGGCAGCCCCCGCGCGCTCGGGATCGCACTGCGCGCGGCCGGCGTGGCCAGCGGGGGCGACCGCGGGATCGGGTTGCTGACCGAGGCGGTGGACGTCCTCCGCCCGTCATCCGCGCCGCTGGAGCTGGCCCGCGCCCTGATCGATCTCGGCGCGGCGCACCGCCGGGCCGGCCACCGCACCCGGGCCCGCGAGCTGCTGCGCGAGGGCCTGCACGTCGGCGCACGCGCTGGGCGGTGCCGCGCTCGCCGGCCAGGCCCGCCGCGAGCTCGTGGTGGCCGGCGGCAGGCCCCGCCGGGATGCGCTGCGCGGCCGCGACGCGCTCACCCCGAGCGAGCTGAGGGTGGCGGAGATGGCCGCCGCCGGGCAGACGAACCGGCAGATCGCCCAGGCCTTGTTCGTCACCCAGCGAACCGTGGAAAACCACCTGACCAGCACGTACTCGAAACTCGCCATCAACTGCCGGCCCGAGCTGGCCACGGCCCTGGCCGGCCGGGCCCGGACGCCGGCCGGATAGCAGGCCCGGTTCGGCCGCAGCCGCGGCCCGGCCGCCCCGGCCGGTCAGCATCCCCCCGGCCGGTCAGCATCCCCCGGCCGGTCAGCATCCCCCCGGCCGGTCAGCATCCCCCCGGCCGGTCAGCCGTCGCCGGCCGGCTGCTCGCGCCAGCGGCTGGTGATGGGCAGGCGCCGGTCGCGGCCGAAGTTCTTCTGGGTGATCTTGGGGCCGGGCGGGTACTGGCGGCGCTTGTATTCCGCCGCGTCCACCAGCCTGATCACCCGCTGGACCAGCTGCGGGTCGTGGCCCGGCCGGCGATCAGGGCCGCCGCCCCATGTCCTTCTCCACGTAGTCGTCGAGCAGCGCGTCGAGCACCTCGTAGTCGGGCAGCGAGTCGGTGTCCAGCTGGCCGGGGGCCAGCTCGGCGCTGGGCGGCTTGGTGATCGAGTTCTCCGGGATCGGCGGCGTCTGCCCGGCCTGCCCGGCCTGCTCGTTGCGCCACCGGGCCAGCTCCCAGACCAGGGTCTTGAGCACGTCCTTGATCGGCGCGAAACCGCCGGCCGAGTCGCCGTACAGGGTGGAGTACCCGGTCGCGATCTCGCTCTTGTTCCCGGTGGTCAGCACCAGGTGGCCCTCGTGGTTGGACAGCGTCATCAGCGATCATGCCGCGGATCCGGGCCTGCAGGTTCTCCGCGGCCAGCCCGTCGATGCCGTCCAGCTCGGATTCGAAGGCGTCCACCATGGCCCGGATCGGCACCGTGCGGGCGTGCAGGCCCTGGCGCTTGACCAGATCCTCGGCGTCGCTCACCGAATGCCCGGAGGAGTACTGGCTGGGCATCAGCACCACGTGCACCCGGTCGGCGCCGATCGCGTCGGCCGCGATCGTCGCGGTCAGCGCCGAGTCGATGCCGCCGGACAGCGCGAGGATCACCGAGCCGAAGCCGTTCTTGCGCACGTAGTCCCGGGTGCCGAGGACCAGCGCCGAGTACACCTCGGCCAGGTCGCCGAGGACCTCGGGCTGCGGCTCTCCCGCGGCGGTGGCCGGCCGTTCGCGGGCGGCTCCGGCGGGGCGCCGTTCGGGATCATCGGAAGTTTGAGCGTCAGCCGGTGAATCGTGATCACGGTACCGTCACCGGCGTCGGCGGGGGTGTCGCCCGGCTGCTGCGCGGGGTCGGCGGCCGGCAGTTCCAGGTCGGCGACCAGCAGGGCGCTCTCGAACTGCGGGACAGCGGCGACCAGGCGGCCGGTGGCGTCAACGACCAGGG
Source organism: uncultured Actinomycetes bacterium (assembly GCA_963795575.1). Classification (GTDB taxonomy): domain Bacteria; phylum Actinomycetota; class Actinomycetes; order Streptosporangiales; family Streptosporangiaceae; genus PALSA-505. The sequence goes on along the minus strand of CAWCII010000023.1, from coordinate 43,363 downwards.
AGCCGCCGTCGAAGACCAGCTCGTCCTGGCCGCCGAACATGTTGGCGTAGGCCAGGGCGGCGCCTGCCTCGCGGGCCCGGCGGGCGCACAGTTCCTCCCTGACGTACTCCTTGCCACGCTCGTAGGGGGAGGCGTTCGGCACGGCGAGCAGGCCGGCTCCGGCGGTGCACGGCGACTGCACCGGGCCGCCGTCCTGCCAGAGGTCCTCGCAGATGGCGATGGCCACGTCCACCTGGCCGCCGTCGGCCGGCATGCGGAAGACCGGCAGCCGGTCGCCGGGGACGAAGTAGCGGTACTCGTCGAACACGCCGTAGTTCGGCAGGTGATGCTTGGCCGAGGTGGCCGCGATCGCGCCGTCGTACAGCAGCGCCGCCGCGTCCAGCGGGGCGCCGGCCGGCAGGCCCAGCCGCGGCGCCGCGCCCTCGCGCCGGTCCAGGTAGCCGGTGACCACGGCGATCCCGCCCAGCCGCTCGATGGCGAGCAGTTCGGCGGTGGCGAGGACAGTGGCGATCGACGCGTCCACGAACGACGCGCGCAGCGCGAGATCCTCCACCGGGTAACCGGTGATCATCATTTCCGGGAACACGACCAGGCCAGCGCCGGCCTCAGCGGCGCGCCTGGTCCACTCCACGACGATCCTGGCGTTCCCCTCCAGGTCACCGACGGTGGGATTCACCTGGGCGAGCGCGATCCGCAGCGTGGGCACGGCTCCAGGGTATGCCGGGCGCCGGCCGCCCGCGCGTAACCTGCCGGAAACACCGGCCAGGCAGACTGGGGGCCCGTATCAGCGAGCAGCGCGCATCGGACGTCGAGAGTGATGGCCGTGGACAGGCAAGAGGAATTCGTGCTCCGCACGCTCGACGAGCGTGACATCCGGTTCGTCCGGCTGTGGTTCACCGACGTGCTCGGCTACCTGAAGTCGGTCGCGGTCGCGCCGGCCGAGCTGGAGGGCGCGTTCGCCGAGGGGATCGGCTTCGACGGCTCGGCGATCGAGGGCTTCGCCCGGGTCTACGAGGCGGACATGATCGCCAAGCCGGACCCGGCCACGTTCCAGCTGCTGCCCTGGCGGGGCGAGTCGCTCGGGCACCGGCCGGATGTTCTGCGACATCCTGATGCCCGACGGGTCGCCGTCGTACGCGGACCCGCGGTGGGTGCTCAAGCGCGCGCTCAGCCGGGCCTCCGACCTCGGCTTCACCTTCTACACCCACCCGGAGATCGAGTTTTTCCTGCTCAAGGACAAGCCCGAGCCCGGGGTCAGGCCGCAGCCGATCGACTCGGGCGGCTACTTCGACCACACCCCGCACCTCATCGCGCACGACTTCCGCCGCACCGCGATCGGGATGCTCGAGTCGATGGGCATCTCGGTGGAGTTCAGCCACCACGAGGGTGCGCCCGGCCAGCAGGAGATCGACCTGCGGTACGCCGACGCGCTCACCACGGCGGACAACATCATGTCGTTCCGGCTGGTGATCAAGGAGGTGGCGATCGAGCAGGGCGTGCACGCGTCGTTCATGCCCAAGCCGTTCACCGAGCATCCCGGCTCGGGTATGCACACGCACATGTCGCTGTTCGAGGGCGACCAGAACGTCTTCTACGAGCCGGGTGCGGAGTTCCAGCTCTCCAAGCTCGGCCGTTGCTTCATCGCCGGGCTGCTCCGGCACGCCGCCGAGATCACCGCCGTGTGCAACCAGTGGGTCAACTCCTACAAGCGGCTGTGGGGCGAGGCCGAGCTGACCGCCGGGGCGGGCGGTGAGGCGCCCGCCTACATCTGCTGGGGCCACAACAACCGGTCGGCGCTGGTCCGGGTGCCGATGTACAAGCCGCAGAAGGGCAACGCCACCCGGATCGAGTTCCGGTCGCTGGACTCGGCCTGCAACCCGTACCTGGCCTACGCGCTGATCCTCGCGGCCGGGCTGAAGGGCATCGAGAACGACTACGAGCTGCCGCCCGGCGCTGAAGACGACGTGTGGGCGCTCACCTCGGCCGAGCGGCGGGCGCTGGGCATCGACCCGCTGCCGCAGAGCCTCGACGAGGCGATCAACGCCATGCAGGACAGCGAGCTGGCCGCCGAGACGCTGGGCGAGCACGTCTTCGACTTCTTCCTGCGCAACAAGCGGGCAGAATGGCACGAGTACCGCAGCCAGGTCACCGAGTACGAGCTAGACCGCTACCTGCCCGTGCTCTAGCTCGCTGACGATCCGCGAGACACATCCCGTGCCTCGCGGCGCGGAGGATCATGAAGATCGCCCTCGTGGCACTGTCGGCTGTCTCCGTCCTGGGCCTCGGGATGGGCACCGCGGGCCCGGCCCGCGCCGCGCGGGCCCTGCGCGCGCCCGGCCCGCTGCCGGTCACGAACATCACGGTCAACGGCGACGGCGGTGACCGGGTGTACGACGGCGTGGGGGCGGTTCTCGGCGGCGGCGGGAACGCCCGCTACCTGATGGACTACCCGGCCGCCGAGCGCAGCCAGATCCTCGACTACCTGTTCAAGCCGGGCTACGGGGCCTCGCTGCAGCTGCTGAAGCTGGAGATCGGCGGGGACGCGAACTCCACCGACGGCGCCGAGCCGAGCATCGAGCACACCAGGGGGCAGGTCGGCTGCGACGCCGGCTACGAGTTCTCCATCGCCAGGCAGGCCGTAGCGCTGGACCGGTTCCTGAAGCTCTACGGGCTGCAGTGGGGGGCGCCCGGCTGGGTGGCCGAGGGCACCGGCTCGATCTTCACCGGCGATGACATCAGCTACCTGCTCGCCTGGCTCGGCTGCGCGAAGCGGCACGGCCTGACCATCAGCTACCTCGGCGGCTGGAACGAGATGGACAACGGCCGCCACGCGGCCTGGTTCGCCCGGCTGCGCGCGGCGCTGGACGCCCACGGGTACCGCGGGAGTGCAGATCGTCGCGGCCGACACGTTCATGCCGCGCAGCTGGCCCTACGCCTCGGACCCGGACGTCGCCATCCTCGGCAACCACGACGTCTGCGGCTATCCGACCGGGGCGGCCGGCGCCGCAGACCCGGTGCCGCACCTCCCGGGCGGCGCTGGGCTCCGGCAAGCCGCTGTGGGCCAGCGAGCTCGGCGCGATGGCCGCGGGGGCGCAGACCGGCTGCACCGCCCCGTGCGCGCCGGCGATGGACCGCGCCGCCGTCCGCGGGTACATCGACGCCCGGCTGACCGGCTTCCTGGAATGGCCGGTCCTGGACGCGATGCCGCCCGGGCTGCCCTACGAGGACCGGGGCCTGGTCACCGCCGACCAGCCGTGGTCGGGCCATTACTCGGTGAACGCGATGACCTGGGCGATCGCGCAGCTCACCCAGTTCGCCTGGCCGCCGTGGCCGGGCAACCCGGGCGGCTGGAAGTACATCGACTCGGCCAGCGGGTACCTGCAGGGCGGCCGCGCCGACGGATCATACGTCAGCCTGGTCCGCAGCGGCGGCACCGACTGGAGCACGATCATCGAGACGACCAGCGCGAGAACGAAGCAGCAGGCGGACTTCACCATCACCGGCGGCCGCCGCCTGGCCGGCCGCACCGTGCACGTGTGGGCCAGCGACTTCAATCCCGCCGCCGGCACCCCGTCCCAGTGGTTCGTCCGGCAGCCCGAGCATCCACCCCTCCCGCGGCCAGTTCACCATCACCCTCCAGCCGGGCTGGGTGTACTCGCTGACCACCACGACCGGGCAGGGCAAGGGCACGGCCGCCGGAGCGCGCCCGGCCGCCGTTCCCGCTGCCGTACCGCGACAGCCTGGCCACCTCGGGGCGGGCCGGGCCCGACGACGACGAGCCGCAGTACCTGGCGGCCATGGACGGGGCGTTCGAGCTGGCGCCCTGCCGGGTTCCCGGCGGCGGCCGCACCACCTGCACCGAGCAGCGGGCGGCCCACGCCGCTGCTGTGGGGCGCGGACCAGCCCGCCCACCGCCACCCGGTTCCCGTACGCCGTGATCGGCGATTCGAGCCTGGCGGACTACACGGTCCGCTGCGACGTGCTGCTCACCCAGCCCGGGACCACGGCCGGCCTGGTGGGCCGGTTCTCCGGGATGAGCAGGCCGCAGGCCGGGGACTTCGACGGCTACATCTTCGACGTCAGCACCACCGGCGCCTGGCGGCTGATCGACGACAGCGAGGCCGCGGCCGGCACCACCACCCTGGCCGCGGGCGCCGGGCCGGCGCTCGGCACCGGCCGCTGGCACCGGCTGTCGCTGTCCCTGCACGGCAGCACGGTCACCGCGTCGGTCGACGGCAGGCAGGTCACGTCGGTCACCAGTCCGACTGGAACTCCGGGCCCGCGGGCATCGAGGCCGGAGCCTTCGCCCGCAGCTGGCCGCGGGCGCAGTACAGCGGCCTGTCCATCACCCCTCGTAGCCACAGCCTCGCCCCGCTCACGGCCGGACCGACCACCCGGGCCGAGGTGGCATCGCCGGGGCCCACGCCGGGACGTTCAGTCGAACTCGCTGGGCAGGGAGGGTCACGGTGGTGCGCCAGCGCCCGCTCCAGCTGGCGGTGGTTGACCCGGCCGAGGGACAGCGGCGGCAGCTCGTGCACGTCGAACCAGCCGACGTCGAGGGTCTCCAGCGCGGCCGGCGCCTGCACGGCCCCGTCCGGCGGCACAGGAAGAACAGCTTGTACACGTGCACCGGCAGCGGCGGCGGATTGCCCTGCAGCTCCCGGTCCCAGCAGGCGATCAGCTTCACCGGCGCGCTGCGATACCCGGTCTCCTCGAGGATCTCCCGGGTGACCGCGGCCGACGGCGCGTCCCCGGGATCGGCCCAGCCGCCGGGCAGCGACCACCGGCCGTCGATCCTCTCCCGCATGAGCAGCACGCGGTCCTGCTCGTCGAAGATCACGCCCCGCACGTCGATCTTCGGCGTGGCATAGCCGGTGTCACGGCCGAGCTCGACCGCCAGCTCGTCGGCCGGCCGGCCGCTGAGCACCGACAGCAGCTCGGCCGCCAGCCGGCTCACCTGCTGGTAACGGTCCAGGTCGTAGTCGTCCGGCGGCGTAACGCCAGCCCGTCCTGCGCGAGCGCGGCGAGCTTGATCCCGATCCGGCGCACGGCGTCCGCGGCTGAATTGACCACCCGGGCATTATCGCCGCCGGCGTCTGGTGGTTCCGGGCCCGTCCGGTGGTTCCGGCGGCGTCTGGTGGTTCCGGCGGCGTCTGGTGGTTCCGGGGCCGTCCGGTGGTTCCGGGGCCGTCTGGTGGTTCCGGGGGCGTCTGGTGGTTCCGGGGCCGTCTGGTGGTTCCGGGGCCGTCTGGTGGTTCCGGGCGGCCGAGGGAGACGAGGCCGCACGGATTCCGGTCGCCAGCCGTGCCCGCCGGGCGAGATGTCCGGCGGGCGGCGAGCTAAGGTCGAGGCGACCCTGACACGGCGCGGAAATGCCATCAACCGGTGGGACGGCCCATGAATGCGTATGACTTCAGCGTCAAGACTGCCGACGGCGGCACCCAGGACCTGCGTGCGTACGCAGGTCAGGTGCTGCTGATCGTCAACGTGGCCAGCCAGTGCGGCTTCACCCCGCAGTACCAGGGCCTGGAGGCCCTGTACCGCGACCGCAAGGATCGCGGCCTGCGGATCCTCGGCTTCCCTTGCAACCAGTTCGGTGCCCAGGAGCCGGGCAGCGACGCCGACATCCAGCAGTTCTGCAGCACGACCTACGACGTCACCTTCCCGGTGCTCGGCAAGATCGACGTGAACGGGGCCAGCGCAGACCCGCTGTATGCCTACCTCCGCGCCGAGGCCCCCGGGGAGTTCGGCCCGGGCAGGGCCGGCTGTACGAGCACGTCCGCAGCACCCGGCCCGAGGCGATCGGCACCGACGAGATCAAGTGGAACTTCACCAAGTTCCTCGTCGACCGGCACGGAAACGTCACCGGCCGGTACGAGCCCACGGTCACCCCCGATCAGCTTCGCGCCGGCCTGGATGCCCTGCTCGCCGCCTGACCAGCCAGCGGCGCCGCCCCCCGGCCAGCGGCGCCGCCCGCCTGCCCGGCCAGCGGCCCGACCGCTGCCTGCCCGGCCAGGCCAGCGTGAGCGGGTGCTTCATTCCCCGAGCCGGCGGAATCCCGCCACCAGGAACGGCACGCAGCGACGGCAGCGGCCCGACCTGGTCGCCGGCCGCGCCGCGGAAGGTCGCGAGCGGCAAAAGCGTTAGATCTACGGGACATTACCGGCCATCCTGGTCCGTGTCCCCGCCCGCCGTGGAGACCGCACCTTGACCACCTCGCTCGCTGAGCTGCGAGAGCGCCTGCCTGCGCTGATGCCGCGTGACCAGCGCAGGCTCGGCCGCCGGGCCGACCGCGCCGCCGCCATGCGCGACTCCGGTGCCCGGCAGCGGGCCCTGGCCGGGGTTCAGGCGGAGCTGGCCGAGGCGGTGGCCCGGGTCGAGGCCCGCAGGCACGCCGTCCCGGCGATCAGCTATCCCGCCGAGCTTCCGGTCAGCCAGCGCAAGGACGAGATCGCCGCGGCCATCCGGGACAACCAGGTGGTGATCATCGCGGGGGAGACCGGCTCCGGGAAGACCACGCAGCTGCCCAAGATCTGCCTGGAGCTCGGCCGGGGCATCGCCGGGCAGATCGGCCACACCCAGCCCCGGCGGATCGCCGCCCGCACCGTGGCGGACCGGATCGCGGCCGAGCTGGGCACCGAGCTCGGCGAGGTGGTCGGCTACAAGGTGCGGTTCGCCGACACCTCCAGCGACAGCACGCTGATCAAGGTGATGACCGACGGGATCCTGCTGACCGAGCTGCAGCGCGACCGGGACCTGCTGCGCTACGACACGCTCATCATCGACGAGGCGCACGAGCGCAGCCTGAACATCGACTTCATCCTGGGCTACCTGAAGCAGCTGCTCCCCCGCCGGCCCGACCTCAAGGTCATCATCACCTCGGCCACCATCGACCCGGAGCGGTTCAGCGCAGCATTTTGCCGGAGGCGAAGCAGGCGAGCAGAGTGCCGGAGGCGAAGCAGGCGAACAGAGTGCCGGAGGCGAATGCGAGGCAAGCAGCAGTGCCGGAGGCGAATCGGGCGAGCAGCGTGCCGGAGGCGAATCGGGCGAGCAGCGTGCCGGAGGCGAATCGGGCGAGCACCGCGGGGATGCGCCGGTGATCGAGGTGTCCGGGCGCACCTACCCGGTCGAGGTGCGCTACCGGCCGCTGGCCGACCCGGACCACCCCGGCGACGAGCCCCGGGACCAGGTGCAGGGCATCCGCGACGCGGTGGACGAGCTGACCGCCGAGGGACCCGGCGACATCCTGGTGTTCCTCAGCGGCGAGCGGGAGATCCGGGACACCGCCGAGGCGCTGGCCGACCGGGCCGGCCTGGAGGTGCTGCCGCTGTACGCCCGGCTGGCGGCGGCCGAGCAGTACAAAGTGTTCGAGCCGCATCGCGGGCGGCGGGTGGTGCTGGCCACCAACATCGCGGAGACCTCGCTGACCGTGCCCGGCATCAAGTACGTGATCGACCCGGGCACCGCGCGGATTTCCCGGTACAGCCACCGGACCAAGGTCCAGCGGCTGCCGATCGAGCCCATCTCCCAGGCGTCGGCGGACCAGCGCAAGGGCCGGTGCGGGCGCACCTCCGACGGCGTGTGCATCCGGCTGTACAGCGAGGAGGACTTCGCCTCGCGGCCGGAGTTCACCGACCCGGAGATCCTGCGGACCAACCTGGCCTCGGTCATCCTGCAGATGGCGGCGCTCGGCCTCGGCGAGGTCGCGGACCTCCCGTTCATCGACCCGCCGGACGCGCGCAACGTCGCCGACGGCGTCCGCCTGCTGGAGGAGCTGGGCGCCCTGCCGCCGGGACGCGGCAGGTCCCGGCTGACCGACATGGGGCGCAAGCTGGCCCGGCTCCCGGTGGACCCGCGGCTGGGCCGGATGATCCTCGAGGCGGACCGCAACGGGTGCGCCGCCAGGTGCTGATCATCACCGCGGCGCTGGCCATCCAGGATCCCGGGAGCGGCCGGCGGACGACCGGGAGGCGGCCGACGCCATGCACCGCGGTTCGCCGAGCCGGGGTCGGACTTCCTCGCCTTCCTCATCTTGTGGGACTACCTGCGGGACCGGCAGCGGGAGCTGTCCGGGTCGGCGTTCCGGCGGATGTGCCGCCGCGAGTACCTGCACTACCTGCGGGTGCGCGAGTGGCAGGACGTGCACGGCCAGCTGCGGCAGGCGGCCCGGGAGATCGGCGTCGCCGCCGGGGCGGGCGGCGAGGCCGGGGCGCCGGCCGGGCGGCAGCCGGGGCCGGGACCGCCCAGCGGGACGCCGGCCGGGACGCCGGGTCCGGGACGCCGGGGCCGGTAGGGGCGGGATCCGGAAGGCCCGGTCGGGGGCGGGCCAGCCCGGCCGGCGGGACCCGAGGAACGCCGCATCCCGGCGGACATCGCGGACCGGGTGCACATCTCGCTGCTGGCCGGCCTGCTCTCGCACATCGGCATGCAGGACACCGAGCGCAGGCCGCAGGGCAAAGCGGGCCGCCGGGCCCGGCCGAGTTCGCCGGGGCCCGCGGCGCCCGGTTCGCGCTGTTCCCCGACTCGTCGCTGGCCAGGAAGCCGCCGCAGTGGGTGATGGCGGCCGAGCTGATCGAGACGCACCGGCTGTGGGCCAGGACGGCGGCCGCGATCGAGCCGGAGTGGGCCGAGCCGCTGGCCGCGCACCTGGTCAAGCGCACCTACAGCGAGCCGCACTGGGACGCGCGGCGGGGCGCGGCGATGGCCGCCGGAGAAGGTCACCCTGTACGGGCTGCCGCTGGTCGCGGCGCGGCGGGTCGGCTACGGCGCCATCGACCCGGCGGCGGCCAGGGACCTGTTCATCCAGCACGCCCTGGTGGAAGGCGACTGGCAGACCCATCACGGGTTCTTCCAGCACAACCGGCATCTGCTGGACGAGGCCGGGGAGCTGGAGCGCAAGGCGCAGGCGGCGCGGCATCGTGGCCGACGAGGCCGCCATGTTCGACTTCTACGACCAGCGGATACCCGCGGAGGTGACGTCGGCCCGGCACTTCGACACCTGGTGGAAGGGGGCGCGGGCCGCCGACCCCGGCCTGCTCACCTTCACCGACGGGGATCTCGCCGGCCCGGCCGCCGGGGAGGTCCGCCCGGCCGACTACCCCGACGCCTGGGGCGACCTCCCGCTGTCGTACGAGTTCGCGCCCGGCGAGCCGGACGACGGGGTGACCGCGGACATCCCGCTGGCGGTGCTCAACCAGGTGCAGGGCGACGAGCTCGGCTGGCAGGTGCCCGGCATGCGCGAGGAGCTGATCACCGAGCTGATCCGCTCGCTGCCCAAGCACGCTGCGCACCGCGTTCGTGCCCGCGTCCCGGACACCGCCCGCGACGTGGCGGCCGGCTCGGCCCGGTGCACGGGGATCTGCTGGCCGCGCTGGCGCCGGAGCTGACCCGCATGACCGGCGTGCGGATCCCGCGGGACGCCTTGGACCTGTCCCGGCTGCCCGCGCACCTGCGGATGACGTTCCGCGTGGTGGACGGCGACCGGGTGCTCGCCGACCGGCAAGGACCTGGCCGCGCTGCGGCAGCAGCTGCGGCCGCGGCTGGAGGCGGCCCTCGACCAGGCGCGCCAGCGGCATCACCCGCACCGGGCTGCGCGAGCTGGACGATCGGCACGCTGCCCCAGGGTTTTCACGCCACGGCCAGGTCCGGGCCTACCCCGCGCTGGCCGACGCCGGCGGCGCGGTCGACGTCCGGCTGTTCGCGACCGAGGCCGAGGCCGGCGGAGTCCATGCGGCTAGGCACCCGCCGCCTGATCCTGCTCCAGGTGCCCTCGGGGGTGCGGTCCATCGCCGGGCCGGCTGCCGGCCGCGGCCAAGCTGGCCATGAGCTCGCCACCCGTACCCGAACACCGCCGCCCTTCTCGACGACTGCGCGGCCTGCGCGGCCGACCAGCGTGATCGCCAGCGCCGGCGGGCCCGCCTGGGACGCCGCGGGGTTCGCGCGCCTGGTGGACGGCGGCCCGGGACGACGCTGGCCGTGAGCACGGCCGCACGTGGTGGACGCCGTCGCGCAGGTGCTCGGCCGCGGCCCACGAAGCCGAGCGTGCTGCTGGCGCCAGACCGGCGCCGGCCCGCTGCGGCGCTGGACGACATGCGCGCCCAGTTCGCCGCGCTGATCTACCCCGGGTTCATCGCGGCGCACCGGCCTGCGCCGGCTCCCCGACCTGGCCCGCTACCTGAAGGCCGATCACCCGCCGGCTGGACAAGATGGCGGAGTCCCCGGCCCGCGACGCCGAGCGGATGGCGACGGTGCACCGGGTCACGCGACGCTTACCAGGAGTCCCTCGACCGACCTCCCGGAGCCGGCCCGCTCACGCCCCGGCGCGGCCGCGATCCGCTGGATGATCGAGGAGCTGCGGGTCAGCCTGTTCGCCCAGACCCTGGGCGACCCCGGGCCGGTGTCGGAGAAACGGATCTACGCGGCGCTGGACCGGCTGGCCGCCTGACCGGCCGCCGGGCCCGCCCGTCACGAGCCGTCATCCGGCGCGGGAACCAGCCGGATCACCGGGAGCGTGCGGTCGGTCTTGGCCTGGTACTTCGCGAAACGGGGCTGGGCGCTGGCAATCCGCGCCAGACCTCCGCCCGGCGCGGGCCGGCCAGCTGTTCCGGCGTCACCCGGAGCTCACCCGCCTGGCCGCCGCGCCTCTGCCGCGCTGCTGGCACGTTCGCGGCCAGGGCGGCGGGGCACCGTTCGGGATGAGCGAATTTCCCACCCTCCCGGATCGCGGCTACGCCTCCTGACGGTCGGCCAGGTAGTCGGCGGCGCGGGCCGCGACCGCCATGATCGTCAGGGCCGGGTTGGCGCTGCCCTGGGTGGGCAGCACGCTGCCGTCGGTGATGAACAGGTTGGGCACGGCGAAACTGCGGCAGTTGCCGTCCACCACGCCGTGCTCGCTCGTCGGCCGCCATCCGCGCGCCGCCGACCAGGTGGGCGTACCGCTCGATGGTGATCACCTCGTCGGCGCCCGCGGCGTGCAGGATCGACCTCCATGGCGTGCTGGGCGGCCTTCGAGCAACTGCTGGTCGTTGTCGCACTGGGAGTAGGAGAAGCTGGGCCACCGGCAGGCCGTGCTGGTCCTTCTCGTCGGCCAGCGTGACCCGGTTGCCGGGCAGCGGCAGGAACTCGCACAGCGCGCCCAGGCACGGACCAGTGCACGTAGTCGCTCATGTACTCGCGCAGCGCCGGCCCCCAGTGCCCCTGCGCGGCGACGTGCTCGGCCCAGGTGATCGGCAGCGGGCGAGACGGTCTGGATGGCGAAGCCGCGCTGGTACGGCTTGGACGGGTCGGTCTCGTAGAACTCCTCGCTGCTGACCTCCGGCGGCGGCGCCTTGTACATCCGCACCTCGGCGTCGAACCGGCCGGCCGTCTGCGGCGCTCCCTGCACCATCAGGTACCGGCCGACCTGGTCGAAGTCGTTGCACAGGCCGTCGGGGAACGCGCTTGGACGCCGACAGCAGCAGCAGCCGCGGGGTCTCGATCGAGTAGCCGGCCACCGCGACCACGCGGGCCCGCTGGAACCGGGGCACGCCGTCGCGGACGTAGTGCACGCCGGTGGCCCGGCCGGTGCGCTCGTCCACCTCCATGCCGGTGACCATGGCGTTCGGCCCGGACCTCGGCGCCGTGCGCGAGCGCGTCCGGGATGTGGGTGATCAGCGGCGAGGCCTTGGCGTTGACCTTGCAGCCCTGCAGGCAGAAGCCGCGGTAGATGCAGTGCGGCCGGTTGCCGAACCGCCCGTTGGTGATCGCGACCGGGCCGACCTTCGCGGTGATGCCGGCCTTGCGCGCGCCGCGCAGGAATATCTCGCCGTTGCCGCCGACCGGGTGCGGGCGGTGCGGGTAGGTGTGCGGATCCCCCCACGGCCAGTCCTCGCCGCCACCGGCAGCTCCGCCTCGATGTCGTGGTAGTAGGGCTTCAGGTCCTGGTAGCTGATCGGCCAGTCCGCGCCGACACCGTCGTTGGTCCAGGTGGCGAAGTCACTCGGGTGGAAGCGGGGCGTGTAGCCGGCGTAGTGCACCATGGACCCGCCGACGCCCGCGGCCGGAGTTGTTCGAGCCCAGCGGCACCGGGTCGGCGCCGTCGATCACCCGCGGCTCGGTCCAGTACAGGTGGTGCGAGCCTGCCTCGTCGCTGACCCAGTCGGCGTCCGGATCCCAGAACGGCCCGGCGTCCAGGCCGACGACCCGCCAGCCGCGCCGGGCCAGCCGCTGCATGCAGCGTGCTGCCGCCGGCGCCGCAGCCGACGATGACCAGGTCCACCTCGTCGGTGTCGGCGAACCGGCGCATGTCGTCGCGCAGCCGGTGGTTGGTCGCGGGTGCCGTCGTTGGGCAGCAGCCATGCCGACTCGTTCCGGTCGCGCACCCTCGACATCAGAAGCCCTCCCGGACCGGATCGTCGGCCGGCTGGTGGTCGGGCACCTCGAACGGCTCGCGGGAGTCCACCCCGATGTTCTTGTAGCCACGGGGGTACGCCGGACCGGAGAAGCCGATCTCGTCCCAGACCTCCGGGTGGGAGTAGAAGGCCGTGCAGGCGTAGCGGGTCCACAGGCTCCACACGTGGGCGGCGTTCAGGCCGTGCCAGTCGCCGCTCCCGGCGTCCTGCACGGCCTGGATGACCGCGCGCTGGTCGTCGGGCGAGCACTGGGCGAGCCCGCAGGAGAACTTGGCCTGGGCGTCGGCGTCCAGGCAGCGCAGGGTGTCGCGCCAGGCCTGCACGTCCTCGGGCATGTCCGCGTACCGCCAGCCGTCGGTTTCCCCGCGGGCCAGCCGCGCGTCGATCAGGACGACGACCGGGATGCGGGACGAGATGTCACCCGCCTGGCCCAGCAGCTGGTCGCACAGCGCGGTGGCGGCCGCCTCCTCGGCCGGGGTGAAGAATCCCAGTTCCTGGGGGAGGCGCAGCCGGGACAGCACGACGCCCGCGGTGACCGGGTCCCAGTGCCTGGCCTGCGCCGCCACATCGAAGCCCGGGAACCTGCCGTCCCAGGCACCGGGCGCGCCGCCGCGGCGGCGCCCCCGCGGACCGCGCGGTGCCTGGCCGGTCTCCTCGCCCTGGGCGGGGAACCGGCCGCCTGGTCCTGCCCCGGTTCGCCGCTCACTGTTCGCGGCGCAGGATCGCGGCGAGCAGGCCCATGCCGCCGACCACGGTGACCAGCAGCGGCGCGAGCAGCGGCGGCCCCATCTCCATGTTGTAGCGGGTGTTGGACCAGCCGCCCGGCTTCTGCGCGATCCCGCGGGCGTGCAGGTAGGTGCCCTGCAGGCCGTTGGCGACGATGGCGGCGGAGGCGACCGGCAGCGCGGTCTTGGCCAGCCGCCGGCTGAAGACGCCGGCGATGCCCGCGGCCGCGCCGACCGGCCCGAGCGCCACCGGCAGCCACATCATCCGGTTGCCGAAGCTGGCGCTGTCATGCTCGAAGAAGATCTCGGCCGCGGTGACCAGCGCCCCGGCGGCGGTCAGCGCCGACAGGCTGCGCTCGAAGTGGCCGGTCTGGATGTCGCGGACGATCCGGTCGATGCCGTGGCGCCGGTGCGCCCGGCCGCCCGGAGAGTGGGCGCATGGCCGGGCTCCTTCCTATGACTTCAGCTCGTCGATCTTGTCCTTGAACAGCGTGGTGGCAATCGTAGCCTTGCGCGGCTGACCGCGCAGAATGACTGGGCAACCTCTTGGGCCTGCTCTTACTCGATCCTGCCCGCCAGCGGCGGCCCGTCTGGTTGACGTTGACGTCGGTCAGCGCCTCGGAAAAGATTGCCCCACTGTGCCGGGCCTCCTCGTTGACGTTCGTGAAGTCTCGCCGCGCCGCCGGGCGGGCACCGCTCAAGCCGCCGGGCACCGCTCACAGCTGTCCGCGCAGACGCGCGCCAAACATGCGCCCGCGTTTGAGAGCGGCCCGGGCAGGTAGACAGCGGGGCATGAATCATGCGGCGGTGATCTCCGGCGTCGAGGCCGCGGTCTACGTCATCCCGACCGACGCGCCGGAGGCCGACGGCACGCTCGCCTGGGACGAGACGACGCTGGTGCTGGTGACCGCGCAGGCCGGCGGCGAGGCAGGGATCGGCTGGACCTACGCGGCCGGCGCGGCCGCGGCCGTGGTCACCGACATGCTGGCCGGCGTGGTCACCGGGCCGCAGCGCGTTCGACGTCGCCCGGCGCCAGCCGAGGCCATGGCCCGGGCGGTGCGCAACATCGGCCGGCCCGGCGTCGCGGCCACCGCGATCTCCGCCGTGGACGTGGCGCTGTGGGACCTCAAGGCCCGGCTGCTCGGCCTGTCCGTCGCCGACCTGCTCGGCCGGGTCCGCGCCAGCACGTCCCGGTCTACGGCAGCGGCGGCTTCACCAGCTACGACGAGCAGCAGACCCGCGACCAGCTGTCCGGCTGGCTGGCGGCCGGGCATCGACCCGGGTGAAGATCAAGATCGGCGAGTCCTGGGGCGGCAACGAGCGGCGCGACCTGGACCGGGTCGCGCTGGCCCGCGAGCGTCATCGGCCCGGACGCGGAGCTGTACGTGGACGCCAACGGCGGCTACCGCACCGGCCAGGCGGTGCGGGTGGGCCGGCGACTGGCCGGATCACGGTGTGACCTGGTTCGAGGAGCCGGTGTCCTCGCAGGACCTGGCCGGGCTGGCCGCGGTCCGCAGCCAGGTCACCGCCGACGTGGCGGCCGGGGAGTACAGCTGGTCGCTGGCCGACTCGGCCCGGCTGATCGACGCCGGCGCGGTGGACTGCCTGCAGCTCGACGTCACCCGGTGCGGCGGCATCACCGAGTTCCTGCGCGGCGCGGCGCTGGCCGCGGCGCACAACCTGCAGGTGTCCGCGCACTGCTGCCCCAGCCTGCACGCGCACGTCGGCGCCGCGGTGCCCAACCTGCGGCACGTCGAGTACTTCCACGACCACCAGCGGATCGAGCAGATGCTGTTCGACGGGGCGCCGGATCCGGCGGGCGGGGAGCTGACCGCCGATCCCGCCGCGCCCGGCCTTGGGCTGCGGCTCGCGCGCAGCGGACGCCGAGCGGTACCGGCGTGCGATGACGCACCAGGCTGCGCTCGATCCCCGGTCTGAGACCGCGGGGGAGCATGGCCCCGGTACGCTGGCGCCCGTCGGGTAGCTGGCGTCCGTGAACGACTTCCCCCTGCACGTGCTGCGGGACTATGCGCTGATCGCCGACGGTGAGCGCGGCGCGCGTCATCGGCCCGCGCGGCGACATCGTGTGGATGTGCGCCCCCCGGTGGGACAGCGACGCGGTGTTCAGCCGCCTGATCGGCGGCGACGGGCTGTACGCCGTCACCCCGACCGAGACGTTCGTCTGGGGCGGCTACTACGAGGACGGCGTCGCTGATCTGGCACAGCCGCTGGGTCACCGCGGCCGGCATCACCGAATGCCACGAGGCCCTGGCCTACCCGGCCGACGCCGGACCGGCTCGTGCTGCTCCGCCGGGTCGTCGCCGCGAGCAGGGCCACGCGCCAGGTGACCGGTGGTGCTGGATCCGCGGGCCGGGTTCGGCCGGCACGGGCCTGCGGTCGGTCGCAGCCGCGACGAGCAGCGGCCGCTGGACCGGCCGGGTCGGCGAGCTGCACCTGCGCTGGTCCGGGCGACGTCGGCCGCGGCCAAGGTCCGCCGGGACGGGCGGCACTCCCGGCTGGAGCTGACGCTGACCGTGCCGCCGGGCGAGTACCGCGACCTCGTGCTCGAGCTCGTCCGACCGCGCCGCTGCGGGACGCGCCGCCCGACGCCGGACTGGCTGTGGCACGTGCACCCGGGACCAGCTGGGCGCAGGTCGTCCCGTCGCTGCACGAAACGCTGGCCCCGCGCGACGCCCGGCACTCGCTGGTCGTGCTGCGCGGCCTGACCAGCAGCCGCGGGCGGCATGGTGGCGGCCGCCACCACCAGCCTGCCGGAGCGGGCCGACCAGGGCCGCAACTACGACTACCGGTACGCCTGGATCCGGGACCAGAGCTACGCCGGGCAGGCCGCCGCCGCCGCCGGGGCCTGACCGGATGCTCGACGACGCGGTGCGGTTCGTCAGCGAGCGGCTGCTCGCCGACGGGCCGCAGCTCGCCCCCGCCTACACCGTTGACGGCGGGCCGGTGCCCGACCAGCGCCGCGCTGGACCTGCCCGGCTACCCCGGCGGGTTCGACCTGGTCGGCAACTGGGTGAACCGGCAGTTCCAGCTGGACGGCCTGGGCGAGGCGCTGCTGGTGCTGGCCGCCGCGGCCAGCGCGCGACCGGCTGGACTCCGACGGCTGGCGGGCCGCCGGAGATCGCCGCCGACGCGATCGCCAAGCGCTGGCAGGAGAAGCGACGCCGGGATCTGGGAGATCGACAACCGAGCCTGGACGCACAGCAGGCTGACCTGCGTGGCCGGCCTGCGCGCGCGCGGCCGAGCTGCCGCTCGCAGCCGCAGGCGGCGCGACTGGCTGCGCTGGCGGACGCCATCGTGGCCGACACCGCGGCCGACGCGGTGCACCCGTCCGGCCGCTGGCAGCGCTCGCCGGACGACCCGGCGCTGGACGCGGCGCTGCTGCTGCCGCCGATCCGCGGCGCGCTGCCGCGCCGACGACCCGCGCACGCTGCGAGACGCTGCGCGCCTACACTGGCCGAGCTCACCCAGGACGGCTACGCCTACCGGTTCCGGCACGACGAGCGGCCGCTGGGCGACGCCGAGGGCGCCTTCCTGCTGTGCGGCTTCATCGCTGGCGCTCGCCCTGCACCAGCAGGGCCGCGAGGTCGAGGCGGCCCGCTGGTTCGAGCGCAACCGGGCCGCGTGCGGCTCCCCCGGCCTGTACTCCGAGGAGTACGACGTGACCGAGCGGCAGCTGCGGGGCAACCTGCCGCAGGCCTTCGTGCACGCGCTGCATGCTCGAATGCGCCGCGCGGCTGGCCACCGACTGGCAGCAGGAGCATGACCGGACGCGACGACTCCCCGAGGAGGAGCAACCATGACACAGACCGTGGTGATCACCGGAGCCAGCGGCGGCATCGGCCGGGCCACCGCCCGGCTGTTCGGCGAGCGCGGCGACAACGTCGCGCCTGATCGCGCGGGGCGAGGCCGGCCTGGCCGGGGCGGCCGACGGACGTCGAGCAGGCCGGGCGGCAAGGCGCTCGCGCTGCCCGCCGACGTGGCCGACTACGCGCAGGTGGAACGGCGCGGCCCGCCAGGTGGAGGAGCAATTCGGGCCGATCGACGTCTGGATCAACGTGGCGTTCACGTCGGTGTTCGCGCCGTTCGCCGAGATCACGCCCGAGGAGTTCCGCCGGGTGACCGAGGTCAGCTACCTGGGCTACGTGCACGGCACGATGGCCGCGCTGGCCCGGATGCGGCCGCGCGACCGGGGCACGATCGTGCAGGTCGGCTCGGCGCTGGGCGAGCCGGAGCATCCCGCTGCAGTCGGCCTACTGCGGCGCCAAGCACGCGATCAACGGGTTCACCTCCTCGCTGCGCTGCGAACTGCTGCACGAGCACTCCGGCGTCCGGGTCACGGTCGTGCAGATGCCGGCGGTGAACACGCCCCAGTTCTCCTGGGTGCGGTCCAAGCTGCCGCGCCACCCGCAGCCGGTGCCGCCGATCTACCAGCCCGAGGTCGCCGCGCGCGGCGTGCTGTACGCCGCCGACCACCCGGCCCGCAGGCAGTACTGGGTCGGGGCCAGCACGGCGGCCACCCTCGCTGGCCAACAAGTTCGTCGCCCGCGCCTGCTGGACCGGTACCTGGCCCGCACCGGCTACGACTCGCAGCAGACCGGGACCAGGAGGGGCCGGACCGGTCCCGGCAACCTGCGGCAGCCCGCCGACGGCTCCGGCGGCCACGATCACGGCGCGCACGGCGATCTTCGACGCCCGGTCGCATCCCCGCAGCGCGCAACTATGGGCGGTCACGCACCCGCAGGTCATGGGCGCCCTGGCCGCGGCCGGGGCGGTGGCCGCCGCCGGCGTCCTGGCGAGCCGGCTGGCCGGCCGCCGATGAGGGACACCGCAGGCCCGGCCGCGCCGGGCCTGCTGGCGGCGGCCCGGGCCTGCTACGGCGGCCTGCTGCTGGGCGCGCCGCGCCGCATGATCGGCGTGTGCGCGCCCGGCCCGGCTGGTCCCCGCGCCCTGGCCGTGGCCAGGGTGCTCGGCGGCCGCCATCTGCTGCAGGCGGTGCTGACCGCCGGGGTCCTGTCGGCGCAGAATCCCGCCCGCCGGGGTCTCGCGAGGCACGGTCCTGCGGGCTGGCTCCGCGGTTGACACCGCGCATGCGGCCTCGATGGCCGGACTTGCGCTGGCTTACCGCCCGCTCCGCAGGGCCGCCGCGGCCGACGCCGTGCTGGCGGCCGGCTTCGCCGCGTTCGGAATACTGACGGCCCGGGACGCGCGGCACGCAGGCACGGACCGGCCGGGCGCGACCCCCGAGCCAGCCCGGTGCCCGGATCCCGCGGCGCCCGCGGGCGTGACGCCGTAACCTCCATCACCGCCGCGGCGTACGCCCATAGGGCCTGTCACCGGCGTGTCACCGCCCGTCCTGGGGGAGCCTGACCCGGGGGAGAGCCTGTCACCGGCGTGTCACCGCCTGTCCGGGGGAGCTGTCGGGCCCTGTCACCGGATGGCGAAGGCCAGGGCGCCGCCGAGACAGGCCAGGCCGACGACGATCCACGTCACGTAGTCGTTGATCACGCCGCTCTGGAAACGCCGGATCGGCGCGACCAGGCCGGTCCCCGGCTCGAACCCGCGGCGGAGCAGCGGCAGCCGCCGCCAGTACAGCGCGAGGAAGGCGAGCACGAGCGCCGCCGGCGGCCGAGCCGGCGCCGGTGGCCACGTCCGCCACCGTGATCCCGGTGTCCTCGGGGGCGGCTATCGCGGCGGGATGGGCCACGTGCGCCCCGGACAGCACGGTGCTGTTGTAGGCCGCCTGATCCTGGAACCGGACGGCGGCCGCCTGCACGTCCGGCCCGAGGCGCGGCAGCACGGTGACGGCGACGGCGGCGAGGACCAGCAGGGCGGCGGGCACGATCATGGACAGCGGGGTGCGCCGCTTCCCCCGCTCGGTCTCGCTGGTCTCCTCGGACGCCTCCCTCGCCATCTGCGGGTCCTCGCTCGGCGGGTCGCCGAGCCCGTAGAAGACGCCGCCGGCCACCCGCAGCACGGCCCCGCCGACCAGGACGGAGGCGATGATGAACACGGCGGCGATCCAGGCCATGCCGCGTGCGAGCTGCCGCTCTCCTCGATCCAGCCCTTGCCCAGGAAGGTGGCGAACGGGGGCAGGTCGGCCAGCCCCAGCGCGGCCAGCGTGAACACCACCCCGGTCACCCGCAGCGGGCGGCCCCGCCCGTGCAGCCACGTCTCGTTGACCGAGCCGAGGCGGTGCAGGACGATGCCCACGCACAGGAACAGCGCCGCCTTCAGCAGGCCGTGGCCGGCCACGTAGACGGCCGCGCCGGCCAGCCCGAGCGGCGTGAGCAGCGCGATGCCGGCCAGGAACATGCCCGGCGTGGCTGATGGTGGAGAAGGCGAGCAGCCGTTTCAGGTGCCGCTCACGGAAGCAGAACAGCGCGCCCACGACGGCGGTCAGCAGCCCGAGGGCCAGGAAGACGCCGGTGATGGCGCCCCGGTGCCCGAGGGCATAGCCGAACACCGACCAGTACACCCGGGCGATGCCGTACAGCCCGAGTTCCACCATCACGCCGGAGAACAGCACGCAGACCGGCGTGGGGGCCACCGCGTGGGCGTCGGCCAGCCAGAAGTGGAACGGCACGATCGAGCCCTTGATCAGCAGCCCGGCGATGATCAGGAGGAAGGCCACCACGACGAGGCCGTCGGGACGGTGCCGGGCGATGTCCCGGCCGATCTGGGCCATGTTGAGCGCGCCGGTGCGCCCGTAGATCAGGGCGATGCCGGACAGCGACAGGTAGGCGCCGACGCTGTTGGTGATGGCGAAGTTCAGCGCGCCCTGGAGCGGCCCGCGTTCCTCCGGCCGGTAGGCGGTCAGGGCGTAGGCGGACACGCCCATGAGCTCGAACCAGACGAACAGGTCGAAGATGTCACCGGTCAGGCAGAAGCCCGCCATGCCCGCCAGGAAGGTCAGCATCAGCGCGTGGTAGTAGGTGGAGACCTCCTCGAAGTAGCGCCAGGAGAAGACCATGGCCGCGGTCACCAGCAGCGCGGCCAGGCAGGCCAGTCCCGGCGCTGAGCGGGCCGACCGCGAAGTCGATGCCGATCGCGATGCCGTGCTGGCGGCCGGAACCCGGCGAACCAGTACACCGACGTCACCGTGCGCGGTGCGGACCATGAGCACGGCCAGCATGGCCGTCACGGCGGCGCTGGTGGCGATGGCGGCCGCAGTCCAGGACGCGGCGCCGGGCGCGCAGCAGCCGGTTCAGCGCCGACAGCACCGCGGCCGCCAGCAGCGGCACCACCACGGCCAGGGCGAGCAGCTGGTCCATGACGCGCCGGTCAGCCCTTGAGCTGGACGAGTTCTTGCGGGTCGAGGGTGCCGAACCGCTTGTGCGCCTGGACCGCGATGGCCAGCAGCAGCGCGGTCACCGCGGCCTCCACCACCACGTCGGTCAGCGCCAGCGCCTGGACGACGGGGTCCACCGCCGGGGTGTGCAGCGGGATGTCGAAGAAGTAGGGGGCGACCGCGCCGGTCTTGTAGCCCACGGCCAGCAGCAGCACGTAGGTCGAGGACTGGACGATGATCAGGCAGATGATCTGGTGCACGAGATGGCGGCTGGTGACGATGCCGTACAGGCCGACCGCCAGGATCCAGGCCACCACGACGAACGGGAAGACCTGCATCACTGGCTCTCCCTGCCGGGTCAGGAGCGTCTGCTCGAGCAGTTCGCCCACGATGAGGACGAAGGCGGCGGCCACCTCCACGCCCACGAAGAAGCTGATCAGCGCGATGGTCCCGGACGAGCTCACGGCGCCGGGGGTGCTGCCGGCGGCAGGAAGTTCGTCAGGTAGGGCAGGCCCATCGCCACCGCGGTGACGCCGACCGCGGCGAAGCCGCCCGCCCCCACGGCCTCGACCGCGTCGGTGATGTCGCACCGGGCTGATCCGCTCGAAGACGCAGAAACTCCCCGGCCAGGTAGACCAGGATGAACGCGGTGGCCAGCACCACCCCGCCCTGGAATCCGCCCGAGGGGCTGGTCTGGGCGTGGGAGGCGAGGTACCAGCCCATGACCAGGGTGGGCCCGATCAAGACCAGCGCCACCATCCGGACCGCCTCGCTGGTGGCGGGCACCTCGCCGGTCCAGCGCCTCGTCCCGGGCCGCGCGCTCCCGCTCGCCGCGCAGGTGGCGCAGCACGGTAGCTCACCCCGGTGGCGGCGACGAACAGGATGAACTCCTCGCCGACGGTGTCGAAGCCGCGGTACTCGAAGTTGACCGCCGACACCACCCCGGTGGCGTTGGTCTGGGCCACCGCGATGCGGTTGATGATGTCCCCGTAGGGCCCGGGGTAGTGGCCGAAGCCGGGCAGCCCGGCCAGCCCCCACAGGTAGAACGCGGCCAGGCCGGCCATGCGGCCAGGAAGACCCAGCGGCGCTGACCGCGGGCGTCATTTCTCCCGCTCCCTGACCTTCGCCAGCGCCAGCAGCAGCAGGATCGGCAGCGCCACGCGCCCACGGTCAGCTCGGACAGGGTGACGTCAGGCGCCTGGAAGGCCAGGAACAGGACGGCCAGCAGCAGGCCGTAGCCGCTGAGCACGATCACCTGGCGGACCGGGACCCGGATCAGCACCACGGCGGTCGCGCCGGCGGCCACCAGGACCAGCATCGTCACCTGCAGGGCGTCCATCAGGCCGGCGGGACCGTGTACGGCGTCACCGCGCGCAAGCGCGCGGCCCGGTCGTTGCCCACTCCGGCGGCCCGGCCCCGCCGCGTCCGGCCGTCCGCCGCTCGGCCGGCGCTGGGCCCGCGTCCGGCCGCCGGGACGCCAGTCGCCGGTCTCCCGGATCCGGGCCGCCCGGATCGTGGCGTGGGTCAGGAACGGGCCGGCGATGGCCATGAACAGCAGCGCCAGCCAGGTCTCGGCGGTGTTCAGGTCCAGCCCGACTGCACCAGGACGGCCAGCGCCCACCAGCAGCGGGGCGACCAGCGCGGCCGGGGTCACGTAGTGGATCTTCTGGTACACGTCGCGCATGACCAGCAGCCGACCGACGAGGCCAGCACGACCAGCACGGCCAGGCCGAGCAGGACGTCGGCGCCGACGTCCCGGACGGTCACAGCCATCGCTCCAGGAACCGGACGAAGACCAGCCCGCTGCCGAGCAGGAGCACGGCCAGCAGCACGGGCAGCTCGAACTCGCCGGACCGGCGGAAGCCCTCGGGCAGCAGCACCAGCACCATGATGACGATGGAACTGATCGCCTCGTAGGCCACCACGGCCTCCATGGCCCTGCCCCGGACGACCACGATGCCGCACGGGATCACCGCGAGGAGCATGGCGACGGCCGCGATCACGAAGGCGTTCAACCGGCCGCCTCCCCGCTGTTCACGACCAGCTGATGAACGATCATGACGTCGCGGTCCTGGTCGATCCCCAGGACGAAGGTGTTCGGCGCGACCGACTGCCCGCCCACCAGCAGCGCCCGGCGGGTCTTGTCCTCGGCGGTGTCGCCGCCGTACCGGACGGGCAGCTCGCGGAATCCGCTGGGCGGCTCCTGCCCGTGAGCCAGCCGCCGCCACAGGGCCGCGAAGACGATCACGGTGTCGCGGGCCACCTGGCCCGGCAGGCCGAGCGCGGGGGCCAGCCATTCGATCCGCATGCGGAACCGGGTAGCCGCCTGGTAGCTGACCAGCTCGGCCAGGAAGGCCCCCAGGGCCGCGGCTCCCGCCCCGGCCAGCAGCTCGTCGGTGGCGAGCGAGTTGTCCAAGATGACCCAGAACGACATCAGCAGCGTCCACCAGACCAGCCAGGACCCCACCCGGCGGGCGGCCGGGACGCGGCGGCGGCGGCGCCGCAGCTCGCTCGCGCGGCCGCCCGGGTCAGGCACCGGACCCGCCGCGTCGGCTCGGCCCGCTCGTCACGATCCCGGCCCGCTCGTCACGATCCGGCGCTTGTCGCGATCGCGGGACCGCCCGCCGCGGCCTGCGCTGCCTCGCTGCCGCGAAGTCCCGGGGGAACGTGCCGGAGAAAGCCGGCAGATCGCCCGGCTGGCGGCTCCTGACCAGGATGCTCGGGCCACTCTTCTCCTCCGCCGGTAGCGGTGCCTGACTGCCTGGTAGCGGCGCTCTGCCTGGTAGCGGCGCTGCGCGCCGGACCGGGGCACGCGCCGTACTGCTACCCGGACTGCCGTGGCCAAACGTCCGGGCGCCCGGGCGGTAGAGTCGCCTGCGTGGCAGACGACGACTGGCGAGTGACGGTCACGCTTCACGACGAGGCCCACGTCAAGCACGCGATGCAGTCCGTGCGCGAGCACGAGGTGGAAGACGACGTGCGCCACCGGCTCGGCCACCGCGTCGCGGTCTCCGCCGACGGTCCGCACGTCTTCCTGTACGCCGCCACCGAGGATGCGGCCCGTGAGGCGGACCGGGTGGTGCGCGAGGTGCTGGCCCGGCGGCAGCTGACCGCCGAGTTCAGCCTCGACCGCTGGCATCCGATCGAGCAGGAGTGGGCGGACGCGAGCACTCCGCTGCCGCAGTCGGCCGAGGAGCACGAGGCGGAATCCGAACGCCGGGTTGACGACGAGACGCGGGAGTCCCTCGCGGCCGGCCAGGCCGGGTGGGAAGTGCTCATCGAGGCTCCCTCGCACCACGGGGCGGTGGAACTGGCCAAGCGGCTGCAGGCGGAGGGGCACCCGGTGACCCGCCGGTGGAAGTACCTGGTGCTGGGGGCCAACAACGAGGACGAGGCCCGCGACCTGGCCCGGGCGATGCAGCAGGAGGCCCCCGCGAGCGCGTCCGTGCACGCCGGGCCGGTCCCGTTCGCCTTCTTCGACCGCGACGCCGGCTGGCAGCGGCTCTGACCGGATGTTCGGCGGGCTGGGCCGGCCGGGGATGGCCGGGAGCCGCGGCGCCGCGGCGGCCGCGGCGCTGATGGTGCTGGCCGCCGGCTGCGGTGCGTCCGGCCGGCGGCCGCGTCCGGGCCGCCGGCCGCGTCCGGCGGGCCGTCCGCATCGCCGGCCGCGAGCGCGGTCGTGACCACGCCGCCGCCCGGCCAGCCGAAAGCGCTGGCCGGGCGGTACATGGCGATCGCCGTCCCGGCCAACCGCAGGCTGGATCACGAGGTGGACGGCTTCGCCGATCACCAGCGCGGCGATCTCGCCGCGGCCGAGGCGGACCTGCGGGCCGAGGCGGCCACCGAGCGCTGGTTCGACCGGCATCTCGCCGAGATCCCGTTCCCGCCCGGGATCGCCGCCATGGCCCGCGCGATGATCCAGGTCAACGAGAGCCGGGCCGCGCTGGCCGACCGGGAAGCGCAGGCGACCTCGCTCGCCGACCTGCGGTCGTTCGCCGCCCGTCACGCCGCGGCGGACGCCGCCACCGAATTCGGTGTCCGGCTCATCCGGCAGGCCCTGGGCCTGCCGCCCCGGCCGTCCAGCTGAACGCCGCTGCGCGGGGGGATGACGGCGTGCGCGCGAGGACCGGTGCACAGCTCCGCGCCGGGGAAGTACCGGGCGAGGCGCGCGGTCCGGTGGCGCCCGCCGGTGCTAAGCCAGGATAAGGACGATCTTGCCAACCTTCCCGCCCGCCTTGAACAGGTCGTAGGCGGCGGCCACCTGGTCGAGCCCGAAGGTCGCGGCGACCGGAACCCGGATCTGCCCGGCCGCCACCAGCGGCAGGACGCGCTTTTCCAGCTGGCGGGCGAGTACCGCCTTCTCCTCCGGCGGACGGCCGCGCAGCATCGAGGCGCTGATCCGGCCGCGCTTGCGCATCAGCAGCCGCAGATCGAGCTCCCCCTCGGCGCCGGCGCCCACGCCGATGACCACGATCCGGCCGCCGCCGGCCAGCGAGCCGACGTTCTCGGCGAGGTTGACCGCGCCGACGAGCTCGAGGATCACGTCGAACGGCCCGTGCTGGCCGAAGTCCTCCGGGGCGATGACCTCCGCCGGCCCCCAGCGCGGCGCACGCGTCGCGGCTGCCGGCGTTGCGGACCGTCGCGATGACGCGGGCCCCGGCGGCCGCGCCGAGCTGCACCGCGGCGGTGCCGACGCCTCCCGCGGCCCCGTGCACGAGGAGCGTTTCGCCGGACTGCAGGCCGCCCTGGCCGAAGATCGCGTCGTAGGCGGTCATGAATGCCTCGGGGAAGCCGCCGGCCTCCGGCCAGCCGAGCGGATCGGGCACCGGCATGAGCTGGCGCTCGTGCAGCACGGCCAGCTCGGCCTGGCCGGCGCCCGCCACGATCGCCATGACCCGTTCGCCGGGGCGGAAGCGGTCGGCGTTGCGGCCCACCCCGGCGACTTCCCCGGCCAGCTCGAGGCCGGGGATGTCCGCGGGAACGCCGGACCCTGGCGGCGGCGGGTAGAAGCCGAGCACCTGCATCTGATCGGCGCCATTCAGCCCGGCCGCGCGCACGCGGACCAGGACCTCGCCCGCGCCGGGTGCCGGATCCGGATGCTCGGCGACGACGACCCTCCCGTCGCGGATGGTGGCAGCGCGCACGGTCTCCTCCGATCTCGAGTCGCGAGGCCAGCTCCCCGCCGGGCCGGGTGAGGAGTTCACCGGGCCTAAACTGCTACTGCGCGAACTATGCCACGACCGCGGCGGGCCGGTTCCTGACGTCCGGGAATCGCCGGCACGATTCAATCGAATGTGACGTTGACCCTTCGGGCGCCCCCCTACGCTGGGGAAGGCGTGTAAACGGGGCCAGCCGAGAAAGTAGCAGTGAGGGCGGCGCGGGAAGTACTGGGCGCCCGCTGAGCCCGCGAAGGTCCGTCAAGGGAGGTACGCCCCAGGTGACCGAGGTGTCCACCCACCCGGCCGACCAGCCCGGACCGGTCGGGCTGGCCGACGGGTCCGAGTCCCTCGGCCCGGTCGAAGGCAACGGCCCCGTCGAGCGGATCATGAGCGCGCTGATCCGCAAGCTCGCCTGGAGCAGGCTGTCCGAGCCCAAGGTCGCGGTCACCGTGTCCGCGGCCGGCCTGCTGCTGGGCATGCTGGTCGGGGCCACCGCGCCGAACGCCGAGACGCTGCGCATCAGACTGCCGCTGTCGTTCCTCCTGCCCTCGCTGGACAACGTCGCCATCTTGCCGACAGCGACGCTCTACGCCGGAGACATCCTGGCCTGCCTGGGGCTCGCCGGGATGCTGTGGGCGCACAGCCAGGGGTGGCGCCCCGACCCCCGCCACCTGTTCCTGGCCAGCACGGGCGTGGTCGCGCTCATGGTCTGCCTCACCCCGGTGGGCTCCTCGGACACCGCCAGTTACGCGGCCTACGGCCGCATCGCGGCGCTGGGCGGGAACCCGTACACGACCAACCCGATGGCATGGCTCGGGGCGAGTTCCCCGTATACCCAGGTCGTCGGCTCGGCGTGGAAGAGACAGCCGTCCGTGTACGGTCCCTTCGCCACCGTGCTGCAGCGATTCGCGGCACTGATCGGCGGCCCGGACGTTAACACCACCATCTGGGCCTTGATGATCCTCAACGGCATCGTGTTCATCGGCGTCGGGTGGCTGCTCCTCAAGACCTCTGACGATCCGATCCGGGCGACGCTGTTCTGGACGGCCAACCCGGTCCTCATCCAGCAGCTGGCGGGCGGCGGTCATCTCGACACGTTCGTGGCGGCCGCGGCGATCTGCGCGATCCAGGTGGCCCGCCGCGTCACGAACGTGTACGGCGACGTGCTGGTCGGCGTGCTGGTCGGCTTCGCCTGCGGGGTAAAGATCTACGGAGTGCTGATCGGGATCGGGCTCGCGGTGCCGCTGCTGCGGCGGCACGAATGGATGCGCACGGCCCGGATCGCGGCGGTGTCGGTGGCGACGCTCGCCCTCGGGTACACCCTCTACGGCCTGGACGCGGTGAAACCGGTCTTCGGCGGGCTGAAGCTGGTCACGCTGCCGTCGCCGTGGCGGCTCTTCCAGCTGTCCGGGCAGGCGCTGGGCGTCGAGAAATCGACGATGGCCACGGTCATCAGCTTCCTGTGGCCGATCGCGCTGTTGGTGGTGGCGTGGTTCATCCACCGGCGGATCGCGTCCGATCAGCCGCGCGAGGTGGTGGCGCCGTTCGCCCTGGCCTTCGCCTGGATCCTGGTCGCCCCGTGGGTGTTCGCCTGGTACACGGCGGTCGCGTGGGCCGCGCTGACCCAGGTCCCGCGCAACCGGATGACCCGGTGGCTGACGATCGTCACCGTCTTCCTCGCCCTCTGCCTGTCCAGCGGCGGCCAGGCCGCCCTGGGACGATTATGCGAGCGCGAGGCTCTCTCGGGGGCACGGTGACCGGGAACGCCGGACAGCCAGCGGCCGGTAGAGTTCGGTGGATGCACGAGCACGGAAGCCGCGACCGGCGGCGGGCGCGTCGGCTGACCGCGCCTGCCCGGTGAGGCCATGCTCGGAAACAGCCAGCTGAAGTCCGCTGGCGAGGACAGCCAGGCCGGGCCGGCCCCGCGCGCCCGGACGGCCCGCCGGCACGCGGCCAGGGCCGCCGCCGTGCTGCGCCGGCACTGGCTGGCCGCCGCGCTGCTGGCCGCCGGGCTGGTACTGCGGGTGCT
Source organism: uncultured Actinomycetes bacterium (assembly GCA_963795575.1). Taxonomy (GTDB): domain Bacteria; phylum Actinomycetota; class Actinomycetes; order Streptosporangiales; family Streptosporangiaceae; genus PALSA-505. The sequence continues at coordinate 15,752 of CAWCII010000023.1, read as the reverse complement.
CGCCCAGCTTGCCTACCGCCCCGCGCTGTTCCTCGACGCGACCAGGTACCTGTACAACTCCTACGGCAACGACCCGGTCGGCTACGAGGGGCCGCTGAGGGCGATCCTCTGGGCGGGTCGCAACTTCGACGCCGTGGCCGCCGTGCAGCACCTGCTGGGCCTGGGCACGGCGGTGCTCATCTACGTGCTGCTGCTGCGACGCGGCGCGTCCCGCTGGCTGGCCGCGCTGGCCATGGCGCCGATCCTGCTGGACGCCTACGAGATACAGAACGAGCAGACCATCCTGCCGGGCACCGTCTTCCAGGCCCTGCTGGCAGGGGGCTTCGCCTTCCTGCTCTGGCAGCCGAAGGCGAACTGGCGGCGCACCGCGGCGGCCGGCCTCCTGCTGGGCACCTCGGCCATCGTCGCCCAGGTAGGCGAGTGCCTGATCCTGCCCGCGGTGATCTACCTGATCGCCGTCGGCGGCGGCTCGGCGGCAGGTGATCGGCAAGTCGGCCGTCCTGGGCGTGGCCTTCGCCGTGCCCATCCTGGCCTACTGCACCGGCTCTTACCTGCTCACCGGGGACTTCTTCCTGTCGCACACCGGCGTCACGTCGGTCTACGGGCGGATGGCGGCCGCCGCGGACTGCGCCACTCTCAGGCTGCCGCCCGCCGAGCGCCCGCTGTGCCCGACGAGGGCCCAGCAGGCCGAAGGGCCGGACTGGCTCCAGTACTCCGCGCAGTCCCCGATCGCGCCTTACTACGCTCACCTGCCGCGGAGCGAGGTCAACACGCTGATCGCCAGCTTCAACCACAGCGTGCTGACCCAGCAGCCGCTGCGCGTCTTCGACGCCTACTCCCGCGACGTGCTGAAGCTGTACGCCGTGGTCCGCACCACCGGCCCGGGCGACACGCCCATCTACCGGTGGCAGTTCCAGACCACCTACCCGTACCATCCGCCGAACGCCACCAAGCCGATCGTCAACCGGGTGACCCGCCAGTTCGGCGGCGGCCCGCCCGCCGTCTGGCGCCCGGTGGCCGTCTTCCTGCGCGCTTACCAGCTGCGCGGCGGCTACACTCCCGGCCCGCTGCTGATCGTATTCACGCTGGCCGGGCTGGCCGGATCGGTGATCGCCCTGGTGCGCCGCCGGGGCGACCGCACGACCCGCCAGATGTCCCTGGCGTGCCTGCTGACGTTCACCTCGGGGGCGGCGGTGATCGGTGTGTCTGACCTGTTCGAGTTCTCCTGGCGGTACCAGCTGCCCGCGCTGGTCACCCTGGCTCCGGCCGGCGCGCTCGGGATCGGCGTGATCATCCGCCTGATCCGGCCCCCGCGCACCCCGGAGCCGGAGAGCCCGGCCGCCGCGCTGCCCGCCCGGGACGCTGCCTAGAGCGGCTTTCCTGGATCTCCCGCGGCGCGATCGGTGCCCCGGCGGCGACCGGCTGCGCCGCCGCCGATAGCCCCGCTACCGACGCCTCCTCCGCCTGGCCGGACGCCGCGCGGTCACCGCTCCGTCGCGCTGGAGGAGCCAGCAGGCAGCGCCACCGAGATCCGGCAACCGCACCCTAGCTCCCCGCGGCCTCGCTTCCCGCGACGGCCACCGCGGCGTTCAGCGCGTCAAGGGCCGAGCTCTGCCGCCCGGCGTCCGCGCGGTCGAACGGCCCGGCCCAGTGCAACCCGAATTCATGGCCGGAGTTCTGGGCGTTGTCCCACAGGGAGCGGGCGTTCGCGAGGATGAACGCCGCATACGCCGGGCGGCGGCTGTGACCGTAGAGGTCGCAGAGGTGACGCACGAAGATCCCTTTGAACTGCGGCCGGTCCCGGTCTCTGCGCGCGGTGGCCATCTCGCCGGGCTCGGCCAGGATGCCCGGCGTCCGCGCCGACGCCGGGCTGGCCAGCTCGCGGAGCGCGGCGTCGGCGATCGACTCCCCGCGCTCGGTGTAAGCACGGTCACCGGTGATCTCGTACAGGGCGGCCAGCCCGCCGAGGATCACCCCCTGGTTGTACGTCCACGTGGTGCCCCCGTTGTTCGCGCACGCCGCGGTGAGCCCGTCGTTGACCAGGCCGCTGGCCCCGATGAGGCCGCTGGCGCCGAACCACTCCCACGCCCGCAGCGCCCAGGTCAGGTAGCTCCCGTGGCCGCCCGGCGCGCGCTGATGCAGCCGGGCCGCGAGCGTGAGGAACAGCTCGTTGGTGATCGCGTTCTTGTACTTCCTGTCGGTGTTCCACCACAGGCCGCCGCGGCACGTATCGTCCCAGCCGGCCTGGTTGCGCGCGAAGATGGTCCGGGCCGCGTCCAGGTACCGGCCGTCGCCGGTCAGGTCGAACGCCGCGACCCAGGCCAGCGCCCACCACCCGTTGTCGTCGTAGTAGCGGTTGACGAAGTCAGCATGGCGCCGCCGGGCGGCGGCGAACGTCGTCTCGATGACACCCGCGTAGGCCTGGTCCCCGGTGTGCCGCGAGTACCCGATCACCGCCGTCAGCGCGTTGGCGGCGTTCCACCAGCCGGTGGTCCGCCACCGCCCGGTCGAGGGTTTGTACCACCGCTGCAGCGCGGCGATCCCGGCTGCCGCCCAGGCCCGGTAGTCGGGCTCCGCCATGCGATGCCTCCCGCGACGGTCGCTGCTCGCGATGCTCTCCACCAGTGTCGTGGTTGCGGCGCCCGGTGGCGGGTAGCGGGGGGACCGGATGACCGACGACCCGCAGGAGACGACGCAATCATGGACAAGAGCGAGTTCATCGACCGGCTCAACGCCGATCTCGGTACCGAGTTTCAGTCGATCGTCCAGTACGTTCAGCACACGGCGAGCATCAAGGGAGCCGAGTACCGGTCCATCGTCGAAGAGCTGGACAGCCACCTGGGCCAGGAGCTGGAGCACGCGAGGATCCTGGCCGGCCAGATCGACTTCCTCGGCGGCACGCCTGCCGTGCAGGTCCCCGAGGTACCGGACTGCCCAGACGGCGCGGCCGCGCTGCGGGCCGACCTGGATCTGGAAGAGCGGCAGCTGCAGCGCTACCGGGACCGGGTCGCCGAGGCGGCCGAGCTGGGCCTGCCGGACGTGGCCGAGGCGCTGCGCCCGCTGCTCACCCAGACCCAGGACCATGTCATCGAGCTGCGCGACGCGCTCGGCCTGGAACCGGCGCCGCGCGCGTGACCGCGCACCCTCGCCTGCACGTCCCGCTAGGACGCAGGCCCTGCCGGGAAACAAGGGGCGGCCGGTGGCCCGCGCTGGCCTGGCGCGGCGGCATCCTGGCTGCCGCCGTGCCGGCCTGCCCGGCGCTGTTCCGGCGTCGCACCGCCTGATCGGCGGCCGGCCGGCGGCTTCATGCCGGAGCCGTCGGCCGGCACCGCGGCGTCCTCCACTACCGTGCCAACGTGAGCTATGCCGCGGACCCGGCGCGCCGGGCGACGCTGGCGGGCAGGCTGGCCCGGCTGGGCTTCGCCGACGCCGCCCGCGCCGAGCGCACGGTCGGCGACCTCGGGCTCGGCGACCGGCTCATCGGCGCGCTCGCTGACACGGCCGACCCGGATCTGGCGCTGACCGGGCTGGCCCGGCTGCTGCAGGCGGCGGAGGGCGGCGGCCTGCGCGCGGCGCTGCAGGCCGAGCCCGCGCTGGCCGGCCGCCTGACCGCCGTGCTCGGCGCCAGCGCGGCGCTGGCCGGCCACCTGGCCCGGCACCCGGGCGACTGGCGGGTGCTGCACGGGGAGGGGGCGCTGCGCCGTCCCGCGGCTGGCGAACTGCGGGCCGCCCTGCTGCAGGCGGTAGGCGCGGACCCCGGAGATCCCGAGCCGGCCGCCGCGCCTGCACCGGAGGCAGGCCCCGGTACCCCTGATATCTCTGGTACCTCAGATATCTCTGGTATCCCAGATACTTTCAGTACCTCTGGTACTACCGGTACCACCGGCGGAGCCGCAGCGCTGTGCGCCGCCTACCGCCGCGCACTGCTGCACCTAGCGGCCAGGGATCTGACCGGCGCGATCACCCTGGACGGGGCCGCGGCCGAGCTCGCCGACCTGGGCGCGGCCGCGCTCGAGGCGGCGCTGGCCGTCGCCCGGTCGCAGCTGCCCGGAGGCTCGCGCGCGGCGCGGCTCGCCGTGATCGGCATGGGCAAGCTCGGCGGCCGCGAGCTCAACTACGCCAGCGACGTGGACGTGATCTTCGTCGCCGAGCCAGGCCCCGGCCAGGCCGAAGAGGCCGCGCTGAGCACCGCCGCCCGGCTGGCTGCGGGCATGATCCGGGTCTGCTCGCAACCCGCCGGCGAGGGCGCGATCTTCCCCGTCGACCCGAACCTGCGGCCCGAGGGCCGCAACGGCCCGCTGGTCCGGACCCTGGCCAGCCACCGCGCGTACTACGAGCGCTGGGCCAAGACCTGGGAGTTCCAAGCGCTGGTCAAGGCCCGCCCGGCGGCCGGCGACGCGGATCTCGGCCAGGCCTACATCGACGCCATCGCCCCGCTGGTCTGGCAGGCCGCGCAGCGGGAGAACTTCGTCGAAGACGTGCAGGCCATGCGCCGCCGGGTGGAACAGAGCCTGGCCGCCGGCCAGGCCGGCCGGGAACTCAAGCTCGGCCCCGGCGGGCTGCGCGACATCGAGTTCACCGTGCAGCTACTGCAGCTCGTGCACGGCCGCGCCGACGAGACGCTGCGCAGCCCGGCCACCCTGCCCGCGCTGGCCGCCCTGGCCGCCGGCGGCTACGTCGGCCGTGACGACGCGGCCGCCCTCGCCGACGCCTACCGGTTCCTGCGCCGGGTCGAACACCTGCTCCAGCTCCGCCAGCTCCGCCGGACTCACACCCTGCCCGACGATCCGGTGACGGTCCGCAGGATCGGCCGCGCCATGCGCCCGCCGGTTGTCCCGAACGGGCCGCCGGCCGCGGCCGGCCAGGCCCCGGCCGGCCAGGCCCCGGCCTCCGCGGCCTCCCCGGGTTCCGATCCCGCCGCGGAGTTCACCGCGCAGTGGCGGCGTCATGCGATCGAGGTCAGGCGGCTGCACGAGAAGCTCTTCTACCGGCCGCTGCTGCACGCGGCCGCGCGGCTGCCGGGCGAGGCGGCGCGCCTGACGCCCGACGCGGCCCGGGTCCGGCTGGAGGCGCTCGGCTATACCGATCCGGCCGGGGCGCTGCGGCACATTGAGGCGCTGACCGCGGGCGTGTCGCGGCGGGCAGCCATCCAGCGCACGCTGCTGCCCGTGCTGCTGGACTGGTTCGCCGGCGCGGCCGAGCCGGACGCCGGACTTCTGGCCTTCCGCCAGGTCAGCGACGCGCTGGGGCAGAGCCCCTGGTACCTGCGGCTGCTCCGCGACGATACTAAGGTGGCCGAGCGCCTGGCCCGTATCCTGGCCTCCAGCCGGTACGCGACCGGCCTGCTGCTGCGGGCGCCGGCGGCGGTCGCCATGCTGGGCGACGACGCCGAGCTCACCGCCCGGCCCCGGGATGCGCTCGGCGCCGAGGCGACAGCCGTCGTGCACCGGCACGAGACGGCCGAGGACGCGGTGGCCGCCGTCCGCGCGATCCGCCGCCGGGAACTGGTCCGCATCGCCGCGGCCGACCTGCTCGGGCTGGCCGAGCCGGTGCAGACCAGGCAGGCGCTGACCAGCCTGGCCGCCGTCACGGTCGAGGCCGCGCTGGCCGCCGCGATCAGGAAGGTCGAGGTTGAGCTGCGCGCGCCGCTGCCGACACGGATGTGCGTGGTGGCCATGGGCCGGTTCGGCGGGCACGAGAGCGGCTATGCCAGCGACGCCGACGTGATCTTCGTGCACGACCCGCGGGCGGCAGAGCAGGCCGGGCCGCCGGAGCCGGGGACGGCCGGACTGCGGGAGCCGGGGGCGGATGGAGCGCAGGAGCCGGGGGAGAGCGGGCTGCGGAAACCAGGGAGGGGCGGGCCGCGGGAACCGGGGGAGAGCGGAGCGGCGGGCGAGAGCGGTGAGCCTGCGCGGCGCGGCGCGGCGGATGAGCGCGGCGCAGATGAGGCGGCGACCAGGGCCGCGCATGCCGTGGCTGAGGAATTGCGCAGGCTGCTCGCCCTGCCAGCCCCCGACCCGCCGCTGCTCATTGACCCCGGGCTGCGCCCCGAGGGGCGCCAGGGGCCGCTGGTGCGCACGCTGGCCTCCTTCCGGGTGTACTACCGCCGCTGGTCGCAGGGATGGGAGGCGCAGGCCCTGTTGCGCGCCGAGCCGGTGGCCGGCGACCCCGGGCTCGGCGCCCGGTTCATCGCGCTGGCGGACGAGTTCCGCTACCCGGACGGCGGAATCGACCAGGCCGCGGTCACCCAGATCAGGAGGCTGAAGGCGCGGATGGAGGCCGAGCGGATCCCGCGCGGCACCGACCCGGCGCTGCACCTCAAGCTCGGCCCGGGCGGCCTGGCCGACGTCGAGTGGGCCGCTCAGCTGTTCCAGCTCCGGCACGCCTACGCGACGCCCTCGCTGCGCACGACGCGCACGCTGGATGCCCTCGACGCGGCGGTGGCCGCGGACCTGCTGGCCGCGGCCGACCGGGATCTGCTGGCCGCGGCCTGGCGGCTGGCCGCCCGGATCCGGGACAACCTCATGCTGGTCCGCGGCCGGCCGTCCGACGTCGTGCCGACCAGCCCGCCGGAGCTGTCCGCCGTCGCCCGGCTGACCGGCTACGGGCCGGGGGAGTACCACGCCCTGCTGGACGATTACCGGCGGACCGCGCGGCGGGCGCGTTCGGTCATGGAGCGGGTCTTCTACGGCTGAGACGGCCTATAGGGCCGGCCTGAGAACCCCTGCCGTGCTGCGCGGCGCCCAGTCACCGCCTCGCCGTGCTACCGCTCGGTCACTTAGTGCCTCCGGCCGCCCCTCGGTACCTCCGGCCGCTCCCTAGTTCCGCCTTGCGAGACGGCGGCCGGTCACCGTTCGCGACGAGCATGAGTCCTCGAGCAGGCTGTTACAGGCGGCCGTAGGCACGCAGCGTCTGCAGCGCGTCCACGGTGCGGCTGCCCCGCCACTCCCGCTCGGCGGCGGGTGACCAGGCCATCCAGTTGAACGTCCAGCCGCCGTCGTCGCGCTGGGCGCGGGCCAGGTGATCCAGGTGCGTCTGGATCACGGCATCGTCGAACAGGCCGCTGGCCAGGCCGGGCGCCGGCGCGTAGTCGAGCGGCCCGTGCACCTCGCCGGACGCGTCCGGATCCAGCGCGACCAGGTCCCGCTTGACCAGCAGCTGGCCGGCGCCACCGAGCGCCTGCCGGGCGCGCGCCCGGTCCGCGACATGGTCCAGGAACCGCAGCACGCCGTGCATGTCGTACGGCCCGGCCGCGGTCAGGCCGTCGATCCGCGACCACATCACCTCGGTGGCCCGGTCCAGCCAGGGATGCCGCACCCCGCGGGCGTGCAGCGTCCCGGCGATCAGGCCGGTGGTGGCCAGCGAGGCGGGCCTGCCCTGCTCGGGCACCCACCACGGCGCGTGCGGCCAGCCCTCGATCGACGGGTCCACGGCCGCCGCGCCGCCCCCGGTCGGCGCGGTGGCCTGCAGCCAGTCGCAGGCGGCCGCGGCCACCTCATCGGACCAGGCGTCCGCCTCGTGCAGGGTGCGCAGCGCCAGCTCGACCGCGAGCGGCTGGCTGGCCGGCGCGCGGCCGTCGGGCTCCAGGCCGTGCCCGAAGCCGCCGTCGGGATTGCGGTAGGCGGCGACCGCGTCGCGCACCGGCTGGGCCTCGCCGTCGCGCAGCAGCCGGCCGAACCGGCGCCGGTCCAGCACCCGGCCATGGGCGGCGATGAACTGTTCTGCGGCGTCTATGTCAGGAATGCTCATGCCGCCCATCTCACCAGCGTGCCGCCCGCCCGTCTTGAACGAATCGGCCACGCGACATCGCCGCGGCCGGCCCGCGGCCCCTCGGGCCACTCCAGTTCATGATCGTTTCTACTCGGCACCCCTTCCAGTCAAAAATAGTTCGAGTTCTCACCATCATTGGCGAGAACGTACGCAGAGCCATCTCATCTGGGGAAGGGTGGCGCGGGCGGGCGGGGACGGGCCGCTGTCCCGGTGGGTTTCCCGTCAGTGGCGTCTGACCCGGGCACCGTCGGCGGCTGATGGCAGAGTAGAGCCATGGAGCTGCGTGCGGGCTACCGGGAGTGGGCGCCGCCCGCCGGGCTGCAGTCGGCGGTGAGCTGCCTGTGGACGTCGGTGGTGCCGACCGAGCAGACGCCCGTCCTGCCCGACGGCTGCACGGATCTCATCTGGCAGCGCGGCGCGGGCGCCTTCGTCGCCGGGCCTGACACCGGCCCGGCCCCGACCGCGCTGTCGGCCGGCGCGCTCCTGGTGGGCGTGCGGTTCCGGCCGGGCGCCGGCGGTCCCGCCCTGGGCCTTCCGCTCACCGAGCTGCTGGATCAGCGGGTGGATCTGGCCGATATCCGTCCCCGGCTCGCCCGCCGGCTGCCGGGGGAGCTGTCGCCAGGCAGGGCGCTCGGCCGGCTCATCGGCATGACGGCGCGGCTGACGTCCGAGGGCCCCCCGGACGTTCTGGTGAGCCGGGCCGCCCGGCTGCTCGCCGTCTCGCGCGAGCGGACCGGCGAGCTGGCCTGGGATCTGGGCGTCAGCGAGCGCCAGTTCCGCCGCCGCTGCCTGCACGCCGTCGGGTACGGGCCGAAGACGCTGCACCGGGTCCTGCGGTTCCGGCGTTTCTTGTCCCGGGTCAACGCGGGCGACGGCAATCCGGATCTGTCCCGGATCGCATTCGAGGCGGGCTACGCCGATCAGGCCCACCTGACCAGGGAAAGCGTCCGTCTCGCCGGCCTGCCGCCCGCCGCCCTGGCCCGGGCTCGCCGCGGCTATCCACGGGCGCGTCCCTAGCCGGGTTCGGCGATCATGGCGGTGCCGATCCGCCGGAAGCCGAGGCCCGCGTAGACCCGGGCCACCGCGTCGTCCGAGGCGGACAGGAATACCGTGCGGGTGCCCCCGGCGATCGCCACGGCGGCGAGTTCCGCGGTCACCGCCGCGCCCAGCCCGCGCCTGCGGGCGCTCGGCAGCGTGCCCACTCCGGTGATCTCGGCCACGCCGCCCGACGACTGGCCGCTCCCCGCGGCGAGCGGCCCCTCACTATCGAACGCGGCCGCCAGCACCGAGTGCCCGGCGGCGAGCGTCTCGCGCATCCGGGTGATGCCCGCCTCGTCCCGTCCGGCGGCCAGCTTGTCCCGCTCGGCCGGGCCCGCCGGGCCGATGCTGGTGCCCGGGTGCGCGAAGGCCACATCGGGGACCGCGACGATGCGGGCGAGATCCGGATCGTCCCACCGGACGATCCGGACGGCCAGGCCTGCGGGCAGCTCGGCCCGGGCGGGCGGGGAGTCCAGGATCATCAGCGGGTGAGCGGTGACGTCAAGCCCGGCCTCGGCGGCGGCCGGGGCGAAATCGGGTGCGGCCTCCTGGATCCACTCGAACGCCTCGGGGACCCTGAGCTCCCGCTGGCGCGCCCGCACCGCCAGCACGTGAGCGGCGGTGACCCGTTCCCGGGGACCCACCTTCGGCCGGGCGTAGTACGGCCACCCCGGGCCCTTGGGGACGAAGAGCACGAACGGATCATGGGCCTCGGCGCGGGCCCGCTGCCGCGGTACCGCGTCGCAGAACCCGTCGATCCGGGCGATGGCCTCGTCGTTCCCGGCGCGGGCGTTCCCGGCGCGGGCGTTCCCGGCGCGGGCGTTCCCGGCGCGCGAGCCTGAACGCCGGAACCCGTATTCCCGGTCGGTCAAGGCCGCCCGCCTTCCGGTCGCTCCTCCCCCGCGGCGGCGCCTGCTGCCTACCGGAGCCTCGGACGGCCGCGGGTCGAGGTCGATGATAATTCCTCCGCGGGCGGCGTTGACCGGCCCGCGAGAGCCGCGGTTCGCGGCCTGGGTTGCCGTGTCCGGGGTCACTGCCGGGCCACAGGTACGTGAGCACCAGGCGGCCGGCCCCGGCGGCGGCCGCTTCCCGGCCAGCCTGGCCGGCCGCGGGCCGGCCGCCGCAGCCGCCAGCACGGCCAGTCTCATCGCCGCCATGACTCCCGTCGTCAGGGCTCATACCCCCGCATCGCGATCATCGAGCCCGGCTTGACGACGAGCCGAGGAGGGTACAACCAGGACGAGCCAGCCGGCCGCTGGCCGGATGCGGAACGCGCAGGGGGCGTGATGGTGTGGAACCGCAGGAGAACGGTGGTCGCGGCGGCGTCGTCGGGCGTCGCCGCCGCCGGCCTGGCCGCGGGGCTTCTGCTGATTCCCGGCCAGACTCCTGCCCCGCCCGCGAGGCCGGCCGCGGACACGCCCCGCCCCGCCTCCGCCGCTCCGGCCCCTGCGCCTGCCCGGCTGCTGTCGCCGTTCACCGGCGAGCCGGTGAGGTCGCTGGCACCGGTCCTGGCCGTGAAGATCGACAACATCGTGCTGGCCCGGCCGCAGACCGGGCTCACCAAGGCCGACATCGTGTACGTGCTGCCGGTGGAGGGCGGCCTGAGCCGCTTCATGGCGATCTTCTCGTCGCACTTCCCGCGCGTGATCGGCCCGGTGCGCAGCGCCCGGCAGGATGACCTGCAACTCCTGCGCCAGTTCGGCCGCCCGGCGTTCGCCTACTCCGGCGCCCAGCCGCAGCTGCTGAAGCTGGTGGAGCGGGCTCGGATCGCCGACCTCTACGCCGGCCTGGCGGGCGGGTACTACCGCGACAACAGCCGCATCGCCCCCTACAACCTCTACGCGCGGACCAGGCGGCTGCTGGCCGAGGCCAGGGGGGCCAGCACGGCGCACGGCATCGGGTTCCGGTTCGGCCCCGCGCCGCCCGGCGGCCGGGCCAGGGCCTCGGCGTCGGTCTCCTATCCTGCCGCGTCGTTCACCTTCACCTGGTCGCACGCCAGGGGCCGGTGGCTGGTGCGGATGGACGGGCATCGGGCGGCCAGCACCGAGGGTCCTCAGCTATCGGCCGCCACCGTGGTTATCCAGCGCACCACCGTGGCCACGTCCCCGTTCCGGGAGTGGCCCGGCATCCGGCCGCCGTTCGCCGAGAGCACCGGGTCGGGCACGGCTCTCGTGCTGCGGGACGGGCGGGCGTATCACGCCCGCTGGATCCGGCCGCACCCCCGTGACGGCACGACCTTCACGGCCGATTCTGGCCAGCCGATGACCTTCGCCCGCGGCCCGGTCTGGATCGTGCTGGTACAGCGCTGACCGTCACCAGGCCAAGCAGCCGTCCGCGCATCCGCCCCCGGCCGCCCGCGGTTTCGGACCGGCCGGTCAGGCCGCCTGACTTCAGTATGTCCGCCATTGCGGGCGGAACATGATCGGTGCTGAGTGGCTGGCCCGGCGCCGAAGGCAAGATGCGCGGACGGGTCGGCCCGTTTACCGTGCACCGTGGACAGTTGCATGCCGCGCCGCCGCAGGCTCCCGGAGCGGCTGGCGGCGTTTGCGCCAGAGCAGTCACCGGCACTCCTGACGTTGACGGGCCGGCGGGGAAGTCCGCGGCGGTGGTGCCGGCGTAACCGGCGACGCCGGTGAATCGCCTCGGTTGGGCGAACGGGTATGGCAGCTGCCACTCGGCCGGGGGTATGATGCTGGTGATTGCTTCTGCTCAGGCAGCCTGAACGAGTTCCCGATTAGGTCTAGACCACGCCGGTCTTGAGCCGCTTCGCTGCATTTCCAGGACGGCGAGGTGGAACGATGACCGCGGACTCGGCCCCTGCCTGCCCCTTACGACGGCACCAGCTCTTTTCCGGCTTCCGGCGTGTCGGCCCCGGTGCCGGCGCAGCGGGTCATTCAGCTGGCGGTGACCGGGGCGCTGGTGGTCGGCCCGTTCGCCGGGCTGGTCGCTGCCGTGTGGCTGCTATGGGGCCGTGGTATCGGCGTCGCCGACCTGGGCCTGGCGGTGTTTTTCTACCTGCTGACCGGGTTCGGAGTGACGGTTGGCTTCCACCGGTGCCTGACGCACCGGAGCTTCACCGCCCGGCCAGCGCTGCGCGTTGCCCTGGCGGTCGCCGGCTCGATGAGCTTCCAGGGCGATGTGAACGGCTGGGTGGCTACGCACCGGCGGCACCACGCATTCACTGACCGGCCGGGTGACCCGCACTCGCCGTACCGGTATGGCACCGGCCCGGCCGGCCAGCTGCGCGGAGTCCTGCACGCCCACGCCGGGTGGATGTTCGGCAATGATCCAACATCACCGCAGCGGTACGCGCCGGACATGCTGGCCGACCGGGCTATGCGCAGGGTATCGAGCGCTTTTCCTGCGCTGTGCGCCGCGTCGCTGGCGCTGCCGTTTGCGGCGGGCTGGGCGATCGGCGGCGCCCGTGCTGCGCTGCTGGCACTGCTATGGGCCGGGCTGGTCCGCGTCTTTCTGCTGCAGCACGTCACCTGGAGCGTCAACTCCCTGTGCCACCTGCTCGGGAGCCGGCCATTCACCACCCGCCGGCACGACCGGGCCACCAACCTGTGGCCGCTGGCCGTGCTGTCGCTGGGGAGAGCTGGCACAACATGCACCACTCCGACCCGTCCTGCGCCCGGCATGGCGTTGACCGCGGCCAGCTCGACCTGTCCGCCGTGCTCATCCGCGTCTTCGAGCGCGCAGGCTGGGTCAGGGCCGTCCGCTGGCCCAGCCCTGCCCGGCTCCAGCAGCACCGGCGCCGCCACGGCGTGTGTCGCCCGAGGGGGGCTGCTGGCAAATGATTGAACCATCTTGATCATATTCGCCATACTTGTCGTGCTCGGAGCGGGATGCGGTCAACCGCGAGTTGCGCCGGATCATCGATGAGCCGACCGAGGGGGCTGGGCACCGGGTCGAGCTGCCCAGGTTTTTCGAGAAGATGGCGCCCGCCGGGTCAGGTGCCGAGCGTTCGCCGTCGCTCGCGGACTTCCTGGTCATCGGGTACGGGCGCTGTCATCACCCGGTGCGGGCGGCAGGCCGAATCTGCGGCTGCGGCCGGGCGCGCCTTTAGGATCGCAGCTCAGCAGGGTCGGCGGAGCCGCTGGCGACGTCGCGGGCGAGTTCTGATAGCAGCCGGTTGCGGTTGCGGGCGGCCGCGCGGAGCACCGTGAAGGCGTCGTCGGTGCTGATCTTCAGCCGCTCGGCCAGGACGCCTTTGGCCTGCTCGATGACGATCCGGCTGGTCAGCGCCGCCTGCAGCTGCCCGGCGACGACTTCGCCGCGGCGGATCGTGCGCTGCTGCAGGATGCCGATGGTGGCGGCATCTGCCAGTGCCTGCCCCACGCGGAGCGCGTCGCTACCCAGCCCGGCGGGTGCGGAGTGGAACAGGTTGAGCGAGCCGATCACCTCGCTGCGCAGCCTCAGCGGCAGGGCGCTGGCGGCCCGGAATCCGGCGGCATCCGCCCGCGGGGTGAACCGCGGCCAGCGCTCCCGCGCTGCGTCCAGCTCTACGTTGGCCACGGCGGTCCCTAGCTGATAGCAGTCGCGGCACGGCCCTTCGTCGTTTTGGGCTTCGAAAAGCTCCAATAGCCGGGCACGCTCATCGGAGGCCGCCACTGGCCGCAGCGAGCCGTCCGCATCGGCCAGGACGATGCCGGCCGCGTCGACCGCGAGAAGATCGACGCACCGGGCCGCCAGGACCTGGAGGAAGTCGATGACGTCGAAATCGTCAACCAGGGTGTCCGCCAGCTCCACAAAGGTTTCGGCCAGGCGCTGTTCGCGACTCATAACTCCTCCGCTATCATCCACAGGCGGTTCCCGCAGCCCGGCAGGCGCGGCCTTGACCGCGTACGTCGGCAAGTGCTCAGACCGGGATCCTCATCCAATCTCAGCCGGCGCCCGACAACGTCGGCGGCCACCTCTGCCACAGCGCGCTGATGGCTAAAAGCATAGGCGCGCATCCGGACCAGCGCCTCTGCCTGCCCGACCCCGAGCTGCGCGCTGATCATCCCGGTGGCCTGGTGAACCTCAGCCCGGTACCCCGGTGGCTGGTCGGCCAGCCACCGCGGCTCCGATGCGCCGATGGCCGAGCCCAGCAGCGCGTCGGTCGCGGCCTGGGCGAAGGCCAGCAGGTCTGCGAGCGTCCGGCCGGCCAGCGGGCCGGGCTCGTCCCGGTGTGCCAGCAGCACCCCGATGCGGATCGCCCCGATCTGCAGCGGGACAGCGAACACTGCCCGCACACCCAGCTCGAGGGCAGCCGGCGTGAACACCGGCCAGCGCTGTACCGGCACCGCGGCCAGGTCCGGCTCCAGCACAAGCTCACCCGATGCCCCGGCGTCCTGGCTGGGTCCCTCACCCAAGGTGAACTGCAGGTTATCGAGGCCGACGCTGGTCCCGTCAGTGCGCCAGACCAGCTCACCGACCCCCTCGACCGCCAGCACGCTCACCGCGATCCCCGTCATCCCCAAGATGTCTGCGCACAACCGGGCCGCCACATCCGCCAGGCCCCCCGACCCATCGCGGCGCAACCAAGCCACGATGCCCGGCATGCCCGAGCCCGGCATGCCCGAGCCCGGCATGCCCGAGCCCGGCATGCCCGAGCCCGCCATGCCCGAGCCCGCCATGCCCGAGCCCGCCATGCCCGAGCCCGCCATCCCCTCACTCATCGCGGCCTGCCCGCCCGCCCAGCGGCCGGAGGCGAACGCGAGCCGCCGGGCCCAACGGTCAAGCCGTGACGGCATCCGCTCATCGCAACCCAGCCCAGACGCCGTCTCCGAAACAGTGATGGCGCCTCCCGGCCGCGCGCCGAAGACCCGGTGCGCCAGGCGCCGGCCGAAGCCAGCCGCCGAGCCGAACCCGGCCACCAGATGAAGGAACAGCACCAGGGCCAGGCCGGTGAGCCCGCCGCGGCGGGCCTCACCCCGGCCACGGTGCGGCGGCAAACCCGCCGGCGGCGCGGTCCCCATCAGCGCCGTCACCGTACGCCCCGCCATGGGCGCAGCCGGAAACCGGGGGCGTCAGCGCCGAAAGACGCGCTGGGGCTGCCATAGCCGGTAATCGAGATCAGACCCGCCTCCCACGTGTGGATCGTGCAGCAAGGGCGGATCTCGAGACCGGCGTGGTCCAGACCTGACCGGGAAGCCGTTCAGGCTGCCTGAGCAAGTGCTCACACCGAGCATACGCCACCCAGCCGCAAGGCACCCGCGGACGCTCCCGTGTGGGAGACAGCCGCGTGCGGGATCAGAGTGCCCGCTGGCCGGTGAGCCGGGAGAGACCTGCTATCAAGTGCGATATTCCCGCTGGCCACTAGGTTGCGTGCGCGTCAGTGAGCGCTGGTGGCCGGGAGAGTTCGTGGCTTGTAGCACACGGTGGCTGCTTGAGTTGAGCCGCCTGCGTGGCCTGTGGGAAAATCAGCATCCGATGCAGTCGGCCAGTATTCATTGCCGGAAAGCGGGCGTCGGTAGGGACGGCATGTGGATGGACGGGGCTGAGCGGCGCCGCAGGGAGTTCATCCGAGTGAATCACCCTGACCGCGGCGGTGATCCGGACGTCTTCATCGCGGGCATGCGCTCTTTCGACGCTGAGGCAAGATCACCCGGCCCGCAACCGCTGCCTAGGGTGGTTGTTGTGAGCCGCCGATCGGGGCTGACCCGGCTGGCAATTGCGGTGGCCCGGCGACTGCGGCATGGCAAGAGAGCACCGCGGGTGCGCTGAGGAATCGTTTCATCGGTTCCCCCGGCCCGCCCGTTAATCGTCGGTGAGGATGTCGTTGACGATCACGTTGACGGTGACCGCCTGGAGTCCGACGTTGCCGCGCAGTGTGGCGATGACGTGCCGCTGGATGTCTCTGGCTACCTGGTGGACAGGTTCTCCGTAGGTGACCGCCACGGCGAGGTCGACGACGGCGGTGCGGCCCAGTACGCCGACCGCTGCGTCGGGATGGCGGT
>CAWCII010000022.1:0-27326 GCA_963795575.1 uncultured Actinomycetes bacterium | reverse complement strand
GCGCATACTCGGCAGGGCGGCCTCGGCTTTGCCCCCAAGATCGGCAGCTCCGCTCCGCTGAGCCAGTTCGGTGGCCCGCTGACTGGCCGACGGTCGCAGCCTAGTCTTTGGCCCTCGTGTCGGTTGCGCTCCTGTTGCTGCCCGCCGCAAGGACCCGCAGGGCCAGGGTGGCCGATTCTGCCTGGCGCTGCGGCGGCCGCCGGCACCCGGTTTCCCGTATAACGGGCCCTTGTGCGGAATCTCACCGGGCGGGTCTTCCGGGACGCCCTCACTCGGGCGATGCATCTGACCTCCGGGTGTCTGCCAGAGGTTTCTCTTACGGACCGCGGCATGCTCGATGGCATGCGGTGTCAGAGCACCGAGAAGTCCACCGGAAGTCCCTGCCGACCTGTGGCGGCGAGCAGGAGCGGCCCGGCGAGGCTATCAGCGACGGCGAGGTCAGCTACCAGGTGGAGCGCCTGCGCGGCAGCCGTCGCGGGGACGTCTGGCGGCACACCGAGCGCTGTGGCGAGGTCCGCATTGTGGACGGCTAGCTCGAACGTCCGCGTCGGCAGGTAATCCCGGAGGCGCATGCCGCCCGCAATGGTCGTCACCAGCTCGGTGCCGGCCTGGCGGTCGACGAGCGCGAGCACGCGTGCGGCGATCTCCGTCACGGCGGTGGCGGGATCTGCGCCCAGGGCGGTCCCGGCGTCGCGTCCGCGCGCCGCAACAGCCCGGCCGGCGGCGGCCGCCCTTGTCGCGCGGAAGTATTCCGTCGCGGAGGCGACCTCTACGGCCGCGGCAGGACGGGCGAGATACGTCTCGACTGTCAGAAGGGAACGACTCGTGTGGCCGACGAGGGCGCGGATGTTCCACTCGCCCAGGCCAGGCCGCTCCCAACGGTCACCGACGAGGGCGGCCGTGCGTACGAACCACTTCGCGGCGTCGTTGAACGCCCGACGCCTGTCGTCCCACGAGAAGACCATGCTTTGCTCCTATGGGAGGCTGCCGCCTCGAGCCCGCCACTCCCTGGCCAGTTGCTACCGGAACCATGTGCCGAATGCTACGGAGCAGAAAATCGCCTGGGGCGACCGGCAGGCGACCGACCACGAGATCGTCGCCATGACGGCCGCCGAGGAGCGCCTGATCTACGACTTCGAGATGCACAAGGCTTACGGATGGCTCGCCAGGTGAAAGTAGCTGGGCCGTGTCTTTTGACGGATCCGCATGCGGGTCGGGTCATGGACGGCAGAGTGACTCGACTGCGGTCCGGGCGGGTTCGTCCTGGGGCGGGCAAGGCGGTGAACAACCGGCCCTGTTCAGCCGGCGCTGAACTCGTATCGGAGCAGGTCAGCGTCCGCGGCGACGCGAACGAACCCGGCACGCTCCAGCGTCCGCCGGGATGCGACGTTGTCCGGAGCAGTGTCGGCGCGCACTCGCGCCACACCATGACTGGCTGCGGCCGTCGTCAGCGCGGTCAGGGCCTCGGCTGCATAGCCATGTCCGCGGGCGGAGGGCGCCAATCCGTAGCCAACCTCAGCGACTCCGTCATCGGGCGGGCCCTTGAAACCGATCCCGCCGATGGCCTGCCCGTCGGAGCGCTGCGTGATCCGGTAGTAGCCGAACGGGCGCTGCTCGCGGTCACGCTCGCTGGCGGCGACGAAAACGCCCAGGGCCACGATGTCGCCCTCGAACGGGTAGTCATCGGCCCACTGGTCCTCAGCTGCCTGTGTCCGGTCGCGGATGCGCCGCGCTTCCGCCGCGTTGACCGGGTGCAGGATCAGGCGAATTGTCTCTATATCGGGCATGGTGGCAGTCAAAGGGCTACTCCCGAGACCGGCAACCGATTTACCTATCCGAGCTCAATGTGCACCGCAACGTCTCGGTTACAGAACCACATACGGCGACCGCCCACGTCACTTCGGCGCGCTAATCCGATCACCGCAAGAGGATCCAGTTGCGGGACCGCCGTGTTTTCACGGGCGAGCGTTCATGTGATCCGAGCGGAGTGATACTCAGCACGCGAGTTCAGTGGGCTGGAATCACGGTCAACGTGATCGCAGCCGACCCGATCGTCCCGACCTGGCCACGGGTTATTCCGCTGTCGATGCCGGTGCCGGTCGGCAGCGGATCGAGGGTCAGAGGTCGGTCGGGTGGAGCGATTTTTGCAGGAGGTGGATGTCGATCCAGCGGCCGTGCTTGTAGCCGACCGCCCGCAATCGCCCGGCGTCGGCGAAGCCGACTGTCCGGTGCAGGGCGATCGAGGCGTCGCTACCGCTATCAGCGATGACCGCAACAACCTCCCGCGCGCCGGCCGCGGCCGCGGCGAGCAGGAGCCGGGCGAGGAGACGTCGGCCGTGTCCGCGGCCGACGTGCCCGGGCTCCAGGTAGACCGAGTTCTCGACGGTGTGCCGGTACGCCGGTTTGCTGCGCCACGGGCCGACGTAGCCGTAGCCGATCACGTGGTCGTCAAGGACGCCGACCAAGAATGGCCAGCCCGCTGTGTCCAACTCAGCCAGCCGCTGCCGCCAAGCGTCGATGCTGGGCGGGTCCAGCTCGAAGGTGATAGCCGTGTGCCTGACGTAGTACGCGAAGACCGCTGCCACGGACGGCATATCCATCGCCTTCGCGGGACGAACGACCAGATCCTCGCTCACCGAGCCAACCATCCCACGCGCGGGCTACGCCGGCTTCGCGTGCCACATACCGATCCGTATACCGCGGCCGGCCTACGGCGTCTGTTCAAGCGGCCACACCTCGATGACACCGTGAGCAACAGCACAGGGGAGTCCGTGAAGCGATCTCTAGGCCTCCGCCTGTGCGCCTGCGGTCTCCAGCTCTGCTTTCCACCGGCCGCGCTGTTCCCGGGACGCAAAGCAGGCGTCGAACGAGTTGCGCGCCAGGGTGACGATCTGCTGCCCGCTCAGGTTCATCCCGTTGCGGGCCGCGGCGAAGTTGGCGTCGATATAGCCGCCGAAGTAGGCCGGGTCGTCGCTGTTGACCGTCGCCTTCAGGCCTTCGGCCAGCATCGCGGGCAGCACGTGGCCAGCCAGCGAGCCGACCGCGCGCAGCGCCACGTTCGACAGCGGGCAGACGGTGAGCGGGACCTGATCATCACGCAGCCGGCGGACCAGGTCCGCGTCCTGCATGGCCCGGATCCCGTGGTCGATGCGCTCGGCCCCGAGCAGGTCCAGCGCCTGCCACACGTAGTCCGGCCCGGCTTCCTCCCCGGCGTGCGCGACCCGGTGCAGCCCTTCGGCGGCGGCGGCGGCGAAGACGCCGCGGAACAGCCCCGGCGGGTAGCCGATTTCGGCGGAGTCCAGGCCGACGCCGATGAAATGCTGCCGGTACGGCAGCGCTGCCCGCAGCATGGCCATCGCTTCCTCCGGGCCCCGGTCCCGCAGGAAGCACATGATCAGGTCCGCGGATATGCCGTGCGCCGCCCGCCCTTCGGCGAGCGCGGATGACAGCCCCGCGAACACCGCCGGCAGCGGGACCCCGTGGGACAGATGCTGCTGCGGGTCGAAGAAGACCTCAGCCCGCCGCACGCCGACGCTGGCCGCCCGGGCCAGGTAGGCCACGGCCAGCTCGTGGAAGTCGGCCTCGGTGCGCAGCACGGCGACGTTGCGGTAGTACAGGTCCAGGAACGACTGCAAGCTGGTGAACCGGTATCCGGCCCGGAGCTCACCGGGGTCGGCGCTGGGCAGCGCCACCCCGTTGCGCCGGGCCAGCGTGACCAGCAGCTCCGGCTCCAGGGTGCCTTCAACATGAACGTGAAGCTCTGCTGTCGGCAGCATGCGCATCCTCCTGCCTGGCTGCGGTCGGTTATTCCGACGGGGAAGGCGTGGCTGGCTCAGGTGCCGGTGATGTGCTCGGGCCGGACCGGCACCCGCCGCAGCGACAGTCCGGTGGCCGCGCGGATCGCGGCCACGATGGCAGGCCCGGATGAGATCGTGGGCGGCTCGCCGACTCCGCGCAGGCCGTAGGGCGCGTGCGGGTCGGGATACTCAAGCACGTCGATCTGCATCGGCGGCATGTCGAGGATGGTCGGGATCAGGTAGTCGGTAAACGACGGGTTCTTGATCTGGCCGTTCCTGGTCAGGATCTCCTCCATGACGGCCAGTCCCATGCCCTGCGCCGAACCGCCCTGGATTTGCCCGATAACGGCCTGCGGATTGATCGCCTTGCCGACATCCTGGGCGCAGTCCAGCGCGACCACCTTGATCAGGCCAAGCTCGGTGTCCACGTCAACCACGGCGCGGTGCGCGGCAAACGCGTACTGCACGTGAGCGAAGCCCTGCCCGGTCTCCGGGTCCACCGACTCGGTCGGCCGGTGGTGCCATTCGACCGTCTCCTCGATGACCTCATCGCCGATCAGGCCGACGAGGTCACCGGCCACGATGCCACCGGAGCCTATTATCTTGCCGCCCTCCAGCCGCAGGCTGCCCGCGGCGTCACCGGTCCGGCTGGCCGCGGCCGCCAAGACGCGGGCGCGCACCTTCTCGCATGCCGCCTTGACCGCACCGCCGGTCATGTAGGTCTGCCGGGACGCTGACGTGGAGCCGCCGCTGCCGACAGCGGTGTCCTTGGCATGCAGGATCACTCGCTGCACGCCAAGCTCGGTGCGGGCGATCTGCTGCTCGACGGTGACCAGCCCCTGACCGACCTCGGCCGCCGCCGTGTGCACGGTCACCACCGGCTCGCCGGCGTTGACCTCCAGCCGCACCCGCGCCGTCGAGTAGTCATTGAAGCCCTCGGAGAAGCCGACGTTCTTGTAAGCCACGCCGTACCCCACGCCGCGCTGCACGCCCTCGCCGTGCGTGGTGTTAGCGACGCCGCCAGGTAGATCCCGCAGGTCCGGCTGCTCATCCGCCGCGCGCGGCCGCGGCAGCGGCATCGCCTGCACCCGGCGCAGCAGTTCGGCCACCGGGGCCGGGCTGTCCACGATCTGGCCGGTCGGCGCCTCACTCCCCATCTCCATGGCGTTCAGGCAGCGCAGCTCGACCGGGTCCATGCCGAGCTCGGCGGCCAGCTTGTCCATCTGCGCCTCATGGGCGAACGCGGCCTGCACCGAGCCGAAGCCGCGCATCGCCCCGCAGGGCGGATTGTTGGTGTAGGCGCCGTAGGCGTCGACATGCACGTTCGGCACCGCGTACGGGCCGATGCCCATGGTGCCCGCGTTGCCCACCACGGCCGGCGTGCTGGACGCATAGGCCCCGCCGTCGAGGAAGATCTCCGCCTTGATGTACACCAGCGTGCCGTCGCGCCTGGCGCCGTGCTCGAACCGCATATGCGCGGGATGCCGGTGCACGTGCCCGAAGAACGACTCCTCGCGGCTGTAGACCATCTTCACCGGCTTGCCAGTGTGCAGCGCCAGCATGCAGGCGTGCACGTGCATGGACAGGTCCTCACGGCCGCCGAAGGCACCGCCCACGCCCGACAGGGTGAGCCTGATCTTCTCCGGCGGCAGGCCGAGCGCGCTGCAGATCTGCCGCTGGTTGACGTGCAGCCACTGGGTGGCGACGTACAACTCCACCCCGCCGTCCCGGTCCGGCACGGCCAGCCCGGACTCCGGCCCGAGGAAGGCCTGGTCCTGCATCCCGACCTCGTACTCGCCGACCACCACAACATCGGCCACGGGCGCCGGATCGCCCTTCCTGATCTGCACGTGCCGCACCAGGTTGCCCTGCGGGTGCAGCGGCGCGGCAACCCTGGTCAGGCTGCTATCCCGGCCGGGGGCGTCATGCACCATATTCCACCGCGGATGGCCGAGCGCATGGCGGGCATCGGTGATCGGCTCGTATTCGTCGTAGCCCACCCGGATCTTCTTGGCCGCACGGCGGGCGATCTCCGGGTGGTCGGCGGCGACCAGGGCCACCGGCTCGCCGTGGTAGCGCACCACGTCCATGGCCAGCACCGGCTGGTCCACGATCTCCAGGCCGTAGTACTTGTTGCCGGGCACGTCCTCGTGCGTCAGGATCGCCTGCACGCCGGGCACGGCCAGCGCCTCACCGATCTCGATGGACGCGATCCGGGCGTACGGGTGCGGGCTGCGCAAGGTGACGCCCCAGAGCATGCCGTCCATCCACAGATCGCTGGCGTAGGCGAACTCACCGGTGACCTTCAGCGTGCCGTCCGGCCGCAGCGGGCTGGCGCCCACGCCAGCGGTGTCGGGCGTGGACAGCGCTGAAGGCGCGCCGACGGGCCTGGCCGGGGCGGTCATCGGGATACCCCCGCTCGGGTCAGCAGCCTGTCACCGGCCGCGGCCGGGCCGGCGGCCGTCTTGCAGGCCCGCTGGATCGGGACCAGCGGTTCGCCGTCACCGAGTCCCTGGGCGGCGCGGACGTGGCGGCCCTTCGCCTGGCCGGCCGCGACCAGGCAGGCGCAGACCGGGATGCCGTTCAGGCAGACCGTGCACGAGCCGCAGTCGCCCTGTTCGCACGCGTTCTTCGAGCCCGGCAGGCCGAGCGGCTCACGCAGCAGATGCAGCAGGCTCCCGCCCTCCCAGGCGTCGTCGGCCTGCCGCGGCTCACCGCTGATGGTCCCGCTGATCCGCATGGCTGGTCACATCCTCTGGTAATCGGCCCAGGCCCACAGCAGCGCCCGCCGGGCCAGCACCGACAGCGAATGAACCCGGTACCGCGCGCTGCCGCGGACATCATCGATTGGCGAGGCGGCGTCGGCGACCAGGTCGGCGAAACGGGCGACCGCCGCATCGGGCAGCGGGCCGCGCGACTCCCACAGGCCGTCGTCGGCCAGCGCCCGGGCGAGAAACTCCTCGGCGGCCGTGGCCCGCCGCGGGGTTGGCGCAGCCGACCCGACGCCAGTGCCGACGCGTTCGCTGCCGGGATGCAGGGCCAGGCTGAACGCCGCGACCGCGATGACCATGGCGTTGCGGGTGCCAATCTTGCAGAACTGCTGCGGGCCGGCCGGCGGGGCAATCAGCACCGCCGAGATCAGCTCATCGGGCGCCAGCGCGTTGCGCTTGACGCCGGTGTAGAACTCGGCAGCCGGGATCAGCCGCCTGCCGCGCACCGATTCCGCCTCGACTTCGGCGTAGGCGGCGAGCAACGGCGGATGCGCGTCGCCGGCCGGCGAGGCAGCGCCGAGGTTACCGCCTACCGTGCCGCGGTTGCGGATCTGCGGGGAGCCGACGGTCCGCGAGGCCGTGGCCAGGCCAGGCAACCGGTCGCCCAATTCGTCGATGACCCGGGTGTACGTGACGTTCGCGCCCAGCCTGACGTGACCGTCATGCGGCGCCCACTGCGTCAGTTCGGCCACCCGGCCAAGGTCAAGCAGATACTCCGGCCGGCGCCGGTCAAAGTTCAGCTCGACCATCACGTCCGTGCCGCCCTGGATCGGCACGGCCTGGGGATGCGCTGCCTTCATCTGCAGCGCCTCCGGCCAGCTGCCCGGCTGCAGGAATTCCATCGCATCCTCTCCTTCGCCGTTATCAGCTTGCCGCAAACCGCCGCCGGGGGTGATACGTGTCGCCGCCGCCGGTCCCGAGGGCGGTAATCCGCCGGTTGTCATCGATGCCGGCGGGATGTCCGACGCCACGATGCCCGAGGCGGCGCGCCTGCCGGGGCCCTGAGCGGGGAAAGAGTCGCTGAAGGGAGAAGGCGAAGCCCAGCAGGACAAGGCCGCCGCGCAGCGTTACGTGGCTGCCAAGGAGGCCGAGGCGGACAAGGCCCGAGCCGAAGCGAGCGGCGCCGAGGCGGAGCAGCGGCCGCATCGGCAGCGGCCGGGCCGGTGAGCGGAAGGCTCCCGGGGAGGGGAGTTCCCTGCCCTGCGGGCCCATGGCATGTATACCGCTGGCTGTGCTTATGGGCTGACCTGCCGGCAGCAAGAGCCCTGCTCATCCGCTGCGCGCTGATGGCGCAGTTCTGGCCGGCGCGGCCGGGCTTAGCCGCTGGGTTCGGGGTCTGCGTCCGCACCGTCAAGCTCAGGGTCAATCCCGCCTTCCCGGTGCTTTTCCTGCCCGCGCAGCACATCTCGCATCAAGGCAGCCTCGCGGGCGTCGCCCGGCACCTCAGACTCATGGCCCGGCTCATCGCCGGGGCTGCCCGGCGCCGCATCTCGTTCAATCATGGCCAGATCCTCCTCCGAGCCGGGATTTCTGTCTCAGCCCCCGGCCAGAGTCATTGTCCGGCCAGGACCGCCCTTGACGCGAGCCACCGCGTGACATACAGCACCACCCACGGCAGATCGATGTGCGCCTCTGCCGTCCGGGGTGACGCGCGGGCTCGCCGGCGGCGGCTACACCATGGAGCCAGCCAGGCCCTCGATCAGCCGGCTGGCGCCGCGCCGGCCGACCCGCTCCCGGGCCGCCACGAGGCGGACATGACAGATGTATCGGTAGGTCTTCCCGGTGAGCAGGAACTCGCCCGGCGCGGGCAGCGCGGCGACGCCGTTCATGATTGCCTGATCGTCGCCTGGCCGCCGCTCCCGTGCGGCGCGGGCGTCGACCACGTCGGTGACTTCGCCGCTGTCTAGGTCGACCCCGGCCAGCAGCCGCGTGCCGGCCACGTTGGCCCAGATCCTGCCGTCGGACCAGGCGAGATCGTTCAGCCGGGGCACCCTGCTGCCCTCGAACCGGACCTGCATTTCGCCCCAGGGGCTGAGCGTGCCCGGATCCCGGCGGACCAGCTCGCTGCTGCCATCGCTGGTGACGACGTATCCCCCGGCGGCGCAGATGCCCCAGCCCTCCCGGTCGTACGGCACCCGGTCCAGCAGCTCGAGCGTACGCGCGTCCCAGCGCAGGGCGACCCGGTCCTGCCAGGTCAGCTGCCAGATGTGCGTACCGGCCCGGCAGATGCCCTCGCCGAACAGCGTGTCATCGAGCTGCACACGCCGCTGCGGCTGGACGCGGCCCAGCCGGTAGCGGCACAGCCCCGACTGCCCATAGAGTCCGGTGGATTCCCAGATCGCGATCTCGCGCGCGGATCCGGTTCCGGCGATCAGTCCCTGGGTGAACCCGCGCCCGGGATGGGGGTAGCGGCCGATCACCTCGGCTCGCCAGGCGCGCAGCTGATCACCTCCCGCGGACGGCGAAGTTGCAGCAACCGTAGCCGACATGGCGCAGCTGCACGAGCTCATCCGCCAGGGCGGCCCTTATCCGACCGGGCCGGCCCGCCTGTCGATTGTGCATTACGCCCCCCGGCCGGCTCGTTCACCGCCCGCGCGACGACGCACGCTCGGCCTGCTGGTTCACCAGATCCGCTACGAGCAGCTGACGTCCTGGCGTAACTCGCTAAGCGCATCTTCACGTTCCTGTTCCGGTGGTGTTCGTCGCTATCATCGGCGCGCTGTCCGGCGGGGCGAGGAAGCGGTCCACCTGCGCTACCGGGTCCGGTGACCCGCGCCAGCGGCTACGGCTTGGCCTCTTTCGGATCCGGCGCGGTGCCGTCGGCGGCGAGTGACTGGTACGCCCGGTCGAGGATCGCCGCCGAACGCTGGAGCATCTGGTGCTCTTCGGCTGACATCGGCAGCAGGAGCTGGCGGTCTACTCCGGCGGCTCCGATGACACAGGGCAGGCCGAGCACCGCCTGCCCGATCCCGTACTCCGGCGCGGCCGGGGCCGAGACCATGAAGATCCGCTTCTCGTCCCGGGTGACCGCGCGCACGATGCGAGCGACGGCGGCAGCCACGCCGTAGCTGGTGCACCCCTTGCGCTCGTGGATGCTCATCCCCCGCCGACGGGTCGCAGCGGCCAGCTCGCCTTTGACCTGCGGCCACGAGCTGCCCCCGGGCAGCCCGAACTGCTCCAGCCTGATCGCCCCCACGGTAGCGCTCGACCAGACCGGAAACGAGCTGTCTCCGTGCTCACCGACAACGTAGGCGTGCACCGACTCCCTCTCCACGTCGAGAAGCTCGCCGAGCCGGTGCCGCAGCCGCGCCCCGTCCAGGACCGTCCCGCAGCCCAGGATGAGATGAGCTGGCCGGGCGGAAGTCTCGACAGCGACCCGGGTCAGCACGTTGACCGGGTTGGTGACCAGGATCACGACCGCTTGCGGGCAGACCCGGTCAAGCTCGCCGAAGATGCTGACGATCGTGCTCGCGTTGGCGCTGAGCAGGTCAAGGCGGGTCTGGCCGGGCCCGAGCGTCACTCCCGCCGTGATCACCACGACGTCAGAACCACCGAGATCGGCGTACCCGGCGGCCGCAGCCACCTCCATCTCGGCCAGCAGCGGCACCGTGTCGGCGATGTCCCAGGCTTCGCCCTCGGCCAGCGCCAGGTCGCGGTCGTAGAGCACCACCCGGTCACACACGCGAAGCAGGACGAGTGCGTTCGTCACGGCCGAGCCGACGTGCCCGGCTCCGACCACCGACACTGTTGACCGCGCCTGATTCATGCAGCGAGTATGACCGGTGTTTCCGGCGGGATTCACGCAAGGTCCCCGATCACCGGAGCCACGCCGGCGGCCCGGCGGCTGCCGCCGTTCCGCGGCGGAGCGACGGCCCGGCGCTCCGGCTGGCCGGCCGAGCGCCGGCCGACGGGTTAGAGCCCGCGGCGAGCGGCGTGACTGGCGAGCTCGACCCCGGGTGCTGAGGCTGAGCTTGCGCCGGGCGCCGGCGGACTACCGGCGTCCGCGCGGGCGGATCATCCGGTGCGGGTACTGCGGCGCCCGGTGCTGGAAGGACAGGATGTCCGGGTTGCCGATGACGCCGTCGCGGATCTCGATGGCCCGCGCGATGACCGGATCGGACTCCCATCCGCCGGGGCCGCCGAGCACGGTCTCGAGGTAGGGCAGCAGGGCTTCGCTGATCTCCCAGCTGGCCGAGTCCCACAGCAGCGACGGGGTGTGATCGACGGCGTAGTAGCGAATGCCGGTGCCCACGGTGAACATCGGATCCGCGAATGACGTGGGCCGTGCCCAGCTGAACCCCATCCCCGTGTCGCACGACACATCGACGATGAGGCTGCCCGGCGCGAACGCGGCCAGGTCGTCGCCGGTGACGAACGTCAGCGGCGCGCCGGTGTCCTGGAGCACGCAGTTGACCACGATGTCGAACCCGGCGAGATAGGCCGCCAGCGGCACCGGCCCGCCGTCGCCCAGCGCCTGGCACCGGCCCGGGTGGCCGGGGTCGCGCTGGAAACGCACGATGCGGGCCGGGTGCGCCTGCGGGTCCACGGCGCTGACATCGCGGTGGGTGAGGATGTGGATGTCGCTGGCGCCGTGCGCGCTGAGCGCGGTCACCGCGCCCCGGCCGGTCGCACCGAAGCTGATGACCGCCGCGCGAAGCGGCCGGCCGTACTCACCCGTGACCCCGGTGAGCTGCATGGCGTGCAGCACCGAGCAGTAGCCGGCCAGCTCGTTGTTCCTGTGGAAGACGTGCAGGCGGAACGATCCGTCGCCGGTCCAGTGGTTCATCGCCTCGAACGCGATCATGGTCAGCCGCCGGTCGATGCCGAGCTGGGTGATGTCCTCGTTCTGGACGCAGTGCGGCCAGCCCCACAGGATCTGTCCCGGACGCATCTCGCTCAGGTCTTGCGGCAGCGGCTTGGGCAGCAGGATGACGTCGCAGTCCGCCAGCAGCTGCTCCCGGCTGCGCAGGCCGGCGACCAGGTCCGCCAGCCGGTCGTCCGGCACGGCGAAAGGCTCGCCGTAGCCGTGCTCGAGATAGATGCGCCGCCGCAGGCCGGCCGCGATCCGCTCCACATGCAGCGGGTGGATCGCCAGCCGTCGCTCGTTTTCCTTCCGCGACCGTGCCATCACTCCGAGGCTGAGCCGATCCACGCGCCCTCCCCTGACCGGAATCCACGGCCAGCTTAGATCCCCATGACCCCGCAGGGCCGCACGCGGTGGATGAGAACCGGCGGGACCGATTCACGTATCAGGGGACTCCGGCACGGACGGGTGCAGCCCGGGCGCGGGACGGACCTTCAGCTACTGGCCGCGAGCCCCGGTCCAGCTCCTGGCCGGGAAGTGGGCAGCGGATTACCGGCATGCGGCCGGCCGGGCGGTTCGGCCCACGGCAGCCGGGCGGCAGAGCACACTAATCGGGTGAGCATGTCCCGGGACCCAGGCCAGAAGGCGAGGCTGCGGAGGTCCCAGGCGTTCCTCGGGCGGCGGTCCTGGCTGGCGGTCGCGGCTGCGTGCGCCGGCGCGCTGGCCGTGGCGGGCATCCTCGTGGCGGCGACCGGGCCCGGCGGGAACCGTACGCAGGCCGCGCCGCAGCTGCACGTGTCAGGGAAACGGCTGGTGAGCGCGACGGGTCAGCGCGTGGTGCTGCACGGCGTGGACCGGTCGGGCGGAGAGTACCGATGCGTGCACGGCACCGGCATCTGGGACGGCCAGATGAACCAGGCGTCGGTCGGGGCGATGCGGCGGTGGCACGTGAACGCCGTGCGCGTGCCGCTGAACGAGGCCTGCTGGAACGGCCAGTCGTACGTCAAGCGCCAGTACCGCGGCCCGGCCTACCGGCGCGCGGTCGAGGCGTACGTGCGGCTGCTGAACCGCAACGGCCTGGTGGCGATCCTCGACCTGCACTGGACGGACGGCGCCTACGCCGGGCCGGCGTCCTCCTGCTCGTCGGCGCAGGCGCGGTGCGAGAAGCCCATGCCGGACGCCGCGCAGTCGATACCGTTCTGGGGCTCGGTGGCCCGCGCCTTCAGGGGCAACGACGCGGTCATCTTTGATGTCTTCAACGAGCCCTACCCGCAGCTCGCCACGGGCAGCCAGGCCGGGGGGTGGCGGTGCTGGCTGCACGGCGGCGCCTGTCCCGGGATCGGCTACCGGGTGGCCGGCATGCAGTCGCTGGTGAACGCGATCCGGTTGACCGGGGCACGGAACGTCATCATGGTCTCCGGCACGCTGTGGGCCAACGACCTCGCCCAGTGGCTGCGATATGAGCCGGCTGACCCTGACCGCGACCTGGTCGCCGCCTGGCATTCCTACAATTTCACCCGCTGCTCGAACCGATCGTGCTGGAACCGCCAGGTCGCCCCGGTGATCGCGAAGGTACCGGTGGTCGCGACCGAGATAGGCGAGAACGACTGCGCCGGAACCTACATCGGGCCGCTGATGAAATGGCTCGATGCCCGCTCCACCGGCTACCTGGCCTGGGCCTGGAACGACGACTTCGCCTGCCGAGGCGGCCCCGGCCTGATCACCAGCTACGACGGCGCGCCTACCGCCTACGGCCGGGCGTACAGATCGCACCTGAGGTCGCTGAGGTAGGTCACCGCGCCCGGCGGCCGCTTGTTGGTTCCCCGGCTGGCAGCCGAGCGGCCGGGCCGGGGAGGCCCCGCCCGCGGTCACCGGGAACCTTGCCCGGGAAGCCGCGGACGCTGTTCAGCCTGCCGTCCTGGCCGGCGACCGCGACGTCGAAGCCGATGACGACCGGCTCCCCGCCGTCCGGCCCCAGGCCACGGGTGATCGAGTCCTCCTACCCGGCCGGCGAGGCCGCCGCCGCGCTCGGGAAGCCGGAACGGCATGGCGCGGGAGCGGCGGCTAACCCGGCGTGCTAGGCAGGGGGGATGACCGAACTGATCCCGTTGCAAGTGCTCTTTGGCAACCCGCAGCGCATCCAGCCGTCGATCTCCCCCGACGGCACACGGCTCGGGTGGATCGCGCCGCACGACGGCGTGCTGAACGTCTGGATTGCGCCGGTGACCGGCGGTGACGGCGACGGAGTTGACTGGGCCGCCGCCCGGGTAGTCACCGAGGATCACGACCGCGGGATTCCGGATCTTCGGCTGGGCGCACGACGGCCGCCATCTGCTGTACCTGCAGGACACCGGCGGTAACGAGAACTGGCGGCTGTACGACGCAGATTCTCCTGACCGGAGAACACCGGGACCTGACCCCGTTCGACAACGTCCAGGCCCGGATCATCGCGGCCGACAGGAAATTCCCCGACGACGTGCTCGTCGGCCTGAACCGTGACAATCCGCAGCTGCACGACGTTTACCGGCTGGACCTGGTGACCGGGAAGCTGGTCAAGGAAGTGGAGAACCCCGGCTTCCTCGACTGGGTGGCCGACACCGACCTGGTGGTGCGGGCGGCCCTGGCCCCGCACGAGGACGGCGGCTTCGACCTGCTGGTGCGGGGCAGCGCCCGGGAGGACTGGAAGCCGCTGCTGTCCATCCCCGCCGAGGACTCGCTGACCACCGCCCCGATCTCGTTCCCGGCCGGCGGCGGCTCGCTGCTCGCGCTGAGCTCCGTGGACGCCGACACCAGCAGGCTGGTCCGGGTGAACCTGGCCACGGGAAACGCCGAGGTGCTGGCCGGCGACCCGGAAGCGGACGTCACCGGCGTCCGGCTGCACCCGGACACCCTGGAGCCGCAGATTGCCACGGTGCTCAAGGACAGGTCGGACTACCGGGTGCTTGACCCCTCGCTCCAGCCTGATCTCGAGGCCATCCGCGCACTGCACCCGGGAGATCCCGTCTTCGCCGGCGGCGACGACGCGGACGCGACCTGGCTGATCGGCTTCATGAACGACGTCGGCTCGGTCGCCTACTTCAGCTACGACCGGCCGAGCCGGAGCGGGCGGTTCCTGTTCGAGGCGCGGCCGCAGCTGTCGGAGTACCAGCTCGCCCCGATGGAGCCGTTCTCGTTCACCGCCCGGGACGGCCTGACCATCCACGGGTACGCGACCTTCCCGCTCGGGGCAGGCCGGTCCGGGCTGCCGGCCGTGCTCAACGTGCACGGCGGCCCCTGGGCCCGCGACGTCTGGGGCTACAACCCCGAAGCGCAGTGGCTGGCCAACCGTGGCTACCTCTGCATCCAGGTCAACTTCCGCGGCTCGACGGGCTACGGCAAGGCGTTCGTCAATGCCGGGGACCGGGAATGGGGCGGCCGGATGCAGGACGACCTGTCCGACGCCGTGGCGTTCGCCGTCGGCCAGGGCTGGGCCGATCCGGAGCGGGTGGCGGTCTACGGCGGTTCGTACGGCGGGTACGCGGCTCTGGCCGGGGCGACGTTCACCCCGGACCTGTTCTGCTGCGCCGTTGACATCGTGGGCCCGTCGAACCTGAAGACGCTGATCGAGACGATCCCGCCGTACTGGGCCCCGATGGTCGCCCAGTTCCACCGCCGGGTGGGGCACCCGGAGAAGGACGCCGACTTCCTCTGGTCCCGCTCGCCGCTGTCGGCCGCCGACCGCATCCGCATCCCCATGCTCATCGCGCAGGGCGCCAATGACCCGCGGGTCAAGCAGGCCGAGTCAGAGCAGATCGTCGCGGCCATGCGCGAGGCGGGAGTGGACCACGAGTACCTGCTGTTCCCGGACGAAGGCCACGGCTTCGCCAAGCCGGAGAACCGGCTCCGGTTCTACGCCGCGGCCGACCGGTTCCTCGCCCGCCACCTCGGCGGACGCTCAGAGTCCCAGAACTAGGCCGGCCTGCCGGGAAGAGCCGCGGCCCTGGAGGGGATCCGGGAGCGGTTCCTGCCCGAGTGCGCATTCCGCGGGCGGCAGAATCACAAGCTCCAGTTCGCCGGCGCCGGCCGACGGACAATCACCTCCTGACCGCTGGTCGCACCGGCCGACGTACTAACCCAGATGCCGGAGATTCCGTTCATGAGACAGGCCTGGGCCGGGCTAACGCCCTCCCGATGACCTGGACTTGGAAGCACACCGGTCGGGCGATGATTCTCACAGTCAGTTCGACGGCCGTCAGGAATGACTGGGCGAGGGCTTGGCCGAGCCGCGGCGCCCGCCATGGTGGCCGGGACGGGGCGGTCCGGGCAGGTTGGGCGTGGCCGATGTTGTCCGGAGCAGGGCCGGCATCGTCTTGACTGCCTTGGCGAACGCGGCCTTGTACTGCCGGACCCCGGCGTTGAGTGCCTGCTGGTTGGCGCTGACGAACTGCTGCTCGTAGCTCGCCTGGACGGCGAAGTAGATCCCGGCCAGGTCGCTGCTCAGCGTGCAGTCCGCGTCGGCCACGGCCATCGCGATCTGGGCCTTGTTCTGCGCGGAGGTCGGTGCGCCGGGCGGGCCGCTGGGATTCTGCCCGGCGGGCCCGGGGGGCGGCCGTAGCCCGAGGGTCACCTGTGCCTGCTGCGAGAACGTGTTCGCGTTGGAGGTGCTGTACCCGTTCTTGGCCATGCAGGCCGACCAGTTGGCCATCGCCTTCTTGATCGAGCCGTCCGCGACCTCGGCGTTGCCGATGTCGTTGTTGAGCGTCTCGATGATGGCCATGGAGTGGGTGAGCTGGGCGTTGTTGAAGTTCTCCAGGATGTTGAAGCACTTGCCTGCGGCCGCTTGCGCCGCGGCGGGCATGCCGGCGAACGGCGCGCCGGGCTGGCCTGGGCCGCCCGCCGCCCCCCCGCCGCCCGGCGCCAGGGGGGTTCCGGCCAGGAAGCCTTGCTGGGCCGCCAGCGCGGTGCCGATATAGCCCTGCCACCCGTATGGCGACGCGAACGTGAAGCCGCGGTTCGTGCGTATGTTGTACGGCGCCTGGGAGGCGTACTGGCCGTAGCCCGCGTCGTTCATGCACGCGGTGTGCAGAGCGTCGTAGGTGTCGCCGGGTGCCAGCCCGTCGTTGTTGACGGCGCCGAGTCCGGCGTAGGGCGTGAACGCCTCCGACGACAGGGCGGCCTGGGCGGAGGCCGGGGCGGGCGGCCTGCCGACGGCGGGCGCCGTCACATCCGTGTCCGGTCCCTTGGGCGCGGCGGCCGCGCAGGCCGCGAGGACGGCGCATGACGCGGTCGCCGCGCATGACGCGAGGGCCGCGCGGCGGAGGAGGGGAGGCCGGCCGGTGTGGGTGCGCATCATCGTTCCTTTCCGGGCGTACCCTGGGCAGATCGGCTGTGCCGCGGTTCACGCGGTCCGCAGGGCCGCCAGCGGGCTGGTCCGTGCCGCCCGTAGCGCCGGGTAGGCGCCTGCGAGCAGGCCGACGACGCTGCCGATGAGCGGAGCGGGCAAGGTGTAGACCGGGTTCAGCAGGGCGGTCCAGTTCTGGACGGCGGCGAAGATCACCACGATCCCGACGCCGATGCAGGTGCCGATCAGCCCGCCGAGCGTGCCGAGCGCGGTTGATTCCGCGAGGAACTGCGCGGCGATGTGCCGGGGCCGGGCACCGACAGCGCGCCGCACGCCGATCTCCCCGGTGCGCTCCAGCACGGCGACCAGCGTCGTGTTCGCGATCCCCACCGCCCCGATCAGCAGGCTGATCAGCGCCAGGATCAGGAACAGGCCGGCCAGGTCGCCGTTCACCTCGCCCTGCAGCTTCAGCGGGTTAGGCGGCGACGTCACCACCAGCCGCTGCGGGTCGGTCGGCAGTTCGGCGGCGGCGATCTGCCGTGACACCGCCTGCGCGGCGCCGGTCCTGGTGGCGATGACCATCTGGGCTTCTTCCTGGGTCCCGATGCCCGGCTGCGGGTTGCCGTAGTCCGCCAGGGCCGTCTTCTCCGGGATCAGCATCCCGCTGCCGCCGCTGACCACGCGCTGCGCGGAGCTGTAGACGCCGACGACGGTGTAGGCGATCCCGTTGACGAACACGGCCGGGTGGCTGGGCAGGCGAGCCGGGGAGATGCCGATCGTGGCGGCTGTGGTGGAGTCGAGCATCGCGACGTGCTGCGCGGTGTCGTTCTCATACGCGCTCAGCGGCGAGCCCGCGACCATCGCCGGAACCATCGCCCGCACCGCCCCGGGCGAGGCGGCAATCAGATCGACCGTCTGGGAGGTTGCCCCCGACAGCGCGAGCGAGGCGCTGAAGTTCGTCCCTTCGGGGAGCTGGACCGGCCACCAGACCCCCGCGGCGACCACCCCCTTGATGTGGCCGGCGACCTGGTCCGCGTCGGCCGGGAAACCGGGCGCAGGATTGGTGCCGGGCGGCGCGACATTGTTGGCGGGGCCGTTGTCGGCCACCGTGACCGTGGTGTCCTCGAGCACCGTGAACTGACGCGAGATCTGGCCCGCTCCCGTCGCGGTCAGGCCGAGCACGGCGACGAACGCGCCCACGCCGAGGACGGTGCCGAGCATGGTCAGCCCGGACCGGCCAGGCCGCTGCACGATTCCCGCGACCGCCTCGGCGGCTGTGTCCCGGACGGTCAGCCGGGGCGACGGCAGGCCAGCGCCCGGCCTAGCCATGACCGGTGCCGATCTGCTCGGACAGTATCCCGTCGCTGATCGCCACGGTCCGGGTCGCGTGGGCCGCCACTGCCGCGTCGTGCGTGATGATCACGATCGTGAGGCCGCCGGAGTTGAGCTGGTCGAGCAGTTCCATGAGCGTGCCGGCGTTGCGCGAGTCCAGGTTCCCCGTCGGCTCGTCGCACAGCAGCAGGCTCGGCCGGTTGACCAGCGCCCGCGCGATCGCGACCCGCTGGCACTCCCCGCCGGACAGCGTGGTGGGCAGCGCGTCCAGCCGGTGGCTCAGCCCGACCGCGCCGAGCGCGCCGGCCGCTGCCTGGAGCCGGGTGCTTCGCGATGTCTGGTTGTACAGTTCGGCGAGCAGCACGTTCTCCAGCGCCGTCCGGTAGGCCAGCAGGTGGAAGGACTGGAACACGACCCCGATCCGCCTGCCGCGCAGCGCCGACCGATCCCGGTCGGGCAATGTGCTCGTGTCCAGGCCGTCCAGCAGGTAGCTGCCCGAGGTGGGGGAGTCGAGCAGCCCGAGCAGGTGCAGCAGCGTGGATTTGCCCGAGCCGGACGGCCCGGTCACCGCGACGTAATCGGCCGCCCCGATCACCAGGTCGGCCGGGCGCAGCGCATGGACCGGCGGCGAGCCGGGGTAGGTTCGGGCCAGTCCGCGTAGTTCGATCACGGGCGCGGTCATCAGCCGCTCACCACCACGCTGTCGCCGGCGGCGAGCTTGCCCGCCGTCGCCGGGGTCACCTGGACATAGCCGTTCTCGGAGATGCCCGGCGTGACCGGGACCTGGGTCTGCTTGCCGTGTCCGCCGGCCACGGTGACGTAGCTGGTGCCAGACCCGGTGGTGACGATCGCGGCGGCCGGCACCGTGAGCACCGGCCCCTCGGTCCGCCCGGTCTCCACAGTGACCAGGACGTTCTCGCCATTCAGTGCCGCAGGCAGAGGATTGGCCGGGTGCACGGTCAGCGGGATGAACGGCGTCGCGCCCGGGTTCGCAGCGCTGCCAGAATTGCTCGACCCGGCCGCCCCGGCGGACCCGGAAGCGGCGGCCCCGGAACCGGCAGACCCGGAAGCGGCAGACCCGGAACCGGCGGCCCCGGAACCGGCGGACCCCGCGGATCCCACCGAAGCCGCGCCGCCCCCGACGTCCACAATCGCTCCTATCGGCGCTACCGTCGTCGCCGTCCCCACGCCGGCGATGGTCCCGGCGGCGTGGATGCCGGTCACCTCATCGAAGATCTTCACCCTCAGGCCAGGCTTGACCTGTCCGGCGTAAGCAGGCGGCAATTCACCGGTCAGCGCCAGCGACCGGCGCGCGGCAAGCTCAAGGAACGGCTGACCGGGCTGCTGGCCCTTGGCGCCGTTCACCGCGACCACCTTCGCGGGCAGCGACGGCAGGAAGATCACGTCCGTCAACGGCACGCCGCCCGACGCCGGCGGAGTGTAGCCAAGATGCTCGTAATACGCGAACACCGCGTCCTGGGTTGCCGTGCCGAACAACCCGGGCGTGTCGCCGCCCAGGTAGTACCCGAGCGAGGCAAGGGCCCGCTGCAGTTCCGCCACGTCCGGCCCGCTCTCACCAGGCGTTATGTCCCGCCATGCGGGCACCCGGCCGGCCAGTGCGAACAGCGGCTCGCCGTCTATCTCGGCGAGCTGCTCGCCGCTGGAGATCGTCTGGCCCGCCGCCACGTCCAGCCTCGATATGTACACGGCCCCCGGCGAGCCGCCGCCGGTAGCCGAACCGCCGGCCGCCGATCCGGTACCCGTCGCTGCCGCATCCGATTCCGGGGCGGATGGGTACACGTCGTACTGCGTCGCCGGGTACACCACCCCGCGCATCTGGACCGACGAGGTAAGGATCCGGGATACAACCTTCGCCGTGGTCACCGTCGGTGCCGGCGCTGCGGTATCCGCCGCAATCTGCTGCGGCGACTTCACGAACGAGGAGCCAATCAGTCCGCCGATGGCCAGCAGGGCCGCCCCGCCAGCCACCCAGAACAGGGCGCGCCTGCGCCGGGCGAGCCGCGATCCGCGTACCGCCTGCCGACCGTGGCCGCCAGGACTGCCCTCCGTCGCCGGGGATCCAAGCTGGGTCATGTACATCCTCCTGTGCCCCGCGTACCACCCGGGGCCTTCGAAGAAGCCGGAAGACGCCGGAGTCCGGCACGGGCCACATCCTCTCGTGCTGGCCTCAGGCCTACGCGTGATCTGTATGGGAGTTTGATGTCAAACCCCAGCCATGCGAGCACTCCGCCGGCGGCGGGGCAGGTCCTCGATAATCCGGCCTTGATCGGCGGCGGCCGACTTCGCCGTCAGCCTTCGCCTTCCGGCCAGAGCTGGATGCTGCGCCGTGCCGCGTCGAGGATGAGCTGCGCCTCGATGCCAGCCCGGGATTCGGCGATGCCGAACGCCGGCCATTCGCAGACGAACTCCAGCGGCCCGGCGGGCGGCAGCGGCCAGGTCCACCACCGGGACACGAACGAGTGCGGCCCGCCGCCGCCGGCGAACGGGTACAGCACTGGCCCGGCCGGCTCGGAATCGTGGTCCGGCCCGCCTCCGCCGGGGCTCCCGGCGGCCTTGCCGCCGTCGGCGAACTGCAGGCCGAACCGGAACGAGCGCCGGGCCGCGGCCAGGTCACGCGGCCCGCCGGGCAGGTGCTGTTCGGGGCGGTCGGTGCTGGGCCGGATCCGCGCGGTCACGAAGATCTCCATCCCGGCGGAGAAGGCGGACAGCCCGGTGACCGCCACGGCGACCTGGTCGGTCCGCCCGAGCAGCAGGGTGTCGATCGGGACAATGCCAGGAAATTCCGCCTCCGGCGGCTCCCAGGGGTGATGTCTGCGCGGAGGCGCCGGCTGAGCGGCCGGCAAGTCGTCAAAGAATCCCATGCGGCCAATTGTCGGCCCGCGGCAGGGTGGCGAGCCATCGGTTAGCACCCACATCCGGAGTGGGTTTAGGCCTACCCATTGCCGGGCAAGCGTCGCCCCGCGTGTGCTGGCGTCGCCCCGCGTGTGCTGGCGTCGCCCCGAGTGTGCTGGCGTCGCCCCGCGTGTGCTGGTGTGGGCACGCCTGGACCGCTGCAGGGACCGCCGCAAGCCATCTGCGCTCGCGAGGGCTCGCAGAGCGCCAGATCGATTGTTCTGTGCCCAATCAGCCTGAAGCGCCGGAAGCCGCCAAGCCGTGCCTAACGGCGGTTACGGTCTTTCACGCTTAGCGGCTGATGGCGTGCCGGCATTGCTGATCCCGTCCGTCCGGACGCCGACTGGCCCAGGGCTGGACTAACGGCTCGCGATGCGGCCGTCTGCTACCTCGATCCGCCGGCTGGTCATCACCGCTTCGAGCATCCGGCGGTCGTGTGTGACCAGCAGGAGCGTGCCCGGGTAGGTTGCGAGTGCCGACTCCAGCTGCTCGATCGCGGGCAGGTCGAGGTGGTTGGTGGGCTCATCCAGGACCAGTAGGTTCACGCCGCGGGCCTGCAGGAGCGCCAGCGCGGCCCGTGTGCGCTCGCCGGGGGGAGAGCGTGCTGGCAGGCCGCAGCACGTGGGCAGCCCGAAGGCCGAATTTCGCGAGCAGCGTCCTGGCCTCGGCTGGGGTTCATGTCCGGCGCTGCCGCCCCGAAGGCGCTCATCAGCAGCTCGCTGCCCCGGAACAGGTCGCGCGCCTGGTCGACGCGCCCGGCGGGCTGACCGCCACCGTGCCGCCTTGCCCCGCGCTCAGCCCGGCCAGCATGCGCAGCAGCGTCAACTTACCAGCGCCATTCACGCCGACCAGGCCGATGACATCTCCAGGACCGACCACCAGGTCGAGACCAGCAAACAGCACACGACCGCCAACCGCTGCCTCAAGGCCTCTGGCAACGAGCACGGCGCTCACCGGTACCGCATCCCAGATTGCCCTCCACAAGATCGTGAACAAGCCGAACCCCAGGACCCTGCACCCCACCCGCCGCGGCTACGGCACTTCCAGGAGTGGCCTGCACCAGCTCAATCCATGATGGAGTGGAATAGGGAACATGGCCACATCCAGGCCTGAAGACATCGGGTCGCTGCCTACACGCTGCCGGGCGGTGCTGCTGGCCAGTCCGCTGCGGGCGCTGGCTGGCAGGCGCCTGGTCGCCGCCGACGCGGCGTTGCGCGCGGGAAAGCCCCCGGAACTGCTCTCGGGCTCAACCCATGATGACCAGAACGGACATTACGCCACTGTGCCGGAGCCCTGGGGCAGTACCGCCCGGCCCGCGTCGTGTCCAGCCTCGGTCATCCGGAGGTGAAGTAGGGCCACACCGGGCCGCCGAAGGTGTTGCCTGGCACCTTCCGGAAGCCGGCGGGGACAGTCACGTTCGCCTTGGCGATGTTGCCGGGAGTGCCCGGCAGGGCGGTGATGTCCTGGCGGACCGTGCCGTCCAGGGGCCTGCCGTCGCGGTAGTGCGTCCGGTTGTACCAGATCATCAGCACCGGCAGGTACGTTCGCGGGCTCACATACAACGTCACATCCACCCGGAGCGGCCCGCGGCCCTCGCCGTGCGGCAACTGGCCCCAGAAGTGCCAGTCCGTCATCGAGCCGATGAGCTTGACCGTCCGCACGCCATTGACCTGGGCGTGCCCCGCGACCTTGAACAGCCCGCAAGCCAGCGCCTGACGGACATAAGCCGGCCATTGCGCGGGGCCGTTGAACTCAACCACGTCGAGGCGGACGGTGCACGCGCGCGGCGGGAACCCCAGTATCCCCGCGTTGGCCCACTCATGATGACGGTAGTCGATCTGCGCGTAGATCCGCCGCCCGTGGATCCGGGTGGTGCCGACGCCCCAGTGCACCCGTCCCCGCGCCCAGGGCATGCCCGGGACCAGGGCGGGCGGGATGAACCCGGACTGGGTGAGGCGCACGTCAGTCCGGTAGTTCCAGCCCATGACCGGGGGATAGGGGGCACTGAAGATGGTCTCGGTCTGGATGACCTTGTTCGTTGTGGCCAGGGCGTTCGCCACTCGGGAGATCACGAAGGCGGCGGTGCGCGTCTGAAGCGGGCCGGCGGCGTCCTGGCCCGGCACGGTCACGGCGACCACGGCCATGGCGGTCACCGCCGCGGCTCCGCCGGCCAGCGCGGCCCGGACCGCCACCTTCTTGCGGTGCAGGCGAGTGCGCGCCTTGCCGGTCACCCCCGGCGGCACCTGCACGTCCGCGGTGAGCCGGTCCAGGCCCTCGCGGAGCAGGTCCTCCACAGCCCCGTTCATGATCTTCCTCCTGCCACTTCGATCCCGGTTCTCAGCTGTGTCCTTTTGGTTGCGGGCACGTTCGGCGGCTCCGGCCCCGGGCCGGCCAGTTCCCGCAGCCGTCGCAGCCCCCGCGCCGCGGCGGATTTGACCGTGCCCTCAGTGCAGCCCAGCAACTTCGCAGTCTCCGCCTCGGTGCGCTGCTCCCAGTACCGCAGCACCACCACGGCACGCTGCCGTGGCGGCAGTTGCTGCAGCAGGCGGACCAGAGCGTCGCGGAGGTCTACCACGGCGACGTTCTCGCTGCCCGTCCCGGCCGCCCGGGCCTGCGACCGGAGTTCGGCCAGCCTGCCCCGCCACCGTCTGCGGCGCCGCCAGCCGTCGGCGGCCAGGTTGTACAGGGTGCGCCGCAGGTATCCCTCCAGGTCGGCGTCGACCCGGCGCCGGTTCTGCAGCAGCCGTTCCAGGGCCGCCTGCAACAGGTCCTCGCCGTCCGCGCGGCTGCCGGTGAGCGCGACCGCTGCGCGCATCAGGTGCTGTCCGCGCTCGCCGAGCAGCCGCTCCACGGCCTGGTCGTCCGGCTCGCGGCCCATGGCCACCTCCCGAGTCGCCCGCTTCCCACGTCGCCTGCCAAGGACGCCTGAGCCGCCCTCAGGGTTGCCTCGCCGGCCTCGCTTCCTCCGTCATCCCCCCAGGTTCCCCGGCCGGCAGGTCGCGCCAGGACCTCGGCGGGGTACCTGACTCAGCTTGTATCGACTGCCCCGACCATCCGGCGACCGCCGGGCGCCGGAGGCTGGCCATTCCGCGCCGGGATGCGTTCTGGCTGCTGGCATTCGTGGCCGTGACGGCGGGTCCGGGTGCGTTCCCCTGAGATTGTCCATCACCCAGCGTGATGCCGCTCTCCACGGAGCCGGTGCGGCGTGGCGTGGGCTGAGCTGGTAGGTGTGTGATGAGCGTAAGAGGAGGAAGGGCATTGACCGAAGCCTTGCGGGCCTTCACGGCCCTGCTGGACGACGCGGCGGTCTTCCCGCCGGGGAACCTGCCGGTGGCCGAGGCGGTGACCGCCCACTACGGCCACCGGCGGAGCGCATACGCCGAGCTGGTCGGGCCGCTGGTGCTGCCCGCCGCCGCGCTGGGCGGGCTGGCGCCACTGCTGGAGGCGGGCACGGCCGCGCTGACGCTCAGCGTGACGCTGCCGGGTGAGCCCGCCGCGGTGGCTCCCGCCGTCGCCGCCGCGGCCGTTCTGGACACAGTGACCCTGGCCGCGGTGGAGACGCCGCTGGCGGCCGGTGCCCAGATCGGCGAGCTGCTGGGGGCGCTCGAGGCTGCCCTGCCGGACGGCGTCACCGGCTACGTCGAGGTGCCCCGCGGCGAGCGCGGGGCCGCCGTGCTGGACGCGCTGGCTGGATCCCGGCACCGGGCTAAGTTCCGCACCGGCGGCCTCGTGCCCCAGGCCCATCCCAGCGAGGCCGAACTGGCCGGCATGCTGGCCGGGGCGGTGGCGCGCGGGCTCGCCTTCAAGTGCACCGCCGGGCTGCACCACGCGGTCCGGCACACCGACGGCGAGCTGGAGCAGCACGGCTTCCTCAACGTGCTGCTGGCTACCGAGGCCGCGCGGCGCGGCGCGCCGGCCGAAGAGCTGGCCGCGCTGCTCGCCTGGCGGGACGCCGTCGCGGTCGCGGGCCAGGTGGCCGGGCTGGGGGACGAGCGGCTGGCCGCCGCCCGGGGCAGCTTCACTTCCTTCGGCACCTGCAGTGTGGCCGGCCCGCGCGATGACCTCATCCGGCTGGGCCTGCTACCCGCAACGGCGGCCGCCTGATGGCCCGGGTGGAGATCCCCGCGGATTCGGCGTTCGGGCTGGCCAACCTGCCCTACGGGGTGTTCGCCCCGGCCGGCGGGCCACCCAGGGCCGGGGTGCGGGTTGGCGACCAGGTGCTCGACCTCGCCGTCGTGCTCGGCGACCCGGTGTTCGCCAGGCCGGTGCTGAACCCGTTCCTGGCCCAGGGCCCAGCCCGCTGGCGCGAGGTCAGGCAGCGGCTCATCTCATTGCTCGCCGGGGAGTCCGGGCCGCCGGAGGCCGCGCTGCACTCGCTGGCCGAGGTCAGCTTGCTGCTGCCGGTCGAGGTCGGCGACTACGCGGACTTCTACGCCAGCGAGCACCACGCCGGCAACATCGGCCAGCTGTTCCGGCCCGGCGCCGAGCCGCTGATGCCCAACTGGAAACACCTGCCGGTTGGCTACCACGGCCGCTCGGGCACCGTGGTGGTATCCGGCACC
The DNA here is from genome assembly GCA_963795575.1 of uncultured Actinomycetes bacterium. GTDB lineage: Bacteria > Actinomycetota > Actinomycetes > Streptosporangiales > Streptosporangiaceae > PALSA-505. The sequence continues at coordinate 1,827 of CAWCII010000022.1, read as the reverse complement.
CCGGTGGTCAGGCCGCGGGGCCAGCGCAAGGCCCCGGCCGACGACACGCCAACCTACGGGCCCTCGCGGCGGCTCGACATCGAGGCCGAGGTCGGTTTCGTGATCGGCACCGGCTCGAAGCTCGGCCAGCCGGTCGGGCTCGGCGAGTTCGCCGACCACGTGTTCGGCGTCTGCCTGGTGAACGACTGGTCGGCCCGGGACCTGCAGGCCTGGGAGTACGTGCCGCTGGGGCCGTTCCTGGGTAAGTCCTTCGCCACCTCGGTGTCGCCGTGGATCGTGCCGCTGGCCGCGCTGGAGCACGCCAGGGTCGCCCCGCCGCCCAGGGACCAGCCGCTGCTGCCCTACCTGGCCGACGACGGCGCCGGGCCGTGGGGGCTGGACCTGACCCTGGAGGTGCGGCTGAACGGGCACCTGGTCGCCAGCCCGCCCTACGCCACCATGTACTGGACCCCGGCGCAGATGCTCGCGCACATGACCGTCAACGGCGCCTCGGTCCGTCCCGGGGACCTGTTCGCCTCCGGCACGGTAAGCGGCCCGCGGGCAGACCAGCGCGGCTCGCTGATCGAGCTAAGCTGGGGCGGCCGGGACGCGCTGACGCTGCCCGACGGCGCCACCCGCACCTTCCTGGAGGACGGCGACGAGGTGACGATCAGCGCCAGCGCTCCCGGCCCGGACGGTGCCAGGATCGGCTTCGGCGAGGTGACCGGCCGGATCCTGCCGCCGCACGGCTAGCCCGCCAGGCGGCCCGTGCCGCCCACATGTGGTCGGCACGCATCAGCCCTCGTCTGCGCGCCTTGTCCAGGAGAATCGGGCCATGGCCAGCAGGGAACTGGAGGCGGCCGCCGCGGCGGCGTGGGCTGAGGCCTTGGCTGCGACCTGCGACTGCTGGCCGAGCCGGGCGGGCATCTGGTCCCTGGCGGTAGCCGGCTGCGCGACCGCCCGCGACGCTTAGGCCAAGGGCGACACGGCGGTCATAGACCGCCTTCGAAGGCCAGGGCCTCGCGGATCGCGATTCGCTCCGGGTCTACAGACCCGGATTCGGGGCGCGCCCAGCGGGTGTGAGAGCCGGTCATCACGCCTGCCTTCCGTAGGTCTGCACTGCGGGTCCGCGGTGGTCACGCTCGCGGACCTGCTGAGCCCGGACTGCCCGCGACATCCGCGGCGGGCCCGGCGGTGGGACCGCGTACGGCTGGTAACTGAGCCCACCAAATGAGCCCGCGGGGTCCGAGGCACCCGCCCGTCGGCCGCCAAGGCCGGTGTTCTTGCAGGTCAGCAGCGGTGGAGGTGGGATTTGAACCCACGGAGGGGTTGCCCCCTCACACGCTTTCGAGGACTGCGCACCGCCGTCCGCCACCGGCCGCCAATGTTCATGACCAGCGCGAACAGGCGGCCCGCGGCCGCCCGCGAACCGCCGTGAACGACAGTGAACGAGACGCGAACTGAGCCGAGGGCATGGGCCCTCAACCTGGCCCCCGTCCCGGCCGACCGCTGCGGCCAGCCGTCGAGCTCGTGCAAATTCGTTCTCGTCGGCCTAGCCAACCACGCTGGGCCGACTGCACTGGCGCGTTCCCGTCGGTGGCCACCCTAGCCCGCTACACCGGCCTGTCACCTACGAGTCGCTTCACCTCTCCAACGATCCGGGTCAGCGCATCCTCGTCTACGCCGCCGAGCCCGGATCGAAGTCACAGGAGGCGCTCAACCTCCTAGCCAGCTGGACTACCGCCCCGAACACGGCCGTCAAGGACATCGGCGAGCTCCGGTCATAGCTAGAACGCGCCCCTCGATGCCGAGCCGCGTGTGATGCCCGACGTTCCGCCCAAGCCCATC
>CAWCII010000021.1:0-6975 GCA_963795575.1 uncultured Actinomycetes bacterium | reverse complement strand
CGCACGGGCACGAGGAGGGCCTGGCCAACCGGGTGGCCACGGTGGCGCAGCGGGCAACCGGGCTGCTGCCGGACCGAGTGGCGCAGAAGGTCACCGACGTGGCCGCGGTGGACCGGCTGGACGCGCTGCATGTCGCGGTCAAGGCGGTGCGCCGGGGCGGCACGGTCTCGGTCAGCGGCGTCTACGGCGGTGAGGTCGATCCGATGCCGATGATGGAGATGTTCGACCGCGGCATACAGCTGCGCATGGGCCAGGCCCACGTTAAGCGGTGGATCGACGACCTCATGCCGATGGTCGCGGACGGCAGCGGCGACCCGCTCGGCGTGCAGACCTTCGCCACCCACCACCTGCCGCTGGAGGAGGCCCCGCAGGGTTATGAGATGTTCCGCAGCAAGGAGGACGGCTGCATCAAGGTAGTGCTGCGGCCATGACGCGGGCCCGCCCGGGCCCGGCGGCGCGGCGGCCGCCGGGCCGGGGTTAGCCGGGCATGGTCTCACCGCCGACCGGAGCGAGCACCTCGCCGGAGTAGTAGCTGGACAGCCTGCCGCTGGCGAAGAAGACGTAGGACGGGGCGATCTCGTCCGGCTGGGCGGCGCGGCCCATCGGCACCTGCTCGCCGAACGAGCCCACCTTCTCCTTCCGCATAGTGGCGGGGATCAGCGGCGTCCAGACCGGGCCAGGGGCCACGGAGTTCACCCGGATGCCGCGGTCCTGCAGCGCCTGAGCCAGCGAGTAGGTGAGGGCCAGCACGGCCCCCTTCGTCGCGGAGTAGTCGATCAGGCTCTTGTTACCGCGCAACCCGTTGATCGACGCGGTGTTGATGATGACGCCGCCGTCCGGCAGGTGCTTGAGCGAGGACTGGATCGTCCAGAAGTAGCTGTAAATGTTGACCTTGAACGTCCGGTCCCACTGCTCAGTGCTGAGGTCGGCCACGTCCTCCACTGGTTCCTGGGTGGCCATGTTGTTAACCAGAATGTCCAGGCCGCCGAGTTCGGCCACGGTGCGCTCGACCGCGTTCTGACAGTTTGTCTCCTCGGCGAGGTCGCCGAGGACGGTCACGCAGCGGCGCCCGGTCGCGGCCACCAGCTCCGCGGTATGGGCGGCGTCCTCGTCCTCCGCCTGCGACAGGTAGGCGATGGCGACGTCGGCGCCTTCCTTGGCGAACGCAATAGCGACGGCGCGCCCGATGCCGGAGTCGCCGCCGGTGATCAGGGCGCGCTGGCCCGCGAGCAGATTGCGGCCCTCATAATCGCGCATCTCGTCATGCGGCTCCGGCGTCATCTCCCCTGTTCGGCCGGGATACTCCTGCTCCTGCTCGGGAGGTGATGTGGTCATGTCGCATGCCCTCCTTTTTGGCTCGGTTCGGCGGGCGTGCCTGCTACTCGGACTGAGGCGTTTAAGCCTGCGGCGGTAGGTAAACCGGCGCGGCACCGAACCGGAGGACAACCCTGGTTTGTCAGCGCTGGTTTAGCAGTTGGAGGCACTGGTAGAGAGCCGCTGTTGACTACGCGGCCCGGGGAGGCGATCAGATGGGGCAAGTCCCGGGAACGCCCGAAGCCGGCGGCTGGGCCGACCAGGCCTGGTTCGCGAGTTGGGCCGACGGGCCCGCCAGCCTGGACCTGAGGATCGACTCCGGCTCGCTGCACACGCTACGATCCAGGGCGCGCGCCTGTGCCGAGGCGGCCGGGCTGCCCGCCGACCGGGTGGAGGATGTGGTGCTGGCCATCCACGAGCTGGCCGCGAACGTGGTCCGGCACGGCCGCGGGACGGGACGGCTCCGGTCCTGGGACCGGCGGGGAGCGCTGCGGTTCCAGGTGGATGACGGCAGTAGTCCCCCGCTGGACGCGACCGACGGGGCTGACGGTCAGACCGGGGCCGATGCCTTGCCGCTGATGCCCGGTCACGGGCTGTGGGTGGTGCAGCGGATCTCCTCTCGCATGATCACCCGGTCCGGGCCCGCCGGAACCAGTGTCGTGGTGGTATTCGACCGGCCCGAGGCCTAGCGAGCCTGAGGCTGGCCGCTCTCCAGGTCCTGGGCGGATTGCTGCGCGCCGGGGTGGCCGGCCTGGGCTGCGGCCTGCCGCTCGGACTCGGCGTTGATCTCGGCCCCGAGTAGGATCGCGATCCCGGCCAGGTAGAGCCAGAAGATCAGGATCACAACCCCGGCGAAGGCACCATAGGTCTTGCCGTAGGAACCGAACTTGGCCACGTAGAAGGAGAACCCCAGCGAGGCGAGCAGGAAGATGACCGTGCCAAAGATCCCGCCCGGGCTGACCCACTGCCACTGCGGCGTCTCCCGGTTGGGGCCGAAGAAGTAGTACACCGAGAACAGCAGGGTGATCAAGATGATCGTCACCACCCAGCGCAGCACCGCCCAGATGATGGTGAAGGCCAGCCCGGTGATCCCGACGTGCCCCTCGATGCCGCTGCCGATGGAGGCACCGAACACGATCAGCGCCGATGCCGCCCCGCCGATCACCAGGGTGGCAGCCATCAGCGGGAAGGCATAGAGCCGCTTGGCCGCGAACTTGCGGTCGACCGGGACCTCGTAGGCGATGTCCAGCCCTGTCTCCAGCGCGGCCATGCCGCCCGAGGCACTCCATAGCGCGATGACGATGCCCAGGATCAAGGCGGTCAGCGACGCCCCGGAAGAGCGGTTAGTGGCCGAGGTAATGGCAGAGGCGAACACGTTCGCCGCTCCCGGCGGCAGCGCCTTTTCCAGGCCGGTGACCAGGTGCCGGACCAGGCTGGAGCTGATGTGGGCCAGGCTGGCCAGCCCGAGGAGGGCGATCAGGGCCGGGAACAGGGCCAGGAACCAGTGGTAAGCCAGGCTGCCCGCGGTCATCGAGCAGCGATCCCTGGTGAACTTCTTCACCGACCGCTTGAGCGTGTTCCTCCAGCCGGTGCCGCCGAGCTCCAGCGGCGTCTCCGGACCGCCGGAGGTGGCGTCTTGAGGCGGGATCGATTCGGTGCTGTGCTGCTGCTCGGCTCGGCGGGTGTTCTCGGGGCTTGAACGTTCCATGGTGCCGCCGCTTACCCGTGCCCGGACGGCCTAATCGCGCAAATAGGGCAGGGAAATGGCCGGTGCGAAAACTGGTTTCGTTTTCGGTGCGACTGAGTTCTGACCGCTTCGTTTACGAGCTTGCCATGGCCGACCCGGCCCGGGAAATCTAGCTCTACACAGATGCCGGGCCGCAGAGCCAGGTGGGTCAGGTGGAAGGCGGAAGACAGGGCATGACCGATGCGGGGGCCGGCATGCCTGCCGTCGTCGCGCTTCCAGCCGAGATCGACCTGACCAACGTCACGCGCGCCTACACCGAACTCGACGCGGCCATCTCGTCCGTTGCGGCCGTGGTCATCGCCGACTTCAGTGCGACGGTCTTCTGCGACGTCGCGGGCATCCGCCGCCTCCTCGAGCTGCACCAGCTGGCCGCGGCCCGGCAGGTAGAGCTCCGGCTGGTGATCCCGCCCGGCGCCCCGGTGCGCCGGCTGCTGGACCTGGTCGAACCCGCTCAGCCGCTGCGGATCTCGTCCAGCCTGGGCCCGGCGGGCAGCTGACGCTGGCGCAGAGTATGGCTGGGCGGGACGCCGTAGGCCTCGCGGTAACAGGCCGTGAACCGGCTGGCGCTGGGAAACCCCCAGCGGGCCGCGACGGAGGTTACCGTCTGCCCGCCGCCTGGATCGGCGATCAGCAGGTCGGCGTGGGCCCGGGTCAGGCGAACCTGACGCAGGTAGGCAGTGGGCGTAGTGTCCAGGTGGCGGCGGAAGGCGAACTGGATGGCACGGGTGGTGACGTGCGCGGCGGCGGCGATGTCAGCCACGGTGATGTCGGTGTGGGCATGATCGTCGATGAAGCTGACCGCGCGGCGCAGCGCGGGCGGCCCGGCGGAATGCCGGTCCGCGGCGGCGGGCCCGCTCAGCGCGGTGTTGGGGAACACCGCCAGCGCGGTGGCGGCCAGCACCCGGGCCACGCTGGCGATGACCAGCGGGCTGCGGGGCGCCTCGGGGTTAGCGAGCAGGTCACCGGCGAAGCCGGCGGTCACCTTCCACTGGTCCTGGCGGGCCGGACTGGCCGGACGCAGGGACAGGAACCGCAGCGGCCGGCCGTGGCCGTCCGCGGCCGCGCCGGCGGCCTGGGCCAGCAGCGGGGCCGGCATGGTCAGGGCGTACAGCCGGGCGTCGCGGGTGCGGCAGACGAAATCGGCCATCGGGAAGCTGGCCACGAAGACGTCGCCGGGCTGGTAGCAGTCGGTGACCGACCCCCGGTCGGCCCGGACGGTGCCCTGGGTCACCGTGGCGATGCTGACGGCGCCCCGGCCGCGCACCCTGAACGTGAGATCGCCGGGCAGCTTCCCGTCGCTGGAGCTGAAAGCACCCACGTCGATGTGCGTGACGGCCAGCCCGGCGGCGCCGCTGACGCTGGTCATCAGCTCCCAGCCGCCGTACGCCCGGGGCAGGATCTCACGCACCGCCAGCGGATTATCAGCATGCTGGCGAGAGGAATTGTCGACGCTGGTCACGCAGGCCCCACAACCATCGCGGGCAGAGGCCGCGCTGTCGGACCTGTGCTGCCTGACCGGAATGCATTCAGCCCGGCCCGGGGCCGCTAACGGCCCGTTAAGTGTTTATACCACCCGGTTGCGATGGGTGTTGCACGCTTTCGACCAGCCGGGCCGCGATTACCCGCAGCTTGACATTGGTGTTCTGCGACTCCCGGGCCAGCTCCGCAAGGGCCTGCTCGGCGCTGATCCCGCGGCGCACCATCAAGATGCCCCGGGCCTGGTCGATCGTGGCCCGCGAATCCAGCGCCAGGGCCAGGTCATCGGCTAGCTTGCGGGCCTTGGCGTACCGCCGGGCGCTGGCGATGGCCGCGTTCGAGGCCGTGATGTACACCTTGAGCAGGGCCACGTCGAAGTCACCAAAGCCGTGCGGCTTCTCGCTGTACAAGTTCAGCGATCCGACGAACTCGCTGCCCATGACCAGCGGACAGGACAGGTAGCTTTCCACCCCGGCCGCGCGCGCACTGCGGGCGAACTCGGGCCATCGCTCACGGGCCTCCTCGACCCCGACCCGGACAATCTGGTTTTTGCGTGCGGCTTCCAGGCAGGGCCCGTCGCCTGTGGCGTACTGGTCGGAGTCGATGGCCCACACCCGCTCGTCGCTGCTGGCCACCGTCTCGCCCTGGCCGTCGTGCCGGACGACGGTCGCGCTGGCCATATCAGCCCCGGGCACGCCGCGGGTCACCTGGTCCACGCTGCGCTGCAGGACACGGCCCAGGTCCTCCTCGCTATTGAGGATCTCGCTCAGGGCAGCCAGGTCGGCGGCAACCTCGTCCAGCCGCCGGATGACGTCCGTCTCCAGGAAGATTTCCTCGTCAGACACTGTGACGCGCCTCCCTCACTCGTCGCGTCGTGGCGCGGACCGCGATTCCGGCGCAGCACGCTGACCCTGCGGGCACCTGGCCTGACCCGTGGGCTTGGACAATGTTAATCCCAGGGGCCGGCCAGCTTTGGGCGGGCCCGCGCCCGGCACGACAGTTCCTTGCGGGCGCGGTTTATCGGGCCGCCGGCGTTAGAGACCGGGCCAGCCGGGTAGGCGTCCGCCTCACTCATTCGAAGGGCACGATCGTGAATCCAACTACCGGGACAACCGAGCCGTCCGGCGCGCAGGAACGTTCAACCGGCGAGCTCGTCAAGCAAATGTCCGAGCAGGTATCCATGCTGGTGCGGGACGAGCTGAAGCTGGCCCAGCTGGAGATGACACGCAAGGGCAAGCAGGCCGGCATCGGCGTGGGAATGTTCGGCGGCAGCGGCCTCATCGCGCTCTACGGCCTGGGCTGCCTGATCGCCTGTGCCGTCCTCGGCATCAGCCGGGTGCTGGCGCCGTGGCTGTCGGCGCTGGTCGTGGGGATCGCTCTGCTGGCCGTGGCCGGGATCGCCGCCCTGGTGGGCAAGAGCCGGCTGCAGCGGGCCACCCCGCCGATGCCGCAGGAGGCGGTGCAGAGCGTCAAGACTGATGTGGACGAGATCAAGGAGAGGGCGCGGCGATGACCAGCGAACCAGCCGACCAGGCCGGAGCACCGAACGACCCAGAGCAGCTGAAGACGGAAATCGAGGAGACCAGGCAGCGGCTCGGCGACACGGTGGACCAGCTGGCAGCCAAGGCAGACGTCAAGGCACGAGCCCAGTCCAAGGTGGCCGACGCCCAGGCGCGAGCTCAGGCCAAGGTGGCCGACGCCCAGGCGCGAGCCCAGTCCACGGTGGCCGACGCCCAGGCCAAGGTGGCTGAGGTGACCAAGCGCGCCAAGGAGAAGACGGGCCAGATCCGGGAGCAGGCCGCGACGGCCGGCGAGACCGGCCGGGAGCAACTGCAATCCCGGACACCGGACCCGGTCAAGCGGGCGGCTGCCCAGGGAGCCGAAGGCGCCCGGCGGTACCGCACGCAGCTGATCATCGCGGCTGGGGCGGTCGTGGCCGGCGTCATCGTGGTGAGGTGGCTGAGGCGGCGATGATCAAGATCCTCTACAAACCGGTCAGCATCCTGATCAGCGTGCTCGGCGGCGTCCTGGCCGGGGCGATCTTCAAGCGCATCTGGAAACTCGTCGCGCACGAGGACGAGGCACCGAAGGCGACCGACGCGCAGCGGGGCTGGCGCGAGGTGCTGATTGCCGCCGCTCTGCAAGGTGCGATCTTCGCGCTGGTCAAGGCGGTCGTGGATCGCGCTGGCGCCGAGGGAACGCGCAAACTCACCGGTTCCTGGCCGGGTGAGGACGACGGGGCCGAGGACGACCCGGAGCGGTGACCGGGAGCTTGGATGATGGGGAGCCCAGCCGGGCCGGCTTATCGCCGGCCCGGCTGGTTTCTCCTCGCCCTTCCGGTCAGGTGATTGCGTCCTTGATCTTGCCGACCGGCCCGGCCACGACGAACGTGACCGTACGTCCCCGGCGGCCAGGCACAAAGCGGCCGCCGGCAGGCA
>CAWCII010000020.1:0-56018 GCA_963795575.1 uncultured Actinomycetes bacterium | reverse complement strand
GCGTGACCCGGCCGATCTGCCAGTCCCAGCGCATCGGGCGATGGCGGGAATCCAGATGCGGCGGATACCAGCAGGTCCGCCCGCGCTGCGGACGGCAGGCCGCGGGCCCGGGCAGCGGCACCACCCGCCAGCCGAACCTGATCGTCGTGGCGCCGGCCCGGTTGGCGGTCCGCACCAGCGCGACGTGGCGTCCGAGCCGCAGCTTCCCGGTGTAGAAGACGCGGCTGACGGGCAGCGGCCGCCATGGCCCGTGGTCGATCCGGTACCGCTGCACCGGGACCCGGTCCGCGGAGCTGTACTGCGGCGGGTTGACCTGGAGGTACTCCTCCCTGGACCCGGTACGGGGCTCGGGCGTCCCGTTCACGAACTGGGTGACCGGCGGCCGGTCCGCCGGGTAGGGCGCGACGGCCGCCCTGGTGAGATGGCTCACCGAGGCGCGCACGGCCTTGAAGGCGAAGGTGGCCGGGTCGGTCTCGACCACCTCGGTCGCGGTCTCGGTGATCATCAGCCGCCGGCCGGTGTCCTCGTGGCCGACGCGGTAGCGGCGGGCGGCGAACGGGGTGGCGGTCGAGTCCGCCGCGGCCACGCAGTGCCCGGCGTGCCGATGGCAGGCGCTCCACTGGTAGGCGACCTCGAAGGTGAGCAGCTTGTCGCCGGCCGGAGCCGGCCGGGCCGCCAGGAGAGCCCGGCCGCCGCGACCGTGCCGCCATCGCGGAGCCGCCCGGTCACCGCCAGCGTCCCGCGGTGCCGCGGCACGGGGATAGCTGCGGCGTGCGCGGGCGTTCCCGCCACGGCCCGGCCGGTCCAGGCCAGGGTCGCAGGGTCCCGGGCGACGGCGGCCGAGGTGGCGGCCGTCGGGGTGACGGCGGCGGTGGCCGCCCCGGCGGGCGACCAGGCCAGCGCGGTGATCGTCGCGGCGGCGAGCACCGTCCGCGGCCAGCGTCCCGTCCCCGCCAGGACGACCCGGCGCCGCGCTGGGCCGGCGGGCATTCGGCGTGCAGGGTGATCAGCTGACATCGGAAGTCCTCTCCCCGACGGCTCGCCCGAGCCCGGGCCTGCAGGTACACCGTAACGTCGATCGCCAGGCCTATGGGTCAGACGTTGTCACCCGCGAGGTGTTCAGCCTGGGGTACCACCCGAAGACCGGCTTCCTGAATTTCTCGGAGATCGCCACGACGACGGGGAACTCCCTGCTGGCGGGATACACCGTCGCCTCGGGCGAGTCGTTCTCCCCGGCCCAGGGCGGGCACGGAATTCGTCGCCCCGCCGAGCGTGTCCGGTCCGCGCATCAGCGGACGGCGCCACCGGGCGGCCGCGGGCTCGCGAGGCGGGCAGGGCTCGCGAGGCGGGCAGGCTTCGGCGCGGGCGTAGCTCGCCGCGACTTCCTCGGGGGTCATCGGCAGCCGGGCCGCGGACGGCGGTATGCCAGCTCCGATCGCCTCCAGCAGCAGCAGGGCCATCGAGTACCCGGGATCGGCGGCCAGCGCCCGCTGCGCGGCCAGGTTGGCCAGCGCGCCGTTGCCCGCCTGCCAGGCGGTGAAGGCCAGCAGCGAGGCCGGCGCGGGCGCGTACCTGGCGGGGACGTGCCGTACCACGTCGGTCCACAGCCGCAGGTGCGCCTGGACCTGACCGGGCAGCATCCGGGCCCAGGCGTCGTCACGGACCCTCAGGTCGCTGAGCGTCACGCCCAGCCAGGCCATCCGGTCATGACCGGTGATCCGGCCGCCGCGCTGATAGACGCCGATCGCCTCGCTCACCGCGCGCAGGCCTTCGGCGACCACCAGGTCGAGAACGGCGCGGCGGCCGGGAGCCGGGGCTTTCCTGATGAGGCCGGCGGCGCGCCGTTCGGCGCGGCGGGTGGCCTGGCGCATCGATTCGGCGGTCAGCCCGCCCAGCGGCGCGATCGTGGCAGCCAGGGCAGCCCGGTCGCGCAGTGCCTGGCCGCCTGCCGCGGACATCATGGCCGCGGCAGGATGATCCGCGGCGTCGAACGGTACGCCGTCGGCCGGGCAGCAGCGCGGATCCTGGCAGGTGTAGGACCAGTACCTTCCGTTCTCGACGCGCAGCACATCGTGCAGCACGATGTCGGACCGGCGCAGCTCGCCGACCAGCGCGTCCGCGACCGGCGTGACCATCGGCGCCGGCCCGTAGCCGACCGCAACGGCCAGCGTGAGCTGGTGCCTGGCCAGGATCGCGGCGGCGTGCGACGTGATCTTCGCCGCCGCCGGGACATCCGGCGGCTCGGGCAGGTCATAGCGGAAGGCCACCTGGATCCGGCCGCGCGGCGGGCCTGCCCCACGACGACCAGGCTCCTGGCCGGGTGAAAGCCGAGCAGGCTGGGGATGACGGCAAGCATGCTCCCGGGCGAACCGACCCGGACCAGCGGCGTGGGCTGAGCAAGGCGGCCCGGCTTCGCGGACTTCGCCGAACCGGCGGACCCGGCCGGCTTCGCAGCCCGGCCGGCTCCGAGCTCGGCCGGCTCCCCGGCCATCGCAGCTTCCGAGCCCGGCCGGCTTCCCGAGCTCGGCCGGCTTCCGAGCTCCAGCAGGGACGGCCGGCTCGGGTGGGCCGGGAACGGCGGGGGCGGCATCCGGCCGGAATGCGGGGGGCGGGGACTGGTTCTCTTCCATGCGGCCAGCGTGCTGTGCCGCCGGGGCCGCGGCGAGTGGCAAATGGTGCGCTGGGGATAACCCGGTCCGGTGACCGCCCACCTGTGCACACCGGGCCGAAAGGGTCTTGACCGGCCGCGCCGCCTGGGCTACGAACGGCCCGGCCGCAGCTCCACGCCGAGCAGTGCGTCCACGGCGTCGCGGATGAGGTCGCCCTCGCCGGCGGGATGTTCGCTGCCCGCGGGCAGGCCCTCTTCCCCCGGCTCCGCTCACGGCCGGACCGGTGAGCACCGCGCCGGCCCACCGGTCCACCACGGCGAGCGCGCCGGGGGCGTCGAGGTCGTCGGCCAGCCGCTCCCGCACGCCGGCCAGCGCCTCGTCGGCCCGGGACAGGACAGTTGCCTGCGAGCGGCCAGTTGCCTGCGGGCGGCCAGCCGCCTGCGGGCGATTGGCCGCGGACACGGCCGATCGCCACGTGGCCAGCCGCTGCCGCGCCGCCGCCAGCCCGGCGCCGGTCCACTCCCAGTCGTCGCGGTAATGGTGGGTGAGCAGCGCCAGCCGGACGGCGGCGGGTTCGGTGCCGCCGCGCACGAGGTCCGATACGAACACCAGGTTCCCCAGCGACTTGGACATCTTCTCGCCGTCGAACGCGACCATCCCGGCGTGCGCGTACCGGCGGGCGAACGCGTGCCCGTCCCGGCCGCCGGCGGCCGCCACCCGCGCGTGCGAAGCGCTCATCTCGTGATGCGGGAAGATCAGGTCGGAGCCCCCGACCTGCACGTCGAACTCCGTGCCCAGGTACTCGGTGGCGATCGCCGCGCACTCCACGTGCCAGCCGGGCCTGCCGCGGCCGAACGCGGACGCCCAGGACGGCTCGCCCGGGCGCCCGGCCCGCCAGACCAGGACGTCCAGCGGGTCCTTCTTTCCCGGCCGCCCCGGGTCGCCGCCGCGCTCTGCCGAGAGCTCGATCATGGCTTTGGCATCAAGCCCCGACAGGGAGCCGAACGAGGTGTCGGCCGACCGGGCGAAATACTGGTCGGCGTCCAGTTCGTAGAGGGCGCCGCGATCGGCCAGCCGCGCGTTGAACCGCCCGATCAGCGGCATCGCCTCGACCGCCCCGACCAGGCGCGACGGCGGGAGGATCCGCAGCGCCTCCATGTCGCCGCGGTACCTGGCGATCTCGCGGTCGGCCAGCTGCCGCCAGTCATCGCCATCCCGGGCGGCCCGCTCCAGCAGCGGGTCGTCCACGTCAGTGACGTTCTGCACGTAGGCCACCTCGTGGCCCGCGTCCAGCCAGGCCCGCAGCAGCAGATCCCAGGCGGTGAAGGTGGCCGCGTGCCCGATATGGGTGGAGTCGTAGGGAGTGATCCCGCAGGCGTACATCGTCGCCACGTGGCTGTCGGCGGCGACGACCAGCTCACCCGTCGCGGTGTCCCTGATCCGTGGCCCGGGTCCGGTCCCGGGCAGTTCGGGAACGGTTACACCGACGCCAGGAGTCCATGAGCGCCAGGCTATCTTGCCGCCGGCACCTCCCGCAACACCGAGTTCATCACGGTACGCGACGGGCAGCTGGCGGAGACCCAGCTGTTCTTCGGCGGCCAGGTCGCCCGGCCTGATCACGCCTGCTCGAAGGCGTGGGCCAGGGCGATCAGCCTCGGCTCGCTCCAGCGCGGCCCGGTGAACGAGATGCCGACCGGCAGCCCGGCCACCTCGCCCGCCGGAACGGTCACCGACGGGCAGCCGGCCACCGCGGCGGGCGTCGAGGTGTGGAAGACGTCGTGGTCGCCGAGCACGTAGTCGGTCAGCCAGGCAGGGTTCGCGGTCAGCGCGATGACCGCGTCAAGCCGGCCCGCGGCCAGCGGCTCGTCCAGGGCCGCCCGGGCCAGCCGGGTGGCGTCGGCGCGGGCCGCCGTGCGCCCGGGATCGGTGCCATCGCCGCGGCAAGCCTGCGCCCGCTCGAAGATCTCCTGGCCGAAGTGAGCCAGGACGCTGCTCGCATGGCGCTCGTTGAACGCGATCAGCTCGGCCAGGCTCGCCGGGTGACTGCCCGGCAGCAGGCTCAGGTAGCCGTTCAGATCGCCCTTGAACTCGTGCAGCAGGGCGGTGAACTCGGGTTCCTCGATCTGGTCGGCACCGGGCAGCTCGACCGGATCGGTGACGGTGGCGCCGCGCCCGCGCAGCCGCGCCACGGCGGCGTCCAGCACTGCCGCGGTGGCCGGTCCGGCGGCTTCCGAACCCGCCCGCCAGACGCCTAGCCGCGATCCGGCCAGTGCCGACGGGTCCAGGTAATCGGCGTAGTTCATGCCGCCGCGCCGTTCGGCTGAATCATCAGGGTCCCCGCACCCGGGGTCATCAGGGTCAACCGCGGTCAGCACCGAGAGCAGCGCGGCGGCGTCGGCGACGGAGGCGGCCATCGGGCCCGCCGTATCCTGGGCCAGCGAGATGGGCACGATGCCGGTCCGGCTGACCAGCCCGGTCGTCGGCTTGATGCCCACGATCCCGCAGGCGCTCGACGGGCAGACGATCGATCCGTCGGTCTCGGTCCCGACGGCCAGCGGGGCGAGGCCGGCCGCGACCGCCACCGCCGAGCCCGAACTGGATCCGGACGGGTTGCGACCCGGCCCGCGCGGGTTGACGGCCTGGCCGCCGACCGTGCTCCAGCCGCTCGTCGAGTGGGTGGAACGGAAGTTGGCCCACTCCGACAGGTTCGCCTTGCCGATGATCACCGCACCCGCCTCGCGCAGCCTGGCGACCAGGAACGCGTCGGCGGGCTGGGTGCCGGCCAGCGCGGGCGAGCCCGCCGTGGCCGGCAGCCCGGCCACCTGGATGTTGTCCTTGACCAGCACCGGGATGCCCTCGAGCGGCCCGCGCGACCCTCCCCCGGACCGGGCCGCGTCGCTGGCCCGGGCCCCGGCGGCCGCCGCCGGGCTGACCGCGATCACCGCGTGCAGTTCCGGGTCGATCCGCCGGATCCGCTCGAGGTAGAAGGCGGTGAGCTCGGCCGAGGTGACGGCGCCCGAGGCCAGCGCCTGCTGCAGCCCGCTGACCGGCGCGCCGCGGGCCGCGATACCGGTGCCCGGAATGACCTGCGGTGCGTCGGAGGGCTCCTGCATGCCCGCAGGATAGCGGGGGCTCCAGCGGGCGGGGCGGGCCCGGCCCGGCCGCCTCGTAGACTGCGCGGAATGAAGATGAGCATGGGCGTGCTGCCCGTCGTGCCCGCCGCGCAGCGCCCCGACCTGCTCGCCCCGCCGGTCGCGGCGGCGCTCGGCGGGCTGGCCGGGCAGGACGGCGTGGGGGTCGCAGAGATCGACGCGGATGTGGCGGACACGGCGGCGTTCTGCGAGCGGTACCAGGTCGCCCCCGAAGAGTCGGCCAACTGCGTGGTCGTCACCGGGCGGCGCGACGGCCAGGCCCGGTTCGCGGCCTGCGTGATCCTCGCCACGGCGCGGGCGGACGTGAACGGCCTGGCCCGCCGTCGGCTGGACGTCAGGAAGGCGTCATTCGCCGCCACCGAGCTCGCGGTGGCCGAAACCGGCATGGAGTACGGCGGCATCACTCCCGTCGGGCTGCCGTCCGGCTGGCCGGTCCTCATCGACGCGGCCGTGGCCGCCGCGCCCCGGGTCGTGATCGGCAGCGGGATCCGGCGGTCCAAGCTCACCGTCCCGGGGGCCATGCTGGCCGCGCTGCCGGGGGCTGAGGTCCTGGACGGGCTCGGCCGCTGAAATCCTGGTCAACCCGGACTGTGCTTGATCCCGGACTGTGCTTGATCCCGGACTGTGCTTGATCCCGGACTGTGCTTGATCCCGGACGGCGTGCCCGGGCCCGCCGCTCGGTCACGGCAGCCACGACACGTGGCCGTGCAGCGTGGCGTAGCCGACGAACGCACCAGTGTCGATCAGCGTGTGGGCGATGATCATCGGAGTCACCCGCCCCCAGCGCTTGTACAGGTAGCCGAAGATCACGCCCATCACCGCGTTGCCGATGAACCCGCCGAAGCCCTGGTACAGGTGGTAGGAGCCGCGCAGCACGGCGCTCAGGGCGATCGCCCGGGACGGCCGCATGCCGAGCTGGTCCAGCCGTCGCAGCAGGTAGCCGAGCACGACGATCTCCTCCAGGATGCCGTCGTGCGCGGCGGACAGGACGAGCACCGGGATCCGCCACCAGATCGCGGGCAGGCTCTCGGCCACGACGTTCAGCGCGAACCCGAGCTTGTAGGCGGCCAGGTACAGGGCCAGCCCGCTGCCGCCGATGAGCGCGGCCAGGACGGCGCCCCGCAGCATGTCCCGTCCCGGCTGGCTGGCGTCCACGCCCAGGTCCGACGGTCTCTCGCCGGAGCGGGCCAGCAGGTAGAAGACGAGTGCCACCGGGGCCAGTCCGATGGCGATGTCGGTGAGCTGGAGGAACAGGTCGAGCAGCGGGCGGCCGGGCGCCAGCGAGCCGTTGAGCACCGCCTGCTGCTGGCCCAGCGACTGCGGCGCGGTGAGCGAGCCGATCAGCGAGACGAACGCGTAGAGGCCGCTCGCGCCCAGTGAGACCGCGAAGACGACGAAAATCTCCCAGCGGATCATCCGGGGCGTCAGGGCGCGCGGAGCGGCTTCCTTCTGCTCGATGACCACTCTCGGACTCTAGCCGTTGCCGGACGGTGCGGCCCACCGCCGGAAGCCCCGCTGCTACCGCGGCAGGTGACCGAAATCCCCGCCGCGGCAGCCGCGGCGAGGGCGCCCGGCCCGAGCGGGCCGGCCCGGCCGTCTCGTAGGGTGGCGATCATGAATCCAGCCATCGGCCGGCCGGTGCGGATAGGACTGCAGCTGGGCCCCCAGCACGCCGGCTACCCGGCGATCCGCCGCGCGGCCGCGCACGCCGAGGAACTCGGCGTGGACATGCTGTTCAACTGGGACCACTTCTTCCCGCTCAGCGGAGATCGCGACGGCAAGCACTTCGAGTGCTGGACCATGCTGGGCGCCTGGGCCGAATCCACGTCCCGGGCGCAGATCGGCGCCCTGGTCAGCTGCAACAGCTACCGGAATCCCGATCTGCTGGCGGACATGGCGCGCACGGTCGATCACATCAGCGGCGGCCGGCTGATCCTGGGCATCGGCGCCGGCTTCAAGGAGCGGGAGTACGCCGAGTACGGCTACGAGTTCGGCACCGCAGGCAGCCGCCTGGCCGCGCTGGCCGAGGCCCTGCCCAGGATCGAACGGCGGCTAGCCTGGCTGAATCCGCCGCCGGTGCGCGCGATCCCGATACTGATCGGCGGCGGCGGGGAGAGCAAGACCCTCAGGATCGTGGCCCGGCACGCCGACATCTGGCACACCTTCGCCGAAGGGGACGCCCTCGCCCGCAAGTCGCAGATCCTGGCCGGGCTGTGCGCCGAGGCCGGCCGGGACCCGGCGGAGATCGAGCATTCGGTCCTGGTCGGCGGCAATCCGCGGGACGTCGGCCCCGGATTGCGCGATCTTGGCGTCACGCTGTTCACCATCGGCGCCCGCGGGCCGGACTACGACCTCGCCGAGCTGCGCGCCTGGATCGCCTGGCGCGACGAGCAGAACGGCTAGCCAGGCCGGCGGCTGCTCGCCGGCCTGACCGGGACACTCGCCCCGGCAGGCATCGTGGCTTCGCGCCCCAGCCCGCCGGCCGCCTGGCTCCCGGGCAGGCCGCGCGGCGACTCAGCTCCAGCCGGGGTCGTGGGCCAGCTTCCCGGCGATCCGGTCGTGAAAGTTCTCCCGCCGCAGCGCTTCCTCGATGTCGGTGACCACCCGGCTCAGCGGGTACGGGATCTCCGCTTCTATCTCGGCGATGGCGGCCTCGGTGGCCCGCCACTCGGCCGCCAGCCGGCCGGTGATGCGGCGCGCTTTCGCCGTGAGGATCACCTTCTTGCTGCGGGCGTCGGTGCCCGCCGTCGTGCGGACCCAGCCGGCGGCGCGCATCGCGGCCACCTTCTGGCTAACCGCCGAGTGGGTGAGCTGCACCGACCTGGCCAGCTCGGTGATCGTCACCGGGCCGCGGGCATGCAGCCGGAGCAACTCCATGACCCAGCTCGGCTTCAGCCCGCTGACATCCGCCTCGGCGTAAACACGGGCGATATCGGCGTCCATCGCCGCCTGCAGCAGGCGCAGCGGCCGCCAGCGGCTGCGCTCGGCCGGGTCGGGCGGCCTGCCGTCGGTCATTGCCGCATCATATCAGTACTTATATAAGTGCTGATATAATTGGCGGACGCCACGCTCCGGCCGGCCGCACGCCGCGGCGTTCCGGACCGGCCGCAGGAAGGAGAACCAGGACCGTGCCAGGCCGGCACCGGCTGCTCGCGGATATCACGCCGCTGCGTGAGTCCGCCGCGTTCCGGCGGCTATGGGCCGGGGCGACCCTGTCGTCGGTCGGCAGCGCGCTGACCAGCTTCGCGGTCATCCTGCAGGTCTATGAGCTCACCGGGTCGCCGTTCGCGGTCGGCGCCATCGGCGTGGCGCAGGTGGTGCCGACCCTCGCGGTGGGGCTGGCGGGCGGCCCGGTCGCCGACGTGACCGACCGGCGCAGGCTCGTGCTGGTGACCAGCGGCTGCCTGGCCGCGGTGTCAGCGGCGCTCGCCGCCCAGGCGTTCACCGGGCTGCACCTGGTCTGGCTGCTCTATGCCCTTGTCGCCGTGCAGTCCTCGCTGGTTGCCGTCGACCGCCCGGCCCGCAGCACGTTCCTGCCCCGGCTGCTGCCCGCCAGCCAGCTGGCCGCCGGGCTGGCGCTCGACCGGCTGAGCTTCCAGGTCATGCTGACCGCGGGCCCCGCGCTCGCGGGCATCGTCGCCGCCGCCCCGCACCTGGGCCTGCGGGCGTGCTATCTGCTGGACGCGGTCAGCTTCACGGCGGCGCTGTACGGGGTGGCCAGGCTGCCCGCGATGCGGCCGCGGGGTGGCGCGCCCCGGCCCGGTCTGCGCGCGGTCGCCGCGGGAATCAGCTTCATCCGCCGCAGCCAGGTGCTGGCCGGCGCGTTTCTCGCCGACCTCAACGCCACCGTCTTCGGCTTGCCGGTGGCGCTCTTCCCGGCCATCAATGCCGAACGATTCGGCGGCGATCCCCGCACACTGGGCCTGTTCACCACCGCCATCGGCCTGGGCGGCCTGGCCAGCGCCGCGTTCTCCGGGCCGGTCCGGCACATCGCGCGGCCGGGCCGGGCCATGCTCGCCACGGTCGCCGTGTGGGGCGCGGCGTTCGCCGGATTCGCCGTCGCGGACAGCCTGTGGCTGACGCTCAGCCTGCTGGCGGTGGCGGGGGCCGCCGATACCTTCACCGTGGTGTTCCGCGGGGCCATCGTCGCGGCCGTCACCCCGGACCAGCTTCGCGGCCGGGTCATGACGGCCGACTACGTCGTGGGTGCAGGCGGCGCGCAGCTCGGCAACCTGGAGGCCGGTGCCCTGGGATCGCTGACATCGCCGACGATCAGCGCTCTGGCCGGCGGGCTGGCCACCATCGCAGGCGCCATCGTGATCGGCTTGGCCCTGCCGGCGTTCAGCCGGCACCGGCGACCGGCCCCTCGTCCCTGGGAAGGCCCGCAGGCCGCCACTCCGGCAAAGGCATGATCCGCCCGGCCAGTGAGCCGCCGCGACCACACCGCCCGGCTGCGCGGGCTGGGTGCGGTAGCACCAGCTAGCGGACCGCGGAGGTGGCCGGTGCTGCGGGCTACCCGGCCGGCAGGCGGCTGGTGATCTTGCTTTTCGCGGCGCTCGCCTTGCCCGACGTCTTCGTCGTCCGGGCGGCGGCCAGGGCCATGTCACGGCGCGCGGACCGGGCCGCGTTCCGGCTGCGCCAGGCGATTGACGGGCGGCCGGCCGTGTCCGCCCCGGCGATCAGGAGGCCGCCGAGTATCGAGGCGTTCTTCAGGAAGTGAATGCGTTGCTGGGCCCGATCCTGCTTGTCCTCGGTCTCCCAGAACCGGTGCCCGGCCAGGGTGGTGGGCACCAGGGTCACCGCGATGGCCAGGGCTGACAGCCGGGGCAAGCGGCCCAGCGCGAGCAGCGAGCCGGCGACGAACTGGACGGCACCGTTGAGGCGTACCGCCTGCTCGGTCTGGTCCGGCACGGCGGGTACCCGGTCGGCAACCGGCCGGACGACCGGCTCGGCGACACCGGAAACCCGCTCGGGATGGACCATGGTGTCGAACCCCTGAACGACGAAGATCGAGGCTAGCAGGGGCCGCGCGAGTGCTCTCAGTACAGGCATGCGCCACGACTGCCCAGCCAGGCGGGTTTGTAACGCGTTCCTGGGCGCCAGCGCCCGGGGGACGGGCCCGGGACGGGCCCTCTGGCCGGCCCGAGCCGCCCGGAGCCGCCGCCAGGATGGATACCCGCGGCCGGCCATTGGGAGCCGCCGCGAACCGCAGCTGCCGCCGATCGGCCCGAAGCCGCTGAACTTGCCCGGCCTCTGAGCTGTGCCAAGCCACCGCGATCGGCTTGCGACGCCCGGCCTGACCTCGTAGCATACTCAGTATGATGCGAGGTTGGGCAGAGTCGTGAGCGTCCCGCATGCCTTGCTGGCGCTGTTGAGCGGGGGGCCCAAGTACGGCCTGCAGCTGCGCCAGGAGTTCGAGGCGCGCACTGGCGAGGTGTGGCCGCTGAACGTGGGTCAGGTGTACACCACGCTACAGCGGCTGGAGCGCGACGGGCTGGTCGAGTCCGATGACGCTGGCCAGGACGGCCCGCAGAAGGGTTTCCGGATCACGGCGAGGGGCGAGGAGGAGCTGGCCGGGTGGCTGCGCACGCCGCCGGACCTGAGCTCCCCGCCCCGCGATGAACTGGTGATCAAGGTGCTGGTGGCGCTGCAGGTACCCGGGACCGACGTGCACGAGGTGATCCAGGTGCACCGCCGGTATGTGGTGGAGCTGATGCAGCAGTGGACGCGGATCAAGGACGAGGCGGCCGAGGACGACGTAAACCTGGCGCTGGCGGTCGACGCTGAGCTGTTCCGGCTGGACTCGGTCGCCCGGTGGCTGGACGCGGCGGACGGCCGCCTCAAGCGGGCCGCCGCCGATGCCGGGCAGCCGATCGCCACCGGCGTTCCCGCTCCCGTCTCCCCGGCGCTGCCGAGGCCGCGGCGGAGGGTGGGCGTGCGGCGATGACCGCCCTCGAGCTGCGGTCCGTGTCGAAGGTCTACGGCGACGGAGACGCCGAGGTGTATGCGCTGCGCCAGGTCAGCCTGTTGGTGGAGCCCGGCGAGCTGGTGGCGGTGATGGGGCCGAGCGGCTCGGGCAAGAGCACGCTGCTGACCATCGCCGGCAGCCTGGAGCAGCCGACCAGCGGCGAGGTGCTGGTCGGAGGCCGCGCGCTGTCGGCGATGTCGCGCGACGCGAAGGCGCGGCTGCGCCGCCGGTCGATCGGATACGTGTTCCAGGACTTCAACCTGCTGCCCGGGCTGACCGCGGCCGAGAACGTGTCCCTGCCGCTGGAGCTGGACCGCATGGGCGCCAGGACGGCCCGGGCTGCCGGCCTGGAGGCACTCGACCGGCTCGGCCTGGCCGAGCGAGCCTCGCGATTCCCCGACGAGCTGTCCGGCGGTGAGCGGCAGCGGGTGGCGATCGCCCGCGCCGTGGTCGGGGAGCGCCGGCTGCTGCTGGCCGACGAGCCCTCGGGAGCGCTCGATTCGGTCAACGCCGAAGAGGTGATGCGGCTGGTGCGCGCCGCGTGCGGGCGGGGCGTGGCCGGGGTGGTGGTCACCCATGACGCCCAGCTGGCCTCGTGGGCCGACCGGGTGGCGTTCCTGCGGGACGGCCGGGTAGCCGACCAGACCTCGCCGCCGCCGGGACCGGAGTCGCTACTGACTCCCAGCAAGCAGTAACCCGCGTCGGCCGGCGTTCAGGCCGGACCTGCGTTCAGGCCGGACCTGCGTTCAGGCCGGACCTGCGCCGGCCAGGCAGTGACACGCGACCGCCGCGGCGCCGGCCACGTTGAGCGAGTCCACGCCCGCGGCCATCGCCGCCTTGGCCATGGGTATGCACACGGCTTCGTCGGCTTCGTGCCGCCAGCGCGCCGACAGGCCGCCGCCCTCGGTGCCGAGCATCAGCGCGGCTCGCTCCCCCGTCGTTACCTCGCCGATCGGCACGGCAGACTGATCCGGGGTCAGCGCGAGCAACCGGAACCCGGCTTCTCGCAGCTCCGCCGGGCCGCGGTACCAGTCGGTCATCCGGGCGTACGGGACGGCGAACACCGCGCCCATCGACACCCGGACCGCCCGCCGGTAGAGCGGGTCGGCGCACCGGGGCGCGAGGACGACGCCATCCATGCCGAACGCGGCCGCGCACCGGAAGATGGCGCCCACGTTGGTGTGATCGACGATGTCCTCGAGCAGCAAGATGCGACGGGCGCCGGCCAGCACGTCGCCGACCGCACGCGCCGGGAGCCTGGCCATCGAGGCCAGCACGCCGCGGTGCACGTTGAAGCCGGTCAGCTGCTCGGCCACCGGGCCGGGTACGACGTAGGCGGCGGACTCGCAGGCGCCGAGCAGGTCAGCCAGGGCCGCCAGGCGGCGCTCGGTGATCAGCAGTGATCTCGGCGGATAGCCTGCGGCGAGCGCGCGGCGGATGACCTTCTCACCTTCCGCGATGAACAGTCCGTGTGCGCATTCGAGGCTCTTGCGCAGCCGGATGTCGGTCAGGCGGACGTAATCGGCCAGCCGCGGGTCCTCGGCGTCGCGGACCGTGACGATGGTTGCCACGCGCCCAGTGTCCCGCCCCAGGCCGGTCCGGCAACCCTCTCGGGCCGTCCGGGAGAGCCGCGCCATTCAGGGCCGTCCGGGCGGGCCGCGCCGGCGGCGGCGGAAAATCGCCGAGAAAACATCCGCAACCGTGTGAACCCCCCGGGTTGGCCACGCGTCCTCAACATGTGAGGCCCGGCGAGAGCGGGGCGCCGGGCCTCATACCGAGACGTGAGGCCCGGCGAGAGCGGGGCGCCGGGCCTCACGACAGATGTGGTCGGGGGACAGACGTGGGGCTCGGCGAGAGCGGGGCGCCGGGCTCCACGCACAGTTAACGGGGGCTGACGGGGACAGGTGAGGCCCGGCGAGCGGGGCGCCGGGCCTCACGAGTACTCTGCTGAGCCTGCCGGTCCGCGTCAAGCGGATTGCAGGAAGCGGGCCGGCGTCAGGCCGGCCCGCGCGCGGCAAAGATCACAGCGGCGCCGAGTCGAGCATGCGGTGCGCGCGCTGGATGAGCACCGGGACCGCCTTCCCGTCCCGGTCGAAACCCTCGCCTACCGTCTGGTTCTGCAGGTACCTGGCGTTGATCCCCTCGAGCACGACGGCCAGCTTGAAACAGCCGAAGGCCATGTAGTACCCGATCCCGGACAGGTCGCGCCCGGTCCGCTCCGCGTAGCTGGCCGCGAACTGCGCCCTGGTCAGGAAGCCGGGACCGGAGGTGGCGGTCGCGCCCACCTGGACGTCGGCCCATTCGGTGTCCTCCGGGTCCGCCCAGTAGACCAGGGTCAGGGCGAGGTCGGCGAGGGGGTCGCCCAGCGTCGCCATCTCCCAGTTGACCACGGCGGTGATCCGCGGCTCGGCATCCGGAGCGAGCAGCACGTTGTCCAGCCGGAAGTCACCGTGCACCAGCGTTCCCTCGCCGCCGTCCGGCAGCCCGGCTTCCAGCCTGGCTACCAGCTGGTCGTAGCCAGGCACCTCGCGGGATACCGACAGCTCCCATTGCCGCTGCCAGCGGCTGAGCTGCCGCCGCAGGTACCCGTCGGGCCGGCCGAAATCGCTGAGGCCCACCGCCGTCACGTCCACCTGGTGGATCGCGGCCAGCATCCCGGCCAGCCGCTCGGAGATCAGCCGGGCCTGCTCGGGGCCGATCATGGCGGCCTGCTCCCTGGTCCGCACGACCAGCCCGTCCACGTACTCCATCACGTAAAACGGCGCGCCGATGACCTCGGTGTCGGAGCAGAACGCGACCGGCCTGGCCACCGGGATGCTCGTGCCGTGCAGCGCGGAGATCAGCCGGTACTCCCTGCTCATGTCGTGGGCGGTGGGCAGCACGTGACCGAGCGGCGGACGGCGCAGCACGAGCCGCGCCGGATCGAAGGCAGCCGGGAACTCCAGCCGGTAGGTCAGGTTGGACCGGCCGCCCGCGATCAGGTGGGCCGACGGCGGGTGTTCGGCCGCGGGAACGCCGCTGGCCGCCAGCCACCGGGCCAGCCGGGAGACGCTCTCGATTCCTGGGACCGTGCCGTCGGCCGTCATGGCTCTCCTCGCCTTACCCGCAGGTGACCGCGCTCTGCCCCGCACTTGCCGGTAGCCGGGGCTGCGTCACTCAACCAACCACGAATACCAGTTTCCGGGCAATAACACGCATCGCGGCTATGGACTAATGCGCTGCCCTGACGTAGGCAGAGTGAGAGGGATTGCCGGCCTGAAGGTCTAGACCGCGCGAAGGGAGTGCCGTGGGAGACGCGTGGATGCGGGGTGCGAGTTACGTTCGGGCGGGGGCTGATGGCGGTCAGATGAAGGGCGGTGCCCCCCGGGCGGTCTGGCTGACCTTAGGCGCGGATCCGCGGCTCATCTCGGCGCATTCGGCGGCCGAACGCCTCATCCAGCTCGGCCGTCCTTGCCACCTCGTCTGGAACCCGCTGACCGGGCATATCGTGCAGCTGATTCCCATCGTCCGGGCCGGCCTCGCGCTGGGCGTGGCGGGCGACATCGACCACGAGGGAGCGGCAGGCGCGCCGGCGGACGGGTACCCCACCGGCCCGCTGGCCGCGCAGCCCAACGACGGGGCCGCCGACGTCCACACCGAGGGGCGGCTGTGCGTCCAGGTGGGCGTGGTCGGCTTCGGCTGGGAGCCGTTCACCGCGCGCCCGATGACCGGCGCGGGCGCGATCCTGGACTGGCTCGGCTCGTGGCAGATCCCGCGGTGCTGGCCCGCCGGGCGTCCGGCGCCGTTCGGCTACGCCCACACCACCGTTCGCAGCCGCAGGCTGTGGGCTTGCGGCGGCCACTTCGGCGCCTCCCAGGTGCCGTGCTGCCTGGCCGCAGGACCCGGCGCCATCGACGTGGAGCGGCTGATCGGAAGGCCAGCCCCGCAGGCCGCCGAGGTCTCGCTGCCGCGGCCGGCCGCGCTGAGCCGGAGGGCAGCATACGCCGGGGATGAGCGGGCCGACGCCCTGGCCCGCGTGGGCTGACGCCGGCGGGGTCAGCGCGCGGGGCGTCGGGCCGGTGTCGCGCAGCACCGCGGCGGCCGCCGCCGCCTGGCTGGCCGCCGCCACCTAACCGGCCGCCGCCCGCCGAGCCGTACTCGCGGGCCAGCGTCGAGTACCGTTGAGGATCATGAGCATTCAGACCCCGCTGTCCGCCAGCCCGCGGACCAGGCTGCGCCGCCTGGCCGAGCGCGGCCGGACCGACCGGGCGGATCTGTACGCCGTGCTCGACGCCGGGTTCCTCTGCCATCTCGGCGTCATCTGCGACGGCGAGCCGCGGGTGCTGCCCACCGCCTACGGCCGGATCGGCGACACCCTCTACCTGCACGGCTCGACCGCCAACCAGACCATGCTCGCCGCCGACGGGCAGCCGGCCTGCGTGACCGTCACGCACCTGGACGGACTGGTCTGCGCGCGTGCGGTCTTCCACCACTCGATGAACTACCGCAGCGCGATGGTGTACGGCACCGCCAGCATCGTCACCGATGAGCGCGAACGGCTGGCGGCCCTGCAGGTCATCGTGGAAAACATGATCCCCGGCCGGTGGGACGCGTCCCGGGCGCCCACGCGCAAGGAGATGGCGGCCACCGCGGTGCTGGCGATGCCGCTGGACGAGGCCTCGGTCAAGGTCCGCACCGGTCCCCCCTCCGACGACCCCGAGGACTACGACCTGGACATATGGGCCGGCGTGGTGCCCGCCCGGGTGGAGTTCGGCGCGCCCGAGCCCGACGGCCGGCTGCGGGCCGGAATCGAGGTCCCGGAGCACATACTCGAGCGCAGTGAGCGGCCGGCCGGCCGCTAGCCGTTCGGCATTGCCGGTTCTGCGCTACCCTCGGCGAGGCTCTAGGCTGGGCAGATGACCGACCGGCTCGTCTGGATTGACTGCGAGATGACCGGTCTCGACCTGGTGCATGACGCCCTGATCGAGATCGCCTGCCTGGTGACCGACGGTGGGCTCAACCTGCTCGACGACGGCATCGATGAGATCATCAAGCCGCCGTCCGAGGCGCTGGACCAGATGGCCGGCGTGGTCCGCGACATGCACACCACTTCCGGGCTGCTGGACGTGCTGGAAGCGGGCATCACGCTGGCCGAGGCCCAGGAGCGGGTGCTCAGCTACGTGCTCGGGCACGTGACCGAGCCGCGCCGGGCGCCGCTGTGCGGTAACTCCATCGCCACCGACCGGGCCTTCCTCGCCCGGGACATGCCCGAGCTGGATGGGTACCTGCACTACCGGATGGTGGACGTGTCCAGCATCAAGGAGCTGGCCCGCCGGTGGTACCCGCGGGCGTACTTCGCCAGCCCGCCCAAGGCCGGCGGGCACCGGGCGCTGGCCGACATCAAGGAGTCCGTGCGCGAGCTTCAGTACTACCGAGAGGCGATCTTCGTGCCGAAGCCGGGGCCGGACTCGGCGTCCGCGCGGGCGATCGCGGCCCGGCACGCCGACCCGCCGTCCCCGCCTGCCGACCCGGGCCGGGCCGCCGCCGCGCCGGACGGGGATGCGGCCGCGCCGGACGAGGGCGCCACCGCGCCGTAGCCCGGCGATACCGTTCGGACCGGTGAGCGAGTCCCGCTATGCTTCATGGGCGTACTTGTCACCTTCACCGACGGTGACCCTGGTGGGCGTAGCTCAGTTGGTTAGAGCGCCAGGTTGTGGTCCTGGATGTCGTGGGTTCGAATCCCATCGCTCACCCCACGTAAAACCCTACTGACCAGCGTTTTTGCGATCTGGACTCTGAAGCCGGATTCCGCCGGGAGGCCCTGAGTGGGGCCATCAGCGGCACATCGAACACCACATCAGCGGACGCAACTTCCTGATGCGCTGTTCGGGTTCGGATCCCACGCGCAGGAGGAGGACGTCCGTGTCTGACCGTAGTGGTGTGTCCCGGGGTGATCGCAACCGCAACGCCCGGCTGGCCCGGCTGCGTGAGGCGGTGCCGATCACGAACGCAATCGTGGGCATCGACCTGGCTGACAGCAAGCAGATGGTGGTGGTGACCGATCATGAGTCGCGGGTGCTGGCGCGGCGGACGTTCCGGCGGCGGGCGTGGGAACTGGGCGTGGCGCTGGACCGGGCCGCGACCCGCGCCGCGGCGGCCGGGTTCGCCGGGGCGAGCGTCGCGGTCGAGCCGACCGGTCACCGGTGGCGGGTGGCCGGGCAGCTGGCTGCCGAGCGCGGCATGCCGTTCGTGTGCGTGCAGCCGCTGATGAGCGCCTGGGCGCGGCGGGCGGAGGATTTGACCTTCGATAAGACCGAAGACAAGGACGCGGTGCTGATCGCCCGGCTGGCCGGGCTGCTGCGCTGCTACCTGCCGGAGCCGGCGGATGAGACCCGGGCGCGTCTGCGTCATCTGGCGTTCGCCGGGCTCAGCTGGTCGCCGAGTCCGTGAGCCAGATGCAGCAGATGCGGGACCTGCTCGAGTGCGCCTGGCCAGCGGTGCCGGCGCTGCCCGGCAGCCATTCAAGGCTGCCACCTGGCACGCGCTGGTCAAGCACGCCGGCCTGGCACCGCGGGAAAAGAGCTCGGGCAATTCCGCCGGCCGCACCCGCACCACCGGGCGAGGCCGCCCGGCCCTGCGCCTGGCCGCCTGGCGCGCGGTCTGGGGAGCGCTGAAATCCAACCTCGTCTACGCCGCCCGGTTCGCGCACTTGACCAGCCGCGAGCACAACAAGCTCTCCACCGGGCGTCCTCTTGGACGCGCACGTAGCCGCCGATCGGCGACGCTGCGAGCAGGCCAGACAGCAGCCGTTCCCGAATGGGAGTTCTGTGTTCGGCGTTGGAAGGGCCTGTTCTCTTTGCGATGCCGTCGCCGGGCAACCGCTCAGGTGTTGAGGTCGAGCTGGCGCATCCTCGCCAGGTTGTCCTCTAGCCCGAATGCGGCCGCCAGCTTCCCGCCGCTGATCCGGAAGATGTAGAGCTCATCGACATCCTGGAAACGACGGCCTGTAGGCGGATGACCCATCCATTCCCCCAGGTGAGTCCCCGAGCACCGGAAATGCGCGGCTACTTTCTCGCCGTCGCCGACCAGGTTGACGATCTTCATCCTGAAGTCGGGGAAGGAGTTACGGAAGGGCCCGATCCAGCGGCGTGCGGCCGCGGCAAACTCTCCCTCGGCCACTTCGGCCAGCACATCCAGGTTGCCGGGATTGACCGCCTCCTCGACTAGGCGGCGGATCAGCTGCTTGTTCTGTTCGGCCGTCATCGGCAATCCTCATTTCAGCGTGCGCGGTACTGGCCACGGCCGGGCCCGGCCGTCGCCGGGGCGGAACCGCGGCAACCACGGGCTCGCGCTACAGATAACGGCGGCATATGTCTGCCACGAACTCGACGATGCGCCCGGCTGCCTGCCCGGCTGGGTCCAGGTCGGGGTTGTAGACCGCGAGGCTCCACCCGCGGCAGCCACCGGCTTGCAGGGCAGCCGAGGTGAGCTCGGTGAGCTCGGCCCAGCTCAGCCCGCCTGGCAGCATCACCTCGCCGGGTGCCCCGCAGGCGCTGAACTCGGCCCGGTCGAGCACGTCCAAGTCGATGTGCAGCCACCAGCCCGGCGCGTGCCTGGCCACCTGGCCGACGGCGCCGCGCGCCGCCCCCGCTGGGTCGCCGTGCAGGTCGTCTGCGGTGCGAAGCAGCACGCGACGGGCAACGGTGGGAACGTTCAGCGGCCGCCGGTAGGCATCGTCTCGCTGGCCCAGCATGGCGAGGGCCTCCGGCCGCAGCGCAGGCCACCGGCCTGGCAGCAGGTCGTACGCTGCCTCGCCGGTGAACCCGAGCAGCAGCGCGATCTCCATGTTGGCTGCTTCACCAGTGGGCGACAGCTCTATCGGCGTCGCGTCCTCGTGCCCGTTGACGAACACCAGGCCGGCGTGGCCGACGGCAGCGGCCAGCGCGGGCACGGCCGCCAGCAGCACCGAGCAGTCCGCGCCGCACACCAGCGGGAAGCGGCCCAGCCGCAACGCCGCGCGGACCCGGCCGTGCAGCGCGCGGAGCATCTGCAGCAGCGCCGCCTCGTTCAAGAACCCGGCGGCCGGGCCGCGGCTGGACGCCGCCGCCGAGGCCACGACGTCCGGCCCGGTCATCGCGTGCTTGCCGAGCAAGACACCCAGCCCGGCGGCGCGCAGGGCGGCCGGCGCACGTGCCTGGGCTCCAGGCCGGCCCATGCCGTCAAAGCACACGCCGATCAGCTCGGTCTGCCGCGCCGGGCTGGCCGTCGCGCTCATCGAGTGCTCACCTCCCTCAGGCCTGTGCCAGGGCCCGGGCCAGCATGGGAGCGGCGCAATCTCGAGCCCTGCCGCAACCCAGACTGGCCAGAGCCAGCGAGCACCAACCGATGACCTGGCCGGGTGCCGCCCCGACCCTGCCCGATCAGCGGCGATTCTAAAACAGGCACACACCGGTCATCCAGATCGCAGTGGCCAGCGTCCTGGCCGGAATCCACCCGAAGCCAGCGTAAAGCTGCGGAGCATGGTCGCCGATTCGCCCTTAACGGGCGCGCGCGGAGCCGCCGATCTGGCGCGATCAGCGGCAGCTGATGCACCCGCTCGGTGAAACAGATCAGAGCGTTCGGCGCCCTGTCTCAAGCGGCAGGTCGTTTCGTCCGCGCGGGTACGCGGCATGGTGGCGGTGAGGAGGCATGGTCAGGCGAGGAAGCGGTCTATCTCGTGGGTGACTACGGGCCAGGCTGGTTCGCGGGCGGTAAGGATGTGGTTGGCGCTGTTGACCAGGCGCAGCGTGCTGCCGGGTATGAGCGCGGCTAGTTCGCAGGCTTGCTGGACGGGCACGCGCCGGTCGCGGCGGGCGTGCAGGATCAGGGTGGGGCAGCGCACGCTGGCCGCCAGGGCGGACACGTCGATGCGGGCGAAGGCTTCGAGGAAGCGCACCACGTTTTCGGTCGAGGTGGTGGCCCGCTGCAGGGCGTTGAAGGCATCCCATGTCTGGCGGGATTCATCGGGCAGGAACTGCGCGGCGAAGACCTGGCGGTAGGCGGGATCGTCGCGGCGCCAGGCCACCCGGCCGACCTGCAGGTCGAGTGCTGCCTCTTCCCGCTCCTCGGCTGTCTGGGCCCGGATCAGCCGGCCGCGGGCGTAGCCGCCGACCAGGATGAGCCGGCGCACCTGCTCGGGGTGGCGTACCGCATAGGCGATCGCGACGGCCGCGCCCTGCGACAGCCCGATCAGCGGGAATCTGGTGAGCTCGGCTGAGGCGATGACCAGTTCCAGGTCTTCGACCCAGGTCTGCAGGCTGAACTCGCTGGCCTGCCAGTCGGACAGGCCGCAGCCGCGCTCGTCGTAGCGCACCAGCCGGTGCCGCGCGGACAGTGCGTCGATCCAGTGCGCCCAGATGATGCTGTCCCACTCCAGGTCCAGGTGGGTCAGCCAGTTGGCGGCCTTGACCAGTTGCGGGCCCGATCCGGTGGTGGCGTAAGCGATACGGATGCCGGCCGGGGAGCGGCAGTAGCGGATTTCCTGGTCTCGTGCCGCCGCGGCGGCCGGGGGGGATGGGACTGCCCCGTCCGTCGTTGGCTCGGCCGCGTCACCGACGAAGCGGTAGCCGACGCCGTGCACGGTCGCGATGAGCCGCTGGGAGGCGCCGTCGTCGCCGATCGCGCGGCGGGCGGCCTTGATCCTGCTGCACAGCGTGGCGTCGCTGACGTATCGGTCGCCCCAGACGGCGTCGAGCAGTTCGGTCTTGGGCACGACGCGGTGGCGATGTTCGAGCAGGTAGCGCAAGACGCCGAAGACCTGCGGCTGGACATGGATTACCGCCCCGCCACGGCGCAACTCGAAACGGGCTGGATCCAGCTCGCAGGTGCCGAACACGTACATGGGACCGACCTCCCGCCCATTATGGGCGCCGCTGCTACGGGCCTGGCAAACGGGCCTCCATGAGATCTCCGGCCGTTGTCCATGCGGCGTCCATGTACCACCGGGCGCGGCGAGCCAGACTGAACCGGCGCCCGGCAGCATCGGCCGGGGGTTCACGGCATCACTACGGGGAGGAACCTCATGACACGAAACCAGCTATCTGGCCGTCTTTCCCGCCGGGTGGCGGCGGTCTCGGCGGCGGGCGGCATCGCCTTGGCGCTGGGCCTGTCGGCCGCCTCAAGCGCGTCCGCGGCACCGGCGGCGGGCGGGGGCCACGACTCGTCCTTTTCGTTCGGGCTCGTGCCCTCGCCGAACATTGCCGGGTGCCTGCCGCACGCCCGCGGCAAGGTCACCATAACCCCGGGGAAGCAGAACGACATCATGAAGGTCTCGATCAGCGGGATGCCTGCCCACGCCGGCTTCGACCTGTTCGTGATCCAGCAGCCACTTGCGCCGTTCGGCGTGTCCTGGTACCAGACCGACGTCAACGCCAACGCGTCCGGCGACGGCAGCGCCACCGTGCAGGGCGTGTTCGACGTCGAGACGTTCTCGGTCTCCCCGGGCGGCACGACCACGTTCTCGCCGACGCACCAGTACCACCTGGGACTGTGGTTCAGCAATCCCCAGACCCCGTTCAAGCTGGGCTGTGAGCCGGGGGCCACGGCACCGATCGTCACGCCGTTCAACGGCGAACAGCACGCCGGCGTCCAGGTGCTCAACACCTCCCAGTTCCCGGCAGACGCCGGCCCGCTGTCGCACGTCAGCCGCTGACCAGTCACGCCCACCGGGTGTTGTCCCGGCCGCCCAGGCCGGGACAACACCGAGGGAGGAAGAACAGGGGAAGCCATGCGCACGTTCACGGCCCCTGAGACAGTCCGGGCCTGTGCCACGGCTTGAGGGGGCGTCCTGGCGGCGCACTCGGAGCGCGGCTGCTGCCCGGTCCCGGCGGTGTATCTGCGGCCGGATGCCCCGCCTCCGTACGAGTGACATGGCCCCTGGGTTTGCCGGCGCCAGCAGCTGGTGGGTGGACCGGGCAGAGACAGCGGCTGGTCGCCGGGGGCGATCACAGCGGAGAAGGTGTTGACGATGAGTGACGTTGCATGCTTTGCGGCTGCTGCTTCTCATTCGACGGCGCCGCGGGGGCCTGTCCCAGGTGTGGTGAGGTCGCGAGTGTGACGGCTGGACCGCTGCCCGACAGCGGGCGACCCGGCACACCGGCCTGCTGCCGGGATCATTCGACCTGGTGCACGCCCGCACCCTACTGGTGAACGTCCCGGAACCGGCCGGCGTTCTCGCCGAGATGGTACGGCTGGCCAAGCCGGGCGGCTCGGTCGCCAGCCTTGAACCGGACGCTGAGTGCGCGCTGTGCTACCCGGCCCACCCGGCCTACACCCGGATTTGGGAGCTGTTCCGCGCCGCCTCCGGCCGGCATGGCGCCGATCTGCTCATCGGCCGCCGTCTGGCCGAGCTGTACCGGCAGGCCGGGCTGCGTGACATCGGCATTGAGGCACGGGCGGGACTGTACCGGGCTGGTGACTCTCGCCGGACGGTTGGCCCGGACCTGGTGCGCAGCCTTCACCCGGCGATCGTCAGCCTGGGTCTGGCCGGCCAAGAAGAACTCGATGCACTGGACTGGGCAGTCCGGGTGCACCTCGATGACCCGCGGACCGTGGTGACGCCTCACCTGTCCTTCCTAGCCTGGGGCCGTAAGCCGGAAGCTCCATCGCCGGGAGCACCCACGTGAACCCGGCAGCGCGCCATCCCTGCTCTTGCTCGCCGGCGGCTGAGGGGCAGTGATGCGGATCATCGTGGCCGGGGGTAGCGCGGCTGGCCAGTTCACCGCCTTGGTCTTGGCGCGGGCCGGCCACGAGGTGGTCTTGCTCGACCGAGACCCGGTTGAGCGTGCTTCCGGCATCGAGGCAGCGGCCAGCGCGTTCCGCCCGGCGGTGCCACAGTTCGTACAGTCACATATCGTGCTGCCGCGGTACCGGTTGTTGCTCCGGCAGGCGCTGCCGGACGTGTATGACGCGCTGCTGGCCGCCGGTGCGCGCGAGGCCACGCTCGCGTCGGCCATGCCACCGACGCTGCCCGACCGCGCTGGCCGGCCCGGAGACGACGAGTACACCAGCGTGGCGACCCGGCGATCCACCCTCGACTGGGTCGTGCGACGTGCGGTGGCCGGCCAGCCCAGCATCCAGACACGCGGAGGCGTACGGGCCACCGGGCTGCTGACCCCCGGCCGGGCTCACCACCACGAGTGGTGGGATGGGCACGTAACAGCCGGCCAGCCGCGTCCGATTTTGAGAGCGAAACGGGAGCGGTGAGGCACCGCCAGGTGAGTGTCGTGGGTTCGAATCCCATCGCTCACCCTATCGAAAGCCGCACTGACCAGCGGTTTACCGTTCCGCCCCCGGGCTGGCTGACAGACCGCGACGCTACCCGGAGCGCAAGCCCGGGCCCGGCCGCGCCGACGCCCCTGGCATCCCGGCCGCATTTGCGTCCCGGGCCGGCGGCTCCGGATGGGCCGTCCGGCTCGCCACCGGCGTGGTCTCAACGCATGAGGCGACAGGGCGGCCCCCGGACGGCAGGCGGTCAAGCGCGCCGCGGAGCCTGCTCGTCTGTGCCTTCGTCGCCCTGCCGCCAGTTCCGGGCGAGTGCGACGAGGCCGCGAACCACGTCGGGGGGCAGCCCCGGAGTGCTCGCGATGTGCCACAGCGTCGGGTCTTCATACTCGGCATGGCCGCGGTCTGGCGAGCCCGCGTTGGGCTCCCCGCCTTCCAGTATCCGTCGGCACGAGCCCGGGGCCCAGCCGAGCCGGTTCTCGACCATGCCGAGAGTGCTGGGGGAAACGCGCTGGCCGTTCTCGAGTTTCCCCAGCGTGCGCTCGGTCACCCCGGTCGCCTCGGCGAATGCCCGCCTGTCCCGCATGCCTAGCTCGACTCGGCGTGCGACGACGTAATCGGCGAGCCGCCGCCAGTCCTCACCGGCCATATGACCGTCCTTCCCGCGAGCCGCCGCCAGCCGCCACCGGCCACGTGACCATCCTTCCCGAAGAAGATAGAAGAGTCTAGCCCCTGCCGCGGCAGCAAGCGCCTAAGATCTGCTCATTTGTTCCCAGTCAATCTTGTCCATGCTCTTTACTTCATGTCTCTACTCTTCTATAGTCCAGAACAGGGAGATATCTTCTTGTTTCTTCCTAGAGGTGCCTGGATCTGCGGAAGCACCCGCAGATCGAGGGCGACGCCTTGCCGCACCCGCGGCGACTGCTGGTGGCCTGGTCACGGCCGGCCAGGCATCACCATCTCTAGGACGGGCAGTTGGCGGCCCCGGGGAGGGGGCGGGGCCGCCTGCTGCACCGGCCACTCCGCACGAGGCACCCCTTGCTAGCCATCAGCCGGTACCGGTCCCCCGGATGTCGGCGGGCTAAGCGGGCTCGGCGCGCCATACCCGATCCTCAGTACGGCTTGGCTGGTACGCAGCGTGACCTGCTGGCTCCATGCGGGCCGGTAGGGGGCTCGCTGCGTGTGGATGAACGTCCGCATCCAGCCGAGGTATGCCGCACGCGTGAGGTGCGCCGCCCCCTCGGGCATGGCCAGGTCCACCGACCGCAGGAGGCTGCCAGGTCCGGCGCCAGGCGACTGGTTGACGAAGTCCACGATGCGCACCGGGTGGTAATGGGCCATGGTGGCGATGAGCGCCGGCAGCCGCGGATCAATGTCGCCGCTACGGAGCTGCGCCCTGGCGGCGGCCGAGATCGTGACCTGGCTATTGGTCAGCAGCAGGGCGTTGGCGGCTTTCCTGGCGTGCAGGTCCGCCCGCTGAACGGCGCGGTATCCCTTGGCGCCGCCCGGATAGACCCACCTGATGTCGATCCTGGCGTTTCCCGAGCCGAAGCTCGCGATGATGACCGGAGCGTAAACGGAGGCGAGCCGGGCGCCGTACTGGGCTCGGATATCGGCAGTAGCGACCACCAGGTCAGAGTCGAGCGGATCGGCCGACTCGGGCCCGAGCGTCAGCAGGTTCGCGGAGGGGAAGCGCTTGTTGGCCAGATCCGTGCAGACCTGGGAATCGCATGACACGACAGCAGACCGGCTGACCTGCTGCAATATCCAGGTTACGGCCCGCGCTCTGGCGGCATCCTCAGCAGTAAGTCCCTGGCCGGTGCCAGGGTGGCTGTCCGCCGACCGGTCTGATCCGCCGCGCAGGAGAAGGTTGAGTGCTAGCCCGCCGGCACCGGCAATTAGCAAAATCGCGGCCAGGACCGCGGCTGCCCGCCCGCGCCACCAGGGGCGGCCACTCCCCTGCCGCGTCGGCCGGAGCTTGGACCCCGGCCCGGCGTCGATCAGGTCGTCGCCCGTGCCGTGCGGCGGCTCGGGCGTCGCGGCAGACGCGCGCCGTGAGCTGGATGTCTCCCCGTCAGTGGCGGGAGCGGAGGCCATCGGCGGGAGCGGGCCCACCAGCTGCGCTCCGGCGGCCACCAGCTCGCTGAGCGCCTCGCGGGCCGACGGCCTGGCGGCTGGGTCCTTGCTGAGGCAGCGATGGACGAGGACGCCAAGTGGTTCGGGAAGCCGGCCCACCGCGGGCTCGGAATGGAGGATCGCGTAGGCGGTGGCTGTCAGCGACTCGCCCTTGAATGGCAGCTCACCGGTACCCGCGAAGACGATCGTCACCGCCCACGACCACATGTCAGCCGCCGCGGTCACTCGCTCCCCGGCCAGCTGCTCAGGAGCCATGAACGCCGGAGTTCCCACGGCGACCTGGCCAGAAAGGCCCGTAGTGGTCATCCCGGGAACGGCCGCCAGCCCGAAGTCGATCATCACCGGCCCGTCGGGCCCGAGGAGGACATTGCCAGGCTTGAAGTCGCGGTGCACCATCCCGGCGGCATGCACTGCGCCTAGCGCGGTCAGCGTCGCGACGGCAATGCGCTCGAGTGCCGCGCCGCTGCGAGGTCCGAACTGCTCGACGACCTCCCCCAGCGATGGCCCGCTGACGTATTCACTGACAATGAACGGCCGCCGTTCGAAGATTCCCGCATCCAGAACTTGCGCGGTGCAGAACCGGGCGACCCGCTGCGCTGCGGCTACCTCTTTCAGGAAGCGGCTCCGGACCCGTGGGTCCGTGGTGGGCGGCAGAAGCTTGACCGCCGTCCGGCTTCCGGTGGGACTGACAGCCAGGAACACGACACCCTGACCGCCTTCGCCAAGGCGGCCGAGCAACCGGTATACACCAACCTCGCGCGGATCCGTGTCGCGCAGGGGAAGCATTCCGGACATCGCTGACTCCGTGGATGCCACCAGGCCATTGTGCCTTGGCAGCTCAGCGCGCACCACGATTTCGTTTCGCCAGGTGCCTGGACCAGGCCGCCGTCAGCGACCAGGGTGAGCAGGCCTGCCCAGCGACTACGGACTGACCTGGACGACCGGAATCTTGTTACGGATCAGGCGGACGATTCCGGCGGGAGCGGCCAGCCGCGCGGCGGCTGCGTGCCAGCGGGTGATCGCCCCGGACAGGGCTGGCTTTTCGACTGCGGCCGGACAGGTGGCTGCCCGCCGAGCCGGGACCCATCCAGGGTAGGCACCCAGGCCAGCGGGCCGCCGACGTGCAGGGCGCATAAGGCACCGCATTAAGAACAGCCCGTGCCAGCCCCGGTGAGGGAGGTTAAAGCTTGGTGAGCTTGGCGCACGGGAGCGGGATCCGCCGTTGATCCGGGCGGAAGTCCACGAGCACGGCGTCGTCTTCCACGCCGAGTATGACGCCGAGCCCGTACTTGTCGTGGGTCACCTGATCACGGACGGCGAACGTCTCGGCCGGGCGCGCCGGAGCCGGGGCGCTGAACGGGCTGGTGGGCAGGTGACGCCGGGCCGCGGCGCGGGGTGCCTTCATGGCTACCATCATGCACCTTCCATGCCCAGGCCAGCGGGGCCGGCCAGCCGCCGGCGGAGTCCTGCGACGAGAAGGTCGTCGGTGCCGCCGGCGGCTTCACCCACGAGGCCTGGGCGAACGCGGCAAGCACTACGACGATGACCAGCTCGCCGCGCTGATGTCTCTCATCGCCCTCATCGACACCTACAACCGCGTGAACGTCACACCCGGCAGCCCGGCGGCGACTACCAGGCCGGCCAATGGTGATAACCGCCTGACCGCCTCTGCAGCAGGCAAAGGCTGACGCCGGGCCGAAGAGTTGGCTAGCCCATCGTGGGTAGTGGCCCGGCCAGCACGCCGACGTCAGGGAGGTAACCGATGCCTGGCCGCGAGGAACTGCCTTCGACGCTACAGCGCTCACCGCAGAAGGCACAGGAAACCTGGATCAAGGCGCATGACTCAGCCGTGCAGCAATACGGCGAGGGGGAACGATCTCACCGAGTCGCGTTCGGGGCGCTGAAACATAGTTTCGAAAAGGTGGGCGATCACTGGGAGTTCAAGGAAGGGGCCCGCAAGGGGCCCTCCGATGAGCAGTCGGCCCGCCCGCGCGGCACCGGCGGGGAAAGCTTCGGCGGTGTGGACGCGAACGCCAGCAAGCAGCACCTGCTGCAGATCGCCCGCCGCCTGGGCATCACAGGCCGGTCCGGCATGCGGAAAAAGGAACTGGCCGCGGCGATCCAGAAGGCCAATGACCAGCGTACGGCCCAGGCCCGCCGCTAGCGGCTGCTACGCCTGCCAGCCGCCGTGTCGTGCCCGCTGCCCGGCCAGGATGCGACTGCAAGATCAGTGACAGGACCGGCCCGAGGAGCTGCCGTCGTGAGCGAACTGGATGTCATCGTCATCCACATCCGTGCCGAGCAGGCCGAAGAGTACGAGCGTCTTTTCGCCGAGCGAGAGCTGCCGCGCTGGCGCGAGTACAAGGCGCGGGGCGCCTTTATCAGCGCCCGGATCTCCCGTACCGCATTCGGCACAGACCGGCGGCAGGACGTGGTCAAGTACGTCATCGCCGTCGAGGTTCCCAGTCATGCCGAGCACAGCGAGCACGACGCCGATCCCGGATTTCAGGAGTTCAACCGTCTCGCCGACGCGCTGCAGCCCGAGGATCCCCTGGTGTATGGCGGAGAGGTACTGCACGCCGTCTGACCGGGTAACGGCAGCGGTCTTCGGGAGGTCAACGGCCTCATGACCGCTGCGACCTCATGATTGCCGCGGCGGTTCCCCTCGAGTTTCCGGCAGACTGGGCTGACGATGGCGTCCCGACGAGAAGAGCAACCATGAACGACCCTGGCGTCACCCGTGTCGCCGTCTACATCGACTTCGACAACATCGTGATCTCGCGTTACGACCAGGTTCATGGCCGGGGGCAGTTCCAGCGTGACAAGGCGCGCGGATTCAACCGGGCCGACAGGTCGGCCGATCCCGAGACCGCGGACAAGCTCCGGCGCGCCACCGTGGACGTCGGCGCGGTGATCGACTTCGCCTCATCGTTCGGCACCCTCGTGCTCACCCGCGCCTATGCGGACTGGTCAGCCCCCGTGAACGCCGACTACCGCGGACAGCTCATCAGCCGCGCAGTGGACTTGGTGCAGCTGTTTCCCGCCGCCGCCTACGCCAAGAATGGCGCCGACATCAGGCTGGCCGTGGATGCGGTGGAGGACATGTTCCGCCTTCCCGACCTGACCCACGTGGTGATCGTGGCCGGCGACTCCGATTACATCGCCCTGGCCCAGCGGTGCCGGCGCCTGGGCCGTTACGTCGTGGGTGTCGGGGTCGCCGGATCGACCAGCAGAGCGCTCGCCGCCGCGTGTGACGAGCTCGTGACCTACGACGCACTTCCGGGCATCACGCCCACCGACGCTTCCCAGCAGCCAGCCGCACCAGCGGATGGCGCGCAGGCCGGACCTGAGGAGTCCGGCAGCGCGTCGCCGGTGCGGGGCTCGCGACGTACCAGGCGGCCCGTGGCCGCGGTGATCGATGATACTGATCCCGATCCCGAGGACCCGCAGGAGCGGGCGACCAGGCTGCTGGAACGGGCGCTGCGCCTCGGCCAGGAAAAGGATGACGCGGACTGGCTGCACAGCTCCGCGGTGAAGAGCCAGATGAGGCGCATGGACCCCTCATTCAGCGAGAAGGCGCTCGGCTACCGTTCATTCTCAGACTTCGTGAAGTCACGAGAAGACGTCGCTGAACTCGATGAGACAGACCCCGTGCGGCTCATTCGGCTCAACCCGGCCATGACCGGCCGGTAGACGGCCCACCAAGGCAAAGACCGCCCCGGAGGTTCCGGAGGCTCTGTCTCACCGGCGATCCAGATCGAGCAGAGCAGCCAGACCTCGTCGTGCGAGGGCATCCCATGGGGCAAAGGGCTGGAGGTTTAGGGGCGTCGCGCGACGGTAGCCACACCCGGGCGCGGCCCGTGCGGCCGTAGGACCGGAGGTTGTGATGAGGGCGCTGACGTGGCATGGCAAGCGGGACGTTCGGGTGGAGACGGTGCCAGATCCCAGGATCGAGGACCCTGGCGACGTGATCGTGCGGGTGACCTCGACCGGGATCTGCGGGTCGGATTTGCATCTGTATGAGGTGCTGGGACCGTTCATGGGTGTGGGCGACATCCTCGGCCACGAGCCGATGGGGGTGGTTGAGGAGGCCGGGCCCGAGGTGACCCAGGTGTCCGCGGGAGACCGGGTGGTGATCCCGTTCAACATCGCCTGCGGCACCTGTTTCATGTGCTCACAGGGACTGCACTCGCAGTGCGAGACGACGCAGGTGCACGCCGAGGGGATGGGCGCGGCGCTGTTCGGCTACACGAAGCTGTACGGCCAGGTACCGGGCGGGCAGGCGGAGTTCCTGCGTGTCCCGTTCGGCAACACCCTGCCGGTCAAGGTGCCGGACGGGCCGCCGGATGACCGGTTCGTCTACCTCTCGGACGTGCTGCCGACTGCCTGGCAGGCGGTGGAGTACGCGGAAGTACCGGACGGAGGCTCGCTGCTGGTGCTGGGCCTCGGCCCGATCGGGGACATGTCGGCCCGGATCGCGCAGCGCCGCGGTTGCCGTGTGATGGCCGTCGACCTGGTCCCGGAGCGGCTCGCCCGCGCTCGCGGGCGCGGCGTCGAGGTGCTCGACCTGAGCGAGCACGACGACGACCTGGCCGGGGTGATCCGGGACATGACCGGCGGACGCGGCCCCGATTCGGTCATCGACGCGGTCGGGATGGAATCACACGGCGCCCCCACGGCCAGGGCCGCGCAGGCGATGACCTCGCTGCTGCCCGACTCGATCGCCGCGAAGATGATGGAGAAGGCGGGTGTCGACCGCCTGCATGCCCTGTACCTGGCGATCGACATCGTCCGCCGGGGCGGGACGATCTCGGTGGTCGGCGTCTACGGCGGCATGACCGACCCGTTGCCGATGCTGACGCTGTTCGACAAGCAGATCCAGCTGCGGATGGGACAGGCGAACGTGAAGCGGTGGGTGCCGCAGATCATGCCGCTGCTGCTCGATGGCGATCCGCTCGGGGTGGACGAGTTCGCCAGCCACCGGCTGCCGCTGGAGCGGGGGCCGGAAGCGTACGAGAAGTTCCAGAAGAAGCAGGACGGGTTCGTCAAGGTGCTGCTGCGGCCCTGACCGCACAACGGCGGCAAGCAACGGCAGGCAGGGCCGCGGTCCCGCACCGCCTGGAAGCGCTGCGCGGGCACCCGATTTCCCGGCAGCGGACCGAGTCAGGAGCGGCATCCAGGTCAGAGCGGCATCCAGGCAAGGGGCATCCGGGCAGGAGCGGCACCGGGTCAGGAGCGGGCATCCGGGTCAGGAGCGGCATCCGGGTCAGAGAGCGGGCATCCGGGTCAGGGAGCGGGCATCCGGGCCATGATCGCCCGGCCGCGGAAGCGGCCGGAGATCTCGGCGACCGACCGCGGCACGTAGTCGGGGTAGTGCAGGCGGACGGCGGCGAAGGCCCCGCCGGGCCCGGTGACGGTCAGCCGCGCGCGCATCTGCCCGGTCACCTGGTTCCAGCTTGCCCGGCCGCTGGCGGCCGTGTCGGCGGTCCATTTCACCCCGTGCAGGGTGATCCTCGTGCAGCGGGGCGGGCCGGCGTACCGGTAGGTGCCGCCGCGCAGGCCCCATCCCTCGGCGCCGCTGCCGTAATACCAGCGCCATTCCGCATCGCCGACCACGGCCGCGCCGACGGCGGCGAGCTGGCGGCCGAGCCGCCCGGCCTGGTTGCCCGCGGCCGCCGCGGCGGGCGTCACGCTTGCTAGCCAGCGGGGGAAGCTGCCGACCACGCGGATCTCCGGGGTCCGCTTCGCGCACGACGCATTGAGATGCCACAGCCGGGCGGGCGCGGCGACGAACGACCGCAGCAGCCCCTGGGCGCAGCCGAACGTGTCATCGAGCGCGTTGATGTGCGTGTCGTTGTGGATCAGGATCCAGCGCGCGGACGGGCCCATGTCGCGCGCGGCCCGCCTGCCCTGAGCGGGCGTGGTCAGCGAGTCCAGGTCGCCGGACAGGACGAGCACGGGCAGGCGCCTCGGCGCGTACGGCGGCGGCGTGGTGACCGGCGGGTCGCGGTACTGCGGCGCGGGCCAGTCCAGGCAGGCGTCGAACTCCTCGGCGGGCTCGGTCACCCACTCGCGCACCGTGAACGGGGCGAACAGCCGCCTCGGGAGGGCCGAGACCGCCGCCGCGTAGGCCGCCTTCCGCTGCCGGAGGCTGGCGGAGTAGGAGAACGGCTGCGGGTAGTCCAGGCACGTGGTCGCCTGGTAGGAGCCGTCGTTGAACTGGGCGGCCGGGCCCGAGTTCCCGGTGTAGATGTCGGTGGCGGAGAGCCGCAGCAGCGGGACGGGGTCATGGCTATAGAGCAGGGCCCGGGCCGCGGGATCGAGCTCGCGGTACACGATGTTGTCCGTGCCCGCGTTATTGACCAGCTCGATCAGCTGGTCGACGCCGACCCGCTCGGTGATGACCTTCCCGTAGGCGTTCCGTGTCCGGCCGGTGACCGGACGGGCGCGCAGGTAGGCGGCCAGCCGGACGATCCGCGCCCAGGACGAGCCGGGGGCCGCGGCGTGGCAGGCGGCGCTGCGCAGGCAGGCGATCCGGAAGGCGCGCCGGGCGGTCCTGATCGTGCTCGGGTACCACGGGTCATGCTGGCTGACCGGGTAGGCCGCGTCCAGCGTGACCGACCGCAGCATCCCGGCGTAGCGGGCGGTGAAGACCTGGCTGAAGTACGTGCCGTAGGAGTCGCCGTACAGATCGACCCGGCCGACCTCCAGCCGGCGCAGCAGCAGCGCCACGTCCCGCGCCGCATCGGCCGTCGTGTACAGGTCGCTCGCCTGGACGTACCCGCCGCCGCCGTTGCGCCTGCGGGTGTGATTGAGCTGCCTGCCGCATGCCCCGGTGTCGGCGATGTAAGCCGCGTCGCCGTCGGCCTGCTTCCAGTCCTGCAGGGCCCGGCAGGTGAACGAGGAGGAGTTCCCGGTTCCGCGCAGGTTGACCAGCAGCAGGTTCCGCCGGCCGAGCAGCGGGCCCAGCATCGCCCGGTACGCGCTCGCATAGTCGGTGGTCGCGTAGCCGGGACCGCCCTGCACGGCGAGGATCGTCCCCATCGCCTTGCCGCCGGCCGCCGGGTACCACTGGAAGCCCAGCTTGATCGTGCCGGCCGCGCCCGGGTCACGGCCCACGTACTGGTAGGGCACGTTGATCCGGGTACACCAGGCCAGCCGGGACGAGGCGCACGGCGGGATGGTGACCGAGCCGACCCGGATCGGATGGCGCCGGCTCGTCACTGTCGCCGACGGCCGGCCCATGCCGCCGGCCAGGGCCGGGCCTGCCACCGTCAGCGGCCGGCCCGCACGGCCGGCCAGGAGCCGGGCCTGCCACCGTCAGCGGCCGGCCCGCACGGCCGGCCAGGGCCGGGCCTGCCACCGTCAGCGGCCGGCCCGCACGGCCGGCCAGGGCCGGGCCTGCCACCGTCAGCGGGAGGACAGCGGCGGCCACGGCCGCAGTCCCCCGCATCCGGAACGAACGTCGCGATGCCGGCATGGCGCCTCATGGTCTGGCCGTTACCGCCCGCTGTCAAGACCCGGCCGGGCCCGGGCGGTTTTCGGCGCCCGGCGGCGCCTCGGCCCGCCGCTCAGCTCACTGCCCAGCCCGCCGCCCAGCTCACCGCCCAGCTCACCGCCCAGCCCGCCGCCCAGCCCGCCGCTCAGCTCACCGCGTCCACGATGAAGGCGAGGATGTCGGCCTCGTAGCGCAGGCCGTCGTAGCGGCCCGCCGGGCCGGTGTGCGCCCCGGCGCCCAGCTCGGCCCGGAACAGCAGCCGCACGCCCGCGGTGTCGGTGGCCCGGAGCCTGGCCACCCACTTGGCGGGCTCGTGGACCAGCACCCTCGGATCGTGCAGGCTCCCGGTAACCAGCAGGCCGGGCCGGGGCCCGGCCGGGACGTTGTCGTACGGGCTGTAGGACGCG
Source organism: uncultured Actinomycetes bacterium (assembly GCA_963795575.1). GTDB lineage: Bacteria > Actinomycetota > Actinomycetes > Streptosporangiales > Streptosporangiaceae > PALSA-505. Next base: position 22,008 of record CAWCII010000020.1, on the reverse strand, counting down.
ATATAGGCCCGGGCCCGAGGGTCCCGGGGATCGCCCCACTCGTCCCACTCGTTGACGGTGAGCGGGATGGCGGGATCCAGCATGCTGGTCACGCAGTCCACGAACGGTACCTCCGCGACCACCGCCCGCCACCGCCGCGGCGCCATCGAGAAGACGGCGCCCTGCAGCAGTCCGCCGGCCGAGAGCCCCCGCGAGACGATCCGGCCGGGAGCGGCCCAGCCCGTATCCGCCAGCGTGTCCGCGACGGAGATGAAGTCGGTGAAGGTGTTGCGCTTGCGGTCCAGGCGGCCGTCCAGCCACCAGCCCCGGCCGCCCTCGCCGCCGCCGCGCACGTGCGCCACCGCGTAGACGAAGCCCCGGTCCAGCAGGCTCGGCGTCACGACGCTGAACGCGGGCCATTCGCACGCTTCGTACGCGCCGTAGCCGTACAGCAGGCAGGGCGGGGTGCCGTCGGGCCGCAGGCCCCGCCGGTAAGCGATGGTCACCGGGATGGGGGTGCCGTCCGCGCCGGGCGCGGTGGTGCGCTCGGTGGCGTACCGCGCCGGGTCGTAGCCGGGCACCTGCTGCCGCTTGCGCAGCCGCCAGCGGCCGGTGGCCAGGTCCACGTCGTGCCAGGACGGCGGGTCGATGAGCGACTCGGTGCGCACGGTCACGGCGGGCGCGCGGTAGTCCTCGTTCACCGCCAGGGCGAGCGACGCGTGCGGGCCGCTGGCCTCGATCAGCCGCTGGCCCCCCGACTGGCGGTCCACGATGCGCAGCTGGGTCGCGGCCCCGCACCGCTGCTCCACCACCAGGTACCGCCCGAACACGTCGCACGAGACCAGGCGGGTACCCGGCGACTGCGCGATGACCTCGGTCCAGGCCGCCCGTCCCGGCGCGCGGGCGGGCGACCGGACCAGCCGGAACTCGGTCGCCCCGGCGTTGGTGACCAGGAAGAATTCTCCTCCGCCCGGACCGTCCGCGTGATCGGCCCGGTACTCGATGCCGGGCCTTCTTTTCTGCAGAACGGCTGGCGGCCGGCCGATCACATCGGCGGCAAGGACCAGGGTCTCGGTGCTGTCCCTCGACGCCGTCTCGATCAGCACGTACGCTCCGCTGCGGGTCGCCCGCACGGTGAGCTCGAAGCGCCGGTCGTCCTCGCGGAACACCGGGGCGTCCCGGCCGGGATCGGTGCCCAGCCGGTGGTGCCGCACCTCATGCGGGCGGTACTGCGCATCGGTGACGACATAGAGCAGTGACCGCGAGTCGGCGGCCCAGGCCAGCCCGTAATAGGTCCCCTCGATCCGCTCGGCCAGATCCGTGCCGCTGGCCAGATCGCGGACGCGCAGCTGGTAGACCTCGTCGCCGTCGAAGTCGACCGAGTACGCGAGCAGCCGCCCGTCCGGGCTGACCTCGCGGACGCCGAGGGCGACGTAGCCGCCGGCGCAGGACGGATCCTCCAGCAGGAGGTTCTCGTCGAGGAGCACCCGGGCGGGCGTCCCGTCGTCCCCGGCCCGGCAGAACTGCTCGTATTCCCGGCCCGGAACGGTCCTGGTGAAGTAGGAGTGACCGGCGCGGCGCCAGCTGACCGACTCCTCCGCCGGGATCATCCGCGCGGTCAGCTCGCCCGCCAGTCCGTCCCGCAGCTCCCGCACCGACTCCAGCCACCGGTCGTAGTAGGCGCGCTCGGCCGCCAGGTAGTCGCGCAGGGCGGGCCGGTCATGGTCGCGCATCCACGCGTACGGATCGGCCCCGCCCGCGGCCGGACCGGCCAGCCCGGCCGCCGGGCAGGAACGTGGGCGCGACCGGGGCTGTGCCAAGATCGGTGACACGCGGCATGCTGCGATGGTAGCCGTGGCCGATCGGGGAGTGAGCCCGTGAGCCTGCCGGTTCCGGTGGTCTGGAGCGAGGACTGCCTGCGACACGAGCCGGCGGCGAGGTCTGGCTGGGCGTGCGGGATCCGGGCACGGAAGTCCCGGCCCGGGCCACGGTCCTGCGGGACGCGCTGATGGCCGCGGGCGCTCCCGTCGTGGCCGCGCGGCCGCACGGCGACGAGACCCTGCGCGCCGTCCACGACCCGCTGCTGCTCGACCACCTGGCAGGCATCTGGCGGGACTGGGAAGGCGGCCGGGCTGCCAGCCCGGTATGGCCGTGACCGTGTCGTTCCCTACCTGTTCCCGACCCCTGGCATGCTGGCCGGGCTGCCGATGCGGTCGCCGGCCGCCGTGCACGGGCGGGCTGGCCGGTTCTGCTACGACACGATGACGCTGGTCGGCCCGGGCAGCTGGGAGGCGATCAGGGGGGCCGTGGATGCGGCGCTGACGGCCGCCGACCTGGTCAGCTCCGGCGCGCGCCTGGCCTACGCGCTGTGCCGGCCGCCCGGGCACCACGCCACCGCAGCCGCCTACGGGGTTCCTGCTACCTCAACAACGCCGCGGTCGCCGCCCAGGCGCTGTGCGCCGCCGGGGCACAGCGGGTCGCGGTGATCGACATCGACGCGCACCACGGCAACGGCACCCAGATGATCTTCTACGATCGCGCCGACGTCTGGTACGGCTCGCTGCACGTCGACCCGGGCGCGGGCTGGTTCCCGCATTATGCCGGCTACGCCGGCGAGCGCGGCCGGGGCGCGGGCGAGGGCAGCAACCGCAACCTGCCGCTGGCCCCGGGCGCCGCAGACGAGGAGTGGCTCGCCGCCGTCGAGGTCCTGTGCGCAGGGGCACGCGCCGCGCGCGCCGAGGCCGTCGTGGTATCGCTCGGGCTGGACGCGGCGGCCGCCGATCCGGAGAGCCCGCTGCGGGTGTCCGAGGCCGGCTACCGAGCGGCGGGCCGCCGGATCGCCGCCCTGGCGCCGGCCGTGCTGGTCCAGGAGGGCGGGTATGACCTTCCCTCGCTGGGCGGCCTGGCCGTCGCGGCGCTCGAGGGAGCCGCCGCGGGCGCGTTCGGGTAGCGCCGTGCCGCCGCGCGGCCGGGGCTGCCGGAGGGCTGCGGTCCGGGGAGCGGTCACCCGGCTCGGTAGCAGCCAGGCTGCCTACCGGGGGGAGCTGCGGTCCAGGGAGCGGTCATCCGGCTCGGCCGCGGCCGGCTGGCTCTGCAGCGGGAAATGGCAGGCGGCGACGTGCCCGGGCCCGAACGAGCGCAGCTCGCGGCTCCTCCTCGGCGCAGAGATCCTGCGCGTAGCGGGCACCGGGTCCGGAACCGGCAGCCCGACGGCGGCTTGATCGGGCTGGGCAGCTCGCCCTTGATGCCCGCGCCCTTCCGGGCCTTGGCCACCCCGGGATCGGGAACCGGGATCGTGGCGATGAGCCCGGCCGTATACGGGTGCGCCGCGCGCTGGTAGATGTCGTCGGCCGAGCCCATCTCGACCAGCTTGCCCAGGTACATGACGCCGATCCGGTCGGCCATGTACTTGACCACCGCAAGGTCGTGCGAGATGACGATGTAGGTCAGGCCGTAGTCGGCCTGCAGCCGCTTCATCAGGTTGAGCACCTGGGCCCGGATGGAGACGTCCAGCGCGCTGACCGGCTCGTCGGCCACGATGACCTTGGGGCTCAGGGTGAGCGCCCGGGCCAGGCCGATCCGCTGCCGCTGCCCGCCGGAGAACTCGTGCGGATAGCGCTCGACGGCGTTGCGCGGCAGCCCGACCTCGTCGAGCAGCTCGAAGACGCGCTGGTCCTGCTGCTGGCGGCTCCCGACGCGCTGGATGGTGAGCGGCTCGCGGATGATCGAGCCGACCCGCATCCTCGGGTCGAGCGACGAGTACGGGTCCTGGAACATCAGCTGCAGGTCGCGGCGCTTCCTGCGCAGCTCACCTCCGCTGAGCGCGGAAATGTCCTGGCCGTCCAGCAGCACGGCGCCCGAGTCCGGGCGCTCGAGCGCCGTCACCACCCGCCCGATGGTGGTCTTCCCGCAGCCCGACTCGCCGACCAGGCCGAACGTCTCCCCGGCCGGCACGGTGAACGAGACATCGGATACCGCGTGCACGCTCGCGACCCTGCGCTGCAGGATCACCCCGGAGGTGACCGGGAACTCCTTGACCAGATCCCGCACCTCGAGCAGGGCCGTTCCCGCGGGTGCCGCCGCCTCGTCGCGGCCGGGTCCGGCGGGCCGGGCGGTGACCGCCTGCGCGCGCGCCTTCGCGCCGTCCGCCGCCCCCGCGCCCGCCGCCGCCCCGCGCCGCCGGCCCGTCCACCGGGTGCCAGCAGGAGAACAGGTGCTCCGGGGTCTCGCCGGCCAGCGGCGGCTCCTGGCTGCGGCACCTGTCGGTGGCCCGGCTGCACCGCGGCGCGAACCGGCAGCCCTCCGGCGGGCTGCGCCAGGTCCGGCGGCAGGCCGCCGATGGACAGCAGCCGCTGCCGGTTGTCCTGGTTCAGCCGCGGAATGGATGCCAGCAGGGCATGCGTATACGGGTGGCGCATGTGCGCGAACAGGTTCCCGGTCTCGGCGGCCTCGACCATCCGGCCCGCGTACATCACCTGGACCCGGTCGGCGTGCCCGGCGATCACCCCCATGTCGTGCGTGATCAGCAGCATCGCCATGCCGAGCCGGTCCTTGAGGTCATGCAGCAGGGCCAGGATCTGCGCCTGGATGGTGACGTCCAGGGCGGTCGTCGGCTCGTCGGCGATCAGCAGCTTGGGCTCGCAGCTCAGGGCCATCGCGATCATCACCCGCTGGCGCAGGCCGCCGGACAGCTGATGCGGGTAATCGCCCAGCCGCTCGGCCGGCCGGGGCAGTCCGACCAGGCCGAGCACCTCGGTCGCCCGGGCCGTGGCCGCCGCCTTGCTCGCCCCCTGGTGCAGCCGGACCGGCTCGGCCACCTGGTAGCCGATCGTCTTGGTGGGATCCAGCGAGGTGAGGGGATCCTGGAAGATCATGGCGACGTCGTTGCCGCGGATCGCGCGCAGCTCCTGGTCGCCCAGCCCGACCAGTTCCCGGCCGTCCAGCTTGATCGAGCCGCCGACGATCGCCCCGCCCGGCGGCAGCAGTCCCATGATGGACAGGCCGGTCATCGACTTCCCGCAGCCCGACTCGCCGACCAGCCCGAGCGCCTCGCCCGGCTCGATGGCCAGATCGACGTTGCCGACCGCCTGGACGACCGACTTGGTCAGCTGAATGTGCGTCGACAGGTCGCTGATCTGCAGGACTGAGGGCATCCGGGCTACTCCTGGGTCGGCGGCTGGGACCGGGCGAGCCGGGGCGGAACCGCAGTCACCGGCGGCGCAGCCTGACGTCGAGCGCGTCCCGCAGCGCGTCGCCCAGCAGGTTGCAGGCCATCACCACCACGATGATGCAGATCCCGACCGGGTAGACCTGCCACCAGTAGCCGTCCTGCAGGTAGGTTATCCCCTTGTTGAGCATGTCGCCCCAGTCGAAGGTGGGGTACTGCAGGCCGAAGCCGAGGAAGCCGAGCGTGGCGACGGCCAGGATCGCGTCCGCCACGCTGAACGTGGCGGTCACGATGATCACGCCGAGCGAGTTGGGCAGCAGGTGCCGGTTGATGAGCCGCATCCGCCCGGCTCCCGCCGCGCGGGCCGCGGAGACGAAGTCCCGCACCCGCAGCGTGAGCACTTCGCCCCGGACCAGCCGGGCCGGGACCTGCCAGGTGAAGATCCCGATGATCAGGCTGAGCCCGAGGACCGACGCGCCGTAGCGGACCGCGACGATCAGCACGACGAACAGGAACGGGATCGACAGCAGGACGTCCACGATCCGCATCAGGAACCCGTCGAGCAGCCCCCCGGCCAGGCCGGACACCGCGCCCCAGATCGCGCCCCAGACCATCCCGATGACCGCGGAGAGAAAGCCGATCTCCAGCGCGGCGCGCCCGCCGACCATCAGCTCCTCGAGCACGTCGAAGCCCTGGTTGTCGGTGCCCAGCGGGTGCCCGGCGCCGGGCGGCTGGTTGGTGGCGACGAGGTCGGACGTCAGCCCGCCGTGGTAGGCCAGCGGCCCGAGGTAGCAGAAGACCACGAAGAAGATCAGCGCGGCGAGCCCCAGGACCGCGAGCTTGTTCTCGGCGAACTCCCGTGCGGCCAGCCGCCAGCCGCTCTGCACCGGGCCGACCGCGCCGCCCTCGGGCTCGGGCGCCACCCCAGGCGGCGGGAGTTCCGGGGCGATGTTAGTCACGGGTCATCTCCTGGAGAACACGAGCGGTCAGACCAGCCGGATCCGCGGGTCGGCGACGGTCAGGGCGATGTCGGCGACGAAGTTGCCCACGATGGTCAGGGCCGCGCCGACCAGCGTGTAAGCGAGCAGGACCGGGTAGTCGGCGGTGCCCAGGCTGTCGTAGAACAGCAGCCCGAGGCCGGGAAAGTTGAAGACCGCCTCGCAGATCAGGTTGCCGGCCAGCAGGGCGGGGATCGACAGGCCGATCAGGGTGATCATCGGCAGGAACGCGTTGCGGAGCAGGTGCCGCCACAGCACCAGCCGCTCCGGCAGGCCCTTGGCCCGGGCCGCCTTGATGTAGTCCTGGGCCAGCGTGTCGATCGCCGCCGACCGCATGTACCGGGAGTACCCGGCCAGCTCCAGCAGGGTCAGGCAGACGATCGGCAGGGTCATGGCCCGCCAGTTGGTGATGATCGAGATCATGGAGGTGGTCTGCGGGCCCTCGTAACTGAATATCGGGAAGGTGATCGCGAACACCTGGATCGCGATCAGGTAGAGGAAGAAGTCCGGCATCGCGTAGGTGACGAACGCCCCCGTGGTCACCACGGCGTCGCCGGCCGTGTTCCGCCGGATCGCCTGGTAGATGCCGAGCGGGATCGCGATCACCACCGACAGGAGCAGCGTGATGCCGGACAGGTAGGCGCTGCGCAGCCAGCGCTCCCGGAACAGCGCGGCCACGCTCTGGTTCAGCTTGTAGGAGTAGCCGAGGTTCCCGTGCAGCAGCTGGTTGAGGTAGCGCAGGTACTGCACGATCCACGGGTCGTCGAAGCCGTGCTGCCGGTTCCACTGCGCGACGGAGAACTTGTTCGCGTGCGGGCCGAGCACGTCGATGGCCGGCGTGGGGTAGATCACGTGCAGCATGAAGAAGATGAAGATCGAGACGCCGAAGAGCACCACGATCGCCGATGCCGCGCGGCGGATGAGGTAAGCCGTCACACCGTATGCCTCTGCTCAGGTGACGCACCCGTGCGTCACGCGCCCGGCTAGTTGGTCAGGTACATCAGCTCCGTGTTGAGGTAGTACTGGGTCATCGCCTTGATCGCGGCCGGCTGGCCGGACACGTTGTTCCTCCACACGATGATCTGGTCGTAGTTGGGCTGGAACAGGCTGGGCTGCTGCTGCGTGAGGTACTGCGCCTCGGCCTTCACCGCGCTGGGGTTGCTGCTGGTGACCGACGCGGTTATCAGCTTGTCCGCCTCGGGGTTCTCGTAGAACCCGCCGTTGAAGGATCCGCCGGTGCTGAAGATGCCCTGGGTCGTCGGGTAGTTCGCGTCGGTGTAGCCGCCGTAGACCGCCACCGCCCACTGGTTGATGGTCTTCGGCGAACCCGGGTCGTCCGCGACGTCGATGACGTGATTGAATGTGCCGCTGACCAGCGAGATATTGATGCCGGCCTTCTTGGCATCCGACGCCCAGGCGGTCAGCTGCTGGCCGAAGATGGCCGGATCGCTGGCGTACAGCACGTTGAACGCCAGCCTGGTCCCGGCCGGTATCCCGCTGCCGCACTCGCCGGCCCCGGTGCCCGGCTTGGCGCAGGTGCTGGTGCCGCCGGGAACCACGTGCCAGCCGTGCGACTTCAGCAGGCTGACCGCGGCGCTGACGCTGTACGGGTACGGGTTCTTCAGCGCGTCCGCCGGGGCGTACGGCGACGTGGGCACCGCGGGAATCGGCCCGTACGCGACGCCGCCGGCGCCGTGGAAGAAGGCCTTGATGTAGCCCTCCTCGTCTTCCAGGTGCGCGAGCGCCTGCCGGATGTAGAGCTGGTTGATGACGTGGTTGAAGTCACCGGTCTTGTCGGCGAAGTTGTAGTTCGCGTAGGCGAACCCGAAGTCGGGATAGCCGAAGACGTGGTACCCGGCCGCCTTGACCGCCGCGAGCTGCGGCACGTCGGACAGCGGCATGTAGCCGACGTCGATGCTGTGCGACAGGACCGCGTTGAACTCGGCGGTGTCGGAGGTGTAAGGCACCGCCTGCAGGGTCGGCACCTTGGCCGAGGTCGGGCCGCCGTACCTCGGGTTCGGCGCCATCGTGTAGGCCCCGGTGGTGTTGTTGAACGAGGTCAGCCGGTACGGGCCGTCCACGACCCGCCACAGCGGGTTCGTCGCGTAGCTGCCGGTGGAGCCGGATTGCTTGGCCAGGAAGTCGTAGATCTTCTTCGCGTTCGCCGGGTTGGTGAAGTTCAGGATCGGGCCGTTCGGCGAGGCCTTGGCCCAGGCGTGCACCGGCATCGGCTGGATGTAGAACAGCTGGTCGTCGGTGAACCACACCGGGTTGACCGCCTTGTTCAGGTGCAGCACCAGCGTGGTGGCGTTCGGGGTGCTGGCGCTGGACGACCTGGTCGGGCAGCCCGAGGTGCGGGGTGTAGTAGCCCCAGTTCGACCCGCTCTCCCGCACCGCGGCCCGTACCTCGTCGATGTAGAACAGCGCGTCCTTGGCGGTCAGGGGCTGGCCGTCCGACCAGCGGTAGCTCGTCTTCATCCGGACGGTCACGGTCTTGTCGCCGTTGGAGTACACCGGCGGGTAGGCCAGGCTCATGGACGGCACCATGGTCGGGCTGACCCCGTTGGGGAACCAGTACAGCGGCCGCCACATCTCGTCCTGGAAGTCGCTCGTCGTGCCGGTGGACAGGTTGGCGCCCGGGGTCACCGGGAAGATCCAGGTCGGCGAGGATCCCGGTGCCTCGGCCCAGGTGAGCGTGCCGGCGTGGGCGGTGCCGGTGGCGGCCGGCACCGAGCCGAAGGCGCCGGTCGAGCCGGAGACCGAGCCGGCGGAGTTGCTCTTGGCGCAGGCCGGCCAGGACCAGCGGCCCCGGCGACGGCGCACGCGGCCAGCGTCCTGGCCCGGCGCGAGCCGGTCTTCGGCCCGCGTCGCGGTGGTGCCGCCGGCCGGCTGGCTCGCGGACCGGGCTCCGGCTTGAGCATCTGGGCTGCGCGCCGTCGGGTCATCGCGGCCGCCTTCCTTCGTGACCGGTTTCCTGCAGGGACCCCGGAGCGGAGCGTAGCCCCTGGCTGCGGGTTTGCGCGAGCATAGGCCCAGCCGCATAGCAACCCGGGCCGAGAATTATCACAACTTGTTATCGATGTGCGGATTCCCCGGTGCCGGTGGCGCTGCTGTGACCATGAGGTCGCGCGCCGCCGGCCACCAGCCGCTGAGCCCCGGCCCGGCGGCGGGACCGGCCGTGACGCGGCAGCCATCCGGGCCCCGGCCGCGGTCCTCACCGGGCGCCGGGCCGGGGCGCGGTCCGCGCGGCCGGTTCGGCGACGCGGTGGTACAGCTCGGGCCGACGGTCGCGGTGAATGTCGCTCAGCGGGCTGACGCCCTTGTCCAGCGCGTCGCCGAGCCGGCACCCGGCGGCGATGGTGACGGGCCCGGCCTGGGCCGGCCGGCCAGCGGCCATCCGTCCGGGTCAACGATGACCGAGCCGGACACCCACGCGGCGCCGCGCTCCTCCCCCGTCCGGTCGCAGGCGGCGATGAACATCCGGTTGACGCCGGCACCGGCCTGGACCCGCACGATCTCGGCCGCCCGCTCGCCGTCCGGGTGCGGCGCGGCCGGCCAGTTGACCGGCGCGCACAGCAGCTGCGCCCCGGCCAGCGCGGGCAGCCGCACCCATTCGGGGAACTCAAGGTCGTAGCAGATCATCACGGCGACCCGGCCGTACCGGGTCGCCAGCACCGGAGGGGCGGCGCTGCCGGGGGTGAACCAGAGCCGCTCCCGGTCCCACAGGTGCGCCTTGCGGTAGACGCAGCGGAGCGTGCCGTGATCCACCAGCGCGGCGCTGTTGTACACCGTGCCGTCGGCGACCTCGCAGAACCCGGCGACGATGACGACCCCGTGCTCGGCGGCCAGCCGGGCCCACAGCGCCACGGTCTGCCCGTCGGCGGGCTCCGCGCAGGCTCTGGCTTCCGCCTGGCTCTCGAAGACATAACCGCTGGAGACCAGTTCGGGCAGCACGATCACCCCGGCGCCCTGCGCGGCGGCGCCCGCCACCGCGTCGGCGGCCAGCTCGCGGTTGGCCGCCGGGTCACCCAGCACCGGGGCGAGCTGGCAGCAGGCCACGACGGTAACGCTGACGGCATCGATCTGGCCATCATATGGTTTCAAAGGGCGCAAGCCCGGCCGGCCGCGGCCCGCCGCCCTCGCCCGCCCCGGATTGGAGCCGACCATGGACCTCGGCCTGCAAGGCAGCCGCGCGCTGATCACCGGGGGCAGCCGGGGCATCGGCTTCGCCATCGCCGACGCGCTGGCCGCCGAGGGAGCGGCGGTCGGGCTCGTCGCCCGGGACGGCGACGGGCTGGCCGCCGCCGCCGGGCGGCTGGCCGGCCGGGGGACGCCGTCGGCCACCGCGGTGGCCGACGTGACCAGCACGGCCGAGCTGAACCGCGCGGTCGGTGAGGTCGCGGCCGCGCTGGGCGGCCTGGACTGCCTGGTGGCCAACGCGGGCGGCACCGTCGGCGGCGGCAACCTGGCCAATTCCGGCCCCGGCGAGTTCACCGCGACGTTCGCGCTCAACGCGGGCCATGCCGCGGAGCTGATCCGGGCCGCCTCAGCCACCTGCGCGCCGCTGGCGGCGGCGCCGTCGTGATCATCTCCTCGATCACCGGAATGCGCCCGGCCCCGCGCACCGCCTACGCCGCCGCCAAGGCGGCGGAGATCCAGCTCGCGGCGACCGCCGCCCAGGAACTGGCGCCGGCCGGCATCAGGGTGAACGCGGTCAGCCCGGGATCCGTCATGTTCCCCGGCGGGTCATGGGAGGCTTTCGCCCGCGACAACCCGGGGGACTTCGCCGGGTTCCTGGGCACCCAGTTCCCGTTCGGCCGCCTCGGCCGCCCGGAGGAGATCGCCGACGTGGTCGCCTTCCTGCTGTCGGAGCGGGCATCGTGGATCACGGGCGCGAACATCGTCGTCGACGGCGGCCAGCGCTATCCGAGCGCCCGCCGGTTCGACTGAGCACGCAAGGCACGGAGATCCCGGGCGCTGAGCCGGGAGCAAGGAGGATGTCATGTCGGCCACCGGGCCCGCGGTCAGCGCGATGCGGCAGACGATGGACGGCCAGGCCGAGGCGCTGGACCGGATCCTGCACGATCCGGAGCCCGCCTTCGGGGCGGCGGAACGGCTGCGCGACCGCCGGGTGCTGGTGATCGGGACCGGGACCAGCTGGCACGCGGCCAGCCAGGCGGCCGCGCTGCTGCGCGCGGCCGGGCTGGACGCCTCCGCCGCGCAGTCCGCCGACGCCGCAGTGGACGGGCCGCTGCCCGGGCCGGACGGCGCCCTGCTGGCCCTCACTCATACCGGCGCCAAGCGGTACACCGCGCGGGCCATCCAGCTTGCCCGCGTCCGGGGCGCGGAGATCGTCCAGATTTCCGGGCTGGGCGTCGAGGGCGCGGACCTGACGACGGTGGAGCGGGAACGCTCGTCGGCCTACACGGCCAGCCACCTCGGGGCCCTGCTGCGCGCGACGCAGCTGGCGATAGCGCTCGGCGCGGATATCCCCGGGGTAGGCGACGTGCCGCCGGCCGTCGATGACGCCTACCGCACCCCGCACGACGATCAGCCGCCGCCGCGGCGGCTGATCGAGTTCATCGGCGGCGGCATCAACCAGTGGACCGCCGCCGAGGGAGCGCTGAAGATCCGCGAGGCCGCCTACCTGGCCAGCGAGGGCCTGGCGGTGGAGCAGTTCCTGCACGGCCCCTCGGTGGCCCTGGGCGAGCATGACCGGCTGGTCTGCCTCGACGGCGGCGGGAGCTGGTCGGCCAGGATCGCCGAGGTGGCCCACGCCGCCGAAGAGGCGGGAGTCCCGGTCACCCGGGTGGCCCGCGACGAGCTGGGAGAGCTGCTGTCGATCTTCCCGCTGACCGTGGCCGCGCAGCGGATCGCGCTGGAGGCCGCCGAGGCGCTCGGCGTCAACCCGGACAGCTTCGGCCTGGATCTGCCGGGGCATCAGGCGTGGGATCGCATCGACCTGTGAGCCGCCCGGGCCGGGCCGCCGGCCGGGCCGATCTGGATGCACCAGGGACCTGGGCTTACTAGAGTGACCTGGTGAAGCCGTTCCTGCTGCTGAGCATCCGGGCCGACGATGCCGCGGCCGACAACGAGTACGCGTCGTTCCTGACCTTTGCCGGCCTGGCCGAACGCGACCTGCGGCGGGTGCGGCTGGAGCAGCGGGCGCTGGGTGACGTCGATCCGCGGGACTGGTCAGGGATCCTGCTCGGCGGCGGCCCGTTCAACTACAGCGACCCCGGCGAGCTGAAATCGCCGCTGCAGCGGCGGGTCGAGGCTGACCTGCACGGGCTGCTCGACCAGGTGGTCAGCGCGGACTTCCCGTTCCTCGGCGCCTGCTACGGCATCGGGGTGCTGGGCAGCCATCAGGGGGCGGTGGTGGACCGCCGGTACACCGAGCCGGTCGGCTGCGTCACCGTCACCCTCACCCCGGAGGGCCGCGGGACCCGTTGCTGCGCGGGCTGCCCGGCACATTCGACGCGTTCGGCGGCCACAAGGAGGCGATCAGCGCGCTGCCCGGCCACGCCGTCGCGCTCGCCAGCTCCGCGGCCTGCCCGGTGCAGGCGTTCCGGATCGGCGCGAACGTCTACGCCACCCAGTTCCATCCCGAGCTGGACGCCGACGGCTTGTGCACCCGGATCGACGTCTACAAGCACGCCGGCTACTTCGAGCCGGGCCAGGCCGGCGAGCTCAAGGCGCTGGCCCGCCGCAGCCAGGTCACCCACCCACCGGCCATCCTGCGCCGGTTCGCCGAGCGCTACGCCCGCGGCGGGCCGGTCAGCGCCGGGCCGGGACCGCAGCCCGCCATCTCCTCGACCAGCCGGTAGCCGGAGCCGGGCCGCCTAACGTACCCCGGCGGCCCGGGACGCGCACGCCCACGCGGCCGGACGACCGCGGGCAAGCCGGGGAACGAGGGCGGGCGTTACCCGGCCCGGCGCGCCTCCGCCGGTGATTCACGCGGCCCCGGGCCGAGGCCGAGAGCATCGGCAGCGGCGGTGAGGGCCGACAGATGCTCGTCGACCGAGGCGAACCCGGCGCCCATCGTGTTGACCGAGAGGTGCGTCGCGCCGGCCTCACGCCACCGGCGCGCGTGCTCGGTCAGCTTGCTCACTCCGCCCTCGCCCCAGCTGACCCGCCCTTCCATGCCGAGCCCGGCCGGGTCGCGGCCCGCCTCCGCGGCGGCCTGCTCGACCACCGACCGGGCCTCGTCCAGGCGCGGCCCCGGCGGCACCTGGGGGAACCACCCGTCGCCGAGCCGCCGGCCCGGACGTAGGCGGGACGGGAGGAGCCGCCGATCCAGAGCGGGATCGGGCGCTGCACGGGCAGCGGCGCGAGGCCCGCGCCGGTGACCCGCTCGTGCTCGCCCGCGAAGGTGACCGACGGCTCGGTCCACAGCCGGCGCAGCAGGCCGGCCTGCTCGGTCATCCGGCGGCCGCGATCGGTGAAGTTCTTGCCCAGCGCCTCGTATTCCACCGCGTTCCAGCCCAGGCCGATGCCCAGCCGGAACCGGCCGCCGGTGAGCAGGTCCACCTCGGCGGCCTGCTTGGCCACCAGGGCGGTCTGCCGCTGCGGCAGGATGATGATGCCGGTCACCAGCTCCAGGGAGGTCAGCGCGGCCAGGTAGCCGAAGAGCACCATCGGCTCGCGGAAGGTCGTGCGCACGTCGTACGGACCGTCCCACCCCTGGTGCACCGCCGGGTCGGCGCCGAGGACGTGATCGTAGGCCAGCACGTGGGCGAACCCGAGTTCTTCCACCCTCCGGGCGTACGCGCGGACGCCGCCGGCGTCGGCGCCGATCTCGGTCTGCGGGAACACCACGCCTATCTGCACGGGACCTGTCTACCGCACGGGCCGCCGCGCGGCGCTACCGGATGGCCGGCGCGGGCGGCACGGGAGCCAGGCTGAAGTTCATCTCGGCCACGTAGCTGACGTCGGCCGGATCTCCCGGGCCGGCCAGACGGAACGGCTTGACCAGGGAGTCCCTGACGCCGAAGACCGCGTCGCGGTCCAGGTAGGGGTTGTCGGCGTCGAAGATATGCGTGGTCACGCCGCGGTGACCGGGCGCGGAGATGATGGCGTGAATGTGCGCGGCGCGCCAGTGGCCGCGGCCGGCCGCGCGCAGCAGGTCACCCACCGGCCCGTCGACGGGAATGGGATAGCTGGCCGGGCGCACCGTTCGGAATTCATATCCGCCGTCCGGCCCGGTGACGAACACGCCGCGCAGGTTGAACGGCGGCTGGCCGGGATCCTGGACGTCATAGAGCCCGTTGCTGCTGCACTGCCAGACGTCCAGGGTGGCGCCGGCCAGCGGGCGTCCGGCGAGATCGGTCACCCGGCCGCGGACCAGGGTGAGGCTGCCGTCTTCGGGCCGGCCGATCTGCTCCCCCGTCGCGCGCCGCGGCGCGCCGGGGACGTAGAACGGGCCGAGCACCGTGGACTCGGTGGCGCCCGGCGCGGCGTTGACCAGGTTGACCAGGGAGGACAGGCCGAGGACATCGGACAGCAGGACGAATTCCTGCCGCTCGGCGTCGCATTTCTGCCCGGTGGCGGTGAGGAACGCGACCGCCGCCTGCCATTCGGCCGGGGTCAGCCGGGTCGCCGCGACGAACGCGTGCAGATGGCCGATGAGGGCGGTGAGCAGCTCACGCAGCCGCGGCTCCGGCGTGCCGGAATAGGCGGCGAGCACGTCCCCGGTGAGCTGGCCTGGGGTCATTGCGGTCATATCGCCATCTTCCTCCAGGGTGGCGTTGAACCCGGTGCCCGTTCGGAATCCAGAACCTGGGCGGGAAGATCTACGTCAGCTACGGGAAGCAGAACGCGGCCAGGACCGATGTCGTCCCCGGCGCCGGGCTCGGGGTGATCAACGTGCACGGCGTGGACGGCAAGCTCCTGCACCGGCTCGGCTCCAGCGGCCGGGGCAGCCCAGCTGCCCGACCGGGGGGCGGCACCGCGCCGAGGATGGCGGCCCGTTCGGCGGTAGACTCGGCATATCGAGCGCCACGACCTGGGGCCCGGCCGGATCAGCGGTGTTCAGCCCGGCGACCGGCAGGCAGCCCGGCGGGGAACGCCGGGGTGTGACCAGGTCCCGGATGTCGAACCCGGCCCGCGACAGCTCCGTCGGCCGGCGCGTTCGGCGTTCCACAGCTCGCGGGTATCGGGGCGATCCACCGGCCCATGCTGCCACGCGCCGGCAGGCGGCGCGTGGCCCCCGACGGTGCATGCCGGACGCCTCCCGGACCCGGCCTCCCGCGCCAGGCGCGGGGCCGGGTAGGGTGCCGGTGAGGCGAAGTCCGGCCAGCCGAGGAGGATGAGCGCGTCATGCCCGACGACACGTACGATCGTCATCCGACCTCGAGGAGAACGACCCCGAGGACGACGGCACGCTGGATGCGTCGGACACCCTGGACGGTGACCCCGGCGACGATCCGCTGGACGCGGGGATAGTGCCGCCGGACCGGTGGTCGGCAGGCGAGGGCTTCGGCACGACGCTGTCGGAGGAGCGGGCCGGCGAGTCGCTCGACCAGCTGCTCGCGGAAGAAGAGCCGGAGCCTGACCCCTACACGGAGGGGATCTTCCCCAGGACGCCCCGCTGGCCAGTGACTACCCCGAACCCCGGGCCGGCCTGGTCACCGAGGACGAGGGAGCGCATCCGGACACCGAGCCCGACCTGGTCGCGCGCGATGTGGGGATCGACGGCGGGGCCGCCGGGGCCGAGGAAGCCGCCGTCCACGTCCAGGACGAGGCCGACGCCTAGCCGCGCCACCACGGGGACGCGGTGAGCGCCCGGAAAGAGAACGGCCTGGACCAGGGACACACGGCGGCTGGCCCGGCGCCTGCTCATCGACATCACGCCGCTGCGGCGGTCCCGCGATTTCCGGGCCCTGTTCGGCGGGCAGCTGGTGTCCGTCCTGGGCACCCAGCTGACCGCGGTCGCGGTGCCCTACCAGGTGTACCAGCTGACCCGCTCGTCGCTCGACGTGGGGCTGGTCTCGCTGGCCAGCTGTTCCCGCTGGTCATCGGGTCGCTGGTCGGCGGCTCGGTGGCCGATGCCATCGACCGCCGCCGCATGCTGCTGGTGGTCGAGTCGCTGGCGGCGGTGTGCAGCGCCGGCCTGGCGGTCAACGCGGACCCGGCCCCGTCGCTGTGGCCGCTGTTCGTCCTCCCGGCCCTGGCCGCCGGGCTGAGCGGCTTCGACAGCGCCGCGCGCAACGCCATGGTCCGAACATGGTCCGGCGCTCGGAGGTGTCCGCCGCCAACGCCATGTTCCAGGCGCTGTTCCAGCTGGGCGCGGTCGCGGGCCCGGCGGCGGCCGGGCTGCTGCTGGCCGGGGCCGGGATCCGGTTCGTGTACTGGCTGGACGTGGCCAGCTTCGGCGCCTCGCTGCTGGCGGTGTTCCTGATCTCCCCGCAGCCGCCGGGCCGGCGGCGGCCACCCGCCCGGGCTGCGCTCGATCATCGAGGGCTTCCGCTTCCTGCGCGGCCGCCAGGCCATCCAGGGCGCCTACCTGATCGACATCAACGCCATGGTGTTCGGCATGCCCCGCGCCCTGTTCCCCGCGCTGGCCTAGCACCGTGTTCGGCGGCGGCGCCGCCACGGTCGGCTTCCTCTACGCCGCTCCCGGCGCCGGGGCGCTGATCGGCGCGCTGACGACCGGCTGGGTCGGCCGGGTCCGGCGCCAGGGCCGGGCGGTGATCATCGCGGTCATCGTGTGGGGCCTGGCGATCACCGGCTTCGGCCTGGTGTCCTGGCTGCCGGCCGCGCTGGTGCTGCTGGCGGTGGCGGGCTGGGCCGACGTCATCTCGGCGGTGTTCCGCAACACCATCATCCAGCTCTCGGTGCCGGACGCGCTGCGGGGCCGCCTGCAGGGCCTGCAGATGGCCGTGGTCACCGGCGGCCCGCGGCTGGGCGACCTGGAGGCCGGGGCGGTAGCCGCCGCGCTTCGGCGACACGGCGTCCGTGGTCTCCGGCGGGCTGGCGTGCATCGCCGGCGCCCTCGTCCTGGCCCGGCTGCTGCCCGGCTTCCGCCGCCAGCGGGCGCACGACGAGCAGCACCCGGGCGCGGAGCACCCTTCAGCGCAGCAGGTCGGCCACGGCACCGATGCCTGACTCGATCGCGCGCTCGCTGACATTGCCGAAGCCGAGCACGAGCTGAGCCGGGGCCGTCGCGCCGCTGGCGCGGTAGAGGCTCATCCCGTACAGGCCGACGGAGCGCCGCCGGGCGGCGCTGACGACCTCCCGCTCGCCGGCGGAGCCCGGCAGGTGCGCGACGGCGTGGAAGCCCGCGGCCAGGCCGGTCAGCCTGACGCCCGGCGCCTGCCGCGCGAGCGCGCCGATCAGCGCGTCACGGCGCCCGGCGTAGGTCGCGCGCATCCGGCGCAGGTGCCGGTCGT
Organism: uncultured Actinomycetes bacterium; assembly: GCA_963795575.1. Classification (GTDB taxonomy): domain Bacteria; phylum Actinomycetota; class Actinomycetes; order Streptosporangiales; family Streptosporangiaceae; genus PALSA-505. Next base: position 4,474 of record CAWCII010000020.1, on the reverse strand, counting down.
ACCGCCCGGACTCGAGCAGCGCGGCGACCGCGAGCTGGTCCAGGCCGGAGGAGCCGCGATCGCTCGTGCGCTTCTCCTCCGCCACCGCGCCGGCCAGCGGCGACGGCGCGAGCACCCAGCCGAGCCTGATCGCCGGGGCCAGCGACTTGCTCACCGTGCCGAGAGCGAAAACGCGGCCGGGGGCGATGCCCTGCAGCAGCCCGACCGGCTCACGGTCGTAGCGGAACTCCGAGTCGTAGTCGTCCTCGATGATGAACGCGTCCCGGCGGCCGGCCCACTCCACCAGCGCGTGGCGGCGCGGGGCCGCCAGCACGACGCCGGTGGGTGACTGGTGCGCCGGGGTGACCACGACGGCGCGGGCCCCGCTGGCCTCAAGCGCGGCGACGTCCAGGCCGAGGTCGTCCACGGGCACGTGGGCGATCCGGATTCCGGCCGCCCGCGCCGCCTTCATCGACTCGCTGGTGCCGGGGTCGCCGTAACCCGGGTCTTCGAAGGCCACGCACCGGACCCCCGTTCCGGCCAGTACCCGCATGACCAGGCCGACGCCCTGGGCGAACCCGTTGCAGACGATGATGCGCTCGGCGCCCGCGGCCGCCGCCCGCACCCGCCGCAGGTAGGCGGAGAGCACCTCGCGGAACGCGGGGCTGCCGCGCGGGTCGCCGTAGCCGAGGTCAGGCGGGGCCATCCGGCTGCAGGCCTCGCGCATGGCCCACACCCAGTCGCCGCGCGGGAAGCTGCTCAGGTCGGGCACGCCCAGCTGGAAGTCGGCGATCAGCCGCGGCCGGGCGGGCCGGGCGGCCAGCGCCTGGCGGCAGCGGGCTGGCGGCCGCGGCGACCCGGGTGGCCGAGCCGGCCCGGCTGGTCAGGTACCCCTCGGCCAGCAGCTGGGTGTAGCACTCCTGCACCAGCCCGCGGCTGGTGCCGAGCTCACGCGCGAGTTCACGGGACGACGGCAGCCGCTCACCCCGCTGCAGCCGGCCGTCCCTGATCGCTTCGCGGAGCCCCGATTCCAGCTGGACCCGGAGCGGCTGGCTGCTGTCGCGGTCAAGCCGCAGCAGCAGCCCCGGGCTCAAACCGGACCACTGAATCGCCACGAAATTGGAACTTATCAGGTTCCGCTTGCCCTCCTAGCGTCGTGCCATGAGCACTTTGACGTACGCAGAGCCCGCCGCCGGAACCGGCCGTGACACGCCCAGGGCGGCGATCATCTCCGGCCGCCTGGTCCTGGTGTTCCTTTGTTCCCTGGGCACCCTGACCAGCTTCTATCTCATGCTGTCGGTGACGCCGCTGTACGCCATGGCGGCCGGCGCGGGCAGCGGGGGCGCAGGGCTGGTCACCGGGGTGCTGATGCTGGCCGGCGTGGCGGCCGAGTTCGCCGCGCCCGGGCTGATGAACAGGCTCGGCAGCCCGCCGGTGCTGGCTCTCGGGCTGACGCTGCTCGGCGCGCCGGCCCTGCTGCTGCTGGCCTCCGGCCGGGTCGCCATCATCGTCGCGGTCAGCCTGGTCCGCGGCCTGGGCTTCGGCCTGCTCATGGTGGTGACGAGCACGCTGGTGGCCTCACTGGTGCCGCGGGAACGGCGGGGCGAGGCGGTCGGCCTGTCCGGCGTGGTGTGCTGCGTGCCGGGAGTGGTGGCGCTGCCGTCCGGCGTCTGGTTGGCCGGGCATTTCGGCTACTCGGTGGTCATCGGCATCGCGGCCGTCGCCGCGCTCGCGCCGCTGGCGGCGGTGCCCTGGCTGTCCGGTGTGGCCGGCTGACCGCGGGGCCGCGGCGGACCCGGGCGGCGAGCAGCCGATCGGGCTGCTGGCCGACCTGCGCCGCCAGGAGCAACTGCGCCCGGCGCTGGCGTTCGCGGCCACCACCGTATCGGCCGGCGTGGTGGTCGCGTTCGTCCCGCTGGCCGTCGGGGCCTCGGGCAACGTCGCCGCCGCCGGCCTGTTCGCCCAGGCGATCACCGCGACGATCGGCCGCTGGTGGGCCGTGGCGCGGTGACCGGCACGGTCATGGCCAGCTGCTGATTCCCGGGCTGCTGATCGCCGCCGCCGGGATGGGCGGCCTGGTCTGGGCCGCGAACCTGGCCACGCTGACCGTGGCGATGGCCGCGTTCGGGACCGGCTTCGGGATCTGCCAGACGTCCACCCTGGCCCTGATGATGGACCGGGTGCCGGCATCCGGGTACGGCATGGTCAGCGCCCTGTGGAACATGGCCTACGACGTGGGCTACGGGGCCGGCCCGGCCGCGTTCGGCCTGTTCGTCGGCTGCACCGGTTACCCGGCCGCCTTCGCCCTGATGGCGGCGTTGATCCTGGTCGCGCTCAGGCCGGCCTGGCGGGACCGCACGGCGGTCTAAGGTGAAGAACTCACGAGAGGAGATCACGATGGGCAAGCTGGTCGTCACCGAGTTCATCTCGCTGGACGGCATCATCGAGGATCCGGGCGGTGCCGAGGGCTACGAGCATGGCGGCTGGTCATTCCGCTCCCCCGCACCCGACGGCGACAAGTTCAAGTTCGACGAGCTCATGAGCAGCGACGCCCAGCTTCTCGGCCGCGTCACCTACGAGGGGTTCGCCGCCGCATGGCCGGCCATGGAGGAATCCGCCGGCGAGTTCGCGGTCCGGATGAACAACATGCCGAAGGTGGTCGTCTCGGCTACGCTCACCGAGCCGGCCTGGCAGAACACGACGGTCATCTCGGGTGACGTCCCGGCCGGGGTCGCCGGGCTCAAGGACCGGTACGCCGGCGACATCCTCGTCGCCGGCAGCGCGACGCTGGTCGGCACGCTGCGTGAGCACGACCTGATCGACGAGTACCACCTGGTCGTGCATCCGGTGGTGCTCGGCCGGGGCAAGCGGCTGTTCCGGGAGGACGGCGGCGCGGCCGACCTCACGCTGGTCGAGTCGCGCAAGGTCGGCCCGGACGTGCTGCTGCTCATCTACCGCCCGGCGGCCAGGAATGGCGAGCACCCGGTCGCGGGCTAGCCAGCCAGCTGTCACCGACGTTGTGACCGAGTACAGCTAGCGGGCGGACGGCGGGGCGAGGCGGACTTCCAGGTTCCTGGATTCTCGGCGCGGCATGGTCAGGCCAGCCCGATCCGGGTAGCACAATGGAGCCGCGGAGGGCTGGCGGGCACGCCAGCGGCAGTGACCGTCGCGGCCGGGGTGGCCGCGGCCGCCCGTCCCGCTGCGACCTGTGGTCGCCCGGTGGAAGGAACCACATGAGCGAGTGGCCCGAGGGCTGGTACCGCGACAGCCCGTCGCGCGTACCGTCCGGGGGCGGTAGCGCGTCCGGGGCGGGGCCGGCCGATCCCACCGTGCGGCTGCCGGGTGGCAGGACCCAGGCCGGTACCGGCCAGCCTGGCACCGGCCAGCCGGCACCGGCCGACCGGGTGCCGGCTCGGCGGGCACCCGCTACGGCAGCGGTACCGGCCAGCCGGGCGTGTGGCCGGAACAGCCGCCCGTCCAGACGGGCCGGCCGCCCCGCGGGTCCGGCCGGAGCGGCTGGCGCAGGCCGGGCCGGTGGATCAAGATCATCGCTGGGCTCGTCGTGCTGGTCCTGCTCGTGTCGGCCGGCCTGTACTTCTACCTCGACTCCAGGCTTCACCGGCAGAACGTGCTCGTCGACTACCGCGGCCGGCCGGCCGCCTCGGCCGGGTCGAACTGGCTCATCACCGGATCGGACAGCCGGCAGGGACTGACCCGCGCACAGGAGCGCCAGTACTCCACCGGGCGCGACATCGGCGGCCACCGGTCTGACACGATCATGCTGCTGCACATCCCGTCCAACGGAACGCGGGCCGTGCTGGTGAGCCTGCCGCGCGACTCGTACGTGCCGATCCCGGGGCACGGGTACGACAAGATCAACGCCGCGTACTCGTTCGGCGGCCCCAGGCTGCTGGCGGAGACCGTGCAGAACCTCACCGGCCTGCGCATCGGCCACTACATGGGCGTCGGGTTCGGCGGCTTCGTCAGCGTGGTGGACGCGGTCGGCGGAGTGCGCATGTGCCTGCCCGGGCCGCTGAAGGACCAGGCCTCCGGCCTGAACCTCAAGGCGGGCTGCCAGACACTCAGCGGTGGCGAGGCGCTCGGCTACGTGCGCGACCGGCACGACTTCTCGAACCAGGACCTGCAGCGGATCCAGGACCAGCGGCTGTTCCTCAAGTCGCTGCTGTCGAAGCTGACCAGCACCGGGACCATTCTCAACCCGTTTGAATCCATCCCCGCCGCGTTCGGCACCGCCGGGTCCCTCACCGTCAACTCCGGGACCCACCTGTACCAGCTCATCCAGGCCGCGTTCGCGTTGCGCAACCCGCAGACCACGACCGTGCCGATCGCCAACGCCAACTACCCGACCACCGCCGGCGACGCCGTGGAGCTGGATCCGACGCTGGCCCGGCAGCTCTTCCACGACCTCGGCGCCGACCGCCGGGTACCCAGGGACCTGCTCACCGGGTCATCGCCGTCCCGGATGGCGGGATAG
>CAWCII010000019.1:0-45365 GCA_963795575.1 uncultured Actinomycetes bacterium | reverse complement strand
ACGACAGGCAGGCCGTCATAGTTCGCGTCTGGATCACGTGACCTCCTGGTTGCAAACAATTGGCGGTGCGGTTGATGAAGGTCATTGAAGCAGGTCCGGCCAGTACCGAAGGTCAGTGAGGTGTCATGGGCGTCAGTGTGGCTGCTGCACGTTCGTGCTGCACCCGCAAGGGAAGACGTGGGCTCCGCCCAGGTCTACCGAGCGTCTAACCAGCTCGGCCTGATCTCCCTCGATGGCATCGTCGCCGCACCCAGGCCAAATCGAGCCTGGCGGGCTCCGGCCGAACACCGCCGGTGAAGGATGTCGGTTAGCCGGGTGCGGGAGAACCGCATGCCCGGATCGACGGGCGGGGCTGGAAACGGAACGCCATGGCGTCACCGCGCCAGCCCTCGACCCAACCAACCTCGGTTTACGCGTCGTCCTCTCTTTGGACTCTGCGGAAGATGATGATGACCACGGTCCCGAGGGCGACTACCAGGATCGCCGTCGCAATCGACAACCAGGGACTGGTGCCGGGCACCAGCAGGAGAAACCCCAGGGCCAGCGCGCAAAGGCCGGTGACCAGTATCCTCCGCTCCCGCCCCAGGTAGCGCCACTCCGCCATACCGTAACCGAACAGCGAGAAACACGCCGCTGACTCGATCGCATAGACGACCCTCACCGAGCCAACCTCCCCTCACTTCTTTGGCAGGTAGTCAGCCCACGTGTGCCAGTCGTTACCGACTCCGCACCACTCTACTGTTCCCGTCTTTCTCAGGTTCTTCGCGCTCTGCTCCCAGCAGTGCGAGTACGTGTCCCACATCCAGAACGCGTAGTTGTTGCCCTTGTACGCCTGGTAGAGGATCCAGTAGATGCCGTGCTTGGAGTTGCAGGACCCCAGGTGCGGGTGGTTGTCGTAGCCCCACACGCCCATGCACTGGTACGCTCTGTGCGCGGGCCAGCCGCTCGGGGTCTTCGGGTACCAGGTGTAGATCTGAAAGGACAGCGAGGGATCCTTCGGGCCACCCCGGTTCAAGATGTACCAGATGGCCAGGACGATGAGCTGTATCACTACCTGTGTGGCGTCCTGTACGACGAGGTCTCCCACTGCGCGGGTCTTCTTGGCACCCTGGCAGAAGTCGTTCGAGTTGTACAGACACTCGTAGACGACGCTCTCGCTGGTGGTCGTGTTTGGGTGCCTGGAGTAGTCAACCGTCGGGCGCGGGTCCTGCAGCGGCGACTTCCACGGCCGGTGGACCAGCTTCGACGGCGCCACGGGAACCAAGACCAGCCCGCTCGGAAGCACCTTACCGCCCCGCGGCAGCTTGGTAACCGGATTCCCGTTGGCGTCGTGCGGGAGGGCTATACCACGCGCGCTCACCTTCGGCGGATCCAGAATCCGGTGAAGCTTGGGCGCAGGAACAGGAGACGGAGAGCCGTGCGGCAGCGGGGTGCTGCCGGCCTGCGCCGACGCCGGAACAAGAGCGGCAGCCAGAGAGACAGCGGTCGTCGCGGCCAAGAACGCGAACCGCCCGCTAAAGAGTCTTGTCATCGAATGAGGGTCCCTTCACTGCCGAGGCCGCTGGAGGGCAGCCCTCGCCTAACTGAGGAAAGGCGCGCGAGGACCAGGCCGGCTGCTGCCTCCTCACCTAGGGCGTATGGAGAAAACGGTCTCCTCTCTCTGAGCTGCTGACACGCGGAACGCCACACCGCGGGACACGGAACGTGCAACGCAGAACTCCTGGTCACGAAGATACTGTACCGCTCGACGTAACGCGGAAGCTACTCACCGTCACACAGGGCAGTACCGCTCGTAGCAGCTCAGAAAGGGTGGACGGAAGGGCGGCCGGAAGGGCGGGCGACGAGGTGGCGCTGGACGCCGTAGTCAGGGGCCGTCCTCCCAGGTGTAGCCAAGGGAGCGGGTCCACGAAGAGGAGCAGCGCAGTCTCATCCCAGGCCACCACCTCAAGGACGTCGACGCGGTCCGTGAGGCCGTTAAGCTCGAGGTTGCGGCGGAGCACGCCCGCGGTATCGGGAACCGCCTCGACGGCGACGATGCGCTCCGCCTGGCGGGCCAGGCGCACGGTCCAGTGACCCACGTGAGTGCCAAGGTCCAGGAAGGTGCCACGGCGCAGGAGGCCGCGAAGGAGCGGCTCGAGGTTCGCCTCGTGAGGGTCGAAGCCTAGGTGGTCGTCAGTGTCGGGGCCGCCGCGGACCCAGGCTGCCTTCCGGCTTGCCGAATAGGCCCGCGCCGCGCAGGTTGACGGTGAAGCAGGCGAAGTGCTTGGCGTACTCGGCTACCTTGGGGGGAATCGCCACCGACCGCCTCTGACTGTGCGCGAGACATTTGCCCGTATCCATATCGCTCCGTATCTGGGCAACAAGCGGCTGGACAAACTCTCGGCCCGGGATGTGCGGCAATGGCTGAACCGGCTGCGCCAGACGTGCCAGTGCTGCGCCCAGGGCAAGGATGCCAGCCGTGCCATAGCCAAGCGCCGCTGCTGCGCGATCGGCCACTGCTGCCGTCGAGTCCTATCACCGCGAGCATGCCGGGACTCTCGGGACACACTGCGCGCTGCGCTCACTCACGCCGTCAACGAGGAAGAGCTGATCACCCGCAACCCGGCCTCCATGGTCCGGCTCCCGTCCGGCCGGGCACGCAAGGTCAAGGCATGGTCAGTGACCGAAGCATGCCAGTTCCTTGAATCGGCCCGTACCGGTCATGATCCGCTATATGGCGCATACGTCCTGATGCTGGTCCTCGACCTGCGCCGAGGCGAGGTACTGGGGCTCCCGTGGTCCAGCGTCAACCTCGATATATGCGAAATTGACGTGAGCTGGCAGCTCCAGCGCACCGAGCGGCAACTCCATCATCGGGAAACCAAGACACTAGGCTCGGATGCGCCGCTGCCATTGCCGTCATCTGCTCGACCGCGCTCAAGGTCCAGGCCGAGCAGCAGGCAACTTGGCAGAGCAAGGCGGGCGAAGCGTGGCGGACAGCGGACTGGTGATCACTACCAGCTTCGGGACGCCGTTCGAGCCGAGGAACTTCAACCGCAGCTTCACCGCCCGGTGCAAAGCCGCGAACGTCCGCTACATCAAGCCGCATGGCATGCGCCGAACCTGCGCCTCGCTGCTTGCCGCGCTCGACGTCCATCCCCGTGTCGCCATGCGCATCCTGCGGCATAGCAAGATCGCAGTGACCATGGAGATATACACCGAGGTCCCTGACGAGATGACCCGTGACGCGCTCCGCAGGCTGGGGGAGCAGCTTGACGGCTAGCGACTGCTGCACTTTGCTGCTGCATCAAGATTGCAAGAGCCCGGCTCCCATCTCGGAATCGGGCTCTGAGCTGGGTGGAGCTGAGGGGATTCGAACCCCTGACCCCCTCGATGCGAACGAGGTGCGCTACCGGACTGCGCTACAGCCCCAACGAACGCCAGTCAGCGTAGCAAACAACCGGGCCTACCCGGCCGGCCCGCTGGCCGTCGGCCGCTGCGCGCCTGCCCCGGCGGCCAGCGTCAATCACCTACGGCCCGCCGCTTGTCGTCCGCGTACTGGTCGTAGAGCTCGTCCCGCACCCGCTCGGCGATGTGGATGATCCGGGCCGTCCGCGCCTCCTCGCGCCGCTTGTTCTGCGTCGCGGGCCTCGCGCAGCCGCCGTTGGACCTCCTGGTACTCGGCGTTGGCGCGGAGGTATGCGCGTTCGGCGTCGGCATGACGGGCCTCGCGCAGCAGCAGCAGGTAGCCGCCCAGCATCAGGACCGGCGGTATGGTCACCCACCAGGCCGCCAGCCCGATCACCACGATCGCCAGGGCCACGACGGCGAGCACCGCCAGTACGATCAGCATCCGGCGGCGCGCGGCCAGGATCCGGGTGTGGGTTTCCGGATCAGCTCGCCGGGCTGCCGCCAGCTCCTCGCGCCCGGCCGCCCCCGGCTCAGGCTGCCCGGCCTGGCCGGCGCGCCGGACTCGCCGGCCGCCGTGACCTCGACCGCTGCCGGGACCGGGCCAGGCCCGGCGACCTGGCCGGCGTCAGCGTCATTGTCTGTATCAGTCATGTGAACACCCCCGCCGCCAGCGTCGGCATCCGGATCAGCATCAACGTCACCAGGCTCGTCGCCAGGCAGGTCTTGCGCCGCCTTTGCCTGTGACGAGTCCCGCTTGAGCCATCGGGGTATGAGCACGCATGCCCAGATGGCGATGATGGCGAGGTAGAGGATAGCGCTGCTCAACCGTCCCGCCCCCGCTCGCGCCCGTGGCGCGCCATCTGTCCGCGGCCGCGCCGCCCGTACCGGGCCCGCCCGGGACCGCGCGGCTCCGGCGCACGGGGCGCGCAGTCAGCGCTTCCGGGCCGGACGCGTGCGGCAATGACAGACGGGTCCACGTCACGCACGGTAAGGCCCGTGATCCGTGTTGACGAGCATTCGGCGCGGTGTGTCGTGAGATAGACCGTCGGCAGTCCCTCTCGGCCGATGACTGATGCGCTCCCGCCGCCGCTGGCTACGCCCCCGCAAGCTCCCGGTCCGGGCTCCAGCCCTGAGGACTCGGGACAGGGCGGCAGCCTCACATCGTTCCGGAACGGGCCGCGGCCAGTGCACTGCGCCACCGCGGCATCACCCCGCCGGGGACATCCTCCACCGATATCGCGTAGCAGAGATGATCGCGCCACGCCCCGTCGATGTGCAGGTGACGGCGCCGCATGCCTTCGTCGCGAAACCCGAGCTTTTCCACCACCCGGCGGCTGGCCTGGTTCTCCGGCCGGATGCTCGCCTCAACCCGGTGCAGGCCGACGACGAAGAAACAGTGGTCGATGGCCATCGCCAGCGCGGTCGGCGTGACTCCGCGGCCGGCCCAGTCCTCGCCGATCCAGTAGCCCACCTGGGCCGCTCGCGCCGAGCCCCAGATGACGCTGCCCACGGTGAGCTGCCCGACGAACCGGCCGTTGTAGGTGATCACCCACGGCAGCGCCTGCCCGCGCCGCGCCTCGCGCCGCATGGCGCGGGCCATCGCGATGTAGGGCCCCAGGCCGGACCGGTACAGCGGCGTCTCGGGGTTGGTCGGCTCCCACGGCCGCAGCCAGGCGGCATTCTGCACCCGCATGTCCCGCCAGGCGCGCGCGTCCCGTGCGCGGACTGGCCGCAGGCCGACCGAGGCGCCCACCAGTCCGGGCTCGATCAGCGTGGCCGGCCATCCGCGCATTCGTGCCACGTTCCAATCTTCCCCCGGGTCAGGTGCGCAACGCCACGCACTTACCCACCATTCTGAGACGGATCCCCGATTGAGGCTGGTTCGACATCAACGCCAGCGTCCCATCACGCGCTTTCATCCCGCATGAGGCAGTTGACTGATTCACGGTCACGAACCGGAGCTCACCCGGCCACGCCGGGGTCGCGAGGGCGTCGTCCTGGGGCCGGGTGGGCGGCGTGATCACCGCCGTGCGCCTGGTCGATGGCGTGCCCGAGCACGGGCGACAGCACCGCCATGCCGTCCCGCACCCCCCCGGTCGACCCGGGCAGGTTCACGATGAGCGTCCGTCCGGCCAGCCCGGCGATCCCCCGGGACAGGATCGCGGCAGGCACCCCTGCCGCGGCGCCCGCGGCGCGCACCGCCTCGGCAATCCCGGGCACCTCCCGGTCGATCACCTGCCAGGTCATCTCGGGCGTCAGGTCCCCCGAGGTGAGGCCGGTCCCGCCCGTGGTCACCACGACGTCATAGCCGGCCGCGACCGCCTCGCGCAGTGCCGCCTGAACCGGCTCGCCGTCCGGAACGACGATCGGCCCGTCCACCGGATCGCACCCGGCCGAACGGAGCAACTCGGCCAGCACCGGCCCGGAGCGATCCTCGTACACCCCGGCCGCGGCGCGATTGGAAGCCACCAGGGCCAGCGCCCTCATCCCGACCCTCCCGGCATCATGTTTCCGCCAGCACTCTCCCTCGGCCGAGCCCTCTCAGGCCCGGCCGGCCTCTCACCGGGCCCTCTCACCCGGCCGGCCCTCTCACCGGGCCCTCTCACCCGGCCGGGCCTCTCACCGGGCCCTCTCTCGGCCGGTCGGCCCTCTCACCGGGCCCTCTCGGCGCTCTCAGGGCCGGCCTCTCACCGGGCCGCTCTCACCGGGCCGGCCCTCTCACGGGCCGGGCCTCTCACCGGGCCCTCTCACCGGGCCGACACCCTCATCCCGGTCGGCCCTCATCCGGCCGCCACAGGCCGGACTTGCCGCCGGCCTTTTCCTCGACCCGGACGCCGCTGATCACCGCGGCCGGGTCCACCGCCTTGACCATGTCAATCAGCGCGAGCGCGGCCACGGTCACCGCGGTCAGCGCCTCCATTTCCACCCCGGTCCGGTCCGCCGTCCGCACGGCCGCCGAGATATCTACCCCGTCATCGGCCACGGCCAGCTCCACCGTCACCGCATGCAGCCCGATCGGATGGCACAGCGGGATCAGCTCGGGTGTCCGCTTCGCCCCCTGGATGCCGGCGATCCGCGCCACCGCCAGCGCGTCCCCCTTCGGCACCTGGCCGGCCCGCAGCGCGGCGACGGCAGCATCAGACAGCAGCACGCGCCCCGAGGCCCGGGCCGACCGCGCGCTGACGTCCTTTCCGGACACGTCCACCATGCGGGCCTGACCCGCCGCGTCCAGGTGGCTGAGGCGACCGCTCGGTGCCTCCTGGGTCACTTTGGCGCCTGCTCGCGCGTGTCGCGGACGGTTTCCCGGTCCGCTTTCCCGCCTGCTGCGCGCGTGTCCGTCACGGCAGGCTCATCACATCGACCTCGTCGCCCTCGGCCATCCCGGTGACCCGTTCCGGGACGATGATCAGCGAGTTCGCCCGGCCCAGCGTGGCGAGCTGGTGCGATCCCTGGTGACCCAGCGGGGCCACCGCCCCCGCCGCCTGGTCCAGGATCCCGCGCAGGTAAGCCCGCCGCCCGGGCGGCGCCTTCAGCGGTCCGGACAGCACGGCCCGCCGCACCGGCAGCTCCAGCTCGCGGGTGAGCAGCAGCGCGCCGAGCGCGGCCCGGACGAACACCTGGAACGACACGTAGGCGCTGACCGGGTTGCCGGGCAGCGTGATGATCGGCGTGGCGTCCGGCCCGACCACGCCGAAGCCCTGCGGCATCCCCGGCTGGATGGCGACCCTGCGGAAGTTCACCGTGCCCAGCGTCCGGAGTACGGTCTTGACGATGTCGTTCTCGCCGCCCATGCTCACCCCGCCGCTGGTGATCAGCAGGTCGGCCCGCAGCAGCTGGTCCTCGATGGTCTCCATCAGCTGCATGCGGGTCGTCGGGGACGGCCGGCGACCGGAAGGCCACGCATCCGGCCTGCCGCGCGGCCGCGGCCAGCATGTAGCTGTTGGACTCCCAGATCCTTCCGGGCGTGAGCGGCGTTCCCGGCTCGGCCAGCTCGTTACCGGTCGAGATCACCACCACGCGCGGCCGCGGGCGGACCAGCAGCGTCCCGCCGCCGGCCGCCGCGGCCAGGCCGAGCTGGGCCGGCCCGAGCACCGTTCCCGCGGCCAGCAGCACGTCACCCCGGCGCGCGTCGTCACCGGCCCGGCGGATCGCGTGGCCGGCCTGGGCGGCCCGGCGGATCGTCACCTTCGTGTCGCCGCCGTCGGTCCATTCCACCGGCACGATCGCGTCGGCGCCCGCGGGCAGCTGGGCGCCGGTCATGATCCGGATGCACATGCCCGGGGCCGTCCCGTAGGCGCCGGTGTCGCCGGCCGCGACCTCGCCGGCCACCGGAAGCGTGACGGGGAGCGTTCGGTGGCGGCCGCGACGTCGCCGGACCGGACCGCGTAGCCGTCCATCGCCGAATTGTCGAAGGACGGCAGCGGATGGCCCGCCCGCAGGTCGGTCGCGACCACGCAGCCCTCGGCCTCGGTCAGCGGGAGCTGGATCGGCACCAGCGGGCGGACCGTGCCGGCCAGGTCGGCCAGGTGGTCCTCGACCGGCACCAGGACGGCCTGGTCGTGCCCTCCGGCCGCCCCGTCCCGATGTCAGCGGTCATTGCAGGTCGTCCAAGTACTTGCGCAGCCAGGGCACGAACTCCTGGGCGAGATCCGGCCGCTCGCAGCCGAACTGGACCATCGTCCGCAGGTAGTCGAGCTTGTTGCCGGTGTCGATAGCGGCGCCCGCGGAACAGCACCCCGTGCACCCCGCCGCCGGCACCCGGGTCGCGGCCGATCAGGGTCTTGAGCGCGTCGGTGAGCTGGATCTCCCCGCCGCGCCCCGGCGGGGTCTCCTGCAGCACGCCGAACACCGCGGGGTCGCAGACGTAGCGGCCGATGATGATCCACCGGCTCGGCGCCTCGCCGGGCACGGGCTTCTCCACGAGATCGGTGACGGTGACCACGTCCTCGTCCGCGGTCTTGTTGATCGCGGCGCAGCCGTACTGCGACACCTGCTCGGGATCGACCTCCATCAGCGCGACGACGCTGCCGCCGTACCGCTGGCGGGCCTCCATCATGCGGGTGAGCAGCCGGTCCCGCGCGTCGATCAGGTCGTCGCCGAGCAGCACCGCGAACGGCTGCGAGCCCACGTGCCGGGCGGCGCAGAGGACGGCGTGGCCGAGGCCGCGCGGGTCGCCCTGGCGCACGTAGTGCACGTGGGCCAGCTCGCTGGACTCGCGGACCTGGGCCAGCTTGTCCGTGTCGTCCTTGGCCGCCAGCGCCTCCTCGAGCTCGTATACGCGGTCGAAGTGATCCTCGATGGCCTGCTTACTGCGGCCGGTGATGAGCAGCACGTCGTCCAGGCCCGCGCTCACCGCCTCCTCGACCACGTACTGGATGGCCGGTTTATCGACCACGGGCAGCATTTCCTTGGGCGTCGCCTTGGTCGCCGGCAGGAACCGGGTACCGAGCCCGGCGGCAGGAATGACTGCCTTGGTGACAGCAGCGAAGTCAGCCATGCACGCCACCCTAGCCGCCGCGGCGGCATCGCATGTCCCCGGCGTAGGCTGCGGTGACCACCAAATATTCACCCGCGGTGCTGCCCCGCCCAGGGTCGCCGATGGCGCGTCGCCTCCCTAGGGCGGTCGCCGATGGCGCGTCGCCTCCCTAGGGCGGAGGTAACGGTACATCGGTCTTGGTAAGCCTGCCCGCGGGCAGGCGAGGAGGGCGTCATCGGGGACCCGGCGGAAGCCGAGACGGCGCTGCGTCACGCCAAGGCCGCGCTGCGCGGGCGGATGCTGGCCGCCCGGGTCGGCCTGACCGGCGAGCAGCGGGCCGAGGCGGGCCGCCTGCTGCGCGACGCCGTGCTCGGTCTGCCCCAGGCACAGATGGCCGGGACCGTCGCCGCCTACTACTCGGTCGGTACCGAGCCGCCCAGCCGCGGCCTGGTCTACGCCCTGTGGAAACGCGGAACCTACGTGCTGCTCCCGCTGCTGCGTTCGGACGGCCATCTGGACTGGGCCTCCTACGAAGGGCCCGAATCGATGACCCCGGCCCGGCACGGCCTGCTCGAGCCCGCGGAGCCGGGCCGCCATTCGATCACGAGCGCGGATCTGGTGATCGTGCCTGCGCTGGCCGCCGACCGCCGCGGGAATAGGCTCGGCCGCGGCCGTGGTTGCTATGACCGCGCGCTCGCCCGCGTCGGCCCGCTGATCCCGGTGATCGCGCTGCTGTACGACGGGGAACTGCTCGACCGCGTGCCCGCCGGGCCGCTCGACCACCCGGTCGCGATGGCCGCGCAGCCGGGTGCGGGATTGACCAGGCTGGCTGCGCCGTAGGCTAAGATTTAGCAGTCGAACGGCGCGAGTGCCAGCGGCGCTAAGGCCAGAAGGAGGGCCCGTGCCGACGTACCAGTACGCGTGCACCTCATGCGGTGAGCAGATCGAGGCGGTGCAGCGGTTCACTGACGACCCGCTGACCGTGTGCCCGGCCTGTGGCGGAACGCTGCGCAAGGTCTTCTCGCCAGTCGGCATCGTGTTCAAGGGATCCGGCTTCTACCGGACCGACAGCCGCAAGGCTCGGCGACGGCCGAGGACGCGGGCGCGAAGGCGGCCAAGTCGGACGGCTCGTCGGTTCGGGCGAGGGCATCGCCGGAGGGAAAGAAGGAAGGAAAGAAGCGACTCCTCGTCCGTCCAGGTCCGCCGACGCGCAAGAAGCCCGCGACGGCAAGAACTCCCAGCCCGCAAGCGCCGGCCTCGGCACCTGACCACATCGGATGCCCTGACGACCGGCGAGACGCAGGCGCTGGTCGGCGTCATCGGCGGGTCCGGGTTCTACGAGTTCTTCTCCTCGGCCGACGAGGTCACCGTGCAGACCCCGTTCGGCGAGCCGAGTGACCCGGTCATGGTCGGCGAGGTGGCCGGCCGCCGGGTGGCGTTCCTGCCCCGGCACGGGCGCGATCACCGGTTCCCGCCGCACCGCATCCCGTACCGGGCGAACCTGTGGGCGCTGCGTTCGCTCGGCGTCCGGCAGGTGCTCGCGCCGAGCGCGGTCGGCGTCGCTGACCCCGTCGTATGGCCCGGGCACGCTGGTCATCCCCGATCAGCTCGTGGACCGCACCACCGGCCGGGAGCAGACGTTCTTCGACTCCGGCGGCGCGGTGCACGTGCCGTTCGCCGACCCGTACTGCCCGGCGGGCCGGGCGCACGCCGCCGCGACGGCCCGGGCCTCGGCTGGGCTGCCCGTCGCCTCCGGCACGCTGGTCGTCATTCGGGGGCCCGAGATTCTCCAGCCGGGCCGAGTCCCAGTGGTACGCGGCCCAGGGCTGGACGCTGGTCGGCATGACCGCGCTGCCCGAGGCGGCGCTGGCCCGCGAACTGGCGCTCTGCTACACCACGATCGCCCTGGTCACCGACACCGACGCGGGAGTCGGCGAAGGCGAGGGCGTCACTCAGGCCGAGGTGCTCCAAGTCTTCGCCGAGAACGCGGCCCGGCTGCGCGCCCTGGTCGGGAAGATCATCGAGGGCCTGCCGGCCGAGCGCGGCTGCCGGTGCCCGGACGCCCTGGAAGGGATCAAGCTCCCGTTCGAGCTGCCCGGCTAGCCTCAGGGCCCAGGGCAAAGAGAAACCCATTGTCCGTCTATTGCAGTTCCTCGTGGGCAGTCGTATAACGGTAACGGTCGATGAGAAGGCTGTTCCAGGGAGGTATGCATGAGACGTATGCTCGCCATCGGCGCTTCCGCGGCGCTCGCGGCCGCCTCGTTAACGGCGGCACTCGCTACGAACCACGGCGTCTCATCGGTGTCCGCGTCGGAGAAGTACCCGGCACCGCGCGGCAACCCGACAGTACGCATCGCCGGGCTGCAGCACTGGTGCGGGACCAACGGCGATTACCTGCACCGAGCCGGCCACGAACTGGGACGAGTTCGCCGGCTACAAGCAGGCCATCAAGGACGGCGCGCACTTGCTGCGGCTACATCGGTCACGACGAGCCTGCCACGCTGTTCTACTCGAACCGGCCCGGTTCGGGTAACAACGTCAGCTGGCAGCTGACGCTGCCGAAGGATCCGCCCACGCCGCCCAGGCAGAACGGCAGCGGCGGGACGGACAGCTTCCAGCTGCATCCGACGTTCTGGCTCGGCATGGTGATGTGCGACAGCCAGGGCTCGCCCAACCCGGACGGGGCGGCGCTCACCGGCCATCCGACCGTCCCCTGCACAGCCGGACAGCGACTCCAACATCTACGAGAGCCAGAACCCGAAGAGCCCGCGCTACTTCGGCCTCGGCCCGGGCCAGGCCTATGAGGAGATGCAGTTCTACCCGCCGGGCTGGGTGCCGTGGCCGGACGGCATCAGCTGCACGGCCAAGCAGTGGTGCGCCGCGCTGAACATCGACACCTTCTCGGAGAACCAGAACACCGGCCAGTTCAACAACACCGCGTGCCTCAACACCGTCGGCCCCGAGCCGGTCAACTTCGCGTTCATCACCAAGAACGGCAAGGCGACGGCGCCGGCGAACCCGCGGGACGCCGCAGCACTTCATCCCCGTCCCCAGCCAAGCGACCTGCTGATGAACTCGGGAGACGACCTCACGGTTCACATGTTCGACACTCCCGGCGGGCTCAAGGTGACGATCACGGACCACACCACCGGCGCCAGCGGCTCGATGACGGCCAGCAAGGCCAACGGGTTCGGCAACGTGGTGTTCAACCCGAGCGCGCAACAAGTGCACGATCACCCCGTACAACTTCCACCCGGAGTTCAGCACCTCCACGCCGCAGACCCGCAACGTCGATGCCGCGCACACCTACAACATCGCGTTCTCCGACGAGATCGGGCACTTCGAGTACTGCGGCAAGGTCGGCACCGACCCGCTCAGCACCTGCCTCAAGCCGCTCGGCGCCGACACCAACGACGGCGACACGGCCGGGCCGGACCCGCTGGGCGATGACGACTCGTGCCTGCCCGCGACGGCCTCGCTGCTGGTGAAGATCGGCGGCTGCCTCGACATCGACGGCGACTTCGACGGCGTTCCCTACACCTTCAACTGGCCGGGCTCGATCAGCAACCCGACGGCGGACGCGCTGCTGCACCCGACGTCGTTCCTGTTCACCAGCCCGACCACCGTCGGGGGCAAGAACTACACGTCCATGTCGTTCGAGTCGGACATCTCCCGGAACGAGTCGGATGACACGGCGTTCCGCGTGGACGTCTCCTGCCAGCGGCACGTGCTCAACCCGAGAGACCCGGTTCCGGGCACGGGCTGCGTGAACCCGCCGCCGAACTCCTACTTCTATCCCTTCTACAGCACCCGCACCGTCCACGGTGAGTGCATGTGGCAGGAAGGCGGGCCTTACATTCCGGGCACGACCAACACCTTCGGCGGGAGCGCGCACGCCGAGTACGGCCCGCTCCGGGTGGTCAGCTACCCGACCGCCCCGTTCGGCCTCATCACCAAGCGGCTGAACGTCTTCCGGAGGAACATGGCCACTAACCCCTGCCCTGCGACCTGACCCGCATCGACACCGGGTTCAGGCAGCAGATCGATCACCGGGGTCCCGCGCCGGCTGCGGCGCGGGACCCCGGTCCTGCCCATCGGCTGCCCCGCCGTTCGGCTGCACCCAGAGATGCCGGCACCGGGCCGGCGGCAACCAGGCCGGGATGAGGCACCGGTGGCCGGATGCTGCTCACCGCCGGCCCGGCCGGCCCGCCCGGAGCCCGATAACAGAACCCTTAGTCCACGTTCGCCGCCCGTGCGCAGGAGCTACATTCGGATGACCCGGACCGCAGTAGCCGGAAGGTGCCTGACGATGAGCCGCGAGCAGGACGAGGCCGCCCGCGCCCCCGACGCCCTCGGGGTGCTCAGGGAGATATGGAGCGCCCAGGGCCAGACCAGCGCCGACCTCGGCGAGCACGGCGGTCACGGGAAGGCCTGCAGGCGGATGGCGGGCGTCGGCTTCGACGGCGTGCCCGGCGACGACGAGGACCTGCGCGCCGCGTGGCGGGACCGGCTGGAGCGCGAGGGAAAGCTGGACCCCGAGGGCGGCAGCGTCAAGGACCTGGTGTTCGGGCCGGGCGAGCCCGGCTGAGAGCGCCGGATGGATTATCCGCGAGACCGTCGGCGAGCTGACCGGGATCCTGCGCCAGGGCGGCTACCTCGCCGACCGCGGGCTGGCCACGGCGCTGCTCGTCGCGCTGTCCCTGCAGCGGCCCATCCTGCTCGAAGGCGAGGTAGGGGTGGGCAAGACCGAGGTCGCCAAGGTGCTGGCGTCGGTGTTCCGGCGCAAGCTGATCCGGCTGCAGTGCTACGAGGGAATCGACACCAACCAGGCGCTCTACGAGTGGGACTACGCCCGGCAGATGCTGTACATCCGGGCGCTGTCCGAGCAGCAGGTCACCGACGACCGGCGCCGTCGACAAGGTCTTCGGGCCGAAGTTCCTGCTCGAGCGGCCGCTGCTGGAAGCGGTCCGCGACGGCGGCCAGGCGGTGCTGCTGATCGACGAGGTGGACCGGGCCGACGACGAGTTCGAGGCCTTCCTGCTCGAGGTGCTGTCCGACTTCCAGGTCAGCATCCCGGAGATCGGCACGGTCAGGGCGGAGAGCCCGCCGCTGGTCGTGCTCACCTCCAACCGCACCCGCGAGCTGCACGACGCCCTGAAACGGCGCTGCCTCTACCACTGGATCGGCTACCCGACCGCCGAGCGTGAGCTGGAGATCGTGCTGCTGCGCGAGCCGGGCGTGTCCCATGCGCTGGCCCGCAAGGTGGTCGCTGCCGTGCACCGGCTGCGCGAGCTCGACCTGGCCAAGCCGCCGGGCGTCGCCGAGACCATCGACTGGGCCCGCGCGCTGGACTTCCTGGGCGCGACGCGCTCGACCCGCAGAACGCGGCGGACACGCTGGGCGCCGTGGTGAAGGAACGCGACGACCTCGATCTGGTCCGGGAGAACCTGGAAGAGATCACCTCCGGTGCCTGACCGGGCCGCGTTCACCGGCGTGCTGGTGAACTTCGCGCGCGAACTGCGGTCGGCCGGGATCGCGGCCGGCACCGGCGACGCGGCCGCCTACTGCGCGGCGATGGCCGCGCTGGACCCGACCGACCTGGTCGACCTGTACTGGGCCGGGCGCACCACGCTGGTCAGCAAACGGGAGGACATCAGCCGCTACGACGAGGTGTTCCGCCGGTACTTCCTGGGCGCCGGGAGCCCGGCCGCCGAGATGCTGATGCTCAAGGCCCGGCTGACCGCCGACGAGGCCGTGCTCACCATCCCGCTGACCGACCCGGCCGGGGACGAGCACGAAGAGGAGGCCGTGCTCGGCTGGATGGCCTCGGACGTCGAGTCGCTCAAGCGCAAGTCCTTCGCCGCGTGCACCGCCGAGGAGCTGGCCGCGCTGCGGCGGATCATGGCCAGGATCCGGCTGACCCCGCCGCGGCGGCGGACCCGGCGCACCGTGCCCGCCCGCTCCGGCCGGGCACCCGACCTGCGCCGGACGCTGCGCGAGTCCATGCGCATGCACGGCGAGCCCGCCGAGCTGGCCTGGCGGCGGCGCCGGGTCCGGCCGCGGCCGCTGATCTTCATCCTGGACATCTCCGGCTCGATGGCCGACTACTCGCGGAACCTGCTGCAGTTCGCCTACTCGGCGAAGCGGGCGGCGGCGAAGGTCGAGGTGTTCTGCTTCGGCACCCGGCTCACCCGGGTCACCAGGGCGCTGGACCACCGGAATCCGGACGCCGCGCTGCAGCGGGCCGCGGGCGAGGTGTTCGACTGGGAGGGCGGGACCAGGATCGGCGAGTCGCTGGACACGTTCGTCCGGGACTGGGGCCGCCGCGGCCTGTGCCGCGGCGGGGTGGTGATCATCTGCTCGGACGGCCTGGACCGCGGCGACCCCGAGGTGCTGGCCGCCGCGATGGAGCGGCTGTCCCGGCTCTGCCACACGCTGCTGTGGCTGAACCCGCACAAGGGCGAGGACCGGCATTCCGTCCGAGCACGCTCGGCATGATGGTGGCGGCGCCGCACATCGACCTGCTGCTGTCCGGGCACGACCTGCGCAGCCTGGAAGAGCTGGCGGCCCTGCTGCCGACCCTGAACTGAGCGCGGAAGGGGTCCTGACAGATGATCAGGCTCGGCTCGCTGGCCGGGTACCCGTTCGAGGGGCCGCGGCTGCTCGGCGGCTGGACCGCGCCGGCCAGGCCCGCGGTCTACGCGATCGTGTACAAGCCGGACCCGGATACCAGGGCCGAGCGGTACGCGGTCATCTACGTGGACCACTGCGACGACCTGTCCGCGGAACGGTTCCCGTTCCAGCACCCCCGCGCGCACTGCTGGGTGCGCCGGGCCGGCTCCAAGTGGAAGATCTACATCTGCACCTACGAGGTGCCGGGGGGCGGCCCGGGCCACCGCGAGCAGATCGCCCGCGAGCTCACCGCCGTCTACCGTCCGCGCTGCAACGCCGAGCAGTTCGACCACGCCTGGAAGGACGAGTGGATCGGCGGCTATTCCGCCCCCACCACCGGCCCGCTGGCCGACCGCGGCCCGGACGCCCGGCCCGGCCGGCCGCCCGCTGGTCGGCCGCCCGCCGGGTCCTAGCCCGCGGCGCGGTCCCGGTAAGCACCGGAGCCCCGGGCGCACCCGGCCGGCCGCCGGGGTTCGGTAGCGAATCCGTGGTGGATCCGTGCTGGCCACGGAGGGCAGGACCGCGCCGGGGCGGCAGGCTGAATCAAGAACGTAACCGGTTTTCGTTGACGGTGTCCGTACATCGCGGGCACTCACACCAACTCGCAAGCAAAGGAACCTGCAATGAAGCACCAGTCCCATCGCGCCCGGCGTTCCGTCGCCGCCCTCGCCGTCACCGTCGCCGGGGGCGCGGGCGCCCTCGGCCTGCTGTCGACCGCGGCGAACGCCGCCACGACAGCGCATGCCGCTACATCCACAACCACCTACAGGTTCACCACCCTGGACGACCAGGCTGACCCGACGTTCAACCAGCTGCTGGGGATCAACTCCCACAACGTGATCGCCGGGTACTTCGGCAGCGGGGCGAAGGGCCACCCGAACAAGGGCTACCTGCTGGACCCGCCGTACGGGCAGGGCAACTACGTGAACGAGAACTTCCCCGGCTCGGCGCAGACCCAGGTGACCGGGATCGACAACAAGGGCAACACCAGCGGGTTCTGGGTGACCAAGGGCGGCACCAACCGCGGCTTCGTAGAGTGGAACGGCGTGTCCGAGTCGTTCACCGACCCCAAGACGCCGCACGTGAAGGCCTCGGTCAACCAGCTGCTGGGCGTCAACGACAACGGCGTGGCGGTCGGCTTCTACAACGACGCCAAGGGCAACTCGCACGCCTATGAGGTCAACCAGGCGACCCGGGTGTTCACCTCGATCAAGATTCCCGGGGACGTCAGCACCACGGCGACCGGGATCAACAACAACGGCGACATCGCCGGGTTCGGCACCGACAAGGCCGGCGACACCACCAGCTGGCTGCTGCGCGACGGGCACCTGACCACTTACCAGTTCCCGAACGGCAGCGACACCCAGGCGTTCGGCGTCAACGACCACGATGAGATCGTCGGCTCCTACCTGGACCAGGGCGGCGTGATGCACGGCTTCACGCTCAAGTCCCCGCTCGGCCCGGTGTCGCACTGGCAGCGCATCGATGACCCGAACGGCGTCGGCTCCACCCTGGTCAACGGGCTCAACGACGCCGGCGACCTGGTCGGCTTCTACACCGACAGCGCCGGCAACACCGACGGCATGCTCGCCACCCCGTAGCACCTTCCGCAGAACACGACAGATCACATCGACACGGCCTGCCCGGGTGCGCACGCGCCCCGGGCCGGCCGCCCCGGCTCCCCGCCGGGCGTGCCTCCTGATCCGCCGCCCCGGCCCGGCCGGGCTTGCGGTCCGGCCGCTGCGGTCCGGTCAGGCCGCCCCGGCCCGGTCATGCTTGCGTTCCGGTCAGGGCTCCAGCGCGGCGCGCACCAGGTCGCGGAACTCGTCATCGGAGATGGCGGCCGCGTCCTCGGGCCGCAGCCGGATGGTGCCCTTGCTGGACTTGAGCCGGGGGTGCCGGGAGAGGAAGCCGGCGGTCCGGTCCTGCGGCCAGCCGTAGACCGACACGCCATGCTGCCACGCCCCGACGTACAGGCGGCGGCGGCCCACCTTGTAGGACGGGATCCCGTACGACAGCACCACGGTCGCGTCCGGGTATGCCTCGAGGATCAGCCGGTGCAGCCGGTCGAAAAGCGGGCGGTGCCCGGCGGCGATACCGTCGATGTAATCGCGCACCGCCGGGTCGGCCCGCCGGTCGCTCGTCCCCGGCGTGCTCCAGGCGGTCAGCACTCTCGGGCATGGCATTCTCCCGTCGTCGATGTTCCGTCCCGTGCCCGTACCGACCGCCGGGCCGGCCGGAAATCACCGCGCGTCGCGCGCGGCAACGCCGCCCGTCATGCCCGACAATACGGCCCATGCCGGAAAGTCAGCTGTCAGCCATCCAGCACATCGTGCACCTGATGCTGGAGAACCGTTCGTTCGACCACATGCTTGGCTTCCTGTATGCGGAGTCCGGGAACGTGTCCCCGTCCGGAGCCGCCTTCGAGGGGCTGACCGGCCGGGAGTCCAATCCCTACTCCGGCGGTGACCCGGTTTCCGTGTTCAAGATCAACCCTGCCGGCCGGGTGCCTACTTCATGCCCGGCGCCGACCCGGGCGAGGGCTACGCCAACACCAACTCACAGCTGTTCGGCAGCGGCACGGCGCCGGATCCGCCGGTAGCCGCTAACCAGGGTTTCGTGAACAACTTCGATGCCACGATCGCCTGGGACCAGCGGGTCGGCCGCAGCGTCGCGTCCGGTACCACGGCCGCGAGCATCATGGGCATCTTCACGCCGCAGGCGCTGCCCGTCCTGTCCGGCCTGGCCCGCGGCTTCGCCGTCTGCGACCACTGGTTCGCCTCGGTGCCGACCGAGACGTTCCCCAACCGCGCGTTCGCCTGCGCGGCGACCAGCCAGGGGCACATGAACGACGGGACCGCCTCCTACACCGTGCCCAGCATTTTCGGCCTGATGACCGCGCACGACCTGACCTGGAAGATCTACGGGTACGACCAGGAGCCGCTGACCCGCAAGAACTACCCCGACACCACCAGTGCCCCGGACTCCTGCTTCGGCGAGTTTGCCGATTTCCAGGCCGACGCGGCGGCCGGGCAGCTGCCCGGGTACTCGTTCCTGGAGCCGAGCTGGGGATCATCGGGCAACAGCCAGCACCCCAACTACGACGTCGCGCTGGGGGAGAAGCTGATCCATGACGTGTACTACGCGCTGCGCGGCGGGCCCGGCTGGAACCAGACGCTGCTGATCATCAGCTACGACGAGCACGGCGGCTGCTACGACCACGTGCCGCCGCCGTCCGGGGCGGTGCCGCCGGACGACTCGCCCGGCGAGTACGGCTTCGACTTCACCCGGTTCGGCGTCCGGGTTCCCGCCGTCCTGGTCTCGCCGCTGATCGCCTCCGGCACCGTCTACCGGGTGCCGGACGGCACGATGCCGCTGGACCACACCTCGGTGCCGAAGACCATCGAGACCCGGTGGGGACTGCCCGCCCTGACCCGGCGCGACGCCGCCGCGCCTGACGTCGGCGGCGTCCTGATCCTGGACACCCCCCGCACCGACGACCCGCTGGCCGGCGTCGCCGTCCCGGTGTCGTCCGGGGCCAATCCCGCCGCCGCCGACGTCTCCCACATCCAGCAGGTTGACGCCCAGCTCACCGCCGCGCTGCCGGTCCCCGCCGAGCAGTTGCGCTCGGCCCCGGTCCTGAGCGCCATGCACACCCCGTCCGACTACGACCAGTACATCAGTTCCCGGACGGACACCTGGAAGGCCGCGCGCCGGCCGGCCTCGCGGTCGGATGGCGCCGCAGCGGAGGGCTGATCATACGCCCGGATGGCGGGGTGACTGGTGCGAACCAGGGCGCGCGAGGCCCTGCTGCCGCCCTATATTGCGGGGGTAGCCGACCCGGCCTAGCGGTCCATCAGAGGAGTCTTCATTGGCTGCACGACGCCCCGGCGGGCACCTCGCGGCGTTGTCGTCGTCGCCCATGGCTCGGCTATGGCCTGCTCTCCGCCTTGCGATGCACCTACCTGGACGCCGTTCACTCCAAGGACCGCTCTGACACACCACCAGGACAGATGACAGTCATGTTCGGAGCGCTCCTGATAGCCGGGCTGGTGGCCGCGCCCCTGGGTACGTTCGCCCTGCTGGTGCGGGCCAGGCGGCCCGTCCGTTCAACCGGGATATGGCCCTCGGCCCGCCGGCTCATCTTCGCGATCGCGGGCACCGTGGTGCTGGCCGCGGTCGTCGCTGGGGTACTCAGGCTGCTCGGGGAGTCCGAGAGCGACATCATCGCCGGCACGGGCGGCCTGGTCGCCGGGAGCCTCGTCTGGCTGCCGGTGACCCGGCGCTGGACCGCCCGCGCGCACCTGTGCTGGGCCGCGAGCATCTTCCTGTTCGTGATCTACCTGGGTTTCGTGCTCGACTGGATATTCGCCAGCCATCTCGGGGTGGCGAGCACGGTCGGCGGACTGCTGCTGTGGCTCTGCCAGCTCTTCGCGGCGCTGATGGCCTGCGCCTACCTGTGGGAGATCTGCGACGCGCTCGGCTCGGAGCGGTGGGGCAGGCGGGTGACCCCCACCACGGCGTTCCCGGCCATCGACGCCGTGCTCCCGTTCGTCAGCCTGCACGTGCCCGCGCACAACGAGCCGCCCGACATGGTCATCGAGACGCTCCGCGCGCTGCTGCGCATCGACTACCCGCGCTACGAGGTCATCCTGATCGACGACAACACCGACGACGAGCTGCTCTGGCGGCCGGTCGAGCAGTGGTGCGCGCGGCATGGAGTGAAGTTCGCCCACCTGCAGGACTGGCCCGGCTACAAGTCAGGGGCGCTGAACTACGCGCTTCGCGAGCTCACCGATCCGCGGGCCGACCTGATCGGCGTCGTGGACTCCGACTACCAGCTCGAGCCGGGGTTCCTGCGCCGCTGCGCGCCGATGTTTTCCGACAGCTGGGTCGGCTTCATCCAGGCCCCGCAGGACTACCGGGACTGGTCGCACGCCCGGTATTACCGGCGGCTGTACTACTCCTACCAGTACTTCTTCTCGGTGTCCCAGCCGTCACGCAACGAGCGGGACGGGGCGATCTTCGCCGGCACGATGGGGCTGATCCGCCGGGTGGCGCTGGACCAGCTGGGCGGCTGGGACGAGTGGTGCATCACCGAGGACGCCGAGCTCTCGCTGCGGCTGCTGCGGGCCGGCTGGTCCGGACTGCACGTTGACCAGTCCTGGGGCAAGGGCGTCATGCCGCTGACGTTCGAGGCGCTCAAGGGGCAGCGGTACCGGTGGTGCTTCGGCGGCATCCAGATCCTGCGGATGCACTGGCGCTCGCTGCTGCCCGGCCGGGAGACCAAGCAGAACCGGCTGAGCACCGGCCAGCGGTGGTCCTACCTGTCCGGCGCCGTGCAGTGGTACGGCGACCTGCTCGGCCTGGTGTTCATGGTGTTCTTGCTGGCCGGCGCGGCGAACCTGGCCACCGGAGGCAGCGCGCTGTTCATCAAGCTCAGTGCGTTCCTGGTGGCGACGATCCCGGTGCTGGTGGCCCTGGGACTGGTCCGGGCGGTGGCGCTGCTGCGCCGGGGGACCGGTGCGTCCTGGCGGGACGCGCTCGGCGCGTTCTTCATCTGGCAGTCCACGTCACTGGTGGTGGCGCGGGCGTCGGTGCTGGCGCTGTTCGCCCGCAAGGCGGCGTTCCTGCGCACCCCGAAGACCAGCGAGCAGGCCGCCTGGTGGGAGTCGCTGCGGGCGAACTGGGCCGAGACGTCACTGGCGCTGCTCGGCGTGGCGGGCATGGCCGGGGCCCTGACCAGGACTAACGGGCTGGCCGGCCCACTGCTGGCCGCCTTGCTCTTCTTCCCGACCATCGGCATGGCGGCCGCGCCGTTCAACAGCTGGGCCGCGCAGCGGGCGGCGCTGCCGCCGGATCTGGTCGAGCGGCGCACCACCGAGTGGAAGCGGACGGATCGCCGGGTGCTGATGGGCAGCGCGGCGGTCGGCGGCCTGGTCGCCGTGCTCGGCGTGGTCGCCGCGGCCATGGCCCTGCTGCTGGCGCCGAGCCCCCAGCACGTGCAGTCGCCGCCGCTGGTCACCGGGGCCGGGGCCGCGACGTCACACCGGGCGCCCCCGTCACGGACTTCCCCGCCGGTAGCCCCGTCCTCGTCACCGACGCCGGCCATCACCGCCACGCCCACCCCGACCTCGAGCCCGCCGGCCACGCCCTCGTCTGCCCCGCCGAGCACGCCGCCCTCCACCCCGCCGGCCACGCCGGCTTCGTCGGCGCCCACGTCGCCGGGCGCGAGCCCCAGCAGCTGACGGACGGCCCGGGCGGCTGACGGACGGCCCGGGCGGGCCGGCCGTGACATGGTCCCGGATCAGCAGCATGTCGGCCTCGCGTCCTGCCCGGCGGACGTGATCGAGTCCGCCGTCGCGGCGGCCGGGATCATCTCGTTCCCGACCCCGGACCTCAGTCGCCGGCCTGCTGCCGCCATGGCCATGGCCATGGCCGCCTCCGCCGCTGCCGTACTACCCCTCTGAGCCCCCGCCTGCGTCTTCGCCGCTGTCCGTCCACTGCGCCGAGTCCGCGTAGGTGTAGGGATTGCTGAGCGTCTTGGTCTCCGCGATCTCCGGGTGCATGCCCTCGGCCCAGGCCTCCGGCCCGAGCTGGCCCTTCAGGTAACTGACCGTCTCCTCCGCCACCTGCCGGGCGCGGGCCAGGTCCATGCCGGCCAGGCGGTGGTCGTACTTGACCACCCGGCCGTTGACCAGCACGGTGTGCACGTCGCCGCGCTGGGCCTGGAAGGCGACATGGCCGTAGGGGTTGATCAGCGGGACCATCACCGGCGACGCGTCGTTCTTGATCAGTACCACGTCGGCCTTCTTGCCCGGCTCCAGGCTGCCGACGGCCGAGTCCAGGCCGAGGGCCTTCGCCCCGCCGCGGGTCGCCCAGTCCACCACTTCCTCGGCGCGCAGCCGGCAGTGCGTCACCGTCTCCTGCCTGCCGTGCGCCTCCAGGTGCTCGCGCGAGCGGTCGGCGCCCAGCGTGGTCCGCATGGCGGAGAACAGGTCGCCGCTCCACCAGACGCTGGTGTCCATCGACAGCGACACCGGGATGCCGTGCTCGCGCAGCCGCCAGGTCGGCGGGTAGCCCTGCCCGGCGCTCTGCTCGCTCTCGGTGGCGACCGAGGCCGACCCGCCGGTCGCGGCGATCCGGTGGTAGGAGTCCGGGGACAGCGAGGCGGCGTGCACGTAGATCGAGGACGGGGTCATGAACCCGTTCTCGTGCATGAGCCGGATGCTGTCGTCCTTGGTCACGTTCCACACCCCGGCGTGGGTGGTGACCGGCATCCCGAGGTCGCGCGCGACCTCGAACGCCGCGCGCTCGGGAAACTCCGGGTCGCCGGTCACGTCGAACGCCATCTGCAGGCCGAGCATGTCATCGCCGCTGGTGAAGCGCCGGCCGACGAACTCGCGGAACTCCGGGGTGGCCGACCACTCCCACGGGCCCTGCTGGATGTTGCCGTAGGCCAGGACGAACCGCCCGGGCACCTCGGTCAGCGCGTCCACGGCCGCCTCCGCGTGCTCGGTCGTCTGCAGCCCGTGCGACCAGTCCACCGTGGTGGTCACGCCGGCCTCGAGCGACTCGATCGCCGACAGCAGGTTGCCCGCGTAGATGTCCTGCGGCCGGAAGACCTTGCCCCAGTTGAGGTAGTACCAGACGAAGTACTGGGTCAGCGTCCAGTCGGCGCCGTACCCGCGCATCGCCGTCTGCCACATGTGCCGGTGGGTGTCGATCATGCCCGGCATGACGATGCCGCCGCTCGCGTCGATCTCGGCCGTGCCCCCAGGCACTTCCAGCGCGGGGCCGACCGCGGCGATGCGCTCCCCGGTGATCAGGACGTCGGCGCCGTCCAGCACGTGATGGGCGTCGTCCATGGTCAGCACCGTGGCGTTGCGGAACACGAGCGGACGGCCCGGGGTCAGCTCTGCGGCGGCCGTGTCCGCCCTCGGCCCGTTGCTGTCAGGACTTGATGCGGTGGACATGGGAACCTCCATCTCGCCGGGGCCGGGGAATCACACATTAACGACGGACACATGCCGGTACAACGGTCACAGGTAGGCTGAGTGTGGACCGTGCCCGCCGCCGGCCCCGGTGCAGGTTCCCCGTCGGCGAGTACCTGCCCTGGCTGCTGCAGACGGCTGGCGCCATCGGCGCCGGCGGGGCGCCGTGCCAGTGCGCGCCTCAGCACGCGGTGACACAGGCCGCTGCCCGCCGGACGACCGCCGGCCAGCGGTCGGAGAAGCCAATGCAGGAACTGGCCTGCGAACCGGCGAAAGGATGCGCAGCCGCACATGAGCCAGCCCGCAACCGCCAGCTCCGCCCGCCGGCCCGGGCCGCTGTCCGGCCTGCTCGTGGCCGACTTCTCCCGGGTGCTGGCCGGCCCGTACTGCACGATGCTGCTCGCCGATCTGGGCGCAGACGTGATCAAGGTGGAGAGCCCGGCCGGCGACGACACCCGCGGCTGGGTGCCGCCCGCCACCGCGGACGGGAGATCCACCTACTTCCTGGCCGTCAACCGGAACAAGCGCTCGGTCGCGCTCGACCTGCGCGACGCCGGCGACCTGGCCAGGGCCCGTGAGCTCGCCCGCCGGGCCGACGTGTTCGTGCAGAACTTCAAGCCCGGCGGGCTGGCCAGGTTCGGCCTGGACTACGAGTCGGTCAGCGCGCTGAACCCGCGCATCGTGTACGCGTCGATCAGCGGGTTCGGCGCCGGCGGCGGGAAGGACCTGCCCGGCTACGACCTCATGGTGCAGGCCATGTCCGGGCTGATGAGCCTGACCGGCGACCCGGACGGCCCGCCCTACCGGTCGGGCATCTCGATGTTCGACGTCATCGCCGGGCTGCACGCCACCATCGGCATCCTGGCCGCGCTCAACCACCGCGCCGCCACCGGCCAGGGCCAGCACGTCGAGGCGGCCCTGCTGGCCTCGGCGCTGTCCGGCATGGTGAACCAGACCAGCGCCTACGTGGCCGGCGGGACGGTGCCGTTCCGGATGGGCAACTCCCACCCCAGCGTGTTCCCCTACGAGCCGCTGCCCACCGGCGACGGGGACCTGATCGTGACCGTGGGCAACGACGTCCAGTTCCGCAAGCTGTGCGAGCTGCTCGGCGCGCCGCAGCTGGCCGACGACCCGCGGTTCGCCACCAACGCGGGACGGACCGCGCACCGGGACGAGCTGCGCCCGCTGCTCGCCGAGCGGCTGGCCGCCCGCCCGGCCGCGGAATGGTTCGACGACCTGATCAAGATCGGCGTGCCGTGCGGCCCGATCAACACCGTGGACCAGGGCGTCGCGTTCGCCGAGCGAGATCGGCCTGGAGCCGGTGGTCATCGCCGGCCAGGGCGACGCCGGGGTCCCGACCGTCCGCCACCCGCTCACGTTCTCGGTCACCCCGCCGCGCTACGACCTGCCGCCGCCCCGGCTCGACGAGCACGGCGAGCAGATCCGGGCCTGGCTCGGCAGCGACCCGGACCAGGCAGGAGGCGTCATGACCGAGCCGCGCTTCCCCACGTCGCTGGGCACCTCCGACGCGGACACGATCACCCTGCTGGGCCAGGACCTTGCCGCCGACCTGATGGGCCAGGTCGGCTTCGGCGAGCTGGCCCTCTGGCTGGTCACCCAGCAGCGGCCCGCGCCCTCCCAGGTCCGGGTGTTCGAGGCCGTGCTGGTCGCGCTGGCCGACCACGGCTTCACCCCGACCGCGATCGCGGCCCGGCTCACCTACCTGAGCGCGCCCGACTCGGTGCAGGGCGCGCTCGCGGCCGGCCTGCTCGGCGGCGGCTCGAGGTTCCTCGGCGTCACCGAGGACACCGGCCGGTTCCTGGCCGCGGCCCTGGCCGAGGCCGGGGCCGGCGATCACCCGCCCGGCGACGACGCGGGCTGGGACGCCATCGCGCTGGCCGCCGTGCAGCGGGCCCGGGACGGCGCCGTCTTCGTCCCCGGCCTCGGCCACCCGGTGCACAAGGTCACCGACCCGCGCACGCCGGGGCTGTTCGGCATCGCCCGGGAAGAGGGCCAGTTCGGCCCGCACCTGCGCCTGTTCGAGGCCGATCGGCCGGGTCCACCCGCAGGTGCTCGGCCGCACGCTGCCGCTGAACGGGGCCGGCACCTGCGGGGCGGCGCTGGCCGACCTCGGCCTGCCGGCCAGCCTGCTGCGCGGATTCGCGCTGCTCGCCCGCACCGCGGGGCTGCTCGGGCAGATCGCCGAGGAGCAGCGCCGTTCGGTAGGCATGGACATCTACCAGACCGTGGACCGCAACGCCGAATACCAGCCCCCGCCTGACGGCGGGCAAGCCTAATCCAGGGAGCCGCCATGGCCACCGTCGCCGCGGTCATCGCATCCACCCACCACCCGTTCTACTACCGGGCGCGCACCTCGGCGGGCCAGGACCGGCCGCCGTTCGCCGACGAGTGGGTGGCCAAGATCGAGGCGTTCCGGCAGACCCTCACCCGGGCCCGGCCCGACGTGCTGGTCATGGTGGGCAGCGACCACTTCCACCAGCTGTGGCTGGACAACATGCCGCAGTTCCTGATCGGCAAGGCGCCGTTCTACGACGCGAACTTCTACAACGAGGAGCGGGAGTTCGGGCTGCCGCGGATGCTGCTGGCCGGCCACGAGGAGCTGTCCGGCTACCTGCTGCGGCGCGGCCTGGACGCGGGCTTCGACCTGGCGTTCAGCAACGAGCTGCGGATCGACCACAGCATCACGTGCCCGATCATCACCCTGCGGCCCGAGGCCGACCTGCCGATCGTCCCGGTCTACACCAACATCTTCGCGCCGCCGATGCCGCAGCCCAGCCGGTTCGTCCAGCTCGGCCAGGCCATCCGGCGGCTGGTCGAGGCGTGGCCCAGCGACCAGCGGGTGGCCATCATCGGCACCGGGCACCTGTCGCTGGAACTGGGCGGGCCGAGGCAGTTCGGCCCGCACGGGCCCGATCCCGAGTTCGACCGCAAGGCGGTGGACTGGATCGCGTCGGCCGACCTGAAGTCCGCGCTGGCCGAGGTGAGCCTGGACAGCCTCTGGCAGCCGGGCAACGCCACCCACGGCTTCATGGACTTCCTGCTGATGATGGGCGTCGCGGGGGAGAACGTGAACGGCCGACTACACCGACTCGCTCGACCTCTTCCACACCATGGAGGCCTACTTCACCTGGTACCCGAACGGGGCGGACGCCGATGAGCAAGTACCTGGTCAACAAGTTCCTCTACACCGTCGACCGCAGCCCCGAGCTGGTCGAGCGCTACCGCGAGGACCCGGCCGGCACCGTGGCCTGGTGGGAGGCCGAGCAGGCCAACCTGATCCTCAACTGCCACGAGGGCGAGCGCAGCACCTGGCTGGCCTTCACCGAACCCGAGCGCGAGGCGCTGGCCAGCCACGACTACGTCGCGCTGTTCGAGCTCGGCGCCCACCCCTTCCTGACCCTGACCCTGTTCATCGCGCTGTTCGAGCGCGACTACGCCGAGCCGCTGGCCTTCCAGCGCGAGTACGCCGCCCGGCTGGGCCACTGGAGCCTGCCCTACCCGGACATAGCCACCTGACTGCGGCCTCGCCCCGCGCCCCGCGATCGATTCACTCAGACGCCTTTCGACCACGGAATCGGTCCACGCCGGGCGCATTTTTGGGCCAGAGTGGTGATAAGTGGCCGCGCCCCGCGGTTTCGCCCGGAGCTAGCCGGGCGGGCCGAAGCCGACGGAGTCGAGCAGGCGGGAGCGGCGGGTGCCGGAGGCCGGCCGGGCCACCGGGGCCGCCTCGGGGGCTGGCTCGCGCGGGGTGACCCCGGTCACGATGCCCTCGGCCATCCCGTACAGCAGCGGCAGCGCGCCGGCCACCACGCCGCCGGTCTCGTTGATGTGCTCGACCCCGGGGCCGATCAGCTTGGCGTGCTCCACGATCGTCCGCACGATCTCGGCGCACTCCTCGAGGTTCCCGGCGATCCGGGTGAGCAGCGACCCGACCCAGAACAGGTAGACCGCCAGGCCGGCGATCAGCAGGACGATGTCGATCACCGTCAGGACGACCAGCAGCGTCATGACTTCACCTTCCCGAGCACCCGGCCGAGGAACAGGTGGTGCTTGAGCCCTTCGGCCAGCACCGCCTCCACTCCGTCGGCGACCTGCGGGATGAGCGCGGTGTCGGCGGTGTTCGCCGCCGCGGCCTTGAGCGTCTCCCGCACGTCGACGACCCGGCGGTCGATGGTCTTCACCAGGGAGACCAGCAGGGTGAGCAGCGCCGCGACGGCCAGCACCACGACGAAGCCGACGATGATCGCCGACCACCAGAGGGTTTGCTCGGTGGAGGTCATCGCGAGGGTGTGCATGGCTAGCCTCCCAGCCTGGCGCGGCCGCGCTGCAGGCCGGCGATGATGATCGTGGCGTGCTCGATCGTGGTGCGCAGCGCCGCCAGCGGCGCGGTGTTGCGCACCGCCTGGGTCAGCGAGTCGTTGATCTTCGGGGCCTCGTTGGCGATCGACCGGGCCAGCAGCAGGATCGGCACCACCAGCGCCACCACGACCAGCACGACGACGATGCCGATGATGTAGCCCAGCCACCAGCCGAAGTAGCTGGGGCCGGACCCGGCGGCCAGGACGAGCGCGTGTGCGTGCCCGGTCATCGGATTCCTCCTTCGCAGCGCACGCTCAGACCGTTTCGCAGAAGTCGCGGACCGGCTTGAGGTTGGCGTTCACCGAGGTGAGCCGCTCCGGCACCGTGCTGGTCTGCTCGGCGACGACCGCCACGCCGCCGCTGACCGCGACGAGCGTCTTGCGCATGTGCCTGAGGTGGAAGATGACCCGGAGCAGGCCCACCGCCGTGATCGCGATGATCAGCGCGGCGACGATCAGGGTCATCCAGGCGGCTGCTGGCATGGCCGTTGTCCTTTCTGCCGGGAGGCTCAGCCGAGCAGGCGGGCCACCGAGCCCGCGTACCGGACCGCGCCGACCTTTACTTCCTCGATGGTCTTGTCCGTCGTGGCCAGCGCCTCGGGCACGCCGTCCAGCTCCCCGACCAGCGCGACGCCGCCGGCCAGGATGTCGTCGCTGGCCGCCCGGATCCGCTCCAGCGCGGCGAGCACCCGGTTGAGCAGCCAGATCACCACGGGAAGCACCACGACCAGCAGGATGACGTTGCCGATCCACCACAGCACCATGGCTTGCTCTCCTCAGCTCGCGGGGGCCCGGTAGGGAAGGAAGAACCTGCGGAACACCCGGGTCAGCGCCATCAGCGCCGCGCGCAGCCCCAGGGTGAGGCCGCTCGCCGAGCTGGCCGCCGCCGGGCGGCCTGCTCCGGCGACTCGCCGCGGCCGGCGGCGTCGATCCGGTTCTGCAGGTTGCGGGAGAAGTCCCGCATCAGCACCGACGAGACGTCGGTGATCATGCCGCGGCCGTACTGCGCGGCGGCGCCGGCCAGCTGCAGGTCCTGCGCCACCGCGACCTTGGTGCCGCGGCCCGCGCGGGCCAGCGTCGCGGTGACGACCATGCTGGCCTGGCCGCGGCCCCTGGCCTCGCTGCCGCTCGCGTCCACCACGATGCGGTGCGCGGCCTCGTCGCGCTCGGTGATCTGCGCGGTGCCGCCGAACGACAGCCGGACCGGCCCCATCCGGATGGCGACCCGGCCCTCGTACTTGTCGTCGCCGAGGTCCTCGGTCAGCTCGGTGCCCGGCAGGCAGGTCGCCACCTGCGGGATGTCGCCGAAGAACGCCCACACCTTCTCGACCGGCGCCGCCACCTCGAACTCGTTCTTGATCAGCATCGGGACTCTTTCCTCGCGTAGGCCGCGGGGTTCTTCTCGAACTCCCGGCGGCAGCGGGCGCAGCAGAAGTAGTAGGTCTCGCCGTCGTGCTCACCGGGCGCCCGGCCGGGCCGGCGGTCACGGTCATCCCGCAGACCGGGTCCACCGCTTCGGCCCGGGCCGCGGAACGGGGACCGGCTGCCGCCCGGGCGGCGGAACCGGGACCGGCCTGCCCCTCCTCCGCGCCTCCTCGGCGCTCGCGGCGAACTCCCGCCGCGGCCGCGGCCTCCCGCCGTCGCGCCCCCGAGCTTCCCGCCGTCATGCCCGGCCCGGCGGGGCCAGCCGGGCCAGCGCCCCGGAAGCCCGCAGCTGGACCAGCTCGGCCAGGATCGCCACCGCGATCTCCTGGTGCGTGGTCCGGCCGAGGTCCAGGCCGGCCGGCACGCGCACCCGGCCGAGCTGCTCCGCATCAAGGCCCCGTTCGGCCAGGTAGCCGAGCACCGCGGCGCCGCGGCGGCGCGACCCGACCAGCCCCAGGTAGGCGGGCCGGGCCTGCACCGCCTGCTCCAGGGCCTCTTCGTCGCCGTGTCCCTGGGTGGCCACCACGACCATCGAGCGCTCGGCCGCGTCGGCCGCGGAGAAGTCCTCGCCGTCCACCAGCGACGTGCGCCAGCCGAGCGCGCTGGCCATGCTCGCCAGCGTCTGGGCCATCGGCGAGCGGCCCACGATGACCAGGTGCGGGGCGGGCACCACCGGCTCGATGTAGACCTCGAGCGCGCCTTCGCTCTGGCAGGAGATGGGCACCACGGTCATCCCGTCCGGCACCGCCCCGCCGAACTGGTCCGGCTCGCCGAGCAGCAGCAGCCGCGGCGTGCCGCTGGCGATCACCTCGCGCGCCTCGCGGATGACCGCGGGCTCCGCGCAGGCGCCGCCGATCCAGCCGTCGCAGCTCCCCGGCGCGCGGTGATGATCGCCCGCGAGCCCAGCTGGCTGGACGACGGGCCCTGCCGCCACACCACGGTGGCCAGCGCGAACGGCTCGCCGCCGCGGGCCAGCTCGCTGGCCCGCTCCAGCACGCTCAGTCCGGCATGTGCGCATCCGCCTCACTCATCGGCACACGTCAATCGTCCGGTCCGCACCGGCGGCGCGCCGGACACGTCACGGCGGTAGGTGATCGCCTCCCACACCCGGTCCGGCAGCAGCGGCATGTCGATGTTGCGCACGCCGGTGTCGGAGATCGCGTCCATCACCGCGTTGACGAACGCTGCGGGCCCGCCCACCGCCGCGCACTCGCCGATGCCCTTGGCGCCGATCGGGTGGTGCGGGCACGGCGTCATGACCTCGCTGTGCAGCTCGTAGCCCGGGCGTCTCCCAGGCGGTCGGCAGCAGGTAGTCCATGTAGTTCGCGCCCACGCAGTTGCCGTCGGCGTCGAACGTGATGAACTGCATGTTCGACATCGCGTAGGCCTCGGTCAGCCCGCCCATGATCTGCCCCTCGACGATCATCGGGTTGATCCGCACCCCGCAGTCGTCCACCGCGACCATGTTCGTCACGTCCCACACCCCGGTGCTGCGGGTCCACCTCGACGGTGACGATGTAGCAGGCGAACGGCCAGGTCAGGTTCGGCGGGTCGTAGAACGACTGGTTCTGCAGGCCCGGCTCCATGCCGTCCGGCATGTTGCTGTAGGCGGCCATCGCGCACTCCTGGATGGTCACCCCGCGGTCCGGCGCGCTGCGCACGTAGAACCGGCCCAGCTCCCACTCGACGTCCTCCTCCGACACCTCGAGCAGGTGCGCGGCCAGCCGGCGCGCCTTGGCCCGGATCTTGCGCGCCGCCATCGCCACCGCCGCCCCGGCGACCGGGGTGCTCCGCGAGGCGTAGGTCCCCATGCCGAACGGCGCGGTGTCGGTGTCGCCCTCCTCGACGGTGATGTCGTCGGCGGGGATGCCGAGTTCGTGGCTGACGATCTGCGCCCAGGTGGTCTCGTGCCCCTGGCCCTGGGACTTGGCGCCGGTCCGGACGATCGCCTTGCCGGTCATGTGCACCCGGATCTCGGCCGAGTCGAACATCTTGATGCCGAGGATGTCGTACTCGCGGCTGTTCCCGGCGCCGAGCGGCTCGGTCATCGTGGAGATGCCGATGCCGAGCAGCCTGCCCCGGGCCCTGGCCTCCTCCTGCTGCCGCAGGAAGTCCTGGTACCCCACCGCCTTGAGCCCGACGTCCAGGCAGGCGCCGTACTGGCCGGAGTCGGTCAGGAAGCCGAACGGCGTGCGGTGCGGGAAGTCGTCGTCGGCGACGAAGTTGATCCGGCGGAACTCGGCCTGGTCCATGCCCAGGTCGCGCGCCGCGGCCTGCATCATCCGCTCCTGGAAGAACATGGCCTCGGTGACCCGGAACGAGCACCGGTAGGCCACCCCGCCGGGCGCCTTGTTGGTGTAGATGACCCCGCGCGGACAGGTGCGCGACCGGGATGTCGTAGGAGGCGAACGCCGAGTGCAGCAGCCCGATCTTGAACTTGCTCGGCTGGGCGTCGGAGAAGAACGCGCCGTGGTCGGAGTCGGTGCGCATCCGGACGGCCAGGATCTTGCCGTCCCGGCGCAGCGCCATCTCGCCGTCCAGGTAGATGTCCCGGGCGAAGCCGGTGGAGATCAGGTTGCCGGTCTTGTCCTCGATCCACTTCACCGGGCGCTCCAGCAGGATGGAAGCCAGGATCGAGCACACGTAGCCGGGGTAGACCGGCACCTTGTTGCCGAACCCGCCGCCGATGTCCGGCGAGACGATCCGGATCATGTGCTCGGGCAGCTCGGCCACCAGCGCGACCGCGGCCCGGATGATGTGCGGCGCCTGCGTGGTCATGTACACGGTGAGCTTCTCGGTGGCCCGGTTGAAGTCGGCGATCGACCCGCAGCACTCGATCGGCGACGGGTGCGAGCGCGGGTAGTGCAGCTGCAGCCGGGACACCACGTCGGCCTGGGCGAACGCGCGCTCGGTGCCCTCGGCGTCGCCGACCTCCCAGCGGAAGATGACGTTATCGGCCTGGTTCTCCTTGTCATCCCTGATCACCGGGGCCCCGTCGGCCAGCGCCTGGGCCGGGCTGACGATCGCAGGCAGCGGCTCGTACTCGACGTCGATCGCCTCGCACGCGTCCTTGGCGATGTACGGGTCGTCGGCGATCACGCAGGCCACTTCCTGGCCCTGGAAGCGCACCTTGTCGGTGGCCAGCACCGCCTGGGTGTCGTAGGACAGCGTCGGCATCCAGGCCAGGTTGCGGGTGGCCATCATCTCGCCGGTCAGCACCAGGTGCACCCCGGGGATCTGCCACGCCTTGCTGGTGTCGATGGACATGATCCGGGCGTGCGCCAGCGGGCTGCGCAGGATCTCCATGTGCAGCATGCCGGGCAGCACGATGTCGTCGAGGTAGTTGCCCTTGCCCCGGATGAACCGGCTGTCCTCGACCCGCTTGCGGCTCGAGCCGAGCCCGCCGATCTTGATCTCGTCCAGTGCCTGCGTCACGTCGGGTTCTCCCTGTGCGATAAGCGCGGTGAGGTAGGTACGGT
Organism: uncultured Actinomycetes bacterium; assembly: GCA_963795575.1. GTDB lineage: Bacteria > Actinomycetota > Actinomycetes > Streptosporangiales > Streptosporangiaceae > PALSA-505. Next base: position 12,550 of record CAWCII010000019.1, on the reverse strand, counting down.
TCGCTCAGCCGCCGGCCTCGCCCGGAGCTTCCCGGCGGCCCACAGCACCGACTTGACGATGTTCTGGTAGCCGGTGCAGCGGCAGAGGTTGCCGGACAGCGCCCAGCGGACTTCCTCCTCGGTGGGGATCGGGATTGCGGTCCAGCAGCGCCTTGGCGGCCAGCATCATGCCCGGCGTGCAGAACCCGCACTGCAGCCCGTGCTCCTCCTTGAAGCCCTCCTGCAGCGGGTGCAGCTCGCTGGCGGTGGCCAGGCCCTCGACCGTGGTGATCTCGTGCCCGTCGGCCTGCACGGCCAGCATCGTGCAGGACTTCACCGGCGTGCCGTCGACCAGCGCGGTGCAGGCGCCGCAGTTCGTGGTGTCGCAGCCCATGTGCGTGCCGGTCAGCCCGAGCCCGCGGCGGAGCAGGTGCGCCAGCAGCAGCCGCGGCTCCACCTCGGCCACCTTGCGCACGCCGTTGACCGTGAAGGTGATCCGGCGCACCGGCACGCCGCCCGCGCCCTGGTCGTGGACTTCCTCGTACAGGCTCGTCATGTCAGGCCGCCCCTCTCCGCGCTCAGAGCTGGCCCGGCCCAGCAGCCGCATGACGAAGGTGCGCACCATGTGCCGCTTGTACTCGGCGCTGCCGCGATGATCGGTTCGCGGCTGGGCCGCCTCCGCGGCGAGCTGCGCCGCCAGCTCGATCTTCTGCGGGCTCAGCGGCTCCCCGGCCAGCGCCTCGGCCGCCGCCGCGGCCTCGATGGTCGATCCGCCCACGCCGGTCAGCGCGATCCCGGCCCTGGTCACGGTGTCGCCGGAGGTCTCCAGGGCGACCGCCACCCCGACGGTGGCGAAGTCCCCGACCCGGCGCTCCAGCTTGAGGTAGCCGCCCGCCCGGGTTCCCTGCGCCGGCGGGACCACGGCCTCGATCGCGATCTCGTCCGGCTCCAGCGCGTTCTGGAACGGGCCGGTGACGAAGTCGGCCATCGGGATCGCTGCGCCCGCCGCCTGGTCCCTGCGCCACCACCGAGCCGCCGAGCGCCAGCATCACCGACGCCCAGTCGCCCTGCGGGTCGGCGTGGCAGAGCGAGCCGACCAGCGTGCCGCGGTTGCGCACGATCGGGTCGGCGATCACCGGTGCGGCCGCGGCCATCGTGGGCTGCCTGGCCTTGAGCAGGCCGGAGTGCTCCAGGTCGGCGTGGCGGCACAGCGCCCCGATCCGCAGCGCGCCGTCCGGCTCCTCGCGCAGGTAGTCCAGCCCGGGCAGGTTGTTGATGTCCACCACCAGCTCGGGCGAGGCGAACCGCAGCTTCATCAGCGGGACCAGGCTCTGGCCGCCGGCCAGCACCTTCGCGTCGTCGCCGCCGTCGTGCAGCAGGCCGATCGCCTCGCCGAGCGAGCCGGGCGCCTCGTAGCGGAACCGGGACGGGTACATGCGATCCTCCAGTGTCCGGGCGGACGTTGCGATCCCGGGTCAGGGCTGCTCCAGGAGGCCGGGCGACAGGTCACGGCCGGCCTCCGTCCGTTCGGAAGAATCGGGGGTCACGGGCTCCGTGTCGGCCACGGCCACCGGGAGCGAATCCTCCTCCGGATCCGGCCGCGGCTCCTGGTGCGGTGGCCACGGCCCGGGCACCGGCTGGCCGGCGACCTTGAGGTAGTCGATCAGCTCGGGCCAGGCCCACACGGTCGGGCTCTTGCCGGTCTTCGGTGCATGCTCGATCAGCTCGTACAGCCGGGGATTGCCCCGGCTGTGGCCGTCGGACTCGATCCGCATGTGCCGCGCTCCCGCTGCTTGGACAGGGTGGCCTGGCGCCGCTGGGGGCGGCGCATGTTCACATGATCTACCTCCTGGCTCTGCCCTCGCAATTGGCGAATAACCTCTTGCTTAAATTTAGGAGCGACCGGCAATAGGGCGCTGGACCAGGCAGCGGGATCCAGGCGCCGGTCCGGCCAGGCCGGGCGAGCCCCGCATAGGGGGGCTATGCGGGCGAGCGAGACCGTGCTGTCCTCTTCTGGCGCGGCCGGCGTGCGTCTGGGCGGCGCGAGCCCGGCAGCCCTATTGCCGGGCGCCCTAAGCCGCGGCAATCAGCCCATCCGGACGCGTTCATCTCGGTGGCCCGGCCGGCCGAGCTGGGCAGACGTAGCTTGATGCGACACTGGGAGGCCGCTGAATAAACTTGTATTTGATCAAGATTCGATCCGCTGACCTGCGACTTTGCTAAGTCAAATCATGTAAATTTGGGATTTGTTCAGCAGTCTCCCAGCGGCGGTTGGCCACCCGCCAGACCAGCCGCAGGCCGGACCAGTCGTCATCGATCGCGGCGACCTTGACGTCCACCACGCCGAGCGGCAGGGCCTGCTCGCGGACGATGGTGTCGGTGATGTCGCTGCGGTGGCCGGCGGCCCGGCGCGGCCACGCGACCCACAGGGCGCCGCCAGGATAGATCCGCTGCACCAGGCCGGGCAGGCGGCCGGGCAGCTCGTGTGCGACCCCGAAGAAGCTGATGACGACGTCCGCGGGTTGCGGCCCGTTGACCTGCGTCAGCCCGGGTGGCGGGTCGGCGAGGCGCCATCCCGGCGGCGGCCGGTCGAGGCTGACCCGCTGACCCGGCTTGAGGCCGAGCTTGCGGGCCTGCGGAGGGCCCGAGTACCCGGTCGCCATGCGCCCATTCTGCCGGGTTTGGCGGCGGGAGCGGCAGGAGGTAGACACGGACCATGGGCCGGCTGGCGGAGATCGCGGACGGGGTGCTGGTCGGGACCAGCGAGCGGTACATGACCACGACAACCGTCGTGGTCGGCGCCGGCGGCGGCTGCCTGGTCATCGACCCGGCGATCGCCGTGGCGGACCTGGCGGCGCTGGTGGCCGAGCTGGCCGGCCGCGGGCTGCGGCCCGCGGCCGGCTGGTTCACCCACCCGCACTGGGATCACGTGCTGTGGTGTCGCGAACTCGGCGACGTGCCACGATACGCCGCACCGCGGGCCGCGACGTCCGCGGCGGCCCGGCGGGCCGACCTCATCGACTCGGCCGAGCAGTCGACTCCCGGACACGACCTGGAACTGCTCGGCCGGCTGACCGCCCTGGAACCCGGTGCCGACAGCATTCCCTGGGACGGGCCGCTGACCCAGGTGGTAGCGCACGACGGGCACGCGCCCGGGCATGGCGCGGTCTTCCTGCCCGCGGCCGGCATCCTGATCGCCGGCGACATGTGCTCGGACGTCGAGATACCGCTGCTCGACCGGGACACGCCCCATCCGGTCACCGACTACCGGGCCGGCCTGGAGCGGCTGGCCGCGCTGACCGGGGTCCGGCAGGTGGTACCCGGCCACGGGCACGTGGGGGACACCGAAGAGTTCGGCCGCCGGGTGGCCGCTGACCGCCGCTATCTGGATGCCCTGGGGCGCGGCGCGCCGTTCGGGGATCCGCGGCTGACGCAGGACTGGCTGCGCGCCGAGCACGAGCGGCAGCTGAGACAGGCCGGTGGCGAGGCGGCGGCCGAACTCGGGCCGTCCGGCGGGTAGCCGGCCCGGGAAGCTGGCCAGCCAAGCTGGGAGGCAGGCCGGCCAGCCCGCGCTGCCGGCCTCGCGCCGCCGCGGCGGGTGCCCTCCCGGCGCCGTCAGTAATGCGGCCGTTGACCGTGCAGCCGGGCGATGTAGCGGTCGGCGGAGCGCTGGATCGCGGCCGGACCGTCCCGTGCCACGACCCGTCCCCACCAGCCGCCGTAGACGCGGTCGAACCGGAACTGCCCGACCCGGATGGCGATGCCGCGGACGGTGGCCTCGTCCAGCGGGATGAGGTTGGGGTAACTCCACATGAAGCTGACCCAGTCCCGGTCCGGAACCACGGTGATGGTGTCGCCGGTGAGCAGCGCGCCGCGGCCGCCGGATCCCGCGGGCCAGTGCAGCACCGCGGCGCCGTCGAAGTGGCCGCCGATGCGCGCCACGGTGATGCCGCGGACCGGCTCAGCCTCCTCGTCGAACAGCTCGATCCGGGGCGACGGACGCTGGATCCACTGCCGGTCGGCGCGCGGGATGAGGATGCGGGCACCGAACGCGTCGGCGATCTCGACGTTCGCGCCGTAGAAGTGCGGATGCGACATGCAGACCGCGTCGATCCCGCCGGCATCCTGTATCTGGCGGCGGGCAGGCTCGTCGAGCAGGGAGACGCAGTCCCACAGCACGTTGCCCTGCGGGGTGCGGACCAGCAGGGCTCGCTGCCCGATGGCGAAGGCCGCTCGACGCCGACGCCGGTCAGGCCGGGTTCCTCGTCGCGGAGCACGACAGCGCGGTCGCGGGCCAGCTCGGCCATGGTGGTCCAGCGCTGGCCGTCCCAGCCGACATACTGCCGTTCGTCTTCGCAGATGGGGCAAGCCGCCGGCGGCTCGCCGGTGTCGGGATACTGCACGCCGCAGGTGGCGCAGATCCAGGCTGGCACCGGGTTCCCCTCGCCGCTCAGCCGACCGTGAAGGTGGTGTCGGCGCTGGCCTGGCTCTTCTCGCCGGTGGCGCGTATCGTGTGGGCCCCGGCCGGTGCCGTCGCCGGGATCCTGGCGTGCAGGGTGAAGCTGCCCGCGGCGCCGGTCGTGGCCCTCCCGATGACGGCTGAGAAGTCGAAGGTCACCCTGACCTGCTCGCCGGCGTAGAAATTACTGCCGGTCACCGTGACGGTCAGCCCGGCCGCGCCGTGGTCCGGCGTCACGTTGACGAGGGCCGGAGTGTAGAGCTCGGCGGAGGCGATGGCCCGGCAGCAGACGACGCTGTCGCCGCCGGCGAGGAGCAGGTCGCCGTTGGCCAGCAGGGCGGCCGCCTGATGATAGCGCGGCGTGGTCATCGGCGGGCCGGAGAACCAGTACCCGTTGTTGTAGAACTCCGTGCTGGCCAGGGCGGGGCCGCTCTCGCACGTCCCGGTGCACCCGCCGGCGACCATGACCACCCCGCCGGCCAGCAGGGTCGCGGTCTGCCCGTAGCGCCCGGTGTTCATCGAACCGGTCAGCTTCCAGGTGCCGGTGGCCGGGTTGTACAGTTCCGCGCTGGCCAGGGCGGCACCGCCGCCGGCCGGGTCGCCGCCGGCCACGAGCACCTGCCCGTCCGGCAGCAAGGTGGCGGTCTGACCCTGACGGGCCACGTTGAGCGACCCGGTGGCGGTCCAGTCGCTGGTGGCCGGGTTGTACAGCTCGGCGGCCGCGGTCCCGCCGCCTGCCAGGAGGACCTGCCCGTCCGGCAGCAAGGTGGCGGTGGCGAAGTTCTGCGACGTCGCCATGGGGCCAGTGTCGGTCCAGGTGCCCGACGCCGGGTTGTACACCTCGGCCGTGGAGGGGAACCCGAGGCCGGTGACCAGCACCTTTCCCTCGGGCAGGAGCGTCATGGTGAGGGCATAGCCCCCCTGGTGCATCGACCCGGTGGGCCGCCACTTCCCGGTGGCCGGGTCGTAGAATCTCGGCGCTGGACAGGTCGGCGAAGTTGCTGCCCTGGCCGCCGGCGATGAGAACGTCGCCGTTGCGCAGCCGGGTGGCGGCCGCGTCGGTGCGGCCGGTGCCGAGCGAGCCGGTCGCGGTGAAGGCGTGAGTGGCCGGGTTGTACAACTCGGTTTCGGCCAGCGGGCTGGCGCCGACGCTGGCCGCGCCCCCGGCGATCAGCACGTCGCCCCCGCGGAGGACGGTAGAGGTGAAGCTGTCCCGGGCGGCGAGCAGGGAGCCGGCGGGCGTCCACGTGTTCGGTCCCGCGCCGTATCCCGATACGGCGGCTCCCTGCGGGCTCTGCGGGGCGTTGTCGGCGACGGATACCCTGGCGGTCCGCAGCCCGGGCGCGGCCGGCGCGAACCGGACGGACACGGTGCACGTGGCGCCGGGGATGAGCGGGGCCCCGGCGCAGCCGGTCGAGCCCAGGAAGTCGCCCGGGTGGTGCCCGGAGACGTTGACGCCGCTGACGTTCATCGGGGCGGTGCCGTCGTTGGCGACGGTGTAGCGCTGCGCCGCGCTGGTCGTGCCGACCTGCTGGGGAGCGAAACCGAGGGTGTTTGGGGTCACGTACGCCAGCGGCCCCGGCCCGGCGAGGAATACCTCGGCCGGTGGACAGCGGCTGACCGTCCGGGCCGGTGCCGCCGGTCACCAGGACCCGGCCATTGCCCAGCAGGGTGGCGGTGTCGCCGGCGCGAGCCGTGCTCATCCGGCCGGGCGTGACCCAGACGCCGCGGGAAGGCTCGTAGATCTGGGCGCTGGCCGTCTCGGCGCCCGCGACGGTCGTGTGACCGCCGGCCACCAGCACCCAGCCGTTCTTCAGCAGGGTTGCCGTCTGGGCGTAGCGTCTGGCGGCCATCGGCTGGGTGACGGTCCAGGTTCCCGTGCCGGGGTCATACAGTTCGGCGTCGGACAGGGTGAAAGCGGAACCGCTGGAGCCGCCCTCGTTGAGCCCGCCCGTGACCAGGACCAGCCCACCCGGCAGCAGGGTGGCGGTCTGCTGCTCGCGCCCTGCGTGCATCGAGCCGGTCTTCGCCCAGGTGCCGCTGCCCGGGTTGTACAGCTCGGAGCTCGCGGTGTCGCTGCAGAAATCGTCGTCGCAGGTAGTGAACCCGCCCGTGACGAGCACCCGGCCGGTCCGCAGCAGCGTCGCGGTCTGCAGCATCCGGCCGATGTGCATGCTTCCGGTCTTCGCCCAGGTGCCGGTGGCCGGGTCGTACAGCTCCGCGCTGGCCTGGTTGGCCAGGAAGCTGCCCGCGTCGCAGCCGTAGTTAGTGCCGTTGCAGGCGCCGCCAGCCACGAGGACCTGGCCGTCGGGCAGCAGGGTGGCCGTCTGCCCGTACCGGGCGTGGATCATCGATCCGGTCAGGGCCCACTTCCCCGTGGCCGGGTTGTACAGCTCCGCGCTGGACAGGCCGCCGCCGGCGCTCGTGCAGCATCCTCCGGCTACCAGCACCTCGCCGCCCCGTAGCAAGGTGGCGGTGGCGTCGCTGCGGGCGGCCGGCATGCTGCCGGTCGGGGCGAAGGTGCGCGTGGCCGGGTCGTACAACTCGGCGGAGGCGCTTCCCCCGCCTGCGATGAGCACCTTGCCGCTGGTCAGCAGCGTCGCGGTCTGCCCGGTGCGGGCCACCGACATCGGTGCCGCGGTGGGCGCCCAGGTATTCGCCGGCCCGCTTCGCGCGGGGCGCGGCTGACGCCGCGGTGGCCGCGGTGTCAGCGGCGGCGGCTTGGGTCGCGGTGGCCGTCGTGGCCGTCGACCGCGGTCAGCGACAGGGCCAGCAGGCAGGCGGTGATGAAGGCCGCGGCGCGCCGGCGGGCCTGGGCCGACAGGTGAACGATCATGGCCCGCGCGCCTCCTTCAGGCTGTCAGGTCGCTCTGGCGACCGCGACAACCGCAGGGCCAGGGCCGGCCTCGCAAGGCGAGTATGGCGGGCGGGTAGCCGGAAAATCCACAGCAATCTGGTGAATTCATGCCCGGCTTCGGCAACACGGGCAGATTCGGCCCGTGTTCACCTGGCCGACCTATCCGGCCGTGTACTCGGCCCGCTTCGGCCGTGCCACGCGCGTCGCCACGGTCCCGCCGGTGTTCTACGACGAGGCACGCGCCGCCGTCGCCAACGTCGGCTCCGGCCAGGGCTCGGTGATCCGGCTGGCGCTGACCGCCCCCCACTCCAACGCGGTGGTTCCCGCGAACGGGTCCGCGGTTCGCCGGCGAGTTCATGCTGACCAGCCAGGGGGACAAGGAGCAAATCTTCGTCCGGCGCGGCGGCAGGTTCGGGAGCCGCCTGGCCGTGCTTCGGCTATCCCGGTCGGTGGACGACACCGCCTGGGCACGCAGCCGGGCCGGGCGCCTGTACGGCGCGGACACCAGCGGCGACACCGTCGACGTGGTGACCGGCGAGTTCCCGCCGCGTTCGGTGTTCGCCGCCGTCACGCCCTGCGACGCTGCCAACGCACCGTCCACCTGCCCGGCGCCCGGCTTCCCGCCCAACTACCTGGGCTGGCTGAACCCGTGGACCCGGATACGTGACCCGGGTGCAGATCCGTGGCCCCGCGTTCGAACCGCGGGGCCTGATATCCGTCAGCCCGGACAGGGTTGCGACGGTCGGCTGAACCGTTGGCCGCCCGGCGGCGGGTGCCTTCGCGACAGGTCCCTTCCGGCCGGGCTGCGCGCCTTTCCGGTCAGCACGGTAAGGCGCGTAGCGCCGAGAGGCCTGACCCGGCACCGGGGCCAGGCGCCGCCTCCGTGCGTTTGCGCAGGTAAGCTGAGGGTCTTGTCCGGCCCCGATAGCTCAGTGGATAGAGCGGCTGCCTCCTAAGCAGTAGGCCGCAGGTTCGAATCCTGCTCGGGGCGCCAGCCAAAACCCCAGCTCAGACTGAATTGCCGCAACTGACGCTTCCCGGTGAGTCTGTCACGAGTTTCGTGCCACACCCGTGCCACGCGGCGAGCGACCCTGGCGCTTCCGATCGGCTCTTCACGAGCTCCTGCCGGGCCAGCACGTCGAGGTTGCTGGCGATCTTTCGCTGGCGTTTGTCACTGCCGTGCAGATAGATCAGTGCTGCCCGGCTGCTCGCGTGGCCCATCCGGTCCATCAGTTCCCGCAGGCTTGCCCCGGCCGCGGCCGACAGATGTTGCCCGCGTGACGGAGATCATGCACGTGAGCGCCCGTCATGCCGAGACCATCAGTGGCCGGGAGCCAAACGCGCTGGCGGAAATGGCAGCATTCGTGGTGATTGGCGGTAATATGCCGTTCTTCATGGTCGACGATGATGTATTCCGCCACGTGGATCGCAGCACGTAGCGCCCTTGGCCGATGATCCCTGACACGGAAGAGGTCGACAGGGCTACGTGGGAGTCGATCGAGCGAACCACTTCCTGCGCCAGGCGGACGGTATCGGCTTGCGCGCTTAGCCAGTTGGTTTATCTCCTCTGGAGGTCCTGCCGCAGCTGCAGCCGCTGGCTGAGCAATGCTCCTGATCCGGCGGCCAGCACCCGCGCGGGAAGACCGGACACCGGACGGCACGCAGGTTCAGCGCCCAGGAGCTCGGCCGTCGCCTCCGGTGAGGCCGCCGCCAGTGTAGTGGCTGACCGGCAGCGCGACAGCGAGGTAGACCGCCACGATTATGGCCAGGGCCTCACTGCGCTCCGCCCATGCCAGGACCCACAGCACGGCGGCGATGACCACGAGAGCGCCTCCCTCGTGTGTGCAGGCATCCGGGTCAGGCTGTCGGGCTGGCCGGACTGGGTGGCGAGGAGGAGGGACAGCAGGAGCACCAGCCTCGCCGAGGATCATGCCGGTGATGAAGAAAGCCTTGTGCTGGAGCTCCTGAGGCTCGATCCGGTTGCCGCGCCAGCGGTACCACAGCACGGTCAGCAGGACGACGGCCGGGATGGCTATCTGCCAGTAGTAGCCCAGCGCCGTCACCACGGTCATATGTCCCACTCCCACGGTCACGTGTCCTGCTCCGGCCGTCACATGACAAGGGTGGTTCGGCGTGATGGTCCGGCACGGGCCCGATGCAGGAGGTCCCGCCGAGCTGGGCTGTGCTTGCTTTAGCCGCTGGGAGAAGGCAGCGATCCGCAGATGACCCGCGCCGAACAGCAGCAGCGGCATCCAGTAGCCGCGGGCGGCGGCGCTGGTCCGGCCGCGAAGAGCATTCACCTCCCGGAGCAGCTGGCCGGGACCGGGGCCGTCTCGGTCGCCATCTCCCATGGCCGCAGGTTTAACTTGTCCCGCTCATCGCCGCCTCCGGCTGTTTCGGTGTCCTGCCCTGCGCCCTGGTCTCGCGGACCAGCCGCGTCAGAGCTTCCATCTCGGCCGCCAGGGCTCGCGCGTCCCTGGCGGGTGATGCTCACCGAGGTCCGCGGGCGCCGACCCTGGTAGCCCTTTTCCACCCGGACCAGGCCCGCATCTTCCAGCACCGTCACAGTGGGTTGACAGGTCCCCGGAAGTCAGGCCCAGCGTCTCCCGCAGGTGGCCGAAGTCCGCTTGCCGCGCCCGGGAGGTGATCGCCAGGATGCCGAGCCGGTGCCGTTGGTGCACTGTCTCATCCAGGGCGGTGGCCGGATGTGCTCCGGCGGCATCCTGGTCCGGCCCGGCGGGACCAGGTTGCCCGGCGCCGCTGGCCGTTCTGTGGCCACGTCGTCGCCACCGCCTCTTCCGCTTGACCAGAAGGTTTGCAGAGCAAACCTATTTTGTCAACAAGCACTTTTTGATCCATCAACGGACAGGGCCGTCGGCCGTGCCACATACGTGCCGGGGGGCAGCCACGACGAGGGCAGAGGAAGAGCAGGAACAGGATGAGCAGCTCGACGCGGGGATATACGTGGGGACGAGCACCCCAACCTTAGTAGTGGCCGCCGCGTTTGCCCTGGTATACCGAGTGCGCCAGTCGCAGCAGTCACGGCCTGTAAAACCGCTGGCTCAAGAAGCCCCTCGGCGGCCCAGTCAACGTTCCAACGGACGGCTGACGGGCAGACCGTACAAGCACTGGAGATTCACGGTGACCGCCTGCCCGCCGCCGACTGTCGCCTGCACGGCACATGCGATCAGCCAGGCAACCCGCGGCTGGCCCGGCTGCCATAGCCCGACCCAGTAGCGGCCGAGAGGCACAGCCAGGTCAAAGCGTTCCCTGGCCGGAATCGGTCCCGCCGGTTCTCATCCACCGCGTGCGGCCCTACGGGGTCATGGGGATCTGAGCAGTAGGCCGCAGGTTGGAATCCTGCTCGGGGCGCAGGTTACAAGCTATTTCGCTGTTAGGTTCACCGTTCGGGAGCCAGCAGGAGAGCCAATCGTCTGGCGCCGCTCGCGGGAGTACTGGCCGAGTTTGGGCCCGACCTGGATGCACGCGAACTGAGCAGAGAGCACCGTGCCAGCCAGGCGCTCCGGCAGGTGTCACGGCGACGCCCTCGCTCGCGTTTGCCGCGCGGTTTCCAGTCATCACAGACGACGCCGAAGTTGCCGAATCGGCACGCCACCGCTCACTTGACTAACCATACGCCCGTCTGCCTACTAATTAATCAGACAGCCGTCTACTTAAGGGCCGCCATGACCGAGCCGCTGACCATCACCCGGATCACCCACAGCTGCCACCTCATCCAGATCGGCGACCTGACCGTGCTCACCGATCCATGGTTCTCCGAACTGGCCTTCGACCACCCCGGAGAACCGGTCGCCCTGGGCGTGGCCCGGCCTTCCTGTGCTTGATGCCGTGCTGATCTCCCACCGCCACTACGACCACTGCGACCTGGCCGCCTTCGCCGCCTATCGGGACAAGGGCGTGCCGATGATCGTGGCCGACCCCGTCGCCCCCCGGGCGCGGGCGGCCGGGGTTCACCCAGCATCCGCGTGCTCGATCCCTGGCAGGCCACGACCTAGTCAAGGACCTGACGGTCACCGCCGCGCTGGTCCAAGCACGCCGTTGACGAGATCACCTTCGTCGTCAGCGGCGGCGGCCCGCAGCGTCTACTTCGCCGGTGACACCATGCTGATGCCCCAGCTGCGCACGCTGCCCGACCGGTTCCCCGCGCTTCGACGCCGCGCTGCTGCCCGTCAACGGCCTGCGCAATTCCGGCCCCAGCGGAACAAGCAGGTCGTCATGAACGCCGAACAGGCCGCCGAACTCACCGCCGCGCTGCGCCCGCATGTCACCGTGCCGCACCACTACGCCTTCACCAGTGGCTGGGTCGGCGACCGCCTGATCACCAAGAGCGACCCCGATCCCCGGCACTTCCTCGACGCCGCCCCGCGCCTTGTACTGGAGTCCGCGACCCGGGTGCTGCCGCCCTGGGGAGCTGCTCCGCCATGACCAGCGCGCCAAACCGCGGCCCAGGGCGAGCAGGGGGAGGTCTGATGGCCACGCTGACTGACGTTGGCGGGCCGGACGAACGCGGCGGTTTGCACAGCAACCGGCAAGTGCCGCTCCCGGCGCGCGGCCTGGGCTGCGGCGTGCTGGCGCTGCTGGTGCTGTGCCTGACCGCCTGGACCGGCGCAAGTACCGGGAGCAGCCGGGCGAGCGAGGGGCGGTGGGCGCTGCGATCGGCCCTGCGCAAGGACCTTAAGTCAGTTACCTGGCGGCCCGGAAGGATGCCGAGCACATCCTCGCGGTCTCCCTGCAGGTCGCTTTTCCCGGCAGGCGGCCAGGCATCGGCCTGGCGGTCGGGACCACCCGTTCACGGAGGCGGCCCCGCGGTATCTGCGCGCGCCCGCTGGCAGGTCGGCAGCAATACCAAGGCCTTCACCTCGGTCAATTCGCTGCAACTGGAGGCCGAGGGGAAACCGTCTATAACTGACACCCTCGGGAAATGGCTGCCGCAGTACCCGGCATGGAAGCACATCACTGATTAAACAGCTGCTTAACATGACCAGCCGTATCCCCGATTATCTCTCCCAGACCGCCTTCCAGAAAGTGCTTGCAGCGAATCCGCGCACTGGCGTTTTCCGCATGTGGCTGGTGTCGATGTTTCCGGCCTGCCGCTGTTGCCAGCAGGCTGGTCCTACTCCAATACAAATTATATTCTCGCGCAGATGATCATCGAGAAGGTGACGCGCGGTTCTTATGCCGGTCAGCTGACCAGGCGGATCATCACCCCGCTGCGGCTGCGCAACATGTGCCTT
>CAWCII010000018.1:0-16031 GCA_963795575.1 uncultured Actinomycetes bacterium | reverse complement strand
TTTCCTTGGCCTCGTTACTGATCGGATCACGTGCTATCTCCTTACTGTCGGCGAACCTGTCATCAGCGCTCGAAGGGATCAGCGGACCAGCGATCTGCATGCTTTCTGCCTTACCGCCTGGTTATGGTCTGTGGCGGGGTGACCGTGGCCGGGCACCGCCAGTTACGGGCTGGTGATGGTCTGCCCGGGAGTGATCGAGACGTTGCCCTTCAAGGTGGCGGGGTCGCCGTCGTGGGCGAGGCCGAGGCAGCCGCTGCTGACGTTCCAGATGTGCAGGTTGCCGCCGCTGGCCTTGAGGATGTGCGTGCGGTTGCTGTACGTTCCGTTGACCGTGCCGGGAGTCGTGGAGCTGGTGCCGGACACGGTCGCGATGCACCCGGCGCCGCTGAGGCTGCCCCTGATGCCGGTGAGCTTCCCGTGCGTCACGCCGCTGCTGTAGCGCAGAGCGTCCAGCTTCCACGGGTGGGCCTTCGACGCCGACGCGGTCACCGCGAGGGTCACGTTGTCCGGGCCCTGGCACTTGGTGAACGTGGCCGACGTGACCTTCCCGAGCGGGTTGGTCAGGCCGCTGCCCGATTTCGCGGTGCCGGCGGTGGTCATGGCCTGGCAGCTGACCACGGTGCCGGTGGCCGTGTCCTTCAGCGAGGGCTTGCTGGCCTTCCCGGTGATGGGCCCGCCCGGCTTCACCGTCCAGGTCCTGGCGGTGGCCGCCCCCGGCGAGGCGGGCGCAAGGCTGAGGGTCAGGGCGGCGGCCGCCGCGGTCACCAGGCCGCTCGTTATGAATTTGCGCATGTGAGAGGCCTCGCTTCCACGGCCACCCCGGCCGCCCCGGGCCCGCGGGCCCGGGGCGGCCGGATGGCGCTAGGTCATCTGTCCTGCCCTGGTCAGGGCCTGATGATGATTGTCAGGGACTGGTGATCTTCTGCGGCGGCTTGATCGTGTACTTGCCCACGAACGACGACGGGTCGCCGCTGTTGATGAGACCGAGGCAGCCGCTGCTGACGTTCCACACGTGCAGGTTGCCGCCGCTGGACGTCAGGACGTGCGTCTTGTTGGAGTAGCTGCCGTTCGTCGTGCCGGGCTTGGAGGCGCTGGTGCCGGCCACGGTCGCGCTGCAGCCGCTGCCGCTGAGGCTGGCCGTGACGCCGGTGATGGTTCCCTTGGTCACGCCGTTCTTGTACGAGCTGGCGTTCAGGTTCCACGGGTGGGCCTTTGACGCCGACGTCGTCGCGGTGAACTTCAGGCCGCCCGGGCCCGTGCAGCTGGTGAACGTGACCGACGTGATCTTGCCGATCGGGCTGGTCTGGCCCTTGCCCTTCTTCAGGGTCGCCTTGGTAGCCGAAGACTTGCACGTCAGGACCGTGCCGGTCTTGGTGTCCTTCAGTGTCGTCTTGCGGCGCTGCCGGTCACCGCTCCGCCCGGCGTGATGGTCAAGGTCTTGGCGGTCGTGGCCATGGCCGTGGCCGCGCCGACGCCGATTGCCAGCGCGGCCACGCCGCCGCTGAGCAGAACTGTGCTGAGATGCTTGCGCATGTGTTTGATTCCTCCTGGTCGATGTACACGCAATCATGAGAACTCGTGTGGACCGGCGAGCATCACTCCCTCCCGCATGGCCGATCGCGTCCCAGGCGGTCGGCGTAACCGTCATTCGTCGTCGCAGGCCCGCATGTTCTGAAACCCTGCCCGCCGGGGAGAGCTGAAACCCTCCCAGGTGGGTACGCGACAAGCCAGAACCGGTGTCCACCACGTGGTGTCGATCGCGGACCACGTGGCCACCTGGCATGGCCCGACGACGGGTCAGTGGACCGCCTTTCCCTTGCCGAGGGTAAGCGTGATGGTGTTGCCCGGCCCGGGGAGCGTCAGGTTGATCAGGAGCGTATCCAGCAGGCAGTGGGCGAACGGGGGGATCGTGTAGGTGCCGGCGAGGTTGCCGCCCTTGATGATGTTCCAGCCCGGCTGGCTCGACACCTGATGGTCGCCGGCGTTACGGTCTCGCACGAGTTACCCACCAGCTGGGGGATGCCGCCCACGGTCAGGCTGACGATCCTGATCGTGATCTTCGACGTGGTGGCGACCGCACCGGTACTGGAATTAATGGTGCCGGTCGTCGGCCCGTCGTTGATGAACTGCGCGGTAGCGGTGACCGGGACCAGGTTAAGTTCCTTGAACGAGCCGGTGGCGTCGGGCAGCGACAGCTTCGCGGTGACCGTGTAAGTGGTCAGGTCGGCGGTCGCGGTGAGCTTGCCTGGCCCCAGCGGCAGCGTGGCGCCGGGCGCGGCCAGGTAGGTGCTGCCGGTCACCGGGTACCGGAGGGTGATGGTCGTGTCGGCCGCCGCCGGTCCGGCGCTCGCCAGCACCCCCGACAGCGCCAGCAGTGCGGCCGCCGCCCCGGCCACCGTGCGGCGAATTCCCGGCCCCGTCACTGATCTGGTCACGTGCTATCTCCTCACTGTCGCCGAATCTGTAACCCGAATCAGCAGGACGAGCGCGGCCGGATGGCGCTAGGTCATCTGTCCTGCCCTGGTCAGGGCCTGATGGTGATCGTCAGGGGCTGGTGATGGTCTGCGCCGGCGAGATGGTGTACTTGCCGACGAACGACGAGGCGTCACCGCTGTTGATAAGGCCGAGGCAGCCGGTGCTGACGTTCCACACGTGCAGGTTGCCGCCGCTGGCCGTCAGGACGTGCGTCTTGTTGCTGTAATCACCGTTCGTCGTCCCGGTGCTCGTGGCGCTGGTGCCGGCCACCGTCGCGCTGCACCCGCTGCCGCTGAGGCTGGCCGTGACGCCGGTGATCTTCCCCTTGGTCACGCCGGTGGACGCGTTGTAAGACGAGGCGACCAGCTTCCACGGGTGGGAAGGCGAGGCCGATGTCGTCGCCGTGAACTTCAGGCCCCCCGGGCCGCTGCAGTTGGTGAAGGTCACGGACGTGATCTTGCCGATCGGGTTGGTCTGGCCGCTGCCCTTCTTCAGGGTAGCGGCGGTTGCCGATGACGTGCAGGTGAGGACGGTGCCCGTGTTCTTGTCCTTCAGCGTGGTCTTGCCGGCGCTGCCGGTCACCGCGCCGCCCGGCGTGATGGTCCAGGTCGCAGCGGTCGTCGCCATGGCCGTGGTCGCGCCGATGCCGATCGCCACCGCGGCGACGCCGCCACCTAGCAGAACTGTGGTCAGACGTTTACGCATACGACGGATTCCTCCCTCATCGGTATGGGTGAACTCGTGATATCACTGGAATCACAGACGTCTCTTACTGCCCCTTCCTGTCTTGATGTGGCGTACGGGGCACGGAAATATGCGGCTGCCACGTCAGCGTACCTCGCGAAACAGGTGACAGACCGCAGTTCCGGCTAGCTACTCGCGAGTACGTTACTTGGTTGTAACATCACGCGCAAGGCGCGCCCGGAGAACTCGCGGGCGGTCCCCAGGCGCAGCCCGGGATCATTGTTACTGGCCAACAAGTCTGGCCATCTTCTTTGTCAGGAAGTGAGCGTCCGCCGCCAATCTGGTTCCCGGCGGCGAGAGTCGCAACCACGCGCGCACGCCGGATCCGGGCGTGAGCCGGGATAAGAAGAACCCGGTGCGCAACCCGCGGGTTGCGCACCGGGCTCGCGGCGCGTTCGGCTGCCGGTACGCTCCGGCGGCGACGGTCAGGATCCGGTGATCGTCTGGGCCGGGCTCACCTTGTAGCTGCTGGTGATCGTGCCCGCGTCGCCGTTACTGATCGCGCCGTCGCAGCCCTTGACGTTCCAGACGTGCAGGTTGCCCTTCGGGAGGATCTTCAGCGCGCGGGTCTTGTTCGAGTATGTGACGCTGACCATGCCGTTGTGCGCGGTGCCGCTGGTCCCGTCGACTACCGCGCTGCAGATGCTGTTCTTCACCGCGATGTGGATGCCGGTGATCGTGCCGGTCGTCACGCCGGTGGCCTTGTTATAGGACGAGGCGTTCAGCTTCCAGGCCACCTTGCCGCTCGACAGGGAGATCGTAATGCTCAGCACGGTGCACTTGTTGAAGGAGACCGAGGTGACGGTCCCGAGGCCCTTGCCCGGCAGTCCCTTGCCCGACTTGAGCGAGCCGGTGAGCTTCGACGACGTGCAGGACAGCGAGATGTTCGACGTGGTGTCCTTCAGCGTGGTCGTGCCGGCCTTCCCGGTGATGGCCCCGCCCGGGCAGACCGACCAGGTCGCGGCGGTGGCCGCGGGCGATGACGCGGCGCCGAGTCCAATTGTCAGGGCAGCCGCTCCCGCCGCAAAGATAGTTGCAGCTATGCGTTGCGCATCTGGTCAATTCCTCCATGATCCGTCTGCGGGCACCGTGCGGAATTCCGGACCGGCGGCTGAGGACCGGCTGAATACCCGGTGCGTATGACTCGCTGGCCGCGCAGGCTGCCGGCCCCGCGAGTACGTTACTTCGCCGTAACATTCGCTGCAAGGCCTGATGCCCGGGATTCCGCCCGGTTCCGCAGGCGTGACCGGGTTGCTGGCCGCTCGTGCAGCGCGCGGCTAGCCTGCGCGTTATCGGTCAGCCGGTCAGTGCCTGGTCGTCAGACTTCGTCGACGGTGGACGGCGGCGACGGACGACGGCGACGGCGGAGAACTGCTGGGCGGCGGGGAGGTGGTGGTGGGCGGCGGGCTGGTCGGCTGGGCCTGCGCCACCTGGAGGGTGATCGCCGTGCCCTTCGCGACCACGGTGCCCGGTGACGGCTTCATGCCGACGACGGTGCCGGGGGTCGTGCCGCCATTGGCGGGCACGTAGCTGATCGTGTAGGTCAGGCCGTCTCCCTGCAGGGCGCCCTGGGCCACCTGCAGCGACTGGCCGATCTCGTTCGGGACCTTGACGCCGCCGCCGGAGACCACGAGCGTGACCGTGGAGCCGGGATTCACCGCCGTTCCGGCCAGCGGCTTCTGCTTGATCACGGTCCCGGCGGGCTGGGTCGAGTTCGCATTCGTCCGGACCGCCGGGCTGAAGCCGTCATTGCTCAGCGTGTTCTGCGCCTGGCTGACGTTCTGGCCGACGAGGTTGGGCACCTTGACCTGCTTCGGGCCGGTCAACACGTACAGCGTCACCTTGGTGTTGGCGGGCTCCAGGTTCCCGAACGGCGGGTTGCTGCCGATCACGTGGCCCGATGCCACCGTGCCGTTGGGCCGTTTGACCACCCTGGGCACCATGTGCGCGGCCTTGACCGCAGAGACCGCCTTCGACTGCGACAGCCCCTGCACCTGCGGCACGGCATAGGTCTTGCCGCCCCCGCCGAGCAGCAGGTAGGCGACGACGCCGACCACGGCCAGGACGACCAGCAGGCCGAGGATCCACGGCCACCACCGCTTGCCCCCCTGGCCGTCGTCGTAGCCTTCGCCCGGCGGACCGTACTGGTAGGCCGGGATGGCACTGGTCGGGCTGCCGTATCGGCCCGGGCCGGGCACCATGGCCGGCCCGCCCATCCGCTGGGTGCGCTGGTAAGAGCCGGCGGTCGGCGCGTTCACCGGCATGCCGGCCAGCCCGCGCTGGATGTCCGCGCGCATCTCTCCCGCGGTCTGGTACCGGTTCGCCGGGTCCTTCGCCATCGCCTTCAGCACGATCGCGTCGGCCCACTCCGGGATCTCCGGATCCACCCGGGACGGCGGCACCGGGTTCTCCGTCACGTGCTGGTAGGCGATGGCTACCGGCGAATCACCGGTGAACGGCGGCCGGCCGGTCAGCTGCTCGTACAGCAGGCACCCGGCCGAGTACAGGTCACTGCGCGCGTCCACCCGCTCGCCCCGGGCCTGCTCGGGGGACAGGTACTGCGCGGTGCCGATGACCTGTGCGGTCTGGGTCATGGTGGCCTGGGCGTCGCTCACCGCCCGGGCGATGCCGAAGTCCATCACCTTGATCTCGCCGGTCCGGGTGACCATGACGTTGGCCGGCTTGATATCGCGGTGCACGATCCCGTTGCGGTGGCTGTAGTCCAGCGCGCGCAGCACCCCGTCGGTGATCTCGAGGGCCCGCTCGGGCAGCAGCCGGCGATCGTCGCGCATCAGGTCGCGCACGGTCCGGCCGTCCACGTACTCCATCACGATGTACGGCACCGGCGCCGGCCCGGCGGTGTCCTCGCCGGTGTCGTACACGGCGACGATCGACGGGTGGTTGAGGGAGGCGGCGGACTGAGCCTCGCGGCGGAACCGGGCCTGGAAGGTCTGGTCCCGGGCCAGGTCCTCGCGGAGCGTCTTCACCGCCACCACACGATCGAGGCGGATGTCCCGAGCCCGGTACACCTCGGCCATGCCGCCGCGCCCGACGACGCCGTCGAGCTCGTAACGGCCGCCGAGCAGCCCGGGCTGTGTCATGTCTCGCACGTTCCTACCCGTCCTGCGTCATCGTGTTCGCGGCCAGTACGCCTTGCTGCGGGGCCGGCTGAGTAGTCTCTCCCGGCGAGCCGGTCTCGGTCGGCGTGGGCGTCGGGGTCACCGTTGGTGGCGGGGATGTGCTGGGTGGTGGCGGGCTCGAGCTGGCCGGCGAGCTTGGCGCCGGGCTCGGCGTGGCCGGGCTGGCCGGCCTGGTCGGGCTGGGCGACGCGTGCCGGGCGCGGGGTGACGTCGAGGGGGCCCGCTGCGGCGTCGCGGGCGTGGTCTGGTCGGCGAAGGCCGGCTGCGGTGAGATCGCCGGCGACGTCCTGGCCGGCCGGTGGGCCGAGGAGCTGGTCGGGGGCGCGGACGTGCTGGCCTTGGCCGGGGGCCGGGTCGTGACCATGACCGCGATGACTCCCGCGGCCGCCGCGGCCACCGCCGCGGCGGTGAGAGCCAGGGCCGCCGGACGCCGCGAGCGGGGACGCCGGCCGCCCGCCAGTGCCAGCGGCGCGGTGTCCGGGTGACGCGGCGCGGGGCTGACGGAGGCGGGGTCGCGGAACCAGGCCGCGGGGTCGGCCAGCTCGGCGGATCCGGTGGCCCACCCGCCTTCGCCGGACAGCCAGGCATCACCGAGGGCGACGGCCCGGTCGGCGACCACCTGGGCACTGGCCGGCCGGGCAGCTGGGTCCTTGGCCATCATCTGCCCGACCAGGGCAGCTACCTGCGGCGGCACGTCGTCGGGCAACTGCGGCGGCCGGTCGTTGACGTGCGCGAGAGCCAGCGCGAGCGGCGTCTCGGCGGTGAACGGGGGACGGCCGGCCAGGCACTCGTAGGCGACAACGCCGAGCGAGTAGATGTCCGAGGCCGCGGTGACCGGGCGGGCGGTGGCCTGCTCCGGCGAGACGTACTGCGCCGTGCCGATCACCATGCCGCTCTGCGTCAGGTGCGCGGCGAGTGCTGCCCGCGCGATCCCGAAGTCAGTGATCTTTACCTGGCCATCCGGCGTGATCAGCAGGTTGCCCGGCTTGACGTCGCGGTGCACGATGCCGGCCTCGTGCGCCGCGGCCAGCGCGCGGGCCGCCTGCGCGACGATGTCGAGCGTGGCGTCGGCGGTCATCCGGTCGCCGCGAGCCAGGACCGCGGACAGCGGCTGACCCTCTACCAG
Organism: uncultured Actinomycetes bacterium; assembly: GCA_963795575.1. Classification (GTDB taxonomy): domain Bacteria; phylum Actinomycetota; class Actinomycetes; order Streptosporangiales; family Streptosporangiaceae; genus PALSA-505. Next base: position 8,546 of record CAWCII010000018.1, on the reverse strand, counting down.
CTCCATGACCAGGTACGCCACCCCGGCCGGCTGGTCGTCTCCGCCGGAGCCGGCCACCGACTCGCCGTAGTCGTACACCCGCGCGATTCCCGGGTGAGACAGCGAGCCGGCATACCGTGCCTCGGCCCGGAACCGGGCCCGGAACTGCTCGTCGGACGCGTGCCTGGCCGACAGCAGCTTGATCGCGACCGGCCTGCCGAGCAGTTCGTCCGTGCCGCGCCAGACCTCGCCCATCCCTCCGGTCGCTATCCGCTCGGTCAGCCGGTACCGGTTGCTCAGCAGGTGCCCTTCCGGGATACGCCGAGGCTGGCCGGCGGCGGGCTGAACCGGGTCGACCGCCGTCTGCGCGGCAACGCCAGCCCTGGCCGCCGCCGGGTCGGCGGGCGGATCCGCGAGGGCGTCCGAGTCGGCGGCCGGTTCCCCGGACGCCAGGTCCCCGGCCGTCCCGGCCGCCCCGGGCCCGGGCGCAGGCGTGACCGCACCCCCGGCAACGTCAGCCGCGGCGGGCTCAACGCCCTCCGCGGCCTTCTCAGGTTCGTCCGTCACGTCGGCCCCAGCTCACTGGTGTATGCCTTGATCACTTGCACGGCGATCGGGCCTGCGGCTGCGGCGCCGTAGCCCCCTCCCTTTATGACGACGCCGACGGCGATGGATGGGTTGGCCGCAGGTGCGAACGCGGTGAACACGGCGTCGTTGAGGCCGGTGTTATTGACGCCGTTCTGCGCGGTGCCCGTCTTCGCGGCAATGTCCAGTCCGGAGGCGTGGATCCCGGGGACCACGTACGCGGTGCCGTTCGGCGAATTCACCACGCTGAGCATCATCCGCTTGATCTGGCTGGCGGTGCTCGCGCTGATCGGCTGGCTGAGCACGGTGGGCGCGGTCTGCTGGACCGTGGTCAGATCCGGGGCCTTGACGTCCTGGACCAGGTAAGGCTTCATCAGCCGGCCGCCGTTGGCGACCGTCGCGGCCAGCATGGCTTCCTGCATCGGCGTCACCGTGTCGTTGAACTGGCCGATCGCCGAGTAGGCGGTATACGCCCCTCCCCGGACCAGCGGGAAGTTACTCGGCGAGACCTTCATCGGGATGGCCAGGCTGGTGCTGTTGAAGCCGTACTTGCCGGCTTGCCGCCTGAGCGCCCGGCTGCCCAGCTTCATGCCGATGGAGCCGAAGACGGTATTGCAGGACTGGGTGAAGGCCTGGATGAGCGGAACATGGCCGCTGCCGTCACCGCAGGCCTCGTGGTCATCGTTGATCAGCGTGTTGGTCGTGTCGGGCAACTGCAGGACGGTGGGCGCGTACACCAGGCTGTCGGCGTTGTAGCGGCCGGTGCCCAGCGCCGTCGAGCTCGTCACGATCTTGAAGGTGGAACCGGGCGGGTAGGTGGCGTTGATCGCCCGGTTGAGCAGCGGCTGGCTTGGTGTCCCTGCGGTACCTCTTGTCGATCTTGTTGAGCTGCGCCCCGTTGAACGTGGTGTAGGCGTTCGGGTTGAAGCTGGGATAAGAGGCCAGCGCCAGGATCGCGCCCGTCTTCGGGTTGAGCGCGACGACGGCGCCGGACTTGCCGTTGGCCTTGAGCGCAGCGTACGCGGCCTGCTGGGCCCGGGAATTGACGGTCAGCCGGACGCTCGCGCCCTGCTGCGGCTTCCCGGTGATCAGGTCGATCAGGTTGTGCACGGTGAGCTTCGGGTCGGTTCCGGACAGCAGCTTGTCCTCGGCCTGCTCGATGCCGGTCGAGCTGTACAGCGAGTCGTAGCCGGTCACCGGGGCGTACACCGGACCGAACGGGTAATAGCGCTGGTACTTGTAGATGCCCCTGACCGGACGTGACCTGGCGATCGTCACTCCGTCGGAGGTGCTGATCGAGCCGCGCTGGTACTGGTACTGCTGGTCGAACGACCGGATGTTGCCCTTGTCGCTGGCGAGGCTGCTGGCCTGGAACCCCTGCAGGTAGTTCACGTTGATCAGCAGCAGCACGAACATGACCAGGCAGGCGAGCGAGATGCGGCGCAGCGCGCGGTTCACCGGACCCTCACCACCTGGGTCATTCCCTCGTCCTGGATCGCCTGCGGCGGCGGCCGCCGTGCCGTGTCGCTGACCCGCATCAGCAGGGCGATCAGCATCCAGCTAGCCACCAGGGACGATCCGCCCTCGGACAGGAACGGGGTGGTGATGCCGGTCAGCGGAATGAGCCTGGTCACCCCGCCCACGATCACGAACACCTGCAGGGCCAGCACGAACGCCAGACCGCCCGCGAGCAGCTTGGCGAACGGGTCACGCGCCGAGATGGCCGCCCGCAGTCCGCGCTGGACGATGAGGCCGTAGATGATCAGCAGGGCCATCAGCCCGGTGAGGCCGATCTCCTCACCGAACGAGGTGATGATGAAGTCGCTCTGCACCAGCGGCGTGTAGTACGGCTGGCCGCCGCCGAGGCCGCGGCCGAGAACCCCGCCGAAACCCATCCCGTACAGGCCCTGTACGAGCTGGTAGGCGTTGCCCTGCGGGTTGCTGCCGGCGAACGGGTGCAGCCATATGTCGAACCGCTCGCTCACGTGGCTGAAGAGCCGCTGGCGGCGAAGGAGCCGGCCGCGAACAGGATCACCCCGATGAGCAGCCAGGACGTGCGCTGCGTGGCGACGTAGAGCATGACCACGAACATGCCGAAGAACAGCGCCGAGGTGCCGACGTCGGACTCGAAGACCAGCACGAGCAGGCTGGCGGCCCAGGCGATCAGCACCGGGCCGAGGTCGCGCGCCCGGGGCAGGTCAATGCCGAGGACGCGGCGGCCGGCCAGCGCGAGCACCTCGCGCTTGGCGACCAGGTAGCTGGCGAAGAAGACGGCCAGCGCCAGCTTGGCGAACTCTTCCGGCTGGAAGCTGAAGCCGCCGATGGCCACCTGGATCTTCGCGCCGGTTCCCGGTACCTCGCTGACGTGCGAGGGCAGCAGCGCCGGGATGGCCAGCAGGATCAGGCCGATGACGCCGAACGTGTAGGTGTACCGCTGCAGCACCCGAGGCTCGCGGATCAGCGCGAGCACGACGATGAAGCCGGCGATGCCGAGCGCGGTGTACAGCAGCTGGACGGCGGTGGCCGATGAGCTCATCGGGACGGACAACTGCCCCGGGTTCCCGTCCCGCCCGACCTCCTGCAGCCGGTAGATCATCACGATGCCGAGGCCGTTCAGCAGCGCGGCCAGCGGCAGCATGAGCGGATCCGCCCACGGGGCGAACCTGCGCACCGCCAGGTGGGCGATCAGGACCAGGCCGGCGAATCCCAGGCAGTACTCGGCCATCCCGGCCGGCAGCCGCCCCTTCAGCTCCAGGCCCACGGTGGAGTAGGCGAAGACCACGACCGCCACGGCGAAGATGAGCATGAGCAGTTCGGTGCGGCGCCTGCCGCGCGGCATCGACACGATCCGGTCGATGCCTCCGGGCAGACCGCCGCCGGGATGGGTGGTGACGGCGCTCATGGCGAGGACCCCCCGCCGCCGGACGGGCTGGGCGCCCCGGTGGATCCCGGCGACGCCCCGCCGCTCGTGCTCGTCGTGGACGGGCAGTTAGGCGGCGGGCTGCCGGGGCTGGCCGGCGACGCGGGCTTGCGGGCCCCGTGCTTGTGCTTGAGGGCCTGGTAAGCCGCGAGCTGCCGCTTGTACTTCCGCTCCGCCGCCTGGTACTTCTGCTGGGCCGCGGCCGCCTTCTGGCAGTTCACGGCGCCCAGCCGGATGCTGTTCACGGTTTTGTTCGCGTCAGCCAGGCTGGTCGCGGTGATCGTGCTCATGATCTGCTGCCGGTCGTCCGTGGTCACCTGCCCGATCGGGATGTCCGTCCGGCGGTAGACGCGGGACAGGCTGATCCCGGCGACGTCCTGGTTGACACCGCGGAAGATCGCGACGCGGCCGCCGCTCTCGCCCACGTAGTACTGGTGCTGGGTATAGCTCCAGGCCGCGAACCCGCCGCCGAGGATGAGGATCAGCAACACCACCAGGATCGTGGTGACGATGGGCCAGGGCCGCCGGTGCGCCTGCTCGCCGTCGGCGCGGCCGTTGGCCGCGCCGAGATTCTCGTTGCCCGGCAGCTCGGCCGGGGGGCCGGCTGGGTGAGCAGGCGCGCCCGGTTGGCCGGGGTATCGGCCCGGGCCACCTGGCCGCCGCCCTGAGCGGACACCGCGCCCGCCACCACGGAGATATCGCTGGGCGGCTGCGCGTCGCTGACGCCGTCCACCACGTCGGCGACGATGCAGGTGATGTTGTCGGGACCGCCCGCCCGGTTGGCGAGATCGACGAGCTGGATGACCGCCTCATCCGGGTCGGAGACGGCGAGCAGGGTCCGGTGCAGGGTCTCCTCGGTGACCACGTCGGACAGGCCGTCGGAGCACAGCAGGTACCTGTCCCCGGGGAGAGCTTCGCGGAGCGACAGGTCAGGTTCGGCGTCGGTCCGGCTGTCCAGTGCGCGCAAGATCAGCGAGCGCTGCGGATGGTTCGCCGCCTCGTCCGCGCTGATCCGGCCCTCGTCGAGCAGGGACTGGACCAGGGTGTGATCGCGGGTGATCTGGCAGAACTCGCGGTCGCGGAGCATGTAGGCGCGCGAATCGCCGATATGGCAGAGTGCGACCCGCGGCAGCGACCAGAGCATGACGGTCAGCGTGGTCCCCATGCCCTCGACCGACGGGTCGGCGGCGCTCATGTCATGCAGCCGCGCGTTCGCCTTCGCCACCGCGTCGGCCAGGGCGCCGAGCATGTCGATGCCCGGAATGTCGTCGTCCAGGCCCATCAGGGCGGAGATCGCTACGGCGCTGGCCACCTCCCCGGCGGCATGGCCGCCCATGCCGTCGGCGATCGCGAGCAGGTGCGGGCCGGCGTACGCCGAGTCCTCGTTCCCCTCTCGGAGCAGGCCGACGTCCGATCGGACCGCATAGCGGAGTGCAAGTGTCATCTGCGCAATTCCAGAACGGTCTTGCCGATGCGGATCGGCACGCCGACCGGTACCGTGGTCGGCTGTGTCACCTTCTGACGGTCGAGGTAGGTGCCGTTGGTCGAGCCGAGGTCTTCAACGATCCACTGACCGTCCTGCGGGAATAGCCGGGCATGTCGGCTCGAAGCGTAGTCATCGTTGAGTACCAGCGTGGCGTCATTGGCCCGACCAACGGTAATTTGCTGATCGCTCAGGCCCACGCTGGTGCCGGCCAGCGCGCCCGAAGTCACCAGCAGCCGGTGCGCCTCGCTGCGGCTTCCCCGCCCGCTGCGCGGCGGCCTGGGCGGGCGCGGGCGCTGCGCCTTGGCCTGGCGCCTGGCCTTGCGGCTGGTCGGCCCGAACATGTCCGTGCGCACCACGCCCACCGCCGCGATCACGAACAGCCACAGAATCGCGAGGAAGGCGAGCCTGATGAGAAGAAGGGTGAGCGTGCTCATCGGGTCATGGTTCCTCAGCCGGGCGGTCTGTCAGTGCCTGCCGTCGTTACGGAACACCAGGGTCGTACGGCCGAGCGTGACCCGGGTGCCGTCGGTCAGCAGTACCCGGCGGACCGGCTGGCCGTTGACGAAGGTACCGTTCGTAGACCCCAGATCGACCAGGACGACCTCGCCGTCCTCCAACCGCAGCTCGGCATGGTGCCTGGATACCCCGGGGTCGACCAGCCGCAGGTCGCAGTCGGTGCCCCGGCCGAGCAGGGTCACCGGCGTGGTCAGCTCGTAGGTGCGCTGCCTGGCCCCGTCGGGCCCCGGCTCGGGCCCGGACACCAGCAGCCTCGGGGTGCCGGCCGTGCGGGCCTGCGGCGGGCTGGGCAGGTCGGCGGCGGGCTGGCGGATCTCGCCTCCCTCGACGGTCGTGCCCCGGATTACGCCAGACCGGATCCGGAACATGCCGGTGGCCAGGTCGCCGACCCCTTCGAAGCGCGTCCGTACCGGCCCGACAAAGGAGTAGCCCTGTTCCTTGGCATGCTCCCTGGCCAGGTTGGCGAACTCGACGCCGAGACTGTCCGCATAGACCGCCAGGCGCTCGTGATCGGCCTGTGCGAGCTCCACCACGAAGTCGTTCGGAACCAGGGTGCGCCCCTGGGCCACGATCGCGGCGCGGTCGTCCATCTCCCGCTGCATGGCGCTGGCGATCTCCACCGGCTGCAGCTCGGACTTGAACGTCCGCGCGAAGGCACCCTCAACCATGCCCTCGAGCCGCTGCTCGAAGCGCTGTAGCACTCCCATAGGGGTACCTCCCTTCCATACGTGCCTCCGATCGTATCCGCGAGGACGTGCTAACCTGACTGCTTGCCGGGAGCCGGTGCGCGAGACTGCTCATGCGGAGCCACGGACCCGGCAGGCTCTCCGGGCGGGTGGCGGAACGGCAGACGCGCACGGTTCAGGTCCGTGTGTCCGCAAGGACGTGAGGGTTCAAATCCCTCCTCGCCCACGCGACTCTGGCGACCCCTGTGCTGGCGCACCGGGGTCGTCGCGTCATTTATCCCAGGGGGGCCACCCCCCGGAACCCCCGGGGTGCCGGGTGCGCCCGGTAACTTCGTGCTGGTGCTGGCGCACCGGGGTCGTCGCGTCATTTATCCCAGGGGGGCCACCCTGGAACCCCCGGGGGCCGGGCTGCGCCCGGTAACTTCGTGCTGGTGCTGGCGCACCGGGGTCGTCGCGGTGCCGATTCGTCTCCCTGGGGGGCCACCCCCTGGAACCCCCGGGGGCCGGGCTGCGCCCGGCATCTGAACGGTGGTGGATAGCATCCACGCGTGAGCGGAAGCTTCTATGTGCCCCTGGGTGATGGGCGCTGGCGGGCCACGGAGCACACGACGGGTCCCTGGGATCCGCGCGCCCAGCACGGCGGCCCGCCCAGCGCGCTGCTCGGCCGTGCCGTTCAGCAGTGTGATACCCGCGACGACATGTTCATCGCCAGGTTCACCTGCGAGATCCTGGGCGCCATCCCGGTGGGCGAGCTCGAGGTGCGGGCCAGGATGATCCGGCCCGGCCGCAGCGTCGAGCTGGTCGAGGCGGTAGCGCACGCCGCCGGCCGGGATGTGGCCTCGGCCCGGGCCTGGCGGGTACTGCGCACGGACAGTCCGCCGGTGCCCGCCGCGCCCCCCGCCGCCGCCTGCGCTGCCGTCCCGGCCCATCGAGCGGACGCCGCCGGGCTGGGTCGACGGGTATTTGTCGGCGGTCGAGTGGCGCCCGGTGCGCGGCGAGTTCGGCGCGCCCGGGCCGGCCACCGTATGGGCCAGGCTCCGTTACCCGCTGGTTCCCGAAGAGGAGGCCAGCCCGCTGGAGCGGGTTCTCGTGGTGGCGGACAGCGGCAACGGGCTGTCGGGTGAGCTGGATATTCCCGAGTGGCAGTTCATCAACCCCGAGCTGACCGTTCACCTGCACCGGGAGGCGGCCGGCGAGTGGATCTGCGTGGACGCCTCGACCACCATTTCCACCGGAGGCGCGGGGCTGGCCAGGACGGCGCTGTCCGACCGTGACGGTCCGCTCGGCGCCGGCGCCCAGTCGCTGCTCATCAGCCGCCGCGCCGCCGCATCCTGACCGGCGGGACCGCTCGTCAGGGGACGACCATCACCGGGCAGTGCGCGTGCCGCGCGAGCCATCCGGGAACCGAGCCCGCCAGGTGATGCCACATCCGGGTCGGCGCACCGATCACCAGCGCGTCGGCCCCCTGCTCATCGGCGGTGGCGGCGAGTTCCCGGGCGGGACTGCCCCGGCGGGTCAGCACGCACACCTTCAGCCCGGTCCGGTCGGCGATCTGGTCGAACTCGGTGACCAGCCAGCGCTCCAGTTCCTCGCGGTCCCGCTGCACCCCCACGACCTGCCCGGTCAGCGGCTCGCAGTATACCCCGGCCGGGCACACGTGCACGATGAGCAGCGGGCGGTCCAGCCGCCTGGCCATGCCCGCTCCGTAGGCGAGCGCGTGCCTGCTGGACTCCGACCCGTCGTAGCCGACCACCACCGGGTGCTCCAGGAGGACAGGGCCGGCTCACCGCCCTCGGGCACGCACGGCCGCTCCTGCGGGGCGCGCCGCTCCGCCGGCCGTGCCGCAGCGGCCGGCGCGCCCCTCCGGCTGGCCCGGGGCGGGTTGTGACTCTGGCTGGGCCATCGTTTCGTCCTTGCGGGAACCAGTGCTCCCGGTGCGGGATGCCCCGCTCACCCGCACCGTAGCCCGGATAAGCGTGACTGTCATGCGCTACCCGCATCTTTCCGTTTCAGTACTTATGTTAGTTCGCATTAAGCAACCAATCCAGTGACTGCGGTGACCGTGCGCCGCCGTGACCGACGAGCCCGGCCGGGCCCCGATGCCGGTTCGCCTCGCCCGCGGCCACAGGGCAGAATCCAGATCGTGCCCGAGCTTCCCGAGGTCGAGGCGCTCGCCCGGTTCCTCCGCGAGCGTGCGGCCGGCCGGGTGATCGACCGGGCCGAGGTGGCCGCGATCTCGGTGCTGAAGACCTACCAGCCGGATGTCACGGAGCTGTCCGGGCGCACCATCACCGGAGCCGGGCGGCACGGCAAGTTCCTCGACCTCGACGCGGGCCGGGAGGGCGCGCCGCTGCACCTGGTGATGCACCTGGCC
>CAWCII010000017.1:0-9012 GCA_963795575.1 uncultured Actinomycetes bacterium | reverse complement strand
ACCGGGGCATCACCGCGCTCACCGCGGCGGACTGGGACGGCTTCGCCGCCGCGGTCGCGGCGGCCGCTGGCCGCCCTGGTTGGGCTGCTGTTCGTGGCCGTGTCGATCAACCTGCGCCGGGCCGGTCGTCCCGGGCGGCCCGGTCACCGCGCCAGCACCGGGATCGCATCGGCACGTCGATCTCGGCGGCGCCGGGAAACCGTTCCTGCAGCACGGCTCGTGCCCGGGCCAGTTCGGCCGCCCGGTCCTGCGGGCTGGCCGTGATCAGGCGGCTGTAGCTGGCGTGCATGTCCACGAATTCGTTGACGGTCATGGCCCGGCTGAATGTGAAAGACCGGGTCTCGGCCCGGACGAACAGCCCGTCTTCGGGCAGCTCGACCCGGTGATGCCGGAAGGCGGGCAGCGCGCTCTCCTGCTGCCCGGGCCGGGCGGCCGGGGCATCCGGGGCAGGGTTCGCGCCCGGGCGGCCCAGGTCGAGCTCCCGCAGCCAGCCGGACTCCCGGTCACGGCCGGTCCAGATCACGCCGAGCCTGCCGCCGTCCCGCAGCACCCGGGCGATCTCGGGAACGGCCCGGCCGGGATCCATCCAGTGCCACGCGGACGACACGAACACCCCGTCCGCGCTGGCGTCGGGCAGCGGGACCGCCTCGCCTGTGCCCGCCATGACCCGGACTCCGGGCGAGCGGGCATGCAGCACCGCTCTCATCCGCGGATCGGGCTCCACCGCCATGATCCGCTCGACCCGGCCGGCCAGCGCGCGCGACAGCAGGCCGGTGCCGGCGCCGAGGTTGACCGCGATCCGGCAGCCCGCGGGCACCAGCCAGCTGACCGCTTCGCCCGGCGGCCCGGGACGCACCCGGTTGTAGTCGTCCGCGATCGTTCCGAAGGACATCGCCCGCTCCGCCCGGCTGACCATGCCCGCAGGCTAGCGGGCGGTCACCGGCCCGGCCGCGGTGGCCCGGCCCCGCCCTGAGCCGGCCCACAGGAAAACCTGAGCGGGCGCGCAGATTTCCGACGGTAAGTTTGGCCGCATGGACGAGAACCGGGCACGGCGGGTAGCCGATGCGCTCAGGGACCGCGGCGTTGACGCGCACCTGGACAAGGGGGGCGTTGACGTGTACGGGGTACGCGTTTCGGTAGGGGACGGGCGGCAGGCGATCTGGGGCCGGGAGGGCACGGCCAGCCTGGAGGCCGAGGTCCTGCGGGACGGGGATCTGGTCGGCTTCGTGCCCGAAATTCCCGGGTCCGAGACCTTCGACGAGGCTCAGGTCGTGGACGCCATCGCACGAGCCGATTACGACCAGCCCGAGGTCAGGGAACGTCCCGTGGCTCCTCCGCCGGGACCTGCGCTGCAGCGTGAAGGGGGCGTATTCCGCCGCTTTCTCGACGGCTTCCGCTACGACTCGCAGGCGTAGCGCAATCCCGCTGACCGGGCGGCCCCGCTGCTCTCGCAGCCGGGACGGCGGCCTGGTGCTGCCCGGCCACGCCGCGGTGTCCGCCGCCGCCGTGCCGTCACTACACTCAAGCGGATGTCACCTGAGGACAAGGCTGACTGCGCCACGGCGACGGCCGGAACCTGCGTGAGCACCCGGTCACCCAGGCCGCCCGGCTTCTGAGGCCGGCTGCGGAGACCACCCTCGGCGGCATCACGCCGGGATCACGTTACCCCCACCGGGCTCGCGGAAGGCGGACGATGCCAGCAGGCCAAGCCGGCCAGGTCGTCGAGATTTTCACCGACGGCGCGTGCCTGAGCAATCCGGGCCCCGGCGGGTGGGGCGCCATCCTGCGCTCCGGGCGCCGTGAAAAGGAGATCCACGGCGGCGAGCCGGCCACCACGAACAACCGGATGGAGCTCATGGCCGCCATCCGGGGGCTGGAGAGCCTCACCCGGCCGTCGGCCGTGCACATCTACACCGACAGCCAGTACCTGCGCCGGGGCATCACCGAGTGGCTGCCCGCCTGGAAGCGGAACGGCTGGAAGACCAGCCAGAAGAAACCGGTCAAGAACGTCCACCTGTGGACCCGGCTCGACGCGGCGGCGCAGGGTCACGACGTGCAGTGGTTCTGGGTCAAGGGCCACGCCGGGCACCCGGAGAACGAGCGCGCCGACCAGCTGGCCTGCCTGGGCGCCGAGGAGGCGGCGGCCGCCCTGTCAGCCAGTCCCTGAGCGAGGCGCCGGGACCCGGCCAGCGGGGGAAACCGGAGCACCCGCCTGGGTCTCGACCAGGTTCTGCCATCCCTGCCGGGCGATGATCGCCGCCTCGGCGTCCAAGCGGTGGATACGCACCGCGGCCGAATGCCCGGAACGTGACCGGTCACGCCGGCCAGCTAGCCGCCGGGCCGCCGCGCAGAGCCAGCTACCAGCTCAGTCAACGAGGTCGAGGGCGGCGGCGACGATGCTGTCGGGGTCCAGGCCGTGGTAGCGGTAGACGTCGCCGAGGTCGCCGGACTGGCCGAACCCGGTGACGCCGAGGTGGGTGGCGGGCACGCCGTTGACCCCGGCGAGGAAGGAGAGGGTGTGCGGGTGCCCGTCCAGCACGGTGACCATCGGGCGGGCGCGGCCGGCGGGCAGCAGCGCGTCCAGGATCCGGTCGTCGGCCTGGCCGTAGCCGCGGCGCGCCCGCACCGCGCGGAACAGCAGGCCCGGGCTGGTCACGCACAGCACGTCGGCGCCGAATCCCGCCGCGCCCAGCCGGTCGGCGGCGTCCAGCGCCTCGGGCATCAGCGCCCCCATCGCGCAGATCGTGACCGCCGGCCGCGGGTGCTGCCGGAGGGCATAGCCGCCCGCCACCACGCCGCGCCGGCGCTCTTCCCGGCGGGCCGCGTCGGCGGGCACGCCGGCCAGCGTCTGGGGCACCGGACGGGTGGACAGCCGCAGGTACGCCGAGCTGCCGTCGGGCCGGCCCAGCCGGGCCAGGCAGGCCAGCAGCACCCACTCGGCGTCCAGCGCGAACGCAGGCTCGTAGCTGACGCACCCCGGCTGCTCGAGCCCGATGGACGGCGTCTTGATGGACTGGTGGGCGCCGCCCTCGGGCGCGAGCGTCACCCCGGACGGCGTGCCGACCAGGATGGACTGACCGCCGGCGTAGATGCCGAACGACCAGGGTTCCAGCGCGCGCTCGACGAACGGGTCGTAGAGCACGCCGACCGGCAGCAGCGGCTGGCCCCACCGGCTCCAGGTCGCGCCGAGCTCGCCGAGCAGGCCCACCAGGTTGGTCTCGGCGATGCCCAGCTCGATGTGCTGGCCGGACGGCTTCTCCCGCCAGTGCAGGATGGTGGCCGAGTCGTCGGCGAACCAGTCGGACCGCTCGCTCTGCGACCAGACCCCGACCTTGTTGACCCAGCCGCCCAGGTTCGTGCTGGAGGCGACGTCCGGGCTGACCGTGACGACCCGCCGTCCCGCGTCGGGGGCCGCGCGGTTCAGGTCGAGCAGCGCCCGGCCGAGCGCGGCCTGCGTGCTGGCCACGCCGGCGGGGTACGGCCGAGGTCGGCGGGCAGGTCGAGGCCGGGCAGCGGGGGCGGCGGATCGCGGCGCAGCCGCGCGGCGGTGGCGGCGCACAGCCCGGCTTCGGCGGAGCCGTCCGGGAACTGCTGCCAGGGCCGCCCGGGATCGACGCCGGACCGGCGCGCCAGCTCGGCGAGCTCGGCCACGCTGAGCAGCGCGGAGTGGTTCTGCGGGTGACCCTCCATGGCCAGGCCGTATCCCTTGACCGTGTAGGCGAAGATGATCGTCGGCCGGGTGTCGTCGATCGCCTCGAACGCGTGGCCCAGCGCGGCCAGGTCGTGGCCGCCCAGGTTGCGGATGGCCGCGTGCAGTCCCTCGTCGGTGACGTCGGCGGTCAGCTTCCGGATCATGCCGGCGTCCGGCCCGTCGCCGGGCAGCCGGTCGCGCAGCTGGCCGGGCGTGCAGCGCAGCAGCCGCTGGTACTCCGGGTTGGTCATCGTGTCGATCCGGCCGCGCAGCGTTCCGCCGCCGGGCCGGCCCATGAGCTCGGTCAGCAGGCGGCCGTACTTCACGGTCAGCACCTGCCAGCCCGCGGCGGCGAACATGCCCTGCAGCCGCGGGGTGCCGATGATGGGCACCACCCGGTCCAGCGACTGCCGGTTCAGGTCCACGATCCAGACGATCTCGCCGAGCTCGGTGATCATCGGGTCGATGACGGCCTCCCACACCGCGCCCTCGTCCAGCTCGGCGTCGCCGACCAGCGAGTACTGCCGTCCGGTTCCGGCCCCGCCGAACTGCGCGTCGACGTACCGGCGGGCCAGCGCTCCCCAGATCGGGGCGGTAGCCCCGATGCCCACTGACCCGGTCGAGTAGTCCGCGGGATCGGGATCCTTGGACCGGCTCGGGTAGCTCTGCAGGCCGCCGAACGCGCGCAGCTCGGTCAGGTACGACTCGTCCAGCTCGCCGAGCAGGTAGTTGATCGCGTGCAGCACCGGCGACGCGTGCGGCTTGACCGACACCCGGTCACCCTGCTGCAGCTGGCCGAACCAGAGCGCGGTCATGATCGACACCATCGACGCGCTGGAGGCCTGGTGGCCGCCCACCTTGAGGCCGGACGGGTTCGCCCGGACCCGGTTGGCATGATCAACGATCGCCGCCGACAGCCAGAGCACCCGCTGCTCGACGGCCCGCAGCACGTCGAGACGGCCGTCGTCGCCGGCCGCCGTCCGCCGCTGCGCATCGGGAATGCTCGTCATCGCGGCCTCCCTCCGGTCCTGTTCCCAGGGTCGTACACAACAGCCCGTCGTGCCATGAGCCGGCCGGAGGAATGCTCGTCACGTCGCGGCCTCCCTCCGGTCCTGTTCCCAGGGTCGTACACAACAGCCCGTCGTGCGCAGGCTGCGGCGCCGGGCAGCCAACTCTGCAGGCCCAGATCGCTTCCGGCCGGGACGCTCAGCTGGTTACTGGTTCCGGGCCGGAGGGCCGCCGGCAAGTGCCTAATGGAGCCGGCTTCGGGGCGGCCATGAGCGACACAGAGGCGCACGGAACCTTACGGCAAGCGGAGGGCGGACTAGGAACGACACACTCCGCCGACGGGGCTGGCCGACGCGCGAGGACTGGCTGTGGTGTACACGCTCAGCCTGGCCGTGCGAGCATACGACGCTTCGCCCTTGGCGGGAAGAGCGCGACCGGGCAGTCCCAGCCCGGTGAGTGCCCGGCACCTTACGGCTAGTGTACGGAGATCGATTACGTGGGTACTGCCACGCTGATACCGTAGTTGCTCTTGAGATCCCGGTATCTGCCTGACCGAGGGGGAAAGAGGCACCTAATGGGAGAGTTGTCAGATCTGCGTAGGGTCAACAGGGCGAAAGACTTCGCCTTCAGGGCGGGGAAGCAAGGCGGGTCGTTTGAAATTAGCTGCCCCCGAGCGAGTGCTCGCGTGGCTTAAGGAACCCGCATCCAAGTGACTGAAGAGAGCACGACTTCGCTTTCGGCCAGGCCCCTTTATAAGAATGGCAACGTCGGATCCGAGCTTATATTTAATTCAAATACGCCCCGGGCAACCAGCCGCCGACCCTCGTCGTGCTTACAGTCAGAGTTCAATGCAAATCCGGCGAAAATAATCCTATGACTATTCCTCCCATCTTCGGGCTCACGTTAAGGGTCAGCAAATCCGTCCGGGTTGGCTGCCAGCCTGAAATGCTCTGCAGTTCGGAAGTTGCGACTCTGGCCATCCGGTCTACATCCGGCAAGACGCGCGGGGAAGCACATGACCTCCAGCGATAGGTCCGGGGTGAGGCTGTATGATCCCAGAAGTCCCTCAACACTCCAGGGGCCGGCACTGCGGGCTGTCGCCCGCGCCGCGAGCCAAGGCCACCCTTGCCGCTCTCATGGCCATCCTCATCATCGCCGTCGGCCTGCTCGTATACCTGGTTGCCGGAGCGCCCAGAGCGCCCGCTCCCGCGGCCGCGCCGGGCGTCGCCCCGGATACAGGACATGGTTCACCGGCCAGGCAAGCGGCTGCGCGACGCAGACACCGGGATCCGCTCAGCGCAGCAGCAAGGTCGTATCTAGCCACCCGGACGGGCACCGTCCTGGCCACCGTCTATGACATCGGCACCGGCCAGGCCTGGAGCCTGGGGCAACAGCGGCCGCAGGCGGAAGCAAGCGTGGTTAAGCTCGACATTCTCGAGACGCTGCTGGCTGAACGCGGCCACAGCCACGGCGGGGTGCCGGCGGCTGACCGGTCGCTCGCCGAGCAGATGATCGAGGAGAGCGACAACGGCGCAGCCACAAGCCTCTGGTACGCCGTCGGCGGTGCGAGCAGGATCCGCGCGTTCAACACGGCAGCCGGCCTCACGCACACCGTGCCGTCACCGTGCGTGGACTGTACCGGGTTCCCATGGCCTGGATGGGGCCTGACCACGACGACCCCTGCCGATCAGATCGCGCTGCTCCGGCAGCTGGTCGGGCCTAGTCGGCTGCTGTCCAGCGCGGACCGCAGGTACGCGCTGTCGCTGCTGGAGAACGTGACGCCGTCGCAGCGATGGGGGGTTTCCGGCGGCATTCCGCCGCGGGTCGCAGTGGCCTTGAAGAACGGCTGGCTGCCGCTGAACGGCTCCGGAACCGACTGGCAGGTCAACAGTGTCGGATGGATCTCGGGGCGCGGGCGCAGTTACCTGCTGGCCGTGCTCAGCACGGGGAACCCGACCGAGCAGTACGGCATTGACACGATCAGCCGCCTGGCCGCTATCGTCTGGACGAATATGCGCTGAGCTGCCCGCGGGCTGGCACTGTCACAGCTGATTCCATTGGTAGGGAGTGAGCCCGTACCGAGCGGCCAGCGGATTCCACAGCTTGGCAAATGATTTCTTATCAGTCGTCGCCTGCCTGTCAGGGCCGGCTGCGGCTTGATACCCGGGGTCTGAGTGATCATCCTGGACGCAGCCTTGCGAGACTTCATCCTGCGCCCACTGACCGAAATCTTGATCCGCTTGAACCGAGGCCTGCCACGCTCCGGTCAGCGCCTGAAGCATCGGCCCGGGCAGGGCGGAGCGGCCGGGCAGATCCCCCAGCCGGGACAGTAGGTTCTGGCGCGATGTGGCTGCGGCCTGGAACGCCTGCGGATCCTGGGTCAAGCCAGGGCCGCAATCCTTGACGTCGCTGACCGCACTCACCACAGAACTGCGGTCGGTGACGCTCTGCGCGAGAAGCGAGGCAAGGCTTTCCGCCGCCTGTCGCTGCGGTGACTGCCCCGCGGACGAGGCAGTGGCAGAGACCGGCGACGGAGAGCGCGCAGCGGGCTGAGACCCCTGGTCGGCACGGACTGCCGCTGCGGTCTTATGGGATGAGTGCAGGAAAAACACGCCCGCTCCTGCTGCCCCGCCAACCAGCAGCACGACGAGGACCACAACCAGCGGCCAGCGGGAATGACCCCGGTGAGGCTGGTCCGGGCCCGATTCGTCGGGGCCGGGCGAGGGGCCGTGCCCGGTTAACCAGGGGCTGGAGCTCGCCGGGCCAGGCGGCCTTTCCGTCGGCGCAGCCGGGATTGTGGCCGGCGGGGACAGGCTCGCCGGCGCTGCGGGTCCCGGCTGGACTGCCGCTACCCGCGGGCCCGGAGCAGCGGCCATCCCGTCGTCGGCAACGGCTGGACGCTCGCCATGCTGGCCGACGACACGTCCGCACTCCGTACAGAACCGCCCTCCCTGTCTCAGCTTGTGACCGCACCCCACGCAAAATCGCTGAGAGCCCCCCATGGCGTCTCCTCATTCCCTCGCGCCGCGCTTACCAGACAATAAACTACGTCCCCTTCGCGTCAATCCAGGAGACTGGGCGCTGATGCCCCCGTCGAGTTCCTTCGTGCCGGTGACCTCTCTCCCCGTGCCCACTGCCGCTACCTAACTAACCGCGAATGCCCGAGAATGACCGGGCCCGGGACGTAGTCGGTGTAGTACTCGCCGGCGCTGCCGTTGACTGCCGAGGCGCACGGCACCGAGAGGGTCCTGGCCTTCCCGAGCGGGCAGCGGCCATCGCGGCCGCGGCAGTCATCACGGGATGCTGCCGCTGCACCGGTGTACGCCCCCGCGACCCAGGCCGCTTCCCGTCTCATGATCCCTCCGAGGGCAAGCCTCACGCTTCTTCGAGTAGACGCGCGAGGTACCCGGCGGGATTACCGGGAGGGATGGTCTTCACTGGCGGGGAACGCAGGCAGTGACCGGCCGCCCGTCGGTGCCCGGCGCAGGATCAGCCCGGCCGGGTGCGGATGGGATGAGGGCGGTACCGGACGCCTGGCCGCGCTGATCGCCGTCACGCCCGGGCAGCGGCCTCAGCCGATCTGCCGCGCCGCGTAACTCCCGCTAACGAATTTTTCAGTCGTCCCGCGTGCTTGAAGCACAAAGGCGATGCCCCGAAAATAATGGCGTATCGCGGCTTCCCTGCCGTGCGCGATTAGGACGTGCCTTTCACGCTGCTCGTCACTTACTGGGCTTCGGGCAGGAGATCTTCGGGTTCACACCGAGGTAGTTCAGCGGCCCGGCGAGGATCGTGACCACGATCGTGCCCGCCTTGGCGCAGGTCGCCGACGATCCGCTGTAGTAGTGGCGCTGAGCGCCCGCGATGGCGCCGATGATCAGCCACACCGCAAGGATTATGGAACCGATCCGCATCTGCTGCCTCCGAAGGGCTCTTTCCGGGCCGCAGGCGGCCCGGTATATCGGGATCGCGGTGATTCTAGGGCAGCAGGGCAACTGCCCGCGGGCGCAGTGTTCAAACTGTTAAGGAACGTTAAAGAGCCCTGGCTCGATAAGAAGGGATCTCCGGGCAGGAATGGCGTCACGGCGCCCTATCGCGGCGAGCGGGCGCGCGACGGTACAAAGGGGCAGGAAGGGGCACGAAGCCCGGCCCGGCCTGGCCCGGTCCCGGCGGGCCGCCGGCCGGCCTGACCCCTGGATCAGACCGGGCTGACCGCCACCCTGCGGCCCCGGCCGTCCCGGTGGCCGCCGTAGGCTGGGCCGATGCCCCTCAGTTCCGCGGTCAACGGGTTCCCGGCTGGCTGGTCCCACTGGTCC
>CAWCII010000016.1:0-86030 GCA_963795575.1 uncultured Actinomycetes bacterium | reverse complement strand
CTGACCGTGGCCAAGGCGCGTGTATCCGCGGACGACGTGGCGGCCGGCCTCCGGCGAAACCGGGCGTCCGGCTGGCTACATGAGCGCCACTACGAGGCAGCTACGACGGATCACTGTCTAGCAAGTCCCAGCTAGGCAGGATGTCCGATGGCTCAAGGCGCATCAGGTCGTCGCGGTTCCAGCCGCGGCTGGCGTCAGTGGCCAGACGGCGCGCGTGCCGGAGCCTGGTGCGTTCCAGCTCGTTCCGCACGCTGCGGGCGTTGGCGAACCGGGGCCGGTGCATCCGGCGGGACAGGTACTGGCGGAACGCCTCCTCGGCGCCCGGGGACAGGTAGTAACTGGCCTGCTCGAGCATTAGCCGCCCGATCGCGACGAGCTCGTCGACATCGTAGGCGGCGAAGTCGAGGTGGTGCGCGATCCGGGAATGCATGCCCGGGTTGCTCTCGAAGAACTCGTCCATCCGGTTCTTGTAGCCCGCGAGGATGACCACGAGCTTGTCGCGCTCCTTCTCCATCACCTGCAGCATGATGTCGATGGCCTCCTGGCCATAGTCCTTGGAGTCGGCCGCGCGGTACAGGTAGTAGGCCTCGTCGATGAACAGCACCCCGCCCATGGCCCGGTCGAGCACGCGCTTGGTCTTGGGTGCGGTCTGCCCGATGTACTGGCCGACCAGGTCGTCGCGCATGACGTGCACCAGCTGCCCGCTTTCCAGGTAGCCGAGCCGGTGCAGGAGTTCGGCCATGCGCAGCGCCACGGTGGTCTTGCCGGTGCCCGGCGGGCCGGTGAAGCACATGTGCAGGTTTGGCCGGGGGGCCTCGAGGCCGAATCTCTGCCGGGCCCGGTCCACCAGGAGCAGCAGCGCGATCTCCTCGATCCACCGCTTCACGGGCACCAGGCCGACCAGGTCGCGGTCGAGTGCGCCGAGCACGTCGTCGATGCTGGCGGCCTCGCGCTCCTCGGCGAACGTGACCAGGGCGTCCGGGGAAAGCCGGCCGCGCCGCCGGTCGGGCTGGCTGTTCCAGGCTGTCGGCGCACGCCGCCGGGCGAACGACCCGGAGGCCGGCTGGGCCGCCGGACGCCGGATGGGGGTATTGGATACCCCACGGCGCCCGAAGGCCGGGATTATGGGGACCATCTCTCGGTGCAGGCCTGGATCCATCGGGTTGGAATCCCAGACAGATTCCGGACTGAAACCGCGTGAGCCGAGGCTTTCCGGACTCGTCTGGTGCCACGCGTTCCAGAGCATCAAGGCCATCAGCACGAGCATGACAACGATGCCGGTGGCGATCGCGAACCACAGATGGCCCAACCACAGCCAGCCCATCAACAGGGCAGCTGAGACAGCTAGCAGGAGTATGCCTAGTACGGAATGTCGCAGTCGAGCAGTCCGCATAGATGCGAGGGTAGACAGGCGGCTAACCTCGGTCAATCGCGGGTGGCTCGCCGCCCTCCCCTCAGGGCGGGTAGGAGTCAGGCAGCAACAGGCGCGAGCCTGCGCGAGCTGATGGCTCGGATGGGTCCCTCAAGGTTCGATCAGACCAGGCGAGATGCCGACTGCCGCCAGCAGCCGGACCCGTGGAGCTATGCGATCTTGCTAACAGAGTGCGAACAACGGTTGCGAGCCTTCTTGACCGGCTTTGGCGTGATGGCCCGCTTCACCGCCCGTCCTGGTGCACCGCCCGGCGAACACCGCGTGGAACGAGCATCCTGGAGGAAACCCACATCGACCCCAACTGACCGGCTCACGGTACGCTCTGCTTTCTGACGAGCCGCAGAGGACCTCTGCCGAGCCAGCTTGCCCATGGGCGCCAAGGTTCACTTCGGTCGGTCCGCAGCATCGTGGTCCGGACCCGAGCCATGGAGGCCTGCCTGTCCTGCTAACGGATTTGCACGACAGCCCTGGATGACCGTGGACGCGATCGGACCGAGGAGTCCCGTGAGCGGGCCAGGAGTGACCCTGTGGACGGCACTGGACGCCTCAAGTCCTCCTCGTAATGCGCAGGTCATCGGTTCGATTCCGATAGGCGGCTCCACCCCGCACGGCACCATCACCGAGACCGTTTCCCGGTCGCCGTGTCGGTGCGGCGCAGCTGCACCGGCCGCAGGCACCCGCCGTATTCGGCGATCTTCCGGATCGAGTCACGAGCCAGTGGGCAGGCAGCACGTTCGGCGCGGGTCTGGCGACCGGTCATGAATGGGCGACTCCTTCCACTTTCGGGGACTAGCTGGGCGCAGCAGCCAGCCGGGCCAGCTGATCTGCGCAGGGTGTCTGTGGCCCGGCGCGCGCCGGCCCGACGCCCTCAGGCCACCGCTGATCATCCAGGCTCACCCGGCGCGCGCCAGCCCGACGCCCTCAGGCCACCGCTGATCATCCAGGCTCACCCGGCGACGCAGCCGGGTACTCCACGGGCCGTCTTCCTCGGTGCGTCATTGTCCCCTTCCGGTCGCCGCGTCTAGGCCGTCCTTTCGGCGTCGCATGCGGTCGGCTGCGCCGAATCCCCGGCCGCCGCTCGCCAGGTCGCTGCTGCGCCTACGAGGAAGGCGGGGAAGGTTGCGCGCTTCTACCCGCAGGTCGAGCTCCTCGCGCAGGGCGGCGGCGAATCCGGCGGCAAGCCCGGCCGTGCCCACCGCCCGGCCCCAGTTCGTGCTGCGCTCCAGCCGGGCCGCCAGCCGACCGGCGATGTCTCTTTGCCCGATACCGCAGCCTAGAGTCACAGCCTGGGGAAACTGACGTGCGCGCCCGTCCTTCGCCGATTTCGGCCCAGGACAGCGTCTACGGACGATGGCGCCTCCAACTCCGCCGCCGAGCCCCGCACGCCCAGCGGCGCCGCTAGGACACCTTCGGTGCCCTAGTCGATACGGAACGGGTGAATACACATCATGTGGAAAAAAATGAATTTTCCGGCCCTCTTTTCTTGGCCGGCTGGGCCCTTTACATCACGGTGGTCACCGCGTCGAACCTCACCGACCTGTTCTGGTCCTTCCACTGGGAGAACTGGGCCTTCCGCTCTGGCAATCTGGCTTACATCGCAACAGCGACTCGTATCTACTTCAAAACTGAGCAGGCAAATCAGGCGCTGCTCGCGCTGGTGATTGTCTGGGAAGGGGCGGCAGCGGTGCTCCTGTGGCTGGCTGCGCTGCGCTGGTCGCGCGGCGGGGAGGCGGCGCTCGCTTGCGCCCGGCGCGGTCTCGTGCTACTCGGCCTCCTGTGGTTCGGCTTTGCCATCACGACCGAGCTCTTCGTTGCCTACGACCGTGGCGTAAATGAGTCTGCCTACTGGATACTGGCCACGGCCGTACTCGCCACGGTTGCTGTCCTCGAGCTCTGGGCACCCATCCGGCGGGCCGCCGGAACAGGAAGCACCGAGGCAGGCATTGCCCAGCGTCAATAGGGGCCCGGCAGCCGCGGACAGTCGAGTACTCCTGCTCATCTGGGCTGAGCTGGCTGTCCGCTACACCGGAAAAACGGACGGTCACGCAGCGGCGCTGTTCCACCGAGAACTTGGCCTACGCAGTACTGGCGCGTGTCCCCGAGATGTCCCCGAACTGCCATCAACAGCCAACGATCGCCACCGGCAGCTACCTGCGAACATGAAGCTAGCGCGGACTTTGAACCCGCGAGCAACGCACGGGAACACGCTCGTAATGCGTAGCTGACGAGCAGACAGGGCCCAGCGACCGAGTTGTCAACCGCTACCTCATCAGGCCACGGTCTTCCAGAAGGCGGGTGCCGCTTTCGCTCAAGCGGTGAGGTACCGCCGACCGGATCAGCCTGACTGGGTCTGCTCACGGAAGTTCCACGGCGCTGACAAAGTCCGGAAACCACGGCATCGCAATCCCACGCCTGGTTCGCCCACCCGGCAAGCCCGGAGCGTTCAGGGCCCCCCGACGGCGGTGCGAGCGCCTCCGGCCCGGGGGACCGCCGGTCCCAGCCGTGGAATTTCGAGTAGTCGCCGGCGTCCCAGGCCTCGCGCAGTCCCGGGGTGCTCAGGTCCCAGTCCGGCGGATCTCGGCGGTGGCCCCGCGCCAGCGTCAGGATCAGCGGGTCCCGGCCCTGAAGCTCGCTCAGCGCACCGGTAGGGGTGCCCGTCGGCGCTCATGCCCACACTTCCGCCTCGCCGGGTAGCCTCAAGCGCCATGCAAGCCTCAGCCGGCTCGCGGACCGGCCGCACGATTGCAAAGGAGGGTCGCCTGCCCAGGGCCGCGCACGGGTGACAGGGCTCAGCCGGGGAGATCCTCCGGGCGTTTCGCGGCAAGCTTGCCGTGCAGCAGGCCGGTGAACTGGCCGACTTCGATGAGATATCCGTCCGGGTCCCGCATGTAGCAGCGGATCTCGGCTTCGCGGTCGATGGGCGGCGTGACGAACTCGGCCCCCTTCCCCTTCCAAGCCTCGTAAGAGGCTTGGATATCAGCGACTCGCAGGTTCAGGAAGATCGAGGTGGTGTTGCCGGGCTGGTAGTCGACCACCGAGATGCCGGGCTTGTCGGGAGTGGGCGGCCCGCCGGGGTTCATGATGATCCACGAGTTGGACAGCCTGACGATGCACGGGTTCTCGTCCAGGACGACGGTGCCGCCCAGGACGCGCGAGTAGAAGTCCCGGGACCGCGCAACGCTCCGGACGGTGATGAACAGCGTCACCAGGATGCCGTCTTCGGGCGCGGGCAGGTTGGCGAAGTCGATGCGGGGCGCGGGTTCTGTCATGGTTGCTCCACTCCGGCGGCAGTAGGGGGCGGCTCTTCGAGCGATGGTCCTGCTGGTCAACCCTTCCCTCGACGTGGGCCTCGCAGACGTCCGGGCGCGCCTGGCGCCATATTCGGGATAGGGCGAATGGCCGCGGACGCGGGCCATCCAGCACATACCGTCCGGCTGTCGTTCAAGGCCCGCGTCGTGCGCAGTACCTGGCGCGGCGACCCAGATCACTCGTTCGTGCGCTGAGTTCAAGCGACGGCGAACTCTCGACCGGTCGGGGACAGTCGGTACAAATGGCGAGGTGGCCGGCTGCCCGCACCCGGCTTCCAGGAGGTCTCCAGCAGACCGCTGGCCGACGAGCCGGGGACCTAGACGCCGGCGACTTCCCCGCCCGAAAACCCGGCCAGCCCCCACGATCAACCTCACCCGCCGAATCGAGTTCCATCTGCTCTACCCCTGGCATATCACCTAAAAGCAAGGCCATTGGGCCAAGGCTCATGTGAGGTCACGTCTGCCCGCTATGCTCATTCCCCAGCTGATAGTCGGTGACTGTAACTACAGCCCCTACGCCCCGGGCCGTGTATCACCTTCTTTGAATGCGGTTCCAAGCTCTTCATGGACTACCTTGCGCCATGTTTCGCGCCACCGATGCGGATCAAGCACCACCTCAACCCCGTGCTCCCAGCATGACCTCGCCGCGAACTGGTACACCGGCGCCAGCAGCGTGGCCGCGGCCAGGCCGCCGACTAGTACCACCTCCACGGTCACCCCTGCTAACGGGCCGCCGAAGAAGTGCTGTGCGACAACATATAGCCAGGTCGCCGCCGCCGCCGAAGCCGCCAGCCACGCAGGCACGAGGGTCTTTGCCAGCTCGGATGCCGCACGCCAGCACCGATTCCGACGCAAGGTTTCCGGGATGAAGACCACGAGTAGCGGGATTGCCAGCAAAGAGCCAAACGCCACTGCGCTCGTCAGGGCGCTCCCTACACCGCTGCCGCTTTGATTCTTAATCACCGCAGCTAGCACGCTCGGATTCCCGGATGTGGCGATCGCGGCCACCAGAAGCTGGAAGAACGCAATGAATAGCAGTGTCGCAACGCCAATCATCACCCGTGCCGCGGTGCCGGTCTCATCCGGCAAGGCCTGCCCGATCAGGCGCAGAAGGAGTATAAGTGCCGCCGCCAGCAGGGTAAAAAAGCCGCACACAGCGATTACATGACCGGTACCCGTGACCCAGAATTCGCTGATCAGCAAACCCGCCACAGTCACGGCGAGGCCGACACTAGCTACCCGGCCGGGCCGGGTCAGGAACTGCTTCAAAAGCAGATTCCCGAACCACATCACGGGTTTCCTGGCAGAAAGCCTGGAATTTGCCTGAGTCCCCACGAACAACTCCTCCCTGCTTGCGCCATGGCGGTCGGCGGTCAGTGGCAGCCGAGGCTGAGACTACGAGTAGCCACGTGGTGCAGCAGCCAAGTGCAGCAACCAGAGCGCACCCGGCCGGCCGCACGTGACCGCTACAGCCCTTACAGACAGCGCAAAGACTTTCAGCGACCGCGCCGCCACAAGCTATGGATCAGAAGGTGGCCGGTTGCGGGCAGCCGGGCTACGCTGCCGGTACATCTGCTCGCGGGGAGGTGCCGGGGATGGCAGAGCCGGGAAACGAGCTGGCGGCCGGGGCGACTGGCCAGGGTCGCCTCCGGGCCTCGCACGCCGACCGCGAGCAGGTGATTGACATGCTCAAGACCGCGTTCGTGCAAGGACGGCTGGACCGGGACGAGTTCGGCCTGCGGGTCGGCCGGGCGCTGGCGTCGCGGACCTACGCGGACCTGGCCGCTCTCACCGCCGACATCCCCGCCCGGCTGGCCAGAGCCCGGCCGCCGGAGCCGGCCCGGGAATCGGTCAGCAAGAAGGCAGTCGTGGCGACGGCCTCCGCGACCGCCGCGTTGATCGGCATGTGGCCGGTAATGATGCTGGCGCCGCCCTGGCCGCCCTTTGTGCTACCGGTCGCCGTGGTCTGGTTCGTCTTGGCCATGGCCGTGCCGACAGGCTGGCTTGTGCTGTTGCACGACTGGCTTGACAAGCGCGCTAGCAGGCAGTTCGCGCAGGGGCTGCCACCGGGCGCAGGCGGTGCGGCATCCCGGCGCCCGGCACCGGCCGGCCCGGCCAGGCAGCTCTCGCAGAGCGGTCACGGTCTACGGCACACCCCCCAAAGCCACGCAAAGCCGCCTTCCCCGCCCGCAGGCGCCCGGTATGCGGCCACCGCGTCGGGAACTCCCCTCGGGCGCCGGTACGCGCTCGGCTGCTCCAGCCACTGACCCGGCGGCCGCCTCGGCCGCGGTGGCCGCGTAATCATCCAGGCTCGCCGTGTCGTTGTCGCGCGGCGGGTGGACCGGGAACGGCGGCCGCGCTGCTTGCCGTCGCCGTGGTGGCGGGGGAAGTGACCTTGCCGCTGTTCCCGGTGCGGGTGATCTCGGTGTCGAGCTCAGCGATCAGCTCGTCATAGCCGGTGGCGTCCTCGCCCTTGGCGTCGGCGGTGTCGCGGCGCGGCTGGGCCTCGGCGCGCAGGGTCAGCCAGAACTCCTGCACCCACTCCCCAGGATACTCGGCGCCTACGAGGAAGCGGGGAATCCTAGGAATGCGCCAGTCACCTGCCGGTCTTAGCATCGAGTCCGTGATCACCGCTACTCGGCCTGGCACTGTGAGCGATCCGTGACGGTGCCAGCTACGCGCATGTTCGCCACGTGCCTGCCGGGCCTGGCACCGCTGGTGCGCCAGCAACTCGATGAACTGCCCGGCATGAGAACAACTGACCGCGGGTTCGATGGCCGGGCTGATGTTCTCCTCTTTGAGGCTGACCGCGGTCAGCGAGACGACGCACTGACCCTGCGCACGACCGAGGACGTGTTTGTGGAGATCGGCCGTGCCGCCCGCTCCGGCGGTGACAATCCCAGGCGGATCGCCGGTCTGGTCTGGCGCCCGCAGCGGGTTCAGCGGGCATTGTCCATCTGGGCCGAGCACAAACACCCGCTGACCGCGTCGATGACCTTCCGCGTCATTACCCGGATCTTGAGCGAGAAGGCGTTCCTGCGCACTGAGCTGCGCCAGCAGCTGAGCGACACGATCCGGCGGGACCGGCCAAGATGGAAGGTGGCTGACCCCGCTCAGCTGGAGATCTGGGCCTGCGAATACCGGGCAGGCCGCTTCGTGGCCGGGCTGCGGCTCACCGACGCCCGCATGCGCCAGCACGACGGCCGCGACCTTGAACGACGGGGAGCGCTGCGGCCGACCCTCGCTGCGGCCATGGTGGACTTGGCGGGGAAGCCTTCCGGCGTCCTCCTCGATCCGTGCTGCGGCTCAGGGACGATTCTCGCCGAGGCTGTCATCGCAGGCTGGATCGCCAAAGGAGCCGACATCGACCCGGCCGCCGTCGCGATCGCGAGGCACAATGTGGCCGAGGCGACGGTGCAGGTCGGCGACGCCCTCCGGATGAGCTTCCCGGACGCGTCGGTCGGGGCGTGCGTATCGAACCTGCCGTTTGGCCGCCAGTACCAGGTCCGAGGCGGCATGAACACCTGGCTGAGCACTCTCCTGCGCGAGATAACCCGTGTCACCCGGCCCGGGGGACACGTCGTCCTACTCGCACCCGATATTTCCCGCACCACCGTCCCCGCATCGCTGAGCCTTGCGGGTACGTTCCCCATCCGGCTGCTCGGCATGAACGCGACGACCTGGAACTACCAGCGGATATGAGCCAAGCCGACAGATGGCAGAACCACTACGCCTACTACGAGACCAGAGCGTTCCCCACGGCGCCCAGCCGACGCCGCTTGACAACCAGACACCGCGCGAAGTGGCTGACCCCGACCCCGCGCCCGCTCCGCAGGGACAACGTGCCCGGAGGACGGGAGCAAAGGGTAACACTGCCGCACGAAAGCGCCAGGACAGCCCGGCCGCTCGACCCCACACAGAAGGTGATCATGACAAGCACTCCGGAAGAGCCAATCCGCAACGCGATCGGGCCGCATAGAGGAACTCACTTCAATGGTTGACGTACCACGCAACATAAGACCGCAACGCCAGCTGGGACAATGCTTTCTCATGGATGAGCGCATTCTAGAACGCGAGATTGCCTACGCCCAGATTGCTGTCGAGGACACGGTACTAGAAGTTGGCGCAGGAATCGGTAATCTTACTGAACGCCTAGCTCCACATGCCAAGCATGTCGTTGCAGTAGAGCGCGACAAGCAGTTCCAGGACAGGCTAGAGAGCCTTGCGAACATTCATGGGAACATCTCATTGATATGGGGTGACGCACTTGCTGTACGGCTCCCGCCGTTTAATAGAGTTGTCGCAAATCTCCCGTACAGGGTTGCACTTCCTATCATTCTCAGGCTGCTGAATTATCCGTTCGAAAACGCTGTGCTGATGACTCAGAAAGCCATGGCCCAGCACATCTGCGCTGGCCCGGGCGAGGCTGGCTACAGCAGGCTTAGTGTGACAATGCAACGCCTGGCGCGCACTGAGTTGCTTGATACGGTGCCCCGTATCGCATTCTCGCCTTCACCGGACGTAGATAGCGCCATAATACGTATCCGGCCAATCAGTTCCCCATTCGCCGTAGCGTCCGCTGTAGCATTTAAGCGTCTACTCGACTATTTGCTCATCTATCGTGATGACAAGCTGATTATCGCACTATCACGACTGAGTGGCACTCAGGCCATTGCGTCTCTTCTCCCTGAGAAATTGCGCAATAAGCGAGTATCTCAGATGACTCCTGAGGAATTTGGCGAGGTGAGCAGATTCCTTGATTCCCACAAGGTGGGCTTGCCGGCAGTAAGCAACACGACTAAGAGGAAGGCACAGAAACTGCGGAGGAGGCTTTAGTGATCACCGTGCCACTGCGTGCCGTTAGCCCGCCTGGAGCGGGATATACGCGGGATGACTTGCGGCGGCTGGCTGACCCACCGGCATCGTCGCGGGTCGCAAGGGTCGGTTGGGGGACAGCGGTCACCGTCGGTAAAGCCGTCGGCACCTCCCGGCCGATGCTTGTGCAGAGCATTGACACGGGAGATTAGCTGACAGCAACGAGGACAGCCATCGCCAGCCAGAGGCCTACCGTGTCTTCCATTTATGCTGCGGCTCTCCGGTCACGCTGGGCACGTGCTACGCCTGAAGGGAGACAGTCGTACGACGCCGCCGCTCCATCGAGCACCTGGCGTACGCATTACGAGCGTGCCCTCGAGATGCCTCCGAACTGCCAACAACAGCCAACGACCGCCACCAGCAGCAACCTGTGAACATGAAGCTAGCGCGGCCTTGGACCCGCGAGCAACGCACCGTGACGCGGTCGTAATGCGTAGGTCATCGGTTCGATTCCGATAGGCGGCTCAGGTCAAGCAGCTAACTCCACTAATGTGTCCAATCCCCGTGGCACGGTGTGGCCGTGCCACGAACGCGGTATGCACGTCCGCAGTGGGCGACAGTAGTCACGCAGGGTAACGGCCGGAGATTTCCGTCTGGGAATGGCGGATGGGATCCGGGGCTTTGACGCATTAACACGGGTTGAACGCGAGAGTGCTCAGACTGGGCGCATGCCGGCTTTATCGGTGCGCGGGGCCTGGCCCCCAGGCTGCCGGTGAGTATTGGCTATGGATTTACACCGTTTAGTCTGGCAGACAGCCAGCGTGCATCGGCTGCTCAGGGGTGCGCATACCTGAACGGTAATGGTAATAATCGTTTTCGGACAGCTGGGGGCTGTTGCGGCGCGAGTGCCGCATGTATTGACCGGCAGGGGGTCCGGGGCTGAGACTACTGACTGGTATGTCGCAATCGCCCAGCGGAACGGAGCCTGAAGGCCGCCGTGCTGTGGCGTACTGGCGGCTGGCGGTCAGGACCGGGAGATGAGGTCAGCCATGCTACGAACAGGATTCCGGTTCAGCCGTACCGGCCGGTACGCGCTGGCCGCAGCGAGCCTGGCGGTCGCGCTGACCGCGGTGGCCAACGGCAACGCGATGGCCTCCGGCCATGCCGCCGGGCCGTTGCTGCCGCTTGTCGTGCGTACCGACCACGGCCTCGTGCGCGGATTCCACGAGCATGGTGCCCGCGAGTTCCTCGGCATTCCGTATGCCGCCCCGCCGACCGGCGCGAACCAGTGGCGGCCGCCCCAGCCGCTCCCGCCGTGGCACGGCATCCGGCCGGCGACCACACCGGGGCACGACTGTGCCCAGGCCGGCAGCATCGCCACTGGCGTGCCGAGCACCAGTACCTTTGAGAACTGCCTGTTCCTGAACGTCTATACCCCGCCAAGGGCGGCAGGCCAGCCGCTTCCGGTGATGGTGTGGATTCACGGCGGCGGCTTCACCGGCGGCGCGGGCCGGATCTACGACGGCGCGATGCTCGCCGCGCGGCGCCACGTCATCGTGGTGACCATCAACTACCGGCTCAGCGCGTTCGGTTTCCTGGCGCTTCCGTCGCTGGATGCCGAGAGCTCCGATAACTCCAGCGGCAACTACGGGCTGATGGACCAGCAGGCGGCGATGCGCTGGGTGCAGAACAACGCATTCGCCTTCGGCGGCGACCCGGGCAAGGTGACGATTTTCGGTGAGTCGGCGGGCGGCGCGAGCGTCTGCGCGAACATGGCCTCGCCGACCGCGTTCGGCTTGTTCGGCCGGGCCATCGCGGAGAGCGGGTGCATCTTCCCCGCCCAGACCAAGAAGGCCGCCGAACGGCAGGGCACCGCCCTGGCCAGGAAACTGGGCTGCACCAACCCCGCCACCGCGGCGGCGTGCATGCGGTCCAAGCCGGCCGCGGCGATCCTGAAGGCGGAACCGTCAGCGCAACTGGCCTGGGGGCCCGTGGTCGGCGGCTTCACGCTGCCGCTCGACCCGATCAAGGCGTTCGAGACCGGGCGCTATCTGCACGTTCCGCTGCTCCAGGGGAGCAATCTTGACGAGGGAGAGTTCTTCGTCGGGATCGAGTTCGACCTGATCGGCGGCCATCCGCTGACCGCGGCGCAGTACCCGAAGGTGGTCACCGCCCAGTTCGGCACCAAGGACGGGAAGGCGGTCCTCGCCCACTACCCGCTGAGCAGGTTCCCGTCTCCCGACCTCGCCTACGCCCAGGTGCTCACCGACTCGGAGTTCAGCTGCCCCGCCCTGCTGACCGATATCCTCACCCAGCACAGCGGGAACTACGCCTACGAGTTCAGCGACCCGCATCCGCCGAACGACTTCGGCGTCAAGTTCTCGTTCCCGCTCGGCCCGGCGCACAGCACGGAGTTGCAGTACGTGTTCGGCCGGATCCCGTTCCTGGACACCATTCCGCCGTTTACGCCGGCCCAGTTCGCCCTGTCCGCGCAGATGATGGGCTACTGGACCCGCTTCGCCGCCACCGGCAACCCCAACGGTGGCAAGGCACCGAACTGGCCCCGGTTCGGTGGCGCGCAGCCGCAAATCCAGGAACTGATACCGAACGCGACCGCGCCGGAAGCCGAGGCCGTCTTCGCGGGGGCGCATCAGTGTGCCTTCTGGGCCACGATCGAAGGCCAGGCTCTCCACGGCGTTACGCCGACCCCGGCCGGCTGAGGCCGCCGGAGTTGAGTTACCGCCGACCGTGGCGGCGGCAGATGACTCGCACTGCGGCCACCAAGAAGCGGGTCGGGTGCTTCCAGGCCGAGGGTCTCGGTCAGCCAGGCCTCGCGGTCGCCGCGGTGGTCGGCCAGGGTCTTGGGTTCGACCCGCCGAAGACGCTCGGCATCAGCAGTGCGCCTTCCCGCCCACCTCACAGGTCGTCTTGAATGTCTTGAACGTCTTGACAGGACGGATCGTGGACTGGTCCAGCCGCAGCCGCGGGTGCAGGCCGTTCAGCAGGGCAGAGATCCCGCCGAGGGCAGCCTGCGCCCGGTAGGCGATATCGGCTTCCATGACCGCCCTGGCTCCCCCGTTATCGAGGTCGCGCTGTACCCGGCGTCATCCGGCTTGCTGCGCGCAACTCCCGCGAGGGGCGGGCATGATGGTCATGTGGCGAGGTTTGCTTCCTATGACGGCACTCAGATCGGCTACCGCGTGCTCGGGGCTGGGCCGCCGCTGGTGTGCCTGCCCGGCGGCCCCGGCCGGGCCAGCGAGTACCTCGGTGACCTGGGCGGCCTGAGCCGGTCCCGGCAGCTGATCATGCCGGATACCCGCGGCACCGGTGAGTCGGCAGATGCCGGTGACCCGCTCAGCTACCGCTGCGACCGGCTGGCAGGCGACGTGGAAGCGCTGCGCGCTCACTTCCGCCTGGACCGGGTGGACCTGCTGGGGCACTCGGCCGCGGGCGACCTGGCCACGCTGTACGCGGCTGCTCACCCAGGGCGGGTGGCGCACCTGATCCTGCTGACGCCCGGGCTGCGGGCGGTCGGCATCGAGGAGGGCGAGGAGCGGTGGCGGGCGGCGCTGGCGCGCAGGTCGGCCGAGCCGTGGTACCCGGATGCGCTGGCCGCGGTGGAGAAGGCGGAGGCCGGGGACGACACGGTGGAGAACCGGCGCGCCTACATGCCATTTTTCTACGGCCGCTGGGACAACGCGGCCCAGGCTCACGTCGATGCCGGGGTCAGCGAGCGCTCCCGCCCGGTGCGGGACGGCTTCGCTGCCGCGGGCGCATTCAACCCGGCCGCCACCCGCGAGGAAGCCGGCCGGCTCGCCGCGCCCGTGCTGGTGTACGCGGGCGAGCTCGACGCCAATCCGACGCCCGATACCGCGGCAGCAGCCGCGCGGCTGTTCCCGAACGCCACGGTGACCGTCCAGCCCGGCGCCGCGCACTTCCCGTGGCTCGACGATCCGGCCTTCTTCACCGCCGCGATCACGTCGTTCCTGAGCTGAACGGCGTCGTCAGCGATCCAGGCCAGCCGCCCCGGGCCGGATACGGCCCGAATCCGCCGGCACACGAACGTCCGCAATTGCACAAGGCCTGGCCACTCACACTGAGCCACGCCAGGTTGGCGGCGCGCCGACAGGCGCTAGGTGCTCAGGCGGTCACCTGGGCCAGCGACAGCACGAGCTGGCGGACGAGTACCGCCGGGTCGGGCCAGGGGAAGCGTGGTAGCGCGGTGCGCAGGCTGACTGTCCCGTGCAGGGCGACCCACACGGCGGTGGCATCGGCGACAACGTCGGTGCTCGCGGAGATCCCTGCCGTGACGCAGTCTGCGATGGCCTGGACGAGAAGCGCGAATGACTCGGCCCCGAATTCGAGCACCGGCGGGCCGTCGAGCCCGATCGAGACCGGCTTGCAGTAGTCCGGCGCGGTCGGCCGCTGCTTGGAGAACAGCACGCCGTAACGGGCAGCTTGGGCGAGCCCAGAGGCCACGTACGCCTCGTAGCCCGCTGGTGTGCCGGATATGGTGCGCGGTGATGGTTGGCCCGCCGTGCGCGTCGACCAGGCTCCGCGCCGAGCGGGTGGTCGTAGTCGGCGAGTACCTGCTCGTCCGATACCCGAGTGTAAATCCGGATCGACTCGGCGAGGCGTGCCCGAGCCGCTTCTGCAGCGCCAGCTCCCGCATCCCGCCTTCCCACATCGCTGTCGCATGCGTGTATCGCAACGCGTGCGGCGTCTTGTCCGGCGCGCGGATGCCCAGCCGGTCCAGGCGGCGGGCGAACCCGCGGGCAACCGCCTGGTAGCTCAGCGGCTCGCACCGGCGAGCACCCGATCCGCCGATCAGGAACAGGAACGGGTTCTCGGCGTCGAGGGGTCGCTCGTGCAGCACATAGCGGTTGACCGTGTCCAGCGTGCGGGGCTCGTGCAGATCGACTACTCGCTCGTGTCGGGCCTTGGCTCGGGAGCCGCGCGGGTGATTGTCGCGTTTGCGGATCGTGACTCGGCGGCGTCCATAGGAGATGTCGGCCAGCTGCAGGCTCAGTACCTCCCCCGGCCGCAGCCCGCCGTCGAGCATCAGCAGGAAGATCGCCAGATCGCGCAGTGTGGGGAGGCTGGCGAGCAGCGCGTCGATGTCCTCGCCTGTCATTGGCCGGGGCAGCCGCAACGGCAGCCGGTCCCGCAGCATGCGGCGCACCGGCTGCTGCCGGCTGGCGCCACCGACGAACGGCTGATGCCCATCGGGTACCCGGCCGAGCGTGTGATCGACTCGGCGCTGCAGCGGGTTCTCACCGACCGTGTACTGCTCGGCTGCGATCGCCCAGTCGAAGAAGCTCGACGTCGCTGCCAGATCCGTTGAACGGTTGCGGGCGACAGCAGTCGGCCCCGCTCGGTAGCGACCGTCAGGCCCAGCCGTTCCGCCTGCCGCTGCGACGGCACCCGCCGCAAGTAGCCGAGAAACTCCAGCGCCATAGACGGACGGAAATCGTTCCAGCCGATCGCTTGCTGGTCGAGAAACCGGGCGAGATGAGCCAGGTCGTAGGCATAGGCGGACACCGTGTTAGGGCTGTAGTTGGAGTCGGTCAGGTACGACAGGAACCGAGTTACCGGTACGACCTCGACGCCGGCGTCATCGAACAGTACGACTCGGCGGACCACACCCGCACTCACGATGCTTGATCACCCGCACACCGGCCTCCCTCGCCGGTGCTCACTGCATCAGGCAGCAGCCCTCACATCGGGGAGGCGAGCATCTCGGCGTGTCCAGATAGCAGAGAACTCGGCGATCGCGCGGAAGCCGGGGATCAGCCGCCGGGGGCGCCCAGCTCACGGGCTGCTCCCCGATGTAGATGCGCCCATCGCTCATTACCGGTATCGCGGGGCACCGATACGTCGCGCTGCGACGTGTCGTGCGTTGCCTGGAAGGCCGGCCGGCTAGCTGTCGAGGCCCAAGGTGAAGGTGGGCTTCGGCGAGGTCTCGGGGAGCCGGTGCTCGTCGCCGAGCCGCCGGATGGCGGTTCCGGTGGCGAGGAATTCGGTCGCGTGCTCGCCCCAGACGTGATTGTTGACCTCGACGGTCACCCCGACGATGCCCGAGGACCCCGCCTGCGCTGTCTCCGCCTGCATCCTGGCCAGCGCGAGCTCACGGGCCTCGTAGATGCCCTGGGTGAAGACCACCATCTCCTGGTTGCGGCCCGCCTGCCGCAGCGACTGCATCGCCGACTGATGGGCGATGTGGTACACGCAGACTCCGAGCACGAACGCCACCGGCACCGCGCCGGCAGCCAGCAGCCGGAAGAAGTCCTGAGCCGACAGGTCCGAGGTGAACGCCCGGCCGTCCGGGGCCCGATGGGCGCCCGCGGTGCCGGTGCCGCCGCTGCCCAGCGCGCGCACGGCGGTCCCGGTGGCGATGAACTCCAGGACGCCCTGCCCCCACGCGTAGCTCTGCATCCGCAGCTGGACGCCGACGATGCCGTCAGCCCCCAGATGGTCGGCCTCGGCCTGCATCCTGGCCATGGCCAGTTCCCTGGCGTTGTACATCGCCTGAGTCAGGATCTGCAGTTCCTGGTTCTGCGACCATCTTCCGACCTGCAGGCCAATGTGATAGATAGACGATCCGACCACGAAGCCAAGCGGCTCGAACCCGGCCTCGCCGAGCAGCACGTACTCCGAGACCGACAGGTCGGAGGTGAAAACGCCCGACGGATCGGCGCCGGCGGTGTGGGCCAGCCTGCCGTCCGCGGCCTGCGGCTCCCAGTCGGCCGCATCGCGCCGGCTTGTTGGCGAAAAGTGGCATGTGACTCTCCTCCGGCCAGATTCACTGGGCACGCGAAGCCTACCTGCGGCGCGCTCACTGCGCGCGACCAGATGGGGCCAGCCCCTTCGCCTGGTCCGCGCGGGACAGCACCGCGGCCTTGATCAGGAAGGCACCGGTCAAGACGAGTACGACAGCGCGCGCGACCGAGCCGAACGCGCCCTGGGCCCGGGTGACCATGGCCAGCGCCCGGGACATGTGCTCGGCGGTGAACTGCGCCCGTCCTGGAGGCTGTCCCCGGTTCGGCGCCGCCTACGCGATGCCCACCGGCCGGATTCGGCCGGCTCGGATGTAGACGACTACCCGCGAGTGGGACGTGCCAGCGATGGGTTGCGGCCTCAAGCCATGCTGCAGGCGTGCGCGCGTACGTGCCGGCTGTTCGCGGGCAGCTAGCCCGGGGCCGGACCTGCCGGTCCGGCCCCGGGCTGGGAGCTGCTGATTTACAGCTGGGTGGTGACGGCTTTGACCTCGGTGTAGGCCTCGAGGACTTCGTGGCCCATCTCGCGTCCCCAGCCGGATTGCTTGTATCCGCCGAACGGCAGCGCGGCGTCGAACACGTTGTAGCAGTTGATGTAGATGCTGCCGGCTCTGATCTTCTTGGCCAGCGCGTGCGCCTTGGAGATGTCCTTGGTCCAGATGCCCGCGCCGAGGCCGTACGGGGTGTCGTTGGCGGCGGCGGCGACCTCGTCGAGGTCGCTGAACGGGGCTGCGACCACGACCGGCCCGAAGATCTCCTCGCGGACGACCTTCATGTCCGGGCGGGTGTTGGTCAGCACGGTGGGCTCGACGAAGTAGCCGCGGTCGCCGTACCGGCCGCCGCCGGACAGGGCCGTGGCACCTTCGGCCTTGCCGGACTCGAGGAAGCCGGTCACCCGGCGCAGCTGCTCGTCGGAGACCATCGGGCCCATCTGCGTGCCTTGCTCCATGCCGGGGCCGAGCTTGATCGACTTGGCGATCTCGGCGACGCCGTCCACCACCTCGTCGAAGCGGCCTTGCTGGACGAACAGCCGCGACCCGGCGACGCAGCACTGGCCGTGGTTGAAGAAGATCGCGTTAGCGGCGCCCTCGATCGCGCTGGGGTCGGCATCATCGAAGACGACGTTGGGGCTCTTGCCGCCGAGTTCCAGGCTCACCTTCTTCAGGTTCCCCGTCGCCGCGCTGGCGATCAGCTTGCCTACCTCGGTGGAACCGGTGAATGCGACCTTGTCAACGTCATTGTGCGCGGCCAGGGCTGCGCCGGCGGTCTCGCCGAAGCCGGGGACCACGTTCACCACGCCGTCGGGCAGGCCGGCCTCGGCGATGAGCCCGGCGAGCCGCAGCGCGGTCAGCGGGGTCTGCTCGGCGGGCTTGAGCACCACGGTGTTGCCGGTGGCCAGCGCCGGGCCGAGCTTCCAGGCGGCCATCAGCAGCGGGAAGTTCCACGGGATGATCTGCCCGACCACCCCGAGCGGCTCGCGCAGGGTGTAGGAGTGGAAGTTGGCGCCCGGCATGTAGGGCACCGAGATGTTGATCGTGTTGCCCTCGATCTTGGTGGCCCAGCCGGCCATGTAGTGGAACAGGTCGGCGGCCAGCGGCACGTCGGCGGCCCGCGCCACGGCGAACGGCTTGCCGTTGTCCAGCGACTCCAGCTGGGCGAGCTCGTCGGCGTGCTCGAGGATGAGGTCGCCGATGCGCCAGATGATCCGCCCTCGCTCGGACGGGGTCATCCGGCTCCACGGGCCGTCGTCGAACGCCCGGCGCGCGGCCCGTACCGCCCGGTTGATGTCCTCGGCGTCTCCCTCGGCGATCCGGGCGAGGGTCTCGCCGGTCGCCGGGTCGGGGGTCTCGAATGTCTTGCCCGACGCCGCGTCGGCCCACTGCCCGTTGATGAACAGCTGCCGGGGGGTGCCGATGAAGTCTTCGACCTTCCGGTCCAGGGTCACGGTCATGAATGCTCTTCTCCCTTGGTTGCGGTGGGCAGCCAAGGATTGCGGCCAGCCGGCACCTCATCGCATCATGTCTACGTTGTAGACCTACGTACTAACCTACAGTGTCAGCAGAGAGATGCCAAGTTGGCAGGTTTACATGTCCCGGCAGGCAGGCCGCGCAGGAGCGCCGCCAGCGGCCCGGCAGACCGCAGGTCCCGCTAGCGGCTTGGCGCCAGGCCGCAGCGGATCCGGTCCGGGTCACCACCGGCGCGGAGACCACAAGGGCGGTAACCGTGGACGCCAGTTGAACTACACCGTAGAGCTACAATGCTGAGCTACCGGCCCCGGCCCGCAGGGAGAAGGTGTTACCGCGATGACGGCACCGCCAGCTGACCGCGATGACGGCGACGCTAGCGCGCATCCGGATGGCAGAATCACCCGCGATGCGGTGCTGGCCGCCGCGCTGGAGCTGATCGACCGGGACGGAGCGGACGGGCTGTCCATGCGCAGGCTCGCCCGCGTCCTGGGCCGGGATCCGATGATCTTGTACCGGCATGCGCCGAATAAGGCGGCCCTGCTCGACGGCGTAGCCGAGAAAGTCCTCGCCCAGCTCAAGGTGGACCCGGCCGATCCTGACTGGGCCGCGCAGCTGCGCGCCGTCGCCCGCCGCTACCGCGCGCTGGCGCTGGCCCACCCGCACGTGGTGCCGCTGCTGGTCACCCGGCCGCTGGCCACCCCGCTCGGGCTCCGCCCCCCCGGCACGCTGCGCCCGCTCGAAGACATCCTGGCCCTGCTCACCCGCGCCGGGTTCAGCGGGCCCGACGCGCTGCACATCTACCGGGCCCTGTTCGGATTCCTGCACGGCCACGTCCTCAACGAACTCCAGGAACTCATCGAGAACCCGGACGAGACCGACGACCTGCTGCGGCTGGGCCTGCACCGGCTGCCGATCCGCGAATTTCCCCTGCTGCGCAGCCTGGCCCCCGTCCTGGCCTCCTACGACGGCGCCGCCGAACTCGAACGCGGCCTCGACATCCTCCTTACCGGCCTCACCGACGCGCTGACGCCCCGCGCAGCGGCGCAGTCGGCTGTCGGCCCCCTCCCCATCGATGATCTTCAGCGCGGGCGCTAGCACCACCTCCCCGGGCGACCTTGCCGTCCCGGCCCGCGTCGTCGCCGGCAGTGGCCACACACGGCCCGGCGCGCGTCCTCGACGATGTCGGCCAGGGTGCGGGGGCACTGCACCGGGCGCCTGGTCTACGGTGTCTTGCATGGTCTCGTCCTCTCGGTTTGGCGGGGGGATGGATCTAGGCCCCCGCCGGGCGCACTCACGCCTCGGCGGGGGCCGCTTGGCAGCGGTGCATAGCGATGGCCAGGGCGAACCGAAGGCCACCATCCAGCCTGGTGACCATTGCTGAGTGACCAACCTCCACGGTCAAACCGGACAAATCTGCATCGTTACTGGTCAGGGCGTCGGCTTCGCCAGGTCCTGGGACACGGTGCGCAGGGTCTCGAGAAGCTCTCCCCGGCCTGCGAGGGCGGGGAGTAGATCCGATCCCAATGCCGCGCCAGGTCCGGGACACGGTGCGCAGGGTCTCGAGAAGCTCTCCCCGGCCTGCGAGGGCGGGGAGTAATCCGGATCCCGAATGCCGCGGAGAAGTAGGCGGCGTCCTGGCCGAGTCGCCTGCGGCGGGCTGGCTGGGCGCTGCCTGGTTCCCTGGCGGGCTGCCGCGGCGAGCAGATCCGCGGGCCCGGTGAGGAGCGGGCCGCGCGGTGTCGTGTTGTCGCCTGGTGCTGGTCAGGTTGCGGGTTGCCGGCCGGGCCGGGGCGGCGCGGGCTGCAGGCCGCCGAGGAGGGTGTCCAGGCTGGCGGCGAACCGTTCGTCGCGGTTGTCGGCCCAGACGTGCTCGCCCAGGGCGGCCAGCGCCGGGAACCGGTCGGCTGGCAGTGACCTGAAGAACGCGTGCAGCTGGCGCCTGGTCGCGGTGTCCTGGACGCGCTGCTCGTTGACGGTGGTGCGGTCGCTGAGCGCGAAGCCCAGGGTGTAGTCGTAGATGAGGCTGAAGGCCAGGGCGGTCTGCCGGCCGGGCAGGCCGGCTTGCTGCAGGGGGCGAGGAACGCCTCGGCCAGGGCCAGGGAGTGCGGCCCGAGGGGGTCACGGGTCTTGAGCAGCCCGGCGATGCCGGGATGGTTTTCCAGGACCGTGCGCAGCCGGTCCGCGAGCGCCTTGACCTGCTCGGTCCAGCCGGGCGAGCCGCCGGGCCGGCAGTCGACCTCGGCCAGTACGCTGTCCGCGACGAGGTCGCAGAGCTGGCCCTTGCTGCGCACGTGCCGGTATAGCGCGCCGGGGACCACGCCCAGCCGGGCGGCCAGCGCGCGCATGCTCAGCGCGTCCACGCCGCCGGCGCCGATGATGGCCAGCGCCTCGGCGACGACCCGCTCGCGGGTGAGCGCGCGGCGGTGCCGGTCATCGCCGTCGGGCGGGCTGAACCACAAGGTGTGCGGGCCGCGATCGGCGGCCTCGGGCGGCCGGTTCGCCATGGTCGCCTCCGGGTGCTGAGCTTGACGGTGAACGCTGTACACGATACAGTAAACATTGTTACTCGGAAGCGAATGTCGTTCACTCGGACTGCATTTTTTCCCGGGGTCGCCGGGCCGCCGGCCCGGCGAGACGCAGAGGGAGAACGACATGACAGTCATGACAAGCTGGGACCTGTTCGATGACCTGCGCAGCGCGCAGGATGAGCTGCTGCAGATGAACAGGATGTATGGCCAGCGGCTGCTGCCGCCCGGCCAGTTCGGCCAGTTCGGCCAGCGGCTTGAGACCCGCCCGAGCACCCAGGCGTGGGCTCCGGCGGTCGACATTTCCGAGCGCCCGGACGCCTACCTGGTGACCATGGAACTGCCCGGCGTCGGGACCGAGGACCTCGAGATCACCTTCGAGGACGGCCTGCTGACGATCCACGGCGAGCGGCACTTCGGGCACGACTCTGCCGGGGAGAAGGTGCACCGGATCGAGCGCCGCTACGGCGCGTTCCGCCGGTCGATCACCCTGCCCAGCCACGTGAAGGCAGACAAGATCGAAGCCTCAGCCCAGGACGGCGTCCTGCTGATCCTGGTACCCAAGGCCGAGGAAGTGCACACCAAGCGCATCCAGGTACGCGCCGGAAACGGCAAGGCCGCCGTAACAGGCAAGGCCGTCGTAACAGGCAAGGCCGCCGTAACCCGCGCAGCGGGCAAGAACGGCGCCTGACAGCACGCGCCAGGCGGCCACGCCGCCGGGCCCGCGCCGACCGACAGGACGTCTCCTGCCGCCACCGCCAGCAGTGGCAGCAGGAGACACGGCCATGCCCGGCCCGTGCCCCCACCGTGCGGCCGCCGCCAGCTGGCCGGCCGTCAGGTCCTGCGGCTTTCCGGGAGGACAGCGCGATCAGCTCGGACAGGACGACCATCACCGCAAAAGCCGGTCAGAGTCTGCATCCAGCCGTTCGCCGTGCCGATCACGTCGCTCCGGCGCTAGGTGACGCCATTCACCGCAGACCGCGGCCGGAGCTGAGCAGGACGGAACCGCGAGGGCGACCGGGCGATGATCGTGTATCTGGTGCGCTGATCGGGGCAGAGTCAAAGCTCCAGGTTGCCGCGTTTCCCTCGCTGAGCCAGTCGTCACAGGTACTGGCCCGTCGCCGCACTGTCTATCTCCGACACCCGCACCGATACCACGTTGGCCAGGTTGATGATCACGCCATTCTCGCCGGCCTCGCGGTCATACCTCGCATGGGTCAAGACCAGACTGCGCCGCTCGTCCAGCGCGCGGGCGATCGCCTCAAGCGCCTCGGGTTCCCCGCCGAAATCCGCGCATACCACGGAGACGTCTTCACCGCCCACCGGGTGAAATCGCATGATCAGCACGACGTTGTCAGGCACCGTCGATTCCCTCCCGCGAGAACCCGCAAGAACGCCCCGCACAGCGCCAGACGCCGTGCCCAGGAGCGCTCATCCGGGGTCGCTGTGGATCCGGGCACTTTCAATTGTGCCTCGCCTGCGGCCCTGCGACGGGGATGGGTGCACGCCGAATGGTGCTGCCAGAGCATCGCTCCATGCGTTCAGGTCTGAACGCGCCGGGCCGGCCCGAGCGACCGTGGTCCGGGATACCTCAACGTCACCTACGCCAGGCGCCAGGCGCCGGGTGAGGGACGCGCCGTCGATCGGCACTGACGGCGAACTGCCGGCAAGCGACGAAGAGGCAATCTTCAAGCACTACGACCTGAGCTACCAGCCTGGCGGCGGCGAACGGCATCTCGCGCGCCGCCGACGCCGGGAAGATCGGAGAGCGAGAGATGGCGCTGTTCTTGCTGCAGGTCACCGGTCGCTCGGGCGGTGGCGCCCGGAGGGGCTGTTACGCGCCGCGGCGGCACGCCGGAGCGGAACAAGGGCCGCCTGGCTGCCCGGATTCAGGGTTTTGATTCCGCGGGTGGCTGCGCGGCGCCGGTTCCGTAGCCGGCCTGGGTTAGCATCTGGCGCAGGTTGACTACTGCCTGGGTGTCGATGTCTTTGTGCCGGGGCGGGTCGAAGTATTCGGTCTGGGATCCGATGGTTACGGCAACCTTGCCGTCGTGCCGCTCCTCGGCCGAGCCGGCCGCCTCCAGCAGCGACAGCACGGCACGCCACTCGATGTTGTGGCCGGCCGGATGCTGGAAGATTGGCGTAGCGTGTTCCGCTGATGGTTACTGAGGTGCGCTGGCGGCGGTGGCGATGTGCCGGGGGCGGCGGCCTGCGTGCGTCCCGCTGGCCGGTCACGGCGCCGCGTCGGTGCCGGCCAGCAGGGCCAGGACCTCGCCGACCGTGCGTTCCCGGCTGGTGGGCTCCGGGAGCGGGAGGTGGGCCTGGATCTGGTAGCGGTTGCGGCGGCCGTCCTTCTGCTTGACGATGTAGCCGGCCTCGGCCAGGTCGGTGACGATGCCGTAGGCGCTGCGCTCGGTGATGCCCAGCCTGGCCGCGATGTCGCGCAGCCGCATCCCCGGGTCGTGCGCGATGCACAGCAGCACCCGGGCGTGGCTGGTCAGGAAGCTCCAGTTCGCCGTGACCACCCGTCCCTCCCTTGATTATGGAAATGATTTGCTAGTCTTCTGCAGCTAGTGTAGCGTCACAGGCACGCACCGAGAGTCAGCCGCCGATTGGCGGCCAGCTACCCGGGGCTACCGGAGGGCGCATGCGACACCGGCCTGATCATCAGGACCGCGGTGGCCCATGGCGTTCGCATTGCCGCCGATCCGGCTGGCTGCCGGTGCCAAACTGAAGGCCGCCTGGCCAGATTCTTGGCCGGGGGCAGATGCAGCTGGCGTGTTGCACCGGAAGCCTGCCCCCGCATAACCCGCGGGAGTGCCTCGTAGCCGTCATGGCCGGGTTGTCATCCTGGTCGCGAGATGACTGACGCCAGCGCAGATCACCAACCCGCCGACGACGTCAGCCTGCGGCGAGAAGCACACGCGGAATCCTCAGGTCAGCGGATGGGCCATCGGCCATGACCAGCGTCGATGTTGTTTGCGCCGCGGTGGAGCGCTGGCCCGGATGCGGCAGGAGGGGGGGCGGAGGAGGGCGGAGGGGGGGGGGTTTACACTCTCGGGGGGGTGGTGGGGGGCGGGGGGAGCGAGGAGGGAAAGGGGGGGAGCCCGGCGCCGGAAACGATGGACAGTCAACAGGCCATCGAGGTCGGCTCGGCGACCGCGAACGCGCCCTTTGGCCAGCCGCCTCGAAAGCGCACCGAAATCCATTACGGCCATTACGGCGCTGCCCCAGCCGGGTCGCGGGCGCGCTGCGGTCACCGGGCGGCAGCGTGGCCGCGCTCTTCCGGGCGGGAGCCCTGCGGGCGCGGCCGCTGCCGCAGGATCACTGGCCCGCATCCCGCTGTGACCGGTGCCCCGCCATCGGCCGGTGGCCGCGCCTGCAAGAGCAGAGCGGCCGTCCCCTGGCCTCTGATCTTCACGGCACAACCTCGGCGGCTATCGAAGGGGACGGGGGAGCAGTCGGGCCTTGCTCACATCACTCCTCGCGGCCGACAGTCGCCATAGGGTTACCTCGTGACGTCTCTGCCTACTTGGGCTGTGTACCTGCTCGCCTTCGGCTCACCTGTACTCGCCTTCGTTGGCGTCCTGATCGGCCAACTCATCACCCGTCGCGGCGCGGTTGAGCTAGAGAGGCGGTCGAAGCGTGAGGAAGTCATGCGCATCCTTCGCTGGGCGGCGGAACTAGGGGTGTCTCCCGAGGAGGCCAAAGCCAGGCTGGGGAGAGCGCAACTCGAAACGCTCTTAGATGCCGACATCCTGGACGAGGAAGAAAGAGACTTCGTGCAGACCGCGCTTGAGGCCACTCTCGCGCGGCCGGTAGAGCAGATCGAGCAGGCAGGCGAGGATGCGCGAGCCATCATGATCACTGATGCCGATGCAGCGGCTGCCGCGGAGGCGTTCGAAGTATCATCGAGGGAAGAGGCGGGGCCGAGGCGAAGGAAGGCGACAGCTGATGGCCGAGGCAGTACACGTAACACCGTCCGAAGTGCGAGCCGCCCAGCGGATAGTCGAACGTGACTCGGCCAACGGCAAGGAGACTTCCGAAGCCATCCGCAAGATCGCCGAGGCCGAGTTGCCCACCGACCAGGTCAACTTGCGGGTGAGCTCGGAGCCGGTGCGGATGAAGAGTGGCGCCAGGCGGAGCCGAGGCAGGCCCACCAAGCATTCGCCGCGCTCAGAGCGGGCCAGGGAAATTCTTCGCTGGGCCAAGAAGAATGAAGCTGAGCAAGATCAGAGCGCGCCCACCCAGCGTGAACCAGGCTGAGGGCAAATCGCTCGGAACATCGGCTGGTTAGTCCGGCGGGCTGCCGCGTGGCGGCCGGCCGGGCTTGCGCATCGCCCCGACTCGGCTGGGCAGCCGCCCGGCGTCGGCCAGCGCACGGCGCAGCAGGTACTCGATCTGGGCGTTGGTGCTGCGCAGCTCGTCGGCGGCCCACCGGGCCAGGGCGTCGTGCACGGCCGGGTCCAGCCGCAGCAGGAGGTTCTTGCGCTCGCTCACCGTCTTACCGTGTGCCTTCACTGGTAGAGGGAGCCGGTGTTGACGACCTGCTGGGTGGCCTGCTCGCTGCACAGGACCACGAGCAGGTTGGACACCATGGCGGCCTTGCGTTCCTCGTCCAGCTCGACGACGCCCTCGTCCTTCAGCCGCTGCAGGGCCAGCCGGACCATGCCGACGGCGCCCTCGACGATCCGCTGCCGGGCGCCGACGACGGCGCTGGCCTGCTGCTGGCGCAGCATGGCCTGGGCGATCTCGGCGGCGTAGGACAGCCGGGTCAGCCGGGTCTCGATGATCGCCACCCCGGCCGGCCGGACCCGGTCGGCGATCTCGGCCGACAGCCGCCCGGTGATCTCGTCGGCGTTGTCGCGCAGCGACAGCGCCCCGCTGCCCTGGCTGGTGTAGGGGTAGCTGGAGGCGATGTGCCGGACCGCGGTCTCGGCCTGGATGGCGACGAACTTGGTGTAGTCGTCGACGGCGTAGATGGCTTTGGCGGTGTCGTGCACCTGCCAGACCACCACGGCGGCGATCTCGATCGGGTTGCCGTCGGCGTCGTTGACCTTGGCCTGCGCGGTCTCCTGGTTGCGGATCCGGGTGGACACCTTGATGCGGTGGGTGAACGGGTTCACCCACTGCAGCCCGGGCTCGCGGACCGTGCCGCGGTACTTGCCGAACAGCTGGATGACCCGCGCCTGACCTGGCACGACGGGCGTCAGCCCGCCCAGCAGCAGAGCGGCGATGAGCAGCACGATAATGCCTGCCCAGACCAGGACTGCCGCAGCGCCACCGGTCTGCTTGCCCGAATACCACAGTAGTGCCACGCCGCCGGCCAGCGCGGCGACGCCGGACACCAGGACTTTGACGCCGCGTGTCGACCAGGCCTGGTGCTCGGCGACCGGTGCCGGGGCCGGCTCATGACTCGCGCTGACGCGGGCCTGTGCGGTCATTGCTACCACCTCAACTTGACGCGGCTGATACTACATGTCTAGCGTAATGATATCAGTTTAAGAGAGCAACGACCCCGTCGGCGTGGCGGGAAGCAGGCGGCACCCTGGCGGTGCCCTGCTCGCCGGCGGCTAGGCCACCATCCGCTGCGTCACCATCTGAACCGAACCAGCCGAATCTGATCCGAACCGATCGAAGGAGTCACAGTGGATTCGTTCGCGGAGAAGCTCGCGGTTGTCACTGGCGGCGGCTCGGGCATGGGCCGTGAGCTTGTCCGCCAGCTGGCGGCGCAGGGCTGCTCGGTCGCGGCCTGCGACCTGAACCCGGACTCCGTCGCGGAGACCGCGGCCCTGGCCCGGGCGGGCGCCCCGCCCGGCGTGCGGGTCACCGGCCATGCCTGCGACGTCTCCGACGAGGCGCAGGTGCTGCGGTTCCGCGATGAGCTGCTGGCCGGGCACGCCAGCGATCACGTCGACCTGGTCTTCAGCAACGCCGGTATCGGCGGCGGGGAGAGCTTCGTCAGCAGCCCCCGGGAGGTGTGGGAGCGCACGTTCGCCGTCGACTGGTGGGGCGTGTATCACTGCGCCCGCGCGTTCCTGCCGCTGCTGATCGCGAGCGGCGACGGCGTCCTGGTCAACACCAGCAGCGTGAACGGTTTCTGGGCGTCGCTGGGCCCGGGCGTGCCGAACACCGCCTACAGCACGGCCAAGTTCGCCGTGCAGGGGTTTCTCGGAGGCGCTGATCGAGGACCTGCGCGCCAACGCGCCCGGTGTCCGGGTCGCCGTCGTGATGCCGGGGCACGTGGGCACCGACATCATCGCGAACAGCCTCCGCGCCCGTGGCCTGCCCGAGCCGGAGCAGATGAGCGACGCCCAGGTGGAGGAGCTGGTCCCGCCCGACGCGCAGGCCGCGCTGATCGGCGCCGGCGTGCTGCCGAGGGCGCATCAGCCGATGAGCTGCGCCAGATGCTCATGCGGGCGAACGCCGACTTCC
Organism: uncultured Actinomycetes bacterium; assembly: GCA_963795575.1. Taxonomy (GTDB): domain Bacteria; phylum Actinomycetota; class Actinomycetes; order Streptosporangiales; family Streptosporangiaceae; genus PALSA-505. The sequence goes on along the minus strand of CAWCII010000016.1, from coordinate 58,772 downwards.
GCGACAAGGCGCCGGTCAGCGCGGCCGAGGCGGCGACCGTCATCCTCGACGGGGTGCGATCGGGGGCCTGGCGGATCCTCGTCGGCGAGGACGCGAAGATGATCGACGCGGCGGTGCGCGCGAAGCCCGAGGCCGCCTACGACTACGACGAGCTGTTCAGCGAGGCGGCACAAACCGCCAGCGACAACAACACCTGAGCGGCAGCAGCCAGCGCCTGCCGGATCACCCCGGAGGGCCAGCGGGAGCCAGTGAAGAGAACCAGCCGGCGGGTGACCGCCGGCCGGTCCGCCCCCAGCTACGGCGACACCCAGAATCCCGGCAGCCGCGGACGTAGCGCCCTGAAGGGCCCGGTAGATGCAGCTGCGGGCGGCCCCGCCACGAAGACGCGCAGCGGTAATCCGCAGGTGATGGCGTACAAGCACCCGTCAAATGAGTTTGCTGACGTCCCTGACCCGGCCGGACCAGTCTCCGGTCACAGCGTAGCGGCGGCTCGAGTTTGCCGATGCCCTCAGACGAGTCCCATGGCCTGCAGTGCGCTTGCAGCGGCCGTCAAGCGATCTGCAAGGTTCCCGGCGCCCCGGTGCTGGGGACCCCTCGTAGCCCGCTGCCGCGACCTTGGCGGTCCCAGACCCGGGGGCGCAAACCTGACGGTTCTCGTCGGCGGCCGTGGCCAATCTAGCCGCGCGGTCACCCGCTCCGACTCGGCGTTTCGCCGGCAGTGGCGTGCAGATTGGCAACCACGCAGGCCGGTGAGTTGCCGGCGGTTGCCAGCCATCGGGACGTCGGCCACCTAGTCAAGCTCGCGGTTCTCAGTTAGGCGCCGGGGCCCGTCACGGAGCAGTTCGTCGAGGAATGCCCGTGCCGCGGCCGGCATCCGGCGGTAGGCGGGGGCCGCGACCGAGATCCGCCAGGTCAGCGCGGCCCCGCTGAGCTCAACGAAAGTGAGGTCGCTCAGCCGCGCCGCCTGCGAGGCCGGCAGGAACGCGATCCCGAGGCCGTTGCGCACCAGGCCGGCCGCGGCATCGAAGTCAGCCACCTCGAACGGGACCTGCCGGTTGAGGCCGGCTGCGGCGAAGGCGCGGTCGGCCACGGCGCGGTTGCCCCAGCCGGGCGGGAAGTCGATGAACGGTTCCCCGGCCAGGCGGTCCAGCGTCACCGGCTGCCGCGAGGCGAGCGGGTGGCCGGGCGGGCAGACTACCAGCAGCGGCTCCTCGGCGACCGGCCAGGCGGTCAGCCCGGCGCGCGGCGGGCCCGGCAGCGAGAGGACGGCGAGGTCCAGCCCGCCGGAGAGCACCTCCCGGGCCAGCCCGGCCGATCCCGCCGCTGCCTGCCTGAGCCTGACCTGGACCGCCGGGTGGGTGGCGTGGAACCGCCCGAGCCGCCCGGCCAGGTCAAGCGCGCCGGTGGACTGCATGGTCCCGACGGTCACCGCGCCGCGCAGCCCGCCGCGTACCTCGCCGACCACGTCGCGGGCGGCCTGGGCGGCGGCCAGCGTCGCCCGCGCCTCGGGCAGCAGCGCCGCGCCCGCGTCAGTCAGGGCCACCCGGTGCCGGTCCCGGTCGAACAGCGCCGTGCCGAGGTCGCGCTCCAGGCCCTGGATCGCGCTGGATACCCCGGACTGCACCACGTGCAGCCGCCGGGATGCGCGGGTGAAGGAGAGTTCCTCGGCGACGGCGACGAAGTACTCCAGATGCCGCAGTTCCACCGGTCTATTATCTCTAATAGAGATATCCAGTAGTAACAGACGTCGTTATCAGAGATGAATATCGGGCCGGCCGGCCGTGTTGTCTCAGCCGAACGGAGGCTGAGATGACAACACTGACTGACCTGGCACCGCCCGCCCGGCCTGCGGGAGAGACGCGCCGCTCAGGCGCGACCCCGGGCCTGCCGCGGCGGCGCAGCCACGGGCGCGGGGTCTGGGTGGTTGGCTACGTCCTCGCGGTAACGATGGCGTTCTCCACCATTCCGGCCCCGCTCTACGTCTTGTACCAGGCACGCGACCACTTCGGCGCGCTGCTGGTGACGGTGATCTTCGCCGCTTACGCGGTGGGCGTGATGGCGAGCCTTTTCCTGGCCGGGCACGTCTCCGACTGGCTCGGCCGGCGGCGCATGGTCGCCATCGCGGTCGCGGTCAACATGGCGTCCGGCATCGTGTTCCTGGCCTGGCCGGCGGTGCCCGGGCTGATCGCCGGGCGGGTGATCTCCGGCGTCAGCATCGGGATGCTCACCGCGACCGCGACCGCTTACCTCAGCGAGCTGCACGCCGCGGCCCGGCCGGGGCAGCCAGGCCGTCGCGCCGAGGTCGCGGCGACAGCCGCCAATCTCGGCGGCCTCGGCCTCGGTGCGCTGCTGGCCGGCCTGCTGGCCCAGTACGCCGGGCACGCACTGCAACTGCCGTTCCTGGTGTCCGAGGCGCTGATGGCCGGCGGCGCGCTGGCGCTGGCCGCCACGCCCGAGACCGTCACGCGCCCGCGGCCCCGGCCCCGCTACCACCCGCAGCGGGTGTCGGTTCCCGCCGCGGACCGCTCGGCGTTCGCCGCGGCCGGATTGGCCACGGTAGCCGCGTTCGCGCTGTTCGGGCTGTTCACCTCGCTCGCGCCGGGCTTCCTCGCCGGAACGCTCGGTGACCGCTCGCACGCGCTCGCGGGCCTGGCGACGTTCGTCGTGTTCGGCGCCGCCGCGCTGGCCCAGATCGTGCTCAGCCGCGCCGCCACCGGCCGCCAGCTCCGCATCGGCCTCGCCGCGCTGACCCTGGGCCTGGCCCTGGTGACAACCGCGGTCTGGCTGCCCAGCCTCACGCTCTTCCTGCTGGGCGGCGCCCTGGCCGGCGCCGGCGCGGGCACGGCGTTCAAGGGCAGCGTTTCCATGGTGATCGCGATCGCGCCCCCCGCACGCCGCGGCGAGACACTGGCCGGGCTGTTCCTCGCCGCCTACTTCGGCATCGCGGTCCCGGTCCTCGGCCTCGGCCTGGCCACCCAGTTCGTCACCGCCCAGACCGCGGTGCTCGGCTTCGCCGCGGTCCTGGCAGCTGTCGCGGCGGCCGCCAGCCGCAAGCTGGCGGCCTGCCCGGGCCACGGCGGACCGCCATCGTCAGCGCCGTCCCGGGCGCAATCCCCTGACCCCGGGGCCTAGTCCCAGAACGGAGGCAGCCCGATGCTCGATACCGGATTCCCCCGCGCGGACGCCGACAACGACTTCCTGCGGGCCAGGCGGCACCAGGTCCTGGCCACGCTGGCCCGTCGCCTGCGCCGCCAGCCGCACGACAGCGACCGCCTCCTGCCGCTCGACGAGGTCACCGGCGCGCTCGGCTGGCGCGGCGAGCGGCACCTGGGCCTGCAGACGATACCGCTGGAGTCGATCGTCGGCACGGCCGGATCGCGGCGCGACTTCGACCGCCACTTCCGGCCCGCCACCAACCGGGTGCGGGAACGCTGGGAGCAGTTGGCACTCGCGGAACGGCGCGGGGTGGCGATCCCGCCGATCGAGGTCTACCGCGTCGGCGGCCTGCACTTCGTCACCGACGGCCACCACCGGGTATCCATCGCCGCCGCGACCGGCCAGCAGGCGATCGACGCCTACGTGACCGAGATACTCACCACCGCGCCGGCCAACCGTACAAGCCCCCGGGATGACCCGGCCCGCCAGCTGTCCAGCGTGATCACAGGCAGGTGACGTAGTCATCAGGGGAATGCGGCGGCATCGCCGAGGCCTTCGGCGCTGACGTCACCGATGAGGCGCAGGCTGCCGGGCTGGTCGCCTCGATCACCCGGCTGTTTCGGCCCGGTTGATGTGCTGGTGCTCAACGCGCCCGTTGCCAGGACTGCGAAGAGGGCACGCCGGAGGTGCTCCGGGCGGTCCTGCTGGGGGCAGGCGCCGCAGTCGAGGCAGGCGTAGGTTGAAACATGGACTATCGCACTTTGGGACATAGCGGCTGCGCGGTGTCGGCCCTTTGCCTTGGGACCATGACCTTCGGCGCGGAGACGGACGAGCCGGGCGCGCATGAGCAGCTCGACCGTTTCGCTGAGGCGGGCGGCACGCTGATCGACACGGCCGATACGTACGGCGGCGGGAGGTCGGAGGAGATCGTCGGCCGCTGGCTGGCCAGCCGGCCGGCCGAGGTCACTGAGCCGGTGGTGCTGGCCACGAAGGGCCGCTTCCCGCTGGATGATTCTCCCAACGGTTCCGGGTTGTCCGCGCGGCATCTGACCCGGGCGCTGGAGGCGTCGCTGCGCCGGCTGGGCGTCGAGGCGGTGGACCTGTATCAGGTTCATGCGTTTGATCCGTGGACGCCGCTGGAGGAAACAGTCCGTACCCTCGACGGGTTTGCCCGCGCTGGCAAGATCCGCTACTGGGGGCTGTCGAACTTCACCGGCTGGCAGTTGACCAAGGCGGTGCACCTGGCCCGCGCGCTCAATGCCGCCGGGCCGGTGACGCTTCAGCCGCAGTACAGCCTGCTGGTGCGGGAGATCGAGTGGGAGATCGTGCCTGCGGCGATGGACGTCGGCCTCGGGCTGCTGCCCTGGAGCCCGCTCGGCGGCGGCTGGCTGTCGGGCAAGTACCAGCGCGGCCAGCAGCCGTCCGGCGCCACCCGCCTGGGCGAGGACCCGAACCGCGGCATGGAGGCCTACGACCGGCGGGGCACGCGGCGCACCTGGGGCGTCATCGACGCGGTGCAGAACATCGCCGACCAGCGCGGCGTGTCCATGGCCGAGATCGCGCTGGCGTGGGTGGGCGATCGGCCGGCGGTGGCCTCGACAATCCTCGGCGCCCGCACCACCGGGCAGCTCGAGACCAACCTTCGCGCCGCTGGCCTGCATCTCAGCCCCGCCGAAACCGCCGCGCTCAACGCCGCGAGCGACCCGCAGCCCACCGACTATCCCTACGGCGAGCTGGGGGTGCAGCAGCGCGACCGCCGCCTCGCCGGCGGTGGCTAACCCGGCCGCGCAGACAGCGACGACCCGCCCCCAAACACCGCATTGAGCACGCACCCGCATTGGTTGCGTCCGCCGGTCGCATGTAAGCGAGGGTCGCTGTTCGCCTCCAGCGGCGCTAGTCGTCGAGGCGGCTAGGTCGAGTTGGCTGAGGCGCGTGGGGTCGGCGAGCGCGCCGAGGGCAAGAATCTTGTCGTCGGTGACGGTGAAGCCCCCCATGACCGGGACCGGCTGGCCGTCGATGGTGACGACCACGCCGGCGGCTCCCGGTACCGGCTCTGCTCGTCTCGCCCTCGCTGGTTGTCCGCGCGGAAGACGGGTAGCTAGGTGCTGTCACTGCATCGCCTTCGAGGGAGTGAGCCATGAGCTACGCCAGGCAGATGCTGGAGACCTATCCACATACCCTCAGCGTCGATGCGGGCGACCTGGCCGCTGCCATCGATGCGCTTGAGGACTGCGCCCAGGCCTGCGCCGCAGACGTCGCCGCCGACCTGGGCGAGCAGAACGTGACCGAGATGGTCAGGTGCATCCGGCTGTGCCTGGACTGCGGTGATATCTGCAGTGCCACCGTCGGGGTCGTGAGCCGCCAGGCAGATTTTGCTGCCAGCGTCACCGGGCCGCTGCTGGAGGCCTGCGCGGCCATCTGCAAGATCTGCGGCGATGAGTGCGAGCGACACGCCCAGATGCATCAGCACTGCCGGATCTGCGGCGAGGCGTGTCGACGCTGCGAGCAGGCCTGCCGGGAAATCCTGGAGGCCACGAAATAGGAGACCAGGCGGCCCTGCTACATCATCGGCATGCCGGAGGTATGCAGTCCCGGGAGCAGCCAGGGGAACCAGATGGCCAGGAGCCCGGTTACCACCAGGGCAATCCCGACGACCTGGCCGAACGGCTTGCCGTGGCGCCAGAGTTTCTCGACGAAGATGACCACGGTCAGTGCCGCCATCGCCGCCAGGTTCATCACTCCGACCGCGACCAGGAGGATCATCAGGCCCCAGCAGCATCCGACGCAGGTGGCGCCGTGATGGAGGCCGACGCGGACGTCGCGGCTGCGGCCCTTGAAGCCGATGTAGTACATCAGCGCGCCGACCGGTGAGCGGCACCGGCGCAGGCACCAGTCTTTCCACGGGGTGAGCTGGTAGATGCCTGCGGCGGCGAAGATACCCACGCCAAGCCACTTGGCCGCAGTCGGGGAGGCCGTGAGCAGCCGCCCTGTCCCGGTGAGGACCGCGAAGGCGACCGCTCCGCAGGCGGCCCAGGCCAGCAAGTAACCGGCAATGAACAAGCTCAGTCGCATCGCCCGTGCGAAGCCGGCCGAAACCCCGGTGATCAAACGGGTCCACAGCACCGCGACCGGGGCGACGGACGGGAACATCATCGCGGCCATCATGACCACCCACAGCCCGAGGAAGGGCAGCAGCTCCAGGCCCATCGTGCCTGGTCCGTTGCCCATGCCCCGGGCTTGCGCGATGGTGATCACCCAGGCCGCGGCCGCGATCGCGGCAAGGGCAATCCACGGCCGGGCCAGCTGACGCCGCGGGAGGCTCTGTACCGGCCGGGCCAAGGCGGCGGGGCCAGCCTGGCCAGCCATGGCCGGACTCCCGTCAGCCTTCGTAGGAGAAGTCGGTGATGAAGCTGTTGGTTCCAGAGAAATTCACGCTCCAATGGCCGTGGTAGCTCACGTCCTTGGCCGTGCCCTGGCGGACGGGCTGCGTGACGGCACCAAACGGCGCGTTCGCGATCATTGCCGGTTGCTGGCCGTCCATCCCGGTCACCTGCTCGCTGCTCATCGAAAGGGCACCCGACACTTCAGCGTGCAGCGAGCCGTCCGACTTCTCGAACGTGATCGACGCTGGCTCCACCCCGGCGACCTCGCCGATCAGCGGGCCCAGGTTGGCGAGGTGCCCGCCAGCGGCGCCGGAGAAGACCGCGCCCAGGGCCTCGGACTGCTCGGCGGAGGCACGATTATCCAGGTACAGCGCCACCTTCCAGCCACCGTCGGTCATCCGCTTCGGCGAGTGCACGGCCATCACGGCGTTGAGACCGGACAGGTCCACGCCGTCCTTGTTGCCATTGGTGACATGCCAAGCCAGCAGCACATCACAGTTGTCCTGGGTGGCGGCGCCCAGCCAGACGCAGTTGCAACTGACATCGCAGTTGCACACCTCGAAATAGTCACCCTCCACCGAGAAGCTCATCTCACTCCCCTCACCGTCCGCGACCGCGCTGGTGGTCCCCAGGTGGCCGGAAGATACCACCACGTCCGCCCAGCGGCAATAGTGAAGACCAGGGTGAGCAGGACGGCCGGTTCCACTCCAATCCTGGCTTCCATCGGCGCGGCACGCAGTTTTCAACCCGAGCCTTCACCTCGGTCAGTGTCTTGGCCGCGGTGGGTTCGCGCAGCGGGCTCGCGGGCCCGTGGACGGTCTGGGGTCCGGCTGCGCGTCCTGGGCAGCAACGTCGCCGGTACCGGAAAGTGCCGCCGGCGCCAGCCCGGCCATCAGCGAAATGCCAAGCCAGTGCATATAGGCTGACGCCTCTGGCGAGGCTATTCCTTTCAGCGCCTTGCGGGCTGGCCCCTAGCTAGGTTTGGACCGGCAATAGCAGGGAAGCAGATGCTGACGCTTGTGCTTGCTTTACGATCTTTGCGAAGGGAGACTATCCCCCATGCCCGCCTCGACTCGCTCTCGTGCTGACACAGCTACGGCCCGCGGCAAGAAGAACGCCAGGCCTGCCAGGAAAAACACTCGGTCTCAGGCTGACTCCCGAGCGCAGAAGGGTGCCGGGACACCGGCCGGAAAATCCCTCGATCATGCGCAGCACGCGCTTGACCGGGCCGCCAAAACCGAGAAGCAGCTACGGACCTCGCTCAAGAAACACGGCAAGAAAGTGCGTGCCGTCCGAGATGACCTCGACCGGCGTGAGCAAGACCTCAAGACAATGAAGTCGCAGCTGAAGACGGCGAAGAAATCCCGCAAGCAGGCGACCAAGGCCCTCCACGTCTAGTGAGTCGCGGGTGACGGTCTGGTAGAGCCAGGCGGAGAACGCCGGGTCGTCCCGGAACCGGTCCAGGTTCTGCCACGCCGCGATCAGCGTCTCCTGGGCGATGTCCCGCCCGGCATGATGGCTGCCGCACAGCCGCGCCGCGCATGCGGCATGCGGGAACCGCCAGCGGACGGCTTCAGCACAGCCTGCAGGCAGCGGGGCACGGTCTGCCGAGAAAAAAGCCTGCGACGATTTTCCCGGCGCCGTGTCTAACCTTCTGACGCCCCAAGGCGGCGCGGCCGATGCCGCCTAGCGGGTGCCGGTTTCTTTCCGGAACGTGATTCAGGGGAGCGTGTCAGATGAGCCAGCCGACAGCATCCAGGCCGGGTGACGAGAGCCCGGCGACGACGAGCACGAAGGCCAGCCCGGCGACCCGGGACCGGATGGCCACCGGTGACGGGCAGATATCGGTCGCCGAGAGCGTCGTGCAGAAGATCGCCGGGAAGGCGTGCCGGGAGATGGGCGGGGTGCACGCGATGGGCACCGGCGGCACCCGCATGTTCGGGTCGATCCGGGAGCGGATCCCGGGCAGCTCGGGCCCGAACGTCTCCCAGGGCGTGGGCGTGGAGGTCGGCGAGACCGAGGCCGCGATCGACCTGGATATCGTGGTCGAGTACGGCGTGTCCATCGCCGAGCTGGGTCGCAGCATCCAGCGCAACGTCAAGCAGGCCGTGGAGCGGATGACCGGGCTGCGGGTGGTCGAGGTCAACATCGCCGTGGACGACGTCTACCTCCCCACCCCCTCCGACGACGACCAGGACGCTCCCTCGCGCGTGTCATGACCCTTCCTTCGGTCAGCAGCCCGCCGGGACCGGCGGTCATCGGCGGGGTAGACGTCGACGCCGTCGCCGTGGCCGTCCTGGGCTGCGCGGGCGTGGCCGGGCTGGACGGCGGCCGGTTCGGTGAGGTCGCCTCGTACCTGCCCGGCCGCCAGGTTCCGGGTGTCGTGGTCAGCGGGGGCCGGGTCATGGTGCAGATCCGCTCCCGGTGGGGCGTCCCGGTGCCGGAGCTGGTGGCCCTGATCACAGCCGTGCTCATGCCGCTGACCGGGCCACGGCCGGTGGACGTGGTGATCGCCGACATCGATGACCCGCCCGGCACGCCGGGCCCGCAGCCGGCTGCCGGAACCCCTGGCGGGACCGGGCCGACCGCAGGGTCGTTGATCTGAAAGGCCCGGGAGCTTGCCGCATTCTTCCTCAGTCTGGATGTGAATGATGAACCGTACCGCGCTTGCCACGGTGACCGGCCTGATCCTGGGCCTGGCGCTGGTGTTCGGCAATTTCGGTGACATGCTGATCGTGGCCCTGCTCGGCGCGATCGGCTACGGCATCGCCAAGGTGCTCGACGGAGACCTGGACGTGCAGGGATGGCTGTCGCGCAGCCGCAGCCGATGAGCACCGGAACGCAGCTGGAGCCCACGGCGACGAATTCCGGGCGCAGGCCGGGCCGGCGGCCCGGTCTGGCCGCAATGAGCTGGGAATGATCCGTATCGCCGACGGCGTCGTCACCAAGATCGCCGCCCGGGCTGCGACCGAGAACCCGGACGCCGGAGCCGCGGCGGCGCGGATGCTGGGCCGTGCGGTGCCCGGCGCCAGCCGCCTGCCCGGGGTGCGCGACACCGACCTGCAGGGCCTGCCGAAGACCTCCGTGGTCGTTGACGGGTCGAAGGCCTACGTGACGCTGGAACTCAGCGTCCGCTGGCCCGCCTCGATCCCGGACGTCACCGGACAGGTCCGCAGTCACGTCCGGGACCGGGTCAGGGAACTGGCCGGGCTGGAGGTCGACGAAGTGCACATCACCGTCGCCGACCTGGCCCTCGACGTCGCCCCGCCGCCGCGGGTCCGGTAGGAAGGAACCCCGGATGCGACTGCTGAACCGGCCGCTGGCCTTCATCCTCGCCGTGGCCCTGGCCGCCGCCAGCATCATCGTGATCATCGAGGTCATTGCGTTCGCCGCGCATGCCAGCCCGGTCGTGGTGCACTGGCCCACCTGGTACCGGTGGGCGCAGAAAACCCGCTGGGATGCCCTAGTCGTCCGGGTCTGGTCGGCCATCCTGATCGCCGTCGGCGTGCTCATCCTGGCCATAGAACTCAAGCCCCGCCGCATTACCCGGCTGCCGCTGCGATCCGGCGATCCGGCCACCGACGCCGCGCTGACCCGCAGCGGCCTGGCCGGGACCCTGCGCGCTGCCGCCACCAGCATCGACGGCATCACCAGCGCCACCGTCACCGTGCGCCGCCGCCGCGCCCGGGTCGCGGCAAAATCGGCCGCCCGCGGCCGCACCACCGCCGGTGCGCATAAAGACCCGGTTACCCAGGCGGTCCGCGGCCGCCTCGACGACCTGAACCTGCGCCGCCCGCCGCGCCTGAAAGTGCGCGTCATCTCACGGAGCCGCTGATGCACGCCGACCGGACCAACCGCTTCGCCCTGGGCCTGTTCGGCCTGCTGGTGCTGCTGGCGGGCGGCGCGGGGATGGCCGCCTCGGTCGGCGGGTTCGGCACCGCGTTCTCCCGTCGCACCCTGTTCGACAACCGGGCCAGCAGCTACATCGGCGCGCACGGACCCTGGGTCTGGGCCGTGGTCGCGTTCGTGTGCCTGTTGCTCTTCCTGGCCGCGCTGCGCTGGCTCCTGGTCCTGCTGGTCTCCACCGACCGGGCCGGCGACATCACCGTCCCCGGCAGCAAAGACCAGGGCACCACCACACTGCCGCCCGCCGCCCTCACCGGCGCCCTGGCCGGGGAAATCGAAAGCTACCACGGCGTCGACGCCGCCAGGGGCCGGGTCATCGGTGACGCCAGCGACCCGCACATCGTGCTTAGCGTCACCGCCGTGCAGACCGCGGACCTGCCCGCGCTGCACCGCCGCCTGGAAACCCAGGCCTTCGCCCACGCCCGCCACGCCCTCGGCCGCACCGACCTGCCCATCCAGCTCGACCTCGACGTCAGCCGACGGCCCGCCTGATCGCATCCGGCACGGCTTCGAGCATGGACCCGCGCGGGCGCCTGCCAGCTGGCCTCGACGCCGCCGAAGAACACGGTGCCGAGCCCGGCGGCTCCGCTCAGGCCAGGATCTTGGCCTTCTCGCGGTCGAACTCCTCGGCGGTGATGACGCCCCGGTCGCGCAGGTCGGCCAGCCTGGCCAGCTGGTCCGCCGTACTTCCCGAGCTGGCGGCCTGCTGGACGTAGCTGCGGAACTCCTGCTGCTGAGCCTCTGCCTGCCGCACCGCCCGCTCGTGCATCTTGCCGCCCCTGGCGATCAGGTACACCAGCACCCCGATCAGCGGGAAGATCAGCACGAACAGGAACCAGAGCGCCTTGGCCCAGCCGGACAGGTCGTGGCTGCGGAAGATGTCGATGAACACCGTGATCAGGATCCAGATCCAGATCACCCACAGGAAGATCATGAAGATCGTCCAGAACGCGCCCAGGACAGGGTATGAGTAAGAACTCGAAGCGAGTGGCATGGCGTCTCCCTGGCGCGAGCGCGCCCGCAGCGCCGGGCGTGGGCCCAGTGGCTAACCGAACGCCATGATCGTACTGGGAGCCGCCGAGCGGGTCACATCGCGGCCCCTGAATGAGGAAGCAGCATCGCGAACCCCGTCCGGCCCAGCCTCCCTGCCGCGGGCCGCGGCCAAGGCTGGCGGGCTCAGCCGGCTGCCGCAACTTCACGGCGGTCATCGCGCAGCGGGCGGGCCGGTGGCGGATCGTCACCGGCCACCACACGATCGTCGCGGGCTCGCCGGGCTGACCGCCGCCGCCAGCCGCGGGAGGTGGTCGCGTGCATGCGGCCCTTCAGGCCGGACACTGGCGGCCTGCCATCCCTGACACGAGCGGCACGCCGGATGAGTTCGCCTGCCGCGGAGGGGCAGCCGGGCCGGAGGGGAATCCGGGATCGTCGGAGCCCCCGCCTAGCATCGGGCCCCGTGGAGCAGGCTGCCCGGACCCGCGGTGCTCCCGGCGGGGTGACGTGGGATCCGCTTCGCGCGGCGGCCGCCCGGCAACGGCCCGGCCTGCGGCCGCCGCTGCCCGCCGGACCGGGTTGCTGCGCGGTGTGCCGCGGTCCCGCCCAGGCCGGCTTCCTGCGCTGCTTTCAGTGCGCGCAGCACCGGCAGGGCGCGGCCGGCCTGCTCGCCGACCTCGTGGTCCCGGTCTCGTATGCCGTGGCGGGCACGCCCTACCAGCGGGCGCTGTGGCGGTACAAGTCCGGTGTCCCGGAGCAGGAGGCGGCCCGCGCGGCGCTGCGGGCCATGCTGCTGGTCTTCCTGCGCGACCACGGTTCCTGCGTCCGCGCCCGCGCCGGGATGACCGCCTTCAGCCACGTCGCCGTGGTGCCCAGCGGACGCGGCCGCCCGGGGATGCATCCGCTGCGGACACTGGTCGAGCCGTACCTGGCCCTGCCCTGGGCCGACCTGGTCATCCGCCCCGGCGAACCGGTGCCGTCCCGGGATTCTGCGCCCGGGCCGGTTCCGGGTAGCCGGGCGGCTGTCCGGCGCGGCCGTCCTGCTGCTCGACGACACCTGGACATCGGGTTCCAGCGTCCAGTCGGCCGCCGTCGCCGTCAAGCTGGCCGGAGCCAGGCGGGTCGCGGTCGTGACCCTCGGCCGGCATGTGAACCCGCGCGATCCCGCCGCGGTCCCGATCGCCGCGGTACTCGCCGGGCTTTCCTTCCGTCCCGACCGGTGCGCCGTGCACCAGGCCGCGGGTCCCGGCGGCGGTTCCCCGTCTCCCGGCGCCGGCCGGCCACCCGCCCGGGCCGCCGGCCGCCGGATCACCAGCGTTCGAGTACCGCGATGAGTTCCCCGAGCCGTCCGATGGTCGCGTCGGGCTCCGCCTCGGCGAAGGCGGGCACGTCGCTGTTCGGCATGAGCACGGTGCGCAGCCCGGCCTGGTGCGCGCCGTGCACATCGTCGAACGGCCGGTCGCCTACGTAGACGCAGTCCTGCGGGCGGGTCGCGCCGACGGCCGCCATCGCCGCGCGGAAGGCCTCCGGGTGCGGCTTCGTCCACGGGATCTCGCTGCTGTACACCGCGCCGTCGATCAGGTCGAGCAGCCCGTCCCGCCTGAAGATCCGCTCGTGCCGGTCACGCGGCCACATGGTGTTCGACAGCACTCCGACCTTGATCCCGCGGCGGCGCAGCTCGCGCATGACGCCGGCCGCGTCCGGGTTGGCAAACGTGTGCTGCTCCCAGGCCTGGAAATACCCGTCCATGAACGTCTCCGAGGGCTTGACGCCGGCCCGGGAGAAGCATCTCCTCGAGGGTCGAGCTGCGCTGCTCGCGTCCCGCGATCTCCCAGAAGTGATGCTCGGCCGAACGGAGCAGCGCAGCCGTCTCGGTCACCTCGGCCCGGTCAAAATGCGGGGCGCAGATCGCGCGCCAGAGCTCGTCGTGGTCGATGGTGTGCCAGGGCGTGAGCGTGCCTCCCCAGTCGAAAATCACCGCCGATACCGCCACGGCTGCTTATCGTACGGTGCCGTGCAGGCCCTACGCTGGCGGCATGGCGACGGACGTGGCACCGCCGGCGCGGACTCGCAAGCGGAAAGCCGAGACCCGGCTGGGGCTGGTGCGGCGAGCCCGGCAAATGAACCGGATCCTGGCCGGGACCTATCCGGATTCCCGTACCGAGCTGAACTTCGAGAATCCGTTCCAGCTGCTGGTGGCCACCGTGCTGTCGGCGCAGACCACCGACATCCGGGTCAACCTGACGGCGCCGGCGCTGTTCGCGAAGTACCCGACCCCGGACGACCTGGCCGCGGCCGATCCCGAGGATGTGGAGCAGATCCTCAAGCCCACCGGGTTCTTCCGGGCCAAGACCAAGTCGGTCATCGGCCTCTCGGCCGCGCTGCGGGACCGGTTCGGCGGCGAGGTGCCACGCCGGCTGAACGATCTTGTCACGCTGCCCGGCGTCGGCCGGAAGACGGCGAACGTCGTGCTCGGGAACGCCTTCGGCGTGCCGGGCATCACCGTGGACACCCATTTCGGGCGGCTGGCCCGGCGGTTCGGCTGGACCACCGCGACCGAGCCGGAGAAGGTCGAGGCTGAGGTCGGCGCGCTGTTCCCCCGTTCGGAATGGACGATGCTGTCGCACCGGCTGATCTGGCATGGCCGCCGGGTGTGCCACGCGCGCAGGCCTGCCTGCGGCGCCTGCGTGCTCGCGCGGCTGTGCCCTTCGTTCGGCGAGGGTCCCGTCGATCCGGAGGTGGCGGCCAGGCTGGTCAAGGCCGGGCCGTTCTCGTGACGCAGGACCAGGGTCCGGCGCCCCCGTGGCTGCATGAGCTGGCCGCGGCGGCGGCCGGGATGCCGGTGCCCCCGCTGCTGCGGCCGCCGGGCGGAGAGGGCAGGCGGTCCGCGATCCTGGTGCTGTTCGGTCACGGGGCAGCGGGACCTGCCGCCGGAACCTGCGGTGCCGGGGACTCCCGCGTTTCCGCGGAAACGGGCGACGCCGGAATCCCGTCGTCCCGGCCGGGACGCACGGTGCCGGACATCCCGGCGCCGGCGCCGCCGACGACCCGGATCTGCTGCTCATCCAGCGCAGGCCGGGGCTGCGCAGGCACGGCGGCCAGCCCGCCTTCCCCGGCGGCGCGCTCGAGCCCGGCGACGCCGGCCCGGTTGAGGCGGCGCTCCGCGAGGCGGCCGAGGAGGTGGGCCTGGACCCGGCGGGCGTGGACGTGATCGGGACGGCACCCGAGCTGTTCATCCCCCGCAGCGGATTCCGCGTCACCCCCGTGCTCGGCTGGTGGCGCCGGCCGGTCGCGGTCAGGGCCGCCGACCCCGCCGAGGTCGCCGCCGTGGTGCGGATCCGCATCTGCGAGTTCACCGACCGCGCCAACCGGCTCACCGTGCGGCACCCGTCCGGCAGCACCGGGCCGGCCTTCCGGGTCAGCGGCATGCTGGTCTGGGGTTTCACCGCCGGCCTGATCGACATGCTGCTCACCCTCAGCGGCTGGCAGCGGCCGTGGGACACCGGCCGGATCGAGGATCTCCCGGCGGAGGCGCTGGCGGCCGCGATCCCCGACGACATCGCCAGCCGGGCGGCGCAGGGGACCTAGCCGTATACGGTTGACCACGTGTCGGGTGACCTGCTTGACCTGATCTTGCTGGTGCTTGTCGCGGCCTTCGCTGTCTCCGGTTACCGCCAGGGCTTCATCATCGGCGTGCTCAGCTTCGCCGGGTTCATTGTCGGAGCGGTGGTGGGGATGCTGTTCGCCCCGGGCCTCGCGCGGGCGATAACCAGCGACCAGGCCGAGCAGGCGCTGATCGCGGTGGTCGTGGTCTTCGTCGCGGCCATGGCCGGCCAGCTGCTGGCCTCCGCCGCGGGGGCGGCCGTGCGGTCCCGGCTCACCTGGCGCCCGGTCACCTACCTGGACGCGGCCGGCGGAGCCCTGGTCAGCATCGTGTCGGTCCTGCTCATCGCCTGGCTGATCGGCTCGGCCGTGGTCAACGCGGGATTCCCGGCGATCACCGGCCAGGTTCGCAACTCGGCGGTGCTGCGGACGGTGGACGGCGTCATGCCCCCGGCGGCGCAGACCATGTTCGGCGATTTCCGCCGCCTGCTGGCCAGCGGCCCGTACCCGCAGGTGTTCGGCGGGCTCGGTGCCGAAGCGCCGCTGACGGTGGGCACGCCGCAGGGCAAGTACCTGAGCTACCCGGCGGTCCGCCACGACAGGCACAGCATCGTCAAGGTCATGGGCACGGCCTCGAGCTGCATGCGCCGGATCGAGGGTTCCGGATTCGTCATCTCGCCGGGTCACGTCCTGACCAACGCGCACGTGGTGGCCGGCGTCGATCAGGGACCGGACGTGTTCACGCCGGCGCGGAAGGAATTCCGGGCCACGGTCGTGTTCTTCGACCCGCGGGGAGACATCGCGGTTCTCTACGTTCCCCGGCTGACCGCGCCGCCGCTGAAGTTCACCGGCCAGGCCGGAACCGGAGCCAACGCGGTGGTCGCCGGGTACCCGCTCGATCACTCCTTCACCACCGTGCCGGCCAGGATCGGCGGGGTGCAGCGGGCGACTGCCCCGGACATTTACCAGACCGCCCAGGTGACCCGCCAGATCTACGCGGTCCGGGCCCTGATCCAGCCGGGCAACTCGGGCGGCCCGCTGATCGACCCGCACAGCGGGAATGTGTACGGAGTCGTTTTCGCCGCCGAGGTGGGGATGAAGGACGTCGGCTACGCGCTGACCTCGGCCGAAGTCGGGGGCGACGTGCACGCGAGTGAGAATGCCACCGGCCCGGTGTCAACGCAGGGATGCGCCTGACCCGCCGCCGAACCCGCGGCGGCCGTTCCGGGGACACCCGCACCCGGTCCCCCGCGCCGCCGGGGCGGCCGGCCGCCCCGGCGGCGCGGGGACCACCCCAGCGCCGGCGCTTAGCTGCTACCCGCCGGCCGCCCGGAGCCGCAGTCGCAGCTGGCCGGGGCTCACGCTGCCCAGCCCGTCACGCTCTATCCGGCCGGCGAGTTCGCCGGCCGCCCGGCTGATGCCGGGCACGTCGATCTGGTGCGGGCCGCTGCGGGCGGCCTCGCCGCCCGGCAGGTAACCGGCGATCCGCCCGGCGCCCCGGCGCAGCAGCGCCGCGGCCCCGCGCGCGTTGCCGCGCTGGGCGTGGGTCAGGCCGACCGCGACCTGGGCCAGTCCCTGCCACAGGTCGCGCTCGCCCGGCGGCGCCGACTTCCATGACGCCTCGAGCACCTCGTGGGCCTGAAAGGGACGGCCGGAGTCCAGCAGCTGCTGCGCCAGCGCCAGGGCCTGCCCCGGCGGCAGCGAGAGGTCGTCGGGTACCCGCGGCTCACCCGCCTCGCCACGGGCCAGCGGGCGGCCGGACGCGTCCCGGGGACGCGCGTTTCGCGGCCGGCCCGCCTCATCCCGGTCCCGTCCCCGCGGCGTCATCTCTCGGGCTCGGCGTCGGCCAGCCAGCCGCACAGCTCGGCGTCGAACCGCTCCGCCCGCTCCTCGTGCGGGAAGTGGCCGGCCCCTTCGATCAGGTGCCAGCGGTAGGGGGCCTCGACATGGCGGCTGGAGCCGCGTGCGCTGCGCGGCAGCACGCACGTGTCCAGCGCCCCGTGCAGTTGCAGGGTCGGCGCCTGGATCGGCGCCCGCATGTGGCGCGCATACCGCAGCCCGTCCGGCCGCAGCCTGGACCGGACGAGCCACCGGTGATACTCCAGCGCGGAATGCGCCACCGACGGCACCAGCATGGCCACCCGGTACCTGCGTTCGGTCTCCGGGTCCGGCCAGCCGGGCCCGGACCAGTCCCGGAGCATCCGCCCGACCCCTTGTGCCTGGCCTTCGAGCAGCCGCCGTTCGGGCAGCCGGGGGAGCTGGAAACCCAGCGTGTAGCCGCTCCGCTTGCCCTGGCCCAGCGGGTCGGTCAGGACGGCCGCGCGCAACCGCAGCGGATGCGGCACCGAGACGATGGCCAGCCGCCGCACCATCTTGGGGAAGTACGCCGCCATGGTCCACGCGACCAGCCCGCCCCAGTCATGCCCGACCACGATGGCGTTCGCCTCGCCCAGCGCCCTGACCAGGCCGCCCGCGTCCGAGGCGGCCGTCACCAGGTCATAACCGCGCGGCGGCTTGTCGCTGCCGCCGTAGCCGCGCAGGTCGGCCGCGACCGCGCGAAAGCCGGCCCGGGCCAGCGAGGGCAGCTGGTTCCGCCAGGTCCACCAGAACTCGGGGAACCCGTGCAGCAGCAGCACCAGCGGTCCCTCGCCGGCCTCCGCGACATGGAAACGGATGCCGTTCGCGCTCACCAGCCGGTGCGACCAGGGCCCCTCGATGTGGGTGGCCAGCTCACCGGACGCATCCATAGACCTATCGTGCCTCGACCGCGGGCACGGCGGCCGGCTCTTCCTTGCGGTGCACGATGGCCAGGTCGTCCTGGAACGTCTGGCGCGTCCGCCTCAGGTTGTCCAGCCTGCGCACCTTGAGCCAGGCGATGCCCACGGCAATAGCGATCACCAGCACCAGCACGCCGGCGACGATCAGGAACGCCGCCCAGTCCCAGATGCCCAGCGTGATCAGGCCGTAAGCGAACGCGAAGCACAGCATTACCAGGACCAGGGTGCCGATGTAGGCGCCGGCCCCGACCATGGCGCCTGCCACGCCCAGCCGCTTGGCGTCGGCCTTCAGTTCCAGCTTGGCCAGGTCAATCTCGCACTTTACTAGCTTGGAGACATCCTGGAACGCCAGTCCCACGAGGTCGCCGAGGGACGGATCGGCCGCGCCGTCCGCCAGCGGCGCCGATTCGGTGTGAACCATCGCGTGTTCTCCCATCGTGTGCCCTCGTGTGGGGGCCCGCGCCGCCGCGGACGATCCGGTGCCGGTGGCGCCCGCCGCCGGCGGTCCGCGGCCGGCGCTGAAGGTGACACCACCCGTACCACAAACAGGGCAGGTAATCCAGGATGCGGCCCGCCCGGCCAGGATGCGGCCCGCCCGGCCAGGGCGTGGCCGGCGGGAGGCACCTCACATAGCGAGCCCGGGGCAGGGGCGGTGTGAGCGAGGGCGGGCCGTAGCGAGCCGGGGAGACACCGCAGACGGCGAACGGCGCCCCTGCGCGGGGCGCCGTCGCCTAGCACGTCATGCCGGGTTACCAAGCGTGCAACTTCTCTGTCGGGCAGGTGACCACCCGGCGCGCCCGTGCGCGCGCACCTTCCGGCCTGCCCTGCCTCGACACGCCTCCCGCGGCTGGTCGCGCGTGGGTACCCGGCTGCCGTGCCCGGACGTTCCGAAGTCCGTGGTTCCTTTCTACGACGAATCTCCGGGCTTGGAAAGACCTCAGCGTGACCGATTTGCCATGCTGCTCAGCTCGCGCTGCCACCTGCCCTTCACCGGGCGGTGCGGCCCGGCCCGCGTCACGGGGGACTGATCAGGGCCCGCGCCTCCGCGTACACGTACGGCACGATGAGCTCGTCGAGATGGCGCGCGGCGATTTCCCGCACCCGGTTCGACCGGCCAGCCGCGGCAGAGCCCGCTGACCCACTCCCGGCCCGCTCCATCTGCCCGTGACTGGCCCCGGCGATCCGATACGCCAGGCGGCCGGCCACGCTGCGCATCGCGTCAGTACCGGCTGATCAGCCGGTACTGAGAGAAGGGACGGCCGGATGCCAGCGTGCCGGACTTCGGGCTGACCGTCTTGTCCAGGCCGAAAAAAGCGGCAATGGGGGACTCATACGCTCGACGGGAGCCTCCACATTCAGGCAGCATATGATGCATAGCTTGCGGCCGATGGCATCAAGGCGTGACTGACTGGTAACTCAGGCGCGGCCCACGTAGGCTGTAAGTTGGTAGCGGCACCGGCTCTACCCCCCCGGAGCCGGTCCGTATGGCGACCCCCGCTCTCCCCCCGGCGGGGGTCGCCCCTTAGCTCCGCCCGCCTCTGTGCTGTCGCGCCGGGTCGCGCGGCCATTTATCCCGGGGACGACCCCTGGGACCCCGGGGCCCGGCTGTGCCGGGCGAACCCGATCCCTGGAGCTGCTGGCGATGCTGCTGCTGTCGCGCCGGGTCGCCGCGGCCATTTATCTCTGGGGACGACCCTGGAACCACCCGGGCCCGGCTGCGCCGGCAATCCCAGTGGCTGGGACTGCTGCCGCTGCCTGTGCTGGCGCACCGGGATCGGCTCGCTGGTTTCATCCCATGGGGACGACCCACTGGAGCCCCTGTGGACCGGCTGCTCCGGCTACCCCTCCCTGCTGCCCGGGACTCCGGAGCCGGCCTCGCCGGCCACCCCGCCGTTTGCTTCTGGAGCCGGGCCGGATTCGGGTGGGGTCGGCCGGCGGAGCTGGGTCGGTGAGCAGGGTGGCGAGCAGGTGCAGCGCTCCGCTCTTGGATAGCGGCTCGTTGCCGTTCCCGCACTTCGGCGACTGGATGCAGGAGGGGCAGCCGGCCTGGCAGCCGCACGACTCGATCGCCTGGGCGGTGGCCCGCAGCCACTCGCGCGCGGCGTGGAAGCCGCGCTCGGCGAAGCCCGCGCCTCCGTGGTGCCCGTCGTAGACGAAGACGGTGAGCCGTCCGGTGGCCGGGTTCAGCTCGAAGGAGACGCCCCCGATGTCCCACCGGTCGCAGCTGGCGACCAGGGGAAGCAGCGCGATCGAGGCATGCTCGGCGGCATGCGCGGCGCCAGCCAGATCCACGCCCTGTGCGGCCAGGCCGGCCCGCTGCCCGGGTGAGATCGTCCACCATACGGCCCTGGTCAGCAGGGTGCGGGGCGGCAGGTCGAGCGGCTCCTCGCCGTCGGCGAGCCCGGTGTCCAGGCGCCGCCGGACGAACGAAGTCACCTGCCTCCTCACCCGCACGTCGCCGAAATGAACGGTCGCCTCGCCCCAGCCGGCGCGCAGCAGCTCGCCCGCCACCTCGATCTCGGTCTGCTCGCGCGCCGAGGTCGAATAGCCAGGCTCGGCCGCGTCCACCAGCGCGACCTCGTCCGCCAGGTCGAGCCTGCGGACCAGGTAGGCCTGCGCCTGATGCTGGTAGACCGCACCGGTGTGCGCGAGCACGTGGGCAGACGGTTCGTCTACGGTGCCGACCAGCCGGCCGGTGGTAGCCTCCACGATCTTCATCGGCGGACCGCCGGAGCCGCGCAGGCCGGTACGGGTGAGCGGGCGGCCCGGCGCGGACAGGTACCAGCCTGCTGCCGCGGTGACGCAGCAGTCCCCGGCCGCAGAGCTCGCCCGTGACCTCCGCGGCCCGGGCGCCGAACAGCTCGAGGTCGGCCGCGGTGAGCGGCAACTCGTCGGCTGCCGCGCATAGGTGCGGCGCCAGGACGTACGGGTTGTCCGGATCGAGCACCGTAGCCTCGACCGGCCGGCCGAACACCGCTTCCGGGTGATGCACCAGGTAGGTGTCCAGCGGGTCGGCCCGGGCGATGAGCACGGCGAGTGCTCCGCGGCCGGTCCGGCCCGCCCGGCCCGCCTGCTGCCACAGCGAGGCGCGGGTGCCCGGCCAGCCGGCGATGAGGACCGCGTCCAGGCCGCAGATGTTGACGCCCAGCTCGAGCGCGGTGGTGGCAGCCAGGCCGGCCAGGCGGCCGCCACGCAGCTCCTCCTCGAGCTGGCGGCGGTCCTCGGGCAGGTAGCCCGACCGGTATGCGGCCACCCGCGCGGCCAGGTCCGGGTCGCCGGTGTCGGCGAGGGCCCGGCGGGCGCCCGTGGCCACCGCCTCGGCCGCCCGCCGGGACCGGACGAAGGCCACCGTGGTCAGGTTCTCGGTCACCAGATCCGACAGCAGCCGCGATGCCTCCGCGGTGGCCGTCCGCCTGATCCGCGCGCCCGCTTCACCGCGCAGGCCGGTGAGCGGGGGCTGCCACAGGGCGAAGGTGACGGGCCCGCGCGGCGATGCGTCGGCGTTGACCTCTTCGGCCGCGAGCCCGGTGAGCAAGGCGGCACACCGGGCGGGCTCGGCGATGGTGGCCGAGGCCAGGATGAAAACCGGCCCGCCGGATAGCGGCCCGTCCCGCCCGCCGCGCCGGGCGCGCTCGCGGACGGCCCGGCCCTCGGCGTAGTAGGCGGCGATCCGGCGGAGCCGGCGCAGCACCTGTGCCACGTGCGACCCGAACACTCCCCGGTATCCGTGGCACTCGTCCACGATGACGTACCGCAGCCGGGACAGGAACCGGGCCCAGCGGGCGTGCCCGGGCAGCAGCGCGAGGTGCAGCGTGTCCGGGGTGGTGATCAGGTAGGAGGCGTTTGCCCTGGCCCAGTGGCGCCCGGCGGCGGGGGTGTCGCCGTCCAGGACCGCCGCGCGCGCTCCGGGCAGCCGCAGCGCCCGGATCGCGCGCAGCTGGTCGGCGGCCAGGGCCTTGGTCGGGGTGAGATACAGCGCGGTCCCGCCCTCGAGCACCGCGGTCAGCGCGGGCATGAGATAGCCAAGCGACTTGCCGGAGGCAGCCGGAGTGGAAATGATCACGTTCCGGCCCGCCCGGGCGTGATCTGCCGCGGCGGCCTGGTGCGCCCAGGGCGCGCTGATGCCGCTGCCGGCGAATCTCTCCCTGAGCTCGGCTGGGATCCAGCCCGGCCAGGCGACCGCCCGGCCCGCCCGGCCCGCGATGCGCTCGACGTGCGTGACCTGGCCGCCGGCGGTTCCCGCGGACAGGATCCGCGCGCCCGGCGGGCCGCCGTCCGGGGGCATGCGAACCGGGCCGCCGGCGGCGTCCGGGCGGGGCCGCTGTGCGGGTTCACCGGCGGTGAAGGAGGTCGCGAGGGTCATCGGATTTCAGTCTGCCATGTCCGGCAAAAGGTGCCTGGCGGCACGGATTCGTGTAAGCATGACACCGGAGAGTGGTTGAATGCCCGACGGGGATAGGCTCGCTCCGGATGCCAGAGGGTACCCTGCCGGGCTGATCAGAGAAGGCTGCATGGCGTGGAGGATTTGTGGATTTGAAGCTGGATGACCACATGAAGGACGGGATCAGGGTCGTCGACGTAGAGGGCGAGATCGATGTGTACACCGCGCCCCGGCTGCGTGAGCTTCTGATCGAACTGGTGAACAAGGGCGACTATCAGCTCGTAGTGAACATGGAGAAGGTGGAATTCCTCGACTCCACCGGCCTTGGCGTGCTGGTGGGCGGGCTCAAGCGCGTTCGGGCTCACGACGGCTCGCTGGACCTGGTCTGCAGGCAGGAGCGGATCCTCAAGATCTTCCGCATCACGGGGCTTACCAAGGTCTTCGGCATCCACGACACGGTCGAGGAAGCCATCAAGGCCAGGAAGTCGGAGAAGTAGCGAGTACCTGGCTCCGCTGATGGCGATGGTGGAAGTTGCCTTCACCCCGCTGCCCGCGCACGTCCGCACGGCCCGCCTGGTGGCCGTCGCCGTCGCGAGGCGGAGCGGGGTGGCCGAGTCACTGCTCGACGAGGTCCGGCTGGCGGTCGGCGAGGCCTGCTCGCGTGCGGTAGAGGCCCACCGGCAGCACTGCCCGGCCGAGCCGGTCAAGATCGAGCTGACCGACTCGCCGGGGCGTTTCGAGGTTGTGGTGACCGACTCGGCGCCCGGTGATGACCCGCCGCCCGCCGGGATGACCGAGGCCGGGGGCGCCGAAGGCGGCGAGGCCGGCTCCCCGGGTGGCGAGGCCGGCGATGACGGCCTGCCGCCGGCCAACGGCAACGGCCTGCAGGACGGGTTCGGGCTCGCCGTGATCGCGGAACTGGCCGACGACGTCAAGATTTCCCGGACTCCGGCAGGCATCAGCGTGTGCATGAGCTGGCCCTCCTCCGTCCGTGAGCGATAATCAGAACCATCTGTCACCCACGTTGTGATAACTATGCGGTCTCTTTCATGTAACGAAGCCATTGCGGCACGGTTAGGAGTCACCCCGGCTTTACCATGGGGGTTCCTGTCTGCATAGACTCCCGCCACTGCCCTGCGGCACTACAGGCGCCTGTCTGGCGGGCGCTCACTCGGGCGCACGGTAATCCCCCGGCCTGTCGGCCTGCGCGCGGGATTCCCTGGGCCCCGGTCAAGGAGGACGGATGTATAGGCACAACCTCGCTTCGCCCGCGGGGGTTGCCCTGCACGGCACCAACCTCACCTGGGTGGTTGTCGTCGGGGTGGTCGCCTTGCTGGCGCTCGCGGTGGCCGGCTTGCTGGTGCGGGAGGTTCTCGCGGCCAGCCAGGGCAGCCAGAAGATGCAGGAGATCTCGCGGGCGGTCCAGGAGGGTGCCGCCGCCTACCTGAAGCGCCAGTTCAGGACGCTGGGGGTCTTCGTCGTCCTGATCTTCTTCGTGCTGCTGCTGCTGCCGGCCGATACCGTCGGCGTACGCTGGGGCCGCAGCGCGTTCTTCCTGGTCGGTGCCCTGTTCTCCGCTCTGACCGGCTTCACGGGAATGTCGCTGACCGTCCGCGGCAACGTGCGGGTGGCCGCTGCGGCGAAGGAAAGCGGCGAACGGCAGGCGATGCGGATCGCCTTCCGGACCGGCGGAGTGGCCGGCATGTTCACGGTCGGCCTCGGCCTGTTCGGCGCGGCGCTCGTGGTCCTCATCTTCAAGGCGAACGCGCCCGAGGTGCTGGAGGGCTTCGGCTTCGGGGCCGCGCTGCTCGCGATGTTCATGCGCGTCGGCGGCGGCATCTACACCAAGGCGGCAGACGTGGGCGCCGACCTGGTCGGCAAGGTGGAGCAGGGCATCCCGGAGGACGACCCGCGGAATGCGGCCACGATCGCCGACAACGTCGGCGACAACGTCGGGGACTGTGCCGGCATGGCGGCCGACCTGTTCGAGTCGTACGCCGTCATGCTGGTGGCCTCGCTGATCCTGGGCAAGGTGGCGTTCGGCAACGACGGCCTGGTCTTCCCGCTGATCGTTCCGATGATCGGCGTGATCACCGCGGTGATCGGCATCTTCGTGGTCGCCCCGCGCCGGGGCGACCGCAGCGGCATGACGGCCATCAACCGCGGCTTCTTCGTATCCGCCGTGATCTCCGCGATCGGTGTCGCGGTGGCCGCGTTCACCTACCTGCCCGCTCACTTCGCCCAGCTGAAGGGCGTGACGGACCCCAGCATCCTGCGGCACGGCGGCAGCCCGCAGTGGCTGGCCGTCGGCGCGGTGCTCATCGGCCTCGTGCTGGCCAGCGCCATCCAGCTGCTCACCGGGTACTTCACCGAGACCAACCGCAGGCCGGTGCGCGAGATCGCGCAGAGCTCGGTGACCGGCGCGGCCACCGTCATCCTGTCCGGCATCGCGGCCGGCCTGGAGTCCGGCGTCTACTCGGCGCTGCTGATCGGCGGCGCGGTGTTCGGCGCCTTCCTGCTCGGCACGGGGAACGCCACGATCGCCCTGTTCGCCGTGGCGCTGGCCGGTACCGGGCTGCTGACCACGGTCGGCGTGATCGTGTCCATGGATTCGTTCGGCCCGGTTACCGACAACGCGCAGGGCATCGCCGAGATGTCCGGCGAATTCGAGGGCGAGCCTGCCCAGGCGCTGACCCACCTGGACGCGATCGGCAACACCACCAAGGCGATCACCAAGGGCATCGCCATCGCCACCGCGGTGCTGGCGGCGACCGCGCTGTTCGGCTCGTTCCGCACCACGGTCGAGAGCGCCCTCGGCAAGGCCGCCGGCACGTTCAGCCTGTCCGTGGACAAGCCGAACGTGCTGGTGGGGGTCATTGTGGGCGCCGCCGTGGTGTTCATGTTCTCCAGCCTGCTGATCATGGCCGTGGGCCGGGCCGCCCAGCGGGTCGTCTTCGAGGTCCGCGAGCAGTTCCGCAACCACCCGGGAATCATGGACTTCACCGAGAAGCCCGAGTACGGCCGGGTAGTGGACATCTGCACCAAGGACTCGCTGCGCGAGCTTGTCACGCCGGGGCTGCTGGCGATCCTGACCCCGATTGCGATCGGCTTCGCTTTCGGGTACGCCCCGCTCGGCTCGTACCTGGCCGGCGCGATCGCGGCCGGCGTCCTGATGGCGGTGTTCCTGGCCAACTCCGGTGGCGCCTGGGACAACGCGAAGAAACTGGTGGAGGACGGCAATTACGGCGGCAAGGGCTCGGAGGCACACGCCGCCACGGTCGTCGGGGACACCGTCGGCGACCCGTTCAAGGACACCGCGGGCCCGGCCATCAACCCGCTGCTCAAGGTGATGAACCTGGTCTCGCTGCTGATCGCGCCGAGCGTGGTCACCTACAGCCACAACGACGGCCTGCGCGTCGGCGTGGCCGTCGGCGCCGTGGTCGTCGTCGTGGCCGCCATCGTCATCTCCAAGCGCCGGTCGGCCAGCATAATCGCCGAAACCCAGGGGGCCGGGGGCCCGGGCCCCGGGGGCACCGCCGTCCTGGAGCCGGACGGCGCCGCGGCCGGCGTAGCCCGCCCCGGCCCGGTGGCGACGGGCACGGACGGAGCCGACGCGGGCCAGCGGGCAGCCACCGGCAGTCCGGCCCGCACCGATAAGTCCTAGCCCGCGCTCACGTCCCGGGCACCGGCGCGTTTCCTCACCCGGTCGATGTCATATCGGCGGGCCTGGCCGGGGCAGAGCCCGGGCCAGGGTGGGGCGAGTTGGCCGGCGGCGGGCGGCCCGGGCGCGCCAGGATCGATGTGCGATTACCGACCCCATGGTGTCGGCAATGTGCCATCGACGACACTGGGGAGCAAGGGTGGCGGGCGGCCTTGGCCGCGGGCGGAGCCTGCGGCCTCGCGGTGGCTGGGCCCGGGTGGGCCGCGGCCCCGGGCGCACCGGGGAAGGCGCCGCTCTGACCGTACCGAGGGGTGATTCCGCGATGAAGCGGCTGATCGTGGTCAGGCACGCGAAGGCGACCCACAAGCCGGGCTTCGCCGACGCCGACCGCCCGCTGACCGGCCGGGGGCGGCGGGACGCCGCGGCCGCGGGCGAGTGGCTGGCCGCCCGGCGGCTGATCCCGGACCTGGTGCTGTGCTCGACCTCGTGCCGCACCCGGCAGACGTGGGACCGGCTGGCCCGCCCGCTGGCCGCCGGGCATGACATTGAGGTCCGGTACGAGCCCCGGCTCTACCTGGCCGATGAGGATGACGCGCTGGACATCATCGGCGCGACGCCCGGCGAGGTGCGGACCCTGCTGGTCGTCGGGCACAACCCGACGGCGCAGCAGGTCGCCAGCAGCCTCACCGGCCAGGGCGACCTGGGCTTCCCGACCAGTGCTGTCGCGGTGATCGGCCTCGGCCGCTGGGCCCGGCTGGTCCCGGGCCGGCCGGGTCACGGCCGCCTGGACGCACGCGGTTCTGGACGCCCGGCTCAGCCGGCGGTCCTGGGCCGGGCCGGCGCCTGCGCCATCCGCGCCGTCGGTCGGCGGCCTCCACGTCCTCGCGCGAGATGCCCAGCAGGTACAGGATCGAGTCCAGGTACGGAACGTTCACCGCGGCGTCAGCCGCGTCCTTGACCAACTGCCTGGCGTTGAAGGCGACGCCGAGGCCGGCTGCGGCGATCATGTCCAGGTCGTTGGCGCCGTCGCCGACGGCAACGGCCTGGCTGACCGGCACGCCGGCCTGCCCGGCGAAGCGGCGCAGGGCATCCGCCTTCCCGGCCCGGTCGATGACCGGCCCGGTCAGCCGCCCGGTCAGGATTCCCCCGCTGATCTCCAGCGTGTTCGCCGCCACGTAGTCGATGCCGAGCTCGGCCGCGAGCGGCTCGATGACCTGGACGAAGCCGCCGCTGACGATCCCGCACCGGTAGCCGAGCCGTCGCAGCGTCCTGACCAGCGTCCGGGCCCCCGGTGCGAGCCGCAGTCCGGCCCGCACCTCGTCGAGCACCCGCTGGTCCAGCCCGGCGAGCAGGGCGACCCGCTCACGCAGCGAAGCCGCGTAGTCAAGCTGCCCGTCCATCGCCGCCGAGGTCAGCCTGGCCACCTGCCCGGCGCGCCCGGCGCGCGCGGCCAGCAGGTCGATCACCTCGTCCTGTACGAGCGTGGAGTCCACGTCCATGACCACCAGCCGCATGGCGTGCCGGTGCAGGCCGCCCGGCTGGACGGCCACATCCACTCCCTGCTGGGTGGCCTCCCGGGTGAGCGCGGTGCGCAGCGCGGCAGGGTCGGCTCCGGACACGTCAAGCTCGATGCAGGTGACGGGGCGGCGGGCGAGCCGCCCTATCCGGTCGATGTTCGCCCCGCCCGCGGCGATCTGGCCGGCGATCGCCGCGACCGCTGCCGGGGTCAGCGGCCTGCCGAGCACGGTCACGTGCAGCCGCCCCCGCCGGCCGGGCTCGTCGCCGGTGCCCGCGGTGATCTCGGCTTCGAGGCCGAGGTCGGCGGCCACGCCGCAGACCGCCTGGTGGATGGCGGTCAGGTCCGGCAGGCCCGCGCAGGCGAGCAGGACGCCGAGCACGAGCCGCCCGCGGATCACCACCTGCTCGGCGTCGATCACCTCGAGCCGGTGCCGGGCCAGCACGGAGAACAGCCGGGCGGTCACCCCCGGGCGGTCCCGGCCGGTCAGGGTGATGAGCAGGGTTGTCTGCGGAACGTCCATCGCGGACGCCACGCTACCCGCACGTCAAGATCAGGACAGAAGTAGCCGCCGGTGCCGCGGCGGCGGGCAGGGCAGGGCCCCGGATCCGGGAGAGGGCGGCGGGGCTAGGGAAGGCGGCGGGGCCGGGAACGGCCGCCCGCCCGCGGAGGTGACGAAATCGGGAAGGGCGGCGGCGCCGGGGAAGGACGGCGGGCCGGGAACGGCGGCCGGCCGCGGACGTGGCCGGAGTCCGGCGGGGCGGCGGCGCCGCGCCTGCTACGGAAGCAGCAGGTGCACGTCGCCGAACTCGTGCCACAGGTAGCCGCGCTCGGCGGCCTCGGCGTAACACCTGCGCAGCAGGTCGTCGCCGGCGAACGCGCCGAGCATCAGCAGGTGCGTGGAGCGCGGCTCGTGCAGCCCGGTGAACAGCGCGTCTACCGCCCGCAGGCCGGAATCCGGCGTCACCACGAGCGAGGTCCAGCCGGCCGACGCGGTCACCATCCCATCCGGTCCCGCGGCGGTCTCCAGGGCCCGCACCACGGTGGTGCCGACGGCGATCACCCGGCCTCCGCTCGACCTGGTCAGGTTCACCTGCCGGGCGGTGGCCGGCGGCACGTCATACGGCTCGGGATAGGGGTCCTCGCCGCCCTCCAGCGAGGAGACCCCGGTGTGCAGGGTCAGCGGCGCGATCGTGACGCCCCGCGCGACCAGGCGGGTGACCAGATCCGGGGTGAACGGGCGGCTCGCGCTCGGCATCTCGGCACTGCCCGGCTTGGTGCCGAACACGGTCTGGTAGGACTCCAGCGGCCAGGCACGCTCGACGTAGGAGTACCTGATCGGCGAGCCGTGCTTGAACAGGTACGGCAGCACCGCCGTGGACAGCCGGGCCCGCCACAGCCGGGCGGTGACCCGGTCCTCCAGCGTCAGCGCCGCCCCGCCGGGCAGGTCCAGCACGCGGCCGGGCGCGCCGCCGGGATAGGGCACGGTGGAGCGGCCCTGGCGCTGCCGCAGCTCGACCAGCCACGCCCCGTTCGGCCGGGGCGAGCTGAAATGCACGGCCAGCCCGCCGCCGATGCGGACGGCCGCCGGGACGGTAGCCGATGTATTGACCACGAGCAGGTCGCCAGGCAGCAGCAGGCCCGGCAGGTCGCCGAACGCGTGGTAGCTGATCTCGCCGGCCGCGCGGCGGCTGACCAGCATGCGCACCCCATCGCGCGGCAGCCCGCGGGCCTCGGCGGGCTCGCGGGCCTCCAGCTCGGCGGGCAGGGCGAATTCCGTCAGCATGATCGTCTCCCGTCAGGTGCCGCCGCCCGCCGTGGCGGGCATCAGTTCCGCGGCGCGGTAACGCCCGCTGGGCGGCCGCTCGGAGATGAGCCGGCGCAGGGCCGGGATCACCGATCCGGGCAGCGGGCGGTCCGAGATGTCCTCGCCGGGGAAGGCGTCCTGGTGCATCTGCGTGCGCATGTCGCCCGGATCGACCCACCACACGCGGAGCGTGTTCTCCTCGGCGGCGAGCACGTTCGAGGCCTGCTCCAGCGCCGCCTTGGCGGCGCCGTAGCCGCCCCAGCCGGCGTAGGCCTCCACCGCCGCGTCCGAGGTGATGTTCAGCACCGCGCCGCCGCGCTCGCGCAGCGCGGGCAGCAGCAGCTGGGTGAGCGCGATCGGGGCCAGCACGTTCACCTCGAACGAGGCGCGCAGCTCGTCCAGCGGGTAGTCGGCCAGCGCGGGCAGCGGGCTGGCGCCCAGCGTCCCCGCGTTGTTCACCAGCAGGCCGGCCCCGCCGAGCTGGCCGGCGATGCGGGCGAGCTCGGCCCGGTGCGCCGGGTCGGCGACGTCGCCGGGCACCGCCGTGACCGCGGCCGGGTCGGGCAGCCCGGCCACCGCGGCGCGCAGCACGGCGCCGTCCCGGCCGTCCACGACGAGGCGGTAGCCGTCGGCCGCGAGGCCGCCGGCCAGGGCGAGGCCGAGCCCGCGGGACGCGCCGGTGATGATCGCGATGCGGTTGTCCGTTGTCATGCCAGTGACGCTAGGCGCGGCGGCGCCGCGGCGCATCGGGCGACGGTCGGTGCGGCCGGCCGCCTATGGTCCTAGGACCCGTGGCGGATGCCGGGCCGCGGTCCCCCGGGTAGCGTCGGGTGGGTGACCGCCCAGCCCGCCGCCGCCCGCGCCGCGCCCGACGAGGATCAGGTGCTCTACCAGGTCAGCCGGGCGGTGCTCGCCGTCACCAGGGAGCTGTCCGTGCGGGACGTGCTGCAGGTGATCGTGCGGTCGGCGCGCTCGCTGTCCGGCGCGCGCTACGCGGCGCTGGGCGTGCCCGACGCGCAGGGCTCGTTCGCCGAGTTCGTGGTGGACGGCCTCACGGCCCGGCAGCAGAAGGCGATCGGGCCGCTGCCGCGCCAGCACGGCATGCTCGCCGTGCTGCTGCGCGACGGCAAGCCGGAGCGGCTGGCCGACATCCGCGCCGACCCGCGGTTCGGGGGGTGGTGGCCGTCCGCCCATCCCGAGCTGGCTGATTTCCTGGGCGTGCCGATCAAGGACGGCCCGGACGTGCTCGGCATCATCTTCGTGGCCAACAAGGCCGTTCCCGGCGGCTTCACCGCGCGGGACGAGCGGCTGCTCGGGCTGTTCGCGGCGCACGCGGCGATCGCGCTGATCAACGCCCGGCTGTACGAGCGGGTCGGCGAGCTGTCGGTGACGGAGGAGCGCGGCCGGCTGGCCCGGGAGCTGCACGACGCGGTGGCGCAGAAGCTGTTCAGCATCCGGGCCAAGGCGCGGGCCGCGTCCGTGCTGGCCGCCCGGGACCCGGCCCGCGCCGCCGCCGAGATGGACAGCGTCGCGGCGCTGAGCGGCGAGGCGCACGCCGAGCTGCGCGCGGTGATCAGCGGGCTGGCGCCGCCCGACCTGGGCGAGTGCGGCCTGGCCGAGTCGCTGCGCCGGTACGCGGCCCTGGCCGGCCGGGCGCACGGCGTCACGGTCCGGTTCACCGCGGAGGACATCCCGGCGCTGGGACCGGCCCGGGACGCGGCCGCCTACCGGATCGCCCAGGAGGCCCTGCACAACGCGCTGCGGCACTCCGGGGCGGCCGGGATAGAGATATCCCTGCACCGAACGGTCCGGCGGGTCATCCTCGAGGTAACCGATGACGGTCGCGGGTTCTCGCCCGACGCGCCGGCCTCCGGGCTCGGGCTGACGTCGATGCGGGAGCGGGCGGCCGCGATCGGCGCCGCGCTGTCGATCAGCAGCACGCCCGGCTCGGGCACCAAGGTCACTCTGGCGATCCCGCCGGAGCCAGGGAGCCGGCCGTGACCGGCGCTGTCCCGGGCCGAGATCCCGCGAGCGGCCAGGTCGCGGCCGGTCGGCTGCCGGCGATTCCGGCCCAGGCGGCCAGGTCAAGGTTGGTCCGGCCGGGTCGGCGGGGGACGGTCCCGCCGGGGCCGGGCACCCCGAGGACGGTCCCGCCGCGTCCGGTTACGTAGGGGGCGGTCCCGCCGCGGCCGGTCCCGCGGGCGGCGGTCCCGCCGGGGCAGGACACCCTGAGGGCGGTCCCGCGCGTCCGGTCGCGGGTGGCTGCCACGTGGCGGGGCGGCGGTCCCGCCGCGGATGGCCTGATCGCAGGCAGGCACACCGGACATGCTCATCCCGGACGCGGCGATGTGGCGGGCCGCCGGATCCGGGTGCTGATCGCCGATGATCACCCGGTCGTCCGCCAGGGCCTGCGGGTGCTGCTGGAGGTCCAGGACGACATGGATGTGGTCGGCGAGGCGCCGGACGGGGCCGAGGCGGTCAGGATGGCCGCCGAGCTCAGGCCCGACGTGATGCTGCTGGACCTGAAGATGCCCGGCCGCAGCGGAGCCGAGGTGATCGAGGATTCTGGCGGCCCGCCGGGTCCCCGCCCGCATCCTCGTGCTCACCAGCGTGACCGACCCGGCCGCGGCGGCCGCCGCCGTGCGGGCCGGCGCGGCGGGTTTTCTCGTACAAGGACGTCGACCCGGACGCGCTGGTCCGGGCGATCCGCTCGGTTCACGACGGCCACCTGCTGCTGTCACCGGAGGCCGCGGCGACGATCATCCGCCGCGGCGCGGACCGCGGCGCGACCGCCGGCCTGGCCGCGCTCACCGGCCGAGAGCGCGAGGTGCTCGGGCTCATCACCAGGGGCAGGTCGAACCGGGAGATCGCACGGGCGCTGAACGTGGCGGAGAAGACCGTGAAGGCGCACGTCAGTTCGGTGCTGGCCAAGCTGGGGGTGCAGGACCGCACGCAGGCGGCGCTGTACGCGGTGGCGCACGCCCGCGAGCTTGGCTGGGACGCGGGCCGTGACTGGTAGACCGGCAGCAGCGCGGACTGGCGCCCAGGCGACGACGGTGCCGGACAGGCCAGCACAGTGACGCCCCGTCCGGCGAGAACGCTGCGCATCTCCCGGGGCCCGGGTCGTCGCCGGCAGCACCGCCGCCGGCTTCTCCTCCGCCGTGCCCGGCGCCGCCTGGGCACCGTTCCGTCGCGCCGCAGCGGGCCACAGCAAGCGTCGCCGGCGAAATCTGCGGATCACAGCCTCACCGGCGACGGGTACCCGCCCGGCGGAATGCTCCCGGCCGCGCGGCGGGGTAGGTTCGGCACTGAGCGGTTGCCGCGACAGGAAGGGGACCGTATGTCGGACGAGGTGCTGCGGATGCGCGGCGTTGGCGTCCGGCGGGACAGGTCGATGCTGCTCCGGGACATCGACTGGACGGCGCACGAGGATGAGCGCTGGGTGGTCATCGGCCCGAACGGCGCCGGCAAGACCACGCTCTTGCAGGTGGCGGCCGGGCAGCTGTTCCCCTCGGCGGGCTCGGTCGAGGTGCTCGGGGAGCGGCTGGGCGACGTGGACGTGTTCGAGCTCCGCTCGCGGATCGGGTTCGCCAGCGCCGCCGTGGCCGACCGTGTGCCGCCCGCGGAAAAGGTCATCGACCTGGTGCTCACCGCCTCCTATGCGATCCTCGGCCGGTGGAAAGAAGAGTACGAGTCCGCCGATGTCACCCGGGCCGTCGAGCTGCTCGACGCGCTCGGCTGCGCGCACCTGATCAGGCGCAGGTTCTCGACCCTGTCCGAGGGGGAGCGCAAGCGGGTGCAGATCGCCCGGTCCCTGATGCCCGATCCCGAGCTGCTGCTGCTCGACGAGCCGGCCGCGGGACTGGATCTGGGCGGCCGGGAGGATCTGCTGCGGCGGCTGTCCGCGCTGGCCCGCGACTCCGCGGCGCCGATGATGGTGCTGGTCACGCACCATGTCGAAGAGGTGCCCGAAGGCTTCACCCACGCCATGTTGCTGCGCAAGGGCGGGGTCGTCGCCGCCGGGGAGCTGGCCGGGGCGTTCACCGACCGGAACCTGTCCAAGTGCTTCGGGGTGCCGCTCTGCGTGGAGCGCAGGCAGGCACGCTGGTCGGCCTGGGCCACACCCTGACGATCACGGCTGCCGGGCGCACGGACCCCGGCCGGGGCCGTTGTGACCCTTACCCGCCAGTAACCCTTGACGAGCCGCCGATAATGTGACTCTCGGCGCTGCTGATCCGTCCTGGCGCCGCACGAGGAGGGGCGATGGACCCGACCGGACCGGACGCGCCGCACCCGGTACGCCGCAGCAGGATCGACGCCGGCGATGTCAAGCTTGCGGTCACCCGGCGGGGCAACCCGGAGCACCCCACGGTCGTCCTGGTGCACGGGTACCCGGACACGCAGGCGGTATGGGACGAGCTCGCCGGGCTGCTGGCTGACCGCTTTCACGTCGTCAGCTATGACGTCCGCGGCGCCGGCTCCTCAACCGCGCCTGGCAGCACGCAAGGCTACGCCTTCCCGCTGCTCATCGCCGACCTGGAGGCGGTCATCGGTGAGGTGAGCCCGGTCCGTCCGGTTCACCTGGTCGGTCACGACTGGGGCTCGCTGCAGTGCTGGGAGGCGGTGAGCACGCCCCGGCTGGCGGGCCGGGTGGCCTCGTTCACCTCGATGTGCGGGCCCTCGATCGACCAGGCCTCCGCCTGGCTGCGCCGCCGCGCGCGGCGCAGCCCGCGGGGGGCCGCCGACTTCGCGAACCAGCTTGGCCGGTCCTGGTACATCGGCTTCTTCCAGCTCCCCGGCCTGCCCGAGCTGGCCTGGCGCGGCGGGCTCGGCCGCCGCTGGGGCAGGATGCTCGCCGCCGAAGGGATCACCCCGCGGCCCGGGCACCCGGCCGACACGATCACCCAGGACGGAGTCAACGGCCTCTCGCTCTACCGGGCGAACATGGTGCGCCGGACCGCGCGTCCGCACCCGGCGAAGGTCGACGTGCCGGTGCAGGTGATCATCGCGTCCGGCGACCGGTTCATCGCCGAGCAGACCCAGCTGTCGGCCCGCGGGTACGCCCCCCGGCTGTGGCTGCGCCGGACCCGCGCGACGCACTGGATCCAGCGGACCCACGCGGGACAGCTGGCCGTCTGGATCACCGAGTTCGCCCGGCACGTGGACGGTGAGCCGGCCAGCCGCGAGCTCCGGCGTGCCGACGCCAGTCCCGGGCGGCCTCCGTTCGACGGAGATCTCGTCGTCGTCACCGGCGCGGGCAGCGGCATCGGGCGGTCGGTCTGCCTGGCCTTCGCCGCGAACGGCGCGCAGGTCGTGGCGGCCGACCTCAACGGCGATTCGGCCGAGCGGACCCGCGAGCTGATCAGTGCCCGCGGCGGGCTGGCGCACTCCTACCAGGTGGACGTGACCAGTCCGGAGGAGATGGAGCGGTTCGCCGCCCGGGTGCGCGACGCGCTCGGCGTACCCGACGTCGTGGTGAACAACGCCGGGATCGCGATCGCCGGATCCTTCCTCAAGCACACCGAGGAGGACTGGCAGCAGATCATCGACGTGAACCTGCTGGGCGTGGCCCGGGGCTGCCGGCTGTTCGGCCGCCAGATGGTCGAGCGCGGCCAGGGCGGTCACCTGGTCAACATCGCCTCGGCGGCCGCGTTCGCGCCTACCGCCATGCTCCCTGCCTACTCGGCGACCAAGGCCGCCGTGCGGATGCTCAGCGACTGCCTGCGTGCCGAGCTGGCGCCGGCCGGGGTCGGGGTGAGCGCGATCTGCCCGGGCTTCACCAACACCGGCCTCGGCCAGGCCACCCACTACGCCGGCACCAGCGGGGAGAGGGAGCGGCGCATCCAGGCCGGCGCGACCAAGGCGTTCCGGATGCGGGGCTTCCCGCCGGAGAAGGTCGCGGCCGCGGTGCTGCGCGCAGT
The DNA here is from genome assembly GCA_963795575.1 of uncultured Actinomycetes bacterium. Taxonomy (GTDB): domain Bacteria; phylum Actinomycetota; class Actinomycetes; order Streptosporangiales; family Streptosporangiaceae; genus PALSA-505. The sequence goes on along the minus strand of CAWCII010000016.1, from coordinate 23,671 downwards.
GCTGGGCAACCGGGCGATGGTGCCGGTGAACGCCGAAGCGCGGATCGGCTACGCGCTGTCCAGGATCGCCCCGGGGACGCTGCGCTGGCTGGCCGGCCGCAGTGACGAGAAGTCGTTCGGGCGGCTGGAACGGCTCGGCAGCCCGGGGGAGAGGATCAGTTCTCGGAACCGACCCTGATGGCGGCGCCGACTTCGCCCTGGCGAGCGTCGAGCTCGGCCGCGTACTTGTCGGCGTCGACCTTCTCGGCGATCTCCTCGTCCTGGCGCATCAGCGCGTCCAGGTCCGTCTTCGCCGCGTCCATCACCCCGAGATCGAGGTAGGCGCGCTGCACCCTGGGGCCCCACAGCCCGATGTCCTTCACGCACGGCACGATCCGGCTGAACAGCAGGGTGCGGAACGCCTGCTGGACCGGTGAGTGCTCGGTGAACTCCAGGCACTCGGCCACGTTGAAGCCCATCCGCTCCCAGACTTCCTGGGCGCGGAACCGGTTGCGCATCAGGTAGCAGCCCTCGACCACGAACTCTTCGCGGTCAGTCCGCTCGGCCTCGGTGAGGCCGGCGTAATAGTCGCGCAGCGCGAGGCGGCCGAACGCCACATGCCGGGCCTCGTCCTGCATGACGTAGGCCAGCAGCTGCTTGACCAGCGCGTTCTGGGCCATGTCCCGGTGCACGCCGAACGCCGCCAGCGCGAGGCCCTCGATCAGCACCTGCATGCCGAGATAGGGCAGGTCCCACCGGGAGTCGCTCAGCGCGTCGGCGAGCAGCTTCGCCAGGTCGTCGTTGATCGGGTAGTACAGGCCGATCTTCTCCCGCATGAACCGCGAGTACAGCTCGACGTGCCGCGCTTCGTCCATGGTCTGGGTGGCCGCGTAGAACTTCGAGTCCATGTCCGGGACGGACTCCACGATCCGGGCCGCCACCGTCAGCGCACCCTGCTCGCCGTGCAGGAACTGGCTGAACAGCCACGCGCTCAGGTGGTGGCCGAGCTCATCGCGTTCGGCCTGGGACAGCACCTCCCACTGCCGTGACCCGTAGATCGGGCAGAAGTCGTCGGGAAGCTCCATGACGTTGGCCGGATTCACCGGGAGATCCCAGTCGATCCGCTTGGTCGCGTCCCACTGCTTGTCCTTGCCGCGCTGGTACAGGTCCAGCAGGCGGCCTCGGCCGCTGTCGTAGTCCCAGTTGAAGCGGGTGGCGCCGGCCGCGGGAATGTCCCAGGTCTTCGGCTCGACGGGCATGGTGTAAAAGCCGTACGTGCTCACAGCGACCTCCCAGCGCGACGGCTCCCACGTTACCCGCAAGTAGAACGGCGTTCTAGTGCCGGTTACGACCGGGAAGCGTCGCAGACACGGCCGGGGCCCGCCGGGATCCGCCGGGGACTCCCACGCCGACCAGCCTGGAGCAGGGCAGGGTTTCGTGCAGGACGTGGACCGGAAGCATCGGTTCGCGCCGGCAGCTCCGCTCGACCCGGGCGACGGTGAGTGACCAGGGCGGCCAGATCGCGCGCCAGTTGGCGTACCGGAAATCGCTCACCCACAGGGTGCCCAGCACGGCGACGAGCAGGACCGCCGCCGTGGCGTGGGCGACGCGCTCGCGCCGGAAGCCGCCGCGGCGCAGGTAGGCATCCACCGCCACGATCAGCGCGGAGTCGATGAGCATGATCGGAGTCTGGGCGTACCGGGAACCCCGGGTGTACAAGGCTGTCCGTGACAGCGGGACGTTGGCCACGTTGCCGTGCACGAACACGGGGACCAGGGTGAGGACGAGCCCGAAGAGCAGCGCGGCCAGGACGAACAGCCGGGCGCGGGGCCCGGCCCGCAGACACGCCCACCCGGCCACGGCCGCGGCCACGGCCGCGGCGATCAGCGTGGCCGCGGTCAGCCCGACCTGGGCCCACAGGAACGAGGCCAGGTGGTGTCCGGCCACCGCGGGCAGGATCACCAGGTGAGCGTAGAAGGCCACGGCGTGATGCAGGGTGGTGGCCTGGTGGTTGCGGGACAGGGTCAGCACCGCGGGCACCTGCAGAACGCCCCCGGCCACCAGTCCGACGCTGGCCACCTGCTCGCGCACCCGTGGCAGCGCGATCACCCGGGCCGCGGCCAGCGGCAGGTACAGGGCGGTCAGGGCATTCGACGACGCCGCCGCGAAGCAGATCACGGCCGCGACCGCGGCGCCGGCCGCCGAGCGCGGGCGCCACACCAGCGCCCAGAACGCGGCGAACAGCAGGTACCAGGGCGAGTTCACCCCGCTGTTGGCGATCTCCACGAGCGCGGTCGGCAGCAGGACCACACTGGCGCCGACCAGGACCCGCAGCGCAGGCGTGCGCACATGGCCGGCGCAGGCGTAGAAGATGAACACGGCACAGCAGGACGCGATCACCGCCCCGGTGATCGCGAAGTCGGCCGCCGCGTCGCGGAACGGCAACTTGGCGATGACCTCGGCGATGAGCCGGGGAGCAAGCTCTTCGTAGCCGTCATAGGCCCGGAACAGGCTGCCCCAGGGGTGAGCCAGCGCCTGCGGAAGGAAGATCTTGCTATCCTCGGCGATCAGCGAGTCCTGCGCCGGGCGGCCCTGCTGGCGGGCCAGCATGAGGCCCGCGCCGGCCGCCACCGCGCCGAGGCTGGCCAGCGCGGCCCCGATCCTGGCTGAGCGTGACCGCTGGACCGCCGGCGCCTGCGGGAAGAGCAGGAGGAGGATCTGGCCGATCCGGCCCAGCAGCGGAGCACGCGGCCCGGCGCTTTCGGCATCCGCCGGCCTGACCTCGCCGGCCTGGCCAACCTCGCCCACTGGCATTGCTCCGATCCGCCCCGACCGGGCGGTGCCGCCCCAGGCCCTTCCCGGCAGCATAGGGCCCTGATTCGGTCAGGACGGCCGTTTCCGGTGGTCTGCGGCCCGGACGTCAGCGACGGGGGGCCGGGCGGCGATCACCAGGTAGACGACCGAACGGCTCCGCGAGATGCCGCCCCGGGCGAAGGCAGGCGTCTCAGCCGGTAGAGGATTGCCCGCCGCGCCGCGGCGGCCGCCATGATCTCGCCCCGCGGCGGCCGCCATGATCGCTCCGCGGCCCACCCCCCCGCGCCGCAGATCTCGCCCCGCGGCGGCCGCCGAGACGTCCCCGCCGCCCCGGCGGCGGCGGGTCAGGTATCGAAGCGGTAGCCCATGCCGGGCTCGGTGAAGAGGTAGCGCGGCCGGGACGGCTCGGGCTCCAGCTTGCGCCGCAGCTGGGCCACGTACACGCGCAGGTAGTTGCTCTCGGTCTCGTAGGCCGGCCCCACACTTCCTGCAGCAGCTGCCGCTGGGTCACCAGCCGGCCGCGGTTGCGCACGAGCACCTCGAGCAGCTGCCATTCGGTGGGCGTCAGGCTGATGTCCCCGCCGCCGTGCCGGATCACCCGCTTGGCCGCCGAGGTCGACGGTGAAGTGGCCGGTCGCCACCACCGGCTCGTCGGGGGCCGGGGAGGCCCGGCGCACCGCGGCCCGCAGCCGGGCCAGCAGCTCGTCCATGCCGAACGGCTTGGTGACGTAGTCGTCGGCGCCTGCGTCCAGCGCGGCGACCTTCTGGCTCTCCTGACCCCAGACCGACAGCACGATGATCGGGGTCGAGGTCCAGCCGCGCACGCCGCGGATCACCTCGGTGCCGTCCATGTCCGGCAGCCCCAGGTCGAGGATCATCACGTCCGGGCGGTCGCGGGCCACGGCAGCCAGCCCGGACGCACCGTCGGTCGCGGTGCTGACCTCAAACTTCCGCGCGCTGAGGTTGATCCGCAGCGCCCGGACGATGGATGGCTCGTCATCCACGACGAGCACCCGGGTCACTGATCGGCCCCGAGCACGGACCTCGCCTCGCTGCTGGTCACGGGGAGCGTCACCCTGACGGTCAGCCCGCCGCCCGGCGTGTCCGCCGCGGCGATGGCTCCGCCCATGCCCTCGGCGAATCCCTTGGCCACCGCGAGGCCCAGGCCGACGCCGCCATGGTGATCTTCGAGCCGCTGGAACGGCTCGAAGATGCGTTCCTTCATCGGGTCCGGAACGCCCGGACCGTGGTCGATCACCTCGAGCAGCACCGTCTCGTCCAGCTGGCGCGCCCGCAGCACGGGCGGCCGGGACGGCGGCGAGTGCCGGAGCGCGTTGGAGAACAGGTTCGCCAGCACCCGCTCGAGCAGGCCGGGGTCGGCCCGCACCAGCGGGATGCCGTCGGGCACCGCCATCCGCAGCTGCGCCGAGGCGTCCAGGCCGCGCAGTGCGACCGGCGCCACCTCGTCGATCGCGGTCGGCCGCAGGAACGGCTCCAGCGATCCGGTGTGCAGGCGGCTCATGTCCAGCAGGTTGCCGATGAGCGCGTCCAGCCGGTCCGCGTTGTGGTCGATGGTGGCGAGCAGGGCCGCCTGGTCCGCCTCGCTCCACTGCACGTCGGTCTGGCGCAGGCTGCTGGCGCTGGCCTTGATCGAGGCCAGCGGGGTGCGCAGGTCATGGCTGACCGCGGCCAGCAGCGCGGTGCGCATCCGGTTGCCCTCGGCCAGCGCCTCGGCCTGGGCGGCCTGGGTGCGCAGCCGCTCCCGGTCCAGTGCCGCCGCGGCCTGGGCGGCGAACCCGACCAGCAGCCCGGGGGTCGCCGTTTCCGCGTGCTCCGCGACCAGCAGGGCCAGATCCGGCCGGATGTTGATCCGGGTGGCCCCGTCCATCGCGTCGAGAACGCCGCTGGACGCGACCGGGACCCACCGGCCGGACACCCGTTCCTGCAGTTCGGCCCGGCCGCCGAGCGTGCTGGTGAGGTGGTCGAGAACGGCCGCCGGGGTGTCGGCGCCGCCCAGCACGGTCTGCGCCAGGGCCAGCAGCGACGCCGCCTCTTTCCGGCTGCGCGCCGCCTGCTGGGCCCGCCGCGCGGCCAGGTGAACGACGCTGCTCACGGCCACGGCGACGGTCACGAACAGGACGAGGGCCAGCAGGTTCCTCGGCTCCTCGATGGTGAAGTTGTGCAGCGGCGGGGTGAAGTACCAGTTGAGCAGCAGGCTGGACGCCACCGCGGTCAGCACGGCCGGCCAGAACCCGCCGACCACCGCGGCCGTCACCACGACGACCAGGTAGATCAGCAGGTCATCGGCCAGGTCCAGGTGGGGCCTGGCCGCCACCAGGACCAGCGTCACCAGCGGGATCATGGCCAGCGCCAGCGCCGCCCCGTAGAGGCGCCGGCGGGTGTCGATCGCCCCGGCCAGGCTCGCTGCCCCGCTCCGGTTCGAGCTGCGGGCGAACGAGCAGTCCGGCCTCCGGCCGTTCGGTAAAAACCGGGCCGGCGGCCGCCGCGCTGCCGCTTCGGGCGGCATCGATGGAGGCACCCATACCTACCAGTGTGAACCGTCCGGCGCACCAGCGGTACAGCACGCCCAGCCCGGCCCCGGCCAGCGCGCTCGCGACGATCGCGATCGCGGCGTGCCCGGCCACCGGTCCGGTCGGCCGCAGCTGCGCGTACGGCGGCCGGGAGAACCCGATGGCGGTCAGCCAGCCGATGAGGGCGAGCGGGGCGGCCGCGACCGGCTCGGCCAGCGAAGGACACGACGCCGGCCACGACGGCGCAGGCGATCAGCACCCCGGTGGCCGGCAGCCTGCCGCCCGAGCACGGCCGCGACCGTGCCCACGGCGAGCAGCAGCGCGAAACCCAGCGGCAGCGCGAAGGGTGCCGCGAGCCCGCGCCGGTCCTGACCGAATGTCATCTCTCTGCCAGTCGAACGCCCGATCCGGCCGAAATTGGATGATCTTGATAAATCCTTAACGCCCAGGTATCGACTCTTTACGCGGTGCTGACGGCCGCCGGAGTCCGGGCCGCCCTAGCGTCAGGTGCAGGGAGGATCCCGGGCGCATCCCGCGGCCAGGCAGGACCGCGGGGACGACGCGGATCCCCGGACACGAGGGTGACCTCGCGGCCTGAGGAGGCAGACGACCGGTGGCCGTAACCAAGACGGCTAACCTGCTCGGCGGCAGCCGGGTGACCAGCCTGCCCGAGGGCTTCTGGTACTCGGTGAAGCGCAGGCTGCTCGGCCCGCCGCATGGTCAACGAGCAGCTCAGCGAGGAGCGGCTGTCCAAGCCGCTCGCGCTCGGCGTGCTGTCGCCGGACGGGATCTCCTCCTCCGCCTACGGCTCGGAGGAAATCCTCATCGAGCTGCTCAAGGGCGGCCTCGGCATCGCCGCGTTCACCCTGCTGCTCCCGCTCACCGGCGTCGTGCTGTTCGTGCTGGCCCTGGTGGTGCTGTCCTATCGCGAGGTGGTCACCGTCTACACCAGGACCGGCGGCTCCTACGTGGTGGCCAGGGAGAACTTCGGGCCGAAGGTCGCCCAGATCGCCGCGGTCGCGCTGCTGATCGACTACACGGTCACGGTGGCGGTGCAGACGGCGGCGGGCGCGGCGGCCATCGTGTCCGCGTTCCCGGCGCTGAGCCACGTTCCGGGGATCTCGACGCGAGACGTGCTGCTGATCATCTCGGTGGCCGCGGTCCTGATCATGTGCTACGGGAACCTCCGCGGCATCAGCGAGGCCGGCCGGGTGTTCGCGCTGCCCACCTACCTGTTCTCCGGCTCGGTCATCCTGATGATCCTCATCGGGCTGGCCCGGGAGGCATTCGGCAGCCTGCGGGTAATCAACCCGGCCACGCTCAGCGGCAGCTACTACACGCCCAGCAACGGTACCTCGGCCATAATCTCGTTCGCGCTGGTCTTCACGCTGCTGCGGGCGTTCGCCAACGGCGGTTCGTCGCTGACCGGCATCGAGGCCGTATCCAACGCGGTGAGCGCGTTCCGCCCGCCGGAAGGAATCAACGCGCGCCGGGTGCTGGTGACCCAGGGCCTGATCCTGGCCTTCCTGGTCGGCGGGATCTCGTGGCTGGCGCACGTGACCCACGCCACTCCCTACACCTCGGGAACCCCGACCGTCATCTCGCAGGAGGCCAGCCTGGTCTTCGGCGGGGGCTTCGGCCGGGTGCTGTTCTACTTCCTCCAGGCGGCCACCGCGCTCATCCTGTTCACCGGCGGCAACACCAGCTTCAACGGCTTCCCGTTCCTGGCCAGTTTCGTCGCGGACGACGCGTTCCTGCCCCGCTGGCTGACCAAACGCGGCCACCGGCTGGTGTACTCCAACGGCATCATCGTGCTGACCGTGCTGGCGCTCGCGCTGATGATCGCGGTGGGCGCTAACGTCAACAAGCTGGTGCCGTTCTACGCGATCGGGGTGTTCACCGGGTTCTCGATGGCCGGCTTCGGCATGGCCAGGTACCACACCAGGCAGAAGGAACCCGGCTGGCGGCGGCGGCGCGTGATCAACTTCTCGGCGGGAGTGCTCACCGCGCTGGTAGTCCTGATCTTCGCGGTGACCAAGTTCACCGAGGGAGCCTGGCTGATCGTGATCATCGGGCCGGTCATGGTCTTCGCGCTGATCAGGCTCAACCGCGAGTACCGGATGGAAGCCGGGGTGCTGGAGACGATCAGCGGCCGCCAGCCGCCGCCGCCGCCGCACTACTCCCGGCGCACCGTGCTGGTGTTCGTGGACAGCTTCGACCTGGCCACGCTGGCCGCGCTGCGCTACGCGCGGAGCCTGCGGCCGACCACGCTGCGCGCGGTGCACTTCGTCATCGACAGCGCCCAGGCGGACAAGCTGCGCCGGGACTGGAGCCGGGCCGACCGCGGCGTCGTCCTGGATCTCGTGGACTGCCCGGACCGGCGGCTGACCAGGGCGGCAGCCGACCTGGTCAGCCGGGAGACGGCGGACCGGGCACGCACGTGACCGTGATCCTGCCCCGGCGCAGCTACTCCCCGCTGCTCGGCCGCCTGCTGCACGACCACACCGCGGACAAGATCGCCCGTGAGGTCAGCCGGATCCCGCGCTCGGCGGCCACGATCATCCCCTACGACGTGCAGAGCCGGCTGGAGGTGCTGCACGAGCGGCAGGCCGCGCGGGCGGCCGGGCAGACGGCCGGGCCCAGCCATCCGGGGCGGCGGCCGCCGGGGCGGGAGCCGGCGACAAGGCGCCGAAGGGTCAGGTGCCCTCCGCCCCGGCGCCCACGGGCGTCAGCGGCGGACGGGGCGGCGGCCGGCGGGGCGACGCCGGACGGCGCGCGTGCGGGCAGCGCGGGACACGCGGTGCGGGACAAGGCGGTGCGGGACAACGGCGAGCGCGGGACGACAGGCGGCGCGGGCGGACGGCCGGGCCGGTGAGGCGACGGCACCGGATGGCCGGCGGCCGGGGTTCAGGCGCCAGCAAGCCGCCGGGCGATGCCGCGGCGCGCAAGGACGCCGACGACTACGAGCGGCCCGTGCCCCGGGCCGGCGCCGACCCGATCGGCGGCCTCGGCAAGCCGGGCCGGGCCACCGTCGAGGGCCGGGTGCGCAGCGTGGAGATCCGCCCGGTGGGGGAGAGCTGCGTGTTCGCCTGCACGGTGGCCGACTCGACCGGCGAGCTGACCGCGCTGTTCTACGGCCGGGAGTACATACCCGGGATCGAGCCAGGCGCGAAGATCCGGCTGGCCGGCGCCTTCGGCATCCGCGGCGGACATGCCGCGGATGATCAACCCCACCTACGAACTGCTGTCCCAGGCGTAATGCCGCGCGGAGCGGCTAGCCCGGTCCGGCTGCGCCTGGCCCGGCTGGTTACGCCGCTGGGCCGGTGCCGGCTGCGCCTCTGGCCCGGTGCCGGCTGCGCCTCTGGCCCGGTGCCCCGGGCTATTTCTGCTCGCCGGTCCCGGCCTCCCTCCGGTCACCCGACCCGTCGGGCTCCGACGGGAGCAGCTCATAGGTGGGGTTGACCATGAACGGCCGGCCCGCGCGGATGCCCACCGACCCGCGGAACCGGACGCGCGAGCCGCAGACCACGCCGGGAATGCGCGAGCGCCCGTAGAACAGCGCGGTCAGCTTGCCGGTCGAGTCCGCGATCTCGCACGCGAGCACGGTGTTGTGCTCCACCGGGCGGATCTCCACGCTGCGCACCCGGCCCTCGACGGTGGCCCGCCCCGGCTTGCCGAGGCTGCCGATCGGATTGACGCCCCGGGACGGCACGGGACGCTCGTAGTCACCGGTGCTGTCGGCCGGCTTACCACCGTTCTTGTCCACCCGCGGCTTGCCCGGCCGTGGCTTCCCGGCCGTCGCCATGGCCTGGCGCTCGTGCAGCACCTCCACCCGGCTGGACACGTCGTACGGGATGATCGTGGCCGCCGAGCGCGGGATGCGGCTCACCGCCCCGGCGATCTTGTCCGCCGTGTGGTCGTGCAGCAGGCGGCCGAGCAGCGGCGAGTAGCTGCGCCGGGGCAGGATCACGGTCACGTGCGTACCCGGATCCGCGACCTCGTCGCTGACCAGTTCGGCCGCGGCCCTGGTCAGCCGCCGGTCGGGACAGTCGATGAAGTCGAGCGTGACGCCGCGGTCGGCCTGGATCCACTCGCGGCGCAGCTTGTCCGCCTGGGCGCTGTCGATGACGAAGTGCACCGCGCGCAGCGTGGTCGGCCGCAGGCTCCGCGCGTAGCGCAGCGCGGCCAGCGTGGCCAGGTCGAAGCTGTCCACGAAGACGAAGACGGTGCGGCGGGTGTAGTTCGGGGCCGGCGGCGGCTGGCGGCCAGTGATGGTGGACAGCACCTCGGCCTCCATCGCGTACTCCTGGTTCAGCCGGATCAGCGCGGGCACCAGGACGACGAACAGCACGACGACGATCCAGGCGCCCTCGGTGAACTTGACCACCGCGAAGATCGCCACCACGATCGCGGTCATCCCGCCGGCCGAGGCGTTGATGACGAGCCGGCGCCGCCAGCCCGGCTCCCGGCGGCGCAGGTGATACCGGGCCATGCCGAAGCCCGCCATGGAGAAGGCGGTGAACACGCCGATCGCGTACAGCGGCACCAGGTCGTTGACGTTCGCCCCGCGGATGATGATCAGGGCGATGGAGACCACGGTCAGCACGATGATCGCGTTGGAGAACACCAGGCGGTGACCGCGCTTGAGCAGCCACCGGGGCAGGAACGCGTCGCCCGCGACGTAGCTGGCCAGGAACGGGAAGCCGTTGAAGCTGGTGTTCGCGCCGGTGAACAGGATCAGCGCGGTCGCCGCCTGGAGCAGGTAGAACAGCACCCGGCCCGAGCCCGCCGCCGAAGGCGAGGCTCGCCTCCTGGGCCAGCACGGTCGGGGCGCCGGAACGATACGGGGTGGCCATGGTCACGTGCGCCAGCCAGGAGATCCCGGCCACCAGGGTGCCCAGGATGAGGCCCTCCGCGACGAGCACCCGGCGGGCGTTAACCCCTTCCGGCGGCCGGAACGCGCCGACCGCGTCGCTGACCGCCTCGATCCCGGTCAGCGACGCGCCGCCGTTGGCGAACGCGCGGAGCAGGGTAAAGATCATGGCCGCGCTGATCAGGCCCTCGGTGCCGGCGCCGATCGGGTAGGTGCCGTGCAGGGCGTGCGGGTCGTAGCGGCCCAGGTTACCGATGATCTCCCTGATCAGGCCCACCGCGATCATCAGCAGCACCGAGCCGGAGAACAGGTAGGTCGGTATCGCGAACGCCCGGCCCGCCTCCCGGAGGCCGCGCAGGTTCCCGAGGCACAGCAGCAGGATCACGCCGACCGTGATCGGCTTGGTGTACGGGCCCAGCACCGGGAACGCCGAGACCACGGCCGCGGTGCCCGCCGCCGTCTGCACCGCGACGGTGACTACGTAGTCGATCAGCAGCGCGACCGCCGCGATCTGGGCGATCCGCGGGCCGAAGTTCTCCCGCGCCACCACGTAGGAGCCGCCCGGCCTGATGTACACCATCACGACCTCGCGGTAGGACAGCACCACGAGCGTCATGACGAGCAAGATGACCAGGGTCATCGGCAGGATCAGCGCGAACGCCGCCAGCCCGGCCAGCGGCAGCAGCGCGATGAGGATTTCCTCGGTGCCGTAGGCCGAGGAGGAGATGCCGTCCGGCGACAGCACGCCGAGCGCGAGCGGGTTGGACAGCCGCTGCTCGGCGAGCTGCTCGTTGACCAGCGGCCTGCCGAGCAGGCGGCGCTTGACCGTGTACCCGAGACTGTCCGGGGTGGTGGGGCGCCCCCCGAGCAAGTCGGCGGCCGCCTTGCGTATGGCCACGAGATCCGGTTCCTCCGTTCGGGGTGCTCCGGCCTTCATACCACCAGTACCCGGCGGCCGCCGCCGCCGTACCTGCGGTTCACCCCTCGTGACATGGTAAGGATGTCGTGAGCGCTCACCGAGGGGAGCACACCCGATGACCGCGACGCCGGTTCCCGCTCCCGCCCCCCGAACGGGCAGCAGCCAGACCCTGAACCTGTCCGGACTGCTCGGGCGTCCGCTTACCGCCCGCGACGGCGAGTCGCTCGGCCGGCTGTCCGATGTCATCGTCCGGCTGCGCGGAGCCGACGACCCGCTGGTCACCGGCCTGGTCGGCACGGTCGGCGGGCGCCAGGTCTACATTCCCATCGAGCAGGTCAGCTCGTTCGACGCCGACGAGCTCAAGCTGACCAGCGCCCGGCTCGACCTGCGCCGGTTCGAGCGCCGCGACGGCGAGGTGCTGCTGCGCGCCGACGTGCTCGGGCACCGGCTGATCGATGTCGACCGGGCGCGCCTGGTCCGGGCGGCGGACCTGCAACTGGCCCGGCGAGACGGGGAATGGGTGCTGTCCGGCGTGGACACCCGGCGCCGCCCCCGGCGCATCCTCGGCTGGCTGGGCCTGGGCGGACACCGGCAGGACCCGGGCGTCTTCCGGGACCAGTCGGAGTTCGAGGCGCTGATCGGTCACCCGGAGAGCGCCGTGCTGCGCGGCCCGTTCGCGCGGATCCGGGGCCTGAAGCCGGCCCAGATCGCGGACCTGCTCGAGAACGCGTCCAAGGAGGAGGAGACCGAGATCCTCGGCCGGGTGCACGCCGACCCGGAACTGGAGGCCGACGTCTTCGAGGAGCTGGATGAGGACCTCGCCACCCGGCTGCTCGGCGCGCGCTCCGATCAGGAGATCGCCGAGGTCCTCACCCGGATGCGCGCCGACGACGCGGCCGACGCGATCGCCGAGCTCCCGCAGCGGCGCCGCGAGCCCGTCCTCGACCTGCTCCCGGCCGGCCAGCGCACCAAGGTGCTGACCCTGATGGGGTTCAACCCCACCAGCGCGGGCGGCCTGATGGGCATGGACTACCTCGCGCTGCCCTCGGGCACCAGGGTGGAAGAGGTGCTCCTTGCGGTCCGCCAGGCCGTGAGCCTGCAGCCGGAGGCGCTGACCAGCGTGCACGCGGTCGGCAAGAAGGGGCGGCTGCGCGGGGTGGCCCGGCTGGTGGCCCTGCTCCAGGCCGATCCTGAAGCGCTGCTCGGTCGAGGTCAGCGACACCGATCCGGTGCGGGTCGGCCCGGACACCGACGTGGTGGACGTCGCGGTGCTGATGACCGACTACAACCTGATCACGATCCCGGTCGTGGACGAGCGCTGCCGCATGCTCGGCGTCATCACGGTCGACGACGTGCTCGAGGTCACCCTTCCGGGCGACTGGCGCCGTCGCGAGGCCGCCGAGCCGCCCGATGCGCATCGCGGGGACGCCGAGCCGCCCGATGCGGGCGACGGAGATGATCAGTGACGGAGCGGCCGCGCGAGACGCCGCCGCGACCGGGACCACCTGGCGAGTCACCGCCCCGCCAGTCACCGCCCGCCGACCGCCCGCCAGGACGCGCCCCGCCCGGACCCCCGGCGCCAGGATCCGCCCGGCCAGGATTCTCCGCGCCCGGATCCGCTGCGCCCGGATTCTGCGCGTCAGGGGCGGCCGGGCCCGGATTCTGCGCGTCAGGGTGCGGCCGGGCCCGGATTCTGCGCGTCAGGGGCGGCCGGGCCCGGATCCTCCGCGACCGAGATCCTCCGCGACCCGATGCTGCGCGTCAGGGGCGGCCGGGCCAGGATTCTGCGCGTCAGGGGCCGCTGCGCGCGGATCCTCCGCGCCAGGGCCAGCCGCGCCCGGATCCGCCGCGCCAGCTCGTCCCGCCCAGCGCCGTCCTCGATGAGGCGCACCTCGGTGACATCGAGGGCGCGCTCGGCCGGATCCGGCTGGACCAGGACCAGCAGGGCGGGCTGCGGCGGCGGCTGGTGACCTTCCTGGCCATCGTCGGGCCGGGCCTGATCGTGATGGTCGGCGACAACGACGCCGGCGGGGTGTCCACCTACGCCCAGGCCGGGCAGAACTACGGCTACAGCCTGCTCTGGGTGCTGCTGCTGCTGGTCCCGGTGCTGATCGTCAACCAGGAGATGGTGGTCAGGCTGGGCGCGGTCACCGGCGTCGGCCACGCCCGGCTGATCATCGAGCGGTTCGGCCGGTTCTGGGGGGCCTTCAGCGTCGGCGACCTGTTCCTGCTGAACTTCCTGACCATCGTCACCGAGTTCATCGGCGTTTCGCTGGCGCTGCGCTACTTCGGCGTCAGCCCGTACATCTCGGTGCCGGCCACCGCGGTCGTGCTGGTCGCCATCACGGCCAGCGGCAGCTTCCGCCGCTGGGAACAGGCCATGCTCGCGTTCATCGCGGTGAGCCTGCTGCTCATCCCGCTGGCCCTGCTGTCCCACCCGGACTACAGCTCGGTCTTCTACCACTTCGTGGTCCCGGGCGTGCAGGGCGGTATCACCTCGAACTCGGTCCTGCTGATCATCGCGATCGTCGGCACGACCGTCGCCCCGTGGCAGCTGTTCTTCCAGCAGTCCAACGTCATCGACAAGCGGATCACCCCCCGGTTCATGGGCTACGAGCGCGCCGACACCACGCTCGGCTCGTTCGTGGTGGTGGGCGGGGCCGCGGCCCTGATGGTCGTGGCCACCTACGCGGTCAAGGGGACCAGCCTGGCGGGGCACTTCACCGACGCGCTGGGGGTGGCCCATGCGCTCGGCGACCACAGCCGGGTGCTCGGCGCCATGTTCTCCGTCGTGCTCCTCGACGCGAGCATCATCGGAGCCGCCGCGGTCACCCTGTCCACCAGCTACGCGTTCGGCGACGTGTTCGGCCTGAAGCACTCCCTGCACCGCACCTTCCGCGAGGCGCGGCCCTTCTACGCCAGCTATACCGCGGTCGTGGTGCTGGCCGCGGCCATCGTCCTGATTCCCGGAGCGCCGCTCGGCCTCATCACCACCGGCGTTCAGGCCCTGGCCGGCGTGCTGCTGCCGAGCGCGACCGTGTTCCTGCTGCTGCTCTGCAACGATCCCGAGGTACTCGGGCCGTGGGTCAACGCGCGCTGGCTCAACATCCTGGCCAGCGCCATCGTGGCGATCCTGCTCCTGCTGTCCGGCACGCTGATGACCACCACGCTCTTCCCCCGCGTCAACGTCAAGCTGGTGGTGCTCTGGCTGTTCGCAGCCTTCGTCGTCGGCGCGGCCGCGGTCGGCGTGGCCCTGCGGATACTCCGGGCCCGCGCCGGGCCCGCGGCGGCCCCGCCCAGGATCGGCCGGGAAGGGCGGAGCAGCTGGCGGATGCCGCCGCTCGCCCTGCTCAAGCCGGTGACCTGGTCGCCGGGAACCAGGCTGGGCATGATGTGCCTGCGCGGCTACCTGGTCGTCTCCGTGGTCCTGCTGGCGATCAAGGCGGCGCAGATCGGCGGCTGAGGCTCGCGCCGGGCTCCGCCGGCTGGGTGGCCCGGTTGGCTCGCCCGGCGCCATCTCGTTGACTTCCGGTCACGCGTACGCCTTGTGGGGATCCCGCCCGGTTGGCAGACTTCCCCCGGGCCACGGCGGTCACGGACAGGAGGGACACCCATGGGCATGCGGGAAATCCTGCCGGGCAACGGCAAGGGCCCAACCAGGCGCGGGCTGCTCGTGGCGGGGCTCGCCGCCGGGACGGCGGCGGGCACGGGCGCCTGGCGCGACGCCGGCCCGGCCCGGAAGGCGGCGGCGCGCTCCCGCACGACAGTTGACCGCAGCGGGCTGCGCAAGCCGGGATCGCGGCCCTATCCGGACCTGCCGGCCGGCCGGGACACGATCCCGCTGATCCGGCACATCGTGGTGCTCATGATGGAGAACCACTCCTACGACAACAAGCTCGGCATGCTGAAGCGCCCCGGCGCCGACGGCTTCACCCTCGGCAAGCACGGCAAGCCGGTCGAGACCAACCCCTACCCGAACGGCAAGATCCAGCACGCCTTCCGGATGCCCACCACCTGCCAGCTGTCCAGCCAGCCGAGCCAGGAGTGGGAGCAGAGCCACATCCAGTACGACGGCGGCAGGCTGAAGGGCTTCGTCAAGTCCGCCAGCGGCCCGGTCTCCATGGGCTACTGGGAGCAGGCCGACCAGCCCTTCTACTACTCCCTGGCCTCCACCTTCCCGATCGCGGACCGGTACTTCTGCTCGGTGCTCGGCCAGACGTTCCCGAACCGCCGCTACCTGCTGGCGGCCACCTCGCTCGGGATGGTGGACGACACCTTCCCGACCGGCTACCCGGCGAACGGGACGCTGTTCGACACGCTCGACGCACACAAGATCAGCTGGCGGAACTACTACTCGACCACGCCGTCGACGCTGCTCTTCCCGACCAATTATTTCGACAACTTCGGCACGAAGGTGCTCCCGGTCGGCCAGTTCTTCGCGGACGCCGCGCGCGGCAACCTGCCCGGTTTCTGCCTCATCGATCCCGACTACTCCACCCACTCGGAGGAGAACCCGCAGAACATCGCCGTCGGCGAGGCATTCGCGGCGCAGGTGGTGCAGGCGGTCATGTCCGGCCCGGACTGGGCGACCACGCTGCTGATCTGGACCTACGACGAGCACGGCGGATACTACGACCACGTGCCCCCGCCGCAGGCCATCCCGCCCGACGACATCCCGCCCGACGTCCCGTCCGGCGAGTCCGCGTACGACGGGTTCGGCCGGTACGGATTCCGGGTGCCCTGCGCCCTGATCTCACCGTGGGCACGCCAGGACTACGTCTCGCACAATGTCTTCGACCACACCAGCATCTGCAAGCTGGTCGAGACCAAGTGGAACCTGCCCGCCATGACCTACCGGGACGCCAACGCCCGCAACATGCTTGACATGCTGGACCTGAAGCGCCCGGCGTTCATCAAGCCGCCGAAGCTGGCCAAGCCGCTGTACCATACCGACGCCGAGGCGGTGCTGTGCACCATCACCGGGCCCGGGACCATCCCGCCGCCCGGATCGATCACCGGCCCGGCCGGCTGAGCCGCGGTTGATCCCGCCCGGCCGCCTCCCGTCTGCCTGGCCGCTCCCCGCCCGTCCGGCCGCCTCCCGCCCGTCCGGGACCGCCGGTCCGGCGGGCGGAGCCGCCGCGGATCAGGAACGCTGCTGCTCGTCAGCGGCGGGATCGGCGAACCGGGCGAACGCCCGCAGGTTGTCGAGGCTCTCGCCGCGCCGGGCGCGCCACGCCCACTCCCGGCGGATGGAGGAGGCGAAGCCGATCTCGAGCGCGGCGTCGAAGTTCTCGTCGGAGTAGCTGAGCACGCAGCCGAGCAGCCGGTCGACCTCGGCCGCCGTCACGCTGCCCAGCGGCAGCCGCCCGACCAGGTAGACGTCGCCGAGCGGGTCGAGGGCGAAGTGCACGCCGTACATCCGGGCTCCGCGTTCGAGCAGGAACCGGTAGAAGCGGGCGTGGTTCTCGTCCGGCTGGCGGCAGAAGAACGCCTCGACGTGCAGGCTGTGCATCCCGGCGACCAGCCAGGTCATGGTGGCGAGCTTGTGCTGCCCGGCCAGCTTGACCAGGTAGGCCCCGGGCCGCGGGCTCTCGTAGCCGAGCCCGAGATCGGCCAGCGCGGCCTCGATGACCTGCCGCGCCCCGGGCCGGAACCGGGGGCCGTCACGCGTTCACCGCGGCCACGTCGTTCATGGCCCCGGTATACACCCTCAGCAGCTCGTCGACCGCAGCGGTCCAGCTGAACCGGGAAGCGTGCTCGATCGCGCCGGCCGACAGCCTGGCCAGCCGCCGGGCGAGCGCGATCAGCTCGCGCAGCACGCGGGCGTAGTCGGCCGGGTCGTGCCCGGGCACCAGCACGCCGGACACGCCGTCGCGCACCGCGGTGCGCAGACCGCCCACCGCGGCGCCACCACCGGCGTGCCGCAGGCCTGCGCCTCCACCGCGACCAGGCCGAACGACTCCGAGTAGGACGGCACCAGCACGGCGGTGGCCGCCCGGTACCAGTTGGCCAGCTCGCGGCTGCGGGCAGGGCGGCTCCAGCCGGACCAGCGCCGGAGATGCCGAGCCGGGCCGCCAGCTCGGCGAGCTGGTCCGGGTCGGCGCGGCCGGAGCCGCTCGGCCCGCCGACGAACGCCACCACCAGCCGGCCGGCCAGCGCCGGATCGTCGCCGATCAGCCGCGCGGCGGCGTGCAGTACCACGTGCGGCGCCTTCAGCGGCTGCACCCGCCCGGCGAACATCAGCACCACCGCGTCGGCGGGCAGGCCGAGCCTGCGCCGCGCCTCCAGCTTCGAGCCCGGGTGGAACACCGCTAGGTCCACCCCGGGATTGACGGTCCTGACCCGGGACGCGTCCGCACCGTACAGGCCGATCAGCTGGTCCGGCCTCGGCCGCGGTGTTGGCGACCAGCCGGTCCGCGGCCGCGACCACCTCCGCCTCGCCGCGGATCCGAGTCCGGGGCTCGGCGGCGTCGCCTGCCGCGAGCGCGGCGTTCTTCACCTTGCCCAGGGTGTGCATGGACTGCACGAGCGGAACCCCCCAGCGTTCCTTGGCCACCGCCCCCACCTGGCCGGACAGCCAGTAGTGCGCGTGCACCAGGTCGTACCGGCCCGGCGCGTAGGCCGCCTCGGCGCGCAGCACCTCCAGGGTGAACTGGCACAGCTGGGCGGGCAGGTCGGCCTTGTCGAGTTCCTCGAACGGCCCGGCGATCACGTGCCGGACCAGCACGCCGGGAGCCAGCTCGGTGACCGGCGGCGCGTCCCGGCAGACCGCGCGGGTGAACACCTCGACCTCGACGCCGCGGGCGGCCAGGCGCTTGGCCACCTCGACGACGTACACGTTCAGGCCGCCGGCATCGCCGGTTCCTGGCTGGTCAAGCGGCGACGTGTGGACGCTGATGGTCGCGATCCGCCGGGGGAAGCGTCGCGGCACGGGCATGCACCTCCGTCTGGGGAACCCTGCCGGGCCGCATCCTGTTCCCGGCGGCCCACGTAGGCTCGTCGGCATGCGAACCCTGGTACTGCTCCGGCATGGCGAGAGCGTCTGGAACTCCGAGGGCCTGTTCACCGGCTGGGTGGACGTCGGGCTGTCCGACAAGGGCAAGAAGGAGGCGGAGAGCGCGGGCGTGCTGCTGCGAGAGGCGGGGCTGCGGCCCGACGTGGTGCACACCTCGGTGCTCACCCGCGCCATCCAGACCGCGAACGTCGCGCTGGAGGCGGCGGGCCTGCTCTGGCTTCCGGTGCGCCGGTCCTGGCGGCTGAACGAGCGTCACTACGGCGCGCTGCAGGGCAAGAACAAGGCGCAGACCCGCGAGGAGTTCGGCGACGAGCAGTTCATGCTCTGGCGGCGCTCCTACGACACGCCGCCGCCGCCGCTGCCGGACAGCGACCCGCTGTCGCAGGCGGCCGACCCCAGGTACGCGGCGCTGCCGCCGGAGTCTGCTGCCGCGCACCGAGTGCCTGCAAGGACGTGCTCGGGCGGCTGATGCCGTACTGGCATGACGCGATCATCCCGGATCTGCTGGCCGGCCGGACCGTGCTCGTGGTCGCGCACGGGAACTCGCTGCGGGCCCTGGTCAAGCACCTGGACGGCATCTCGGACGAGGAGATCTCCGGGCTGGACATCCCGACCGGCATCCCGCTGGCCTACGAGCTGGACGACGGCGTTCCGGCCCGTCGTCGCGGGTGGCAGGTACCTCGACCCGCAAGCGGCCGCGGTGGCCGCGGCCGAGGCGGTGCGCAACCAGGGCCGGTGAGGGCGGCCGACATCGGTGCTGCACGCGTGGTCGGCTGCCGTCGGCAGAATCACTGGCATAGAAGACATGACGTTTGTCTGCCGCGATATGAACATTACGGGAAGAGGCTCGGGTGGGCCAGGCCCCTGTGGCCTGCTGAGCAGCGGCGCATACGATAAGCGTGGATGTTGAGGTGGTCGCCGGCGCGAGCGCGCCCGGCGGCCTGGCGACGGGAGCCGCCTTGGCCATGAAGATCCGCACTAGTGGAGGCACGCGCGAGGCGCGGGGAGACAGCCCCCCGCCGACCCGGCTTCCCGCCGGGATCGCCTCCGTCCTCTCGGTTCTTTCCTCTTCCGCGGTGGTCCTCGACAGCGAGGACCGGGTGCTGCGCGCCAGCTCGGCCGCGCGCTCGTTCGGGCTGGTCAAGGGCGACCGGCTGCTGGTCGGCGAGCTGCTCGCGCTGGCCAGGCAGGTCCGCAGGGACGGCGAGATCCGCGAGGGCGAGATCGAGGTCGCCGGCCACAAGCACGGTGACCGGACGACCAGCTTCGCGGTTCGCGTCGCCCCGCTCGGTGCGCCGCTGGGCGCGGCCGACGGCGCCGGCGGCCTGGTGCTGGTGCTGGCCGAGGACCAGACCGAGAGCCGGCGGGTGGAGGAGGTCAGGCGCGACTTCGTGGCCAACGTCAGCCACGAGCTCAAGACCCCGGTCGGCGCGCTGGCCCTGCTGGCCGAGACGGTCGAGGACGCCGCGGACGACCCGGAGGCGGTCCGCCGTTTCGCCGGCCGGATGCGCTACGAGGCGTCCAGGCTCACCAGCCTGGTGAAGGACCTGATCACGCTGTCCAGGATCCAGGCGGCCGAGCCGGTGCCCGATCCCGCTCCCGGTCGAGCTCGACGCGGTGGTCGCCGAGGCGCTGGACCGGTGCCGGATGAAGGCGGGCGCCCGCGGCATCGAGCTGGTCGCGGAGACCGCCGATGCCGGGCTGGTCGTGCTGGGCGACGAGGATCTCGCTCGTCACCGCGCTGCGCAACCTGCTCGAGAACGCGGTGGACTACAGCCCGGAGCACACCCGCGTCCTGGTCTCCACCCGGCGCGCGGCCGAGCACACCGTGGAGATCAGCGTGGCCGACCAGGGCATCGGGATCCCGGAGCGGGACCGGGAGCGAATCTTCGAGCGCTTCTACCGGGTTGACCCGGCCAGGTCCCGCGCCACGGGCGGCACCGGTCTCGGGCTCGCCATCGTCAAGCACGTCACTGCCGCGCACGGCGGTCAACGTGACACGTCTGGAGCAAGGTGGGCGCTGGATCGACCTTCACGCTGCGGCTTCCGCTGCGACCGCCGCACGCCGCCTTCCAAGCCAGCCATGCCCCGCCCGTACCGCAATCCTCCAGGGAGGCAGTCAAGTGACACGCGTGCTGGTCGTGGAGGACGAGGAGTCGTTCAGCGACGCGCTCTCCTACATGCTCCGCAAGGAGGGCTTCGAGGTCGCCGTCTGCCCCACCGGGCCGGACGCGCTCGAGTCGTTCGACCGCAGCGGCGCCGACCTGGTGCTGCTCGACCTCATGCTGCCCGGCCTGCCGGGCAGCGAAGTCTGCCGGACGCTCAGGGAACGGTCGAACGTGCCGGTGATCATGCTGACCGCCAAGGACAGCGAGATCGACAAGGTCGTCGGCCTCGAACTCGGCGCCGACGACTACGTGACCAAGCCGTTCTCCTCCCGCGAGCTCGTCGCGCGGATGCGCGCCGTGCTGCGGCGGCGCGGCGAGGCCGACGAGCAGCCCGCCTCGATCCTGGAGTCGGGGCCGGTCCGGATGGACGTGGACCGGCACGTGGTGACCGCCCGCAGCGAGCAGGTGCAGCTGCCGCTGAAGGAGTTCGAGCTGCTCGAGGTGCTGCTGCGCAACGCCGGCCGGGTGCTCACCCGGATGCAGCTCATCGACCGGGTCTGGGGCGCGGACTACGTGGGCGACACCAAGACGCTCGACGTGCACGTCAAGCGGCTGCGGGCGAAGATCGAGACCGACCCGGCCAGCCCGCGCCACATCGTGACCGTCCGCGGCCTCGGCTACAAGTTCGAGCCCGCCGGCTGACGGGCTCCGGCCTGCTCGACGCCGGCCCGCCTGGCCGCCGGGCCTGCTGCCGGTAGCCGCCCGGCTGGCGGCGGCCGCTCTGCTCGACGGCGGCCGGCCCGGCTACGGAGTGCTGGCGGCGGCGCCGAGCGTGGTCGACGCCGGCGCTGGGCGACGCGCTGGCGCTGGCCTTGCCGCTCTTGGCCGTGTTGGCGAGGGCGCGGGGGCGGGCGCGGGCGAGAACGTCGCGTAGTCGTCGGACCGCGGCAGCACCGGGACGGTCAGCGTGACGCGCCCGCGTTCAGGAAGTCCAGCGACGACACTGACCGACCCGCCCGCTCGGCCAGGGGGCGGGTGAGGCCGGTCAGCACGATCTTGGGCTGCGGGCCGGTCAGGTAGACCGGCCTGCTAGCTGCCAGGCTGATCCCGCCGGCCGGGAGCGTGACCGACTTCGCGGCGCCTGGCGCGGTGACGCCCGTCAGCTGGTCCGGGCTGGCCCTGGTTGTACAGGGCGAGGAAGACCCCGGCGGACTGGCCGGCCGGCACCGAGACCCGATCGGCGCGCCGAGCACGAACGCATCCCTGATCTCGATTCCGTGGACGGCGGTGTCGATGCCGTCGCTCTGCGGGTGGTACTGCGAGGGTCGGGGCGTTGTTGCCGGCGTCACAGGCCGCCACCCCGGGGGCCAGGCCGGCCACGGCGGCCGCGATGGCGAGGCGGCCGATGGGCGTGATTGCCCGGCGGCTTCGGCTCACGGATGCTCTCCTCGGATTCCATGGCGACGCGAGAACCGGAACGACGCACAGCGTAGCGGTCGGCCTGGCCGGCCGGGCGGCCGGCCCGCGGCGCCGCGGTCAGGCGCGCGGGGCGCCGGCATGCCCGGCAGCGCGGGCGAGCCGGACGCAGACGGCTGCCGTCCGAGACAGCGAGCGCCTGCAGCCGGGCCGCGATCTGCTGCTGCGCCGGTCGAGGCGAGCCGGCGTACCACGTCGTACCGCACGTCCGTCGCGGTGCGCGCAGGATGGCGGTCACCCCGTAGGCCTGTAGGTGTTGCCGAGCGCGTCGGTGGTGTCGTCCACCACCTGGCTGTCCCGGGCCCACTTGCCGGGCCAGCCCGGTCAGCTCGGCGCGGCCCGGCCGGTGCCGACGAGATAGATCCCGACGTGCGCCTGGGCGGCCTGCCTCGCCAGCTGCCTGCAGCGCCCGCGCCGCACCCGCAGCCCGTCGGCACCCAGGCCAGCACGGCGGGGACCAGGCTGCGCAGCCCGACATGCTTGCCGTCCAACAGCGTGCACCGGGCATTCGGAAGCAGCCCGGATGCCGGGCTGGCTGGGCCGGTGCCGACCGCGCCGATCTTGATGTTCCCGGCCCGCCGCGGACGGGGCCCGCTGGGCCGTGCCCGTCGGCGCCCGGCCGGGCGCGGCGAGACCTGGCGGTTGGCCAGCACGGTCAGCAGGGTGCCGGACAGCAGGGTCAGCGCCAGGCAGCCCGGCGACCAGCGGTATGACCATGCCGTGCCGGGCCAGCGGCCGGCATCCGCCGGACCCGCATGCGCCGCCGCGCGGGCCCTGAGCTCGCGGTGGTAGGCCTGGACATCACGGTCCAGATCCCTGGCATCGTCGGGGATCTCGATGTCAACCGGAGGAAGCCCGTAATCGTCCCGGCCGGGATCGCTGCTTGGGTCCACGCGCACCTCTTCCGCGTGAGCGGCCATCTTCTCTCCAGTATGTGCCTGCCGGGAGCGGTATGCGCCACCGGGAACGAGCCCGGCAGAATTCGATGCCCCGCGGCAGCAGGGCTTGCCGTGGTCCCGGCATCGTGCGCGGCCGGCCGGAGGCCTGCGCTGCGCTGGCGCGGGCCTGCGGTCGGCGGTCCGGCGGCTCTTCGGCAGCGTTCGCGCAGGCTTGCGGCAGGGTTCGCGTGGGCCTGGGGCTGGCAGTCCGGCAGGCCTCGGCGGATCCCGGACGCGCCCGGGGCGCGGTGGCGGCGGACATCCCGGCGGCGGCGAGCCGGGCTCCCCGGACGTCGAGGTGGCCGCCTGCGCCCTTCCCGCGACCGAATTTGGTCTCTGACCTGCACTTTCATTGAGCCGAAGGCTTTATCGACCTCGCTGCGCGTGCTATCATGATTTCAGCGGAAGGGGTACTTGCCACATGTCTTTCAAGGTCGGCGACACGGTCGTCTACCCCCATCATGGGGCCGCTCGTATCGAAGCTGTCGAGAGCCGCTCGATGAAGGGTGAGGAAAAAATCTACCTGGTCCTCAAGGTCGACAAGGGCGACCTGACCGTACGTGTGCCGGCGGACAACGCCGAGCTCGTCGGTGTCAGGGACGTCGTCGGGCAGGAAGGTCTCGAGCGGGTCTTCGAGGTGCTACGGGCGCCGCACACCGAAGAGCCCACCAACTGGTCCCGCAGGTACAAGGCAAATCTCGAAAAGCTCGCCTCCGGTGACGTGAACAAGGTCGCCGAGGTCGTCAGGGACCTGTGGCGCAGGGACAAGGAGCGCGGGCTGTCGGCCGGCGAGAAGCGCATGCTGGCCAAGGCCCGGCAGATCCTGGTCAGCGAACTGGCGCTGGCCGAGAAGACCAACGAGGACAAGGCCGAGGCGCTGCTCGACGAGGTCCTGGTCGGCTGACAGCGCCGCCGGCGCTGGCGATGCCTGCCGAGCAGTCGTTCCTGCCCCGGGTGGGGGTGGCTGCCGACGTCCATCCCTTCGCGGAAGGCCGCCCGCTGTACCTGGCCGGGTTGC